>JAOZHO010000038.1 GCA_026014875.1 Candidatus Bathyarchaeota archaeon | reverse complement strand
TGGAAACTATTTCACCCGTGAACAGATAGCCCGTACTCGACGGCCTCGCGCACTAGAGCGTTTAGAAATTAATGCAGCCGTTCCCCACTCAGATATTAGAGAAAAAGTGAAGATAAAACAAGTGCTAAACTCCGCCAACATATCAACCACACCCCGCATCAACATGCAGGGAAACAATTATCCCCCAAAAAAAACGTCGGTCAACAGGTTCCGCGACCCCCTACATTAAAACGAGGCCCGAAAACGCCACCCCAACAATAGGAGAAAGGGAGGTACACCAACCACCCGTGAAAAACCCGCCAAACACCGAAAAGAACCCTAAAAACACCCGGAAACCACCCCCACCAACCCCTCAAGCAAAACAGTAGCTATTCAGTAGCTAAACAGTACCAAAACAACACCAAAACAAACCAGAAAAACAACCCAAAACCAAAAACACCCCCAAAAAACACCCCAAACACCCCACCACAACAGAAGAAAAAAAGCGGGCCCGATGGGATTTGAACCCATGATCTCCGGCTTCGGAGGCCGACGCATTATCCACTCTGCTACGGGCCCTCGCAACAACCCCACGGAAGACACACGATTAAAGCGTTTCCGCTGACCCCGTCAACCCTCACCCAGCTCGCACAGCTCCCGATAAGACCCATTCAACACACCCTGAACCCGCCCCACGATCACAGGCCCCACACCCCGCACATCCGCCAACGCCCCCAACAACCTCCTCGTCTTACCCGACGCAGACACACGCACCTCCGCCGACGCAAACTCCTCCAACACCCTGAACGGAGAATCAAACACCCCCAACAACTCCTCCGCCAACGTCGTCCCCACCTGGGGCAGCCCCGACAACAGGAACACCTGCTGCTGATGCGGCGGCAGATCCCTCCGCACGCTCCTCAACTGCACACGCCTCTCCTCCTTCACCTGCTCCCGATACGCCAACCGATGCAACAACACAGCCGTCCCATCAGGACCCACCGTCGGAATCACCGACAAACCATAATCCAACGCCAGACTCGCCAACGCCCCATACACAGACGCAGGCCTCATCCGACTCCTGCTGAACGCCCGAGACAAACTCCCCTCCAACACCAGCACAGGCTTCTCATACACCCGAGCCATATCCCCCGCCTGACTGAACAAACGCCCATCCCTCATGCTCCCCAGAAAATCCCCCACGGACTTACGCTCCACCCCACAGCGATCCGAGACAACGTAATCGCAGACATCCAGCTTCTGCACGTCCACCTGGAACCCCGCCAACCTGAGATAATTCACGATATCCCGGCGCCCCGACGCCTCATTACTGTCAACGCATATCCGCAGACCCTCACTCAAACCCCGTCACCCACCTCGAAGCTAATCTCCACACGCCCAAGCCGCCCTACCCCCTCAAACGACGACAAAAGATCCAGCACCACACTCCTCGTGACATCCTGGACAGACGGCCCGAGCGCCACCTCCTCCCCGTCCACCCTCAGACTGAACCCCGACCCGAAACCCACACACGCCCCCAGCTCCGCCTCCCCCGCCAAGAGCGCCCTCCCAAACTCCAGACAAGAATCAAACTCACAGCCCCGGCAATCGAGACCAGGGAGAACCGGGAACGCCCTCTCCTCCACCACATCGGCAAGGCCACCCGCATCCCCCAGGGGAATCACTTGGACCCCACCCCCGCCCCGGACACCCCTCCCATCCACATCCACTATCCCGATCTCCAACCCATTAGACAACTCCCCCACCTCCCCCTCCACCCGAGGAACGATGAGCTTCGCCATCGATCCCACCGACTTAAACCCCTCCGTCACCACGAAATCCAGCTCCCCCAACCTAACAACCGCCTCCCGCACCGTCAAGACCCTATCAAGGAACAAAGCCGAGCCCCTCCCATGGAGAATCCCCGTCGCCACCGAACCCGCCTCCCTATGACGCCAAGAATCCTTACCCGGAGTATCAAGAAGAACGCTCTCCGCAGTATGCTTCAACGTCCCCACCCTGAAACCTCTACCCACCAGCTCCCCCACGAGAGCCACCACCACCCTCGTCTTACCCGAGTCCTTAAAACCCACCACAGAAACAGCCCTCGCCAACACAATCCCGCCCGGATACACCATGGACCCGTCGGATATATCCTTCACCCCCGCCAGAACACTCACAACATGTGACTATAAGAAGTGATGATCCGAGGTGACCACCAACTGTGAGTCGCCCTTAATAATCGTCCCACGACTCAAGCCCGTGGTGAAAGACATGGAGAAAATGAACCTATGGGAGAAGAACCTGAAGACCCCGCAGAACATGGTACTCATAGAGGAGGCCAAAGCGTTCAATATGAACGACGCCCTGACCCGGGCCCTCATGCACTACCCCGCACGTGTGCCATACAACGTCAGGTGACCCCGAGAATCAAGCCCAGCCAGACCCATCAAATCGGTCCTTTAGTCGGCCGATCCAACAATTCTACACCCATAATCCCTCGAACGCTACTTATAGCCCCAGACACGAGTAAACGTCATGGTCTCCCTCACATTCCACGGCGGCGTAAACGAGATCGGCGGAAACAAGATCCTCCTGGAAGACGGGGACACCCGGATCTGGTTCGACTTTGGCAAATCATTCACCATGGGGGAGGACTACTATACGAGTTGGCTTCAACCCCGGAGATCAAACGGCCTCAAAGACTACTTCGAGTTCAGCCTCCTCCCCAGACTCCCCGGCCTCTACGCAGAGGATAAGCTCACCCACACCGAACTCAAACACGAGGAACCCTCCTACGACGGAGTCTTCATAAGCCACGCCCACGCCGACCACGTCACCCATATCCAATTCATCGACCCCGAGATCCCCATATACACCGGCGCAGGCACCAAGCTCTTCATGGAAGCCATGGAGAAGACCAGCAGCTACGCCAACTACGGGAACCACGACTACAGAAACTTCAGAACAGGAGACAAGATACGCCTCGACTCCCTGGAGATCGAACCCATCCACGTGGACCACTCAATACCCGCCGCCTACGGCTACATAATCCACACCCCGGAAGGATGCGTCGTCTACACCGGGGACCTGCGAGCCCACGGACCCCGCCACGAAATGACCCAGGAATTCCTAGAAGCCGCCGAATACAAGGAGCCAATCGCGATGATCACCGAGGGAACCCGAATGGCCCGCAGAGGGAAACGGAGACACCTCAGCGAATCCCAGGTCCTCAACGGCGTCGTCAAAATCTGCCAGGAGGCAGACACAAACGGAAAAACGGTATTCTACACCCACAGCCCCAGGGACATGGACCGGCTCAGGACATTCTCCATCTCCGCCGAGGGCTGCCACCGCAAACTAGTTGTGAACACTAGGACCGCCTACCTGCTCAACAGACTCGTCGAGGACCAGAGACTCAACCTCCCCGACCCCCTCCGGGACGACACCATCAAAGTCTACTACAAGAAGAAGAAAAGCGGAACATACTCCGAGAAAGACTACTACAAATGGGAGAGGGACTTCCTCGAAGCCATCGTCACCCCCGAGGACCTCAAGAACAGCCCCAAGGAATACATCGTGAACCTAAGCTTCTACGACCTAGCAGAGCTCATCGACATCCGCCCCGACGCCGGAAGCCCATTCATCTACAGCATGAGCGAACCCTTCGGAGAGGATGACCTAGAGGAAAAAGTGATGCACAACTGGCTCACCCACTTCAGCCTCCGATACCACCAGCTCCACGCCTCAGGGCACCTCAGCAGGAAAGAACTCGCCGAAGCCATCGAGACCGTGAACCCAAGCAAACTGTTCCCCGTCCACACCGAGAACCCGGAAATGTTCGGCGAATTACATAAAAATTCAACACCCCCCGTCCTCGGGAAACAATATACCCTCACGTGAGGGACGAATATCTCCAGGAGCCAAGCGTTCATTTTACACCAAAGTTAGCAGTGTTCTCTACTCTCCCAATCAAATATATACAAAAATCCATGTTGGCAGTTCTCTGCTTGAAGTGAATTTATCTGCTTCGAAGAGTTTCTACTGGGATCAAACACTCTCCTACTGGCACGCAAAAATCGAAGAGCCCGAATTTGCTAACTAAGGGGGGCAGGTCATAAACTTCTATTCATTTACAAAGCGTTCGATATCTTCCCATTTCCAGCTCATCTGTAAAAGAGTTGAGCGTTTATACTTTCACCCTCCTCCCTCCTATTTAACTGTCAACAAGGATTAAATGTTGTAAGGATGAGGTCCGAAACGACCGATGAGGAATGACCCCATCACAAGATACGGACAAACCGCGCGATAAACGAAAGACATCTCGAGAAGATAGAAAGAAGACTTTGATTAAAAAGCTCAAATCAGTGATGTTCTATGTGGTCGTGGGCGGAGAGATCTTCATTCCTTTAATGTTTCTCATAGGTCTAAAACTTACCGGGGAATCGTGGTTTGTGTTAATTGTCTGTCAGGGCCTGATGGTTGTCCTGACAACCGGGCTCCTTGTAGGTCTGATCATCGATTTACTACTCGAGTCTTTCAGAGACTAGAGGAGTTATGATTCACGATCAATCATCAGAGCGGGATCAGTTCGAGTTATCGCTCTACTTGATTTTGCGCGCGCGGCGAGGTCTTAGCGTGAGCTATCGAGGTGGAGGCGGGTGGGAGTTGGTGGTTTGGGTTTGAGGATGAGGTTTTGAGGGCCTTGGGAGCGGGTTCGTGGGTGATATGGGGGGGTTGAGCGGGGGATATCAGTGGATTTGAGACCGTTCCATCTTCAATCTAACTGTGAACCTCAATCGTTCAAAGAAATGAGAGTTTATCGGAATCCTCTATTGTTCCTTTTTTCTATACTAAACAAGGACTCATTCTTGACCCGAAGGTGGCTGAAAGAAGGATTCCAGATCCATCTCCAACCGCTTGTACACCTCGAACATCTCATTGTATCGAGCGATGTTGCTGGGGTTAGGCTGAATCTTCTCTATCTTCGGGTTCTCGACCTTCGAGACGGCCTCATCGAAATCCTTGTACATTCCAATGCCCACCGCGGTGAGACAGGCAAGCCCGAGCGTACTCGTCTCCAACTGACTGAGACGGCACACAGGTAGGTTGAATGTATCTGCGATTATTTGACGCCAGAGTCGACTCTTGGCCCCTCCCCCCGTGGCTATTATCAGGTCTGAACTGCTCCCAGGGTTCGCCGCTTGGATGTGTTCCCAGCATAGCCGCAGATGGTAGGTAATGCCCTCGCAGATAGCCCGGAACATGTGGTATCGGGTGTGCCCCATGCAAAATCCGAAGAACACTGCGCGGGCGAAAGGATTCAGCCTTCCCTCCTCGGCGATCGTCCTCCCCCCGTAGGCCCGCTCCCCCATGAGGTGCGGGAGGACGATGAGGCCCTCGGATCCGGGCTCGATCTTCTCCGCCTCGGAGTCCAGAAGCTCGAAGACGTTTCTTCCCTGCTTTTCAGCACGGACAATATCTTCCTGGCAGAATGTGTTCTTGAACCACTGGGGCATGGTCCCAGCCACACCCAGGATGCACAGGCTGGACCTGCGACTGAAGGATTCCCCCGAGGAGACCCACCAGATGCCCGGCCCCGTCCCCAGGTACAGGAGGATGTTTCCCTGCTCTAGCACCGATCGCTCGATTCTCCTCCCTATCCCGAAGTCGGAGGTCCCCGTGATCACAGGGGTCCCGGCATGGAGCCCGGTCTCTTTCGCAGCCTTCTCGGTTATCGCCCCCACGACCTTCTCGGCGGGGTAAGCCTCGGGTAGTTTGTCGTGGTCTAGACCGATGTAGTCTGCGATTTTCCAGTTCCATGTCTGGTTTTCCGTGTCATACATCGCGGTCCCCGGGGCGTCGGATGTGCATGTGCAGAAGGTGTCGCTGAGCTTCATCCGGATGAAGTCCTTCGGGAGCAGCATCTTATACGTCTTTTCAATAATCTCGGGGCTCTCCCTGTTGATCCAGAGAATCTTCGGGGCCGTCGATGTGAAATAGGGCTGGGGGACACCTGTCTCCCTGCTCACCTCATCCACGAGTTGAATGGTCCTCTTATCAGGCCAGCTCAAGCAGGGATACAGAGCATTTCCGTCCCGATCCACGAGAATCGGGGCGTGCATCTGGGCGCAAGTCCCGACCCCCAGGATGTCCTCGGGATCGATGCCCTCGGTGACCTTTCTTATCTCTCTTTTGACGCTGTCCCACCATTGCTCAGGATACTCCTCAAACCAGCATGCCTTGGTGTGCGCGGAGAGATTCTCCTCGCTGGCGCTAGCAACCGCTTTGAAGTTGTCCTCGTAGAGAACGGTCTTGGTGACCGATGTTCCTATGTCAACCGTGAGATAGTACTTTCCAACCAACGTTTTCACCTTGAATATGGGGATTTAACGATTGAATACTTTCTAAGAAGTTTATATTTAGCTTTATAGATGCATGCCCATTCGGGAACGGGCTACGTTGGGTAGCCAGCTTCAAACTAGAAGAATTGTACTAGACGTGAATCCGTTGAATCAGACTCTCAATCTGCTCCAGAGACCTGACGCCTGTAATAGGGCTCATTGTCAGCACGAGTTCGCTGACACCACGGTTAGCCAGTTGCTGTGCCGTCTTCCTATCGGGCTCAGTCACCTGATAGACCGTGTTCCCCTCTAGAACCAGGTCTATTCCCAGGTACTCGTTTTCCATGGAGTACGCCTTCGTGTAGCATGGTCTCGAACATCGATCCAGATCCTCCTCTCCCAGGAAGCGCGCCATGTGACATTTACGCGTTATGGCGACCGGGATCGAATGCATGTGAACCGAGACGGGGAGCTTGTTTTTAATGATGAAATTGAGGTTGGGGAAAAGCTCGGGGATCCAATCCACGTCGGCGCCGACGGCTCCAAGGCTTTTGTAGAACTCGAGGGTGGGCATATAGTTCAGGGCTGTCTGGTAGAAGATCTGGCTCACTTTCCTTTTAGTGAAGATGTTGACGGTGTGCTCGGTGATCTGATTCCACGGGCACCTGGATGGAGTGTACACCAGTTGTCTCCCAAGCTTGAGATTGAGGGCAGATAGCCCCCTCATGGCGTGTATCGTTCCCAGGTCATTTGCAACAATGGTGGCGTCTCCGAGGTCGTTAAGGAGGACCAGATGCTCATTTATCGAATCCATGGCGCCCTCTGCGAGCCTGGGGGTCACGTATGTGAATTCTTTCCCGGCGTCTCTCGTCAGGTTGTACGCCTTCTCCACGCCGTCGCCTGTAGGGAGGGCGTACATGCAGAACTCGGAGCCGAAACGTATGCTCTGAGAGTCGCTGGCCAGGGCTTCCTTCAGCAGCGAGAGGTTCCCGGTCTGAACTGTGATTTTCATCATTTCTGCACCCAGCTAAAGTGCTGCTTGGTCCAAGTCTGCCACGTCAGGGGAGTCTTGTAGGGGGCCTGGGCGAGGGGGCTGTAGTAGCACCTGTTCTGCCAGCACCAGATGTCCTTAAGCTTGTAAAAATCGGAGGGAACCGGCAGGAAGTAGACCCCGTTCTTCAGCTCCTCCAGCCGCTCCCCGTACTCCTCCATGCGTCCTGCACCGATCAGGTCCAGGAGTTCCCTGTAGACCTTGGTGGTCGCCTCCTGGTACCAGACGCTCCCCGTCCGGCCCTCTATCTTCAAGCCGTCCACCCCCGTCGCTATCAGCTCAGGCAGCTTGCATATGGAGCAGTACTCGAAGGCGTCCATCACTCTCACGCCCTCGGTCTTATCCTGGGGGTCGTCGAGGTTCTGGAGGGTGAAGGGGAGGGAGCAGGGGGTAGAGGTATTGGACTGCCGCTGGGCCTCCACGAGCTCGGGGAACTGGTGGTGGTATAGATAGCAGCTGGCGTTGATGTTTGAGCATCCTCCCCCATGTATCAGGATCTCGATACCTATCCTCGTGTTATCCACGATTCGTTTTATCTCCTCGAGAGTTAGATGCCTCTCCAGAACGGCCCTGCTGAATCCCTGCTCCTCGAGGAAACCCGTCGCCGCACTGTTCATGGAGGCGAGGTAGGTGCTGGCGATGAGGGGAACCTCCACGTTCAGTTTCTTCACGATGGAGAGGACCCCAAAGTCGCCGATGATGAGGTGGTCGACGCCCTGGTCGACGCAGTTCCGTATATGTTTCCTGATATGCTTCTCGATCCTCTCCACCATGTAGGGCTGGTTGATGACGAGGTCGACTTTGGCGCCGTGTTCATGGGCATATTTCACCACGATACCCAGATCGTCATAACTGGGCAACTCGGAGGAAGGCCCCCTGTAGAGGACAAAGTCCTTGATATCGGGGATCTGGACTGCGCAGTAGACCTCGTTGGCTCCTGCGTCCACAACCCTGATTCCCCCCTCGTAGGAGTTGATGGGCGCCATGATGTTAGGGATGACTCCGTCGTCGGATATGAGAGAAGGCATATGAAATTTCAAGGTAGACTGCTCAGAGTTAGGATTTAAGGATTTTTTTTAGAAGCCAAAACCCTAGGCTCCAAGGTACATAACTTTAAATCTCCCATTACTATCACAGAAAACAGTTATGGCCAACTCCCCCCATATCACGGCGATCCCCAAGATTCTCTCCCCCACAAAGGCCTACACCGGGGCGGTCAAAGTCATAGAGGCTGGGGCTGACGAGATTTACTGCGGAGTCCGGACGCCCGGGCTCGAAGAATTCGAGCTATACCGCGGAGCATCCACGGATATCCAGACGTACGACGAGTTCTGCCGAGTCACAGAACACGCCCACAAGCATGACGTAGAGGTCTTCGTGACGATCAACCAACCCTTCATCATAGACTCGATGGAGGGCACAATGACCAAACACATACGCAACTGCGTCGAGGCGGGAGCGGACAGCCTGATCGTGGGCGATCTGGGGATGCTCCAGCTGGTAAAAAAAGTGGCCCCTAACATAAAACTCTGCGCGAGCACCTACCTGGCGGCGATGAACCGGGAGTCGGTGGAGTTCCTGCGCCGGGCGGGCTTCTCCCGCGTCGTCCTAGAGAGGCATGTGCCCTTCGAGCAGATTCCCGAGATAGCCGGGGACAGCGGCGTGGAGGTGGAGGTCTTCGTCCATGGCTCGGGATGCTCCAACGTGAACGTGAACTGCTATTTCTATCACTACAAGTTCCCCGCGATGGACCAGGGCTACCTCACCATAGACGGCGTCAAGTTCCCCTGTTCTCTCCCCTACGAGGTCTACGACAGAGGTGATGAAGGGGCCAAACTTGGCACCTTCCCCATCGTTGACGCGTACACCTTCTGCTCCCTCTGCAAGCTCCCCGCCCTGATCCGTACCGGCGTGTATGGTCTGAAGATTGAGGGAAGGGGCATCAACGAGGAGTACCAAGCCTCTACTACGAGGCTGTACAGGGAATCCCTGGATATGCTCCAACGGGGCGACGAGGAGAGCTTCATCGAGAAGCTTGAATCCATCAAGGACACCTTCGTACCCCTACCCCAGACCCTCCCGTTGACCAATCTCCGAGAGCTCTGCTGCGAACAGGAGCGGTGCTACTATGCCCCCGCGTTCCATGCTCCATATAAGGAGAAGCTGAACTGGCAAACGTGGACCAAGCTCCAGTGTAAACTCCTAGTGGTCCAGCCATGAAGTTCACCGTTCAAACCGAAACCCTGAGCCAGCTCAGGGAAGCCCTGGCAAGCAAGTGTGAGGGCATACGATTCGGCATGGAGTTCTGCGAGTGGAAAATACCGAGCCTAGAGACATTGAAGAAAGCGCACGAAGAGGTCGAGGACACAGGGAAGGCCTTCACCTACGTTGTTCCTATTCTCTCGAATGTAGGAGTCGAGAAAATACGGGAACACCTCGCTTACATCAGCGATTTTGAGGATGTTGATGTAGTCATCGGGGACATCGGTGTCTTCAATCTACTGCGGGATTACGATGGCCTCCGCATACGACTTGGGAGACCCCGAGTGTATATCCCCGGCAGGAGCCCCTGGGACCAGATAACCCGGATGCCCAACCCCTCCTTTGTAGCCCGCCGTAAAGTCGAGAAGATTTTCTACCAGACCAATCTCAACTATAGACGAGCCTTAGAGTATTACAGGAGTCTGGGCGTCGAGGGCGCTGACGTTGACTGGATTCCCAAGAGTTTTCCCCACTACAAAAAGATCGTCAAGAACGGATTCAGGCTAGCGGTTCACACCTATGCCGTGCCCGTAGCACTAACCATGAGGTGCCACACGGCGAGGTTCCTCGGAGAGGCTGAGCCGGCTCTCTGCACCAAGCCATGTCTGACCAAGGCGTTCGACATCAAGCAGAAGGAGCTCAACAAGAGCTTCGTTCTTCACGGCAACGTGGTCTTCCGCCTTGTAGAATCCACCCGGAACGAGATTAGAGAACTGCAGAGGACGGGTGTCGAGGAAATGGTTCTCCCGATGGGCCCCGTGTCAATGCTGTCGACGACAGAAGACGTCGATGAAGCCATTGCTATCTTGTCGCGTGGGGCATGACCCTCGTTACATCGTCCCTGCTAATCGCGAGGAAGCCATGGAGAAGGTTCACATTCACCCGATCGATCAGGTCACCCTTGAACTCGTAGGTGCTCTTACAGGGGAGCCAGCCCTTCTGCCCCTGCGATGTCATGAAGGCTATCAAGAACTCGTGCTTGACCGATGGACCTTGGACCTCGAGGCTCTTCTGCTTGAAAGCCATAAAAGGGAAGAGTTCGTGTAACTCCCCCGCCCAAGTCAGTATACTCTCCTTTCCATCGAAGTCGTAGGGCCCCCAGGAGACAGACGCCTCGTGCGTTAGAAGGCTCTCGAGCTTCTCCAGATTTCTCATGGACAGTGCTTGACAGAAGCTATGCACACGCTCCCGGATAGCCGTCTCAGACAAGTACTCTAAACCATTCACACTTCGCCACCTCCGTGCACGGGTAATGATATCCTACTTCTTACGCTTGAATCCGAGGCGCCATAATTGCCGAGCGAACCATCCCTCTGGCGCTCCCTTGAGCTTTCTCTTGAACTTTTCCTGTTCTTTGAAGTGCTTTTCTTGGAGCTCCTTAACCTTTTTCAGTTCTTCGATTCTCTTCAGAATTTTCTCGGCGTTCAATTTGTAATTGAAGCCAAGCATGTTGATGAAGTCTGAGCCCGTCCTGTTGAAGAAGGTGACCGCGAGAGGGTAGGTCATCATGAAGCCTAGTTCCCCGACGATGTCCCCGAATGGTGCGGTGCCTTCCAGGGCGATCTGCGCGAAATCCTCCAAGTCGTGCCTGACGATGTATTGAGCAGCCTGCTCTATGAGCTCCTCCTCGCGTTCAGGCGTCGCATCCTCGAACAAATTTTGTACCCGGCTCCACTAAGACTATGACGCATATTAAAGATTAGGTGAGTATATAGCTCTTGATCATTTCGTTTAGTCAGGGCAGATGCCGGGGATTTTCTTCCGATCCCTGCACTCCCCTTACGCCTTCTAAGTCACCCTTGACCTCGGAAAGAATCCACTTCTTGCATCCAGTACGAATAGATCCAGAGTAAACTCTACAAAGAAAAATAAAAGAAAAAAGGGTTAGGGATGCTTAGCTTGAGACTTCGGAGCCTTTTCCGATCAGATTCCTCAGCGGATAGAAATTGTCAATAAGCATGACAATAAACATCAGCGCTGGAATCCACCATGTCGCAGGGACGCCCTGAAGGGTATCCAAGACCTTCCACTGTAAAAGGTTAATCTTACCCAAAGCAGTTGTCGTGATGGTCATGGCCGTATAGACCAGCAGCACCACGCGACCCAGTTTCCTGAACACAGTAGTAGGCTTAGCAGCGTAGTCCGTGAAGAAGAAGTAGCTGAGAGCCAAGGCGTAGCACACTGCGGTGAGGAATTGACCAGCGGTCGACACGCTCAGCCCTTCACTCATGAAGTTTAGGGCGTTCTGGGCGTATCCAACGGTCACCGTCCAGAAGAGCGCAGGACCATAGGGCAGCACCACTCCCATACCGACGGTCAGCGTCAGAATAGAGACCGCTCTATAGACGTTGATCAGTTTCGGTACGAAGATGCAGAGGTAGGCTAGGCCCATGATCCACGGAAGAAGCATGGCCCAGTTGATGTTTCCATTTACGAATGTATTCATGATCACGCCTCTGTTGAAGGCGTCGATGTTGGCCACCAGGAGGTAGCCGGCACCCACGCCTACGACGAGGCTCTGGGCAATACGGTACATGGGATTGTTCTTGTACAGGACCGTATAAGCTGCGAAGAATATGAAGGTGTTCAGGTAGGGCATCAATGGTTCAATTGGTGAAGCCATTTAGTTTTCCTCCTTTTTCTTTAGGACATATTGTACGTTTGTCACGATCATGAGTATGACCATTACAGTCGAGATCGTGAACGCGTTCTGTAGATAGGACATTGCTTTACCCGGGATGCCGGATAGGAGCTCGTACTCGGCGCCTCCTCTCTGACCCATGATCATACCCTGGAAGTATCCAGCGGTGTAGCTCAGGGCCAGGTAGGATGCTGAGTCGGTTCCACCCATCTCCAGGACCGGGGTGTTGTATCTGACCACGTAGATGGTCTCCAGTCCACGGGCGTCAAGGCCGATCATGAGGTCTGCGTCAACCTTCATCTCGTTGAAGTTGCTAATCATCGGCATGTCTGCCAGGCTGTTACCGTAGGCATCGTAGGGGGTTATCGCTATGAGGTCGTCCTTCCACTGCTCTAGTAGCTGGTTGCCCCCGGCAACGTAGCCGAGGTTGACGAACTTCACGCCGTAGTCCGGGTGGTTCTGCACGTTAGCGCCGTACATCAGCGGTAGGAGATATTTGTTTAGGGTGGCCTCGTTGTCCGGGCTCGAGGACCAGAGGAGAATGTTTGCCCCCCTAGCCCTGAGGTCCTTCCAAACCGTTATCACCGCCTCACTCATGTCTCCCCACAGCTTCGACGTTTCTCCGCTGTTGAGGATGAAGACCCTTGTGCCCTCCTCGACTCCCCCGAACTCCCTCGGGGGGTCGACGAAGTCGACTGTTACCCCTTCGTTGATTGTTGCGTAGAAGTCTTTGCTCCATTGGACTATGGGTACGGGAAGCGCTATCGGTGCAAGCGACGAGATATAGATTATCCCGAAGACCATGATGTAGATGAGCCGTGTATCCTTCCAATTTATCTTTGACATTTCATTCATCCTCCTAATTCGGCTTCAGCTTCTCCTTCAGCAGAATCATACGGGTGATCAGCGCAATGGCGCCGATGTACGTGCTGATCCAGAAGGCTGAGTCAGACGCACCCGAGATGTATATCTGTACAAAGTCACCCAGTTGTGGAATAATGGGGTGGATCATCTGGCCTAGAGGCGAGTATGTCATGAAAGCTAGGATGCTCAACCCAATCAAGAAAGCCATGGTCCACGTCTTAGCGCGGTAGATCCGTATCATGGGCGAGAGGATGCTGATGGCGATTGCCGAAATGACCGACATAGTCCCGATAATGTTGACGTTGGCGTAGATTGCCTTGAGCGTCACATCAGTAGGTCCCGAGACCAACCCGAGAACAACCATCAAGATGGCTGCGCCGACGACGATGACGTCGTAGGGCAACGTGGACTCGCCCCGCATGATGTTGCGGACGTGTCTCCGTATCAGCAGCACCGAGACGATGCCGACAGGCCAGGGCAGGGACAGCGTGACCGAGTTCCTGAGAGTCACCGCGAAACTCCAACCGGGATCCGTCCAGTAGAGGGAAGCAAGTATGAACATGCCGATAAGGCCCAAGACCGTAGGCAGATTTGCCATGATCTGGTCCATTATCGAATTTTCTTGCTGTCCCAACTATAGAACCCCCAGCTGGAAGAGAACGCTACCGAGTACGATGACTCCAATCAGGAAGGCCTTTATCAGATCTTCACCCGCAAGGATTGCCTTGGGGACGGGGTCATCGCTCAGGTAGGCGCCTATGGCGATGTTCTCCTCTGCGAAGCTCAGGTAGTCAGCCACGAGTGCTGCCATCGAGTTGTCGTTTGGCCAGATCTCACCGGCGACGAGCATCGCGCCCGTAGCGTGCAAGGCCTCGTAGATGACGATGTTCGAGGTCTGGCTGTGTCCCCCGATCATCACGGCGGCTCCAATGTTGAACCTGTGGATCTTATCCACGTCAGACATTACGAGGCCGGTGTTGTCGGGGTAGAAGTTGATGTCCTCTGGGACAAATGCCTCGGGATGTCCTGCCTCAGCATAACCCGCCTCCATGAAGTCGCGAGACATCATGGCATAGACGGCGTTGGTGGTGCCCGTTATGATCCTGACTCCAAGCGGAGCCGCTTCCTTAGAGATCTGCTTCAGCAACTCCAAGGTAGAAGGCACGAAAGCCAGGGTCGTCAAGCCACTTGAGTGACCCCAGAAGTTGGCGCCCGTCCATCCAGTGTCGAAGAGGAGAGGTGTCCCTTTCTCCGTAGCTACTCTGACAGCTTCGAATGAAGCTTCCACAGTTGGTATTTGACGTAGTTTTGTACCCTTCAAGACGAATGCTGATATCAGTAGTGTCCCAAAGGATATAATGAAGACTGCTAGTATGTCTACTCTTACTAATTGAAAACTCATTTTGTTTTCCCCTTGTTTTTTCCGAATTCAATCTGATAGTTTATTATTTAAAATTTTGGACCTACCAATGCCCATATGTCAAATAATTGTAATAACCGTGTTAAAATAGGGGAATCCCCCCTCTTTATACAAGCTATTTACTTGCATCCATTATGCATAAACTCTATGAAGCTTATTTTATCAGTGATGATATTTCTACTAACTCTTTTGATTCTTTAAGAAGATTAGGTTTCGGATATCCGAATTTGTTAACTCAATTTATTTTGTTAAATGTTTGTGTCAAAAGCGGAACATAATAGTCACTTGGACTCATCGCTCCATTAAGCTCGCGATCCTTCATTTCCCTATGGTTATTCTCGCAACGCGCACGTTCATCCTATAGATTGCCGGAACCACGATCAACAAGGAGATGGCGAGGCCGACGATCCTGTACTGCGCCGAGAGGGAGAGAACGATGATGGAGACTCCGATGATGACGGTGACACTCAAGACGATCAGCAGCTTCTTCACGTCGAATCCCCCGAACATCTGGACAGTGTTGCTGATCTCCGTCGCCTTGTCCACTTCGAAGTCGATGAGCTCGTGCATTATCTCATTCATCAGTGAGAAGGGTATGATGATCATGAGGAAAGGCGTCACAAGCAGGTCGAGAGGCCGGAACGCCACGTATGTTATCAGTAACTGTTGAACCCCCAAGAATAGGACGTGAGAGATCACGTCCCAGATGGGCGTGGACTTCAGTCTCAGAGGCCTCCAGGAGTAGAAGAAGCCCACGAAGGCGAAAACTACCCCGATGAATAAGGCGAAGGGGCTCACATACGCCAGCATGAACAGGCCCGCGCCTAGGAGGACCAGGTTGGCTATATAGCTCTGATTCCTGGTTATCTCTCCGC
The DNA here is from genome assembly GCA_026014875.1 of Candidatus Bathyarchaeota archaeon. Lineage (GTDB taxonomy): Archaea > Thermoproteota > Bathyarchaeia > TCS64 > TCS64. The sequence continues at coordinate 18,516 of JAOZHO010000038.1, read as the reverse complement.
TGGCGACCGGGTTCCTCTTCCTCTTCTCGAGATCGTGATAGTCATCCACGGCATCCTCAAGGTCGTTGTACATGTACCCGTAGGCCGTGAGGCAGAGATTTGCGGCGAAGACAATCAGTGCTTTATATGTGAAGAGATTTGTTGGAGAAATCAAGAAAATCACAGGAAAAATCAGTAAAAGCATATGGGCGTAATCCCACAATCGGGTGAATCTGAAAAAAAGATGCGAATTATTCATCTACAATTACGCCCAAGAGACTATATAAAGAAGTATCTACACGCACGAAACCATCTTTTTCCCTAACTGTAATCCTGTCGGGCGTAGCCGTCGTCCTTCGGTTTCACGTTCATTATCATTGTAACGAAGTCGTTCTTGGTGATCGTGTAGATGTACGTCCACAGGCTCATCTTCCTGATCCTGCGAACCGAGTAGTTCACCTTCATCCTCTTGTCCAGCACCATCTTTCCCTTGGGCTTCAGCCTCTTGTAGATCTCGATGTCATCGGAGTAGGGGAGGTCCTGGTAGCCCCCGATCTCGAGGAAGGTGTCTCTGTGGAAAGCGGAGTTGGCCCCGCAGAGGTGATAATACCCCGTAATCGAGAACACCCTCAGCATGTGGTTGGAGATCCCGAAGAGCAGCCTGTAGATGTAGGTCTCGTATTTCCTCATGCCCTCGTAGTCGAAGGGGTCAAGGAACCCTGTCACCGCGACCACGTTCTCGTCCTCGAAGTGCTTCTGGGCAACCTCGAGCCATTCGGCGTAAGGTATGCAGTCGGCGTCTGTGGTGACTATTATATCGCCTTTGGCGATCTTGGCGCCGTCGTTTCTGGCCCCGCCTACTCCCTTGCTGACCTGCTGGATGACCTTGTCCGCATAATTCTCGGCGATCTCGGTGGTCTTGTCGCTGCTCTGCCCATCAACGATGATGATCTCGAATTCTTCCCGGGGGATAGTCTGTTGTTCGAAAGCCTTGAGGCATCTCTCGATGTTCTTCTCCTCGTTGTAGGTGGGGATGACGACGGATATCATGAAACTCCACTGATTCTTGAAGCAGCGTTCCTGCCGGATAATAAAGCTTTATCCATATTGAAATATTCCCATTCCCCGAACCTCCCGATGGGGACCACGTTGACGCTCTCCAGATAGTCGTGGATGATCCCAACGTTCTTCGCGTGGTCGAGGTCGTAGATCACGTAGGCGTACTTGAAGGCGGAGGTGTCGCACACCTCTATCTCATCCTCCTCCTCGAGTATCCCTGTCTTGACGAGATCCTCCAAGACCCGGTCCCGGATACTCACGAGGTCCACGCTGGCCTCCCTGTGGGTCACCTCGACTAGGAGGCTGCTCGCGTCCCCGGGGGTGGTGTGCTCCGAGAAGTTCATGGGAAAGCTGATGCGATTGAAGATGAGGTCGTCCTCGGGGAAGTAGAGCCAGTGCTTGTCGATGATCCCCGGCGTACTGACGCCGATATTCACGCAAACTAGGGAATTGTAAACAAGGGCGCCCGCGGCCTTGACAACATCCTCAGGAGGGTCATGAAGAATGTCGACTAAATCGGGCAAGGGTATCGATGAGAGCACCTTCTCAGCCGAGATCTCCCTTGTCTCTCCCTCTCGCTCGTATCTGACTTTGACATCGGACCCCGATGGCCGGATCTCGACAACCTCGGAGCCCGTGGAGATGTTGAGGTCCTTGGAGAGCTGGTTCGCCAGGGCGCCGATTCCTCCATGTTTGGGGTACATGAACTCGGCGTTGGGGCCATAGTCCCTCTTGAGGGTTCCCGCCGCCCCCTCCTTCATCTCCTCGACGCTGGGGGAGGGCACCCTTCCGCTGATCCAGTCGATGTTCATCTTGGACAGGTCGTACTTCCAGATCTTTCGGTTGTATGGGATCATGTAGTGCTTCGCGATGCCATCCCCGAAGGTGGAGTAGATCCACTCCTCAAAGTTCGTCGCCTCGATGGCCTTCCTGTTGGTGACTCCGTCGATGCATTCCCGGATGACGTCCTCGGGCAGGTTGTGGAGGTTGACCTCGAATGGGTACCTGGCGAATACTCCCTGAAGGTAGATGAAGGCCTCCCGCGTGTGCTTGAAGAGGTTCCCCTCGAGCTGGTCCTCGAAGAGGGCCCTGATGTGATCGTCCCTCGTGAAGAGGATGTGAGGGGCGTAGTCGAAGATGAAGCCGTCGATGTCCACGCTCTTGCAGAGGCCACCGACCCGGGCGTCCTTCTCAAGGATGACATAGTCGCCTCTCAGGTTACGCGCCGCGCTCAGCCCTGCGAGCCCGGCTCCAAGGATGGGAATCATGGCTATTACGAATGGTCCTGATTTCATGCCTTATGAATGATGTGGAGACCCCATCTGAACGTATCAGTATTAAGGGAGATGGAGCGCTACTGGCGCGCCCTCCGGAGCATCTCCAAGCATTCATCCCTCAGAAAGCCCGCCTCTATCTGAATGCTGGTCTCCAGGGGGGGTGATCCAATGTCCTCGGGCCCTGCTCCGTAGTAGATCTTGGAGATGTTGGCCCGTTCGCAGGCCTCTTGGCACATCCTGCAGGGCTTGAACGTTGCGTAGATCTCGCAGCGTGACAGGTCGATGGTGTTCAGGACTTTGCAGGCCATCCGGATCGCGTTCATCTCGGCGTGGGCAGTCACGTCGGGATCCGCCCGTGCTGTGTTGTGGGCCACGCTCAACAGTTTCCCGTCCTTCACGATGCAGGCCCCGAAGGGCTCCTGGTCTTTCGCTATTCCTTCCTTGGCCTTGTCTATCGCGATTCTCATGAACCTCTCTTCAGCCATTTTGGGCACGAGAATCAGATGATGTTTCATGGATACTTAACGATAGTGCAATGGCTTCAGGAGACCGTCGCGTAGTGTCATTCATTTGCCATGCGGTTCGCGCGCGCAGCGCTGTAGATCGGGTTACCCGTGGGGGCTGACGAAGAGACTCTAGGTCCTTGGATAGCCTGACGAGGCTTTCCCTTGAAGGGCTATTCTACCCTGCTCTGGTCCAGCCGTTGACGATCTTGACCCCGTCGACGGCGTCCCTCGCAGCGGCGTCCGCCCCGATCTTCTGGGCGTAATCGTCGTTGATGGGGGCGCCTCCGATGAGGACCTTGAGTCCCTCCCGGACCCCCTCGCTCTCCAGCTTCGCGACTACGTTCTCCATCTCCAACATGGTGGTTGTGAGGAGAGCCGACATGGCCAGGATGTCGGGGCTGTGTTCTTTCACGGCCTCGAGGAATCCTTCGGGGGAGACGTCTACTCCCAGGTCGATGACCTCGTAGTTCGCGGCCCTAAGGAGGGTGAGGAAGACGTTCTTCCCGATGTCGTGGAGGTCCCCCTTCACGGTTCCGATGACCGCCTTCCCGGCGCGGGACACCTCCCCCGCAGTGAGGTGGAGCTCTAGGACCACCATCCCCTCCCTCATGGTCTCCCCTGCCATGATGAGTTCGGCCAAATAGTACTCGCCCTCCTCGTACTTCTGCCCCACGATCTCCATGCCCTTGGCCATGCCCTCGACGACCGCACGGTAAGCGGGGACCCCCTCCGTTATGGCCTCCTCGCACGCCTCCTGGAGGCCGGGGATGTCGAGCGCGACGATGGCATCCCTTAGCTTTCCCAGGATCTTGCTCTCGTCTGTCATGCTCAGTATTCCCCGTATTTCCTTATGAGCTCTAAGACTCTCTTGTACTGCTGGAAGCTCACGTTGTTGGGGACGGAGTGATCGGAGTGGTAGATGTAGCCCCCTCCCTCCTTGGCCGCGGTGACCTTCTCCCTGATCTCCTCCTCGATGGGCCTGGGGTCGTCGAGGGCCATGAGCCGTACGTCGATGCCCCCCATATAGGCCATCTTGTTCCCGTACTCTTCCTTGAGCTCCCTGAGGTCCATCCCCGCCTTGACCTCGACGGGCTGGAGGCAGTCGATCCCCGCCTCGATGAAGTAGGGGATGAGCTCCTTGACGTTACCGCACGTGTGGAGGATGACCTGCATGTCGTGGCCGTGGAAGTAGTCGCAGAGCTCCTGGAAGACGGGGTGGAGCTGCTCCTCGTAGTGGCGGGGGCTGAAGAAGAGGCCGTGACGGTACCCCAGGTCGCAGAATAGGTAGGCCCCGTCGAACTCGAAGCCCCCCTCCATCATCCTGTCACACATCGCCATCACGAGCCGGGCGTCGGTCCAGTACATGTCCTTCACCCACTCCGGCTCCATGAGAACCGCCCGGAGCAGCCTCTCCGAGGCGACGTACTTCTGGGCCTTGTCGTACCCCACGACCGCTTCGTAGGTGACGTAGCGCCCCCTGCTTCTCTCCCTCTGGGAGTCCTTGAGGTCGGAGACCCAGTTCACCCGAAAGTCGCTGGGCTCCAGCCTTGGCTTCAGTGCCTCCCAGTCTTCTCTGCTCTTGCAGGGGTAGTCGATGATCATGGGGGTGGTGGAGAAGTCCCTGTGGTTCTTTCTGATTCCGCCGTAGCTGTCCTTCTCCACGATGTATTCGTCGTCCAGGGAGATGATCTCCTCTTTGAACAGGGGGCTCGTGTCCGGCTTGTACCCCACGATCTCGTATCCGAAGTAGTCCTTGGGCTCGACGCCTGAGGGGAGCCCCTCGGAGCGCCATCGGTCCACGGTGGCCTGCCACGGGTTGTCGTGGATGGGGATCCTGTCGGGCTCTTTGTGATCTAGGGCCATTTGGACTCTTTGACGGGAATCCATGATGCTTCGCCGGTTGTGTATCTGGGTTTCAGACTTTATTATTCTTCTCCGGTCCCCTTTGCGCTGGATCCTATCCAGTCGCTGCCGTCAGGGGGGGCTTCATTTAAACATCTTTAAACATTAGAGGGGATCGCATTGTCGCTCTTCGAGTACGCCGTCGAGCAGAAGACCTTCGAGATCCACGGGGTCAAGGTAGGAGGGGAGCCGGGCATCACCCCCACCGTGATGATTGGCTCCATCTTCTACAAGGGCCATAACATCGTCCGGGATCCCCGGGAGGGGTTATTCGACATGAAATGGGCTGAAGTTCTCGTCAGGAGGGTGGAGGAGCAGACGGATATGACCGGGCTCCCTGGGATGTTGGACATCGTCGCGGAGAACGCTGTGGCGGCGGGGCGGTATATGGACTTTGTCGCCGGGGTCACGGAGATGCCTCTGGTCGTGGATGTCCCCTCTGAGGAGAGTCAGGTTGAGGTTCTTCAGTATGCGAGCGATCAGGGGCTTCTGGATCGGGTCGTCCTCAACTCCTTAACTCCTCACTCCGGCTCACGTGTCTATGAGAAGATTAAGGAGGTGGGCTGCTCCAGCGCGATACTTCTTCTATACAGCACCACCACCCTGCTCTCCTCCGATAAGAGTGGGCTCCTCGACGTGCTTCTGCCTAAGGTGGAGGACGCTGGGGTTGAGAATGTCCTTGTGGATACCGTGGTCATCGATGTCCCTTCGTTGGGTCTCGCTTTGAAGGCGATTCACAGGGTCAAGGACCGTTATGGGTACCCCTCGGGATGTGGCGCCCATAACGCCATCTCTTCGTGGAAGAGGCTCGAGGAGAAGTTCAGCGATAAGGCGGTCACTTCGGCGGTCGCCGTGGCGAGTTCGCTGCCCACGGCTCTGGGGGCTGACTTTGTGCTCTATGGGCCCATTGAAGTCGCGGGGGACGTTTTCCCTGCGGTGGCTCTCGTCGACGCTGCTTACAGTCAGCTTCAGATCGAGAAGCGTGTGAGGCCGGGGAGAGATCATCCCAGGTATAGGATAGGGTGAGGCGTGCCGCGCGGGCGAGCGTGGAGTTCGTCTCCTCTGGCTTCCTGAAGGGCTCCGGCTAGGCGGGCCGCCCATAATTTTTATTTTTTTTTTGGTGTAGTCGCGTGTGTTTGGGGTGTTTTTCCGGTTGTTTTTTTGTTGTGTTTGCTACTGAATAGCTACTGGATTGCTTTTTCGCCCGCGTGAGGTGAAGGCGAGCTTTTTGGGGCGCTTTGGGCAGCCTAGGTCACATAATTCTTTAACTTCCAATGAAATAGTGTTCAGAGGAAACATTAGAGGGTGATAAAATTAGACTCATCCGAAATGAGAGATCTATTATTCTCGTTTATTAGTAGACAATGAACTCTAGGTAGACTGATCAGATTTGTTGAACTCCGGCGAGATCAGGCGCCTCATCGAGGAGAACCAGCTCATCACCGGGTATGTCGACCTGGAGACCCAGCTTCAGCCCACGGGATTCGACCTCAGCCTGGGAGCGATCCTGGGTTACATGGGTGGGGGGAGCGTCGACTTCTCCAACGTGGAGCGGGAGATCGCCCCCACGGAGCCCCTGGAGCCTGACGACGAGGACTGGTATTCCCTGGAGCAGGGCTGCTACACCATCGTCTACAACGAGGTGGTGAAGATCCCCCTGGACCTCGTGGCGATGGCCCGGAGCCGGAGCACCATGCTGAGGAACGGGGCCTCGGTTGAGACCGCGATCTGGGACCCGGGATACGAGGGAAGGAGCAGCAGCCTCCTCGTTGTGAGCAATCCCAACGGGATCAGGCTCAAGAGGGACGCCCGGGTGGTCCAGCTGGTATTCTTCGACATCGAGGAGGTCCCGAGAGGCTACGACGGTATCTATCAGCGTGAGAGATTAGACGAATAGTTTAACTTTATTTGATAGAGTGTTTTTGTCTGATTGTTATTGGTGGATGTTTTTAGTTCATCCATTGTTCAGAGGTGGTTTAGTCGTTTGGCTCCTCATACTGCTAAGGTGTATCGGTATATTTTCGGGGATTGGCTGAAGTGGATGCGTGCGCGGTTTCGTATTAAAATAACACATAAATATTGAATTTGTAGCCATTCAGTATTATATGTCAAATAAAGGTTCCACCGCAGTATATTGCGATCCAGAATTAAAACAAAAATTAGATTCATTGGATCCAGATCATAAATTTCATCGCTGGATAGAGAAGTGGAAAAATAAATTGTTAATTAGCAAAACAAGCGGCATTAAACAAAAAAGGGAACAAATACCTGATTATTACATAAGAAAATTCGGATTAGAGAACTTATATTTGATAAAACATCCAGAGGGCTTTCGTTCGTGTTATACCTTACACCCGTTTGAATCAGAAGTTTGTCCAGTCATTCTTGATATAATGACACATCCAGAATATGAAAAGCGGTTTGGATATAAAATGTAGATATTTATAATTTGACAGCTGTACGGATCAGTTCTTTTAGTTTTGGATTATTTCCGCCAGTGTAGATAATTTCGTTTGAATTGTAAATTATCTTACCCGAAGCCTCAAAGTAATCCAATACTCTTTTAAAAGTTTGATATTGCATCTTTTTTGGTAAGCTTCTCCATAATTCCATTTTCTTTGGATAAGATGGAAAGTCCTGAATGGCCTTTTCTACCATTAAGATCGTATCAAGCCTAGGTTCATGGACCACTTATGCCACCGAGTTATACAAACTTGTATAATTATATTTAAGTGTTAAGGGTGTAAATTCCCGATTTTCTATCTATGCGCTTTATCACCTTATCCTCTCGCGCGCACGGTGGACAAGCTCCCTACTATCTATTACATGAATTATTCAATATAACGCCAGCGCGAGAGGATGAACGAGGGAGAGTAGCCCTCAGCCCCCGTGCCTCAGGACCTTCCCGGGTAACGCTCCCGTGTGTTCCCCCGAGCTTATCACCGGGACTCCGTTCACCAGGACATGCTCGATCCCCACGGGATACTGATAGGGCTCGAGGAAGGTCGCCGTGTCCGCGATCCTGTCGAGATCGAAAACCACCAGGTCCGCCCAGAATCCTTCCTTGATCAGCCCCCTGTCCTCTATGCCCAGCTTCCGGGCCGGGGCGGAGGTCATCTTCCTCACCGCCTCCTCGGCGCTCATGATCTTCTCCCCCTCGTCGTAGACCAGTTCGGGCCTCGACTCCCCCCTCACGTACTTCCTGAAGATCATGGGGAACGTACCGTAGCTCCGGGGGTGGTTCTTCCCCCTCCCCAGGACACCGTAGGGGGCGAGGGCGGAGCCGTCCGATCCGATGACGCTCCTGGGGCTCAGGAGGACGTTCCTGATGTCCGGCTCGTTATAGTAGAACCCGATGATCCCCCCCTGGACCCCGGAGCCCTCCACGAGGTCGAAGTAGGCGTCGAAGGGGTCCTGCCCCCTCTCCTCTGCGATCTCAGCGATGGTGCGGCCTACGGGCCAGTCCTCGGGGTAGCTGGGGATCACTATCTTGTCCCACATCCCCCTCTTCGCGAGGCCGGAGTGACCGGGCCCGGGCACCTTGTCAGCGATCATGTCCTCCTTCATTCTCACCCTGAGTTCGGGATCCTTTATCCTTTCAACTATTCTCCGGGATCCCCCCGCCTGGGCCCAGGGGGGAAGAATCGCGGTGAGCCCGGTGGCGCCTGCGATGTACGGGTGGAGGTCACACATGACGTCGACGCCTCGCTCGGTCGTCTCTTCCATCATCAACAGTGTCTTGGTGGATGTCCCCCACGCCCCGATCTTGGCGGGGTGGTGGGAGATCTGGAGGGAGACCCCGGCCTCCACCCCTATCTTGATGGCCTCCTCGATGGCCTGGATCATGGTCTCCCTCTCCCCCCGGACGTGGGTGGCGTAGACTCCTCCGTGCTCGGCGACAACCCTGCAGAGCTCCGTGAGTTCCGCCGTGTCAGCGTATCTCCCGGGGGGATAGACGAGCCCCGAGGACATCCCGAAGGCCCCGTCCCGCATCGCCGCCCCCACCAGCCCCTTCATCTCCTCGAGCTCCCCCGACGTGGGAGCCCTCTCCTCTAGGTCCATGACGCACTGCCTCACGGTCCCGTGGCCCACGAAGGCGACGACGTTCAGAGCCACACCCCTATCGAGCCTTTCGAGGTACTCCCCGAAACTGGACCAGGATGCATCCACGCCTAAGGGGCCGAGTCTCCCAACGATCTCCTCTCTGGCCAGATCGGTGAGGGGAGCGATCGAGCCTCCGCAGTTCCCGATTGTCTCAGTGGTGACCCCCTGCCTCACCTTGCTCTCAGCCCTCGGATTAACCAATAGTGGGGCGTCTGAGTGGGCATGTATGTCAATGAAGCCGGGAGCCACGATCAGACCTGCAACATCTATGATCTCATCAGCGTCGCCGGCCTTGATGGAGCCGATCTTGGCAATCCTGCCGTCTTTGACCCCTAAACCGGCCTCGTAACCCTTCCTCCCCGATCCGTCGACCACGATGCCGCCGATTATCGCGAGATCCAATCCCATGAGAACTCGTACGAACTCAGATGAACGTGGTTCTTAACGTTTTCAGGGTTCTCCTCTCAAGGGAGATCAACGCCGACTGTCGTAAATGAGGTTAAACTTGTCCCGTTCACGGCAGCTGTGTCGTAAAGTATTAAACGATCCCCCGGCTCAACCTAGGCGTTGAACAAATATGAGCCTGTTCAGGTCTAGGCTGGCCAAGGAGTTCGACGACAGGACCGCCCGGTTCCACACCTCGGTCGTCGAGGACCTCCGCATATTCGAGGACGACCTCAACGGCACAGAGGCCCACGACATCATGCTCCACGAGCAGGGCATAATCCCCCGGGAAGCCCTCGTGAAGATCCTCTCCGCCCTCGAGGAGATCAGGGCCCAGTGGCGCGCCGGCGAGATAGAGATCGGGGCCGAGTACGAGGACGTCCACGAGTACATCGAGACCAAGGTGGTCGAGAAGGTGGGACTGGACGTGGGCGGGATGATCCATACGGGCAGGAGCAGGAACGATCAGGTCGTCGTCGACATGCGCCTCAGGACCCGGGAGGAGCTCCTCGCGATAAACGCCCAGCTCATAGACCTCGTTGAGGCCCTCCTGAAGCGGGCCGGGGAGAACGTCGATACCCTCATGATGCTCTACACCCACGGCCAGCACGCCCAGGTGGGCACCTTCGCCCACTACCTCGTCTCTTATGCTGACGCTTTCCTCAGGGACTCCCAGCGCCTATCAGAGTGCTATGGCAGAGTCAACCTGAACCCCCTAGGATCAGGCCCCGTAGGGGGGACCAGCATCAACGTCGACCGCCGGAAGACCACGGAGCTCCTGGGATTCGACGGACTCGTCGAGAACAGCATCGACGCCACCAGCGGCAGGGACTGGGCCGTGGAGACCGCGTCGACCTGCGCCATCCTCATGGGGAACCTGAGCAGGGCAGCAGCCGACCTCCTGGAGTGGTCCAGCGTCGAGTTCGCCTACGTCGAGCTCGCGGACGAGTACGCCTCCTCGAGCAGCATCATGCCCCAGAAGAAGAACCCCAGCACCCTGGAGCTCATCAGGGGCAAGTCCTCGGAGGTCTACGGCTGCCTCACGGAGCTCCTCACCATGGTGAAGGGGGTGAACAGCGGCTACTACCAGGACCTCCAGCAGACCAAGATACCCCTCTGGCGCTGCCTCGACACCACCCGCACCAGCCTAGAGGTGATGACTGGCATCGTCTCAACCCTCACAGTGAACGAGGCGAAGATGAGGGAACGGCTCAAGGGGAGCCTCACCGTCGCAGTGGAGCTCGCGGAGACCCTGGTCACCGAGGCCGGGCTCAACTTCAGGGAGTCCTACCGGACAGCCGCCGCCCTGGTCAGGAAAGTCCTCGCCGAAGGCAAGACCCTCTCGGACCTCACTCCCTCCAAGATCGACGCTGTTGCCGAGGAGGTCCTCGGGAAGGGCGCCCGGATAAGCCAGGAGCACCTCGACCAGGCCACCGACCCCGAGGCGTGCCTCATGCGTCGAAAGTCTGAGGGGAGCCCTCACCCGGACCATGTTAGGGCGATGCTCGAGAAAAGGCATGAGCTCGTCCAAAATTACAGGATCCACATTGAAGCCCAGACCGGGAAGGTCTCGGGGGCGCTCGAGTCTCTGCAGGGAAAAGTTGCGAGCTACTCCAAGGGCTGAACTCCCCCGGATACTTATGAGACATCTATATTTTTCGTAGGTATCAGGGAACGGGAGCAAGGGCTCAGAAAGGATATATGAAAAAATCCCCCAGAGATAAACGTGCGTCTACCTGTCCCATATTGACGCACACAGGAGCAGCATCGAGCTGCCGGGCCCTTGGGTCTTCCCGAGGGCTTTTCCTCCTTCTCTTGTCCAATGCTTATTACACGCGGTCCCCAGTCCTTCCTCGGGAAGTTCAGGATTTGAAGGATAAGGCTACTCCGAAAGTCGAGACCCTCAAGAACATGGTTGTCTACCAGGAGGGGGCCGTCGTCAGCAGGACGATCATCGACAAACCCCAGGGCACTGTCTCCCTCTTCGCATTCGCCGAAGGGGAGGGACTCAGCGAGCACACGACGCCCTACGACGCCCTGGTCCAGGTCTTGGACGGCGAAGTGGAGATAACCATCGGCGGCGAGGCGTTCCACCTGGACGAGGGGAAGATGATCGTGATGCCCGCCGATGTGCCCCACGCGCTGAGGGCTCTGGGCCGATTCAAGATGCTCCTCGTCATGGTGAAGAGCTGACCAGGGTTTAATTGTACAAACGCCTATCGACCCCAGGGTCGAGGCCGACCCCTGTTTCTTCTCCTACATCAGGGACATCGCTCTTGAGAGTGCGCCGTAGAGCACGACATCCTCCCCGAGGGGGGTGATCATGATCCGGGGCATCCTGTTGATGAGATGCCTGTCAATGTTCTCCAGGATGGGCTCCAGTATCAGCTCCGGGTTGTTGAGGGCGATGGAGCCCCCGATGGTTATGAGTTCGGGGTCGTAGGCGTTAACGACGTTGGCGAAGCCCACCGCGTTCACCCTCCCCAGCTCCTCGACGACGCGGAGAGCCGTCGCATCCCCCGCCTCGGCCGCACTGAATAGTATCTCGGCGTTCAGCGCCTCGAGGTCTCCCCCCGCAAGCTCGTATAAGAGGCTCCCGCCATCCCCGTCCAGAAGCGAGTGCCTCACGAAGTTGGGGATGTTGCTCCCCGAGGAGTGGGCCTCCCAGTGCCCCGGGGATCCGCAGCCGCAGATCAGGGGCGACCCGGGATCGATGGTGATGTGCCCCACCTCCACGGCGTTCCCGTCCTTCCCGATTAGCAGGTGCCCGTCGACGATGGCCCCGCCCCCCAGCCCGGTGCTCAGGGTCACGTACGCCAGGTTCTCCAGCCCCCTCCCTGCGCCGAAATGCCTCTCCCCGAGGACGGCGGCTGCGCAGTCGTTCAGCAGGCTCACAGGGGCGTGGAACTCCGCCCGGAGGGGCTCCGTCACGGGGATATCCTTGAAAGGTAAGTTGGGTGTGTCCACGATGCTCCCGGAGGCGATGTCGATGGGCCCTATGGAGCCCACGCCCACGGATTCCACGGAGTCCATCCCCAGCTCATGGGCCATGCGGACGATCTGAGCCGAGACTCCGAGGGGGCCATTCTCTCTATCAGTTCCCTCCGACAGCCTAGACCATAATCCTGAGTGGTCGCCCGAGGCCACCCTGATGTTGGTGGCCCCTATGTCCACAGCGAGGAAGCTCAACCGGATTCACCAATGGATAGATGGGGGATATTGGATTAAGGGATTACTCCTTGGCGACTACGATGACCTTGAGAGTCCCGATCTCCTCGACGGGGGCTTCTACGGTCTGCTGGCGGCCAACCTCCTCATCTTCATGGGGCTCATCCTCACCCGTACAGTGATGATCATCCAGGGTTGATTTTTTCGGGTCTATCCCGGTTCCGCGTGTTTTAAAACGAACCTGTGTTGCCGTTGCTTCGCTTTGTTTAAGTCATGTTTTTATCTGGAGGCGCGAGGACTGATACTGTGATAACATGCCCATAATTACGCTACTAACAGACTACGGTATCAAGGACTCCTACGTCGCCGAGATGAAAGGGACCATCCTCGGTATCCTCCCTGAGGCAACCCTAGTCGACATCAGCCACGACGTCGGAAACTTCAGCATCGACGAGGGGGCCTTCCACATGGCTCGGAGCGTCCCCCACTTCCCCGAGGGCACGGTCCACGTCGGCGTCGTCGACCCCGGCGTCGGGAGCCGCCGGAAAGGGATATTCATCAAGGCGAAGGGGGCCTGGCTCGTGGGCCCCGACAACGGCCTCATCGCCCCCGCTGCGGAGCGCCTCGGCGTCGAGAAGGTCTACGAGATCGCGAACAGGGAGCTCCTCCCCGTGAAGGTCTCAGACGTCTTCGACGGCCGGGACACCTTCGGCCCCACGGGGGCTCTCCTCGCGAAGGGGGTGGACCCCGAGGAGATAGGCCCCGAGATCGACGAGTACATCAAGTTGCCCATGTACGAGCCGACGATCACGGAGGATGGCATCGAGGCGACCATCATCCACGTGGATGGCTTCGGCAACATGGTGACGAACGTCACCTACGAGGTGCTGGATCGGCTGGGGGTCAGCGGAGGCTCCCTTTTCGATGTTGAGGTCTCGGGTAAGAAATACAGATTGCCCTATGCGAGGCGGTTCTCTGCCGTCCCCGACGGGGAGCTTCTCCTCCTCGTCGCAGGGGGTGGTTACATGGAGTTCGCCGTCAACCAGGGAAACGCCCAGAAGAGACTGGGCATAGGGAAGGGCGAGAAGGCCCTCTTCATACTGCGTTAGGCTTTCAGACTGTCTCGTAGCCCTGGACTCTCTTCTTCCATTTCTCCAGGGAGAAGCCCGGGTCGTTGAAGACCGCCGCAGTCCCCGCCTCGTCCTCGAGGAGCTTCTTGGCGCGAATCAGGATCTCCTCGAGATATTCGGCCGGGAACTTGACGGCGCCGTGGAGGTCCATGTGGATCATGTCCCCGGGCATCACCGTCATCCCCCCGACGGTCACCGGGACGCCCACCGCCTTCACCATCATGTCCCCGTGGCCCGGGGCGGTCCCCGTGCAGTAGTACTGGACCCCCAGGGGCTCGATGGCGTCGATGTCCCTCATGGGGCCGTCTGTGACCACGCCCGCCACCCCGAGGGCCCTGTACTGGGTGGTCATCATCTCCCCGAAGAGGCCGACCCGGTTGGCGAGCTCCGGGGGGAACTGCTGCTCCGCCACGAGGATGACCGGCTTCCCCGTGGAGTCGATGTGCTCCGGGAGGGCCCAGCGCCCCACACCGGTGTACTTTTCGGACTCTTCGCAGAAGACCACCGTCGCTACGTGGCCCACCACGGGCCTCATCTCCGGGTAGACGCACTTGATGCTGGTGTCCGTGTACCAGTCCCCGTACCATGCGTCGTAGAGCTTTAGGCAGTTGTCCGATTTAGGGTAGGTCGCCACCACGTTGGTTATGGTGGGGGTGTCTATCTTCCTGAGCTCCTCGATGATCTCGGAATCTTTCATATCCATCATGTCCACATGATTCATAGCCGATTTAAAGTTTCCAGGATCAGGCCTCAACGATACTTGTCCTTCAGCGTGTAGGAAGGATGGCCGATGTCCAGCTTCCCCGGCTGACCCTGATACTTTGATGTGTCCACACCGAGTCTCTCAGCTGTCTCGAGTATCTTGCAGTAGATCTCGTCGTCCAGGTAGAGCCCCTCCTTGCCTCTTTTCTCGAGCTCCCTCCACTCGGGCTCCCCGGGCACCATGATCTCGTCGAATCCGGGGGCGAGCCTGGAGGACTTCATGTCGTCGATGAGGGCGTCCACCCCCTCCTTGAAGGTCTCGAGGGGGGTGAATGCCTCGATGTCGATGGCGCCGAGGAAGACGCCGCACCTCTTGAATGCATGGTCGCGGGTGACGACGTGGCCCAGCAGGGGACCCGCGAGGAGATTGAGCATCATCGAGAGGGCCATCCCCTTGTAGCCCAGCCCCTCCTGCCCCAGGGGTAGCTGAGCGCCTATCCCGTCCCTGAACAGGGAGGGATCATCGTGGGGCTTCCCCTCGTCGTCGATGTACCAGCCCAGGGGGACCTTCTGTCCCCGCACCGCGAGGATACCCGTCCGTCCCCCGGCGATGGGGCCCAGAGACATATCGACGACTATGGGCTTGTACTTCCCGCAGGGGACCGCGAAGGCGATTGGGGCGATGGGGAGCTTCCTGTCTATCCCTCCCCACGGGGCGATGTAGACCCCGCCGGGCTGGCTGGCGATGCCGATCATACCCCGGTCGAGGGCCATCTCCGCCCACTTCCCCACCCTCCCGATATGGTGGATGTTCCTGATCCCAGAGAACGCGGAACCGGCATCCCGCGCTTTCTCCATAGTTTTTTTCATGACCTCCCGGGCGACGGAGTACCCGTACCCCCAGTTCCCGTCGTAGAACGTAGTTGCCGCCCTCTCCCTGATAAGCGTGGGGCGTGAGCCCGGCTTCAGGAACCCGTCCTCGATAGCCTTCACGTACCCCGGAATCTGCTGGACCCCGTGAGAGTCCACCCCCTTGAGGTTGGAGAGGACGAGGCAATCCGCGACCCAGTCGGCCTCCTCCAGTTCCGTGCCCACAACTATGAGTATCTTGGATGTGAACTCCCGCAGCGACGCATCGTCTATGACAACCAACTCGAAAACCCGTGGGAACGTCTGTCCCAGCCTGTATAAAACGGGCTTCATACATCTATGGCTACATTTCTAGGGAATTCGCGGAATGCGCATGGGCTTTCAACCTCATTTACTCTCCATATCCCGCGTGTGCATGATGGCGTTTCACGGGCTATCCTAGGATGGACGCCCTTAGCTCATTATCTCCATTTTTTAGTGCATCTAATAATCCTCGAACAAAGACGTTGCATTGTTTCAGGCATTATGGATTACTCGCAGACATCGAGGTTACACGCTAAAATTTCAGAAAAAGACACAAAATGCATTTTTTAACATATTCATTTAAATTCTATCAGAGTAATTCGTAAAATATATATATAATGTGTTAATTTCTTGGGTAAAGTTTGATTTCCCAGAAACACATACTAAACCCTCGGAAGCCGTATTCACTCTTGATCGCGAAGGTTGGTGAAAAAATCTATGCCTGGCAGCCTCAAGCATCTACAAGGCGGACGAAACCCCGGCGACTCTAAGAAAGGGGGCGGCGAGGATTCTGATCCTCTAGCCGAGTTGTTCCAGCTGGACACCATTGAATGCACGGCCCTGGAGAAGGAGGCGCTGGTACTGGTGACCCAGCTGCTCCAGAACGTCGAGGAGTATTACGCACTACGGGGGCAGATCAAGGATGTCATGGCCCAGGACCGCGTCGTGGAGAACAGAATCAAGTGTCTAATGGACGCCCTCATCAGGGGGCTTCTCGTGGAGCAGACCTTCCTGGGGAAGGAGTTCATGGGCGTCGCCGCCCTGTGACCGTGGTACGCTATTTGCTCAGGTAGAGATTCCTGTTGACGACCTCGGCCTCGATGATGTCTCCGAGGTACCTTGCCTTGATCCTCCGCACGAGCTGGCTTCTCACGTAGCCTGGGTCCTTCCCCTGCACCTGGACCTCCACGGTGTTGCTCTCGCTGAAGATGAAGGAGTCGAGGATGGAGTCGTAGAGGCTCATGGGTCTCCTAGGGCTTTGGGGCTCAATCTGCTCCAAGTCGAGGGATAGCTCTCCGGGAATCATAAATTCGTTATTGAGGGAAGCACCTTTATTGGTTTATGAAGCGGGAGACAGTATCCCCGAGACTTCATTTTGAGGCCGCTCTGTGAAACCTGTCAGTCTCAAGGACTGGAGCCATCGGTCCCTCGCATATGTGCTTGACATTGAATGATGAACCGTGCCTAGCTAGCGCTGGTCTGGGAGGTTGATGGTTGGTGGGCCCGATGAGATTTGAACTCATGATCTTTCGATTATCAGTCGAACGCTTTAACCATCCTAAGCCACGGGCCCGCTGCACAACCATTGATATCAAGCCCCTTTTAAAATATTATCCGATTTAGCGGGGCTCCCAAGGGTCGGACCGTCTAAACAGGTCCCTCTGATCAACGGTGTCTATTAACTGTCGTAGAAATCGGTGCTGAGATACTTCATCCCGTTGTCGGGAAGCACAGCCACTATTCGTTTCCAGTTACCGAGGCCCTCCTCTTTCTGCAGCGCAATGTGGAGAATCGCGGCTCCGCTCATGCCCATCAGCAGGCCCTCGTTCTTCGCAGCTCTGATGGCCGCCTCTTTTACAGCGGGGTGGTCGGCGTCGTCGGGTCCCGTGAGCCTGTTGACCCTGAGGAGGGGTGTGTCCCCTATCAGGTCGGTGACTCTGTTTGTGATAACCATTCAACCACTTTAACAGAGTTAACCCGTTTTTAACGGCGTTAACTATATAAACCCCACCTCGCAAGACTCAGGGGAATATGAAACCCCCTTGCATGATTGTGGTACAGTACATCCTCCCTGCCCTCAGGGTAGAGATAGCCAAGGAGCTCTCCGGGGAGTACGACCTCAAGAACGCCGAGATAGCGAGGAAGATGGATATCACCCCCGCCGCGGTCACCCAGTACCTGAACCGGACCAGGGGCGGCGATGCGTCGGACCTCATCAAGGACTCCGACAAGGTGATGGGGATCGTCTCCGAGATCGCTAAGGACATCGTGAACGAGGAGTCTCCACCGGACATGCTACTCATGAAGCTCTGCACGGCCTGCCTCGCCGTCAGGAGAGAGAAGCTGATGTGCAAGATCCACATGGACGCGATGCCCAGCCTAAAGAAGCTGGAATCCTGCGCATGCTCCCTGGGCCTCGTGGGCTGGAGCAAGGAATCCGAAATAGAAACAGAATAGGCTCCTTGCTTTGGGCATATTTTAAACCCCGCGATGCTCTTTCTACTGTATTCATGTTAACACCCCTCGACATCCATTTCCTCGGGACAGGCGGAGGCCGCTTCTCAATGATCACCCAGAAGCGGAGGACCGCGGGCATCCGCCTCGTCCACGGCGAGACCCACATCCACGTCGACCCGGGGCCGGGCGCCCTCGTATACTCTAACTGGGCACGCCTCAGCCCCCAGAAGCTCGATGGAATCATCGTCACCCATTGCCACCCCGACCACTATACAGATGCTGAGGTCCTCATCGAGGCCATGAGCCGCGGCGCGAGGATGAAAAGGGGGGTCCTAGCCGCACCCGTGAGTGTTCTCAAGGGGAACGCCGAGTGCGACAAGAGTGTTTCATCGTATCACTCAAATCTCCCTGCCAAGGTGGAGACCATGCAACCAGGGCAATCCTTCGGGATTGAGGACATCGTCCTAGAAGCTGTAGAGGCGAGGCACAGCGAAAAAGACGGCGTGGGATTAAGGCTCGCCTTCCCGGAAATAGGTGGCGTGGGATATACCTCGGACACCGGATATTTCGAGGGCCTCGGGAAGCTCTACTCTGGGTTGAGGGTCCTCGCCGTGTGCGCGATGTGGCCCCGTAATGAGCACCTGAGATACCATCTCAACACAGATGAGGTACTCAAGATCGTCGAGGAAGCGAAGCCGGGGGCCGTGCTCCTCACCCACTTCGGGATGAAGATGGTAAACGCAGGGCCCGAGGATGAGGCCTCATACATCGAGGAGGAGACCGGCGTCCCCGCTGTGGCCGCCCGGGACGGGATGCGGGTGATCGTCGGAGATGGGATCGAGGTCAGGGGGCCCCGGAAGAGCGACGAGCCCCGTTTCATCGATGCATGAGTCT
>JAOZHO010000037.1 GCA_026014875.1 Candidatus Bathyarchaeota archaeon | reverse complement strand
TTGATGAGGATAGATAGACTGGTTTATAGCTGATTTCTGTGTTAACTTGATTGATAAATAGGTATAATGAGAAGACTAGAGTGCTTAAAATAGAAAAAAACCTAAAATCAATACCCGGTCATATAATTTCTAAACACACTAGCGCGCAACACGCTGGCGCGCATGAAACTTCTATTGTTGACGCAAGAGCTCCACCCAATGACTCAAGGCGTTTCCTTGTCTTTGACCCGGTAACGATTTAGCTATCAATGAACCGTTCAACACCTTATCCCTATGCCTGAGCTCAACATACAAATGGTAAGGAAGACGATTCACATCCTCCGTGCCAATATCACATGCCATACGCCCCTTAAAATAGCCATCAACGAAACTCACATCGTCGAGCAGAGTCGTCAACTGCTCCCCAAGCTTAACGTGGACATCACCAGAATCCTTGATCAAAAGGCCAAATGGAATATCCTCCATATAGGTGTGAACTACACCAGACCATTCCCCAATAAGCTCAGGGGAAGGCCTGAACCTTGAAGGGGCCTCTTTTTCTTTACCCTCTTCCTCAGCCTCAACTCTGGATCTGTAATCCCTATAACCAGGCAACAACACCGATAAGATCTCATTTTGGATAAGGCGGGTCAGGTCGTACTGGGCTGCGTTGCATAATACAACTACAACCAGACTCTCAGAAGGAACCAATAACAGCCGGGTAGCCACACCACCCATCCCACCGTCGTGACTGATAAAAGAATACGCCGCCTCTTCTGAGATCCTCCATCCTATTCCATAACCAACGTCATCTTTGACGATTACCGTGGGGCACTGCATCTCATCGATGGTCTCATCAGAAAGGATGACCTTCTGGTCTTGTAGATGGGCTTTCAAGTGGAACATACCGAACCTCACCAGGTCATGGGCGCTACTATACACTGCTGATGCGCCTCTGTGATCAAAATCGTAAAACGGGATAGGTAAACCATCAGTCCCATATCGTACCGCGTGATGCCTCTTATGCCCTCGGCCTATGTACACAGACGCTCTTGTCATGCCGAGAGGAAGGAATACCTCATCACGCATGAAGTCAGAGTAACTCTTCCCCGAGATGCGGGAAATGACGTAATCGAGAACTCCATAACCTAAATTAGAGTACTGGTACCTCTCACCGGGAGCTGTCACGAGGTTCCCGTATCGTCTAATCGTCTCATCCATAGGCGGAAGGCAATAGGGGTCGTCTTCATAGAAGAACTGGTAATGTAGAGGCAAACCGGCTGAGTGGTTAGCTACTCGGCGAACGGTTGCGTCGTTTGGGTTCCCAACCCAAGCCTTGAGCTTCGCATTTCTTAGATAGTCGTTAATTGGTTTGTCAAGATCCAACTCCCTCCGTTCCTTAAGTATCATCAGCCCCGTCGCCGTTATGGGTTTGGAGATGGAGGCTAGGGAGTACATGGTGTGTTCGTCGGCTGGTACTCTGTTCTCTCTGTCTGCCCATCCAAAGGCCTCTTCCCATACGACGACGCCATCTTTGGCTACGGCGACAGCGAGGGATGGAACGACCGTCTCTACCAATTTATACCTGATAAGCTCCCGGATGTCATCGAAGACGTCACGCTGATTTTGAGGTTCCATATTCAACTCTACTCAAATCTTTGTTGGGGTGAGACTGTAAATAAGGTCGACTCACTTTGGGTAATCCCCAATAATAGTCTCAAATTGTGACCTAGATTAATAATGAAAATACATCATAGAGGATTTTGATTAACCTCTGTTTTCACAGCCTCTATCCCCCTCGGTTAACCTTTTAGCGCGGCAAGGCCCCCAGTCAAACATGGACACATTCAAAGCCTACATGCTCCAAAAAGCCTACCAGAAAATCCAGAAACTAGGCGACAAACTAGCCAAAATAGAACCCCTCATAGACTGGAAAGCCTTCACCCCCATCATCCAACCCCTCTACCACAACAAAGGCCCCCAGGGAGGCAGACCCAACATCGACCCCGTCGTGATGGTGAAACTGCTGGTGCTCCAGCAGTGGTACGGCCTCAGCGACCCCGAGCTAGAACGGCAGGTGGCGGACCGATTGAGCTTCCAGCGGTTCCTCGGCTTCCCCGAGACCCTTCCGGACTACTCGACGGTCTGGCAGTTCCGGGAGCGCCTCGCCGAATCCGGCCGGGACAAGCTGGTGTGGGAGGAGCTGCAGCGCCAGCTCGACGAAAGGGGTCTGAAGGTCAAGAAGGGCGTCGTCCAGGACGCCACGTTCATCACCGCCGACCCGGGTCATGCCCCGGCGGATAAGCCACGGGGAATAGAAGCCCGGACCCGCCGGAGCAGGGACGGTTCTTGGACCAAGAAGGGGAGCAGGTCATACTACGGCTTTAAGCTGCACGCCAAGATGGATGTGAACTATGGTCTCATCAGGGATCTGGAGACGACGACTGCATCGGTCCACGACAGCCGGGTGGATCTGAGCCGGCCGGGTGAGGTGGTGTACCGGGATAAGGGATACTTCGGTGTGAGGCCCCGGGGCTACGACGCGACGATGGGGCGTGGTGTGCGGGGTCGTCCGCTGGGTGTACGAGGTCGGCTGAGGAACAGGAGGATCAACCGGAAACGGGCTCCTGGGGAGCGTCCGTTTGCCGTGATCAAGCGGATGTTCGGCTCGGGGCATGTGCTGGTGACGACGGTGAAGCGGGTGCACGTGAAGATGGTTTTCGCGTGTTTCTGCTTCAACTTGGTGCAGTTGGGCACCTTGGCTG
This sequence comes from Candidatus Bathyarchaeota archaeon, assembly GCA_026014875.1. Lineage (GTDB taxonomy): Archaea > Thermoproteota > Bathyarchaeia > TCS64 > TCS64. The sequence continues at coordinate 442,978 of JAOZHO010000037.1, read as the reverse complement.
CGAGGTCGTAGCGTGGGCTATTGAGGTCGAGCTGGAGAGGGGTGGGGATACGTGAAAAAATTGGTGGTTTGGGGTTGAGGATGGAGCTGTGAGGTTTCTGGGGGGATGGTTTCCTGGTGGGTAGTTCATGGGTGGAGCGGGGTTATGGGTGGGTCGAGAGCCGTTTTATGTATAGTTCAACTGAAAGATGAGCAATCTAGCTGAAAGCAAAGATAATCAAAATCCTCCATAGAATAAACGTAATATCTATTTCGAGCGCATGCATGTTGTTAAATTACACCGCGCGCTAGGCTGTTCAGAAATTAATGCCGCCCTTCCCCATCTATAGATTAGAGAAAAAGTGAAGATAAAACAAGTGCTAAACTCCGTCAACACCAAACACACACGCCGCCTCCTCAAAGGCTTCTACCACAAGAAAGGCCCGGGAAGAAAACCCCTCAACCCATTGGCAATGCTCAAAGCCCAGCTGATGAAGCATCTACTCCGAATACCCAGCGACCGCAGACTAGCCCTACGCCTACGCCACGACAGACGAACAGCCAAAGCCTGCGGATTCAAGAAACAAACCCCCAGCCACAGCCTCTTCACCCACTTCAGACACAGACTCGGAGAGGAGACCTACAAACGAATCTTCAACCAGCTACTCCGAGGTCTACTGGAGGATGGGGGTGTGAAGGGAACGGTCATCGCCGTCGACAGCACCCACGTAGACGCCTACAGCCAGCGAGCCCCAGACAACCGCACCGGCAAGAGCGACCCCGAAGCACGCGTAGGCAGAGGCAGACGAGGCTTCATCCTCGGATACCGGGTGCACACCGCATGCTGCGTCGAGTCGGAGATGCCCCTAGCCTTCACCGTGGCCCCGTGTAACGAGAACGACAAGGTCTACTTCAAGCCACTGCTGGAAAAGGTGCACTCCCTGGGCGTAAAGTTCAAGGCGGTGCTGGCTGACGCCCAGTACAACTCGGCCAAGGTGAGGGCGGCAGCCGAGGCATATGGTGCGGAGCCCGTCATTCCGGTGAGGAGGGACTCCAGGGTCAAGGATGCCCTGAAGGTGGGCCGAGACTTTGTGACTCGTGGGGCGCGGAGGCTGGTGGAGCTGTTCAAGGGGCGGTGGAGCGTGGAACGGCTGTTCGGCAGGGCGAAGGAGTGGCTGCTGCTGGGCTGCCTCAGGCTCCGGGGCTTGGAGCAGGTGGCTATCCACGTCTGCCTGTGCTTCACGGCGATGCTGGCGGTCGCTCATGCGGCTGTGCGGTGCCGTGAGCCTGGGTTGATGCGGAGTATAAAGCACTTCACGGCTTGAGGCGGGTCTTGGATCGTCTCAAGGAGGGTGGTTGTGTAGAGGCGACTCTGTGTGTATGGCGTGAGATCGGGTTCAGTGATTGTTTCCCAAAGGGTGGGGACTCTGAAGGGATGTGTCTGGTTTGAGGGGACCGGTTGATTCTGTGTGGTTGATCTTGTTTGATAGGATATTTCTAAACAGCCTAGCGCGCAAAAGCTACAATCAACTTGAAGAAATTATTACACAAACTTAAAGCGCGCGTGTTTTTTGATGTCTCTAGAGCGCGCGCATGATTGATTGCTCACACGGAGACATTCTCCAAAAGATTTAGTTATCACTGGGTCATCCATCGAGATGTGAACGGGCTAATAATCTATTTCTCAAGAACAGGCAGGACTCGCAAGGCCGCAGAAGCCATCCAGGAGACCACCGGTTTCGACCTAGAGGAGATCAAGGAGAAGGCAGGAAGAGTTGGCGCCTTGGGCTGGCTCAGATCAGGGATGGAGTCGACGAGGAGAATGCTCCCCCAGATTAATCCCCTTACCCACGATCCCTCCCAGTACGATATCGTCATCATAGGCACTCCAATATGGGCCTCCAACATGTCAAGCCCCATAAGGGCCTTTATAACCCAAAATAAAAACAAGATTAACCAGATCGCCCTCTTCTGTACGGGAGATGGAGACGACCCCGAGAAAGTATTCACCCCCATCTCCGAACTGCTGGGAAAGGAACCCAAGGCAACCCTCGGCTTAATCGGCCCTAACAGGGAGAATGAAGCCGCATCCTTGAAGATACAGGAATTCGCAGCGAAGCTCAGCGTTTAACCCGCGCCGCACGCGCGTAAAACGAAGTCATGCAATATTCGAACTAACCTCGTCTGCCTCGCGCGCGAGTGTGAATCCAACCCTGCCCCAAATGGAGACATCTCCCCTCTCTTTACATTGACATCGCGCGCGCCGAAGATTACCTCCAGCCCCCCCATAAACCCATTCATCGAAGAACACATCAGAAAGACACCCCGCCTTCACACGGAAGATACAACGAAGAAAAAACCACATCAAAAACCACCACACACACCGCCCGGAACCCTTATCCTAAGCCAGCCGCACGCCCCCCAGAGTGGCCGCGCGATGGAGACAAACAAGAATGGTGCGGAGGGTGGGACTCGAACCCACGGAGGACCAAATCCATCAAGACCCGAACCTCGACCCCTACCGGACGCTGACAGAAAGCGACGAGCCCATCACCATCGCCGTGACTCCCCAGACGTCAAGGTCCACCGGACCAGGGAATAGATGGAACGGAAACACGGAAGAACCAACCAATTTAATCCACAAAGCAATATATTCCATAAATATTTTAATTCCAAAATATAGACCAAGTCTGAGGAAACCGCAATGATGACTCATATTAAAAAAATTGATCCTGAAATTCACAATCTAATCCTTCAGGAACATAATAGAATAGAGAACGGCGTCGAACTCATACCCTCTGAAAACTTCGTTTCCAGAGCAGTCATGCAAGCCATGGGCTCTGTTTTCACCAACAAATACTCCGAAGGATATCCCAAGAGAAGATATTATGGCGGACAAGAATTCGTGGACGCTATCGAAACAATAGCCATCGACCGGGCCAAACAACTATTCGGAGCCGAGCACGTTAACGTGCAGCCCTACTCAGGTTCTCCGGCTAACCAAGCCGTTTTCTTCGCCCTACTGAATTTAGGTGACAAATTCATGGGGTTGGATATGAGCTGCGGCGGACATTTGACACATGGGAGCCCCGTAAATTTCTCAGGCATCCAGTACAAGGCCATCTCTTACCCCGTTGATAGGGACACAGAATTAATCGACATGGATGAGGTCCGAAAGACGGCCATAAAAGAAAGCCCCAAGATGATAATTTCCAGCCTCACGGCATATCCTAGAAAATTAGATTTCAAAGAGTTCCAAGAAATTTGTGAAGAGGTTGACGCGTATCACCTTGCTGACATAAGCCACATTGCGGGTTTGATAGTTGGAGAGGTTCATGATTCACCCTTTCCCTTCACGGACGTTGTCACAACAACCTCTCATAAGACGCTTAGAGGACCCCGAGGCGCCATGATAATGTGCAAGAAAGAGGACAGACTCCATGATAAATATCACAGCCACACCAAAAAGAACCTCGCAAGATTAATCGACAGCGCTGTATTCCCCGGTCTCCAAGGAGGCCCCCACGACCATACAACGGCGGCTAAAGCAGTCGCCTTCGAAGAAGCTATGAGACCCGAATTTAAGGACTATACCCATCAGATCGTGAAAAACGCGAAAGCCATGGCGGATGAATTGATGGCCCAGGGGGTAAAGCTGGTGACTGATGGGACTGATAATCACTTGATGCTCATAGATCTGAGGCCTAAAGGACTCGGGGGGAAGGGAAAGCAGCTTCAGAACGCCATGGATAAAGCCAATATTACATTAAACAAGAACTCCGTGCCCTTCCAGAATGCGAGTCCCTTCAACCCCTCAGGATTAAGACTGGGAACACCAGCCGTTACCACGCGTGGCCTGAAAGAAGATGAGATGAGATTTATCGCGCAATGCGTTGCTAAAGTCATTGATGACTATAAAGACAAGCCTCTCCTGGAAAAAATTAGGAAAGAAATAATGGAGATGGTTAAAGATTTCCCCATATATCCCAACTTCACAATATTAGAATAATTAAATTTCCTCAATTTTTTATTGAGGATTTTAATTATCTTTCAGCTTGAGTGCCCGGTTTTCAGTTGAACTATGCATAGAACAACCTCAAATCCCCCCTCAAACCCTGACCTAGGTCCCTCCCATCCCACCCGGTTCAGGAATCCCGTCGGCCCGGAGAGGCTTGAGAGAATCATCGCCGGCTTGGTGGAAGCGCTCATCGAAGGTGGAATCATCCACATTTCAAGTATCTTCGATCCGGGAAATACAGTCTAGAACACAGAGAGGAAGACTATGGCTCGAAGAAAGGACTACTCACGCCTTCCCCTATGAAGAGAGACGATCTACAACCCACTTTGACTCTTCGCACGCGCGAGGGGGGGGATTCGAATTCTACCACCGACGGAAATATCTCCCGTCTCCTTCCCAACTACATCAGAAAACATCATGCGCTGGTAAAGGATAATCCCCGACAGATCAAACAACCCCCCACCCGTTCAAGCAAAACAGTAGCCATTCAGTAGCTAAACAGTAGCGAAACAACTCCAAAAGAACACCTAAAACACCACCAAACGCCTAGAAAACCCCTGAAAACACCCCAAAAACAACTCCCCACCAGAAAAAAAAATATGGGGACAAACAAGAATGGTGCGGAGGGTGGGACTCGAACCCACGGAGGACTAGTCCATCAGGACCTGAACCTGACCCCTTTGGCCACTCGGGAACCCCCGCGCAACGACACTAATGAGACTGCTCAGCCACGCGCTTCACGTAAGCCCCGGCATCCATGAGGTGAACCTTATCCCCCTCCCAATCAGAGGGCTTCAACTTCGCAATCCACCCCTCCCCATAAGGCGACTCATTGATGAACTCCGGGCTATCCAGAAGCTCCTCATTCACCTCGGTGAGGCTGCCTCCCACGGGGCTGTTCATATCCGAGACCGCCTTCACCGACTCCAGAGCCCCGATGACCGCCCCCAACTCGGCGTCGTCCCCCACCCCAGGGAGCTCGACATAGACGATATCGTGGAGCTGCTTCTGAGCATAATCGGTGACGCCGACGGTGACAGTGCCATCGCTCTCGAGCCTGGCCCACTCGTGCTCCTCCGTATAGAGAAGACCTTCCGGTATATTGTACTCCTCACTCATGTTCTCACCCTCTTCCAACCGTACACAGAATCATCATAAAAAGGGTGAGACTTAACAATCTTTCCCTCCACCAGCCTCTTCCGGATCCGAATCATCACCGGAGTCCCCAACTTACGATACTCCATAGGCACATACCCGATCGCAATCCCATAACCCAGAGTCGGGCCGAGCCCCCCGCTCGTCACCTCCCCGAGAACCTTATCACCGTCCCCGTCGAGAATCTCATAATGCGACCGGGGAAGCCCCCTGCCCACCATCCGGATCCCCACCTGGCTCCGCTTGATGCCGTCTTTCCTAGCCTTCTGGAGAGCCTCCATCCCGATGAAACCCCCCTCCTTCTTGAACTTCACAGCCCACCTGAGCCGAGCCTCCAACGGATTCGTGGTCTCACCGATGTCGCTCCCGTACAGGTTGAGCCCCGCCTCCAACCTGAGACTGTCCCGGGCCCCCAGGCCACACGGGACCGCACCCGCCTCGACGAGATCGTTCCAGACCTTCAACGCCTTAACCGGCTCCTCCACCGGACAGTCAAGGACGAACACCTCGAAGCCGTCCTCCCCGGTGTAACCCGTCCGAGCAGCCATACACTTGAGCCCTGAGACGGTGATCTTCGCAATGCTGAACCGCTCCACCTCGGAGACATCCTCCTCCGTGATCTTCTGAAGGGTCTCCACGGCCTCCGGCCCCTGGACGGCGATCATCGCCATCACGTCTGAGACATCGGTGAGCTCCACGTCGAAGCCCCCCGAGTTCTCCATGAGCCAGTTAAAGTCCTTCTCCCGATTCGCAGCGTTATACACGATGAAGAACTCGTCGTCCCCCATATTGTATGTAATGAGGTCGTCCACGATCCCCGCATGGGGCCTCAGCATCAATGCGTAGAGGCCCTGCGTAGGCTCCAGCCTGGAGACATCGTTGGTCACGACCCGATTCACGTACTTCTCCACGTCCGGCCCCTTAGCCACGGCCCTCCCCATGTGGCTAGTATCAAAGATACCCACGCCGTTACGGACAGCGTTATGCTCGGCAATGATCCCCTCGTACCAGACAGGCATCGCCCATCCCCCAAAATCCACGATCTTCCCGTGCCCCTCGTGATAGGCATAGACGTGCGTCTTCATGAGCTCCAAAACTAAATCCTCGCTACCCATAGCGTATCACACGGTTAAATTTGTTGTCCGGGAGACTTCAAAAAGCCCTCTCAGGGGCCCGAGGGATGCTTGTATCCGTTCTCCCTGTGCCCCTCTGTGAGCTCCCGGAGAATCTCCTCGAGCCTGTTCTCGTTCCTCCTCCGGATCATGAAGCTGGTGGCGTTGTCCACTTGGTAGCGGCTGACACTCCTGAAAGAGGCCTTCCTGACCACCCTGAGCCCCCTCAACCCGAAGAAGCCCTCCTCCCGGAGCTCCGCGGAGAACTTGAACCTGTTATACTCAATGAGCCCCACCCCCGGGGGGAGGCTCCCCGGGCTGACGAGGCGCATCGGGGTGAGGAGATAGTTGTAATTGCACCCAGTGCAAAAGAAGCCATTTCTAAAGTCCCCCCGGGAGGTCTTCACCTCCACCCCCCTCAGCACGTTCTGCCGGACCTCGAGGCGCCGAGGATCCAACCCCTCATCCGGGATACCCCGTGGCCTCACGAACCGCTCCCCGACGCCACAGACGTCGATGACGTGGTGCTCGTCCAGCTCGTGTATCCGCTGCTGCCCAAACCTGCTGAGGGGAACCTCGGTGTCCACTAGGAAGCAGCCCTGGTTGAGGAGGAAGGCGGCCCCCACCTTCTTGAGGAACGCGTGGAGGACGGACTCACCCAGCCCGGGGACCCCCCGCCAGCCTCGACATCCAAACGCTCAACGTCATACTCCAGAGCCCCCCTCCTCCCCCCCCACTTCGGGAGCCTCGAAGGGCATGAGAACGCTCCTCCTCTCGATGAGGGCGAAGACACTCACAAACCCTCGTCCAGGCTGAGTATCTCGTGCGGACTGGAAAGCCGTGGCGGATTGGGACCTTCTTGATTTCCCTCTTAAAACGGACGAAGCTCCGGATAGGGGAGAGTGAGGTGAAAATGTCGACTATAGGGCAACCGCCACAAGTTGAGGAAGTTGGCTATCAGGAGCACGGCGAGCCCCCGCATCTAGGGCTCCCGCTTCCTGCACTCTTCGCCGACCGGCTCTCTGGGCTACCCCCGGCCTCGAACTCCATGGGCTAGGCGTCGACCCAATGATGAAGGCGTCGAAATCGTCGACCAGGGGAAATGGGGCGTCGGGCTCAACACGTTATGCGTGGAACCGTTGAAGGCAATCCCTTACTTGAACAGGATTTGCTCGTAGAACCCCAGGCTTTCCGTCTCCTCGTTCTGGACGATGAGAACCCTCATGACCCAACACCATACTGTGCTCAGTTTCCAGCGAGGATCATAACGAGTGTCGCGATTTAAAATTGATTTTTTAAATTTCTATGATAGGTCCGGGCGTAGGAAGCCCCCACACACAAACCGATTTCATGCCTGGAGAGAACCCAAGACCGGGCATAGAAGAGATAGGCATGATGCGTATTCACCCGAGCTAGTCGTGATAAGGGTTCAGGATAGGTGCACCGCGTGGGGACAGACTCGAGACAACTAGAGGACGAGACGATGGCCTTCAGCGTGGACGCCTCATCGGAGCCCGCTGCCTCCCCGGAGGAGGCTGTCTCGTCCCTCAGGGAGCTCCAGGAAGCCCTGGGGAGGGTCTCCGGCCTCGCCTCGGAGGAGGATATGACCGTCGAGTCGTTCCTTGAGACGCTGGGGCGCCTTTCTGTGACGATCTCCCAGATTCCTTTAGAGCCCTCCCTCCTCCCCAAGCGGCTGGGGTCTGTTGAGGAGGCCAGAATGAACGACGGGGGGGCACTCATCCTAACAACCCCCGACGGGGGTATAGAGACCATCGACCTCACGAGCTTCGATAACAGGGACCTCCTCGTTACGGTCCTAGGCGATCTTCTGGAGAAACTGAGAGGGCTAGCAGACGGGACCCATGATCTCCCCGAAATCATCGTTGACGAGCCCGATATCGAGAGGGCTGTCGTCGAGGAGTCCATTATCCTAGAACCCCCGATGATTGAGGAGGTCGCGGAGCCGGAGGCCATGGAAATGTTCCTCTCCACCCCGAAGGAGATCGATATGCCTGTGGAAGAGCCTCCGGCATCCATAGAGCCTGAGCCGGTGGATCCGCCCGTTGAGACGATCTCACCGGCCCCGCATAGCCCCGTCGAGTACGAGCCCTCCCCGGTTCCACAGATAGTTGAGGAACCAATCTTCACCCCGACTGTTCTACCGAACTCCGTTCTCAGGCGGTTCAGGGACAAAGCACTACGGCAGAGGAACGAGGCCTCACGGAGGATATCCGAGATCAGATGGCTGAGGGAGGCACAGGTCCATAGGATGCGCAGCGGAGTCCAAGAGCCCTGGATCCAGGAGGAGACGGGGGTCTTCGTCTCGATGAAGAAGCTTCTATCACGAAGATCGGGGAAAAGATAGACTCCGTCCTATCCACGGCTGGGATTTCATTCGGGGAAAACAGATAAGCATAGGAGTCCTATGATACCCCGGTGCTGTTATGAGGTTGAAGTGGCTGGGCCACGCCAGCTGGAAGCTCAAGGCGGGCGGGAAGACGATCTACGTCGACCCCTACCAGGGGGAGTATGACGAGGAGGCCGACCTGATCCTAGTAACCCACTCCCACACGGACCACTGCGAGCCCTCCAAGGTCAACATGGTGAAAGGCGAGGGAACTGTGGTGGTGGCCCCCGCAGACTGCGCTGAGAAGATCGGGAGCCCTGTGGAGAGCCTAAAACCTGGGGAAAAGGCCAGCTACGGCGACGTTGAGGTCGAGGCCGTCGAGGCGTACAACGTCAAACGATTCAGATCCCCCGGGGTACCTTTCCACCCCCAGGGGCTCGGCGTGGGCTACCTAGTCAGGGTTGACGGGAAGACGATCTATCATGTGGGGGACTCGGGTTTCATACCCGAGATGAAGGATCTGGAGAGGATCGACCTGCTCCTCATCCCCAGCGGAGGGACCTACACAATGGACAACGAGGACGCGGCGGAGGCCGCCGTCGCCATCAGTCCCAAGAAGGCGATCCCCATGCACATCTGGGACACTGACCCCGGGGAATTCAAGAGGAACGTAGAGGCCGTCTCCGACATCCAGGTCGTGATCCTGAGACCTGGAGACACATACGAACTCTAATCCCCTTTTTATTAATCAGGAAAGAGAAGGGCACTAACTCGGGCTAGGTCCACTGGTCCAAGGGTGGCTTGGCATCCGGGGGCACCGGGGACTTGTACTTTCTTCCCGCGAGCCTCTCCTTCAACTCATCCTGGGCCTTCTTCAAGAGGTCCTTGTCGGTCATCAGTTCCAGAGCCGCTCCGGCCATGGTCTTGGCTGCGAAGATGAGGCTCTTGTGCCCTATGCTCATCCCGGAGGTGGCGACGGTGGTCCATGAGTGGCCCGGGGTGCCGAGGACGACCGTAGTGGTGCTGAACTCCATGGTGGGGGTGTTCCAGGATACGTCGGAGACATCTGTGCTGCCTGCGCTGACATCCCCCTCGTTCCAGGGGTCGAGGATGTCGGTGACTAGGTCGACGTCTTTGTACTTCTCCCATTCGGGGACCTTGCTCTTTCTGAGGCTGTCCATCTTCGCCTGCCTGGGGACCGACTCCGCTATCTTTGCGGCGAAGGTTAGTTCCTCCTCCGTGTAAGTCGGGGCCCCTATCTCACGCATGTTCGTGATTACCAGCTCGCTCAGGGTTCTGTTGGGCATCTTGTTGTAGATGGCCTTCTTGAACTCCACCTTGTGGGTAGTCCCCGACATGATGGCGGCACCCTCAGCGATCTTGAGAACCCAATCGTAGATGTGGTCCACCTGATCCCGCTCCGGAGCCCTGACGAGGTACCAAACCCGGGCGTAGTCGGGGACCACGTTTGGCTGGCCTCCGCCTTCCTCGATGACGTAGTGGATCCGGGCCTTCTCGATGATGTGCTCCCGCATGTAGTTGACCCCGACACTCATCAACTCCACCGCGTCGAGGGCGCTGCGTCCCTGCTCGGGGCTACCCGCGGCATGGGCCGTCTTGCCGTAGAAGTGGAACTTAACAGAGTTGTTCGCGTTGCTGCTCTTGAGACCGGCGGTGTTCATGCTGCTCGGGTGATGGCTGAGGCACGCGTCGACCCCGTCAAACACTCCGTCCCGCACCATCCAGACCTTGCCGCTGAGCATCTCCTCGGCCGGGCAGCCGAAATACTTGATTGTCCCGGGGATCTTCAGCTCCTCCATTGCTGCCTTGACCGCGAGGGCCCCACCGAGTCCCGAGACCCCGTGGACGTTGTGGCCGCAGCCGTGGCCAGGTCCACCTTCGATTAGTGGATCTTTCACCGGGACTGCCTTGTTGGAGACTCCGGGGAGGGCGTCGTACTCCCCCATGATTCCGATTACGGGTTTCCCGGATCCCCAGGTCGCCACGAAGGCAGTGGGTATCTCCGCCACCTCTCTCTCAACCTGGAACCCATTCTTCTCGAGCTCGTCAGCCAGGAGCTTTGCCGATTTGAACTCTACGAATCCTAGCTCGGCGTACTCCCAGATGGCGTCGCTGATCTCGATGAGCCTCTCCCTGTTCTCATCGATCCATTCTCTCGCTGTTTGCTTCTTTTTTGACATTGACGAATCTTATAGAATATGTCCAATGATCTATTTATTGTATATTGAACCTCATAGGGCCTTTTTCTAGGATACGCTGATGGCATTTATCCCTGGAATCGGGGTACCTTTTCGAGCGCTTCCCTCTTCACAACCCTGTACGCCGGGTAATACGCGACCCTGTAGGCTTCGGAGTGGTGATGGGGGCGAGGGCCCTTCTCTTGGAGGTCCCTATGCAGCGAGGCGAGCTCTTCGCCGTCGACCTTCATGGCCCCTGAGCTAGCGAACTCGTGGAACACCGACCAGGCAAAGAGGAATTTCTCGGGGAAGCCTCGATCCTTCGAAGTCTCCTCCATGGCCTCGTAGAGCCTGTCGAGGGGGAACCCCCGTCGCAGGTAAGGCCTGAGGTTCACTCTCACCATGGAGCCGTCCACCGATATCCTCTCGATCAATGGCTCAGTTGGGTGGTCATCGATGTCGAGGGACTCCGCCTCCTCTTGGAGCCTCTTCCATGCCCCCTCACCTAGGATGTGGCTCACACCGAAATCACCCTGAAATAGGAGCTTGTAGACATCCGTAGCCCTCATCTGCGGCCTCCTCTCGAAGTGTTCCATTAGCAGGGCTTCGATGGCTTCTCTCTTCTCCATCGGGGAAAGGGTTGGACGAGGCGATTATAAGGTCGTCGAAGCCCAAACTCTATAGTCTCCCCGACCCCTCTGGTTTGTATCATGAATGTCGAAGAGAAGATGAAGGAGCTAGGGATCGAGCTGCCCGAAGCCCCCGCCCCGAAGGGGAACTACATCGGGGCGAAGTGGGCGGGGAACATCGCGTTCTCATGCGGCCAGGGCCCCTTCTCATCAACGAAGCGGGGAATGGTCGGCAAGGACCTCACCGTCGAGGAGGGCTACCAGGCGGCCAGGGAGACAGGGCTCAACTGTCTCGCCCAGCTCAAGGCGCAGCTCGGCTCCCTGAACGGGATCAAGCAGATCCTCCAGGTCATCGGATTCATCAACAGCGCCGAGGGCTTCATGGACCAGCCAGCGGTCCTCAACGGCTTCACGGACCTCCTGGTCTCCATCTGGGGCGATCCCCAGGGCAAACCTGCGCGGGCTGCCTACCCAGCCCACCACCCCGGGTGGATCGCCCTCGAGGCATGGATGGTCGTCGAACTAGAAGAGTGAGACTACCCTCATCTCCTTTTTTTCTCAAGCCTTTTTTCAACCAACACTAGAGGAGCCCATAGAGGGAAACGGAGGATCTGCAATGGGGCGGTTGGAAGGGAAAGTCGCGATCATAACGGGGGGGGGGAGCCCGCGGGATCGTCGAGGATGTCTCTTGAAGGAATCGGGAAAACCCCCGATCCTGAAGCTTTACGAGTGGGGCCACAGGATTTGACTTGCTCTCAAGAATTGCAGGCCCATTTACGGCGGGCGCTTTCTGGCGGACGCGGGTTTCCGGATAGTCGAGGCGGAGAAACCGAGGATGATGGGGCTGCCCCTGGAGATCGTTGTCGCTGAGAAATCCAGAACGAAGCCTGCCCTCTGAAAAGCGATTATAAGCCATGGAGTTCTATCTCTCAGAATGGGCCGGTACAAGGCCGTGGTCTTCGACCTCGACGGCACCCTCCAGGACTCCAAGATCGACTTCCAGAAGATGACGGAGCGCGTGCGGGAGATCCTGATACGTGAGGGTATCCCTGAGAGTTCCCTTGGCGACAGGCGGGCGGTATATCTCATCATCCGTGGCGGTGGGGGCTCTCTCCTCGAACTCGGCGTGAGAGATGATCGTGTTCAGGGCGTCCTCAATCTGATGACCGAGGCCATGAATGAGACAGAGTTTGAAGCCACGGACAGCGTCGTGCCCAGGCGCAACGCCCTTCAGACCCTGGAGACCCTCCACCGGAACGGGATACTACTCGGCATCGCCACGAGGAGTCACAGGGCCTACGCCGAGAAGTGCCTTGCAGAGATGGGGATACGCCGTTACATACGGGTTTTGCTCGCCAGGGATGACGTGCTCTTTCCCAAGCCTGATTCTCGCCACCTCTTCGAGACCATAGCCCTCCTAGAAGTGGACCCGGGAGACGTTCTCTACGTGGGGGATACTACCACGGACCTTGAGACGGCCCGCGCTGCCGAGGTCGATTTCGTCGGCTACAAGAGAGACGAGGCATGGGGGCGGCGTCTCTTGGACGCTGGATGCGGTCTCCTAGTAGAGGATCTCCTCGAAGTGGCAGAGATGGTCTTGAGGCCAAGAGAATAAAAAATGGATATTTGGCTACCAGGCAGATTTTCTGTCCAGCCAAGCCTGGGTCTCGGGGTGGATCTCGTCCCAGGTCCTGACGTAGTTCTTTACCTCCTCTGCGAGCTGGATGGTCTTGTCGTAGCCCTGCTTCTTGATGAACTCCTGGATCTCCTCGGGAGTCTTCCTCCTCGCAGGCCACTCCTCGACGTTAGCGATCCTGAAGAGGAACCTGGCATAGTTCGCCGCTGCGAGCCGGAGGTAGCCCTGCTCCACCTTGTCGACGGTGTCGTACTTCGTGTGGCCGTAGCCCCGGCCCGTTCGGGTCCTCCTCGCCTCGGGGTCTCCCCCGCTCCCACAGGGGACGCTCTTGAGGAAGAAGGGCCAGTGGTCGCTGTAGGGGCTCACTCTCTGGTCTGAGGGCATCTCGGCGTTCATCTCCGCAGCCCACTGCTTGAGGAGGGGCTCGAGTTCTGGGAAGTCGTGGAACGTGACACCCTTCTTCCCGGCGCGTCCCCCTGAGTCCAAGTTGAGCATGAACCTGACCTTATCCATCTCGTTCTCATGCATCGCGACGTAGTTGTAGGAGCCGTAAAGGCCGATCTCCTCGGCACCGAAGCAGATACACCTTACGCGGCGCTTCAGCTTCTTCTTGACCTTATTGAGGGTCCGGGCGATCTCCATCACAGTGACAGCCCCCGAAGCAGGGTCCACCGCGCCCTGACTGATATCGTGGCCGTCGTAGTGGCTCCCTACCACGACGTACTCATCGTCCACCGGGTCGTCGGGCTCCACGTCGCAGATTACGTTGTAGGTCTCCAAGTCGTAGTTGGTATCGGTGGTCTTGATCTTCACAGTGGCCTCGTCGCTTCTCTCGGTGAGCCTCACGAGGTAGCTTCCGTCCTCATAGCTGATCCCCACAGCTGGGACGACGGGGCTGATGCCCCCCGTCGGGGGTCCGTAGGCCGGGTAGTGATTCATGAAGATCCAGCCCTTGGCCCCCGCGAAGACGCTCCTCATATACTTCTCGGACCTGTGAAGGAATCTTTGCATCCCCATGGGGTTCCGGCTCGTCACCAGCACGACGTTCCCATCGATCTCGTCCTTCCTCTTCTCATAGTCGTCGATGGCCCCGTCCCCGAGGTAGACCAGCTTACCCTCGATCTCGCCTCCGAGGCCGTGGGGGAGGCTGATGACCTCGAACCTCTTCTTGATGGGGCTCGTCACCCTGAGCTGGGCGGGCCCCCTCTTCCACCCGGGGATGGTGTAGGTCTCATAGTGGGCGTTCTTGAGACCATTCCTCTTCAGCTTCTTGACCATCCACTTGACCGAACCGAGATCCCCTTTGGTCCCGGGGAACCGGCTGTCGTAGACATCGCATAGAACCTTGAGGTTATCCATGGGCTCCGAGGAAGTGTAGACCTCGGAGACGATCTTCTTATCCACTTTGAGGTAAGGATTTTCCACCAAAAACTTCACCTAAACATAATTGTCCATATTAGTTATAAAAACATCTAAACAATCCAGAAAAGAGATAAAAATTGGGTGAAAATGGGAGATTTCCCGGATATTATAGGGCCTCCCTCCCAGCTTATCCAAGACAACTTGCACGAAATCATAATATCTACTCTGCTAGAAACCATACTAGCCAGCCAAAGGGCTTCGCGCCTCGTCTCCCGGAGAGCTAATTCTTTAAGGCGAGGAGAGAAGTCTGGCTGGGAAGCCTCTTGACGATAATCATCTTCACCGACAACCCGACGGTCAAGGAGACCCAGCTGGTCCTCGGGGAGCTTAAGGAAAGGAAGATCCGGCACCGATTCATGGCTCCCTGGGACCTCGCCCTTCCCGAGTTTCCAAAACTCGACGCCGATATGGTCTATGTCCCCAGCAACATGTTCAACCGGGGCTCCACCTTCGAGCTAATCCACCGGCTGCTGATCCTCCGGGAGTTCGAGCGCCAGATAGGCACGGTCGTAAACCCTGTGGATAGCATGCTCATTTACTCCAAGGGGCACCTCACCGTTCAGCTGAGCAACCTCGGCATCCTCCACCCCACGACCCTCGTCACGGAGAACATCGATAAGGCCCACGAATTCGCGTCGGGGCTCCTCGACGCGGGGAAAACAGTTGTCCTTAAACCCATCTGCCGGGGCCGGGGCATCGGAGTCATCAGGCTCGACAGGATTAGGAGCCGCAGCGATCTTCTCCAGTATCTCATGTGGTACAACAGGTCCTTTGGTCAGGGGGTCTTCTATCTTCAGGAGTTCGTCCCGAATCTGGGCTACGACGTGAGGTGCATGATAGTGGACGGAGAGGTGGTGGGTCGGGAGAAGAGGTCGAATCCCCAGGACTTTAGATACAACGTGAGCGCCGGGGGTCTGGCGGAACCCTTCAACGACCCCGTCTATGACGAGCTCTCAATCAAGGTCGCGGAGGCTGTGGGCCTCAGGATCACGGGCATTGACGTACTCCCCACATCTGAAGCGGGCCCCTACATCTTGGAGGCGAACTGTTTCCCGGGGTATACCGCCCTCATCGAGGCCACCGGTATCCCGATCCACGCAAGGATAGTGGATTATTTCCAGAGGCTCATGGCTCGATAACCTAGGTCTTAGCCGTCTTTCCTCACCATCAAGATTAAGTAGGTTTCTTTCCAATTCATCCTAATGGGCACATCGAGCCGCATACTGTCGGGGACTGCCTCGCTGGTGTACGTTGAACGAAGTTTTCGCCCATTAAAAATGAAGAGTTGATTGGATTTGGAGCGCGAATTCATCATGGTAAAGCCTGACGGCGTCCAGAGGGCGCACATAGGGGACATCATCACGAGGATAGAGAGGGCCGGGCTCAAGATAGTCGCCATGAAGATCCTTCAGGTGACTAGGGAGCAGGCCGAGAAACACTACGCCGTCCACAAGGACAAGCCCTTCTACGCGGGGCTCATCGAATACATCACGAACGGCCCCGCCGTCGCGATGGTTGTGGAGGGTAGGGACGCGGTAAAGCACGCCAGAAGGCTCGTCGGAGCCACCGACCCCCACGACGCTTTACCTGGATCCATCCGCGGGGATTACGGCCTCAACATCGAGAGGAACATCGTCCACGCGGCGGACTCGGTGGAGAACGCTAAAACGGAGTACTCGATCTACTTTGACGAGAAAGAGTTGATAGTCTACACCAGGATCGACGAGGCCCAGCTCTACGCCTAAAGTCCGATATTAAGCGTTGGAGAGGGGCTACCTTCTCTCCAGCCTCTTAGCGTCTACGAGGACGACGATCACGGCGTTCGCCATCATGATGGTGTGGGTTTTCGCCTCCTCTGCGGTCGATGCAGTCGGGAACGCCATGCCCCCCTCGATGACGGTTATCCTCCTTTTCCCTTCGGGCAGGATGCTCAGCACCATGTCTCCGTCCACCTTCTCCGGGTTAGGTGTGGCGATGGTGACGTCCACCATCAGGGCCTCCTCGAGTTCCGCGAAGCTCTCCACCTTGAAAAGCTGACTCAGACCCACCATGCTCGAGTGGCTGATGGCGTCCTTCACAGCCCTCTGGGCGGCCTTGGTCTCATCCTCCCCGTGGAGGTCGATACCCGTACCAACCTCGACGAGATAGCGTCTATAATCCAAAACTGATCAACTTACGGATCCTTTTAAGTGGCGATAAAAGGTTTCCCTGGCCCCATAAGATATAAAAGTGGGGTCGAATTTTCAAGTAGGAAGTTAGGTACAATCTGTGAGGCGAGATATTGAAAAAGAAAGCCTGGCTTGGCGCCGAAAAGATCAGAGAGTTCTTGGAAGAGGATATTGGCCATGGAGACATCACCTCCTCTTCCCTCATCGAAGCTGACCAGAAGGCCAAAGCACGGCTATTCTTCAGGGAGGCGGGTGTTGCCGCCGGGCTTGAGGAGGCTGCAATGGTTTTCGAGATCCTCGGCTGCGACGTCGTTGCTCACGCCTCTGATGGAGAGAGCGTCAGCCCGGGAGATACCCTGATGGAGATCGAGGGACCCGCTCAGGCCATATTGTCAGGGGAGAGGACCGCCCTCAACATCGTGGGGCGGATGGCGGGGATAGCTACGGCAGTCGCCGAGGCCCAGAGAATCGCATCCGATGCGAGCCCCTATGTTAGGGTTGCCTCCACGAGAAAGACCCTCCCGGGGCTGAGGGAGCTCGACAAGAAAGCCGTGTCGCTGGGGGGAGGGGACACCCATAGGTTGCGCCTTGACGACTGTGTCCTCATCAAAGACAACCACCTAGAGCTCGTTCCCTCGATCACGGATGCCGTCGGGAGGGCCAGAGAGCGGGTGAGCTTCACCAAGAAGATCGAGGTGGAGGTCAGGAACCTCGCTGAAGCCGAGGAGGCAGCAGAGGCAGGAGCCGACATCGTCATGTTCGATAACATGAGCCCGGGGGAAATCCGTATATGCCTCGATGCGTTGAAAGAGAGGGGACTTCACATGGGAAGGCTGTTCGAGGCATCCGGAGGAATAACCCACGAGAACCTGGTCGAATACGCCAGCTCAGGCGTGGACATCGTCTCCATGGGGAGCCTCACCCACTCCGTGAGGAGCCTCAACGTCAAATTAGAGATCGAGATGGTCTAGAGTGGAACTCACCGGGCTCCAGAGAAAGATAGTGGCGCTGAAAGAGGAGAAGAACGCCCTCCTCCTCGCTCACAACTACCAGATAAACGAGATACAGGAGATCGCCGACTTCGTGGGGGACAGCCTAGAGCTCTGCCGGAGGGCTCAGGGCGTGGAGGACCGGGAGCTCATCGTCTTTTGTGGTGTAGACTTCATGGCCGAGACCGCCTCAATCCTCAACCCGCACAAGAAGGTGGTGATCCCCAGCGCCGAGGCGATATGCCCCATGGCCGCGATGCTCCCCCTCAAGGTCCTTAAAAACATGAAGGAAAAGTATCCGGGGGCTCCTGTGGTCCTCTACGTGAACACCCTCGCCGAGGCGAAGACCGAGGCCGACGTCATATGCACATCAGCTAACGCCGCCGAGATCGTGGCCCAGCTGGAAGGGGACACCATTCTATTCGGGCCCGACGTAAACCTGGCTTGGTACGTCTCCCAGAGGGTCCCCGAGAAGACTTTGGTTCCTGTTCCCGATTACGGGCATTGCATCGTCCACCGCTTCCTTGGCGACGGCTCAGAGGCCATGGAGCTGAAGAAGAAGTATCCCGACTCAGAGCTTTTAGTTCACCCCGAGTGCGAGCCAGAGTTCCAAGAGAAGGCCGACTTTGTCCTCTCCACGGGGGGCATCTACCGGCGATGCGAAGAGTCCCCTGCCAAGGTGTTCATCATCGGCACTGAGGTCGGGATGGTTGACCGCCTCAGGAGGGAGATCCCCGGTAAAACGTTCCTCCCTGCAAAAAAGTTCTCAGAGTGCGCCGCCATGAAGAGGATAACCCTAGAGAACACCTACGACTCCCTAATGAACGAGGCCCCTGTCATCCGAGTCCCTGAGGAGATCGCAGCGAGAGCCCGCGTACCCATCGAGCGGATGCTCGAGATGAGCCGTTAAAGGTCTTCTGGTATACTTTTTTCGGAGCATTCGTCCCATTTCTGCGTAAGGTATCTGGGATGTCGATTACGGGGACAAGAAACCGAGGGTTGACGGATCCGTTTTCGTTGCTCCCCGCTCCTTTGTCATAGTGGATGTCATCATCAAGGAGGGATCCGGGATCTGGAACGGGGCAGTGGTCCGAGGAGACAATGATTCCGTGGAGATCGGTACCCGGGCCGCAGTCTGGGAAAACTGCATCGTGGAAGCCCCCGTCGGGAGTCCCGTGAAGAACGGGAACGGTGCAATCGTCTCCCACGGCGCCATCGTCCACGGGGCAACTATCGGCGACAACGTCCTAGTTGGAATTGGGGCTATCTTACTCGACGGCGTTGATGTGGGCCCAGCCTCGATAATCGGAGCCGGAGCCATTGTACCCCCGAGGGTGGTCATCCCCCCGAACACCCTCGCCCTAGGCATTCCCGCGATGCCCGTACGCGAGGTTAGGGCCAGGGAGGGAGAGATGGTTGCCTAGGAGAGGCAGCGGGTCACCTCGAAGGTCGAAAAGTACAAGGAAATACTCGCCGAGTGATCCTCATTCCCCGCTGTTATGGGGGAAGGTGAACGCCGAGGGACATAGCTCGACGAAGACGCATGCCCCACAGTCCGGCTTCTTGGCGACACAGACCCTTCTGCCGTGCTCGATGAGGAGATAGTTCACGGCGAGCCATTTCTCCCGGGGGAAGACCTCCATGAGGGTCCTCTCGATCTTGTCCCGGTTCTTCTCATCGCTGAGCCCGAGCCTGTGGCTGAGGCGCCAGACGTGGGTGTCCACCGCGATGCCCTCTATGATGCCGAACGCGTGCCCGAGCACAACGTTTGCGGTCTTCCTCGCCACACCCTTCAGATTCGTGAGCTCATCCATCGTGGATGGAACCTCGCCCCCGTGCTCCTCCGCGATGACCCTGCAAGTCTCCTGGATGGCGTCCGCTTTCCTCCTGAAGAATCCCGATGACCTGACATCGTTCTCGAGTTGCTCTCGCGATGCGTAAGCATAGTCAGCTGCGGACCTGTATTTCTCGAAGATGCTGGAGGTGACCTTGTTGATCTGCTCATCGGTGCTCTGGGCGGAGAGGATGGTGGCCACGAGGAGTTCGAGGGGGGTCCGCCAGTTGAGGGAGGTCCCCGTCGTCTCAGGGTATTCCTCCTCCAGCAGGGCGATGATCGTCCTCCCCTTAACCTTCATAGCGGCGATCCCAGATGCATACGGACAGTGAGGTTAAAAGCTTCTTTCTGCTCCTCGGGGCTTGATTTGAACACTAGACGGAACAAAGAGCATTAAAATAAAATCAAGATGCCGTAAAATAGATGATACTTTCCCAGATGGGACAAAGAAAACTGAAATCGCTACATAATATCCTCAACGATAATGATAAACCCTTAAATCGAAGCCCCGAGACCCGAAAAGGTAAGACAATGACCACATCAGAACCCTTGGACGCCCTGAAAGGGGCGATCCGGGAGATGATCTCAAAGATCCTCCCCTCCTCCGAGGTAGACCCAGACGAGGTCAAGGAGGAGGTGTGGGCTGACCTCTCCAGGATATACTACAAATACGAGGACGAGGCCCAGAAAAAGGCGTTCAGAGACATCATGAGGGAGATATCGGAGAAGCTTCAGGACGATAAGTGGGAAGCTGTCTACAAAAAGATCTATCGTGAAGAGCTCAAGGAAAGGAACGGCTTCTGAAAAGCTCACTGACACACGGATCCTGCTGCACGCTTCTGATAGTTCCTCTAGCCCTTTGACCCCAATTGTCAAGAAACATTGTTAAATCGTCTAAAGGGGAATCTCCTAATTGAGATCAAATGGTAGAATACGACGTTCTCATCAAAAATGCAAACATAGTGGATGGAACGGGAAAGAAGGCATACGAAGGCTCCGTTGGAGTCCAGGGAGACAAGGTAGTCGCCTTGGGCGATGTCAAGGGCGACGCTAAAAGGATGGTAGATGCGAAGGGTCTCACCGCTACGCCTGGCTTCATTGACGCTCACAGCCACGCTGACTGGACCCTTCTCTGGTTCCCCAAGGCTGAGAGTTACATCATGCAGGGGGTCACCACCTTCGTGGGTGGGCAATGCGGGGGGTCGCCCGCACCCCTCGGTGAGCACATCAGGCTGCCCTGGCCTCTAATGGATCGCCTCCCCGACCTCGATCCTTTCAAGTTCTACCCGAAGCAGCCCTACTACCCACTGGAGCAGGCAAACGAATGGATGGCAGAGATCTACGGCTGGACCCTGGACTGGGAAGACATGGCGGGATACTTCAAGAAGGTTGAGGCGGTCGGCGTCTCGATGAACTACGCCCCCCTCGTGGGCCACGGCACCGTCAGGACCAAAGTGATGGGCCTCGACTACAAGCGCCACAGCACGAAGGAGGAATGGGCCGAGATGAGGGATCTCATCCACGAGGCGATGAAGCAGGGCTGCCTCGGGATGAGCACAGGTCTCGACTACGACCCCGACGTATACGCAGCGCACGAGGAGATCATCGACGGGGTCACTGTGCTCAAGGACTACGAGGGAGTCTACTGCCCCCATTGGAGGCGCACGGGCCGGAGGAGGGGCGTCTCCGCTGGCCACGTCCCCAACGAGAAGATCACCGCCCTCATGGAGTGCGTCGATGTTCACCAGAAGACCGGGGTCCGCCTCCACTACGCCCACATATCGACGGGATGGCAGATCCACCCCTCGGCGCCCGATGAGCTCGAGGAGGCCAACGTTAAGACTACCCTCAACATGATCACCGCCGACTCCAAGTCCGAGCTCGACATCACCTGGGACGCGATACCCCAGCTGACGAGGAGCGGATTCGCCACGATGCCCTATCTCGCATCCCTTTACGCTCCCTGGCTCAGGGAGCTCGGTGGCCTCGAGGGCCTCGGGAAATGGCTCAAGGTGAAGGATTTCCGGGAGGAGGTGAAGGAAGCCATCCGGACCGGGAAGTGGTTCATCAGGGTCGCCTACAACCCAAACACCGCTCCCCGATGGGCGGAGAACATCATGGTCTTGAAGAGCGAGGTGCCTGACATTGACGGTAAGACCATAGCCGAGATCGCAGGGGAGCGGGATGCTGATCCTTGGGACACCTACTTCGATATCATCGGCGAGGACCCCTTCACACGGGGAGCCACAGGCTCGATGGGGCCGAGAACCCCCTACCTCCACTATTGGACTCACCCCAAGGGCATGGTGGGCCTCGACACAGGCGTCTTTGACACCGAGTGGCAGTCCAAGAATCCTCCCTACAGCATCCCCGGCATCAACACCTTCAGCGCCTACCCGATGTTCTACATCAAATACGTCAGGGACGGCAGCCTCTTCACCCTGGAGGAGGCTGTGCAGAAGACCTCGACGCTTCCAGCGAGGGTCCATAACCTCGAGGGCCGAGGGGTTCTCAAAGAGGGCGGATACGCGGACATCGTCCTGATGGACCTCCCGAAACTGAAGATCCTCAGCGACGAGATCGAGACCCGGAGACATCCCGAGGGCATCGATTACGTGTTCGTGAACGGCGAAGTAGTGGTCGAGAAAGGCAAGCACACAGGAGCAACCCCTGGCCGGGTCCTCAGAAGGACCCCCTAACCCCCTTTTCTTTTTCAGTAGATAACCGATCGCCTGACTGGAAGTTTATTAATAACTCATTTGACCTTACCTTTTGCACATAATCAAGGTGATTCGATGAGTGAGCAAGTTGAAGCGGTTCTTCAGGCCATGAAGGACGCCGGGAAGCCCGTGCGCCCCGGCGAGGTCGCCAAGGCTCTGGGGATCGAGAGCAAAGAGGTCTCCAAGGCCATCAAGGTCCTCAAGAAAGAAGGGAAGATCCACTCCCCCAAGAGATGCTACTACGCCCCGACTGAGTAAGTCGGAGGGCGAATACTTTTTTCCTTCTTTCAACATAGCGGCAGCTATCATGGGAATCCATGTTCCATGCTCATTGAGAGTTCGGAGCGGAAGAGCCCCGACCATCATGCTTTAATCCGGCGAGGTCAGGGTCAATTCAAGGGATTTATTTGAAAACCACTAAAATAATCGCTCTACTGATAATGATCACTCAGATCGTCTCCCTAGCGGCGTTCGGGCTCTCCATATACAGCATCTACGGCGTCCTCTCGTCCACATTCAGTGGAGGCCTCGGTTTTGAGATGGACTTTGACGAAACAACAGGCGTAGGTTCCCTCCGACTCGAGGTGACTCCCCAGAACACAGGTTATCTCGACGCTGACATCACACTAGGGCTCAAACTACTGGACGGTGACGGCGTGGCAGTTGCGAGCGATTCCTCCTCAGCGGCACTTGCCCCGGGGAGCTACGAGACTATCTCTCTGGTCTTGGAGGTCTCTCGGGAAGATTATGAGAGGATAGCGCTTGGGGGCGAGAGCTCCATTGAGCTGTTCTTGGGTCTCAGAACTTTGTTCGACCTCGTTGGAATTTCTGACACCATCACCATTCCTCAGGGGGTTCAAGGATGAGTAATAGGACGGGCGCACTGGTCTCCGCTGCGATCACGCTCCTCCTCTTCACCGTTATACCATTAATGGCTCCACAATATCTGCCCCCCTCATACATAGAGACGTTGGCCCGGACGGGGATCGATGTCCCGTCCTTCGTCAACCAGCTCGCTATCATGGGCGTGGCCGTCGCCGCGCTGACCCTCGTGAAGGGTTTCGTTGCCCCCTCCTCGCCCATCTATCTCCTCGCCGCTCTCGCCTCAAGCGGACTTACATTCGCCTTCACGGTAGTCACGCTGAGTTTCGGGAAGCTCGAGGAGCTGGGGAATCTGGGGCTGACCTCGATGACGGTGGAGGTCCAGGGGAGCGTCAACGCTATCACCCTCGACTTCAGGTTCTTGGTGCAGCTGACCGCTCTCACCGTCGCTCTTAGGATGGTCGAGGCGGTGTTCGCTTATCTAGAGGCCCGGAAAGAGGCGAAGGTGCCGGAGCCCCCGTCTGCTCCTGCGCGCGCAGCGGATATCTAAAAAAGGATGGAGAGGCAGGTCAGCGCCCCGTCACACTTTTCGATCTCTCCCACGTCCATGGGGATGACCTCGTAACCCGCTGCTCTCACCATCTCGTGGGAGCGGGGGTATCCTGCTGGCATCAGTACCGTGTCTCCTACAGTCAGGGTGTCCGCCGCGTACTCCTCCTCCTCTGGGATCACTAGAACCTCCAGCCCCTCGAGGGCTGGATGCCTCGCGTATGTCTTGGTCGCGATCACCCTGCCTCCTCCGAGGCTGGTGACGTAGCTCTTTAGATGCATTATACCCGGGTCGTCGATGGTGTCTACCCTGACCCCCAGCCAGTCCCTCAGCTGGGACACGCCTTCGAGGTTCGTTCTTTCCGTGACTCCGCTGATGAGGCGATCCCCCAGATGAACCACGTCGCCCCCCTCGATGGTAGCGGGGGCCTCAGCCCACTTGATCTTTACGTATTCCTCGAGGACTGCGGCCACTCCAGGCTGCTCGCCTCGCCTGCTTTCCTTGGCCATTCTGCAGATGAGAGCCTTGTCTCCGAGTACCACGGCGTTGTCCTCGACGAAGCAGGCGTCCGGGTGTTGGTCGTCCCGGGGGACGCGTATCACTTCTAGCCCGAGGTCTGCAAGTACGTCACAGTATCTGGCGTGCTGTGCTCTTGCCTTGTTCAGGTCCACGGTGTGGTGTTGTGGGTGGGACGAGATGCAACTGGTATAGGTGTCGCCCGGTTCCCGGACCAAAGCTTTGGTGGGTTCCATCCTTCCGCTCCACTGAGAAAAGGGGGGTTAGACGAGGGTCTCCCCTGCGAGCTTCTCGACCGCCTTGATGACGGCCTGGGTGCCCTTCTGGGTGAGGCCCTCCGCCTCAAGGCTCTTGTACATCTGCTGAACCACTGAGGTCTCCACTAGGGGCATCTTCACGTCAGCGGCGGCCTCCATGATGAGCCTCAGATCCTTCAGATAGTCCTTGATCTTGAACCCGGGCTCCATATCACCCTTCAGCAGCCTCGCCCCGTTATTGGTGAGCTGCCAGCTCCCTGCGGCCCCTCCGGAAACAGCGGCGTGGCACTTCTCGAGGTCCACTCCACACTTTTTAGCGAACATCAAAGCCTCTGCGACCCCGAGCATTGAGGTTCCCACGAGGATCTGGTTGACGAGCTTGACCGTCTGGCCCATCCCGTTTCCGCCGACGTGGGTTATGGTCTTCCCCATGGCCTCGAATATGGGGAGGCACTCTTTGAATGTCTCGTCGTCGCCCCCCACCATGATGCTGAGGGTCCCGTCCCGGGCCCCGATGGAGCCGCCGCTCACCGGGGCGTCGAGCATCTTCACTCCCTTTGCCCCGAGCTTATCGTTGATGCTCTTTGTCACTGCCGGGGAGATGGTGCTCATGTCTATCACGATGTCTCCTGGGCTCGTCCCGTGGATCGCGCCTTCGGAGCCTAGTATCACCGCCTCTACGTCGCTGGAGTCGGTCACGATGCTCACTATGATATCGGAAGCTGCGGCGACCTCCTTGGGGGAGGCTGCGGCTTTCGCCCCGGCCTCGACCAGGGGGTCCATCTTTGAGGCGGTCCTGTTCCAGACCGTGACGGGGAATCCGGCCTTCACCAGGTTCATGGACATCCCTCGGCCCATGAGACCCAGCCCTATGAATCCAATCTTTTTCAAAGGTTACACCGGGGAATAATTCCGGTTCCAGTCGTTAAACCTTTTTGCCTAGCGCCCGATAGTCCTCTTGAGTATGAGGAGGTAGTGGCTTCCCGCGAGGCCCATGAGGATCAGGGAGATGCCGATGATGAGCATCGTGTTGGCTCTCTTGGAGTCGTTTGATACCTTGGCGCTTTTGTATGAGACTATGAGCCCTCCCACCATGAAGAGGGTGAGGGTCATGCTCACGATGCTCTCGTTTATTGTCTGCTCCCCTTGGTAGGGGTGGACTGCCACCCACCTGGTGCCCACGGGGTATAAGGAGGGGGGGTTGTCTAGGAGGTCGTAGATGCCGCCGCCGGCGATGAAGGCTGTGAACAGGATCATGAGGATTGACACGACCGTGGGGGAGATCCTCGGTAACCCTCGTTTTCCCTTGCTGAAGCCGTCCAAGAATCTGTTAAGCCGTTCACCGATGGATGGGATCGCTCGCTGCCTCCTTTCAAGGATGTTAACATGTAACCTCCAAGATATATGGGTTTTTCAAGTATCCTTATTCCAGACCTTGTGTTAAGAACCCTTTAATGTAGGTCTCTCGCTTGATATCCGGGACGTATAAATGCCACAGAAAGTGACCTGCGCCGAGTGCAACCATCTTCTCTACGAGGGAGACATACTGAAGTCCCCTCAAGACATCATCAAGAAATTTGATGGGCGCTGCCCCAAGTGCAATCGGAAGCTGGTCTTTGCGAGTGGTGGCATCAGCATCAGCCCCTATGTTGATAGCAGCAAATGATGGCTTTTTGGTTATAACCGAGAAGATGCGTGATTCGCATCGATACCGTATCGTCTAGCTAGGTTTGATCTTACTCTCTTAACTGTTAACAATTATATAACGCGGTTGGCTTTCCTCCACTGGTTGATATGACTGAGAGAAGTCAGGTCTGGAAGTGTGAGGTCTGCGGCAACATAGTGGAGGTCCTCCACACTGGCGTGGGGCAGCTGGTCTGTTGCAACCAGCCTATGATTCTCCTCGTGGCTAAGCGCACCGAGGAGGGGGGCTATGAGAAGCATCTTCCCGTCATCGAGAGGAGTGGCGACACTTACTCGGTGAATGTGGGGAGCGTTGATCACCCCATGATGGAGGGTCACTGGATCGAGTGGATCGCCTTGGACACCGAGGACGGCGTCCTGCGCAGGTTCCTGAACCCGGGGGAGAAGCCGGTGGCAGCCTTCACCACGGGCGAGAAGGTCCTTGGGGCCAGGGAGTTCTGCAACCTCCACGGCCATTGGGCAACGGATGCTTGACGGCATCTTCTTGAACTTGCGGTTGGGGTTCCCGTCGAGGGTGCATCTATTGCAGCCTCTGGATTCCTTCGTGTAGGTGTGGTGCTGCTCTGATTCGGCCGTCGTTGGCACCTGGGGGTAGGGCGTATTAAACCCTGGTCTAGTGTGAGGGCTTATGCACTGGAAAAAATATTTTGTTATGGAGTGTGGTTTTTGGCTTGTTTTTAGGGGTTTATTTTGGTTTTGGGGTTGTTTTCTGTCTGCTTTCGGGTGTTGTTTGCAACTGTTTTGCTACTGAATAGCTACTGGTTTGCTCGGGGGGTTTGTTCGCGTGACTGTGTGTGAGGCCTGCTTTTTCCTCTTGATGGCGAAGGTTGCTCGGTTGATGTGGTCGGGGCGCTCGAAGGTTCATTCTGCGGGGTCCTGCCGGGGGATCTTGCCGTCCATCGTCAGGGTCATGAGGGTGGGGAAGAGGTCGTGGTAGCACCATCCACAGAGGCCTCCGGTCTCGTGGGTGTTGATTTGGGATGTGTCGCCCGCCTTGTGGCCTGAGTGCGCCCTCGTTTTTTATTCGATGTTTCTGAGCTTTCTCGCCCCGAGGTAGAGGATAGCAATCCTGCACTCACCGCCAGCATTGATTGGCCCAGTAGAAGCCCACCCGGCACGGGGACGATTACCATCCACGGCCTTGGTCTCGCCTCCTTTGCCGTAATATTTGGACAGGTCATCCGTTTTGACCATGATTTTCATATGCCTTCAATTTCTGTTCCGGTTCTGAAATATGATTACGGCTCCAGATATGATGGCTATCAATGCAACTCCAAGGGCGATGTTGGTCATGTTCTCAGCTGAATCCAGGGCTGACTGTAATGCCATAGTTTGGCGTTCTAGCTCGGTGACGGTATTATGCATATCCGTTGATTCTGACTGCAGTTCGGAGACTTGGTTCTCTAGCTCGCTGGTTTGCTGATTGAACTCGGAATTTAAGTCAGTCAGTTGGCCTTGCAGTTCATTTATCGTGTTTGATGCGGTTTGAAGCTGTTCAACTAAGAGGAATCGGTCCCTCTCAGGGTCTTTCAGCCAGGTGGCGAGATCGGATAGAACATGATCCTGTATTGGGCCCAACCATTGCAACAGGCCTTCCTTGGGGTAGAAGGAGTGCCCAAGGCCAGGATAGGTGATCAAAGTATGATCATGATGCCCGACCTCCATCAGCCTCTGGTCTAGAAAATGGGCTTCAAAAACGGGTGTCTGAGTATCTTCTTCTCCTTGGAGAATCAGTATACCCTCAGAAACATTGCCTATGATTTCCAGGTTATTTTCAAGAGCAAAGTGTGATTGGTACCATTTTGAGCCTGGATACTCTGCTGTAGTGAGATATTCAAAAATCTGGTTCCAAAGAGGTAACATTTCCTCAACGAGGCTGATGTAACCGTCTCCATTCGGATCGACTCCAGGTCTCCACATCCAGTCTCCGGTGCTGTTCTCAATAAAAGCGTCTCTCTGTATCAGGGGTAAAACAGATACTTCTTGTATGGACCACAATCCATCGTTATTTCCGTCAATTTCTTCGAATTCACTAATGCGTTGCTCCACAATCTGGAAATGAAGAATATCGTAGAGGTTATGAGCCCCTGCACTCATGAGGACAATCTTCTTAATCCTGGTGTCTTTGATTGCGATTCTAGGAGCAATCCATGTTCCCTCACTGTGGCCAAGTATTGAAACGTCAGTTGCGTCTACTTCCGGTTGCTGCATGAGGGTTTCAAGAGCCTTCTCAGCATCTTGCAGGAGATATTCGAATGTAGTATTCACAACAATGTTTACATCTAAAATAACGCCTTTCAGACCGACGCCTCTTTTATTATATCGTAATACCGCGAAACCTCTCTCCGATAGATAATCCGCTATCTGGAGAAAGGGCCTTGAGGGCTCCCCTGTACCGGTAACCAGGGAAGGAAGATATTCATCCATATCCGTATTGCCGGAGCCGTGTATGAGGAGAACACCTGGGAAAGGACCATCCCCAACAGCGGGGAAAGTCAACTGAGCATCCGTAGTCAATCCGTCTCCAAGGTCTATCACTAGGTCTCTGCGTGAGATTGTCTCTTGATTCAGAGCCGAAGCAGATGGGAAAGAAGAGAGTAAGCTAATTACCAGAAACACTGCGAGCAATGAATATTCCGCGAGACCTTTTCTTTCAAAAATCGTTTTAATCATCCTTTCATCACATCCGCTTATTCAAACCCTTGAAGGGCGTTTTTTATATCGGATACATAATTCTTGAAAGCTTCTTGGCCTTTTTCGGTGATGGCAAGCACAGTGTGGGGCCTACGACCCATGAACCCTTTCCGCACCTCGATATAGCCTCCCTCTTCCAGTTTCCTCATGTGAGCCGACAGGTTGCCCCGCGTTAGACCTATGCGACGAGACAGGAATAGGAAGTCAGCCTCCTCTACGACATAGAGATTAGCCATGATGCTGAACCTCGCCGGTTCATGGATAAGCCTGTCAATCCCCATTATGGGACTGCTGATGTCGTTGGTCTCTGGCTCTGACACTAGTCTCGATCCTCCGGGGAGACTGGATTCCGGTTGAGGAAATAGACGAACTGAATTAAGCCACTGGATAGCATGACGCTCCCCATCAGGAAGAAGTAGAAAACCACCCCGGAGTCGAAATAGCCGAATAGATACGGGAAAGAGATATCGAAGCTGACAAATGATAAAACGAGTCCTACAAACACAGACAGGACTGCGAGGGCCAGGTAACGTTTGTTACCAGATTTATCATGTAAATTGAGGAAGAGGCCGAGAATTAGCAGCGCGGTTATCAGAGGCGACCATCTGGCCCAGAGGCTGAATTCCATGATATCCCCGAAAAGTATGTACAGGGCAATTGCAAAAACCAGGAGAACGAGGAACTCGTAGAGGAGCACGCCTCCAAGAGCTTTGCCTGTCTGCTCCCCCCTCAACTTCACATAGCCGATCCTAGGGTAGGTGAGGCGCTTCCTCACCGCCTCCGCGATGCGTCCCCCAAAGACTAGGGGTATTATGAAGAGGGGTAAAAAGAAGAGGGAGGCTGAGGCCGCTGCGACGCCGATCATGCTGACGCCAAGTAAGAGCTCCCCTAAGCCATCCTTGGTGGAGTCTAAGAACACTTCGCGCTCCAGTTCCTTCCCGTCGAACGATGGTGCCATATTCATCGGACGCTAATGTGCGTGTGCCATATAAATAGGTTTGTATTACAAACTAGTCTATATGGCACTCTTCTCGCGTGCGCTCTCCAACACAGATAGAGCCATCTTCCGTGCAATCTTTACGCGCCGGCAGATTAACAAATTCATTGAGTTTATGGGAGATCCGTACTCCCTCCTCTTGTGATAGGATGAAGGGAGCAGTGAATTCCTGTCCTTTGCACTTCTACCTTAATTGATCCGCTTGCACGCGACCGTGTGTGAGGCCTACTTTTTCCTCTTGATGTTGAATGTGACCAGGTTGTAGCGGTCGGGGCATTCGTAGGTCCACTCGTCGGAGTCCTGCCAGGGTATCTTCCCGTCCATCGCTAGGGTCATCAGCGTCGGGAAGAGGTCGTGGTAGCACCATCCGCAGAGGCCGCCTGTCTCGTGGGTGTTGATCTGGAATGTGTCGCCCACCTCGTGGCCTGCGCTGCAGTTCTTTTTGATGGACTCCACCTTAGCGACGAACACCGGCTCCTTCCATGCCATTCAGAACACCGGATGGAGATAGGTTGCCGGATGATAAAAAATTTCAGATTCCCAAAAAAGGAATCGTATCAACAGAAAGGGGGGGGTCAGAGGAGGCTGTTGAAGAACAGCTTATAGGTCCCATGGGTCTGAGCCCTGTGCTGGGGCCTGAAGCCGAAGAGCACCACTTCTCCCTCGCCCACCCGGGCGACTACCATCGCGGGCCTCCTCCTCAGATGCTTCTCTCCGATCAGCCAGCCGCTCTCCAAGAGGGCCCTCTCCCCGTAGCTCACGACGACATCGTAGCGGTCGTTCTCCCCGGAGGGGAGGACCTCGAAGGCGAGGCTGTCCCAGTGGAAGACGAGGCCCTCCGCTGGCATGCCGTATCCCAATGAGTGGCCTGTGTCGATGTCTGCGTGGAGTGTAGATCCCGGGCAGAAGAACTCCTTCCGATCGAGGCCCTTCAGGACGTTCCTGATTTTCAGGTTGAAGGCGTCAATCGCGAACTCGCTTGAGGCGTTCAGGCACACGAGCCTACCCCCCGATCTCACGAACTCTCGAAGGGATTCGACGCCCTCCGTTCCCAGCCCGCTCCTGTATTCCGGGGGGAAGTCGGGTAGGGGGCGTCCCCTGGCCTTCGCGTATTCCTCGAGTCCCTCGCCCGTGATCATGGCCTCGGAATCGTTGGGTATGATTATGACATCGTATTTGTCTGCGAGCCCGCCTCCCTTGATGTCCTCGTCCATCACCTTGGTGTATGGGAAGCCGAACTGCTCAAGCACAAGTCTCGTCCATCCTTCATCGGCGTTACCTCCGTAGTAGCGCTGGAATAGGCCGATCCGCGGTGCGCTGACTTGAGTGGTAGAAGTTGTTTCCTCGGATAAAGGAAGGAACGCAACATGCGTGTCCGCGGCGACCTGTTCGAGTTTGTCTCTCCCGACACCCTTTATGACGAAAGCCCCCGGGGGGAGGCACACGTCTCCGCCGTCCAACGGATCCGCTGAACGCCAGACCCGCGCTCCATCAGAGAGCAGCTTGTTCACTGCCACGAAGCTGTCGTTGAGGCGGGGATCCAGAGCATAGCCGATCTCCGATTCACCCTCCACACCGCCTACCGGCCATGCGGGTGCCGCTATCTTGGGCAAGTCGGCCTCGAAAGCACACTTCACAGGGTCGACTCTGACCCCCATGAACTCGCTCATCACGTCGGCCCCCTTGTCCTTGGGCCTCCTCGGGGTCCCGTCCTGATCCCGGGTCCAGGCGTTATCAGGATAGAAAGTCCTGCCTAGAAGCGACTTTATGACGCCGTACTTGGGCTGGTCGAGCTTGATGACATAGGAGCCCGACGGATACATGACGGCGCCCGCTGAGAAGTCCTTGTTTGCGATATGGATCTCGATGCCCTGGACGAGGAGCTTCTCTATGAGCCTCCCCGCCGTGACGGGGTCGTGCTGTGAACTGGGCATGACGTAGGCCTTCGTCTTGGAGGCCGCTCCCCGTTCAATCTGCCTCTTCGCCTTGAGGTAAGCGTTCCTGAGCACCATATCCTTGTACCGGGCGGCGATGTCCAGCGTTGCCCAGGAGCAGATCTTCTGCTGCTCCACGATCTCCCTGAGGGTCCACCAGCCCCCCTCCCACGGGTTGGGGAAGTTGACCTGAGCCTCATAGTCGGGGAAACTGTAATGGCCCCCCACCAGCTGGTCGGGGTGAATGTAAAGTGGCGTCGCAAGCTTGGCGCTCGCAGACTCGGTGAGCATCCCCGAGATGTTGTGGTGGTTGGTGATCCTGTGCCATCCGAAGTGGCCCCAGGCCGGGAAGGGCATCGCCCCCCCGATGATCCCCGTCTTGCCCGCCTCCTCAAGCATGTACGCCTGGTGAGCCCCGTACCACGCGTGCTCCCTGTAGACCAGGGGGTCGGCGGTAGGCCGGAAGGGCTCGCAGTAGGGCGGGATGTAGAACCTTGCGCCGTAGCTCCCCATGTGGTGGTGGTCGACGTAGGCCTGGGGGATCCATTTCGTGAACAGGATCTCGGCGACGTACTTGGACTCCTGGAGGTTGGTCTGGAAGGCGTCCCGGTTATTGTCGTGGCCCGCGTACTTGTGGTAGAGCCAGGGCATCATGACGCCCTCGTACTCGGTGCTCAGCGTGCCGTTGTACCAGTCGGCGGTCATGTTCAGGCCGTCGGGGTTGAAGCAGGGCACCATCACGAAGATGACGTTCTCGAGTATCCTCGCTGTCTCCTCGTCCTCCCGGCTGAGGAGGTCGTAGGCGAGCTCCGGGGCCATCTGGGTGCCCCCGATCTCCGAGGCGTGGAGGCTCATGGACTGGCAGACCACGGCCTTCGCCTTGGACAGGAGATCTTTGACCTCCTCCTCGGTTAGGCCTCGGGGGTCGCTGATCTTGAGGTTGATCTCCCTCAGATTCTCCAGATTCGCCAGGTTCTCGGGGGATGTGATGACCACCTCTAGGAAGGGTTCCCCCTCGGTGCTGGGGCCCATGTCGGTGACCCTTATCTTTCCGCTCTGGTCTTGGAGCAGGTAAAAGTACTCGACGACTTTTTCCCAGCGCGCAATCTTCCGGTCGCTCCCCATCTGGAAGCCGAAGAACTCCTCGGGAGAGGTTAATTTGGACATTTCACTCACAATGGAAAGGTTCCGTGTGACGATAAAAAATGATAAGGTTGAAAAAAAGGAGTAGATTCTACTCCCGATACAGGATCTTCCCGGGCTTGGCCCCCGTGTGCGCCGAGCCCTTCACGACTTGGACGCCGTTCACGATGACATGCTCAATCCCTTCCGGGTACTGCCGAGGATTCAGCTGGTCCCCTTTATCGGTGACAGTCTCGGGGTTGAAGACCACGATGTCGGCGTAGGCTCCCTCCTTCAATACTCCCCTGCCCCGGAGATTGAACTTTTTCGCGGGGAGGCTCGTCACCTTCCTGATGGCCTCCTCGAGGCTGAGGGTCCCCGACTCCCTGTAGGCCTGCCGGAGGTACCGGGGGAAGCCCCCGTAGCTGTTCTCGTTGGGCAGTCCCCAGGGGGGGTGCCTGCTGATCCGCTTGTCGTCAACTGCGAAGGTGTCGATGCCGATCATTGCCTGGGGGTGCTGGTAGAACATGAACTTCACCCATTCGTTGCCCCCCTTCCTAACGGCCTTCGCCTCCGGGTCCGTCGAGACGACTATGAATAGGGCATCGAGCTCGTCCATGCCGAGTTCCTCCGCTATCTCCGCCAGGGTCTTGTCCACGAAGCTCTCTTCCTTGCATTCCACGATGGTGCGCTGCTTCGCCCAGCCCTCGTTGATGTTGGGGTTGAGCCCATAGTGCATCCCGGCCCAGATGACCTCCTTGATCTCCTCCCGGAAATCCTCCATCCTTAAAGCCTCCACGAGCTGCCCGAGGCCACCCGCCACTCTTAGCCACGGCGTGAGATAGCTCACAAGCCATGGGGTGGTCCCAATCCCCCCGGCGGTATGGTTGGGTATCTCATCGAAACTGACATCGATCCCCTCCTCCCGAGCGTCATCGATAATCTTGAGGGTGGCCTTCACGGCCGCCTCGGTCATGAAGTCGCACCCGCCGGGCCTGACGTCGTAAAGAACGCCGAGGTGGGAGACCTGGACAGACATCCCCGCCTTCCTCCCGATGTCGATGGCCTCCAAGAGCCCCTCGGTCTTTACCGGGGGGAACTCACCGGGCCTCCGGGACTTCCTGTGGCCCGTGCGGAGGCAGTGGCTCGCATAGACGCCCCCGTGCTTGGCGGCGGCCTCGGCGCAGGCGAGGAGCTCGTCGAAACTTGCCCAGATCCCGGGATCGTAGTCCCGGCCGACGCTGATCCCGATGCAACCGTCCTCCATGGCTCTCTCGACGTGGACCACCATCTCGCTGATCTCGTCCCGTGTGGCCTCCCGCTCGAAGTCGGGGCCCATCACTAGGCCCCTGACATCCCCCTGGCCCACAAGCGGGGCGAAGTTGGGGCTCAAGCCCTTCGCCTCGACCCTCTTGAAGAACTCGCCCATGGTGTTCCAGTCGATCTCCCAGCCGAAGAGCTCCCTGTGCCTCGGGTTGAGGAGCTCCCGGGGGATTAGCCACTCCCTGTCATACATCGTGGGGGCGAGGTCATAGTAGAGGTCGCTGAGGACCCAGGGGAGCCCGATGTACTCCCCGAAGGGGCCGGGGCTGTCCCCGCACTGGCCCCCCACGAATGTGGTTATCCCCTGGCGGAGGAAGCCCTCGGCCTCGGGGTAGTAGAGAATGCTCAGGTCCCCGTGGTTGTGGACGTCGATGAACCCGGGGCTGGCCACGAGCCCCTCCCCGTCGATGATGGTCTCGGCGTCCGCCTTTAGGTCCCCCTCCACCTTCCCCAGGGCCGCAACGCGATCCCCCTTGACCGCCAGGGCGCCTCTATAGGCAGGGGCTCCCGTCCCGTCCACTATCGAGGCATTCTTGATCAGGATATCATAATCTTCCGGCATCTTAACCGGAAATAGAATTGCGGGAGGGGCGCTTAACCTTTAGGGATGAGGCCCGGGATCATTCCTGGACGAAGTGCATCTCGACCCCGTCGGGGTCCTTGAAGAAGACCGTCATCCGGTTCCCCCTGCCCGCTATCTTCCTCGGCGGAGAGTCGAAGCCGATCTTGTCCTTCAACCTCTCGTAGACCGCGGTGAGGTCGTCGACCTTGAATCCGATGTGTCTGAACCCGAGGTCCGTGAGCCTCCTGGGTTTCCTCAGGGTCTCCTTACCCTCGGGGAGGTTCATGAGCTCGATCTTGACGCCGCCGAGGCGCATCACGGCGACCCTGTCGTTGGGCCTCTCAATGGTCTCCAGGTGCTCGAAACCGATGAGAGTGTAGAACTCGATCGAGCGCTCGAGGTCGCGGGCGACGATTAATACGTGGTCGAATGTGGGGGCGTTCATCCTGATTCTCATCCTCACTCCTCCCCCGGGTTAAAATATTATCCACGGGGCTCAGATGTTAAATCCCGGGGAATCTCAGATGGAGTATGCTCGCCGGTATCCGCCTCATCATCTACGATCTGGACGGGGTCCTCGTCGACACCAGCGACGCCATCTGCCTCTCGTTCAACGCCGCCCTCAGGGACGCCGGTGAGGCGCCGCGCAGCGACGAGGAGATCCGGTCCATGGTCGGGGTCCCCCTCGACGAGATGTATCGGAGGGTTCTCTCCCCGGAGAGATGGGGCATAATCGAGGGATGCTTCAAGAGGTATCGGGAGGTCTTCATGGATGTCTCCCTGGATCATGCCCGCATCCTCGACGGCGTGGAGGCGACCCTCACCCACTTCGAGGACGAGGGCCTCCAGCAGTGCCTGGCTACCAACAAGTCGACGCCGGAGGCGGAGAAGATCCTCGCCCACCTCGGGATAGACGGATACTTCGACCTCATCGTCGGATACGACGACGTCTCGAGCCCCAAGCCGAGCCCCGAGATGATTCTCCTCGCCCTCGACGCCCTGGGAGTGGAGCCCCATGAGGCGGTCCTAGTGGAGGACTCGCCGACGGGCCTTGCAGCGGGTAAAGGGGCCGGCGTATTCACCGTGGCTGTTGCCACGGGATTCTATGATGCAGGGGTTCTCGCTGACTCGAAACCTGACTATATCATCGATGAGATCAAGGGTTTATGGGAGATCGTTTTCGTCTGAGCCCGAAGCGTCTCTTGGCATCTTTGGATAGGCAGACGACTATTCACAGGTTGTATCCTCCGAAAAAAAGGTGGAGGAAACTGGATCTACTTTTCCCACTTCTCCCCGACGGGGTAGATGCCCCAGGGCAAGTTCTCGTAGTCCAAGGTGCTCAGATCCGCAGGGCCCAATCCGGGAGGATCAATCGGATAGTCGACCGCCGACCACGTGTCCCAGTAGGCCTTGTGATGGACCCGGCTCTTGAGCTCGACGATATCGAGGCTGTTCACGTCGATGCCTATGGCCTTGAGGGGATCGGCGCTCATGGGGGCATAGAGCCGCTCAGTGATGATGACGTGCCTGTTCTCCCCGATGTCGAGGCTCGCGATGAAGTCGATCTTCTGCTGGGCCCCCCTCCTCATGGGACCGGTTTCGACCCATTCCGCCGGGCCCAGGTGCTCGATCCTGCCTATGATGGTCGCGGGCTCCCCGGAGATCTCGTGGAGCCATCCCCCGATGGTCACCTTCACCATTTCCCCCACCCTGTTCTTCTTTTTGAGCCTCTCCAGGGTCTTGGGATCCGCGATCCCGGTGGAGCACCAGTTCTTGGCGCCCT
Organism: Candidatus Bathyarchaeota archaeon; assembly: GCA_026014875.1. Lineage (GTDB taxonomy): Archaea > Thermoproteota > Bathyarchaeia > TCS64 > TCS64. Next base: position 406,508 of record JAOZHO010000037.1, on the reverse strand, counting down.
GGTTGATGAGCTCCTTGAGTATGTGGGTGCCATCCCCGAGGCGGTCATCATGATAGGCGATGACCACGGGCTTCTCACCCTTCCCCACCATCTCGATGACAGCCGCGACCCCCTCCTCAGCCTTGGGCAGGCCCCGGGTGAGATCCTCCCTGAAGCTCCAGACGAGATCGGAGAGGTCCTGGGCGGCCTCCTCCGCCAGGGCCCGGTTTCCGTCGGCGACGACGAACACCGAGACCCCCACGTCGGGGACATCGGAGTAGGCGTAGCCGGGGGCCACGGAGGCGCAGTAGACCCCCTTCGCCTCCCACTCCCTGCAGCGGTCGTAGACCGCCTTCATGGGGTGGTACTCCGAGGCCTGGAAGACGCTGGCGCAGACGATGCCGGGCCTCCTGTGGGCCATCGTGGGGTTGAACCCGCCCCTGACTGTCTCCACCATGCACCGTGCAGCTATCACGCCGGTCTCATGGGCATCAAGGTGGGGATAGGTCTTGAGTATGAAGACCCCGTCGACTGCGTTGGCGAGCTCGATGTCCTCGTTGGCGTGGAGATCCAGGGTGACCATGATGGGGATATCCCCCACGACCTTCCTCACCCTCCGGGCCAGCTCGGCTTCGGGTCGGGGGATACCCGTGACCGCCATGGCCCCGTGGAGCGCTAGGAGGACCCCGTCGAGCTCCCCGGCGTCCGCGAGGCGGTCCACGATCCTCCCGGAGATGACGTCGAAGGACTCCGTGGTGTTCCAGCTCCCGTAGCCGGTGGTAGCGGGCCAGCTCGTCCTGATGATGCCTACGAGCTCCACGTCCTCCTCTGTCTCGGCCACCTCCTTGTAGCCCGTGATGTAGCCCTTTCCCTCTCCCTCCGTGACGATGCTCTCGTCGCCGTACTTGATGCCGCCTTTCTCCCAGAGCTCCAGGGTGCCGATCTCTGGGCAGAAGGTGCAGGTCTCGTGGGAGTAGCTCACGACCGCTATCCTCATACTGAATCCTCTCAGCCTGACCCTGTCTCAGGTGATATTTAGGCTAGAGGATGGATTCACCTTGTGTTTCCGGTGCTCCCGCTGCCGCGTCCGGCCGGACTCTTTCCTTCACGAGCACGTAGATGAGGATAACGTCGATCAATGCGATGCCCAAGTTGATGAGGATGGGGACATCGAAGCCGTAAGCGTCGAAGAGGAGCCCCCCAATGAAGGGCGCGGGGAAGGCGATGAGCCCCCTGAAGGTCGAGAACCCCCCGATTGCCTGAGCCCTCCTCTCAGGGTCAACGTTTACGGCGATCCATGCCTGTTCCGCGGGGGTCCAGAAGGCGGCCGACACACCCAGGGCGATCTGGGCGGCGACGACTGCTAGGAAGCTCTTCGAGACGACAAATGTGGCGAGGACAACGCACGCGATGAGCTGGGAGATGATCAGAAACTTGACGTAGCCGATCCTGTCCACGAGCCTCCCCAAGGGGATCTGGGCGATCGCCGTTGCCCCGATGGTCGCTGCGGATATCAGCCCCAGCATGGCGGGGGTGTACCCATATTCACTAGCGAGCATCCCGTTGAGGAGCCTGTAGCCGAGGTTGAATGCGAAGAGGTCCACGGACATCGCGATGTAGAAGCCCCAGAGGTAGCGAGGGGGCCTTAATGTCTCTACGAAAGACCCGGTGAGCTCTCTCCAGTTAACGGAGCCCTTCTTTTCCGGGGGCAGGGTCTCGGGCAGCCTCATCACCACCAAGAGGAACGCGAGCAGAGCAAGCACCGCCGCCCCCGTGAATACTGTTCTGAAGCCGTAGGCGCTGGCGACGTACCCGGCCGCGAGGGTGGCGACGAGGCTGAGCCCCAGAGTTATGGTGCCCACGATGCTGTATGTGTATCCGAGTTCTCTCCCTTCCGACGACTCGGCGATCACGGTGTTCCAGATGGGATAGATGGCCAATGAGAGGCCCGTGAGCATTACCCCCAGGAAGATGAACCGCCAGGACCCGGCGTAGACGTAGAGAACCGCCGCTGCCAGGGTGAGTATCTCCCGGGCGACGATGAATCTCCGCCTCCCGTGTGCGTCAGCGGCTTTGCCGAAGAGGGGCATCACCGCGATTCTCGTGAGGTCTAGGAAGCTCTCGAGGCCACCTAGCCAGCTCATGGAGACCCCGAGGCTCAAGACGAAGGGCTGCCAGACGACTCTCCAGGCGTTGAAGACGGCGCCCCTGAGGGCCGAGATGGCTGAGATTCTGTAAACCAGCCCCTTCTTCTCGAGCTCCTCCGAAGAAGTCATCCCATCACTCCCGCCCGGTATCTGGCTCCAAGCCTTTAAGCATTTCAGCGAATCACGAGTCGGATGACTGTTGCAGCTAGGGTCTAAGGCTTGACCCATATCCTCCTAAGCGCCTTCTCCTCGCCCTTCATGTTCATGTGGTTGTAGTGTGGTTCTTGGCCAGTCGAGGCATAGACGCCGTTCCCCTCCGTGTCGAAAGTGATATGCCTAGGTCTCCAGCATCGACCATTGCGTGGACGTCCACCATCGCGCGCACAACGGGCCCCTCAAGCAGATGTTTTAACGTGGTGGGGCCTCAGTTGTTTCGTGGTTTCCATGGTCACTCAGGAGGACATCGACGAGTTCGGGGACCTCTGGGCCCTCATGTACTGCGTCTTCGCCCGGGAGATGGTGGACAGCTTCGGCGAGAAGGGGGAAGAGGCCCTCATTCGGGCCGTCAAGGAGTACGGGAGAGCCAGGGGCGAGCGGTTGAGGAAGAGGCATCAAGAGCAGGGCCTCCCCGTCAACCTGAGATCCCTCTTCGAGCACTATGACCTCCCCGGGCACTCGGGGACCGAGAAGACGAGGACGGTCTTCGAGGACGACAAGCTCGTCTCCTACACCTACCGGTGCCCCTTCCAGGAGCAGTGGAGGGAGCGAGGCTGCGTCGACGTGGGGAAGAGGTACTGCCAGTACTTCCACCACGCCTTCTGGCAGGAGTACAGGCCGGACCTCGACGTGCAGCTGCCGGAGATCCTCACGACCGACGATCCCCACTGCCTTTTTGTCGTTACCCAGCCTAAAGAATAGGGAGGAATCTCCCTCCCACCTGGTCTCAGCGGCTCGAATGCTCTTCCTTGATCCTCCGGAGGAGATCTGCGTCGGTGAGAACGTCTATGGCGGTATGGGCTAGACCCTTCGCACTGATCATCACCGCCTCATGAGCTGTCTCAGACGCGGTGACCTCCGTGGCCTCGTATGAGTGTAGGGCTACATTCTCCCCGATGAAGACGGAGGCGGTAGCGGCGGGCATAGCTTGGCTCACCGTACCAAAGTCGGTGGAGGCCCCAGGCCTCTCGGAAGCCGCCTCAGGAAACACGGCTCCGAGCGCCTCGAGGTTAGCCTTGAACGCCTCCCCGAGGCTCATGTTGGGGACTTTATTGGCGTAGGTGTTCGCGACCTGCCTGAAGCTCACCTCCGCCCCTGTGGCGAGGGCCGCGCCCCGGGCGCAGTTCTTCACCTTCTCCAGGATCTCCTTGAGGAGCTCCAGGGTCGGTGCCCTGACATAGAAGTGGGCGGAGGCCGTCTCGGGCACGATGTTGGGGGCCGCTCCACCATCCCTGATCACCCCGTGGATCCTTATGTCCCTCATGAGATGCTGCCGGAGGGCGTTGATCCCCTGGTACGTCAGGAGGACACCCTCAAGAGCGTTGATGCCCCTCTCGGGGATGGCCCCTGCATGAGCGGCCTTCCCCTTGAAAGAGATCATGAATGACTCCCGGGCCAGGGATGTAGCGCCCACCCCATACTTGGATGACGGGTGGATCATGATCGCGACGTCAGCCGCCGTTATCTCATCGATCATCAATACCTTGCCCCCGGCGTTCTCCGCGTAACCCTCCTCCGCGGGGGTCCCGAAGACGATGACCGTCCCATCCAGTTCGTCCATGACCGCGCTCATTCCCGCACCTGCGCCCAGAGCGGACGCCGCTATGATGTTGTGACCGCAGGCGTGGCCCAGCTCGGGGAGCGCGTCGTACTCCGCGATGATCGCGACCGTGGGGCCCTCCCCCTTGCCCCTGCGAACCGCCTTGAATGCGGTGGAGAGCCCCGAGGTCCCCTTCTCGACCTCAAAGCCTAGCCCTTCGAGCTCGGAGGCTAGGAGCGCCGAGGCCTTGAACTCCTGATGGCCCAGCTCGGGCTCGTCGTGGATCGCCATGCTGACCTCGATCAGCCTCTCCCGGCGGGCGTCGATCTCCTTGGAAACCTTCTCTTTGAGCGAATCTGCCATGTCCTAGCGTTGCGCATATCAGCTAAAGAAATCAGCGATCGACCCCGGGCCTGGCGAGGAGGACCATCCCCCCCAGCTGCTCCACCCGCTGACCGGCCGCGGTCTTGACGCCGACGACGTGTGCCCTGACCCCTCTGCTCCTCGAGGCCTCCATGAGCCTCTGGGCTCTCCTCCTGTGAGCCGCCAGAAACCTGTCCGTGAGGATCAGGTGCTCGGGTTCAGGTCTCCCCTTTACCCTCTGCTCGAAGATCAATCCCTCGATCTCGTACAGGGAGTACAGGATTGGACCCGCATCCTCCCGCGCGAGGCGACTCTCCAGTAGGCCCTTTATTCGATCGGCTTCCCCCGCCGCCGATGTCCCGATGGCTCTCTGAACCTCCCCCGTCCTGACCAGAGCGGAGACCTCTTCCTGGGTGGTGGCCGAGCCCACGATCCCGGTGAATGTGGCGGACCCGGAGCCCCTCGTCATCCATGGCTGGTGCTTAGCGACGTGGTCGAGGAACCCCTTCACGTGGCTTGTCCTCGCGGGGGCCGCGATGACGACGCTTCCCACCCCCTCCTTCAGGATGGGCCTCAGGGCGTCCACGACGGCCTCATGGAAGTTGTAGAGCTCCCTCTTGCCTCCTCGCGGAGCCTCGATCGTGGAATGCGTCTTGACGACTTGGCTGTAGACCCTCCAAAGGGCGGCTCGATCCCGGTCGAAGCCGATGAGGACCGCCACGGGATAGCCTCTCCTGTAGCCCCGTCTCCGCCTCGCCATCCCCGCGTCCTCCTCTCCCTGTGATGCACTCCCCGGAGTTTAAACGTTCCACGCCCTCCCCAGGGCAGGCGCAGCGGTTCAACTGATTTTCGAATCCATTTATCTTAAAAACAGATCATACAACCATAACCCGTCCAGCATGCCCCTTAACGGTGAACGGGCCTTCGAGGTCCTGCAGAGAGAGGGATTAGACGCCCTCATCGCAACATCCACGGAGAACGTCTTCTATATCTCCAACTACTGGAGCCTGGGGAAGAGCCTCGGCTGCGGAGTCGAGGCCTACGCGATTCTCCCCCTCGAGGATAGCCCCGCGATAGTCGCGCCCTTGAACGAGGCGGACCTCCTCGTCGAGAACCAGACCTGGATCGGGGATATACGGTTCTACGGAGAGTCCGGGGTCGGCCTGGGGGAACCCGGGGACCCCCCGGAGGAGACGGCGCTCATCATGGGTTTGTACAGCTCCGCGAGCCCTGAGGCTGACGGAGCCAGCGCCCTCCTCAAGGCCGTCGAGGACAAGGGGCTCGCCGGGGCGAAGATCGCCCTTGACACGTCGGGCCTGAGCCCGGCCCAATACGAGCAACTCAAGTCTAAGCTCCAGGGGGCGGAGCTCGTCGACGGAGCCAACCTCCTGAGGGAGATAAGGCTCGTCAAGACCGAGGGGGAGGTCGAGAGGATCAAGAGGGCCACGGCGATCACCGAGAAATCGATGGAGGACGCCCTGGAGATCGCCAGGGACGGGATCACCGAGCTCGACCTCGCCGGGATGTACGGCTACTCCGTGGCCTACGATGGGGGGCGGGTCACCCAGAACCTCATCGGCTTCCGGGAGCGGAGCGCCTACCCCAACCCCCTCCCCACGATGTACGAGGCCAAGAAGCGGGACCTGGTCCGCCTCACCCTGGGGTGCACGTGGGATCACTATCACTCCAACGTCTCCAGGACCGCAGTCATCGGCAGGCCCCTCGCAAAGGCCGAAAGGCGGTGGGAGGCGATCATCGCCGCCCAAGACGCAGCTTTGGATGCTGTACAGCCCGGGGCGAAGGTGTCAGAGATATACGCGGCGGCTGAGAAAGAGCTCGCGAATGCCGAGGTAGGCCGGAACTCTTCGACGATGGGGCACGGCCTCGGGATCGAGTGCAACGAGAGGCCCGTGATATCGAAGACGGGGGAGGATGAGCTCCTCGAGGGGATGGTCGTCAACGTCGATATCCCTGTGCTGGAGTTGGGTTGGGGCGGGATCCAGCTGGAGGACACGATACTGGTGACCTCGGATGGGTTTGAGCTCCTCACCCGGACCGATCGCACCCTCTACCTCCTCTAAGCCGTCTTCAGTACACTATTGCGTGTCGAAGGTGTTCATTTCACCGTCTCATTTGGTTAGGCGAAAATCTGAACTATCTTAAATTCGGGCAGTCGCATGCCTTCATGCTGCAGGGGTAGTTCACGGTGGCGCGGAGCGAGAATGACCTAGGCCTCCTCAAGATTCTCCAGGAGGACGGGCGAGCCTCGTTCTCGGCTATTGCCAAGGAGAAGCGGGAATCGAGTAGCGTAACCTAGATGCCGGGTAGAGAACATATGTCGGGAACCGATGCCGTGGATGGGGGCTTCTCTTTTCGTATGAAGAAGGGATTCTTCGTGGTGATGGGAACCATCGCCCTGGCTCTCGGTTTCCTAGGCTTATTCCTGCCCGTTATACCCACCACGCCCCTGGTTCTCCTGGCTGCGGCCTGCTACATGAGGGGATCCGAGAGGCTCCACGGGCGGCTCCTGGAGAGCAAGTGGTTCGGGGAGACGATAAGGACCTATCAAGCCGGCCAGGGACTGCGCAAGGCGACGAAGATCAGGGCCATCAGCCTCATGTGGATCGTGATCACTATCTCGGCGATCTTTTACGTGGATAGCCTCCCGGTCCGGGTGGTGATGTTCGGAACCGCTATCCTTGTAACGCGGTACCTGCTCAGGCTCCCGACCTATGATAATTAGACCTAGGACTTTGACCCCTTTTCTAAACAAAGAAGGGGGGAGAAGGTCACTCGACGTAGATCGCAGGCCTGTAGGGCTTCGACCTTTTCGCCCTGTTGGCGGGGTCCTCGATCCAGGGGTCGCTCTCGTTGGCGACGGTGACCTCGCATCCGAACTCCTGCCCGAAGAAGCTCGAGGCGTCCTCGATGAGGTTGGACTCGTTGATCTGACCCATCGCCAGCCTCCTCTCCACGATGGCCGCGGGGGTCTTGGTGACGTCCTCGACTACGACCCTGGCGAAGGCTGGGACCTCCTTGGCCCGCACCTTCATCTCGTCGTCCTTGAAGGCGTCCCGTATCAGTGTGCCTATGTCCAGCTTCTCTTCCCTGGCCAGCTCCAAGGCCCTGAGGTAGACCTTCCATTTCCACGAGGTGGCGGTGTAGAAGCTGATCTTGCTGGGCTTGATGCCTGTGACCTTCACGATCTTCTGGACGTCCTCCAGGCTGTCCCTGATCCCCTGCTCCATCTCCTCGGCCTCGGGCTTGACGAGCTCGGGTTCAGGCGTAGGCCAGGGGGCGAACGCGACGAATCCCTCTCTTCCCATGGCCTCCCAGATCTCCTCGCAGAGGTGGGGGGTGAAGGGTGTCAGCAGCCGCACCTGGGTGTCCACCACTTTTTTGAGGACGTGGTTGATGGCGTTCTTCCTGTCTGCGCGGTCCCTCTTCGAGCTCACCCTCTTGCTGTACCAGTCCAGGTCTTGGTTGAGGTTGTAGAGGGCGGCGTGGATGGTCCTGCGCACCTTTAGCTCGGTCATCGCCTCGTTCGCATCGACGATATAGGACTGGAGGCGGCTCAGCATCCACTCGTCTATCTCCGTCAGCACGGGCTCACCCTCCGTCTTCTCCCCGACGATGCTCATCGCGCTGGAGTAGAACCTCTCAAGGTTGTTCTGCATCGACTTCGCTAGATCGGGGCTGAAATCAGCGTCCTTGAGGGGCTCCGCGGTGATCATCAGCGCTAGCCTCAAGGGGTCGGTGTTGAACTTGTCGATGGCGTTGACGAGGGGGATGATGTTGTTCATGGATTTGCTCATCTTCTGCCCCTCCATGAGGACGCTCCCGTTGACGAATATGCCTTGAGGCCAGTCCTCCCGGGGGAAGATGGCGTCGTGGTTGAAGACCATGAACGTCAGATGGTTGGGGATCAGGTCCCTCCCCGAATGCCGGGCATCCAGGGGGTAAAAGTACTGGAACTGGCCCCTGATGGCCTCCAAGTCATCGACTGTGATGCTCGTGGCCTCCGAGACATCCTCTACCGAGCCCTTCCCCAGGAAGACGTAGTCCCAGAACTCCTCGGTGAGGGCATCCGCCTCGGGTTTCACCCTGTTGATGTCCTTGATGACCGTGTAGTAAGCCATGTAGATGGTGGAGTCGCTGAGGCTCTCGATGATCCAGTCCTTCGCCCAGGGGAGTTTGGTGCCCATCCCCACGTTCCGGGCGCAGGCTTTCTGGTCCAGCCAGTCGATGACGTTGACATACTCTCGGCGGAGCTCCCGGGGTATGATCTCCATCCCCGCCAGGTTCTCGTGGGCCAGCTCTTTCCAGGACTGGTCCCCGTAGTCGATGAACCACTGGTTCTCGAATATCTTGACGAGGACGTCGCTCCCGCAGCGGCACTGCACGGGCGCTATGAGCTCGTACATCGTGGTGGCCCTACCATCAGCGACCATGTCCTCCTTGACGGCGTCCTTAGCCCTCTCCACCTGGAGGTTCGCATACTGGCCGGTGTTCCCCCGTAGCCTGCCGTTATGGAACTCCCGGCTGTAGACCTCCTTGGTCGCCTTCTCGAGCCGGGGATCGTTCTGGTCTGTGATCCCCATCCTCTCGACGATGTCCACGGCGGGGCTCTCCCCCCAGCCGGGGAGCTCGATGAGGCTGATGGGCTTGAGCTTGGCCATCTCGGTCGGCCTCAGTCCGAAGCGGTCGAAGACCTCCTTCGGCCCGTTCTTCAGCTGCTCCAGGGCGACATAGTCGAAGGGGGCGTGGGCTGGAACCGACATGACGACCCCTGTGGCGTTCTTGGGGTCCACGAAGCTTGCGGGCAGTATGGGGATCTCGGCTTCAGTCATCGGGTTCGTTAAAGTGCCCCCGATGAGCTTGGCTCCCAGTATCTCGTCGACGACCTCGACCTCCCGCCCCAGGAACTTTAGCTTGTTCGCGGCCTCGGGGCTCACGAGCCAGTCCTCGCCGTCCACCTTGATCTGGACGTAGAGGGTGTCGGGGTTGAGCCACATGTTGGTGACCCCGAAGACGGTCTCGGGCCTCAGTGTGGCAGCGGGGTAGACGACGTCGCCTCTTCTGAATTTGAGGACGGTGAACTCCTCGATCTCGGGCTCTGCGTCGCCCACGGTGTCGTGCTGCCCCACGGGGTTGCCGCAGCCGGGGCACCAGCCCACGGGGTGGCTCCCCTGGATGACGAAGCCCCTCTGCCGGAGCTTGGCGAACTGCCACTCGATGAACTTGCCGTAGTAAGGGTCGACGGTGGTGAACTCCCGGCGCCAGTCGATGCTGAACCCCATGAGCTGCATCCCGGCCTTGATCTCCTGGGCGAAATAGCTCGCCATCCCGATGGGGGTCTCCAGCTCATGGAGGCTCTCCTCGGTGACGTTGTATATGTTGAGGAAGGTGTCGAGGAGCTCGGGGTCTCTCATCTTGAGCCTGTCTACCATCGCGATGACGGGGGTCCCCGTGAAGTGCCACGCCATGGGGAAGAGGACGTTGTAGCCCTGCATCCTCCTGTACCGGGCGTGAACATCGGTGAGGGTGTAAGTCCTGCCGTGGCCGATGTGCTGGGGCGAGTTGGGGTAGGGGTAGGCCACCGTCAGGTAGTACTTGGGCTTCCCAGGGTCCGGGTCGGACTCGAAGACATGCGCTTCGGCCCACCTGCCTCTCCATTTCTCCTCGATCTGCTTCCAGTCAACCATGTTTCCAACTATCCTTGCTGGCTATGCGGTTATTCCTCGATGGAGAGTGGAATAAAGGTTATGTGTAAAAACAGTTGCGTACCCGTTTCAGCCGAACTGAGCCAGTAGAGCTTCTATGACCTTTTTATTTTGAATAATGTGGTGAATGTGGGGGCTCGATCATTCTAGAACTGCTCTTATCCTCCGCACGCCTGCGGAAATCCCTTCTTCCTTTATTATCTTAAATCGTCCAAGCTCGCCGGTGTTCTCCACGTGTGGACCACTGCACAGCTCCGTCGAGAAATCGCCGATGGAGTATACGGAGACCTTCTCCCCGTATTTCTGCTCGAACGCTGCCTGGCTTCCCATCCTTATTGCTTCGTCTAACGTGGTCTCGATTCTCTTGACGGGGAGAGCCTCGTTAATCGTCCCATTTACTATCGCCTCTACATCCTTTTTCTCTTGAGCAGTTAGCTTCCTGTCGAAATTGAAGTCAAACCTTAGACGCTTCTGTGTTATGTTTGAACCCTTCTGGGTGATATCCTTCCCCAGGACGCGTCTCAACGCCTCGTTGAGTAGGTGTGTCGCGGTGTGCAGTTTCACCGTCGCCTCAGACTTGTCGGCTAAGCCGCTGCCGAACCTTTTGTCGGCGCCAGCTCTGGACACTTTCTGATGTTTCTCGAACTCTTCATGAAAGCCGTCTACGTCGACGAAGATATCGTTCTCCTTCCCCAGTTCCTTTGTTATCTCTATTGGGAAGCCGAAGCTCTGGTAGAGGAGGAAGGCGTCTTTGCCGTCGATTTTCTCCTTGTTTCTGGCTATCCTGTTGAATCTGTTTAGACCCCTAGCCAGCGTGTTGTTAAACTTCTTATACTCTTTTTCAAACTCGGTTACGATAAAGTCTTCGTTCGACTTTAGGTGAGGGTAATCTTCAACATATGTCTCTATTATGATCTGAGACAGTACGCTCAGGAACTCTTTTTCTATGCCTAGCAGTTTTCCGTGTCTGATGGCTCCCCTGATGACCCTCCTTAAAACGTATCCTTGCTCCACGTTCAAGGGAACTATTCCCTCGGCCAGAAGGAAAGTAGCCGCACGAGAATGATCACAAATTATTCTAACGCTTCTAATCTGATCTTCAGAGATAACCTCTATGCCAGATAGTTCTTTTATTCCATTAACCAGGGGAGCGAATATTTCGATCTCGTAGACGTTATCCTTTCCCTGTAAGACTGCGACCGTCCGCTCGACTCCCATCCCGGTGTCGACGTTCTTCTGTTCAAGCAGCTCATACTCTCCGTCCGGGGTTCTATTGTACTCCATGAAGACGTTGTTCCATATCTCGTTGTATTTTCCGCAGGAGCAGCCGGGCTTACACTCGCTTCCGCACGGCTCCTTGCCCGTGTCATAGAAAATCTCCGTGTCGGGTCCACACGGCCCCGTGCTGCCTATGGGTCCCCACCAGTTATCCTCTCTAGGCAGATAGAATATTCTATCCTTTGGGATTCCGAGTCCTTCCCATATTCTCGCGCTTTCCGCGTCCCTGGGTATTTTCTCGTCCCCGGCGAAGACCGTGACGCTCAGCTTTTCTTCATCGATGTTTAGCCATTCTTTGCTTGTGAGGAACTCGTAGCTCCACGGTATTGATTCTTCCTTGAAATAGTCTCCGAGAGACCAGTTCCCCAGCATCTCAAAAAAGCTCAGGTGGAAACTGTCCCCCACTTCATCGATGTCGCTGGTTCTGAGGCATTTCTGTACGTTTACCAGTTTTCTCCCACTTGGATGCTGCTGACCCAGTAGATAGGGTACAAGCGGATGCATCCCGGCCGAGATGAATAACGCGGTGGAGTCGTTCTCCGGCATAAGAGACGCATTCACGATAAACTTATGTCCATTTTTCTGGAAAAACGCCAAGAACAATTTTTTCAGCTTGTTAGAACTAATCAATCAAATCACCTTAGTCGAGATTGTGTGCCCGTCAAAGGCAGCTTAGGTGAATGGACGAGATGTAGACTATCCGGTAGCATCTGGGTATGGTTCCTTAAAACTAGTTTAAGGGCTCGATCTAGAAGAAAGTTGGGAGAGAGTCTAAGCCCCGAAGAGGGCGCTGAGGCCCTGGAGGTCCTCTTCTTCCTCTTCCTTCTCCTCCTCCTTGGGCTGCTCCTCTTCCTCCTGCACAGGGGCGGTAGTGGCGGGAGCAGCGGCGGCAGTGAGCACGGGGGCCTTGAGGGCCTCATCGATGTCGACCTCTGCGAGGGCGGCAACGAGGGCTTTTACCCTGACGGCGTCAGGTGAGATCCCCGCAGCATTTAGAATGTTGCCGATAGATGTCTCCTCGACATTCTTTCCGGCGCTGTGAAGCAGCATCGCAGCGTACATGTATTCCAATTCTTTCACCTTTACCTTATGCACTGGTCCAACGGACCGTAAACAACTGAGCATGGAACCGCCTTTTATTCTTTACTATTCGGCTCGCTCCTCGGGGAAGTGTTTTAATGTCTTTACCCTAGAACAGGAGTAGGTCAATCTAATGACGAGGAGGATTAAGAAGAAGCCCGAGGAGGAACTCGATGCGCTCCTCGACTCCGTCCTCGATCCCCGCACTCCCCCCATCGCGAACGTGAAGCCGGGGGAGACCGTGGAGATCGAGACATGGAGCGCCCTCGCCAGAATCACCAACCCGACTACCGGGCCCCTGTACGTCGAGGGGGCGGAGCCGGGAGACACCTTGGTGGTGGAGGTCATCGACATAGAGCTCCCCGGTGAAGGGACCGTGGCCATCATCCCGGGCTTCGGGGCCCTGGAGGGATGGCTCAACCTCATGGAGCCCAGACGGAAGGTCTGCGAGATCGAGAATGGCATAATCACATACGTGAGGGACGACGGCAAGAAACTGGAGCTGGAAGCGGACCCCTTCATCGGGACCATAGGGGTGGCCCCAGAGGTCGAGGCCGTCTCGAGCCTCACCCCGGGACGCCACGGAGGGAACATGGACTGCCCCGACATCCGGCCCGGCAACAAGCTCTTGCTCCCGGTGACGAGGCCCGGCGCCCTCTTCAAACTCGGGGACGTCCACGCCGTCCAGGGGGACGGTGAGGTCTGCGGAGTGGCCGTAGAGGTGGACGCCCTAGTCACCCTCAAGTTCGGGCTCAGGAAGGGATGGACCATCAACTGGCCCCGGATCGAGGCCCCCGACGAGATAATGACCGTGGGGAGCGCCCGGCCCCTTGAGGACGCCGCCCGACACGCCTTCAGGGAGATGGTGGAGTGGATGGTCGCCGACCACGGCTGGGAAAGGGACGACGCATACATGTTCCTGAGCATCGCAGGCAAAGCGAGAATAGCCCAGATAGTGGATCCCCTATATACTGTGGTGGCTAAGCTATCCAAAGGATATCTAGAGGTGTCATGATTGAGCGAAGTTCAGCCGAAGGTTTGCCCAAAGTGCGGCGGAAGCATGGTGCAAGGATGGATCTCCGTACCCGTCGAGAAGATGAACGTTCCCCCTATGGATCCGATGACCCCAGGGTTCATGCATCAGGGTCTCCCCCCTGGGATCGAGACTTTCACAACCGCGCCCATGTGGGAGGAGAGGACAGGGGAGAAGAAGGGGCTCATCTTCAAGAGGGACGAGGTCAAGAAGATGAGGATTGCCGGCTACAGGTGTAGCCTCTGCAACTTCATCGAGCTATACGCCAAGCCCTAGCCTCACAGCCTGAAGGCGTCCCCGTGGGCGCTCTCCCTGTAGCAGGCCTTGATGCACTTTCCGCAGACCTCGTGTTCGAGGCCCAGAGACACAATATACCTGCGGCACTGCTCCCTGTAGTTCTCGAGCCTATCCTTGTTAGCGAGAAACGGGCAGGCATCGAGGCAGGCCGTGCAGCCCTCGCAGCCGTCTTGGAGCGGCTCCGTCCTCTCGAGGGGCATGTCCGTGATGATGGATGCCAACCTGATGGCGCAGCTGTATCTCGGGTTCACGATCAGTCCGTTCTTCCCCCTCCAGCCCACCCCCGAAAGCTCCGCAGCCACCCTGTGGGACACCACGAGGGGATAATATTCCTCCACGTGCTCTATCTTGGTGGCGATCCCAGCTGCCGTGGCGGGGATCGATATCCCCCCTATCCTTTCCGCCATGGCCGAGGAGGTTTCGTTGAGGGCTTGGTTGAGGCGGTCATACCAGTCAGAATAAAATCTCCAAGTATCCAGATCGAATCCCCCTCCAATCTCCACGGCGATGGCGTCGATAGCCTCCTCCGGGTAGGCGAAGGCGATGCTGATGAAGGAGCCCCCCTCCATGAATGAGTCGAATCGCTCCCCAGCGATTTCCCTGAGCTTCGTCCTCTGTACCGGGAGAAGCCCATCATGGACTTCCCTGAATGGGGCGACTCCGAGGACCGATTTCAGCCCGTGCATCGAGGCCTCGGCTTCCAAGTCTCTGCGCACTGTCTCAATGTTGGAGTCGCCCGTCATCTCGGTCTGAGTTGTTCCATTCCGAATAAAGGGTTTCCAGTGCCCCTCCCGGCGCGCGCAAGCGAGAGTCCTTTACTTTCAGCCCTTTTTATGAACGTTTAAGACGTATTGTGCGGTCTCTTTCATGTGGTCTCAGATGTCTGAAGAGTTGGTGAACTTCCTCAAGGGCATGGTGGATGCAGAGGAGGAGATAGTCAGGTCCGTGGAGTTGGCGGTGGGGGATCTGAAGAACTTCGCAGTGAGAAGCGTCCTCAGGGGGATCAGCTACGATTCCCTGAAGCACGCCGAGATGTACAGGTCCGCCGGTGAACTTCTTTCCGAGTCCCGCCCCGCCCTGGACGAGGGGCAGCTCGATGTGCAGAGGGCTCTCGTGGCGAGGCACATCGCTATGGAGGAGAGGGTCATCGCGAGGCTAGAGGAGATGATCCCCGGGGTGGAGAACGAGAAGGTCTCGTTCATCCTCAACGCGATCATCGAGGACGAGAGGCGCCACCACAAGGTCCTGAAGCGGGTCGAGGAGCTCCTGGTCAGGGGGGAGACCGTGACGGAGGAGGACTGGTGGGACGCGGCGTTCGGGGACGTCCCCGGCCTCTGGGCTTGACGCTAGTCATCTGGAGCGATTAACACTAAATACTAGCATGGAGAATGAGTCAAACATGGCTAAATGGATGTGCACTGTCTGCGGTTACGTCTACGACCCGGAAGAGGGGGACCCTGAGGGGGGCATCGCGGCGGGGACGCCTTTCGAGGAGCTCCCGGACGGCTGGGTATGCCCCGTGTGCGGGGCGGAGAAGACCGCCTTCCAGCAGATATAATGCTTAGATCCCTGATCTCGGAGCCCCCTTGTACGGGAGGCTCATGGTAATCGCGTAACCTTTTTATCTTCTCTCCTTGGATAGAACTGTCGAACCGGGGGAAACAACTAGATATATATGTCGGTCCCCCACCCAATTGAATGCGTTAGAAAAGTGATGGAAATATGACTACCGCCTACGACGTGCCAGCGGACGCCCTCATCTCTCGGCTCTCCGATTACATGAAGGACAACATCAAGGAGTTCACTCCCCCGGAGTGGGCCTCCTACGTTAAGACCGGTCCCCACGTCGAGCGGGCCCCACTGGACCCGGACTGGTGGTACGTCAGGGCCGCCTCCATGCTGAGGAAGCTCTACACCAAGGGCCCCATAGGCGTCTCCCATCTCAGGAAGGCCTACGGCGGCAGGAAACGCAACGGCGTAAGGCCCGCCCACTTCAAGAAGGCAGGAGGCAACATCATCAGGACCCTCCTCCAGCAGATGGAGACCGCAGGCCTCGCCCAGAAAGACGGTATCAAGGGCAGAGTCGTGAGCGCGAAGGGGAGGAGCCTCCTCGACGCGATGTCCGGCCAGATAAAGCGGGAGATGGACAGGGACAACCCCGATCTCAAAAAGTATTGAGGAGAGACCGGTGTCTTCAGACGAGGAACTGGAGAGGATCAGGCAGCAGAGAATGCTGGAGATCCAGGCTCAGCAGCAGCAACAGGATCACGTCCAGCGGGCTCAGCAGGAGGCCGAGACCAAGAAGGATGCCCTGCTCCGGCAGATCCTCTCCCCCGAGGCCCGCCAGAGGCTCGCCCGGGTCAGGATGGTCCGCCCGGACTTTGGGGCTCAACTCGAGCTTCAACTGCTCCAGGTCGCCCAGAGCGGGAGGACGAGGCTCCCCATCGACGACGAGACGCTGAAGCGCCTGCTGACCCAGCTTCAGGCGCAGCAGAGCAAGAGGGATATCAAGATCACAAGGAGATAGATGAATGGCGAGAAACAAAACGCTGGCCTACAAGCTCCGCCTCAACAAGGCAGGTAGGCAGAACAAGTCGGTGCCAGCGTGGATTATAGCCAAGACTCGGGGTAAAGTCCGTTTCAGCCCCAAGAGCAGACGGAACTGGCGGCGCACCAAGCTCAGGGCATAGGAGGAAAACTGTTTGTCAGCTAAGGAGAGAATCTACACCGTCCCCCTCGGAAAGGCTTTGGCCGTCCCCAAGTACAGGAGGGCAGAGAAGGCGATAACCATCCTGAGGAAGTTCGTCCAGCGCCACATGAAGCCCGAGGCGGTCATCATCGACACCACCGTCAACGAGGCCATCTGGGCCCGGGGCATCAGGAAGCCTCCCCGGAAGATCCGGGTGAGGCTCTCCAAGGACGACGAGGGCACCGTCACGGTCACTCTAGCCGAGGCAGAGACAGAAGCGGAAGAGGAGGAAGAGGAATGAGCGAGACCAAGGTCTTCCGAGTCTCCGGTCGCATCGACAAGCCCGGCCTATACGAGCCCTTCACGTTCAACAAGGAGATAGCCGCCGCCAAGGAGGCCCACGCCCTCGAGAAGATATACGCCGAGATGGGAAGCCGCCACAGGGCGAAGCGTTTCCAGGTCAAGATCGACTCCATCGAGGAAGTCGTCCCCAAAGAGGGGGCTTAGCCTTGGCCGCGCCGAGCCGGGAGGAGCAGTTCCGCAAGTTTGCCTACGAGCTCCAGATGATGCAGGGCAGCGCCGAGACGCTGCAGCAGAGGCTCGGGGTTCTCCAGAACGCCGCAGGAGACCTTGGGGTCGCAAAAAAATCCGTCGAATCCCTCAAGGATGTCGAGGAGGGAGACCCCATCCTTGTCCCAACCGGCGGAGGGACGTTCGTGAACGCCCGCCTGGGCGACCTCAGCAACATTCTGGTCAACGTCGGGGCCGACGTCTCCATCGAGATGGGGCTCGACGAGGCGGATCAGGACCTCTCGAACAGGCTCGAGGAGGTGGATAAGGCGAGCCAATCCGTGCAGGAGCAGCTCCAGCAGATCCTGGGCCAGATGGAGATCCACAGGGACGCCCTCAACAGGCTGAGAGCCAGCCTCCAAGGGGTGGAGCCCGGTGTTTGAGAAGCTCCGCGAGGGCCTCAAGGGCGTAGTCGACAAGATCTCCCAGAGCGCATTATCCGAGAAGGACCTAGAGCCTGTCCTGTGGGACCTTCAGCTCCAGCTCATCGGCAACGACGTCGCCGTCGAGGTGGCGGCGAAGATCTCCGAGGAGTTCCAGAGTCGCCTGATCGGCACGTCTCTCCCCCGTTTCGGGGACAAGTCCAAAGCCATCAGGGAAGCCTTCAGGGAGAGCATCGAGTCCGTAATGGCCTCTGAGGACCGGAAGGACATCGTCGACCTCGTTTCGGCCAAGAAATCTTCGGGGGAGCCCTTCGTCGCGATGTTCGTGGGGATAAACGGGACGGGGAAGACCACCACAATCGCTAAGGTCACCCGTCGACTCCTGGATAACGGTTTCACAGTCGTCCTCGCCTCCGGGGACACCTACCGGGCGGGGGCCATCGAGCAGCTCGAGGAGCACGCGAGGCGCCTCGGGGTGAGGGTCATCAAGCACAGGTATGGGAGTGACGCAGCGGCGGTGAGCTATGACGCCGTGCAGCACGCTAGGGCCCAGGGGGTCGACGCCGTCCTCATCGACACGGCGGGTCGGATGCAGACCAACAGGAACCTCATGGACGAGCTTCAGAAGATCAAGAGGGTGGTCCAGCCCGACTTTACGGTGATGGTTCTGGACAGCCTCATCGGGAACGACGCCGTGGATCAGGCCCAGAGCTTCAACGAGCACATCGGCTTCGACGCCGCGATCCTCACCAAGGTGGATGCGGACGCGAAGGGGGGGAGCAGCCTCAGCGTCGCCTACCTCACCGGGAAGCCCATCATCTACGTCGGGGTCGGCCAGGAGTACGGGGACCTCCAACCCTTCGAGGCGTCATGGTTCATCGAGAAGATTCTGGGGGATTCGTAAAGGATTTAAGGGCGCCCTCCCTCGATAGCAGGCGAAGATGGGTCTAGGCAGCTTTTTCCAGTCGGCGGCGCGCCTCCTGAGAACCATATCCAGGCCTGACTGGAAGACCTACAGCCTGAGCTTCAAGATCGTCTTCGTCGGCGTCGCGGTCCTGGGGGGTATCGGCTTCATGATCCGGCTGATAGCCGCCACTATCCAAGGCGGCGTCTAGCCAACGGGAACCGTTCTGAGTTAATCTAGAGGCATGTCCTTCAGATCCTTGTCGTAAGAATAAACGACGTAGAAGATGATCATGAGAGGGATCACGAAGGCCACGCCGATGCTGAATATCAACTCGAACTACAGGAAAGCGACTGATGGTTCCAATTCTGAGCCTTCGAACAAGATATCCCCCGGTGTGCCAATTAATAACTGCCGTAATCGATGAACTCCTCGCATGGGATCTCGCCACATGACGACCGTGAACGCGGCAGCGAGTAAACGTATGGCACGTTTTTTATCTCATCAAAAATTCAAGACACTGAAACCCTTGTACGACAAAGGTTTTTCAACCCCCCAAAAGATGAAGTCTCGATGATCCTGGGGCTGTGCGGCAGCCCGAGGGCGAAGGCTACCGAGTACGCCCTCAGGGAGGCCCTCCGGATGCTGGAGGTGAGGGGCTTCGAGACCGTTTACTGGGGGGTCCGGGGGAAGAGGATCGGCTTCTGCACTCACTGCGACCACTGTCTGAAGGGGGAGGGATGCATCCAGCGGGACGACGTTCAGGGCCTCTACCCGCTCCTCGAGGAGGCGGAGGGACTCGTCATCGCCACCCCCGTCTACAACGGCGGCGTCAGCGCCCAGGTCAAGGCGGTGATGGACAGGACCCGGGCCCTCCTCGCGAAGAACCCCGCTGTCCTCAGGGGGAAGACGGGGATAGCCATTGCGGTCGGGGGTGACAGGTCTGGAGGGCAGGAGCTCGCGATCCAGCAAATCATAACATTCTATACGTTGAACGGGGTCCTCGCCGTGAGCGGCGGGGCCTTCGGGGCTAACCTAGGGGCCACCTTCTGGTCCAAGGACACTTTGGAGGGAGTCATGGAGGACGATGAGGGCCTTAGGAGCCTCCGGAAGACCGTGAGGCGTTTCGCGGAGCAAGTCGAGGAGCGGAGGAAGCTGAGGGAGGACAGTTGAGATGGCAGATAAAATAAGAAAGATAGCCTGGGGAATCACGGGGGCGGGGGACCTCATCAACGAGACCCTCAACGTGATGAAAGGGCTCAAGGAGGCCTACAAGGGGAACATCAAGATCGAGATATACCTCTCCAAGGCGGGGGAGCAGGTCCTCCGATTCTACAGGTTGGGCGGCGAGCTCAGAGAGTGCTTCGATCGGGTCCAGGTGGAGAGGGACGCGAACACCCCCTTCATCACAGGTCGCCTCCAGTTAGGACGCTTCGACTTTCTCCTCCTCGCCCCCGCTACGAGCAACACCGTCGCTAAGATCGCTCACGGCATCTCCGACACGATGCTCACCAACAGCGCGATCCAGGCCCTTAAGGCCTATGTCCCTGTGTACGTGATGCCCGTGGACTACAGGGAGGGCACCGTCGTCACCGTCCTACCTGATGGAGAGGAGCTGGAGCTGAGGGTCCGGAAGGAGGACGCGGAGAACGTGCGGAAGATCTCCGGTATGGATGGGATCACCACATTCGAGAAGCCCGAGGAGATCAGGGAAATCTTCGAGGCCGTGTTCGGGGCGCCCTAGGCTTCCTTGTTCTTCCTCATGAGATAGATGGCTGGAAGCGTTGGGATGTTTATCAGGGCCAGCATGAGGAAGATGGTCGAGAACGGGAACCTTTCACCCACGGCCCCCACCATGAAGCTGCCCAGGGTCGCCCCCACCCCCCAGATGCTGCCGAGGTAGGATATCGCAATGGTCTTGGTTTCCTGGGTGACGCTGTTCGTGAGGGTGGACCACTCGGTCACCGCCCTCGTCCCCCAGCACGCCCCGAACAGGACCAGCAGGAGGAGGATGGGCGCCACGCCCCTCGCGTAGGACATGGAGACGTATACGAGGATCAGCGTCGAGAAAGTGGCGAAGAGGACCTTCCTGGGTCCCAGGGCGTCAGCCACCCTGCCGGCGGGGAGCTTGATGAAGGCGTTGGAGAAGCCAACCGCCGAGAAGAGCAGCGCTGCGAGGGCAGGGGTGAACCCGAGGTCTCGGACTGCGAAGACGGCGAAGAGGCTCGTGAGCACGGTGGCGGACATCGCGTATGCGGTCCTGATGAACGTGAGGACCAGGACGTTTCTGTCCCTGAGGATCACCTTGAGGATTTCCATGGTGCCCGGCCCCTCCTCGGGGGATGTCTCCTCTACGGGTGGCGCACGCAATCCCTTGGGCTTGAATTTGAGGAAGAGTCCGAGGCCGATCGCGGGGAATATGGCGGTGACCATGAAGAGCTGGCGGTAGCTGATATGAGTGACGAGGCTCCCCGCGATGATGGGGCCCACGAACATCCCCATGGACATGAATGTCATGTAGCGTCCGAGGGCGTCTCCCTGCCTCGTCGCCGGGGCCATGTTGGACACCGTGGACATCGCTAGCTGATTGAAGGAGCCAGAGGCGAGGATCTGGTAGAAGGGGATGACGTAGAGCCAGGAGGGGTCCGGGGCGATCGCGTAGAGGATGGGGGCTGTGGCCTGGATGAAGAAGGCGACGAGGAACATCCTGTTGTGGCCCACCCTGTTGGAGACCATCGCGAGGGGGATCCTCACCACAGTCATCAGTATGGACTGTACGGAGAGGATGAGCCCCACCTGGACGAGGGAGGCCCCCATATCGAGGATGTAAAGGGTGAAGATAGGCTGGGTGATGTGCCGGGAGAGCTCGAAGAGGAAGGAGGAGAAGGAGACGATGTAGAAGCTCATCGGTAGGTTGCCGTCTCTCTCCAACACCTTGATCAGCTCGATTTACTCCCCGTGAATCTCGGGTGGCTGATAAATGTTTTCACATCACTGAGTGGACTATCAAGATTAGAATCGCATCGAAGAGGTATCATTCAAGAATGTTGTTCTCGTGCTGGTCACCCTGGTCAATGACCCGCCTCACGGGCCTCGGAATCATCTGAAATACGATAGTTGAACGGTCTTTCACTCCCCTATTTGATGAAGTCCGCGGGAAATTAGGCAGAACACTTGGAGAATGTGGGGACTAGGGCACCCCGTCACGAAAATATAATCGTTATATTAATAACCAAGTCTTTTCCTTCAATGGTTACACCGGACGTGATAGTTTGTCCGAACATACGCCCCGAACACAGCTTTACGCGGTCAAGGTGACCATGGGTCAGGAGAGGAACGTAGCCTCGATGCTCGCCGACAAGTCGACTGTCGAGGGCATCCCCATAGCTTCAATTCTCTCCCCCATCGAGCTGAAGGGATACATCATAGTCGAGTCATTGGCCCCCCACGCGGTAGACGAGCTCATCAGAGGGATGCGCCACACCCGATCCAGGGTGCAGGGCCTCGTGAACCCCAAAGAGGTGGACCACTACCTCGTAAGCAAGCCCGTCATCGAGGGCCTCGAGGAGGGAATCCTGGTGGAGGTCATCGCGGGCCCCTTCAAGGGGATGGAGGCCAAGATCGTCAGGGTGGACTCCTCCAAGGAGGAGGTCACCGTGGAGATCCTGGAGGCCGCATTCACCCTGCCCATCACAGTCCACGCAGACTATGTCCGGGAGATCAAAGGAGCAACTGCATAAAATGGTAGAGAAAACATTCAACTTCATCGTGAACGGCGGCGAGGCCACAGGCGGACCCCCCATAGGGCCCGCCCTGGGACCCCTCGGCGTCAACATCATGACGATAGTCAACAAGATCAACGAGGAGACCGCCGAGTACGCGGGGGTCCCCATCCCCGTGGATGTCACCATCGACACCGACACCAAGGAGTTCACCGTGAAGGTGGGGATGCTCTCCACATTCGCCCTCATCACCCAGACCCTGAGCATAAGCAAGGGCTCCCAGACCCCCAACACCGACTTCGTCGGCGACCTCACATTCGATCAGCTGGTGGACATCGCCAGGAAGAAGAGGGACGGCCTCTTCTCGTCCACACTGAAATCCGCCGTGAAGGAGATAGTGGGGAGCTGTCAGAGCATGGGGGTCACCGTGGAGGGGCAGCACGGCAAGGCGATCCAGGACCAGATCGCCGCCGGAGACTTCGACTCGAGGCTCGTGGAGGCCTCGTAAAGCTTTATAGATGGTCCAGTGTGAAATCAAGAGGAATCTGAAATGTCGGTCCGGAAGGACGTAATAATGGACTCCCTCGCGAAGGCTAGGGAGGTGGCCCCCCCGAGGGGCTTCGAACAGTCCATAGACCTGACCGTCAACCTCAAGGATCTGGATATGAGGCAGCCCGACAACAGGGTCAACCTCAGGGTCCAGCTGCCTCACGGGGTCGGCGGCCAGAAGGTATTGATATTCGCCCAGGGAGACCTGGCCTTGCGAGCCCGCAGGGCTGGGGCTGACAGGGTCATCGAGCCCACGGAGCTCAACGCGTTGGGCGCCGATAAGAAGGAGGCGAAGAGGCAGCTCAAGGACTACGATATATTCGTGGCCGAGGCGCCCCTGATGCCCACCGTGGGCCGCGTAGCCGGCCCCATCCTGGGCCCCAGGGGAAAGATGCCTACCCCGGTTCCCCCCCAGGCCCCCATCGACGCCATCCTTGAGAGGGAGAGGCGGACGGTGATCCTGAGGAGTCAGGACAGGCCGTTCGTGAAGTGCAAGGTCGGCAAGGAGTCGATGCCCGACGAGGAGCTCGCCGATAACATCGAGTACTTGCTTAGCAACCTAACCGGAGTCCTGAACCGGGGGGCGAACAACGTAAAGTCGGTCTTCCTTAAGCTCACCATGGGCCCCGCGATCAAGGTGATATGACGATGTCCCAGGTCTCAGCCGAGAAGATGGCCATCGTCGACTCCACGGTTAAGCTCCTAGACGAGTACAAGCTCATCGGGGCCGCCGACCTCACCAAGGTGGGGAGCGGGATGCTCCAGGATCTCAGGAAGCAGCTCCGGGGCCAGGTCACCATCAAGGGGATCAAGAACAACCTGATGCGCATCTCCATGGAGAAGATCGGCCTCCAGGGAACCGAGGGCTTCCTCGCCCAGATCAAGGGGCAGAACATCTACATCTTCAGCAACGGGAACCCCTTCAGCCTCGCGATGACCCTCCACAAGAACAAGGTGAGGGTCTTCGCCAAGGCGGGGGACATCGCCCTCGAGGACCTCATGGTCCCCGCGGGGAACACGGGGCTCAGCCCGGGCCCCATCATCAGCAAGTTCGGGGGCCTCTCCATCAGGACCCGCATCGAGGCGGGGAACATCTGGGTCGTCAGCGACACAGTGGTCGCCAAGGCCGGGGACGAGATCTCCGCCGACCTAGCGGACCTCCTCACCCGTCTCGGGGTGAGGGCGTCGGAGATGGGTCTGGAGATCAAGGCAGTCTACGAGGACGGCATCGTCATCCCCAAGGAGGAGCTCATCCTCGACGTTAATGTATACTCGGAGCGTCTCTCCAGGGCCTCCAGCGAAGCCTACCAGGTCGCCCTCAACGCGGCCTATGTCACCTCCATGACCATCATGCCGCTGATCTCCTTGGCTGCCCAGAATGTCAGGATGCTGGCCCTAGAGTCTGCGTGGGTGACCCCGGAGACCGTGGAGGAGCTCGTGGCTAGGGCGAACGCTCAGGCCGTGACCTTGGCCAAGGCCGTGGGGAAGGCCCAGGCCAGTGGCTAGGTCTCCTTTTACCGCTTTTTTAGGTAGATACTTCTCGGCGTTCCTTTCTTCATAAACGGGGTGTTTTATAAGGGACGGCTCCGAATTTGTAGCCCGGAATAGGATACAATGGGTAAGAAACTGGTCAAGAGCGAGAGCGACATCCGGAGGAGAATGCTCATGCCCAACAGGAACGATATACTGGGCTTGGTGGACAAGAACCTGGGCTACACCCGCATGAGGGTCATCTGCCAGGACGGGCACCAGAGGATGTGCAGGGTCCGGGGCAAGATGAAGAAGCGTAACTGGGTCCGGGAAGGGGACATCGTTCTGGTCTCGCCGTGGGACTTCATGTATGAGCAGAAGGGAGACATAATCTTCCGGTACACTGCGAACCAGGCTCACTGGCTCAGGGATAAAGGAATCCTCACCCTCGGGTGACCGTCCTTCTCGAAAGCCTGGGCGGGAGTCTGGTCAAGTTAGTTCGAGTTCTATAAGGCTCAGTTCTCAGTTGGAAAACATTTATACGTCCTCCGGGATTCACAACTTACGCATTCCAAAACCCGAGAATGAAAAGGTGAATGATGAATGAGCGCACAGGGAACGACGATCATCGACGCCGAAGGGCTGATCCTAGGCAGGATGGCCAGTCTCGTCGCCAAGAGGCTCCTCAGCGGGGAGCGTATCGAGATCGTCAACGCCGAAGGCGCCGTGGTCTCGGGTAAGAGGAAGATGGTCATCAAAGAGAGGAAGGAATTCCTCGAGGTGGGAGGCCCGACCAAGGGACCCTTCCACTACCGTAAGCCCAACGCCATCATCCGGAGGACCGTCCGGGGGATGCTTCCCCGCAGGAAGCACCGGGGGCGGGAGGCATTCGGGAGATTGAAGGTGCACATCGGCGTGCCCCGGGAGCTCCATGGCGTCGAGACGGAGAGCCTCCCCAAAGCCTCCGTTGAGAGGCTGAAGGAGCGGTACATCACCGTGGGCGAGATCGCGAAGAACATAGGATGGAAGGTATAGTCATGTCGTCGAGGAAGAAGGCGCAGCTCACCGTCGGTAAGAGGAAGACCAGCAAGGCCCGGGTCGTCCTAACCGAGGGGAAGGGACGCATCAGGATCAACAACACCCCCATACACTTCTACCAGCCCCTCATCGCCCGGGAGAAGATCATAGAGTCCGTCATGGTCGCCGGTGAGATCGCGGACAACGTCGACATCAAGGTCAAAGTCCACGGAGGCGGCTACATGAGCCAGGCCGAGGCGGTCCGGATAGGCATCGCCCATGGCTTCGTGAAGTGGACCCGGGGCAAGAGGCTCAGGACCGCCTACATCGCCTACGACAGGACCATGCTCGCAGGGGACGGAAGGCGGAAGGAGCCTAAAAAGTTCGGCGGCCCCGGCGCCCGGCGCAGGAAACAGAAGAGCTACAGGTGATCCCGTATGGTAAGGATGATCTCACCGATAGTGAAGCGGGGCACCAGGATCAAGACCGGCAAAGGATTCTCAATCGACGAGGTCAAGGAGGCCGGCGTCAACGTCGGCGAGGCGCGCCACCTCGGTGTGCCCGTGGACCAGAGGAGGAGCACCAGCTACCCCGAGAACGTGGAGGTCCTCAAGGAGTGGATCGCGAAGGCCCGGAAGGAGGGCTTCAGGGTCCCCAAGCCGAAGCAGACCTCGAAGCCCCATAGGGGCAGAGCTTTCCGCGGGCTCACGAGCTCCGGGAAGAAGATGCGTGCCCTGGGCAAGACTTGACCCCCCGGATTCATCCGTTTTAAATCGGTTATCCTTCGGACTAGATTTATCCATCCTCGGCGCGTCCATTTAATGAACGGTGCCCGGTTCATTCATGCAGGGACTGGCGAATCATTATGACCGAGGATGTCTCAATCGTGCTGGAGGGGGCAGCGGAGAAGGCCATAGCAGCCGGTACGACGGTGGTCATGGATGGATGCATTAAAGTGGAGCACCGGAGGCTCCTCTCCGGGTGAGCCGCCGCCGACAACCATTATTACCTCTAAGAATCCGTTAAGACCCGGGATACGG
Source organism: Candidatus Bathyarchaeota archaeon (assembly GCA_026014875.1). Classification (GTDB taxonomy): domain Archaea; phylum Thermoproteota; class Bathyarchaeia; order TCS64; family TCS64. The sequence continues at coordinate 380,508 of JAOZHO010000037.1, read as the reverse complement.
GATGGAGGGCGACTATCAATTCGGTCGTTGCGGAGTCTCCTGCGAGATGTGCTCCGCCGGAAACGGGAGGGTCGTGGAGCTCGCTGAGGAGCTGAAGAGGCTCACATCAGACTTTTTCAATGACTTCCCGGAGGGCCACGGCGGCTTCGACTGGGCGGAGTACCGTAGGGGTCTCGACTTCTTCATCGAGTCCTACGGCTGCCCCACATGCCGGAACATCGAGGAGCCGTGGTGCGAGGTCCTCAAATGCGAGAAGGTCGTGGAGAAGGGGAGCTGCCTCCTCTGCGAGGAGTTCCCGGAGTGCCCCAGGACAGAGTACCAGCGGGGCCGGTACCCCTTCGTCTTGGAGTACTATGAGCGGGTCAAGGAGATAGGGTTCGAGGGCCATCTCAAGGAGGAGCGGGAGAGGGCCGAGGCAGGGACCCTGCTGAACGACATAAGAAAATATTGAGAAATCTGGTGGGGGCTGTGCCCCCGGGATAAGGTCACTTCAGCTTGGCGAGGGCCTTCTCGAGCCTGTCGAAGACCTCGTTGATGAGGGTCTCGCTGGTCGCCATGCAGAACCTGAGGTGCCCCTCTCCCCGGGCGCCGAACGCGGTGCCCGACGAGAAGGCGAGCTTCCCCTCTTCCAGCATGTATTGGTTGAGCTCGTCGCTGGTCTTGCCGTAGTCGAACTTGGGGAACATCAGGTATGTGCCCTCCAGCTCCGGGTAGGTGACGTTGGGTAGCTCGTCCAGCCTCTTGTAGCATATGCCCCTGATCATCTCCAGATGCTCCACGACGTCTCGTCGCCACCAGTCGAGGCGGTGGTCCAGCATCACTGGGGCGGCGGCCTTGGCCATGTTGTTCGTGGTGCGTGTGATGTCCGCGGAGAGCCTCCTGAGGTTCGTCATCATGTCCTTGTCGGTGGCGCAGGTGTAGCCCATCCGGAGCCCGGCGACGCCGAAGGTCTTGGAGAATCCCCATGTTGTCATGGTGAGCCTCTCTATCTCGGGGCTCAGGGAGGCAAGGGTGATGTGCTCCCGGCCGTCGAAGATGATGTCCTCCCAGAGTTCGTCGCTCATCACCGTGATCTCGTTGTCCACGGCGATGTCGGCGATGGCATTGAGCTCCTCCTTGGTCATGACCCTGCCCACGGGGTTGTGGGGGTTGCAGACGAAGATGAGCTTCGTCTTGGGGGTCACCAGCTCTTTGAGGGTCTCCTCGTCGAACTTGTACCCCTCCTCCATGTCGATGGGCCAGCGGATCGGGGTTGTGCCGGTGACCTCTTGTGCCGTGTAGAAGTGGAAGTACATGGGGTCGGTGGCTATCACCTCGTCCCCCGCTTTGCAGGCGTGGTTCACTGCGAGCCACATCGCGGGGATGACCCCCTGGGTGATGAGGATGTCCTCCTCCTTAGCCTCGAGGCCGTTCCTCCTGGTCACCTTCTCCGCCATAGCCGCCATGGTGGGCTCGTCGGATTTGTAGAAAAGGTCCTCGTCGTGGATGCAGTTGAGGAGGGCCTTCTTGATCTCCATCGCGATGGGGAAGTCCGGGTCGGCTATCCAGAGGGGTATGACGTCCGGGGGGTGGGTGTGCCACTTCCTGCCCGGGGCCGCTAGCATCCCCTCGATGGTCGCCGAGTTAAATTGATTGCTGAACACTTTCGATACCTTGAGTGAGACATAGTTATAGGCCCCTATTTATTTTGAGTGGAAGAACTCCCCGGGCTCAGGAACCCGAATCTGCAAGAAACCGGTAAAGAAAAAACTCCCAAATCCCACTCTTCGAGGCTCGAGAGGCGGCCCTCGGGGTCGATTACGGGACCCTTGAAGACCTCCTTAGGAACTCGCAGATTATCCGCATCAACGCGCCACTCACCGAGGAGACCCGGGGGATGAGCGGGTCCTCGCCGACACGTTACGGGGGGGAGTTGTGGGGTGCCGGAGTAGACATTCAGCGGAACCCTGACGAGCAGGAGGCTCTCAGACAGACATTCAAGTGCATCGACAACGTGATCCTGACTCCCCACATCACCAGCGGAACTTGGAACGCAGAGAACCAGTTCACTGAGCAGATCGCCGACAACCTCGCGCGTATGGTGAACGGTGAGAAGCCCCTCTACCTGATCAACGACGGCTGGGAAACCTGAAAGGGTGACCCCGGGAGGCACCTCCTCTGTAGCCTTGCTTCTAAGCATGAATATAGGAGCCCACGTCCTCAAACCCCTTCATTCCGACCCGAGACGCTGAATCTAGCCCAAGATCGAAAGCATTATATCTTTGACTTATGTTGGCATGGGGAAAGGTATCTGAAATGATGATACTGCTCTACTTCGACTGGGTGGGCAACTCCAAGGAGCTCAAAGAGTGGGAGACCAAGATAAAGGAGGCCTGCGAAAAGACTGGCGTCGAGTACAAGGGCCTCTACGGCTCCATGAACGAGAAGTGGAACTACGTGGGCATCTTCGAGACGGAGGCCTACGGCAACTTCCTCGCCATGGGAAAGAATGTGGTGAAACCCCAGAAGATGCCCCACAACATAGCCGAGGTTTTCCTCCCCCAGATCATCTGAGCCCTCACCGATGCTTGAGAGCTGACACCGGCTTCTAGAGTAGATGGGCACCGCGTTCATCGATAGACAAAGCTCTGAAATTCTGGCCGGGGACTGCTCTACGATAGAACTCTGCGACCCTCCCCGCCTCGTCTTTCTCCACCAGTGAGAAGAGGGCCTCGCCGAACATGGCCATGGAGCATGGCACCCCCGCTTTATCCGCGGCGTCGAGGACGACCTTGAGCCGGGGCGTCGTGATGCCCACGTAGTCGGTGAACTCCCTGGAGAGCTCCATGAACCGGGAGGGGCCCAGATTTCCCCTGATCTCATCGACGAAATTCCCGCCTAGGTCATTAATCCTACGACGGAGATCCGGGTCGGAGAGAGCCTCGCTCGTGGAGATGGGCCCGAAATGGACGCAGAAGGCTGTCAGCTCTTCGCTCCTGTCGTACTTTATGGCCTCCCCTATCCCCGGAGCCCCGGGTTTGTACAGGACTCCGAATCCCCCTTGCGTTGCTGCGAACACGGTCCCCAGCCCCGTCTTGCACTCTATCTCGGCGAGATGGGCGACCTTCGAGGCGTCCACATATGAAAGGCCCAGCCCCAGGGCATCGTTCATCGCCAGCGCGATGGTCAAAGCGCCGCCCCCGCTGGAGCCGTACCCCGCCCCTATCGGGGTCTCGATCTCGTGGGTCACCTCGACCCTCTGAGGCTTCTCCGCCATCGCGAGCATCCGTCTGACCACGTTCTCAGAGACGACCGCCTTCCCGGTGACTCTGCCGTTCATGACGACGCTGATGATGTCTCTCTCCGCGGGCTCCACCCGAACCTTCGTCTGGATTCCTATGCTTATGGAGAACCCTGCGCCCCGGGAGCCCTTATGTAGGGGGTCTTCCGGTTCGTCGCAGATCTGGAAGAATCCAGTGATGTGTCCGGGGGCGAAGGCTGAGGCTTCCTTCAACTCGATCGATCATGTGCCCCCGGATTTCCGTGATAAGGGTTGCGCTGCGTCAGTGGATCGAGTGCCTGTCCTCTGGGAACCTCTCCGCCTTCACGTCCTCGATATAGCTCTTTACGGCCTTCCCGATCAGGTCGTTGAGGTTGAGATAGACATTCGCGTGCCTGGGGCAGTAGCCATCATCCATCCCGATCATGTCATTCACCACGAGGACTTGGCCGTCGCAGTGGACTCCCGCCCCGATGCCTATGGTGGGCGTCTCCACGGCCTCGGTGGTCCGCCTCGCAAGATCCATGGGGATGCACTCCAGCACGAGGGAGAACACCCCGAGGGCGTCCAACTCCCTCGCGTCGGCCAGGATTAGCTCGGCCTCGCTCCTCCTCTTCCCCCTCACCTTCATGCTCTGGGCTGTCTGAGGGAGCAGCCCGAGGTGCCCCTGCACGGGGATGCCCCCCTCGATGAGGGCTTTCACGATGTCGGGCTTGTTCCCCTCGAGCTTGACGGCGTGGGCGCCCGCCTCCCTGAGCCGTCCAGCGTTGGCGAGGGCATCCTCCACGGTGACGTAGCTGTGGATGGGCAGGTCCCCTACGACGATGGCCGACCTGACGCCTCTGGCGACGGCTTGGGTATGCCTGATCATGTCCTCCATCGTCACCTGCTTGGTGTCCTCGTACCCGAGGACCACCATGCCGAGGCTGTCTCCCACCAGGATCATGTCGATGCCCGCTGCGTCGATTATCTTGGCGGTCTGATAGTCGTAAGCCGTCAGGACGGTGATCTTTCTGACGCCTTTGAGGCGTCTCACGTCATCAACATTCATCTCTCTACCTCCGTGAACATGAACCCGCAACGGTGTGCCAACACGCTGCGCAATGACCTTCGCGCGGCATGCCCCTCAGCCCTCGGACGGTTCCACATATACTCCCGTCTCCGAGAGTTCCCCGAGCCTCTCGAGCATGGTCTTCATAGCTTCCGAGAGGGCCTCCCTGTTGCTGTAAGAATTCACGACCTCCTTCAAAGCCTCGGGGCTCTCATTTTTCAACTTCTCAGCCTCGGAGACCAGGAGGGGCATCGCCCTCACTACGTTGTCGACGATGGTCACGTCTGCGAACTGGGCGGTCCTGGACATCGGGTTCAGGTCCACCGTCACCACCTTCTTCCCCATCCTGACCAGCCCCTCGGTCCTGTCCCCGTCCTCCAGGGGGATGAACACCGCGTCGGCGACGAATATTCCCCGGGGGTCCACCGTCCGCCTGTCGCTGAAGACCTCGTCGATCCTAGCGGTGGCCGACCCATCCACGCCCAGGACCTCCTCCGCCCCGGCCTCCCTGAGCACCGCCTCGATGGCCCCCTCCCTCCCGGGGAGCCTATGGAAGAGGTTCACCTCCAGCTTGGCCCCCGTCGCCTTGGAGAGCTCGACGAACTCCTCGGCGCACAGGGCTGCCACGTTCCCGTTCACCGAGAGGACAGGGCGCTCCGCTAGGAGAAGTGTAGCCGCGGCGGCCGTGATGGCCTCCTTGGCCGACGGCGTCGTCTCCTCCCCGAGGATGTAGTCGAATGCCTCGCCCCTCCCGTGGGCGATGAGGCCTGCAAGGGCCAAGACCTTGGTCTCGACATGCTTGGTGAGCCTCTCCCTGATCCGGATCGACTCTGCCCGGGGATGCTGACTCGAAACGTGATTATCATCCTTCATTCTCTTCTCCCTCAAAGACCCATGGACGCCTGGGATTCAGCTAGGGTTCAGATAAAGGTAGGCCGGGGGATAAAAAAAGAGCGGGGAGCCCCTAGAGGCTCTTGTAGTCAATCTTTTCTCCCACTTCGAAGACGGGGGCCTTGACCTCGAAGAGAGCGGTGTACTTGAGTCCTGAGCCCGTGTTGAAGAGCACCACTTTCTCGTCCTTGTCCACTTTGCCGTCGCCGATCAGGTGTTTGAGGGCGGCAAAAGTAGCGGCTCCCTCGGGGCAGATGAAGAGCCCCTCCTCCCTGGCGATCTGTCCCACACAGTCCATGATCTCCTCGTCGGTCACCGCCAAGGCTGAGCCTCCGCTCTCCCTCGCGGCGTTGAGGACCAGGAAGTCGCCCAGGGCGTGGGGGACTCGGAGACCGGCTGCCAGGGTCTCCGCGCCCTGCCAGAACTCTGACTCCTCCTTTCCCTCGTCGTAGGCCTTGGGTATGGGGGCGCAGCCGGAGGCCTGCACTGAGACCATCCGGGGGCGCTCGCTCCCGATCCAGCCCAGCTCCTCGAGTTCGTCGAAGACCTTCCACATGCCGATGATGCCTGTGCCCCCGCCCGTGGGGTAGACGATGACATCGGGGAGGCTCCAGCCGGACTGCTCAGCCACCTCGATGCCCATGGTCTTCTTCCCCTCGACCCTGTAGGGCTCCTTCAGCGTGGAGAGGGGGAACCACCCCATCTCGGGGACCCCGTCGGCCACCATCTTACCGGCGTCGGTGATGAGGCCGTTCACCAGGAATACCTTGGCCCCCACGACTTGGCACTCGATCTTGTTGACGTCGGGGGCGTCCATGGGCATGAAGACGTAGCTCTCCATCCCCGCCCTGGCCCCGTAGGCCGTCATCGAGCCGGCGGCGTTCCCCGCGGAGGGTAGGGCGAGCTTCTCGATGCCCAACTCCTTGGCCTTGGAGACCGCCATCGCGAGGCCCCGGGCCTTGAACGTGCCCGTGGGGATGATCCCCTCGTCTTTGATCCAGAGGTCCGGGAGCCCGATGGACTTCCCCAGCCTCTCCACTTGGATGAGGGGCGTCCAGCCCTCGCCGAGGCTGACCTTGTTTGCCTCGTCCTTCACCGGGAGGAATTCCCAGTACCTCCACATCGACGCCTCCCTCCCCACGAAATCCTTGGGGGAGACGGCGTCTTTGACGGACTCGAGGTCGTATCTCGCGAAGAGGGGCTTACCGCACTCGGTGCAGACCGTCTGAATCTTGTCGCCGTCATGCTTGTGACCGCACTTCGAACATTCCAGATGCGTGAAATGGCTCATTTTGAACGCTGTCTATCATGATGCCGGCGATGCTTAAATCTTGAGATGGGGCGGGGATCTGGAAAGTCTTTTAGGGGCTGCGCTGTAAGATTTAATCATGTCGAAAAGTTTAGAGAAAGTGGGGGAGATCACCCACTACTTCACCCGAATCGGCGTCGCCGTGGTGGACCTCTCCGGCCCCCTCAAGGTCGGGGACAGCATCGCGATCAAGGGGATGACCACTAACTACGAGATGAAGGTCGCCTCGATGCAGATCGAGGGGACGGACATCGAGGAGGCGGGGGCCGGGGACGACATCGGGATGAAGGTGGACGACAGGGTCCGGCAGGGGGACATCGTCTACAGGCTCGGCTAGTGTCTGCGGGGAGGCTCAGTAAGCTTTTTATTCCCAGCGCCCATCTCCCCTATCTACTAGCTTATCGGAGAAATTGAAATGGGGAATCGCTTTGTCCATCCCCCAGCGCTGGGGGAGTTGTAAATGGGGTATCGTTTTATTTAGCCGCAAGGCTAAACCACAGAGAACCTACGCAGAACGTCTTCGGGCGCCGTGCGTGAAACTTTTAGAGAACGAGACGGGGACGCCAGTCATTTCTAGGGTCGCAGTTGGGAGGAATCACAATGGTTGAAATGTCTGGGTCAAAGGCTTTCGTCGAGGGCCTCAAACGTGAGAACGTCGACATAATGTTCGGCGTCACCGGGGGTGCGCTGCTCCCAATCTGTGACGAGCTTTGGGGGAGCGACCTCAGGTTCGTGATGGCCCGTCACGAGCAGGGCGCGGCCCACATGGCCGACGGCTACGCTAGGGCCCTTGGACGGGTCGGGGTCTGTCTCGCGACCTCGGGCCCCGGGGCGACGAACCTCGTCACGGGCATCGCGACGGCGAACATCGACTCCTCTCCCGTGGTCGCTTTCACCGGTCAGGTGCCGCTGAGCCTGGTGGGGACCGACGCGTTCCAGGAGGTGGATATCATCGGTATCAGCGCCTCCGCCACCAAGTACAACATCCAGGTGAGGAGCCCTTCGGAGATCCCGCTGGCCATCAAATCGGCGTTCCACATCGCCTCCACGGGGAGGCAGGGAGCCGTCTTGGTGGACATCCCGAAGGACTGCCAGATCGACGTCGAGGACATCGAGTTCCCAGACGAGGTGAGCTTCAGGGGCTACAAAGTGAACTTGGAGCCGAACCCCCGGGAGATGGACTGGGCGGCGACGCTTCTCTCCAAGGCCCGGAGGCCCGTCATCATGGCGGGGGGAGGGGTCATCTCCTCCAACGCCTCGGCCGAGGTCATCAAGATAGCGGACATGCTCATGGCCCCCGTGGTCACGAGCCTCATGGGGAAGGGAACGGTCCCCAGCGACCACCCTCTCTTCGCGGGGCTCTGCGGGATGCACGGCACAGGTGAGGCCAATCTCTTGGTCTCCGACGCGGACATCCTCCTTGTGGTGGGGGCCCGTTTCTCGGACCGGACCACGGCCCGCCTCGAGGATTTCGGCCGGGGCGCCAAGGTCATCCACATCGATATCGACAGGAGCGAGGTGGACAAGAACGTCGAGACGGTGACCCGGGTCATCGGGGACGCCAAGCTCGCCCTCCAGGGCATCATCGAGCGCCTAGCTAAATTGAGCTACGAGCCCCGGGCCAACGGTGACTGGATCAAGAAGATGAACAAGTTCAAGAAGCAGTACACTCCCCCCGAGCGCCCCAACAACCCCCACATGAGGGCCCCCGCCATCATGAAGGCCCTGAGGAAGGTGCTCCCCCGGAACGCCCTCGTCACCACCGAGGTAGGCCAAAACCAGATGTGGGCCGCCCTCTACTTCGACGCCTACGCCCCCCGGACATTCTTCACCTCCGGCGGCCTCGGCACCATGGGCTGGGGCTTCCCCGCCGCGATCGGCGCAAAGGCCGCTAGGCCCGACGTGCCCGTCGTGGACATCGCGGGAGACGGAAGCTTTGCGATGACCGAGAACAGCCTCGCGACCGCCGTCGAGGAGAATCTCCCCGTCATCGTGGTGGTCCTCAACAACAGGATGCTGGGCATGGTGGCCCAGTGGCAGAGATTCTTCTACGGGCGCCGCTACATGGCCGTCAAGCTGGGGGAGTACCCCGACTTTGTGAAGCTCGCGGAGGCCTACGGAGCCGTGGGGGTTCGCCCGGAGACCATCGGGGAGTTCGAGAAGGCGGTCCAGACCGCCATGGACGACAACCTGACCACCGTGATCGACGTGCCCATCGACCCCGAGGAGAACGTGTTTCCCATGGTGCCCCCGGGGAAGGGGCTCAGGGACCTGATGGTGGAGGCCTAGAGATGCTGCCGCTGAACACCATAGCGTTCCTCGTGGAGAACAAGGCCGGGGTCCTCTTCAACGTCTCCAACATGTTCCGGCGCCGCGGCTTCAACATCGAGAGCATCTCGGTGGGGGCCGTCGAGGACCCTCAGGTGGCCCGGATGACAGTCTCCGTCTACGCGGACAGCAAGGAGCTGAACCAGATCGTCCTCCAGCTCGAGAAGATGGTGGACGTGATCAAGGTGAAGCGGCTGGACCCGATGCGGAGCATCATGCGGGAGATGGTCCTCATCAAGCTGGACACCGTGGACCCCATGGCCCGGGAGGAGACACTCAGGCACGTGAACGCCTACCACGGGCTGATACTCCACATCGACCCCGAATCCCTCATAGCCGAGGTCACCGGGGAGCCCGAGGCGATCGACGAGTTCATATCCAAAACTAGGCCGATAGGGATAGAAGAAATCTCCAGGACGGGAGTCACCGCCCTCGAGAAGGGAAATCTGAAGCTGGAAAGGTGAATAAAATGGTCAATGTATACCACGACAAGGACATAGACGATAAGATCCTGGAAGGGAAGACTGTCGCCGTCATCGGATACGGCAACCAGGGACGGGCCCAGGCTCTCAACATGAAGGAGTCGGGGGTCGACGTCGTCGTCGGCCTCAGGCCCGGGAAGTCATGGGAGAAGGCGGAGGCGGACGGCATGACGGTGAAAACGGTCATCGACGCGGCCAACGAGGCCGATGTCGTCCTGATGCTCATCCCCGACATGGCCCAGCCCACGGTCTACGCCGAGGAGATCGCCCTCGCGATGAAGCCGGGGAAGGCGCTGCAGTTCGCCCACGGCTTCAACATCCACTTCGGGCAGATCAAGCCCACGGAGGGGGTCGACATCATCATGGTCGCTCCCAAGGCCCCCGGCTCCGAGATGCGCCGCCAGTACGAGCAGGGCTTCGGTGTCCCGGCGCTCATCGCCGTGGCCCAGGACGCCACGGGCCAGGCCAAGTATAAGGCCTTGGCCGTCGCGAAGGCTCTGGGCTCCGGTAGGGCGGGGATCATCGAGACCACCTTCAAGGATGAGACCGAGAGCGACCTCTTCGGGGAGCAGGCGGTGCTCTGCGGGGGGGTCGACCAGCTCATCCGCAGGGGCTTCAAGGTCCTCACCGAGGCCGGGTACCCGCCGGAGCTCGCCTACTTCGAGGTGCTCAACGAGCTGAAGCTCATCGTGGACCTCATCTACAAGTCCGGGATCAGCGGCATGTACCGGGCGGTCTCGGACACCGCCAAGTATGGCGGGATGGCCATCGGCCCCATGATCATAGACGACCACGTCGAGGACAACATGAGGAAGGCCCTCTACGCCGTCCAGGACGGGAGCTTCGCCCGGCAGTGGATAGAGGAGGCCGAGTCGGGGCTCGAGGAGTTCGACAGGCTGATGCTGGAGTGCGAGAGCCTGGAGATCGAGAAGGTCGGCAAAAAGGTCCGGCAGATGTCGGGCCTCGAGAAATAAAGGGGAACGCCCCTTTTCACACGCGCAGCCGCCGTCTCGACGTGGCGGAGCCCTGTGAAATGAGCCTGAAGGCAGGCTACGGCTCGGAGGTGGGGGGCGACGAGCCACGATGGGGGATCAGATCGGGAGCCTTCTCTGGGAGTTCGTCGACTACAAGACCTGCAGGAAGACGAAGGAGGCCTGCTGAGAGCTGGGTCTGCGTGCGGGACGCGGGTTCAAGTAGGGTACATACCCTCGTTTTTCATTCGACGACACGAAAATGATGATTTCGGGACCGACCCATCCCTTTTTTTAAGTTAAAAAACGAATAAAATGTAACATGGTCGACGAGATCGACGAGAAAATCATCAAAACCCTCATGGAGAACTCCCGGAATACCTACGTCGAGATAGGGAGCATCGTGGGGTTGTCTGAGGGGGCGGTGAGGAATAGGGTTCAGGCTCTAGTCAACTCGGGCGCGATCAGGAAGTTCACCGTCGAGGTGGCCCCCTCTATCAGGGTGAGGTCCCTGACCATGATCTCGGTGGACCCTTCCACTCCTACCTACACCCTCTCCAAGAAGATGGAGGCTCTCTCGGGGATCGAGAGCATCTACGAGGTGACGGGGGAGTACGACATCGTCTGCGTGGTCTCCCAGCGCGACATCGAGGGGCTCAACCAGACCATCGAGGAGATCAGGAAACTGGATGGGGTCGTCAAGACCAACACGGTGATAGTGCTGCGGACTCTTTAGGCATCGCTACGATTTGCATACGCGCGTTGCCAGACCCTCATCGAGGCGAGGATACATCCCTCGCTATCGGTGGATGGGCTCAGCGGCCTCAATTGAAACCTTTTTCAGGAGCACCATCTAATGAGAGTGAATCAAGATGTGTCAACTAGCTGCGTACGTGGGGGACAGGCCCATCGCCCCCCTCCTGCTCAGGTCCCTGGAGCTTCAGGAGCCCCTCTTCGCGGGCCACGCCACGGGGCTCGGGGTCATCGACGAGGGCGTCCTGAGGGTGGTGAAGGACTCGGGGCCCGTCGCGAGGGTGAGGCACGCCACGGATATAGGATCACTGGAAGGGACCGCGGGGATCGCCCACAGCAGGTACAACGCGAGGGCCCGGGACGACCCGAAGTACAACGCCCCGGAGATGGCTCACCCCTTCTTCAACGACGATGGGAGCCTTGCGCTGATGCACAACGGCACCATCTACAACTACAGGGAGCACTGGGAACGGCTCAGGGCGATCCACCCCTTCAAATCCCACGTGAAGGAGATCGACGCCATCACCGACAGCGAGATCGCCGTCCACATGATCAGCGACGCCCTGGCCGAGGGCAGGACCATGGTGGAGGCCTTCAGGGAGGTCACACCTCAGCTCACCGGGGGCTTCCTCCTCGCCGCTATCACCCCCGACGAGCCCGAGACGGTCTGGATAGCGAACTGGTTTCAGCCTTGCGTCGTCGCGGTGGGGGATGACGAGGCGATGTTCTGCAGCGCCCCCATTGGCTTCCACGACATACGCCACGAGATGGACCGGATCTTCGAGCCCCCTAGGAACAGCGTACTGAAGCTGACCCGGGGGAAGGTGGAGATCACCACTATGGACCCGGGCCGGAGGCTATACGGCTGGAAGATGGACGAGGGGAGAGCCGCGGACGTCATTCTCAGGACCGTGAAGAAGGAGGTGGAGGTCGACGTCAACAGGCTATCCGACATCCTCAGGCCCGATGGATGGGCTGAAGTGTTCGGGGTCTCCCCGGAGAGCTTCAGGAAGGAGTACCGTCAGGGCTTCAGGCACGTGAACGAGTACTTCGGCTTCATGGACAAGCTGGTGGCGGCAGGCTTCCTCAATGAGAAGATCGACCTGAGGACCGAGGGGGGCTACCCCGAGACGCCTCGGCTCTCCTACAGCCTCGCGTAGATAGGCGGGGCCTCTTTTCCTTTACTTTATGTCAATATTTTCTTTTGTTTCCTAATGGGTCGTCTTCACGCCAAGGTTTAACTATTTTAGACCCCTTGAACCTCTGATGGTTCTGGGCAGCGACAGCGTCGAGGAATACCTCGAGGCGATCCACTCCTTCAACGAGAGGGGAGAGCGAGCCAAGAACACCGAGCTAGCCAAGAGGCTCAAGGTGGCGCCCCCCAGCGTCACCCAGATGGTGAAGAAGCTCGCGGACCGGGGCTACGTCCAATACGTACCCTACAGGGGAACGATCCTCACAGGGAGGGGCATGGCCCTCGCCCAGAGGGTGGTCCGGAAACACAGGCTCCTGGAGCGGTTCCTATACGACTACCTGGGGATGGACATGGGTAAAGTCCACGACGAGGCCTGCAGGATGGAGCACAGCCTCTCCGACGAGGCGGCCCACGCCCTCTGCGACGCCCTGGACAACCCCGAGACCTGCCCCGACGACGAGAAACCCATACCCCGGTGCTCCCTTGCCGTATCTGACTGCAAAGATTGCGCCGTCGTCAGGGAGGGGAGCGAAGCCAAGCTCATCACCGAATTATCCCACCTCCAGCCGGGTGAGAAAGGAGTCGTGAGCCTCATCATCGACATGGATGACCCCCTCAAGGAGCTAGGCATATCCAAGGGAGACAAGGTCGAGGTCACGGCGGCCGAACCCTTCGAGGGCCCCCTAGCGGTGAAGGTTGCAGGGGAGACCACGAGCGTTGAACGGGCAATGGCCGCGAAGATCTACGTGGAGGTCCTAGACGTGAAGGTGGATCTGGTTGAGGCTCATCCCCATGGGCCCCATCACTGACCCCCGCTGTTCCACGCGGGAAATAACCGCTCTTCTCATCAGACGACGATCATCGTCAGGGTGCTGTGGACCTTGTCTAGGCGCCTGATCTTGAAGCCGATGGTATCCTTGAGCTCCTGCAGCGTCGATGTATCGACGATCGCGATGATGTCGTAGACTCCGTAGACTAGATGGGCTTCCCTGACCTCGGGGATGGGCTTGAGTTCTCTGAGAACCTCCGCCTCGGCGCCGATCTCGGCGTTGATGAGGACAAACGCTGTCGCCAAAAACCGTCCTCCCGATCAGGTTAGGGGTGAACCGATACTTAACATTTCGTCAACGGTAATCCCTAGGCTGGCACGCTCGTTTCTCCCATGGAAACCTTGAATTAGCCGAGTCGGGGCAGCTTCGCAGACATCGCTAGTGCTGAAGCGTAGTTTTATCTGACCACATACCAACGGTCTCACCGTGGTGAAGAATGATCTTCAAAACCATGGATCTCCCTGAGGCATACGAGAGGGCCCCCGATGGATCCCTCATCCGGCCCCTCCATGAGTACGAGGAGGGGGGCATCGCCCACTGCACCCTCCCCGAGGCCTGGGTCTCCAGGGCCGCCAGGCACGGGACCGTGTCCGAGATCTGGTGGTTCATCGAGGGAGAGGGGGAGCTCTGGAGGAGGCTCGAGGACCAGGAGGAGACAGTCAGAGTCGAACAGGGGGTCTCCGTCACGATCCCCGTGCACACCAGCTTCCAGTTCCGAAACACCGGCTCAGGGGCGCTGAGGTTCCTCTGCGTCACGATGCCCCGGTGGCCGGGCTTCGGCGAGTCGGAGTTCGTGGAGGGCCCCTGGGAGCCGAGCCTCCCCGAATGAAAATGTGGCCTGGCGGACTCTGCTTAAAACTTAAAGGCTTCTCGCTTAACTCCTTCTTGAGACTCCATGGCCCCAGAGAAACGGCTGCAGCCCCACATCATGTGCGGCGTCGGAGACGTCGCGAGGTACGCCCTCCTCCCGGGGGATCCCCGGAGGGTCGAGAGGATCGCCTCCCACTTTGACGAGGCCCGGAAGGTCGCGGATTACAGGGGCTACGTGACCTACACCGGGGAGGCGGGGGGAGTCGGCGTCAGCTCCTGCTCCACGGGGATCGGCTGCCCCTCTGCGGCCATCGTGGTCGAGGAGCTCATGAGGATCGGGGTCGAGACCTTCATCCGGGTGGGCACCACGGGGAGCCTCCAGCCGGGCCTCGACAGCGGGGACATCGTGGTGGCCACCGCCGCGGTCCGGGGGGAGGGCACCAGCAGGAGTTATGTTCCTGTGGAGTATCCTGCGGCTGCGAGCCTCGACGTCACATTGGCTCTTCTAGATGCGGCCCGGGAGCTCGGGGTCGAGGTTCACCCGGGGATCGTGTTGTCCACGGACGCCTACTACGGGGGCAACGAGGAGGCCCTGAAAAAGTACGGGGCCGCGAACGTCCTCTCCATCGAGATGGAGGCGAGCACCATCTTCACCCTCGCCGCCCTCAGGGGGAAGCGAGCCGGGGCCATCATGGTGGTGGACGGGAACCTCGCCGAGGGCACCGGGAAGGGGGAGTTCGAGCCCGGCGAGAAGACCGGGGAGCTCGCCGAGAGGGTTCAGAGCTCGATAGACGACGAGATCCGTGTAGCCATCCGGGCCTGCCAGATCCTCGAAGGCGCCTAGTCACTCCCTCTTGTAGGGCTTGTAGTCGCTGGGGGGCCGCGCCTTCCCCACGACCCCGGCGAGCACCGCCACCGTTAGCAGGTAGGGTATCGTGAGGATGATCTGGGGCGGGAGCAGCCCGAGGCTCTGCAGCCTCATCTGGAGGGCGTCCGCCAAGCCGAACAGGAGGCTCGCGCCGAAGGCCCCGAAGGGCATCCACTTCCCGAAGATCATCGCCGCCATCGCGATGAACCCCCGGCCTCCGGTCATCCCCCGGGTGAAGAGGTTGAGGTGGCCCAGGCTCAGGAAGGCCCCTCCGAGCCCCGCGAGCATCCCGCTCAGAATGACGCAGAGGTACTTGACCCGGAGGACGTCGATCCCCGCCGTCTCCGCGGCGGTGGGGTGCTCCCCCACGGCCCTGATCCTGAGCCCCAGGGGGGTCCTGAATAGGACCACGTAGCTGAGGACGGTGACGACGAGCATCAGATAGACGAGGGGGGAGTGGGAGCCGATGATGGGCCCCACCACGGGGAGGTCCGCGATGAAGGGAATGTTCCATGTCCCGAGGCCCCGGACCCCCTCGCTGGCACCCCGGCTCCCCCAGATGATCTGGCTCATGTAGGCTGTGAAGCCCATCGCGAATATGTTTATCCCGGTGCCGCTCACGATCTGGTTCCCGACGAACTTCACCGTGAGGATGGCGTGGAGTAACCCGATGAGCCCCCCCACCAGGACCGCCACCACGACCCCGAGCCACGGGTTCCCGGTGTAGTAGGACGCCGTGACCCCGGCGAAGGCGGATGCGAGCATCGTCCCCTCGAGCCCGATGTTGATGATACCCACCCGCTCCGAGAAGATGCCCCCCAGGGCAGCGTAGACGATGGGAGTCGCCATCCTGAGGGCGGCGGCGAAGAGGCCTACGCTGATGACATCGACGAGGCCTACCATCTCAGACCCCCTCTCTTGAGTATCGCCCTGATGAGGGACGGGGCGGCGACGAAGAGTATAACGAGGGCTTGGAGGAGGAAGACGATGTCCAGGGGCACCCCTGTGACCCGGGTCATGATCATCCCCCCGCTCCTCAGGGCCCCGAAGAGGATCGCGGCGAGGAGGGACCCCACCGGGCTGAGCCCCCCCACGAGGGCCACGGCGAGGCCGTCCCAGCCGTATCCGGGGCTGAAGCCGTCGATGAACCGCCTGTGGACCCCCATGATCTCCCCTGAGCCCCCGAGCCCCGCAATAGCCCCGCTCACCACCAGGGCGAGGATCATCCCCCGTTTGACATCGATGCCCGCGTTCTCCGCAGCGGAGGGGTTGAGCCCCGTGGCCCTGATCTCGTAACCCAGGATGGTCCTGTTGAGGATGAAACGGGTGAGGAGGACGAGGGCGAGGGCGATGAATATGGAGGCGGAGAGCTGGGCCCCCTGGAGGAGCCGGGGGAGCCTCGCCGACTCGGCGATCATCACCGTCTGGGAGACCCACCCGGGGGCCTTGAACGGGTAGTTCACCATGTAGCTGGTGAGGTAGAGGGCGACGTAGCTCAGCATCATCGTGGTGATGACCTCGTGGGCCCCGAACCGGGTCTTCAGCACCGCGGGGATGAGCCCCCAGAGCCCCCCCGCCACCGCCCCGGCGGCGAGGGCCAGGAGGACGTGCAGCGGCGCCGGGAGGTTCTGGAACGAGATACCCACGAGGGCCGAGGCGAAGGCCCCCGCGAGGAACTGGCCCTCGGCCCCGATGTTGAAGAGGCCGCTCTTGAAGCTGAAGAGGAACGCGAGGGCCGTGAAGAGGATGGGCGTCGCCTGGGTGAGGGTCTGCCCCACCCGGAAGACGTCCCCGAAGGCACCACGGAACATCGCGGCGTAAGCGTCAACGGGGTTGTACCCCGTAACTAGGAGGACCCCGGCCCCGACGAGGAAAGCCATCAGGATGGCAATGATCTGGATGATGATGTCCCTGAGCGTCTCGGGGGACACCACCCGGGAAAGGAGCTCCCTCGCCTTCACCCTCTTCTTCCCCCTGTCATGAGGAGCCCCAGCTCCGTCTCATCGGTCTCGGCGGGGTCCCTCACCGCGACGATCCTCCCCTCGTAGATCACGGCGATCCTGTCGCTGAGGGCCCAGATCTCGTCGAGGTCCGCAGAGACGAGGAGGACTGCGCTCCCCCCGTCCCTCATATCCAGAAGCTTTTTCCGGACGTACTCCGTGGCCCCCACGTCGAGGCCACGGGTGGGCTGAGCGGCGATGACGAGGCGGGGGTTCCTGTCGAACTCCCGGGCCACGATGACCTTCTGCTGGTTCCCCCCGGAGAGGTTGCCCGCGTGGGTCCCGACCCCGGGGGTCACGATGGAATAATCCTCCACGAGGGCCTGGGCGTGGCCCGCGGCCGCCTCGTAGTCGATGACAAACCCCCAGCGGGTGAACCTCGCCTCCCGATGGCTCCCCAGGATGAGGTTATCGGTCACGCTGAAATCGGGGATGAACCCCCGCTTGTGCCTGTCCTCGGGGATATGGGAGACACCAGCCCTGATCCTCTCATCCGGGGACGCCCCGGTGATATCCGTGGAGCCCAGGGAGACCCTCCCCTCCCTCGCCTCCCGGAGCCCCATGAGGGCCTCCACGAGCTCCGTCTGGCCGTTCCCCTCGACCCCGGCGAGCCCAAGGATCTCTGATCCCCTGACCTCGAGGTCCACCCCCCGGAGGGTGGGGACGCCCCTGTCGTCGAGGGCCTCGAGCCCCTCCACCGTGAGCATCGCCTCCCCGGGCGCTACCTTTGCCTTCTCGAAGCTGTAGACCACCCTCCTGCCCACCATCATCTCGGCGAGCTCCCCCATGTCGGTCTCGGAGGCCTCCACGGTGCCCACGACCTTTCCCCGCTTCAGGACGGTGATCCTGTCGCAGATGGAGAGGACCTCCCGGAGCTTGTGGCTGATGAATATCACAGTCTTCCCCTGGTCCGTGAAGGCCCGTATGGCCATGAAGAGGTCCTCCACCTCCTGGGGGGTGAGAACCGCCGTGGGTTCGTCGAGGATCAAGATGTCGGCTCCCCTGTGGAGGGCCTTGAGTATCTCCACCCTCTGCTGGACCCCGACGCTCAACGTGTGGACGGGGGCCTCGATGTCTACGTCGAGCCTGAATTCAGCGCAGCTGGCCCGGACCCGCTCCAGCATCTCCCCCTCGTCGATGAGCCCCTTCCTAGTGGGCTCCCGGCCGAGGACGACGTTCTCGGCGACGGTGAGGCTGGGAACGAGCATGAAGTGCTGGTGGACCATCCCGATGCCGAGGCTCATAGCGGCAGCCGGGCTCTCGATCTCGGCTCTCTCCCCGTCGATGTAGATCTCCCCGGCGTCGGGGCGGTAGAGGCCGTAGAGAATGCTCATGAGGACCGTCTTCCCGGCCCCGTTCTCTCCGAGGAGGCCGTGGATCTCCCCCTTCTCCACGGAGAAGTCGACGCCGTCGTTGGCGGTGACTCCCGGGAAGGTCTTGACTATGCTACGCATCTCGACGGCTGGGGCCATTGATAGACAAAAAAGGGGGGGAAAAGGTATAATGTTTTTCTAGTCGTACCCGCTGGGCACCACGATATCGCCGGCGATGATCGCGTCCCGGGCGTCCATCACCTTGGCGAGGATATCCTCGTCGATGGGATCGTGGACGAACCCGAAGGTGCTCTCCCAGAGAGCTTCCTCCTCGGGTAGCCTGCACATCCCGGTCCATGACTCTGCGAGGCCTCCGCTGTAGAAGCCCCCTTGGAAGGTGCCTGTAGTCGCCGCGAGTATCATCTGGAACACCGCGTTATCGACCCTCTTGGTCATGCTCGCGATGATCTCATCGTGGAGATAGTCCTGGCACGCGTCGACGCCGTAGCCGGTGATGCCCTGCTCGTGGGCCGCCTCGAGGGCCCCTAAGCCGCTTCCGCCGGCTGCCGCGAAGATCCCGTCATAGCCTTGCTCGATGAGTCCCAGGGCGAGTTCCTTGCCGCTGGCGGGGTCGCCCCAGCCTCCGACGAAGACGGGCTCACCCACGGTGACTGTGGGGTTGGCCCACTCTGCCCCTGCCTTGTAGCCGACGTAGAAGTCCCTGATGAGGGGGATGTCTACACCGCCTACGAAGCCGATGGTCCCAGTCTCCGTTGTCAGACCGGCCACGACTCCGAGGAGGAAGCTCCCCTCGTTGGACCTGAAAGTCAGGGAGGCAACGTTGGGCGCGACCACCACCATGTCAACTATCGCGAAGTTCTGGTCGGGGTACTCTGCCGCGACGATCGTCAATGCGTCTCCTTGGTCGAAGCCGACGCATATGATGATCTCGTACTCACCGGACATCGCAAAGTCTCTTTGGTAGCCCTCGTATTCGGCTATGGCCGTGGGCTGGACGATGTCGAACTCGACACCGAGTTCGTCCTCGGCTCTCTGGGCTCCGGCGTTGGAGATGTCGTTGAACGACTTGTCTCCGAGGCCACCGGTGCCGGTGATGAGGCCGATCTTCTTACCGGTCGTCAGCACTTTGATCTGGCTGAGGACGATATCGGAGAGGGCCGCCTTGGACAGGGCGCCTCCCAGGCTCGCCTTGGCACCAATCAACGCCTCTTGGCTGTCATCGTAGTCTGATTGAAGTGCGTTGTATGTGCTCTTCTCGACGTAGTCGTTCGGGTCCAGGCCGGTGTTCATTGAGGGGTAGACGAAGTAGCCTACTGCGGCTCCTATGATGAGCGCGATTACTATTCCAGCGTATAGAGTTGTGTTTTGACTTGACATTTTTCCACCATCAAGTGATTGCATATGTTAATCTTTTCTTTATAGAACTTGCGAGAAGCGGGTCCTCCTCGTTGGGGAAGGCCTCGATCAGATAGGCTCCTCGGTCCCCGTTCAGGGTTGCGGCGTTGAAAAGTTATATCCAAGTTACCTCTGAATCAGATAGGCACCCGAAGAAAGGTGGCATATCCTTTGAAAGAATTGAAATTCGATCATTATTACCTCCACGAAGAGCTCACGGAGACCCTGAAAGAGCTGGCCTCGGAATACCCTTCCCTCGCCAAGTTAACGTCGGTGGGGAAGAGCGTCGAGAACCGGGATCTCTGGGTGATGGAGATAACCGACTCCGAGACCGGGCCCCCGGAGGGCAAGCCCGCGGTCTGGATCGACGGGAACACCCACGCCGGGGAGCCCGCGGGATCCATGGTCTGCCTCAAGACCATCCATCATCTGCTGACGGGCTACGGGGAGGACCAGAGAATCACGGAGCTTTTAGGCAACGCGACGTTCTACGTCCTGCCCCGGGTGGACCCCGACGGGGCGGAGTTCGTACTCACCACGCCGTACTACGTCCTGAGCGCCGACATCGAGACGGGGGGAGGGAGATGGTACCCCCTGAGCGAGGAGGAGTGGCTGACGTCCCAGCACGGCCTCCACCTCGAGGACGTCGACGGGGACGGGTTCATCGTCAAGATGAGGGTGCCGGACCCTGCAGGGGAGTGGAAGACCATGGAACAGGATAGGCGGCTCATGGTCCGGAGGCGGCCCGAGGACAAGGAGGGCGACTTTTACAGGATGTACCCTGAGGGGATGATACTGAACTACGAGGGCGAGGAGGAGATCGAGATGGCCCCCGCCCGGTGGGGGCTCAACATGGGCGGCAACTGGCCGGGGAACTGGGGCACGGAGAATCCCAGCAGGGGCAGCGGTCCATATCCCCTTTCGGAGCCCGAGACGAGGGCTATAGCGGAGTATATCCTGGGCCACCCCAACATCTGCCTGGGGGTCAACTACCACACCCACGGCGGCGTCCTATTCACCTACTCGGAGTACGAGGAGCTCTCCCTCCAGGATCAGAGGCTTTTCGGCATCATCAACTCTGTCTTCGTGGAGCAGACCGGCTACCCGTTCCGATCCAGCGTGAAGCGTAGGGGGACAGGCGGAGGCTTCTCGTCGTACATGACTGTTCACAGGGGTATACCCTGCACTGTGGTGGAGGTCTGGGACCTCATCAGCCATCTCGGCATGGGGAACTTCATGGAAAGGGGCGGTTTCTACAACACCCCCGACAAGCTTGAGGAGCAGGAGGTCAAGCTCATGGCCTGGAACGAGAAGGAGCTCGGAGGTAAAGCCTTCGTTGAGTGGCACGAGTTCGAGCACCCCCAGCTGGGCAAGGTGGAGATCGGGGGATGGACCAAAAAGTTCCTCTGGCGGAACCCGCCAACAGAGTTTCTGGAGGCCGAGCTAGACAAGAACTTGGGCTTCCCCGTCAAGCTGGGGGAGTACCTGCCCCGGCTCAGCGTCCGGGAGTCCACAGCGAGCAAGATAGGGGTGAACCTCCACGAGGTCTCAGTGACCGTGGAGAATCTCGGGGCCTTCCCCACATATGTGACGGAGCAGGCCGTGAAGATCGGGAGCACCAAGCCGGGTGTGGTCTCCATCGAGCTGGGGGAGGGGATGAAGCTCATCAAGGGGGCGAAGCGGGAGACATTCCACCTCGAAGGCTACCTCAACAAGACCCTCACGGGCTCCCGGTACGAGAGGCTGAACACCCGGGACAAGAACAGGGCCACCTTCAGCTGGGTCGTCGAGGCGGAGAAGCCGGGCGAGGTGAATGTCCACTACCGGTCCCCGAAGGCCGGGAGGGGCACGACTACCCTGAAGCTCTCGTAGCCAGCGCAACGAGATCAGAGACACGGGTACAAGTATATCCCCCGCTCTTCTCTTAACCCTAAATCCTGGACCTTCGCGCAGGCGGGTTCTCCCGGAAGTAGGGGATTATATCCTCACCGATGAGCCTGATGGTCTCCGCGGGGTCGGGGCCCAGGGGGGGACCGAATCTCACATGGGTGAGCCCCCTGGCCACCAGCTTCTCAAGGCGCCGGATACAGTCCTCGGGGGTGCCGTGGATCGCGATGTCTGCCATCTCGTCGGTCATGAGGGATCTGGCTCTCTCCGGGTCCCTGGCGGCGTAGGCCTCCCTGATGGGGTCGAAATCCGAGGGGGTTAACCCGATCTTGGCGATCATCTCGGGGGCGAGGTGGGGGCCGTAGAATGTCACCAGGTTTCTTAGTGCGTCCTTGGCTTTCTCGGGGTCCTGGGAGACGGAGAACCAGATGCAGCCCACGACGTCGATGTCGTCGAGGCTCCTCCCCGCCCTCCTGGCGCCGTCGGAGATGTGGCCCAGGACGGTGTCGTAGTACTCGGGGGGGAAGAGAAGGGGGAGGCCTCCGTCGGCGATCTCCCCGATGAGCTCCAGCATCCTCCTGCTCTGGGCTCCCAGGTAGAGGGGTATCGAGTCCCTGAAGGGCTGGAACCGCATGTAGGCGTCCCGGGTCCACCCCTTGAAGACCCTGCCGTCGTGCTCCACCCGCTCCCCCCTGAGGAGCCTCCGGATGAGGGTGAAGCTCTCCCGCATCCCGGAGAGGGGCCTACGGGCCTCGATCCCCACCCACTCCAGGAACTCGACGGCCCCGACGCTGATGCCCAGCCTGACCCTGCCGTGGGAGTACTCGTCGAGGGTGGCTGCGTGCATCGCGAGCTCCGCGGGGCTCACCGTGTAAGGGGTCACTATACCGGTGCCCAGATGGATGCGTTCCGTGTTCGCTGCGGTGGCGGTGAGGAAGACCCAGACGTCCCTCTGGAAGAGGTCCTGGCAGTACCAGACGCAGTCCATCCCCGCCTTCTCGGCGAGGACGGCGTATCTGACGGCGTTCTCGGTGGGACCGTGGTCGCTGTTGAGGGAGAGGCTGAACGTGAGCGTCATGCCGAGATTCACTGGAGGGCCGGGCGGTGATAAGCGTTCGCTCCACGCGTGCTAAACATCTCCCTCCCAACTCTTTTCTTCACTTCTCCCATATCCTAGGCCATGATTTGCGACGTGCTGGTGATCGGCGCCGGGGTCATGGGGCTCAGCTCGGCGTACCACCTGAAGAGGCTGAACCCCGGGAAGAGGGTGGTCTTGATCGAGAGGCTCGGCGCCCCCGGGCAGGGGAGCACGGCCAAGAGCGCCGGGGGCTACAGGAACCTCCTCTTATCCGGGACCAACAGGCTCCTCGCCGAGGCCACCATCGAATGGCTACGTCACATCCAGACGGAGACGGAGCACGACGTGAAGATGCATAACACGAGCTACCTCTATCTCCTCGGGGAGAGCCAGTACGGGAGGCGTAAGCCCCTCTTCGAGGAGCTGGGGAAGGCGGGGGTCGGGTTGAAGACCTACGACACCGGCGAGTTGAAGGCGCTCATCCCCGATCTGGTGACGGACTTTGGTGGGGACGAGGAGGCGGAGATGATGGGCTTGGAGCCCATCGAGATCGGCGTCCAGGGGCTCAACTGCGGGTCGGTGGACACGGACTCCCTCTCGAGGTGCTTGGAGGCCCTCTTCCTGGGGCTCGGAGGGGAGGTGCATTATAACACGTCTGCTGACCGGCTCATACTGGGCGCAGAGAAGGAGTTGGACCTCCCCGGGGAGCCCTTCGTCTGGCAGGGAGCCGTGGTGAAGGGGGCGGAGACCAGCCGCGGCGAGATACGGGCGGAGACCACGGTGGTGGCGGCGGGGGTCTGGTCGGAGCGGTTGCTGGACCCCGTGGGCTTCGATTCCATGACGAGGCCTAAGAAGAGGTGCATGTTCGTCTTCAAGGACCCGGGGCTCGAGAGGCTCCTCTACACCAAGGGCTTCAACGAGGAGGGGGTTCTCCCGGTGACGCAGATGTCGGATGCCGGGGTCTACCTGAAGGCCGAGGCCTCCGAGGGGAGCCTCTGGCTCGGGGTCACGGAGGACCTGGGTAGGGGGTACGGTCTTGAGGACGATCCCCAGGCCGAGATGGAGACCTACGCCGATAACGCCTACCACGCCCTGGTGAAGTATTTGCCCTGCTTCGAGGGGGTGCGGCCCGTGAACAGTTGGGCGGGGCAACGGGCCATCAACAGGTTCGACAAGATCCCCGTGGTGGAGGGGATGCCCGGGTTGATCTACGTGGGGGGCGCCACGGGTAACGGGATCATGAAATGCGAGTCCCTGGGCAGGGTCGTCGCGGCCCATTATGCCGGGGAGGAGGAGGCAGAGCTGTACGGGGGTCGGAGGGTCCGGGTCTCCGATATCAGCGTGAAGGATCGCCGGGTGGAGAAGGAGCGGTTCTAGTCCCGAGCTAGGCCCGCCTTAATCACGGCGGCGTGCTCGACCAGCCTCCGTCCCAAGAGTCTGCATGCGTTGAGGGAGTCTTCGTCGGGCTCCTTGATGGAGACCGCCCCGTAGTGGAGGGTGACGCCTTTGGAGACGTAGTCGGGGATGCCGAAGGTGATCATCCCGAAGTTGAGTATCGCAGATATCATCGACCATAGGGCCATCTCGTTGCCTCCGCCGAGGCCCCCCGAGGAGGTGAAGGCCACCGCCACCTTGTACCCGAGTTTCCCCCAGTGCTTGGGGTGGAGGGTGCGGTTGAATAGCTCGTTCATCTTGACACTCATGGTGCCGCAGTGGGTGGGGGAGCCGAATGCGAAGCCGTCGTATCCCTGGATGGTCTCGGGGTCCACCTCGTCGACCCTCGTGACATCGACGGATGCCCCGGCCCCTCTGCAGCCCTCGGCCACCGCCTGGGCCATCGCCTCCACGTTCCCTGTGAGGCTGTCGTATGCGACCAGGACGTTTATGGTTTCCATGGGGGAGTACTTGTTCGGATATCATAAATGGTGTTTGGATATGGGATAGAACCTCGTTTCCGCGTGGTTTTCACTGCAAGCCTAAGCTCCTGAAGCCGGGATAGTCTAACGGTGGATGGATGGAGAAAGGCTTGAGTTTTAATCGCCGAGTCCTATAGGTCTGGATAGGGAATGATATCCTCGGCAACCAGAAAGATCACGAGGGGCGCGCGAACGTCGCCATAGGTCTTAAATCGCAGTTTGTATAGCCTACCGTGAACTTGATCCCCGATCAGCAGAGACGGTCTCCTTTCTGGTTCCTCACCGGGAACGTACGGGTTCTGGTGATCTGCCGGGTTCTCTGGAGCTTCTCCACGAGCGTCGTCTACCCCTTCTTCAGCCTTTACATCCTGGCCCTCGGGGGGAGCCCGGCCCAGGTGGGTCTAGTCAACTCCCTCGGGATCATAGCGGGGATGTTTCTCTACCCCGTGGGGGGATACATCGCCGACAAGATGGGTCGGGTGAAACTCGTGGGGTTCTCCACGTATCTGTACGCGATCTGTCACCTCCCCTTCATCTTCGCCCGGGATTGGAAAGCCCTGGCCGTGGGGCAGTTCCTCAGCCATCTTTTTCTCTTCTACTCCCCTGCCATGAACGCCCTCCAGGCCGACTCTCTGCCCCCGGGTGTCAGAGGGAGGGGCTTCGCCACCATAATGGCGATACCCAGCGCGGTCCGCATCGTAGCCCCGTACATCGGCGCCTATCTCATAACCTCCTTCGGGGGAGAGGACGCGGGGCTCATCAAGGCGGTCCGGTTGTGCTGGGCGGTGGCCTTCGCCACGGGTCTCCTGGTGGCCACTATCAGGCTCAAGTATCTCAAGGAGACCATCTCCGAGGACGAGGTGGAGGACAAGCTCACCCTCGGCGCCCTCCCCCGGATAGTGAAAGAGTCCTATGCGAGCGTCTTCGAGTCCCTGAGGTGGATGGACAAGGCCCTGGTGAGCATCGTGGTTATCGAGGTGGTCTCATCCCTCTTCGTGGCCATGACTGCGCCTTTCTGGGTCATCTACGCCAAGCAGGTGGTGGGGCTCACCGTGATCCAGTGGGGGCTCATCCTCCCCATATCCGGGCTCCTGGGGATAATCCTCGCGTTCCCCCTGGGGGCTCTCGTGGACAGATGGGGGCCCCGGAGGATGATACTCATCGCGATGGCGATGGCCCCCGTAGCTATCTTCCTGTACCTGTTTGCTGAAGGTTTCCTAGGGGTCCTGGCGATAATCTGCTGGATCACGGTCATCAACGGCATGATGATGCCCGCCTTCTCCACGTTGATCGCGAACATGATACCCCGGAACCGGAGGGGGCGCCTCTACTCCCTCCTGGGGGAGAGGGGGGTCCTGTTCAGCTTCGGAAACTTCTGGGGAGGGGGCTTCCTGCTTTTCCCGGCTGCCGCCCTCGGATCATATGTGGGTGGCCAGATCTACGAGTTCAACTCCGCTTATCTCTGGATTATCCTCTCCGCGGCGACAATCGTCAGTCTGCTGCTCACATACTTGTATATCCACGAGCCGGAGAAGGCTCAAATCTAGAGCACGAGTCACCCGTGCGATGGACGATCCAATCGCGCGCTGGTTTAGGATGGCTCGTCAGCGACCGGCTTGAACTCCTCGAACCATCCGAAACCGAAATCCTTCATCATCTCCAGGTATTCTAGGTTACCTCTGGGCATCAGGTCCGCCCTGTAGTGGAGCCCGAAGTATCTCTGGACTGCGCTGAAGTAGCCGTTCTCCTTCACTTTTTCAACGCATCTAGCTGCGAAATCCTCGTCGTGCACCTTGAGGCAGACCCCTTCTATGGTCTCCAGTCTCTCCTCGGTGATCTCGACCCTCCTGCTGTCCCGACCCGCGTACTTCTCGTTGAACGCGTCCAGGAGCTCGTCGTCTCCCAGTTCCCTGTACGCCTCGTCGTGAACCACGACGTCGACCCCCAGCTTCCTCCTCGGTATGATCCCCTTAGCCGGGTATCCAAGGGTCATAAGGACGACGGGGAAGACCCCATCGGGGAGGCCGAATCTCTCCTTGAGCTCCGGGAAGAACTCGAGGACCGTCCCGATGTAGCACGTGCCGAGGCCCATGGCGTCCGCGGCGGTGCAGATGTTCTGGGCGAACATGATGGTGCCCTGGAATCCGATCCAGAAGTGGCGGAAGGCGCTCGTCGCCGTGAACGGGGCGACCTCGAGCCCCGCCCATCTCCGGAGCCTCCTGTAGTCGATGCAGAAGAGCAAGAGCACCGGGGCCTCGCCGATGAACTTTTGCGTTCCGAGTTCCACGAACCATCTCCCGCTCTCAGCGTCTTGGATCTTGATGACGGAGTAGGGCTGAAGGTTCCCGCCGGTGGGGGCGTGGGTCCCCGCCTCAAGTATCTTCCTCAGGACCTCCTCGGGGACCTTCTCGTCGGAGTAGTCCCTGCAGCTCCCCCTCTCGAAGAGGAGCCTCATCGTCTCGTTGGGGTGGTCGCCGCCGACTTTGGCGTCGGGGCCGTGGTGTGAAGGCGTGTCGCTCATGGTTGAGACCTTTCGGTCCAGATGTTTATAGGCTTCACTCCACGACCTCGGACTTGGGTCCGTCCCAGAAGATCGCGACGGTCTCCTCATCCCGCCATAGCACCTTCTCCTTCACATCGCTCAGGTAGTACCCCCGAGGCGGATCAGCCCACTCAAACGTTCCAAGATCAACAATCTTCAATACACATCTTTCCCAACGATCCCGCACCAAACATAACAGCGGAATCAGACATTCATCCCCATATGGAAACACTGCCAACTCACGAAAGGAACCCGAGAAACACCCGGAAACCACATCCAACAACCGTTCAAGCAAAACAGCAGCCATTCAGTAGCTAAACAGTAGCAAAACAACACCGAAAGAACCCGGGAAACCCCGCCAAACAACAAACAAACCCCTAAAACAACCCCAAACAACCACTCCAAACAACTCCCCCTAAAAAACCCTTATAATATGCTACAATTACAACGCCCCCCCACTCAAAGCCTATAAACCCCACACCCCCCACAAACAACACGAACCAACATGCCCTACATACTCCAAGAAGACAGACCCAAATACGAAGAATCCCTCAGCACCCTCATCGCCATCCTCAAAGCCCAGCCCCTCGAACGCATAGACGGCGAACTCAACTACATCATCACCCGCATCCTCAAAGAAGCCTACCCCCTACGCTACTTCAACATCAACCGCGCCATAGGCGTCATGGAAGCCTGCAAACTAGAATACTACCGCAGAGTCGCAGCACCCTACGAAGACACCAAAATACAACAAAACGGCGACGTCTAAACCCCCCAACCCCCCCTTTTTTCACCCCCCCACACACCATCACGCCATTTATATCCCCCACCCCCACCCAAAACAATGAAAACCCCATGACCCCAGAACGAAGAGTCATCGTCTGCACCGGCCCCCCCGGCAACGGCAGAGACGACATCCTCAACCAGATGCGGGAAAACACCAACTTCAACTACCACCACCTATTCGAATACATCGTCGAAGAAGCCCGCCTAGACGACACCACACTCACCAAACTCAACATACTCGACTTCTACGACAGCAGCCCCGAACGCATGGAAGGCTACCACCAAGCCGCCATCCACAAGATCACCCAAGAGATCGACAGACGCCCCGGAACCCACATCGTCAGCACACCCCTCCACTTCGAATGGAAAGGCAACAGATTCCAAGGACTCCACGACGACGAGATCAAAGCCCTCGAACCCGACATGATAGTCATCATATTCGACGACATACTACGCGTCCGCAAACGCCTCGCCCAAGACATACAATGGCAAGAGCACACATTCACCCTCGGCGAGATCGCCAACTGGCGCCGCGAAGAGATCAACCTCGCATACCACCACGCCGATCTATTCACCCCCCGCCCCGAGATCCAACTCGTCGCCTACGAGAACGGCCCCGAATTCCTCCAAGACGTCATCTGGAGCCACGGCCGCGAAAAGATCTACCTCAGCCACCCCATCACAGGCGAAAGCGAGACCATACTAAACGACATCTACGAATTCGGCAACACCCTCAGCGAATACTACATCGTATTCGACCCCTACATGATCAAAGACTGGAACACCGTCGAGGCTTGGAGACGCATAGTCAACGCCGCCATCGAAGCAGGAGAACCCCGCCCCACCAAGCTCAACTTCACCATGGAATACAAATCAGGAGCCATTCACGAGGAGATCGACGCCCTCGAACTCGAGGCAAGCATCAAGAACCTCAGATTCCAGATCATCGACACAGACTACAAACTCATCGAGAACAGCGCCATGGTCATCGTCTACCACCCCCGAGCCGCCATCAGCGCCGGGGTCATGTGCGAGATGGTCTACGCCAAAGCCCTCGCCAAGATGGTCTACGTCTACTACCCCTACGAGCCCAGCCCCTTCTTCGAATGGTACGCCACCCGCATCTTCACCCGGGAGGACGAACTCAGGGACTTCCTCATCAAAGAGTCCAAGGTCACGGGACAGACCCCCTTGGACATCTACTCCGGACAACCCAGAGAGTAAACCCTCAGAACAAAGGGGGAGAGAAAACTACCTCCGCCTGAACAGGAACAGCATGACGACGCCCAGCAGGAGACCCACCGCCACCGAAGCATACGGGATCGGTATGCCCCCACCCGGCGATTCAGGCTCCGGCTCCTCAGCGGCTGTCTCCTCATAGAGCGCTTCTAGATCGGTATCCCCCGAGAGGTCCACAGTCCTCTCGAGGTCAGCCGATCCATCTGCCCATCCCGTGAACGTGTAATCGACACCCTCCACCGTGATCTCATCCGACACCACCACCGTGTGACTGCCCTCCACCAGCTCAGCCTCGAACAAGGTCTCATAAACCACCCCGTCAACTGTCACGGTCACCCCCGAGACCGGAGATGAATCCACCGAGAGGGTATAAGTCGCGGGAGACGCATCGCCCAGATCGTAACTCTCCTCCGAGGACCCCCGGTTACCCGCAAAGTCAGTAGCCTCCACCCTCACCATCAGCGTCGCACCGATCGGTGCACTCGAGACATCTACGTCAAGGGCGAGGATTACATCCTGAAGATTCACAACATACTCGTCTCTATTCACTATAGCCGAAACGGCGGCGTCGAACTCCGTCCAGCTACTCCCACCGTCCAAAGAGTAAGATGCCCCAACATCCATCACACCCCACCCTGAATCCGTGAGACTAACAGTGACATCCACGAGAGCCCCCTCCAGATACTCATCCGGGAACCCGATCTCCACCGAAGGCTCCACACCATCAGCATCCACCGCGAGGGTCAAGTCATAGACACCCCCCGCGGAAACATCCACACGGACCACGAAGAGATGCCCCGCATCGGTCTCCACCACAGCGTAACTCCCCGGGTCGCTGGGATAGAAGCTGTAGGCGCCCACAGGATTCTCGGAGCTCACGAGGAACTCGAGGCTCGCATCCTCCAACGCCATCTCGAGGCCATTCATCACCCTCGCAGAGACAGCCTCCCCCGACCCGTCATTTGCCCCCCAATAATAGTAGGCGAGCTCCCCCGTCGGGATCGCATTAGGGGGATCGAAGAGCCCCGCCAAGGCGTACTCGTCAAGGCGAATAGTGCCGTCGGAGTCCAGCTCGATGAGCCTCGAACGCGGCCCCTCATACCCAGTTGGACCCCCGCCGCCACAAGCACCGGTGGTCACGAAATAATTCTCCCCGTTTAGCACATAGATGATATCCCGGTGGACGTGCCCCGACATGACGAGCTTCACATCATAGGTCTGAATGATCCTCAGAAGCTCCTCCGCGAGCCCGATATTCTCCCCCCAGGTGAAATACATCACATCCCTGAGGGCCTCAATATCCGTCCAGTCCCCCTCGAGCTCACCGCCCTTCACCGCCCCCCCATCGTCCTCGAACTCGCTGCTCAAGAGAGAGTGATGGAAACCCATGAACTTCACTTTACCCGGATTACCAGCAAGGACACTCTCAGCCCAGTCCAGCTGCTCCTGGCCGATGTACCCCCCGCCGTCGCTGTCGAGTGCCATGAACAGGAAATCCCCAATAACGACGCTGTAGTTTTTCAGCCCTCCATATTTTTGGAATAGCACAGAACCAGATGTGTAATCATGATTCCCTGGGAGAAGGAAAATGGGAATACCTAACCGACCTGTGATATCCTGGAGATAATTCCAAGACGACGCGATTGTCTCCACATCCACGATATCCCCCGTAACCACGATCATATCCGCATCCACGAGATTCGCCTCATAGACATAGGTAGCCAAAATATCTGCGCCGTAAGGCAGGTGGAAGTCCGAGACATGGGCAACCCTCAAGGTCTCCGGCCACTCCTCCAGAACCCAGACGCTCCGGGGCTGAGTGTACTCCGTCGAGGAACTCCCATCGCTCCAGCTCAGCTCAAGATCGTACAGAGCAGGATACACATCGGAGGAGACACCGAAGAAGACGGTCCACAGCCCACTGGAGTAACTGCTGTTTATCAGGGTCAACGCACCGGAGCCATACGTCCCGTCTAGGCCTCCAGTCCATGACGAAGCCCCAAGTCCCGCAATAACCTCCACTCTCAACTCACCCCCCAGTAGCACCGGCTCCGGGTTCGTCGGGAGGGGATACCCCACAGGATCAGTTATTGGGACGGCCCTCCCCGAGACAACAGAAATCGGAACCAGCGCGGCGAACGCGCATGATAACACAACAAGAGCGACCAGCGCCCCATTTAACCTGCGATTCTTCAACAGCCTCACTTCACCTCAACCCACGGTAGCACAATAGTCCTTCGGACGGGAATGTAAACCGTGAGGCTCCCCCCCACAGGCGTCTCCCTCTCCGGAGGCACATCCACCAAGAGAGTAGTCCCCCCCACATTAAGCTTAACCTCCCTGTACGGACCGATGAAAGAGGACCACTCCACAACGCCATCCAAACGATTCGAGGGCTCTCCCGGCGCGCCGATCGAGAAACTCTCAGGTCTCATGACGCAGGCCACCCGGTCCCCGTCCCCGACAGCCGAGGCGCTGTCCACCCCCTCAACGGTGAAACCCCCCAGGTCAACCCGGGGAACACCGCCGGAGACCCCAGCAACCCCCTCGAGGATCGCTCCCCTCCCGATGAATGACGCAATGAAGACCTCCCGGGGAAAACTGTAGATCTCCGAGGGCGTCCCAACCTGCCGGATCACCCCATGATTCTGGATGGCCACCCGGTCGCTCACAGCCATCGCCTCCTCCTGATCATGGGTCACATAGATGGTGGTGATCCCCAGCTCCCTCTGGATCTCCTTAATCTCCTCCCTCATCTCCACCCGGAGCTTCGCATCCAAGTTACTCAGAGGCTCATCCAACAGCAGAACAGAGGGATTGATCACCATGACCCTCGCGAGAGCGACACGCTGCTGCTGACCCCCGCTGAGCTGAGAGGGAAACCGGCCCCCCAATCCGTCGAGATGCACCAGTTCGAGGGCCTCGTCCACCCGCTTCTTGAGCTCCGCCTGCTCGACCTTCCTGACCCTGAGACCGTAAGCTACATTCTCGAAGACCTTCATGTGGGGCCATAGGGCGTAGTTCTGGAAGACCATCCCAGTGTTCCTCCTGAAGCTGGGGAGGTTGGTCACGTCCTCTCCGTCGAAGAAGATCCCTCCCTCGTCGGGGTACTCGAGGCCAGCGATCATCCTCATCGTGGTGGTCTTACCGCATCCGCTGGGACCGAGGAAGGTGAAGAATTCCCCGTCCTCAATCTGGAGGGTTACATCTCCCGCGGCCACGACATCCCCAAATCTTTTCGTGACACCTTTAAGCTCAACTTTAACCATATTTTACACTCCCAGGAATGCTACCTTCTGTTTTAAAATGAAGTTGGAGATCGCCATCGCAGTGATCTGCACTGCCATGAGAAGCACACATAGGGCAGCCCCGATGCTCACCGACCCCACAGCAGCCACGCCGTATACGATCTGGCTGATGAAGAACGTGATGGGAACTCGATCCTCACGCAGGGCCCCCAGGGTGACGCTGGTGCTCACCTCGGACATCGAATAGACGAAACTCAGGATGGCTCCTCCGAGAATGTGGCCTATGATGAGGGGGAGCACGATCTTGAAGAAGGTGGTCGGTCTGTTGGCCCCGAGGTTCATCGAGGACTCCTCGAGGCTCTTGTCGACCTGCGCTAGGCCCGCCGATACCGCCCTCGTCGTGAACGGCAGTCGGCGTATTGAGTAAGCGAGGATCATGAGGAGGGCTGGGTCCAGCAGTGGATCTAGGATCGACCCCCGGAACATTTTCGATGAGAAGAGAAGGAAATATCCCACCGCCAGGGCAATCCCTGGCACCGCCACGGGAATCGTTGCTAGGATGTCTAGAAGGGCTCGTCCTGGTATGTCTCTCCTCGCGACCACGTATGCGATGCTAGAGCCTACAAGGACTGTGATCACCACTGCAGCCCCCGAGTAGAGTAGGCTGTTAACGATGGCTCTAGTCACATCGGGATCTGATACGAGAGTTCCCAAGTACTGGCCTGTAGCCTTGGTGGGCAGGGTCCCGCTTATGGCCCAGTTCGATGTAGCAAGTATGACGGTTCCGATCTGGGGCATCGAAGCCAATGTGACCAGGAATATTAGGGAGAGGATGATGGCGACCTGAGTCTTGACCGAAGGGGTCCTGAGTCTTGGGCTCCATCTGCCGCCTTTGCTCAGCATCGCATATGTGCGTAGATTGACGTATCGTCTGATGATCAGGAACCCAGCGACGGCGATGAAGAGGATGATCACAGCGAGGGCGGCGATCTTCGGGGAGAAGCTTCCCGTGAGCGCCTCGGCGAAGCTGCTGTAAACTTGGTAAGAGACCAGCTTCCTAGACAGGGGATTCGCTCTAGCCCCGGTGAAGCCAATCGGCGCTCCGAGGTCCTCGAGGCTGAAGATGAACACGATGACGGCCCCCGCCGCGAGTCCCGGGAGAAAAAGGGGAAAGGTCACTGTCCTGAACAGCCTTAAGCCCCGGGCGCCCAAGTTCTCGGCCATCTCCTCGACGCTGGGGTCGATGCTGTTGAGGGAGGCGAGGACGTTCAAGAATATGATGGGATAGTATGATAGAGTCTGGGCAAGGATAACCCCGACGAGTCCGTCGATGTCGAGCCTCCATGGGAGGACGTGAAGGAGGTCGACGAGGAGATAATTGATGAGGCCCCCCCGGGGGTTGAAGAGCTTCCCGACGATGTACGCGTTCACGAAGGGCGTGGCGAGGAGAGGTATCAGCAGTAGGACTCTGAAAAGACTCTTCCCAGGGAACCTGTAGCGGCCCATGAGCATCGCGGCGACGACGCCGATGATGGAGCAGAACACGGTCACGAAGAAGGCGACGATCAGGGAGTTTAGGAGGATCCCGTAGTCGTGGCCCCAGAGGTACATGACCCCTCTGCGTACCTCAAAGAGTCTACCACCCCTCGATGTGAAGGAGACGTACTCGGGGCTGCTGAGGAGATCTGTGAACCATCTGAAGGATGCTCCCCCTTGATAGACGAAGGCTTGGCCGACCATGAGGACGAGGGGTGCGATGAGGAAGACCAGCAGAAAGGCGTATGCTATAAAAGTCTGGATCGCGGTCATCGCGTCCAGCTCCCTCTTGAGAGTCCCGATGGTCTTCTTGAGATCCACTCGACGTACCTCTGCGAAGCTCCGATTAGGCCTCGGCTATGGAACCAGAGCGGCGACCTGGGCCCTGACGGAGTCGTAGCGGGCCTCGGCGGCCTCGATCCATGCGTCCAATATGTCCTGCTTGTACTCCGGATCCGTCCTCAGCCTCTCGTTGATGGAGATGGCGAACTCTTCAGTGAATGTCACGGTCTGGCCTGTCGCTGGATCGGTGAACTCGAATAGGAGGGGGTCGCTCAGCTGATTCACGAGTTCCTTGAACTGAGCCTGTGTGATATCTTCATCAAACTTTGCTAGGGTTAGGTCTTCCCAAGCTGATGTGAGCATGAGTTGGGGCCTCACTAGAGTCGCGTGGAAATAGTACATCATGGTAAACTCGTAAGAGAGGGCAAGGTCATCACTGAACCCGGATATAATGGCCTCCTGGGACCTCTCGTAGATCTCCTTGAGATCAGACCGCTCTAGGCCCTCAGGGGTGTCGAAAACCGCGGGGTTGATGGGTAGCCTGTTTATATTGGGGTCTAGCCAGGGAATTTGTCCCTCGGGGGTGAGCAGCCAGGACACAAACGCCTGGGCGGCCTCCGGGTTCGGAGATGTAGTGAGGAGGGCGATAGGGTCAGCGTTGACCAGGGTCCCGTCCTCGGGGAAGACGTACCAGCATATCCCGGGGTTCTGTAGCTGGGCTGTATATCCATAGAAGTCGATGGTCGTCCCTGCTCCGATTTCTCCTTGGATGGCCGCGTCTCTCACGCTCTCCGACCGGTCGAAGATCTTTGCGTTCCCGCCCATCGTGGTCATTATCTCCCAGCCTCTCTCCCATCCGTGGGTTTGGAGTATTATCTCGAACATCCGGGTGTTGGAGGTCGAAAGGGTTGGGTCAGCGGTGCCGATCACTTTATCCATCAAGAAGATTGGAGAATATGTCTCGTTGGCCAAGTCGGTCCATTTTGTGGGTTGAGGGACCCCCTCTAATTCGAGGACTTGGGTGTTGATGGTGAAGCCGAATGAGGAGATTGCGGCTCCCACCCAGTGGACATCTCCATCGTCGATCCTCTTGGCGGCGACTCCTCCGATCTGGTCAGGTATCTGGGCGAGGGCTTCCAGGACATCGTCGCTGTCGAGGGGGGCTGTGAGCCCTTCCCCGTAGACGATGTCGAATAACACGGGACCTCCTCCCCATCCGAGGTCGATGTCTCCCCGTCTCGTGATCGTGTCGACCCAGAGGCTCGAGGCGACAGGGATCCATTTGATGTCTTTGAAGTTGTACATCTCCCAGTACTCCGTCTCTCTAAATAGTAACTCCGCTTGCCGAGTGATGTCGGAGCCGTGCCGGGTGATCACGTTGAGGGTGACCTCGGTGGGCGTTGGAGACGGGGATGGAGACGGGGATGGAGACGGGGATGGAGACGGGGATGGAGATGGCTCAGGGCCCTGCCTCGTGAAAATCGCGTATGCGCCCACGGCGATAATAACGACGACGGCTATGCTCAGGGTTATCTTTCTATCCATCGAATCATCCTCATTCGATAGTATTCTGAAGCCTTTTTAACTTTGTCCGGTTCTCTCTGAGAAGTGTTTTAAATCCTGTATGGGATATTGAATCGGAAGGGAATATTTGAAAATGAAGAAAAGAATTCTTTCGATCCTTCTGCTGACTACGCTTGCACTGTCTTTCTGCTCCGTCGCTACGCCGTCTTTCGCTGCTAATCCCAAGGTGGTTGTCCACCTGAAAGGGGCCTTGAACCCTGACACTCAGCTGACTTACGTCACGAGTAACATGTCCTGGGTTTCATGGTCTATCGTGTATGATGACATCGCTGCGTCCGATCTGACGGGCGCCGATATGCTCATCATGATTCAGGCTGATTCCTCGTTGGAGTATACTGATGACGAGCTGGCCGCTGTAAAGTCCTGGTTCGATAAGGGCGGTAAGGCGGTATGGATTGCTGCTGACAGCGACTATGGGAATGACGCTCTGCGTCAGGCCACCGCTAACTCTGCGTTGGAGTACCTTGGGAGCAGCCTCAGGTTTGAGGCATCCTCAGTTGAGGACCCCGTCTCTAATGGGGGGGCTCCTTACAGAGTTCTCGGGGTCTCGGATAATGTGGACCCCGAGTTCGCTCATCTCGTCTCCGGTGTGGAGCGGGGCCTGTTCCACGGGCCCGGCATCATCATCGGATACGTGGACGGGAGCTACGTCGCCCTTGAGGACACCGACGTCCCCGGGGTCTCCATCATCATGACGACGACGGATGTCGGTGTCGTGGTGGATAGCACGGAACCCTCCCCCGAGGTCCATGAGGCGGGTGACGAGGGCAGCTTCCCGGTGATGGCTATGGAGGTCGATTATGACTCGGGTAACATCGTGATTGCGACTGGTGATGCTCCGTTTGGGCAGTATATGGGTTTGTATAAGCCGGAGATGCTTAGGGCGGACCGGTATGGTGCTGATGCGAATCCTCAGCAGGGCGGTCGTTTGTTCGAGAATATAGTCGACTATGTGACGCAGTACGGCGGGATGCTCATCGACTCAGTAAACGAGATCTCCGGTCTGGAGAGCGAAGTCTCTGGGCTCGAGGGCGATGTGGCGGGCCTAGAGGCTGATCTCGCTGCGGCTCAGAGCTCCGCTAGCAGTTGGCAGATGTACGCGATTGCGGCCCTGTTGATCGGGGCTGTGGTCGGGTTCTTTGTGGGTCCGATGCTGAAGAAGTAGACGACCACGTTTCTTCCCTTTTATTTTTCATTTATCTCGGCTAGTTCACCAAAGTTGGTGCCTGCCGGGTTTCTAGGGGGATTTTTCTCGCGGAGAATGTTTTAAGTGCTGTATGGCGCGTTATCGTTTTCTAGGGTCCGTGTTTCGGAGTGGTGTTTGGTTTTGGGTTCGAAGAGTGTCATTCGTATTTCAGGTGGGGAGTCGGGGTTCCGGACTCAGGGTCACATCGTGGACGCGATGAAGCGGGCGATGGATGAGGGGCACACCCATTACGGGGAGTTCACTCATATCTCCGCGCGCGCAGGATGTTGAATCGGAAGGGAATGCCTGAAAATGAAGAAAAGAATTCTTTCGATCCTTCTGCTGACTACGCTTGCTTTATCTCTCTGCTCTGTCGCTGCGCTGTCTTTCGCTGCTAATCCTAGAGTGGTGGTGCATCTGAAGGGGGCTTATAATCCTGACACTCAGCTGACTTATGTCATGAATAATATGTCTTGGGTTACATGGTCTGTCGTGTATGATGACATCGCTGCGTCTGATCTGACGGGTGCGGATATGCTCATCATGGTTCAGGCTAATTCCACCTTGGACTTTAATGATGATGAGCTGGCTGCGATAAAATCCTGGTTTGAGAAAGGCGGAAAGGCGGTATGGGTTGCCGCTGACAGCGACTTTGGGAATGATGCTCTGCGTCAGGCCTCCGCTAACTCTGCGCTGGAGTACCTTGGAAGCGCTCTCAGAATTGAGGCGGCCTCCGCTGAGGACCCCGTCTCAAACGGCGGAGCTCCCGATATGGTTCTGGGTGTTTCGGATAATGTGGACCCTGAGTTTGCTCATCTCGTCTCCGGTGTGGAGCGGGGCCTGTTCCACGGGCCCGGCATCGTCATCGGATACGTGGGCGGGAGCTACGTCGCTCTCGAGACTGATGCCCCGGATGGTGTCTATGTTATCATGACGACGTCGGATGTCGGTGTCGTGGTGGATGATAGCGAGCCCGTTCCTGAGGTCCATGAGGCGGGGGCCGAGGGTAGCTTCCCGTTGATGGCTATGGAGGTCGATTATGACTCGGGTAACATCGTGATTGCGACTGGTGATGCGCCGTTTGGGCAGTATATGGGTCTGTATAAGCCGGAGATGATCTGGCCGGATCGGTATGGTGTTGATGCGAATCCTCAGCAGGGCGGTCGGTTGTTCGAGAACATCGTTGACTATGTGACGCAGTACGGCGGGATGCTCATCGACTCGGTTAATGTGATCGAGGCGAAAGAGGGCGAGATATTCAGTTTGGAGGGCGAGGTTTCCGGGCTGGAGGGAGAGGTTTCCACTCTGGAGTATCAGGTGAGCGAGTTGGAGGGAGATGTCTCTGACTTGGAGGCTGATGTGTCCGGCCTCGAGGGAGATATTGGCGGTCTTATTGTTCAGATCGCCGGTCTCGTGGAGGACGTGGCTGGTATTGAGGTTGCTCTTGCTGCGGCGCAGAGTTCCGCGGGTATTTGGCAGATGTATGCGATTGCGACTTTGGTGCTTGGGGCTGTTGTCGGGTATTTTGTGGGTCCTATGTTGAAGAAGTGAGTTGGGTCCGTGTTTTCTCTTTGTTTCATTTTGGTTGGTGGTGGGGTGGGTTTTTGGTGCGGGGGGCGGGACTTGAACCCGCGAAAGCCTTAGCTACGAGATGTCTTACCCGTGGTTGGGGATCTTAAGTCTCGCCCCTTTGACCAGCCTCGGGTACCCCCGCTTGTGGGTATGTGGGGGGTGTTGGGGGTATTTATTTATGGATGTGTGTGTTCTGTGTGTTGGCGTTGGGCCCGTAGCGCAGTATGGATAGCGCGCCGGCCTCCTAAGCCTGAGGTCGTGGGTTCAAATCCCACCGGGCCCGCCATCTTATAATTGTGGTCGCTTATAGCGGTTTTTTGGGGGTTTTATACCTTGTTTGGTTTGTTTGGGGGTTTTTATACCTGTTTTTTGGGTAAAGGGTTATTTTTGGGGGTTGTTTTATGTTTCTCGGTGGGGTGTGGTTTGAGGAGCTATTTGTTCACGGATCGGGATCGTGAGAGGTTGAGGGCGTGGCTTGAGTCGGGGGAGGAGGATGATGGGGTGAGGATGATCTTCGTGGGGGTGAGGAGGAATCTGATCAGGATCACGGGCGACATCGGGATCCTCGCGGCGGTGGCGAGGCGGCTGCAGGAGGAGGGGAGGTGGATGGGGAGGGCGAGGCTACCCCGGGACCTGGGCAGGGCCGTGAGGAGCCTGGAGGAGGGGGTCCGCCTCCGAGGGAAGAGTTGATCGGGGGGGGGCTTGGATGGTCGCCCCTCCGGGTACTTGTGCCTAGGAGGTAGGTTAAGACGCCCTGGTTTTACTCGCCAGTTCTGACATTCCTAACCTGAATCAATTAATATAGATAAGAATAAGTAGACACGGATTAGTGCGCGAAAAACTCGGCATGAATGATGACAGATCCAAGATAGCGAGGACATGCATTTGCGCGCGCAATAATCCTTTAAGTTTGATGTGAAAGGGATGGATACTACGAAATTATATTTCGATTGGTTTATCGAGTCGAAAGCAAACAGAATGTTCTGGATATTTAAGCCTCACGAAATTATTCAATTTGAACATTTTGATTTGGAAATAATTTTACTAAGCAAAGATTTCGATTTTCTTGGAGGCTTTGTTTCTATATCCTTCAAGTATCCAGATGAAACATCTCACAGTGTTGGAGAACACGCAATCCCTCCCTTAAAAAAAGGTGAAAAACATACGATTTTTCTTAAAGACAAAATTATGGCACATAGCGGAGTGTGTGGATTGGTGTTTTCTAATTTTCGGAGTTATCGTGATGCAGGAGATTTTAATTATGAATCTTTTATTTTCGATGACAGTGGCGAGGCTTACACTGAAGACTACTACTTAACATTACCTATTTCAGGCAGAGAAGAGCTTTATCAAAAATATTCTGTCATAATAGCAATCTTTGCTTCTGTTCTTTCAATAATAATTTCTACTGCGAGTTTGGTTATCTCATTATTTTACCCATAAAAAATTGAGTTACTTATTAATAATAGCACAACTGCTGTTCTTCTGTATTTATTTAATATGATTTGAGAAGCCATTTCTTGAATTGTTCATACAAGACTTGAGTGGATGATATGATATCTGGTAAATGGCCTTTACTCGTATATTTAGACCAAAATGGTTGGATAGATTTAGCGAAGATAGTGCATAGAGTCGAAAAAACGGAGGATGAATCTAAGCTCATTAATGCAATAAACCTAGCAGTGAAAGAAGGTCGGGCTTTATTCCCTCTTAGTATCGTGAATCTTGATGAAACGAATAAGATTTCTAGTGTAAAAAGGAAACAACATTTACTATCTTTAATGGTCAAATTGTCGAAGGGTTACTCCATTTCACCCTACATTGATAATCATATTGCAGTTGAGGTTGATCAATATATTGAAGAGCGGTTAGGTTCGCCCAGGATTGATCTAAGATACGTGTTCATTAAACGAGGTATTCATCATCTAATCGGATCAAAACCTAAAATCGTAAGTAAGGATGGGGATATTACGAAGACACCACCTCCCAATGTTGTAGAAAAAATGACTTCGATTTTATATGATCCCCGATTTTATGAATTGTCGTTTATGAAGTCAAAACCTGACTCTTCATTTAGATCTAAATTATCATTTGCTGCTGCTGAAATGGAAAAGATCCGCAGAGGGTTGTTGGATATAAAAGATAGTAATTTGAGAAGGCGTGTTTTTCTTGTGCAGAATATTGCAGCTAATATTATACCTCATTTTGCTGACATTTCAACTGAGAAAAAGTTACCAAGGGATTTTCTTTTTCGAGAAGATATGACGAGAGAAGAATTTGAGAAAATATTAGAGCGTATTCCAACTGGACTTACGCTAATATATTTAATGATGTATCGGGATTTACAATTTCATAGGCCAATATTCGTGAATGATATCTATGATGTTTGGGGGTTGACTCTCTCAATTCCCTATTGTAATGTAGTTGTCACTGAGAAAATGTGGGTATCTATAGCTAGACAATCTAAGTTAGATAAAATATGTAAGACCGATATGTTGTCTTCTATTCGAGATTTGATTCGGTATATTTAGTACTCAAGAAAACTGCATGGGGAAGGAACAGATGTGCGGAGGGATGGATTCGAACCCACTGAATTTTTACGCCGGGGGTTCAAAGAGGCAGAATCCGCTCGGTATACGGAGTGTAACCCATCGGACCTGCCAGATGTTTCCTCCACCCCTCTTGTTGGGGGGGTTGTTTGGGGTGTTTTTGTGTGAGTTTTTCGGGTTCCTTCCGGTGTTTGGTGGGTTTTTCTGGTTGATTTTGGTGTTGTTTCGTTACTGTTTGGTTTCTGGTATGCTTGAGGGGGTGGGGAGCGGGCGCGAGTCTAGTGGATGTAGGGGATGAGTTTCGGTGTTGTCTTCATGTATTCTGTGTATTGGTCGCTGTATTGTTGGATGAGCATCTTTTCTTCGTTTGCTATCCTGTAGTTGAATAGGGGTATCCCGAGGAGGGCTATTAGGAGTCCCGGGAGGCTGGTGGTGTATATGGGGATGGCGAGGGCGCTGAGGATTACGCCGGTGTAGACGGGGTGTCGGACGTGGCTGTAGATGCCGTGGGTGATGAGGGTGTGGCCTTCACCTATCCTCAGGGTCCCCGAGTAGTTCCGTTTCAGGGTCGCCTGTGCGGCGACTCGGATCAGGAATCCGGCTATGAAGATCGATGTCCCCGCGAAGTCCGTGGGGGTTTTCAGGGTGTAGATGGGGGCTTGGATGGTCGCCCCTCCGGGTGTTTGTGGCGTTTTCCAGTGTGACGTTCCTCTACCTGGACAGAGTGGTCATGAATGCTGGGGTGATGTTCAGGCCAGTGAGTTAAATTACCCGAAGAGGAGAACGGGACATAATGAAAAAATATGAAATGAGGTTTGGTTTAGAACTCGCAGTAAATCATTAAATATCCAGTTGAACAGACCGGAGTCCATGGCAAAGAAGGCCGCAGTCATTTACTGGTCAAAATCAGGAAACACCGAGAAAGTAGCGCATAGCATCAAGGAAGGGCTAGATGAAGCCGGTTTAGAAGTCTCTCTGTTGAAGGTGGATGAAGCGGGTGACGTCGATTACTTCGACTATGACTTGGTTTGCCTCGGTTTTCCCTCATACTCATGGCATCCCCCCAAACCCGTGGATGACATGTTGAAGAAGAATTTTAGAAAACATCGAAGCGAAGGCAAGATTAAACCAAGCTCACCGAGAGTGCCCGGGAAATTTGCGTTGATATTTTGCACCTACTCTGGTCCGCATACAGGTTTAGATGAGGCTACTCCTGCAGGGGATTATGCTGGGCAGTTCTTCGATCATATTGGGTTTACGGTGCTCGATAAGTGGTATGTTCTCAGTGAGTTCCATGGGTGGGAAGAGGGAAACGTCAAGGGTAGGATGGGGGACATCAGAGGATTGCCGTCTGAAGATGATCTGATGAAGATCACGAGAGAAGCTGAGAAGATAGCCAAGAAATTATAGTTTTCACTCTTTCCTGACCGTTAAATCGCCTTCAACCGCTCGGTCTTAGGTTCCAGTCCACCGGGCCCGCCAGTTGCCTTATCCACCTCCCTGTCGGCTGGGGGGTTGTTTGGGGGTGTCTTTGCGTGTGTTTTTCGGGTTTTGCGGTGTTCTCGGTTTTTTTTGTGTGTGGTTTGCTACTGTTTTGCTACTGAATGACTACTGTTCTGGTTGATGGGTTGGTGGCGATGGTTTCCAGGTGTTTTTCGGGCTCCTTTCGGTGTTTGGAATGTTTTTCTGGGTTGGATGGTTTGATTCCTTCTCCTCTCTTCAATTGTTGGGTGCGTTTCAGTCTAGGGTGTTTCGGTTCGGTTTTTGTTCCGATCGTATTGGATGAGGGGGTATGGTGGGTGAATGGAGAGTTTTTAAGGGGGCTTTCATGGTTTAATGTGTTTTTATCGGTTTTTTTTGTCGACTTTCAGTGTATGGGTGAAATGACGTCGTCCTCTCATAGTCATTAGTCATCATAAACCATCTTTGATCAGAGCATACGCGTGCGCGTTGCCAATGATCCTATGCATGGGGTCGCCACGCTCGCTTACGAGGGCTGCTGTTTTCCATGAACCGCCCTGAAAATCGCCTCCGATGCTGAATCATTTATATTAACAAGCGTTACGCTAGAGATATCGAAGGAAGATGGTGATAATCGCTTGGCTGCTCCTGGGAGCACTCGTGACGATAGGGTTCCTCACCCTCTCGGCTATGAGCGTAGGGCTGTTCGTGGCACTGATCGTGAACCTCGCCCTCCTGCCCCTCAGGATACTGATCTTCGTGATCAGGCTCATCCTCGGGATCTTCTAGGACCCGAAGGACGAGCCTAGCCGACGCCCCTTTTTCTTCACATACCCTTTCAGGATGCACCCTGAAAAGCAGTCAGAGTTCCCATTAACCCAGTGACCCACCCACATAGAATTCCCTCCAGCGCGCGAAAAATCGCCGCACCCTATCAGGGAACCTCGATGATGATGCCCGACGTGACCCTGTGCTCCGGGTCCCCCAGGAAATGCTGGGGCGGCAGGTTTCCCGCATAGTCGAAGACTCGGCTGTCTTTGAAGTAAATCATGCCCGTGGGAGTATCGTGGCTGTGGGCGAGGAGGTGCCGTATCTCCGTGTTCCCGGGGTGGATGGTGACGAAATTATTCTCGAAGAACCCCGTGCTCCCCACGGCGTTGATAACCGAGACCGTTCCGGGCTCCGTCATGAAGTTGCAGTTCTCGACGTTGAAGACCGCGTTCTCCAGCACCAGGGGGTTCCGCCCGTTCTCCATGTAGCTGTCGCTCAGATGCGCGAGGCTCCTCAGCAGGTACCCCGTGGAGAGGGGGGCGTTGTTGGTGCACCGCGAGATGTAGACCGTGCCCTCGAAGTACCACATCCCCCACCCGTCATCGATCACCGTGTTGGCCCAGAAACCTATCCTGTACTTCTCCCCCCCGATGGGCAGCACCGCGAAATCCGTGTCCGTGAAGAACATGTCCGTCCCGGAGCCTATCCTCACGG
This sequence comes from Candidatus Bathyarchaeota archaeon, assembly GCA_026014875.1. Classification (GTDB taxonomy): domain Archaea; phylum Thermoproteota; class Bathyarchaeia; order TCS64; family TCS64. The sequence continues at coordinate 336,681 of JAOZHO010000037.1, read as the reverse complement.
CGACGTCGTTCCCGTAGATATCCGAGTCCGAGACCCGTAGCACGTCGGTCATGTAGACGAACAGGCCGTAGTCCGTCCTCTCGTGGACGCCGTTCCACTCGTCGTAGCGATAGTTCCATCCGATCTGGAGATGGTTGAGCTCGATGAGGCTCTGATAGGACGTCCTGTTCACTATGAGGGCCACCTGGGCCCTGGAACCCGAGAGGGTGAAGTCGCTCAGCCTGGTCCCCTGGTTGTTCCCCTGGAGCATCAGAATATACCGGGCGGGCTCCCCCGAGTACAGCAGGATGGTGGAGTACTCGTCCTCTCCCTCCAACCGGAAATGCCATCCCTCATGGATCATCAGGGGTCTGGAGAGGCGGTAGATCCCTTTCTGGAGGACGATCTTTCCGCCCCCCCTCGCGAGCTGGAACACCTTCTGGATGATGTAGCTAGCATCCGGGGAGGTCTCCCCCTCCTGGCGAAACTGGCCCTGATAGTATCCGTATCCCCGGGCGTTCTGGTAAATCGTGTAGTACCCTCCTCCGTAGAGATCGGCAACGGCTACGTCGTTCCCACTCCTCGTTCCCGGTGGGAACGTGGCGATGAAGACGCCGCTCAGCAGTAACCCCATCCCGATGATCGTTGTCAGCCATTTGCCCAGGAGTGATGGCGTCCAGGTCAAGCGTATCCCTACAGTGTTAGACTTAATTATATTTTAATTTTTATGGAAACCTGATATTAAAAAATAGACTCCGCTCGGCCCGCAGCCGATCAATCCCTGACGACGAGGCTGTGATCCAGGAGCACCGAGGCGTCCTCGTTGAAGTAGAAGGCTCCATCGAAGTCTCTGCCCCCCAGGAGCAGCGGCAGCCAGTGGACGTCGTCCTCCCACATATCGCCGTAGGGGATATCCTCCAACGGGAACCACCGGAGTTCTCCCTCCTCGCCCCCCACGGGCTCCCCCTCGTACTCGGAGGCTGAGAAGACATGCACCGACCAGGCTGGGGCTGACCTGTCCCCGAAGTAGTGGTCCAGCACTCCGTGGCGCCTAGGCTCCCTGATGAGGAGCCCCGTCTCCTCCAGGACCTCCCGGATCACGCCGTCGGCGGGGTCCTCCCCCAGCTTCAGCTTCCCCCCCGCCCCGTTCCACTTCCCCTCCCCGAAGCGGCCCGCCGCCTTCCTCTGGAGAAGGATGCGGCCGTCCCTGACGATGGCGCAGAGTGTCGCCTCGACGGTCACGACGCCAACCGTGCCCGAGGAACCCTTGTCACTCATTCGCGCTCCAGCCTCGCCACGTAGAAACCGTTGCACCCATGGAGGTGCGGGTAGAGCCGCTGGGCCCCATCCTGCCCCAGGAGGCCCGGGAGCCCCAGCCTGGGAGACGCCTCCACCATGCTGAACTCGGGGTGGGCCCCCAAAAAGTTCTCGACCACCCACTCGTTCTCCTCCACGGTGACGCTGCAGGTGGAGTAGACGATGGCCCCACCCGCGGCAACATGGTTGGCACATTTATCCAAGATTCTCTCCTGGATACCGGCCATCCGTCCGATGCTCCTCTTCGTGATGCGCCATTTCCCGCTGGGGGCCCTGCCGAACGTCCCCGTGCCCGTGCAAGGAGGATCCACCAGCACCAGGTCCGCCTCCACATCGGGGAAGGCCCCCCGTCTCTTGGCGTCCCCCAGAACCGGAGTCGCGTTCCCCACCCCCAGCCTCTCCATCTCACTCTTCCATGACTCGAGGCGGCGCTCCGAGAAATCCATGGAAAATATCCTGCCCTCACCCCCCATCATCTCCGAGAGGTGCCCCGTCTTGATCCCCGGGGCGGCGCAGACGTCGAGCACCGTCATCCCGGGCGCCGGCGCGGCGATGAGACCTGCGAGGGCGCTCGCCTTGTCCTGGACAGTGAAGAGGCCCATCCGGTGGATCTCCAGCAAAGTGAGGGGGCTGGCCTGGTCCAGGACCCTGTAGACATGGGCCAGACCGGTCTCCTCCAGCTCCACGCCCTCCCCTCTGAGCCTCCCGAGGAGCCCCTCATCCTCCCCCTTCAACGCGTTGAGCCTCACGTAGCTGGGGGGGACGGGGGCCTCCAGGAGCCGGATCGCCTCCTCCTCCCCGAAGAGCTCCACGCAGTACTTCACATACCATGCGGGGTGAAACGTCCTCAGAGCCGTGGCCTCGTCCCGAGGCAGCTCCTCCCACCCAATCTCGAGGCGGGGAATCAAGACCAGAGCCTCCTCGACGGGGCCGAACTCTCTTCTCCCCAGAATCTCCCGGGCGAGGTCCTCCATCTCAACCAGCTCCTGATAGGTCGAGTCCCCATATATCGCCTCGGAGGCGTATATCCTGAGAAAGTTCTTCTTTCCCAGGAAGAGATCCTCGATGCCGTCCTCGCCGAGGGCCATCGTGATGATGTGGTCGAGGGCGTTCCTCCTCCGGGTGGCCTCCATGACGAGGCGGAAGGCGTGGCGCAGGGCGGCTCCATCCCTGATCCAGAGCTGTTCGGCTGTTCTCCGGAGGGCGCTACGCCCGTTCATCCGCTTCAGCTCCATCCAGCTCAGAGCCTCGATAGCCAGCGCAAGCGTCTCAGACTTCACAATGAATCCTTCCCCGTGTCCCTCGAGCGTCTACAAGGGAGCGAGGGCTATCTTATTTTGGTTCCGACTAGGACGCCCGCCCACGGGCACCAGAGCACGCTACTTCCTGAGCTGCACGATGAGCGCCCCGAGGAACACCAAGGCCATCGCCGGAACCTTGGCGACCCCGAACCTCTCCCCCAGGAAAACCCAGGCAAGAACGGCGATCTGGATCAGCATCGTGTTCTGGAGCACCGAGATCTCGAAGGCCTCCAGCCTCCCCAGGGCCCGGTTCCACATGAAGAACGCGAGGGCGGTGTTCACCACCCCCAGCCACAGGATAATCCCCCACCCCGCCAACGAGACCACGGTGAACCCCTCGAACAGGAAGGCGGAGGCGAGGAGAAGCACCGTCCCCCCCGCCATGGAGAACGCCGTTAACCCCAGCACAGGGACCCTATCCATAGAAAGACGCCTCCCCAACACGATATAGGTCCCCCACCCGACCCCCGACAACAGGGAGACCAGTATCCCGCGGAGGCTCGCAGAAGCCAGGGGATCGTTGAAGAACAACGCCGCCCCCACCACCGCCAACGCGATCCCTCCGAACTGGAGCCGGGACGGGCGCTCGTTCAGAGCCACGGCCCCGAGGGCCAGGACCGTGATGGGAGTGAAGTTCAGGAGGAACGTGACCGAGACCGCCGGGAGGAGGAAGAGGCCCAGAACCTGGAAACCCTGAGCCAAGGTGATGCCCAGGAACCCGAGGACGCCGAGCCTCAGAGGGACCCCCCTCTCCCTCAGAAGAGCGCCGTGCCCCCTCGACAACGCCAGAGGCAGCAGGACCAGAGAGGCGACGGTGTACCTGTACGCCACGAGGGTTAGGGGGCCGATCTCCCGGAGCCCCACCTTGACGAGGACGTAGGACGACGACCAGAGAAATGTCACGAAGAGGGCCTCAAGCACCGCAAAAAGCCTGCTCCTCCCCAAAGACACACCCCAGGTAAAAACGAGGAAATCGCGAGCCTATTTAACCTGATCGATTCCTCACGAGCACCACGAAGACGGCGACTACCGCGACCGCGGCCACCCCGAAACCCACCCACATCTGGGTCGTCCTCTCCCGGAGACTACGCCTCAGGTCCTCGGTCTCAGCCGCCAGACCCTCCAGCTGGGAGCCCAACTCCTCCAGATCCTCCTTCACGGACAAGACCCCCGCGACCTCCTCCAGATAGGCTTCCAGTTCAGCCTCGATGGCAGAGATCTCCTCCTCGAGGAGGGCCTTCTCCCCGAGCACGGACTCCACCTCGAGCTCCGCCTTCGCGAGCCTCCCCGCCATGAGCGCCCCGATGTCCGGGATCTCCTTGTGGATCCGGGCCTCGTCGAATGTCACGCCATCCACCCCCTTGGCCTGGAGGTGGAGGGTCCCGTTCTGGTAGAGGTCGATCTGGGTGAAGTGGAGCACAGAGTCGGTGTAGGCGACCCACCAGCCCTCCTTGGTCTCGTAGAGGGGGGCGCCCCATCCCCCGCTGGAGAGGTACATAACCCCTTCCGAGAAGGAGGGCTGAGCCTCCTCCATGGAAGCAGTCAGGTTCACCGGCTTCGACCTCAAATAGTTGTGGCTGTGCCCCGTCACCACCAGGTCCACTCCGTGGGTGTCCCATATGGGCACCCACCTGTTGACGCCTGTGAGCCACCAGTCGTGGTAGCTGGGCAGGATGTTCCTGTGGAGGAGCACCACCTTCCACGTGTAATCGGCGTGCTCCTCGAGGTCCTCCTCGAGCCACTCCGTCTGGGCGTCGAGCCCCTCCACCGTGGCCTCGCTGTTGAGGACCACGATGTGAAGGTCGGGGCCATAGTCGAAGCTGAACCACTCCTCGTTCCCGGGGAGGGCGAACTGGTCGAAGTAGTTCACCGTGCCCTTGTCGTGGTTCCCCAGGGCGGGGACGATGGGGATCGTTAGGCCGTCCGCCCCCGTCCAGTAATCGTCCATGTGAACGAAGAAGCCGTCCCACTCCTCCTGGATCGCCCCGTCGTTCACGAGGTCCCCGCTGAACAACACGAAGCCGGGGCTGGTCCCCCTCATCGCCGACGAGACCGCGTCCCTGTCATCCGGGTTGGACCTGCTGTCACCTCCCACGACGAATCGGAGGTTCCTCCTCACCAGGGGGGCCGTCTTGAACGCCATCTCCCCGCTCCAACCCCCCTCGCCACCGCAGATCAGGTAGTAGGTGGTTTCGGGTTCGAGTCCCGTGAGCTCCACGTCGTGGATGAATCCCGAGGCCCCCGGGTAGGTGTGAGCGACGCCCTGGGCCGAGTAAGCATAGAGGACGGGGTCGCCCCCCCGGGGCTCCGCGTCGTAGAGCACCGTGGAGCCGGATCCCTCCTCGAGGCTCTGCCATGTCACGGTCATCGCGTGGGCCAGATCGTCCCTCTGCCACGTCAGGTGGATGTGGTGGGGCGGGTCGGTCTGTGCCGCGAAACCGATCTGAATAGTGAGAATCAGGGATATGAGCAGAATCGGGAGAAGGTGTTTCGTCTTCAATCTGGGAGCCTCGAGTCCTCGATGACGGTAATCTCATGCTCAGAAAATAAAAGGTGGACCCTCAAGGGCCTTCCATGGGATGACCAGGGGCCCCGAGACGACGATGCTCTGGTGCCCGAGGCGGTTCCTGGCATAGCTTCTGAGGGTCACCTCTGAGACGCCACCGGGGGGAACCGGGACGCTCACGGTGAAGGAGATCTCCCCGGGGGCGACGATCCCCTCTCCGCCGCCACCGAGCCCCGGGAGGCTGCTCCAGAACCGGCCGTAGACGAAGACCCCGCCAATCAGGATGTCTAGGCTCGCGTACTCGATCTCCGGGGGGTACGCCTCTATCCAGGCGGCGGCCTCGATGACCAGAGCGGAGCCTATCCATCTGGCGTTGAACCGGGTGAACCGGATCTCGAGCCCCTCCGGGGGGAGCCCCCCCAGGTGCCCCTCGAGGCTGAGCCTCGGGGTCTCGATGGTCTCCTGGTCCTCCAGGGAGTTCCTGGCGTAGCCCCGGAGCCAGAGCTCCCGCGCCCCCTCGGGGAGGACGATCCCCACAATGTAGCCGACGGTGGTGGGGGCACTCACCCCCGGGTTCCCCCCGATCACCCCGGGGAGGATGCTCCAGCACTCCCCTCTGACAACAACCCCGTCCACCACCACATCGAGGCTCGCATAGTCTATCCCCTCGGGGGCGCTGAGGATATCCATCTCCCCCCTCACCGTGGCCCGCCAGCCGTCCAGGGTGACCTCGAAGCTCCGGATACTCGTCCAGATTCCCCTGTCCCCAGGCGGGGGAGGGTAAACGTAGGGGGCCTCCGGGTCAGTCTCATTTTCCTTCTCTGTGATGACCGGGAGGCTCGAGAGGTCGAGTTCATGCCGGGTCCCGTCGAGGCTGTAGTACTCGATGAACCCTTCGAGGTCGTCGCTCGTGTTCATGAGGGGCTGGGCGCTCAAGATGATGGTGAATCCGCCGCCTGCATCGACCAGGGGGATCACCCGGGAGAATTCCTCCTCGGACCAGGTAAGCCCCCCAGGGATATCCAAGGCCTCCACTTTCATCCTAACGGCTGTTGCAGGCCCCTCCCCGGTGTTCTCCACCTCGAGATAGGTTCCCGGGTTATCCTTGACGTAGAAGGCTCCCTCCAGGGCAGGATCGGATGCGCCACCCGGGGAATCAATCCCCTTGAATCCGGCAGCCCGCACCCTAGTCTGGGCGAGGGCGTCGAATCCGTGCTCGAGGCTGGCCTCGATCTCGGTCCCCTCGTGCCACTCGTTCCAGCTCGTGATCAGGACCCAGTCCACAGAGGCCTCCTCAGCCATGTCCCAGTAATCGTCGTAAGTTGCGCCCTCCCGCCGACCCACTAGGGCCCCGGGGTCCCTGACCTTCCTGTCGTCGTAGCCGGGGACCACCGTTCCACAGGAGACCCTTCGGGTGAGAATCAGTTTCCCGGAATCCTCGACGGCCTCCATCACCCCCTCGAAGCCGGGGCCCGGGGCGGTGACGGACCAATCCGAGTATCGCTGGAAGGCACGGGAGGCCTCCCCCGGGTCGAGCTCTATGTATGTGTGGGCCCCATCGAAGACGCTGTTGAAAGCCTCCGCCCTGTAGTCACCGATCAGGGTCACATCCCCCCATCTTTCCTCCAGGATCGAGCGGGCCTCCCCCCAGAAATCGGGGCCCCTGCCGTGGGCCTCGGCGTTGTAGACGAAGATTACGGGTTTCCCCCAGAGCCTCAGGAAGCCCTCGCTCTCCCCGTAGGTCTCGAGGACGTACTCTAGCTCCCTGGCGACGTCGAGGGAGGTGAGGACGGGCCAGTCCGATGGCCTCACGGACTCGAAGTAGATGGTCGCCCGGAAGCCGAGTTCCTCCGCCTGTTTCAGCAGGAGGGCGAAGGCCTCATCCTCCCTGGCCCCGGGTCCCCACCAGGACGAGATGAACCCGTCGATCCCCGCCCCCTGCGCGAGCCTTATCTGGGCCTCTACCAGCTCGGGGTCCAGGGAGTCGTAGGGTCCCAGGAGGGGGTAGTGGGCGGAGGAGGGGATGGTCTCCCCATCGGGCTCCCCCCAGTGGATCCAGCCCCCGGCGGGGCCGTCTCGGGAGCCGTACCAGGGGTAGTGGAACGCGAGGACGAGCTTCTCGGATCCCGGGGTGAGAGCCGGGGCCTCGACTTCGATCCGGGCTTCGGAGAGCCTTTCCTCCTTCACTCTGTAGGCCCTCTGGTTGGCGACGGGGTCCAAGAGGTTCACCCCTTCATGCTGGAACGCCGCCACCTCTTTGAAGCCCCCGCCCGTCCAGGCCTTGACTGTGACCGTGGTCTCCCCGATGTGGCCCTTCCCGATCCTGAGGTGTAAAGAGTCCTCCGGGTCGAGGGCCACCAGCCTCACCCTGATCTCCACGGGGGTGGCGTCGTAGGCTTTTTTGCCCGTGAAGACCGTGAAGTGGCCTTCGCGGAACGTCACGTAGTTCTCTGAGGCCTCCCCGCCGGCCAGGACCTCGTGCTCCCCGACGAGGACCCTCCCCAGGCCCGTGAAGTTGAGGAGGCTCCAGTCCGAGTCTGTCCTGAACACGACCTCCAGCGCCAGAGCGTGGCCGGCCCCATCAACGCCTGATGCGTGTCGGAGGCCCACGGATAAATTTAGCAATAATATGCATAGAATTACTGCATATCTGATTCTCATTAAATACTCGGACTCTAAAGATGGATAAATAACTTGCAGATTCTAATCTATCGACGATTTACATGATTTGTTAATTATGTTATTAAATTAGGGTTTTAAGGATAATGTCTGTTATATTTGATATACTTGACTCGTTTAGGGGTTATATTTGAAGGTAAAGATAATGCCGGAGCATTTTCCATATAAAAACGGGATGCCTGAATTTGGATGATATGAATGTATGTGGTAATATTGACCGCGTGATTTTTGGGAGCGGATCCAATTTCCTGCTCTAAAGTTGTATTTGACTGAACTTATCGGATAACTAGAAAAAATTAGCTGAATTATTGACTCTCATGATAAGTTCTGAGGCGTCAGCCGCTGTTTCCTCATGACCAGATCGAGGCCGATGATGAATGCCTGTAGGGTGAAGACCGGGGGGACCATCGGAATACGCAATTGAACGCCACAGGGAATATTCCCGATGTCGCAAAACACGTCCACCCCATTCCATAAGATAAAATAACCATCACCCCTCCCCATTCTAATACACGCCACGAGAGGCTCATCCATGGAGGCCGAGAAGGGGACCATCTTCGACGTCAAGCACTTTGCGGTCCACGACGGGCCAGGCATAAGGACCACCATATTCCTCAAGGGCTGCCCCCTCGGGTGCCTGTGGTGCCACAGCCCCGAGTCCCAGAGCCCCCTCCCCGAGGTCGCCTACTACCCCAACCTCTGCATCGGCTGCGGGGCCTGCGTCGAGGCCTGCCCCAACGGCGCCCAGACCCTGGGCACCCCCAAGATTCTCCGGGAGCTGTGCACGGGAGTCGGCAGATGCGCGGAGGAGTGCTACGCCGAGGCCACCATCATGTACGGCAGAGAGGCATCCGTGGGAGACATACTCGAGGAGGCCGACAAGGACAGGCTCCTCTACGAGACCTCCGGGGGAGGCGTCACCCTCTCCGGCGGGGAGCCCACGATGCAGCCCGGATTCGCCGCCACGCTCCTGGGGGCCCTGAAGGAGCGGGGCTACCACACAGCCCTGGACACCTGCGGCCACGCCGAGTGGAGGGTCCTGGAGCGGGTCATCGCGGACGCCGACCTGGTGCTCTACGACCTGAAGCACATGGACTCGTCCACCCACAGGGAGCTAACCGGGGTCACCGCGGAGCTCATCCAATCGAACCTGAGGAGGGTGGCCGAGTCTGGGAAGTCTCTAGTCGTGAGGGTCCCCGTCGTACCCGGGCACAACGACTCACACGAGAACTTCGCCGCCATGGCCGGTTTCCTCGGAGGCCTCAAGGGCGTCGAGGCGGTGGAGCTCCTCCCCTACCACGACCTGGGGTCCCCCAAGTACACGGCCCTCGGGAGAGAGTATCCCTTGGAAGGCCTCCGGAGCCCCGAACCCGGGGAGCTCAGTGAGCTGGCGGGTCTCCTGGAGGCGGAAGGCCTAAGGGTGGTCGTCGAGGGATTGGAATAGGATGGTCGTGCGGAGCAGGAACGAACAGCTGAGGAGAAACATGGACCACGAGGTCCACGAGCCCCCCCGGGGGGAGAGGCCCACCATATTCACCGAGCCGGGAGTCGAGGACCTCCCCCTCCCCATCCGGAAGGCCATGGCCGTCAGGCTGATGCTGGAGAACGTCCCCGTCCACATCTACCCCGGGGAACTCATCGTCGGGATAGGCTTCATGGAGCGCCCCCCGGAGGGCGACAAGCCCAGGAGCATCCTCGCCGAGGACATATCCGGGGAGGACTACATCACCGGGGCCCACAAGAGGGTCGCCACGGGGCTGGCCAAGGAGCCCTACGACCCCGTCATCAGGGGCCAAACGGCGTACATGGCGAACAACAGGTGGAGCGTCTTCCCCCACTACGCCACCCCCGAGGAGGTCGAGGAGGCACGGAGGATCAGCCTCTCAGAAAACTCCAACCCCGGCCACCTCCAGGGGGGGAACCCCCGCCTCGTGGAGCACGGCTGGACGGGCCTCAGGGATAAGGCCGAGACCCGGATGAAGGGGATCGACCCCTCGACCCCCAGGGGAACGAAGCAGGCCACCTTCCTCCGCTCCGTCATAATCGTCCTGGATGCGCTCCGGGACTTCGCCCTCAGGTACTCAAATCTCGCCACCCGGGAGGCTGAAGGAGAGACCGATCCCGGGCGAAAAGCAGAGCTACTGAAGATATCCGAGGTCTGCCGGAACATCGCGGAGAGGCCCCCCGAGACCTTCCACGAGGCCCTCCAGATCCACTGGCTCACCCACCTCGCGAACCACACCCAGGGGGCCCACCAGATGGGCCGCTTCGACCAGTACATCTGGACCTTCCTGGAGGGGGACCTCGAGGCGGGCCGGCTCACGGAGGAGGAGGCCCGGGAGCTCCTGGACTGCCTCTGGTTCAAGTACGCCTCCTTCACCGACGTCGACGCCGACAACCTCCAGAACCTCATCCTCGGGGGGCAGACCCCCGACGGGAGGGACGCCACCAACCCCCTCAGCCACATGTGCCTCGACTCCACTGACCGCCTCGGGCTCATCGACCCCAAGGTCTCGGTGCGGATCCACAGGGGCACCCCCGAGGGGTTCCTCAGGAAGACCTGCGAGATCATCGCCAAGGGGGTGTGCCACCCTGGGGTCTACAACGACGAGGCCATCGTCCCTGCCCTCGTGGAGTCGGGGATCCCCCTCGAGGACGCCCGGGACTACACCAACGACGGCTGCTCGGAGATACTGGTGCAGGGGAAGACGAATCCCTGGGCCTACGAGGCCCGGGTCAAGCTCCTCACATGCCTCGAGAGGGTGATGGAGCGCCTCGAGGAGTATGAGGCCTTCGAGGAGGTTATGGCCGCCCTCAAGGAGGAGGTATCCCTCGCAGTGACCATGGCGACATCCACGACGAACCTAATCCAGGCAGCCACGCCCCTCATTTCCCCGAATCCCCTCCTCTCGGCGACGGTGGGGGACTGCATCGAGAAGGCCCTGGACCTAACCGAGGGAGGGGCGGTCTACAACAGCTCTGCGGTCTGCGCCACGGGGGTCGCCGACACAGCCGACGGCCTCGCCGCCCTGAAGAAGCTCGTCTACGAGGAAGGCGCCGTGGGCAGGGAGGAACTCGCGGAGGCCCTGCGGAACGACTTCGAGGGGCGGGAGAGGCTCAGGCAGATGCTCCTCAACAGGGCCCCCAAGTTCGGGAACGACGACGAGTACGTCGACTCCATTGCAGCCGAGCTCGTGGAGCACCTCGCCGCCGAGGTCTCCAAGCACGGGAACCCCCGGGGAGGCAGATACATCCTCGGGCTGTTCTCCTACGGCATGTACATCGGCCACGGAATCGTCACCGGGGCGACCCCCGACGGCAGGAAAGCCGGGGCGTTCATCTCCCCCAACTTCTCCCCCGCCCCCGGCAGGGATCGGAAGGGGCCCTTCGCAGCCCTCAAGTCCACGACACGGGTCGACCAGATGCTCACCCCTAACGGCACCTCCCTCGACCTCACGCTGCACCCTTCGGCGGTGAGGGGCCCCCAGGGGGTGGAGAAGCTCATGGCGTTCCTCAGGTCCTTCATGGAACTCGGGGGGATGCAGGTCCAGTTCAACATCGCTGATGCCGCTGTCCTCAGGGAGGCCCAGGCGGAGCCCGAGAAGCACAGGAACCTCACCGTGAGGCTCTGGGGATTCCCCGCCTACTTCGTTAGGCTGCCGAAGGAGTTCCAGGATCATATTATAGCCAGAACCAACCACGGCCTGTGAGGGACAGCAGGGCTCGTTTCTCCCTCTTCTTATCTCCACCGTCAATGTTTATATCCAAGTGGATACTATATCATTATATTCGTATCCGAATGGATGGATTTAACGTGTCTGAGAGATACAAAGTCAAAGAAACCCTGGACTGCAAGGGCCTCTACTGCCCCATGCCCATCGTCAAGATGAAGAAGGCTCTGAAAGGGATGGCCGAAGGAGAGATCGTCAAGATCCTCGCGACCGACCCCGGAAGCAAGAGGGACTTCGAAGCCTTCTGCAGGAAGACGGGGAACAAGCTCCTAGAGTCCTCCCAGGAAGACGGAGTTTTCACTTACATCGTGGAGAAGGTGGGCCCCTGAGATGACCGAGAACAAGAAGATGGCCATAATCGTGCACTCCGGCACCCTGGACAAGCTCTACCCCGTCTTCATGCTCGCCAGCGCCGGCGGAGCCATGGACGTGGACGCCCACCTGTTCTTCACATTCTGGGGCCTCGACGCCCTCAAGAAGGGGGGCCTGGAGAATGCCAAGCTCCCCGGCGTCATGAGGGTAGGCACCGGGATGATGAAGGGCAGGATCAAAGACGCGAACGTCCCCACCCTCCCGGCCCTCCTAGACCTGTGCAAGGAGATGGGCACCATCAAGATATACGCCTGCAGCACCACCATGGAGCTCATGAAAGTCAAGGAAGAGGAACTGATACCCGAGGTCGACGAGATCGTGGGAGCCGCGGCCTTCCTCGAGATCGCGATGGACGCCGACGTCCAGCTCTTCATCTAGGGGAAACATCGATGAGCGGAAAGCTCCTCCTGTTCCTGAGCGACTCCCCCTTCCAACACGAGAGCGTCGACAACGCCATCGAGATATCCGAGGCGGCCCTGGAGAAGGGCCACGAGGTCAACATTTTCCTGATGATGGACGGAGTCTACAACCCGGTCAACTCCCAGAACGGGGAGCCCTTCCAGATGACCCCCGTCTCCGAGAGGCTCGAGAGCCTGATGAAACGGGGCGTCCGGGTCTCCTGCTGCAGGGTGTGCATGGAGCTACGAGGCGTCGCCCTGGAGGACCTCGCCGAGGGAGCCGACATGGGGGGGATTTTCGACCTCTCCGAGATGGTGGAAGAGTCCGACGTGATACTGAGCCTGGTGAGCTGATATGGCCGAGAAGAACATGCTCGTAATCATAAAGTCTGCCCCCTACACCACCCTCAACTCCTACGAGGCCATGAGAGTCGCAGTCGGCCTCTGGGATCACGAGGTCTCCATCCTCTGGATGGGAGACGGGGCATACTCCCTTCTCAAAGGAGCAGACCTCGGGCTCACCGGTAAATTCCTGGAGGATCTGCCGGACTTGGAGGTCCAAGCCTACGTGGACGAGGAATCTCTCAGGGCCAGAGGGCTCAGAGCCGAAGACATTCTGGAAGGGATCACCCCTGCCAGCGGAGAGAAGGTAGAGGAACTGATCCTGGAAGCGGAGGCATCCCTGGTCTTCTGAGGTTTGACAGATGAAGAAATTATTCGTACTAAAAAAGAAGGACCCCACGCCCCTCGGCATAGTCTCCTCCCTCGGAAAGAAGGGCCGAGACGTGGCCGTCGCATTGATGCTCGACGCCGTCTATTTGGCCGCCGAGAAAGGGGAACAAGCCGATGCTGTCCAAGAGTGCGTCGAATCAGGGGTCGAGGTATACATATTGGAGAAGGACGCCGAGAGGCGCGGTCTAAGAGATCGGATCATCCAAGAAGCCAAGATGGTAGACTATGCCGGATTGGTCGATCTCCTTTTTGCCGAGGAAACATCAGTCATCAATCTGTAGGAATGGGAGAAAATGGGGATCCACACTGAGATCGACGATCTGGACCGGAAGATACTGGCACTGTTAACCGATGACTCGAGGCTCTCCTACAGGGAGATAGCCAAGCAACTCGGCGTGAGCCACGCCAACATCTCGGGTAGGATCCGTCGCCTCGAAGAGCTGAACGTGATACGGGGCTACACGGTCATCACCGATCCAGAGGTGCTGGATCTATACCCCCTCTGCATCAGGATCTCGGCGGGGCCGGGAGCCGACGTCTCCCAGATAGGAAGGGATGTCGCAGAGATAGACGAGGCCCACGTCGTGATGAGGGTCTCAGGGGACTGCGAACTCCTCGTCCTCACGATGTGCGATGACCGCCAGGAGGCCATGGACATTCTCCAAGAGATATCCAAGGTCCCAGGCGTCGAAAAAGCCGAGAGCCACGTGGTTCTAGAGAGCTTGAAGATTTCGGGGAAGAAACTCAAATAGCCTTTTCCCCGGAGCCATCTTCGCGACGACGAGAGTGATGGTCTCGTCGTTCCTGATCATTTCCCCGGGGTTCTCTCTCTCGAACCGCCTCAGCTTCTCGACCCCACGCTCGAGCCCTTCCTGGGATATCGGCCTGAACATGGACCAGAGCTTCTTCTGGGCCACCTCGATGAACTCCGAGGGGGCCTGATGCCTCTCCAGCCCGTAGGCGTGGTGGTCTGTGGATGAGAATCCCGCGTTCCCGAAGAAACGGGCGAAATCCTCGTGGGACGGGTAGACCTTGAGCTGGTTCTTGAGGATCTCCGGGAAGTAGGTGAAGACCACCTTCTCCCTTAGCTGCTCGTGGGAGATAGTCCTGATGATGACGACCCCTCCGCCCTTGAGCACCCTGCCGCACTCGCGGGCGGTCCCCTGCTTGTCCGCGATGTGATGCCAGACCTGGGAGGAGAAGACGCAGTCGAAGACCCCGGGCCGCAGGGGCAGATTCTCACCCACGGCGTTGAACCAGTGGACCCCGGAGGACTTTAACCGGGCCTGGGCCAGCATCCCCACGGCGGGGTCGAGGCCGCACATCGAGGCGGAGGTCCTCACGGCGATGCCCACGGTGTAGAGCCCCGTCCCGCAGCCCAGGTCCAGAACCCGGCTGCCGCACCCGAGGCCCCCGAACCTCTCGGCCTCCCCGGCCCAGAACCCGACGTCCTCGCCCCTCCTGCCCTCGTCGTAGTCGACGGCGATCTTCGTGAACTCCTTCACCGGGAATCCCCCTGAACCCCCAGTGTGGCTCCACACTGTAAATGTTTGATCCGCCCCCCTGGGGGCGTAACTGCGTTCCCTAAGAAGCCTACTGAGAACCTTTACGGCCGGATGCTTCTATCTGATTTAAATCTCGCTTCACATTCATGATAATTCGGTGGGAGACTCAACCATGGGATTCGAGAGGAACTTCGATGATAAGATGGACGTCATGGATCTCATCATCAACGTCCTCAAGGACCACGAGTCGAAACTCGACGAACTCGTCTCCCGCCTCGAGAGCCTTCCCTTACCCCTGGATGGGAGAGCGGATGAATCAGAAGCTGAAGATGAGCCCCTGAGGCCAGTCGTTGGGCTTCCTCGACATGCGGGGCCGGTCGTCACGGTGGTCCTCAAGCGGTGGGCCGATTTTAGGTTGAAATGTGAGTCGTCGCGGCTGGTCGCCTTCGACACCGAGGAAAGCGTCTTCGAGGTCTCGGCTCTCGCCGGGGGTGTCGTCTATGTTTACCGGGAGGAGGTCCCGAGCATGGGTATCACATACAGGGAGGACGAGGAGGGTGCCCGGGTCGAGGGCATCGACATCAGCAAGCCGGGGCTCATGCCCGCTGCGCTGAGGGAGAAGCTGGACTGCGGCCTAGAGTTCACGAGGCGAGACCTCGAGACGAATATAGACGACGGCAGGACCCTCCACAAGATCATTTTCGAGATCGACCCGATGGTCGCGAGGAGCTGGATCGCCTATCAACTGGGCGTCGATGACTCCGATGTGGTCCAGGGAAAACTCCAGAAATGAGGCTTTGTTCCCCTGAAACGTTGATCCATGCCCCGCCTTCGGGGTTGCAGAAAAAGATAATGGATGAGTCTAATTCCAGACGAATTACGATCGTTTGATACATCCCCGACCCCGATTCAAATTTCGCGACCAAACTTGTTGAGGATCGAGATCCCTCTGAGTTTCCCGTTTTTCATGGGAGGATGGAGGTACAGCAAGCGATCACAGTTTGTTCCAGTTCTGTTTCAGATAGGAGACACGCATAGATATTATGAGTAAATGCCGCGCTCTTTGAAGGGTGCCGATTATTTTCTCCGACTTTTCCATTGGAATAACATTATTGTAGGAGAATCCAGAATTTTATGCGTCTCCGGTGTGCAGAATCGGTGTTTTTGTTATGTATGCATATTGAATGTCTCTAATATATGGGATAAACATATATATCTGGTACATAAATTCCCTTCCCTGAAGAGGTGGGGGTTCATTTCAACATCTAAACAGTGCTCTATGGATATTGTGTTCTATTCTCGGGCACAGATTTCCACACCGCTGAACATACTTTCTGGGAGTCAATCTGTCACTTCTTTTTGATGCTTAGGTGATGATGTCGGGCTTGTCGATCAGGGACGTGTTCAACTCTTTCATCCTCTGCGTCCGATCTCGCCCCATAGTATTTTTTGTGTATTCATTACCCACTTTCTGGTCTTATCTCATCGCTACATGGGGCACAAACGGGTTCAGCTTTTTTGATGCATTGATTCTCTTTTCATCGGTTTCCTCGATGGCCCTGAGCGTCTATTTTTTCAACGACTTGTCGGATCTCGAAGACGATCTCAAGAACCAAGAGTTGGGGAATCCCGCTCAAGCTCTCCGCGTTCTAGGGCGCGACCGTGTCTCCGAAAGCCGATTCAAAAAATTCATTATTTTCACCGGGGTTTTCAGTCTCGTTCTAGCATATTCGATTAATTTTACCGTCGTCATCATTCAAGTTCTAAATCTGATCTTGGGCTATCTCTATTCCGCAGAGCCTATTCGGCTCAAGAAAAGATTCTTGATGAAGCAGTTCACCATCGCTTTAGGAACGACTTTCTGTATCCTGATGGGGGCCATGGCAGGGGGGGGCGTCACCTCAGCGACGCTGTATATGGGCATCATCCATTTCATCGTCAATATGGGTATAAACCCCATAATGGATGTTCGAGATATCCGTGGAGACAGAATAATGGGCATCAAGACGATACCCGTTGTCTGGGGTCCAGAGGCTACCGTGAGGCTCTACTTCGCCTCGTTTGTTGTCATGGGATTAGCAACATTCCTTGGATACACCCAATTGGGTCTGAACACCGCATTACCGATCCTCGTCAGCATGATCCTTGTGGCTTGGCTATATGTTTCAATTCCATTGCTCAAGAAGTGGAACGACCCGATCTTTCTCAACTCACTTATCATCAAAAGAGTTGTGCCCTTCTACTGCATAATGCAGCTGGTGACTTTGATAGGTATCATGAAACTGCCTTTCTAGAACCTTTTTTCGGATTGAATGACGCGCAGAAACGACCTGCTGAATCCGTACTGTTCTATACCCTGATACTCTCTATCTGCTGATTCTCTTTAACATCTGGAAGACCCTTGGCACTTCCCTTCTCTCCGCGGACTCCCAGAGGACGGAGAACATGTTCGTAAATTTTTCCCCTATTACTTTATCTACGACGAAGAACGCAATGGTGAAATCGTTTCCCCCGAAGCTAGGGAGCTCGAAGAAGCATCGCTCTCCATCAATGATACAGAAGCTGAAGGGGATATTACCATCTCTCATGAATTCATCGAGTTCTGGATCGTTAAAGAACTCCATTATCGAGAGCAGGAGACCCGGAGACAAGAGGAGCTGGAGCTTGTTCACCTTGTCCTCGAGGTGCTCCCTCGCCATCAGCACCCTCGCCATGACCCCTCTCTTTGATGCCTTCAACTGAGCGTCGATAACCTTGCTATCAATATACCTCGACGCTAAAAAGATGGATTTCTCCGATCCAATTATTTCCTCAACGAGTTTGTCTACGGCTAAACCGTAAGAAGTTATAGCTTCCACACTTTCCTGTTTCTCGGAGAGGAAGATCATGTTGAATATCCCGGAGACGTCGGCAGAGCCCTTGGAGACCACCGAGGTTATCTGGTTCACCTCGGAAGAGGTTAGGCTCGAGCTGTCCCTCAGCCTCTCCAGGAGCTCGAACTGCTCCTTGTTCTCCAGAACATCGAGGAGGGAGTAGCCTATCTTCGAGAAGACCCTCCCTATCGTGGTGTACTGGTACCCCCCTTCGTTCTTCTCGATGAGCCCGACGTCGATGAGCTCCTTGAGCCTCGAGTAGAAGCGCTTCTGGGTGAGGCCCAGCTCCTGGATGGCGAGCTTGGAGCTGGTCATCCCCTTCTCCACGTAGATGAATATGGAGAGGGCATCCTGGTTCCCGAGGGCGTCCAGGATATTGACCATGCTCCCGAAAGCGGCGACAGAGGTACCCACTAGGTGATCTGGGATGTACTCTGTCTCCGAAGCGATGTCCATAGCTGAACCTCTGAAAGCGAAAAATTGATCGGTAGGAACCAATAAAAACAAAACGAATGACTATTCGCGTCTTAAGGTATAGACGAGAGATCCGTAATAGTTGACTATCTCACCTAATTTTCCCCGTCCCTTTCGGATGAAAATAACTCTATTGTGTCGGACATTCCAAGTCGGAATCCACGCGTAATTACGATGAACCTAACCGTGATCGACCCCCCATCCCCGGAGAAACTCCCTCTAAACCCATGAGATGGCCCTGGGCCCCCTTAGTAAAGGTAAAATATGGGGGAACCTTTAATTGCAAAGCCCCTAGATGGGGGTAACACAGAGGCCCATTGATGTCATTGAGAGATCCCTTCAAGCTGGCGCTGGCGCGCAAACACCTATTGAACAAAACCGTTTGCAGGAGCTGCGGAGCCACGAATCCCCCCAAGGCAGTGAAATGCAGAAAGTGCCGCGGCAAGAATCTGAGACCCAAGAGAGTGAAGGGCCGAGCCGTCTGACCCCGTCAAAGTTTTCTCATTAATTCCCCGAAACCGTCGACTCCAGGGCTAACCCTGCCTCGGAGGGCCGCCCACATCGACGCCTGGTTGCTGGTGACCACGGGCCTGTTAAACTCCTTCTCGAACTCCTCGATCAGATCCACGACGGGGAGATTCGTGCAGCTGATGAAGACCGCGTCGACCTCATCTGCAACCTCTCGCGTGATGTCCTCCAGGGTCCCTCTACCGACCCGTCCGATATCGAGGTTGTCCAGGAGGCCGAGGCCTCGTATGCCCGTCACCTGGAATCCGAGGTCCTCCAGGAAGCTCTTCTCCAGGCTGTTGAGCTCCTCCGAGTAGGGGGTCGCCACCCCTATGCGTTTCGCTCCTAGGCTCCTCAGGGCCTCGACCACGGCGCTGCTCGTGGAGACCGCGGGGGTCCCCGTCTCTTCCTCGATCCTTCTCACGAGGCCCTCCTCCCACTCGGCACCTCCCACGAGGGAGCCCGTGGTGCACCCGTAGACGATGATCTCGACCCCTGCGTCGGCGAGGAGGCCCGCGGCCCTCTCGGTGTCCTCGGCCATCCGGATCAGGGCTTCAGGGGTGACCTGGGAGAGCCTCATCCTGGCGGTGTGGATGGTGACTCCCCTGGGGGCCATGGCGTAAAAGTCGGGCTCCATGGTGGTGTTGCTGGAGGGGACGAGGAGGCCTATGCGGAGACCTTGAGTCATGCGGGGTTCCCGCGGCTGATTCGGGCAGAGGAGGATAAAAGGTTGGGGCTCTAGTCCGTCTTCCTGTTCCTGCCGTTGACGAGGAGGACGTTCATCCCCCTCACGTAGGCCTCGATGCTCGCCTGCACGATGTCCTCGTTGACCCCCGTGGAGTTGACGATCCTATCCCCCCTCCGGAGCCGGACCTCGACGTTCACCACGGCGTCGGTCCCCCCGGTGATGGCCTCGACGTGGTAGGAGTCTAGCTGGATCTGCTGGTCCCGGGGGAGGGCCTTGCTCACCGCGTTGAGGGTCGCGTCCACGGGGCCGTTCCCCGTCGCGGCCTCGACCTTGGTGACCCCGTCGAGCCTCATCTTCACCGAGGCAGTGGGGGTGATCCTGTTCCCCGTGGTCACGGTGTACTCGTCGAGGATTATCATGGGCTCCACCCTGAGGCCCATCGCGTCCTCGGCGAAGTCGAGGAGGTCGGCGTCTGTGACCCCCTTCCCGTTGTCCCCGAGGGCCTTCACCCTGGACATAATCTCCCCGAACTCCTCCCTGGAGGGCCGGAGCCCCATCTCCGCCAGGGACTTTCTGAGCCCCGTGGAGCCGGCGTGCTTCCCGGAGACCATGCGCCGGGCCGCCCCCACCAGCTCGGGGCTGATGGCCTCGTAGGTCGTGGGATCCTTGGAGATGGCATGGGTGTGAATGCCCGACTCGTGGGCGAAGGCGTTGGCCCCCACGATGGCCTTATTGGCCTGCACCGGCATCCCGGTGATGTGGCTCACCATCCGGGATACGCTGGTGAGCTTCTCGGTGCGCACGCTGGTATCCACATTGTAGAGAAGCCTGAGGGCGACGGCGACCTCCTCGAGGGAGGCGTTCCCCGCCCTCTCACCGATACCGTTCACGGTGACGTGGACCATATCGATCCCCGCCCCCAGGGCGGAGAGGCTGTTCGCGACGCCGAGGCCGAAGTCGTTGTGACAGTGAACCCCAAGGACCTCCCCCGGGAAGGCCGCCCGCATCTCAGAGTAAAGGTCATAGGCCTGGCCGGGGGTCAGGATTCCCACGGTGTCGCAGACGGTGACCCTGTCGAGCCCCACCTCGAAGGCGGCCCCGATGAGGGTCTTCAGGTACCCCCTGTCGGCCCGGGAGCCGTCCTCGGTGGAGACCTCGGCGACGAGGCCGTGGTCCTTGGCGTGGGCCACCGCCGCGGCGGTCATCTCCAGGACCTCCTCCCGGGTCTTCCCGAGCTTGGTTTTGATGTGGAGGTCCGAGGTGGGGATGATGATGTTGACGCTGTCGACCCCGGCCTGGATGGCGGCGTCGATGTCCTTGATGACCCCCCGGGTGGCGCTGCAGATCTCCGCGTCGAGCCCCTCGGAGGCGACGAGCTTCACCGCCTCGAACTCTCCCTGGGAGATGCATGCGAATCCCGCCTCGATGACCTCGACCCCGAGCGTGTCGATGGCCCTGGCTACGCTGAGCTTTTTCTCGGGTGTCAGGGAGATTCCCGGGGTCTGTTCCCCGTCGCGGAGGGTTGTGTCGAAAAACTTGACGTGTTCTGGGAAGTCAGTTAATAAAACGATACCCCATGTTCATTCCCTCAGTGGTAGCATCAACCCCTCAACTTGGGCATATAAAAGTAACGGCACGGTGGAGGAGACACACAATGCCCGGAACCGGTGCACCGGGAAGGAAAAGGATTTTTACCGGAGCCCGTCCAAGTATGGGTGTCGTTGGGCCGGTAGTCCAGCCTGGTAGGACGCTGCGTTCACACCGCAGAGGTCGTGAGTTCAAGTCTCACCCGGCCCACCACTTCTACGCCATCTCGGTCTCATATTTAAGGTTCCGACACGATTCACACATGGGATACACGATGTACGACAGGATCCTCGTGGCAGTTGACGGCTCGGATACTTCACTGCTGGCGCTCTCGCATGCGGTGGAGCTGGCGATGGTGTTCGGCTCGGAGCTCACTCTGCTCTCAGTCATCGACAAGTTCAAGCTCCCCTTCTCTGCGGAGTACGGCCTCGGGGCCCAGGAGAGCCACGAGCGGCTGGTGCGGGGAGTCATCGAGAATCTGAACGAGGTGACCGTGGAGCTGGGGAAGTCCCACCCTGATATCAGGGTCGATCCCAGGGTCGAGGAGGGGCGACCGGCGCAGATCATCGTCGAGGTCGCCGAGGACTTTGACCTCATCGTGATGGGCAGCCAGGGGTTCGGTTTCATCGCGGGCTGGTTCCTGGGGAGCGTGAGCAACGAGGTGGTGAACTCGTGCACCAAGCCCCTGCTCATCGTGAAAAAACCCGCAGACCCGAAGCCCGGGGATCCATCCTAGCCCAGGCCCCCTCATAATTTATTATATGTCACCCTCCCGCACCATAGATCATGTTCAAGAAGATACTCGTGACCATCGACGGCTCCGGCCCGGCCAAGCTCGCCTTCAGTTTCGGGGTGGACTTGGCGGAGAGAGACGGAGCGGAGCTAGTCGTGCTGACCGTTGTACCCACTGTACCCCTCTACGTCGCGGATGAGGGCGAACTCTCGTACTTTCCTCGACTCATCGATGACATGGAGCAATTCCACGAGAAGCTGCTGGCTGAGGCTGTCCAGGGTCTCCAGAGTGACCATGGGGGGTTGAAGGTGACCACCATACTGAGGAAGGGCAATCCCGCGAGGAACATCGTCGAGGCCGCAAGGGAAGAAGAGGTCGACCTCATCGTCCTCGGCAACAGGGGCGCCGGGAGGATCATAAGCTGGATGCTCGGAAGCACCAGCAGGAGCGTGGCGGAGGCCTGCACAGTCCCGGTGCTGATAGTGAAGGACCGGGAATACTGCGAAGCTTAAAGACGAGCTTCTAGTGAAGCCCGGATCCTTTCCGAGGGAACGACTGCGTATCCCTAGGCTCGATTGGAGAAAAGGGGTAATAAAAAAAGGGTCTGAGGAGCGCTACTTCTTCACGAAGGGGTAGAGGTCCTCGGGGGCGTTCTCGAAGGTGTGCTGTGTCACATCCGCGGGGCCTAGACCCGGGGCGTCGATCTCGATGATCTCCCCGGCGACATCGTCGTAGTAAGCTCTGAAGTGGACCCGGGACTTGATGCAGATGATATCCAGCTCCTTGAGGTCTAGGCCCAACGCCGTAAAGGGCGCGTCGTCCAGCACCTGATGGAGGGTGGGGGAGATCACCACGTGGTTGTTATCCCCTAATCCTAGGACCGCCGTCTTCCCCATCTTCCTGGTGGACCCCCTGCTCATGGGCCCCGTCATGGTGAAGGTGCACTCACCGAGGAACTCGAGGCTCCCAGTTATCTCCGCGGGCTTCCCTGACCACTCGGTGGAGTAGCCCCCTATTTTCTGGGTGACCGTGTCTCCCACCTTAGCTTTTTTGGAGATCTCCTCGATAGCCTTCTCGTCGGTGATGGTGATGACGCAGAAGTTCTCCGCGCCCTGGGCGATGAGCTCCTTGAGGATGTGGGTGCTGTCCCCCGTCCTGTCGCTGTGATCCGCGATGACCACCGGGGTCTTCCCGGCCTTCGCAGCGGCGATGGCTCTCTTAACCCCCTCCTTGGTCTTTGGTAGTATCTTCCCTGCGAAGGGCTCCCTGAGGCTCCAGATGTAGTCGGACATGTCCTGTGCCACCTTGTCGGCGAGTCCCTGGTCGTCGTCGGTGACCGCCACCACGGTGGCCCCCACGTCCGGGACGTCGGCGTAGGCGAAGCCGAAGGCGACGGAGACGGCGTAGACCTTCTCCTCCTTTGCCTCCCACTCCCGGGCCCTGTCCATGATGTCCTTCGCGGGGTAGAACCCTGTGCCCTGGTAGACGCTGGGGGTCATGATCCCCGGCTTCCTCAGCGCCATGGTGGGCTTGAAGTCCCCCCTCACGGTGTCGATGATGCACCGGGTCGCCATCATGCCGATCTCCTCCGAGTCGACGTGGGGGTAGGTTTTCAGGATGAAGACGCCGTCGGCTACGTCGGCGAGCTCCTGGTCCTCGTTGGCGTGGAGGTCCAGGGTCACCATGATGGGGACATCGGGGCCCACCACCTTTCTCACCCTTCTCACTATCTCCGCCTCGGGCCTCGGCACCCCCGTGGCCGCCATGGCGCCGTGGAGGGCCAGGAGGACGCCGTCGATGTCCCCCGCCTCTTTGACGCCGTCGGCTATCCCGTAGGAGTACTTGTCGAAGCACTCCTTGGTGAGCCAGCTCCCCGATGAGCCTCCCCGGCTCCCCCGGGCTCCCAGGATGCCTACGAGCTCTACGTCGGGCTCAGACTCGGCCACCTTGATGAAGCCGTTGATGTAGTTCGGTATCCCCCTCGCAGACTCCAGCACGTCCCTGCCCTTAGGCACTCCGACATACTCAAAATCCTCAGAAGTCGTGAGTCTTGGGCAGAAAGTGCAGGTCTCGTGGGAGAATGATGCTACCGCTATTCTCATGATCAGATCGATGAATAGTTAGTTGCAGGAGGCGATAAGCTATGCGGTCTCCCCGATGAGGTAGCCCCTCCTCGCCTCGGTGACCCTGACCTCCACGAAATCCCCGACGCGGACGGGGTCCTTGATCACGATGGGCTTGTACGCGATGTTCCTCGCGACCATCCCGCCGGATCTCCCCGCCTCGTCCACGAGGGCCTCCCCCTCCCAGCCCATCCACCGGAGGTTTCCCTCCATGCTCAGGTCCCTCCAGAGCCCCGTGAGGCGGCGGGACCTCTCCTTGGTGATCCTCCCGTGGAGCTGGCCCTCCATCGAGGCCGCCTCGGTGCCGGGGCGGGGCCAGAACCTTGATATGTTGAGGACATCCGGCCGGGTCTCCTCCACTAGCCTCATGGACTCCTCGAACTGGTCCTCGGTCTCTCCGGGGAATCCGCAGATGATGTCCGTGGAGACGCTCAGCAGGGGAATCTCCTCCCGGAACCTCGCGACGAGTCCCCGGTAGTCATCCACGGTGTAGCGGCGGCGCATCCTCCTCAGGACCTCGTCGCTCCCGGCCTGGACCGGCACGTGGAGGAACTTGTAGACCCTGTCGGAACGATATGCTTCGATGAGGGAGTCCAATATCAGTATCGCCTGGTTTGGCGTCATCATCCCCACCCGGATGAAATGCCGTCCGGGGAGGCCCGAGAGCCCCTCCAGCAGCCCGGGGAGCCCCACGCCTTCCCAGCCGTAAGCGGCGGTGTCCTCGGCGGTGACCCAGATCTCCCTGCATCCCGATTCGAGGGCCGCGCGTGCGTCGTCGATGATCGCCTCAGCCGGGAACGAGGTGATGTCCCCCCGGGCCCTCTTCACGATGCAGTAGCTGCAGCTCCCGAGGCACCCCGAGGCTATGGGCGCGATGTGGACCACGGGGTTCTGCCGGATCCTGGGGAGACAAGTCCTATCGGGGATTCCCCCCTCCAGGGCCTCTCTCCTCTCCCCCCTGAGGGCGGCCTCCACCACCCCCACCACCTCCCTGATGTTGTCGGGCCCCATCATGCTGGCTCCCGGGGCGATCTCGGCCACGAGGTCCCTCTGGGCCTTGGGCATGCACCCGGCGACCACCAGGGGGCGCCCGAGTCGGTTGAGTTTTCGTATCCTCTTCTCGATCTTCCTCTGGGTGGGGGTTTTCACAGTGCAGCTGAGGATCACCGAGGCGTCGGCGGACTCCGGTTCCCCCGCGATGGTGTGTCCGGCCTTCCCCAGGAGGCCCTGGACCATCTCGGAGTCGGCCAGGTTCGCGCTGCATCCATACGTCTCGACGTATACCCTCGCCAACGGCTCACGCTCCTCTGTTCTTGGCTCTGGCTCCCTGATAAACCGTGCGAGTTGGAGTAAACGGGGGCTTATTTTCCTTCCTAACTGTTCGAAAAAATCGAAGTTTGAAAGATTTATAAGGGATTTTTCGGTGCCTCGTTTTGATAATCTCGAAGGAACGCTCCGCGTCTTTTGCATGTGGCATGTAAATTCGTCTGATTTGTAATGCTAAATTTCCTAGATTTAACACGTAAATACGGGATATTTAGCCTTCATTCGGAGGTAAAACGGGGAAAAATACACGAGTCTGTTAATATAACCTGCTGGTTTTTACGGGATTCCTTTGTCCCTGTTATCTTGTATAATCCCTCGTTCCCCAGACGTTATTAGCACTTGATGAGAATAACTGATACAGTTCAGATAATACCCGACCTTATGAGACAATCTTGAGGTAGGGGGGACAACCCCCGGGGTGTTTCTGGAGGGATTGATAAATGGTTCTCATGGAAAAGGCGTTGAGCTGGACCCGCCACGAGGTGGATGCCAGGGGGCTTCGGAGGCCCGGAGAGTGTAAGATCATGATCGTAGGGGTCGGGGGATGCGGTAACAACACCCTCAGCCGGCTGATGAAATCCGGAATCAGCGGGGCGGAGTGCATCGCCATCAACACCGATGTCCAGCACCTGGACACCATCCACGCCGACAAGAAGGTTCTCATCGGGGAGCAGATAACCCGGGGCCTCGGCGCGGGGAACATGCCCGAAGTGGGCAGGGACGCGATGCTGGAGAGCGTCGACACCCTGGAGCGTCTCATCACGGGAGCCGATATCGTTTTCATTGCAGCAGGCATGGGCGGAGGGACCGGGACCGGGGCGGCCCCCGTGGTGGCCGAGATCGCCCGGCAGAAGGGGGCTATCGTGGTCGGTGTCGTCACCATGCCTTTCCGTCACGAGAAGGGTCGCTTCGAATACGCCATTGAGGGGTTGAAAAAGATGAGGAAGACCACGCACACGACGGTGATAATCGACAACAACAAGCTCATGGACCTAGTTCCACAGCTGCCCATCAACACCGCCTTCACATTCGCCGACAGCATCCTGGCGAACATGGTGAAGGGAATCGTGGAGACCATCGCACTGCCGAGCCTCATCAACCTAGACTTCGCCGACTTCCGCACCATCATGTCAAAGGGAGACGTCGCCATAGTAGGCATGGGCCAGAGCAACTCCCCGGAGCGGGCCGAGGACGCCGCACGCAACGCCCTGGAGCACATGCTCCTCGACGTGGACTACAGCGGCGCCGACGGGGCACTCATCCACATCAGCGGCGGACCCGACATGACCCTAGGCGAGGCCGTCAGGGCCGCAGAGTACGTTACAGAGATGATGGGGGACAAGGCCATGGTCATCTGGGGCAGCAGGGTCGACCCCGACCTCAACGACATGCTCCGGGTCACCCTGGTGCTCACAGGCATCAGGAGCCCTCACCTGGTGAGCGGCTACGAGCTCCCGGTGGTGAAGCTCCACCAGATGGAGCCCTACGCCATGCCGGAGATCCACCTGGGCATCGACTTCGGGCTCTACGACATCGAGAACAAGATGTACCGCTGAGCCCCTAGAATCTTTTCAACCGTTTCTCCTCTATCCCAATTAGAACCCGGATTAGTGAGATTAATCACCCGAGCAGTCCTTGCCTCATCTATCTCTCAAGGTGGGCGTAGGGGTTCTGGGGCTCGAACCAGAGCTCCCTGACCTCCCCGACCAGGAAGAGGGAGCCCACGACGATCACCATGCCGTCCTCCCCCGCCAGCTCCATGGCCCGC
The DNA here is from genome assembly GCA_026014875.1 of Candidatus Bathyarchaeota archaeon. Taxonomy (GTDB): domain Archaea; phylum Thermoproteota; class Bathyarchaeia; order TCS64; family TCS64. Next base: position 310,082 of record JAOZHO010000037.1, on the reverse strand, counting down.
CCGATGGCATCCTTCACGTCGGGAACGATCTCGCTCGGTTTCCCGGACTTGTCCGCTTCCTCGACGATGAGGGTGGGATCCGCCGCTCGCCCCATGACCCCATGGGTGGTGACCACGTAATGGTCCACGGCCTGGGACAGCTCCCCCATCATCAGGGGGATCTTCTTGTCCGAGGAGATGCTCACCACCGCGACCAGCCTCTCGTAGGAGAACTCCCCCAGCAGGGCCTCCTTGACGGCCTTCGTCGCCTCGACGTCCTTGGCCCCGTCCAGGACGACCAGGGGCTTCCTCTGGACCACCTCCATCCTCCCGGGCCACTTCACATTCCCCAGCCCCCTCTCGATGGCTTCCTTGGAGACATCGACGCCGTGGAACCCAAGCGCCTCCACGGCACCCACCGCGGCCGCGGCGTTGAGGAGTTGATGCTCTCCGATGAGAGGCAGATTGAGCTCTTCGTACTTGTCCCGGATCCCCTCCAGCCTGAACCTCTGCCCCTCGTAGTCGGCGCTCACCCTCTCGAACTTGATGTCCGTGCCCACCCTGAATATTCTGGAGCCAACGGCCTCACAGGTCTTCTCGAATAACGCGTACACATCGTCGTCCTGGGTGGCGGTGACGAGGACTCCCCCCTCCTTGATTATCCCCGCCTTCTTCTCAGCGATCTCCAGGACCGTGTCTCCCAGGACCTCGGTGTGTTCGAGGCTGACGTTGGTGATGACGGAGACCAGGGCCTTCACCACGTTGGTGGCGTCGAGCCTCCCCCCCATCCCCACCTCGAGGACGGCGAAATAGATCCCCTCCTCCGAGAAGTACTTGAAGGCCATCGCTGTGATGATCTCGAAGAATGTCGGGTGCCTCAGCTCGGGGTCCGTCTCCATCTCCTCGCAGAGGGGCCTAATATCATCCACGAGCCTGAGCACGTCAGCTACGGGGATCTGGCTGCCGTTGACCTGGATGCGCTCCGTGAAGGTGGACAGGTGGGGGGAGGTGAACATTCCGACCCTGAATCCCGCCTCGGCGAGGATGGATGCCACCATGTTCGTCGTGGAGCCCTTCCCGTTGGTTCCCGTGATGTGCACGGATCTGAAGTCGTCCTGAGGGTCTCCTATCCGCGAGAGGAGGTGACTGACATACTTCAGCCCCAGCCTGGAGCCGAACCTCCTGACCGCGAAGAGCCACTCGATGGCCTCCCGATATCTCCGCTCATTATCCGAAAACGCGTCCGCCCCCAGAGCCTGCTTCATTAACACGGATCGACGTTTTTAAATTCAGACCATCAATTCTACACTCTGACCTTAGGCCACTTCATCCTCTCCCTCAGGGAGATCCCCCGTCCTTCCCCCCTGCACCTCCCCTTCCTGAGGGCATCCAATACGCCCTCAGTGGATCTCTCCTCGGCCTCGAGGACCGTGTAGGCCCTCCCCACCGTGCCGGGGATGTGGGAGTCGCTCCCCCCGGTCTCGGGGCGCCCCAGCCTCCTCGCGAGCCTCCTGTTCAATTCCACCATCATCCCGTAGGGGAACTGATAGGCGTTCGCGACCTCCACCAGGTCGAACCCCGCCTCCACAATACTCCCTCTGTTCAGCCAGGTTCCCAGAACCGAGTGGGCGTGACAGATGACGGCGAAGCCCCCCTGATCGTGGATACTGTCCACTGTCTCACCGAGGCTCAACTTATCCTCGGGCAGCTCCTGAATGTCGAAGGCGCCGATGTGAATCCCCTCGGCCTTGATCTCGACCCCGGGGAGAATGATGAGCCCGGAATCGTCAAGCGCAGACTCGGGTATCCTCGTGAGCACGTCATGGTTCGTCACTGCGAACCCGTCGAGGCCAAGCCTCCGGCATCCCTCGATGGCATCCTCCAGGGTGACTATGCTGTCCTGGCTCAGGGTCGTGTGGAGGTGGAGGTCGATCCTGAGCTCCATCAGGGCATCCTTCTCAGCCCGAGGCCTCTTCGATCCTCTTGGAGACCATCTCGCCCAGCTCGGCGAGGGTCTCGTCGGAGATCTGCTCGAAGAGGGGCTTGGGCTTCGCGAGGGGGGTGCCCCCCTCAAGGGGCTCCAGGGCCTCGGCAAGGGGCACGTCCTTCTTCGGGGTCCCCAGCTGCTCCCAGACCGCCTCGGCCTTGGAGGGGAGCAGGGGCTCCATGAGGACTGCCAGGGCCTTGGTGAGCCAGAGGCAGTTGTGGATGGTCTCGGCGTCCTTCTCGGGGTTCGTCTTGGTGAGCTTCCATGGCTCCCTGGATTGGAGGTAGCGGTTGCCGTAGGCCGCTAGGCCCATGACTGCGTCGGCGATCTTTTTGAACTCGTACTCGTCGAGTCCGTCCCTTATCGCCTCGATGGTCTTCTCGACCTCGGCTCTCACCTCGGGCTCCACCTCCCCCTCGGGTATCGCCTCGTAGTTGCGGTAGGCGAAGAGGAGGGTCCTGTACAGGAAGTTGCCCAGGGTCCCCACGAGCTCCTTGTTCAACTTCTCGCCGTAAGCCTGCCAGGCGAAGTCGAGGTCCCGGGTATGCCCCGTGTAGCTCGCGATATAGTACCTGAGGGCGTCGGGGTCCAGGCCCTTGTCGAGGTAGTCCTCCCCGACCCAGATGACATAGCCCCTGCTCTTGCTGAAGACGTGGCCTTCCACCTTCATGGTCCCTGAGGCGATGACTGCGTCGGGGACGCTGTACCCTGCCCCCTTGAGCATGCTGGGCCAGAAGAGGCAGTGGTGGTAGATGATGCCGGGCCCGATGAAGTGGATGAGGGCGCCCGGCCCTTTCCAGTAGTACTCCCAGTCCCCCCCGGTGCGCTCGGCCCACTCCTCTGTTGAGCCGATGTACCCGATGGGGGCGTCGACCCAGACGTAGTAGACGAGCCCCTCCTCGCCGGGGACCTTGACCCCCCAGTCCAGGTTCCGGGTGATGTTCCAGTCCTTGAGGCCTCCCTCCACCCACTTCAGGGCGTAGTTCCTCGCAATCTCGGTCCCATCCAGCTGGGTGAGGTACTCCGTGAGGAAGTCCTCGAACGCGGTGAGCTTGAGGAAGTAGTGGCGGGTCTCCTTCATCTCGGGCTTGGTCCCGCAGATGCTGCACCTCGGGTCCATGAGCTCCCCGGGCTCTAGGTACCGGCCGCAGCCCTGGTCGCACTCGTCCCCCCTGGCCGAGGCGCCGCAGTGGGGGCATACGCCTCTCTGGTAGCGGTCCGGGAGGAAGCGGTCGCAGTTGGGGCAGTAGGGTAGCTTGATGTTCTTGGCGTAGACGTACCCGTTCTTCCTGAGGGCGTCCACTATCTGGATGGTCCGGTTATGGGTGAAGGGGTGGTCGGTGCTACCGTAGTTGGTGAAGTGGATTCCCATCCTGGGGAAGAACTCTAGGAAGTGCTGATGATACTCCTCGACGATGTCCAGGGGGGTGACCCCCTCCGCCTCGGCCTTCACAGTGATGGGCGTGCCGTGGGTGTCCGAGCCGCAGAAGAAGACCACCTTCTGCCCCATCTTCCTGAGGAACCTCACGAAGATGTCCGCGGGGACGTAGGTCCTTAGGTGGGCGATGTGGGCGGGGCCGTTCACGTAGGGTAGGCCGCATGTCACCAGTGCCGGTCTGTCCAGGGGGTACTTGTGACCCCCTTCATTATTCGATTTGAGTTTAATACACCTCTATTCGTGCTGAAACTGATACAGTGAAGGGGTTGATATTTCTTGTGCTATCACCGACTTATCCCTCAAACTAAATGATCAAGGAGGCCTAGGGCGTGGAACCCCGCGGGATTCACTCCGTCAGAGCTGTGTACTCGTCGACGAATCGCTCCCTCAGAGCCGCCTTATCTTCCTCTGGTAGGAAGGCCGAGTCGACGGCGTTGAGGCTCAGCTTGAAGAGTTCGGGCACCGTGAACCCCAGCTGCCTGTGGAGCTGGACGTACTCGTTGTTCATGTCCGTGCCGAACATGGGGGGGTCGTCGCTGTTTACAGTCACCCTGATGCCGTTGTCGATGAACTCTCTGATGGGGTGGTCCGCCACCGAGGCGACGGCGCCCGTCCTCACGTTGCTCACAGGGCAAGCCTCGATGGTCACGTTTCTCTCGGCGATGAATTCTATGAGCTCCGGGTCCTTCACCGCGACAGTCCCGTGGCCTATCCTTTCCACCCCCAGCCCCTTCACAGCCCCCCAGACGCTCTCGAGGCCAGCAGCCTCTCCCGCGTGGGCGACGAGGCGGAGCCCCATCTCTCGGGCTCGTTGGTATACGGACCTGTAGGGCTCGGGGGGGTATCCGGCCTCGGAGCCCCCGATGTCGATGGCGACGATGTTCTCCCCTTTCTCCTCGATCCAGTCCAGGACCTTCATCCCGTAGTCGGGGCCGTAGTTCCTGACTAGGTCGATCCGGAGGCGGCAGTCGACCCCGAAGTCCCTCTTTCCCCTCCTCAGGCCCCTGTTGATGGCGTCCAGCATTCCAGCGTAGTCGAGGCCCTTGAGGACGTGGTCTGGGGCGGAGAAGCTCGCCTCGAAGTCCCTGACGTTGCAGCGGTGGCCTGCCTCGAGCATCTCGTAGGCGATGCGTTCGAACTGGGCCTCCTCTGTGATGCAGTCGACCACGGTGCTGTAGACCCTGATGAAGTGGTCAAAGTCGGTGTAGCTGAAGAATCCCCGGACCTCCTCGACGGTCTCGAAGGGGACCTCGAGGCCTCCCTGCTCGGCGAGCCAGAGGAGGGTCTCGGGCTGGGTGGAGCCGACTAGGTGGATGTGCTGCTCGGCCTTGGGGAGGGCCCTGATGGTCTCGAGGGTGTCCATTTCTGGGGATTGGGCCCCGACTCAATAAGTATCTTATGTTCATGGAAGCCGAGTGGGCTTTTCTCCTGAACTCCGGCCTAATAACCTGAATGTTGCATAAAAAATGGGTTTTTTCCTCTCTCGAACCGTTTCCAACCCCCTGATGTGATCAAAAAGTTTATTCGCTGTTCGTTTCTATTTTAGGCCATGAAAACCCGTCTTCTTATCCTAATCTCATTGTTGTCTCTGGGATCCTTCACGATGGTGGCTCTGGGCCAGGTGCCCGAGGATTCGGTCTCCCTCGAGATCGTGACCACGCCGGAGCCCGCGTTCAGCCAGATCGAGTACGGCGAGAGCTACCAGTTCGACGTTCTGGTGGAAAACCTAAATTTCGACATCGAGGAGGACGAGTTCATCGACTCCAGCGAGCGGGAGTTCAGGTTCTCGGGGAAGCTCATCCTCTACATCTCCTTCACGGTGAGCAAGGAGGGGGTGCTCCACGTGGGGCCCAGCAGCAGGAGCTACGTGACCCCCCTGGAGGAGTGGGATACCAGCTACGACATAGCCATGCCCGAGATCGGGGGCTCCAACACCCTCCCCTTCCAGTACAGCAGCTCCAGGGGATACGACTCCCGGGTGGGGGTCGACGAGTGGGTCACATTCACCGTGGAGACACAGCTCTACGTGGAGCAGTACAGGGAGAGCGAGGGGGAGAAGAGGTACTACCTGGGGGACCTCGTGGGGGAGCAGACCCTCAAATTCTACGTCGTCTCCCGGTCCAAGGTCGACTACGTGGGGGACGTCCTCGACGCCGTCGACTGGGATCTCAACCGGGCAAAGGCGGCCATCGCAGATGTGGAGGGGCAGCTCGGGGAGAGCCTGAACGTCGACCTCCGGAGCCTCGAGGCGCTGCAGACGGCCATGGGATCTGCCATCGAGGAGGGGGACTACGTCACGGCGATGGGCCTCTACGAGGGGTACGAGCCCGCATGGAGAGACGACCTCGAGGAGAAGCTCCTGGCCGAGGCCGAGGAGAAGCAGACCCTGGAGAGCGCCCTAGAGGATGCCAGCGATTCCCTCGAGGAGCTGACCCAGAACTTCCAGACCATCGAAGCCGCCATGGCGAACGTCACGGCGTCCCACCGCCTAGAGGTCCAGGAGTTGGAGGACGCCCTCACTGCGGCCAAGACCAACGGCCGCCTCTACCTCTTCGGGATAGTCATCGCATTGGCGGGCCTCGTCCTGGTCTTCCTGAGGTCCTCGAGGACCAAACCGGCCCCCGTCGTCCCCTGAGCGGCTAATCCTTTAAACCGTTGGCTCCGCCGTAGGTCTCCGTCGTGAAGAAGACGAACATCAGAGTGGTGAGCACGCTGACCGCGAGGACTATGGTGTTCGAGGGGCCGTAGCCCCCCGTCGCGTCCACCAGGGCCCCGTATATCGGGGACAGGAAGGAGAACCCGAGGGTCCCGATGCCGTTCACGAGGCCCTGGGCGATCCCCGAGGTCTCGTGGGGGAGGGTCTCCCCTATCATGGGGAAGAAGAGGACCCAGATGGACTGGCAGAACCCTATGCCCCCGACCAGGACGGCGTAGACGATGATGGGGGTACCGGGTCCAGATAATAGGAGCAGCGCCACGAAGAGGGCGGAGAGAGCCGAGAAAGCAACCAGGGGAAGCTTCCTCTTCCTGAGGCGGTCGGATACCAAGGCGATCAGTATGCACCCCGGGATACCCATGATGTTCCCCGCGCTGGAGACGATCCCGACGTCCATGTAGCTGAGGCCCCGGGTGTCGATGAGGAACTGGGGGAGCCACGTCATCAGAACCCATGTAAAGCTCATGAGGACGAACCCCGCGACGAACGGGTAGACCCTCCTGTCCATGAAAGCCGCCTTGACGAGGGCCATCAGGGGCGCTCCGCTCTTCTCACGGTGGTTGCTCTCGGCCTCGGGATTCTCCTTGAGGAAAAGGACGTTAGCGGCGAACGCCACAGTCATCAGGACGCCGCTGTAGAGGTAGAGGGGCCTCCATCCCCCGATTAGGGTGATGGCGAGGGGGAAGCCGATGTAGGAGGCGAAGTTTCCGAGGCCCGTGGCTGCGCTCAGGAACCCGAGGGCGCTCGCCCTCTTCTCGGGGGGGAACCACTCCGATGTTAGCCTCACCGCGTTGATGTAGAAGACGCTGGAGCCGAATCCGATGAGGAGCTGGGCGAGGATGAGGGTCCAGAAGTCGTGGGACACGTAGAAGAGGAGGGTCCCCACCACGGTGATCAGGGTGAAGGTTACGATGGTGCGCCTCGGGCCCAGGACCCCCGAGAGGATGCCGCTGGGCACCTGCATCAGGGCGTAGAGGAAGAAGTAGCTGGAGAAGAGGACCCCCGCCATCCCGTAGCTGAGCCCCAGCTCCTCGATGAGGATGGGGCTGAGGGCGGAGGGGGCGGAGCGGAGAAAGTTCTCAGTGAAGTATGTGAGGATCACCACGGCGAGGATGACCCAAGCATACTTTCTCTTCTCCCCGATGTTGACCACTGAGATTCCAATGATGCTCACGGAATCCCCTCTTAAGCGTTTCCGCCTCTCCCGCCACCGAAAAAACCTTAACCCGACCCCCGAGGGATATTCTGGTGTTGTCAACGACTTTAACAGATTCCGCGGAGATCGGCGTCATCGGCGGCACGGGGGTCTACGACCCCGAGGTCATCGAGGACGCCCGGGAGGTCAAGGTCTACACCCCCTACGGGGCCCCCAGCGACCTCGTCACCCTGGGCACCTACGAGGGCCGGAGCGTCGCGTTCATCCCCCGCCACGGCCGGGGCCACCGGATACCCCCCCACAGGATCAACGCCCGGGCCAACATCTGGGCCATGAAGGAACTAGGGGTGGACCGGATCGTCGCCTCCTCCGCCGTGGGGAGCCTCCGGGAGGACTATGCCCCGGGGGACTTTGTGATCACCGACCAGTTCATCGACCGCACCAAGGCCCGCCCCGACACATTCTACGACGGCGGCCAGCTATGCCACATCTCCAGCGCCGACCCCGTCTGCCCCCGGCTCCACGACTACTTCGTGAACCATGCCGGGAGGCTCGGGGTCACCGTGCACCCCACAGGGACATACGTCTGCGTCAACGGGCCCCGGTTCTCCACCCGGGCAGAGTCCCGCCTATTCAAGCAGTGGGGCGCCGACATCATCGGTATGACCATGTACCCCGAGTGCGTCCTGGCTCGGGAGGCGGAGATATGCTACGTCTCCGTCGCGATGGTGACCGACTATGATGTCTGGGCGGAGAAGCCTGTTTCGACCCAGGAGATACTGGAGACTCTGCGGGTGAACTCGGCCAACTTCAAGAGCCTGATAATGGAGGCCCTTCCGGGTATCCCAGCCGAGCGGGAGTGCGGCTGCGGAGAGGCGCTGGAGTATGCCCTCCTCTGATCGGCTGCAGTGCCATCATCGCCTGTGGACACACGAATTTAATGGCGCTGGTAGGGCCTGAGGGGCTCCCAGAATTCTATGCTTTGCGTTCTCCAATCGATCTCGTTATCTCTTTGACCTCGTGAGACTCGGGCTCAAGCCTCTCCCGGATGACTTCCCACGCCGCGGATGGATCATTCCCCTCCCCGCAGACGAAGATGTCCACCGCAGCGTAGCCGTGCTCGGGCCAGGTCTGGATGGAGATATGGGTCTCGGCGAGGATGAGGAATACGCTGACCCCGACGGGGTGGAACCTGTGAACGAGGCGATTCACCACGGTGGAGCCGGCCTTCTCCGCTGCCTCTTCCAGCACCCCCTGGAGGAGCTCATCATCGTTGAGATCGACCCGGCAGCCGTAGAGGTCCACCAGAAGCTGTTTTACCTTGAGCATCGTCGAAACCATATTCAGCCCCCCTATTTGGCTTTGCGGTAAACTCCTGGAAGCCTCAATCGGCTCTGCGCCTCTCGGCGAGCCTGAATCCTTCTTTCTTCCCGCAGCTGGGGCAGCCCCTCGACTTGAGTTCCTCGACAGTCGTGAACCTCTTCGTCGAACCCACCTCGATAGCCTCCCCGCACCGGCACTTGTACACCCGGGTCGTGGGCCTCAGCTCCCCCGTGTAAATACCCCCCCTGAACGGGCCTGTGATGATGGGCCTCGCCTCCCCGGTGACCACGAGCCGGAACATCGATGTGGTGTTGCCCAGAATCTCGGCGCCTATGTACATGTTGAACCTGGGGATGAGCTCGTCGACGAAGAGCCCCATCCAATTAATGGCCCCGTGAACCTCCAACATCTCCAGCGGGGGCTTGTCCGGGTAGGCCAGATAGGCGGTTGATGTCTTCCTCCACCTGAGGGCCTGGATCCCCCGGGACAGGAAGAGCTCGAGCCCGGGGATGGTGTAGGGGGGGTCGGTGAGGAACGTGTCGAAGGCTCCCCTGAGCTCCTCCGGGAGGGGCTCCCTCAGGTCGTGGAGGACGCACTCGATGCCGAGGCCTTCCTTCTCGGAGATTCCGGTGATGGCCTCAAGGAGCCTGCCGTCGATGTCGACCACCGTTATCCCTTTGGCCACCCTGAGCAGGCCCGCCGCGACGGATGTCAGGTCGTCGTCCCCCAGGAAGAGGGCGTTCCTCCCCGCGAGGTTCCCCCCGTCGAGCATGTAGAGAGCCCTCCGCAGGGCCGTCTCGGGGGTGGCGTGAGCTTGGTCCAGCTTGGGGTTGGCGCTGGGCCTCCTCGAGGAGTAGTCTCGGAGCTTCTCCAAGATCGGCTCGTGCACGGGAGGGACCCCTATAGACCCTTCAGTCTTCCTATGGTCCGCCACCATGCCCAGGACCCCCTCGACGAACTCTTTTCCCGTCTCTGTGAGGATCGCTCCCCCCTTCCTGGCGACGAGCCCCGCCTTCTCAAGCTCCCTGCGAATCGCGGCGGCGACGGGGGTGGGCAGCCTCGTGGCCCTCGCAAGATCCTTGGTGCCCACCTTCCCCCGGCGATGGATCTCCCCGAGGACCCGCCTCACGGCTTCCTCTCCCTCCTTTAGCCTCATCTTTCCCGCTAGTTCTCGGAGAAAGTCCTCTGGCGGCGTCTCTCTTGGGGACCCCATAATCTGAACCTCCGAACGGCGGGCACAATATAAAGTTCGCGAGGAGCCACCACAGGCCCGGTTATTCGTTTCTCCTCTTTATCTCAGAGCCTATCCTGTCGATCTCGCCCTGGTCGACCTCGATCTTGTGATCCGACCTGAGGCGCTCCTTGATCTCCGAGGCTGGGACCCCTCTCTCCTCCATCTTCTGGATGATGTTGCACATGTCCTCCACGTAGTTCCAGGGGAAGATCACCCATCGCCAGCCGATCTCCTCCCCGTAATAGTCGGGGGTGAACTCGGAGCCGGTGATATGCTGGAGGGAGGCGGTCCTCACCTCCAAGGGGTTCAGTGACTTAACGTAGTCCATGGCGACGATCATGCTCTGCCCCGTGTCGGTGATGTCGTCCACGACGAGCACCCTGCGGCCGGTGAGGTCGACGTCGAAGGGGTACTTGATCCGGGCCTTCCCGTCGGGGGTCGCGGTGACCCCCCAGTGCTCCACCTTGAGGCTCACCAGGTCCTTGACGCCCAGGTAGTCGCATAGGACCCTGCTCAGGACCCAGCCCCCCCGGGCGAGGCCCACCATGAAGTCGGGCTCGTAGCCGGTCTCGGCGATCTTCCGGGCGGTCTCCTCGGCGAGGCGCTGGAAGCTGTCCCAGCTCATCACCTCGCACTCGAACTTACCATCGGACACGGGGAACCATGGTCCCCCGGGGATAAAATACTTGCACCCTCAGGCGGGTTTCCTCACTCCATAGCGAGGAGCTTTCTCTCCCCCACGAGCATGGCCGCATATCCCAGGAGCACGTTGAGGCCGGAGTGGAGGAGGGAGACCCCGGAAATTCTGCTGTGAGGCTCGATGAACCCGTCCTTTTCATTTTGCAGGTCGGTTCAACTGGATTTAAAAGAGAGATTGTTAACTTTCCCATGGAAGGTTGAGAGATATGCCTTACTGTCCAAAATGTGGGAAGGAGCACGAGAAAGCAGCGAGGTACTGCCCCAGCTGCGGGGCCGATCTCCTTGGACCTGTGGAGCCGACTTACCGGAGGCGCAGGGACCCGGGCTGGACCTTGGCTGCGGGGCTCGGCAGGGGCGTCGCAGCTTTCATCGCGTTCATTTTGCTCATGGCAGGATTAGGGCTGGCGGTCGGCGGATTCGCGGTGCTCTCGGTCCACAGCAACTTCGTCGATTCTGACGGCTTCATCATGAGCTACCCTGCGGAGTTCACCGTTGACTCCTACGCCGTCGTCCAGAAGGCGGTCAACATCAACATTGACACCGATCTCCCCATCTGGATACCCGACCTGGGGGACTTCGTCCAGCTCAAGATCGTGGCCACCAACAACGACCCCTCCAAGGACGTCTTCATAGGGATCGCCGGCGTCTCGGAAGCCTCCGGCTACATGAGCGGGACCAACTACCACGAGGTGGACGACTTTTCGTGGAACTACAACCCGTGGAGGGAGACCCCGCCCGTGATAGTCTACAACGAGAGGAGCGGCGGAGCCCCGGCGGTCCCCTTGATCCACTCGTTCTGGAGCGCCCATCTCTCCGGGTCCGGGACCCAGACACTGACATGGGAGCCCCTGCTGGGCAACTTCTGGATCGTGGGGATGAACGCAGACGGCTCCATGGGGGTTGACATCGAGGTCCGGATGGGGGTGAGGCTCCCCATCCTCAGGACCATAGGGGGGATCCTCCTCGTCGTGGGCCTGATGCTCGTACTCATCGCCCTGAGCCTGTTCCGCGGGGTCCTCTGACCCCCGGCTCCGATCCGGAAACCTTTTTGAGGGCGGCCCCGCGTAGGTTTTGAGACCCCGGCGACGGGGTTATATCGGAGTCAAGGAGAACAATCTGCAATGGAGAAGGATTACAAGTCGATGCTCGACAGGGCCTACGGGGAGCTCCCCGAGCAGGTGGAGAGCTACGAGAGATGGACGGTCCCCCGCCCCGACGTGAGGATCATCAGCCGGCGCACCGTCATCATGGACTTCAAGGATATCGCCGACTACTTCGGCAGGGCCCCCGAGCACCTATTAAAATTCCTCTCCGGGGAGATGGCGACCCTACCCCGGTTCGACGGCACCCGGGCCATATTCCAGGGCCGCTTCAGGACCGACTCCATCAGGAACCTCCTCGGCGTCTACGCCAAAAAATACGTTGTCTGCCCCGTCTGCAAGCGCCCCGACACTCGGATCGAGCGGGAGAGGCGCCTCTTCTTCCTGCAGTGCGAGGCATGCGGGGCCCGGAGCTCCATAGGCGAGAAGTGAGGCGGTTGGAAGGGGTCTACGTCAAGGTCGTCCGACAGGGGCGGGACACCCTTGTTGCGGTCTGTGACGCCGACATCCTGGGGAAGACCCTGGAGGGGGGGAGAGTTCCCTTCACGGTGAGCGAACGATTCTACAAGGGCACTCTCTGCGATCTCGCGGAGGCCCTCGAGGCCATGGGGAGGGCCTCCATAGTGAACATGGTGGGGAAGCGGATAGTCGAGGCCGCCATCGAGTGCAACCTCGTCCAAGAGGCGGGGATCATCTACCTCGGCGACGTGCCCCACGCCCAGATAGTCCGCCTCTGATTCCATAACATCCTTATACCCTTGGCAGGTAGTCAAATCGGTGTAAATTTGCCGGATTATAAGATCAAAGACGAGGGGCTCGCCGACGACGGGGGGCTCCTCATCGAGTGGGCCCAGGCCCACATGCCTGTCTTGGCCCTGTTAAAGAAGCGCTTCGAGGAGGAGAAGCCCCTGGAGGGCGTAAAGATGGGGGCCTGCCTCCACGCCACCAAGGAGACCGCGGTCCTCGTGAAGATATTGGAGGCAGGGGGCGCCGAGGTGTTCCTCTGCGGATCCAATCCCCTCTCCACCCACGACGCCGTGGTCGCCTCCCTGGTCCGGGACGGGACATCGGTCTACGCCTGGAGGGAGCAGACTGCCGACGAGTATTATTGGTGCGTCAACAAAGTGCTGGACCACGCCCCCAACTACACGACGGATGACGGGGCCGACCTCGTGAACGCTATCCACGGCAGCCGCCCGGACCTCATCGAGGGTATCAAGGGGGGCAGCGAGGAGACCACCACCGGGGTGATCCGGCTCAGGGCCATGGAGGCCGACGGGGCCCTCAAATACCCCATCATAGCCGTGAATGACACCGACACCAAGCACCTGTTCGACAACCAGTACGGCACGGGCCAGAGCACCATCGACGGCATCCTGAGGGCCACCGCGGTGCTGCTCGCAGGGAAGAACTTCGTTGTGGGGGGCTACGGCTGGTGCGCTAGGGGCATCGCGGACAGGGCCCGGGGCATGGGGGCCAACGTCATCGTGACCGAGGTGAACCCCCTGAGGGCGCTGGAGGCCGTGATGGACGGCTTCCGGGTTATGCCCATGGCCGACGCCGCGAAGGTGGGGGCCATCTTCGTCACGAGCACCGGGAACGTCAACGTCATCGACGAGCACCACATCAAGGCGATGAAGAGCGGGGCCATCATGGCGAACTCGGGCCACTTCAACGTCGAGGTGAACATCCCCGCCCTGGAGGAGCTAAGCACAGGGAAGCGCAGGCTCAGGGACAGCCTCGACGAGTACCAGCTCAAGGACGGCCGGAAGCTCTACCTCCTCGCGGAGGGGCGCCTCGTCAACCTCGCGGCGGCGGAGGGCCACCCCAGCGAGGTGATGGACATGAGCTTCGCCAACCAGGCTCTGGTGGCGGAGTGGGTCTGGAAGGGGGATAAGCTCCTGCCCAAGGTCTACGACGTGCCCAAGAGCATCGATGAGACCGTGGCGCGGCTGAAGCTCAGCGGGATGGGCATCGAGATCGACACCCTCACCGAGGAGCAGGCTAGGTACCTCACTTCCTGGAAAGAGGGTACGGTCTAGTTTCTTCCCTTTTTCCTTCCTCTGATATCCCCCCTTCTCAACCCTCTCCCTGATGCGCTCCGAGGCCGACTTAGGCCACTGCGAAGTCCGCGGCCCCCAGGACGCCAGAGATGAGTGAGCTGGAGACGACGAGGGACGCTCCGACAAGCGCGATTCCTGCGAGAGCGAAGGCGGGCCAGTGTGAGGGCGCTGATGCCGAGTATCAGACCAGCCAGAACATCCGGTATGCCGTCTTTTGCTCCATCTACTTGATCAAAAAAGAATTAAAAAATTAAAAGGGGGGTGAGCGGTTGGCTTGGATCAGGGAAGGATGCTTCCCTAGTCCGAGCCCGCCCTGCTGGCTTCCACGACCCTTCTGACCTCTTCCACTGCGGCTTGGTCCTCCAGGGTCGACGTGTCCCCTACGGGTTCTCCCTCGACGATGGCCTTGATGACCCGCCGCATGATCTTCCCGCTCCTGGTCTTGGGCATGTTCCCCACGAAGTAGATCGCCGCCGGGGTCGCCAAGGGGCCTATCACCTTCCTCACGTGGAGCCTGAGCTCCTGGGCGAGTTCGGGGCTGGGCTTGTTCCCTATCTTGAGGATCACGAGGCCGATGGGGACCTCCATCTTGATGGGGTCCTTTATGCCCACGACTGAGGCCTCGGCGACGGCGGGGTGGCTCACGAGGGCGTCCTCGAGCTCGATGGTCCCGAGCCTGTGCCCGGCGACCTTGAGGACGTCATCGGATCTCCCCAGGAGCCAGTAGTAGCCATCCTTGTCCTGGACGGCGTAGTCCCCGGTGTAGAAGCGGTCACCGTCGGCGTTGGGGTACCTGTTCCAGTAGTAGTCCCGGTATCTCTCGTCGTCCTTGTAGAGGGTCATGAGCATCCCCGGCCAGGGCTTCCTGATGACCATGTAACCCTTCTCCCCCATGGGCACCGGGTCCCCGTCCTCGTTGACCACCACCGGGTCGATCCCAGGCATGGGGAAGGTGGCTGAGCCCGCCTTCAGGGGCAAGTGCTGGATGCCCGGGGCCGGGGAGATCATGAATCCCCCGGTCTCGGTCTGCCACCATGTGTCGATGACTGGGCAGCGCTCCTTCCCGATGACTTTGTAGTACCATCTCCAGACCTCGGGGTTGATGGGCTCCCCGACGGAACCCAAGACCTTCAGGCTACTGAGGTCGGATTTAGCGGGGATGTCGTCCCCGAACTTCATGAGGAGCCTGAGGAGTGTGGGGGAGGTGTAGAACTTGTTGACCCCATAATCCTCGATCATCCTCCATGTCCTCCCGGGGTCGGGATGGTCGGGAGCCCCCTCGTACATGACGCTGGTGAGCCCCAGAACCAGGGGGGCGAAGACGATGTAGCTGTGGCCGGTGACCCAGCCGACGTCGGCGAAGCACCACCAGACGTCCTCGTCGTTGACGTCGAAGGCCCATTTCAGTGTTGAGCTGGCGTAGGTGAGGTATCCACCGGTGCAGACCTGGACTCCCTTTGGCTTTGCGGTGGTCCCCGAGGTGTAGAGGACGTAGAGTATGTGGGATGCCTCAACGGGCACGGGGGCGACGTAACTCTCCTTGGCCCCCGCGATGGCGTCGTGGTACCAGATGTCCCTTTCCGGGTTCATCTCCACGCCGTGCTTGGTCCTCTCCACGGTGATGACCTTCCTGACGCTGGGGCACTGGTCGGCGGCCTTGTCCACGACCCCCTTGAGGTCGATAACCTTGTTCCGCCTAAAGACCCCGTCGGCAGTAATTATCACCTCGGCCTCGGTGCTCTGAACCCTCTCCGCGAGGGCCCCGACGCTGAACCCAGAGTAGACCTGGGTGAAGGGGGCGCCGAGGCGGGCGCACGCGAGCATCGCTACGGGGAGCTCGGGGATCATGGGCATGTACATCGCGACGAAGGTGCCCTTCTTCACTCCCATCTCCTTCAGGACGGAGGCGAAGCGATTCACCTCCCTGTATAGCTCGCCGTAGGTGATGACCCTCTTATCGCCGGGTTCACCCTCCCATATGTAGGCGACTTTGTTTTTCCTCCACGTGGCCACGTGGCGGTCCACGCAGTTGTAGCTTGCGTTCAGTTTCCCGCCGTTGAACCAGCGGGCTTTCTTATTCTCCCACTCCAAGACTCCGTCCCAGCTCTTGAACCAGTCGAGCTGCTTCGCCTCCTCGGCCCAGAACGCCTCAGGATTCTCGATGGAGAACTTCCACATCTCCTTCAGCTTCTGGTTGGGCTCGAACTTTTCGTTCACTGGGAGCGCAGACAGGTAATCTTCACTCATGAAAGGTCAAACGTAATACACAACACGTTAAATATACTTTTCGAAATCTCTCTGTTTACTCCAAGATCAGTGGTCGATCAACTGCAGGGTCCTCCCCTAGATGCCCGTAGACGATTGTAATACGCGGTAGGAGACGCCCGATCATTTGTCAGCTTGAACGTTGAGTATGCTAAGAAAAAGGGGGACACAGTGGTCCCGGCTCTGCTAGACCCGGTTTTTATCGCGGGTGTTTTTCTATTTTTTTATCGGCCAGATAGGGAGTACTGTTCTGCCGTAGACTTCGTTGGTTAGGTCTGCGAATCCGGTGTAGATCGCCGTGAATCCACATATGATGCCTTCGTATCCTGCGATTGTGTGGACGAGGGGGCTGTATTGTCCTATCGCCAGTAGCACGAAGAGGATGGTCAATGTGATGAAGACTGTGAGTAGTGCCTTGTTCAGTCTAGAGGCGGACACCGACATTAATGCGGTGAACAACCCTCAGATCAGGAGGTAGGCGGCCATGGCGGATTGGGATGCTGGCTCTGCTAGACGCGCGCGCGGAAACCCAGGTTTCCCCCGTACCTCCTTCCTAGAAGAATGGGGGACATTTTTCTTGCTTTTTCGAATAGTGGCTGGCTGCGCGCGCGAGTGTACCGTATTTCAGGAGTAATTAATGTGCTACCTGGGGCTTTGTCGCAATTGTGGTGCGCAAACTCAAGCTAATGACAACACCAATCGCCAGTAACGTTCCGGCTACAACAAATGACCTCACATAAGTACCTGTACTGGCAACCAACATGGACGAAATGCGGGTCATGATAAATCCACCGACACCCCAGGAACTGAATAACAGGCCATAGTTGATACCAAAGTTCTTTGCACCCCACCAGACTTTACAAAAGGCGGGGAAGATTGTCAGATTGGTACCGTAGTTAAAGCCGATGAAGGTCGCGCTCAGGATAATGAACAAGGCCGGGGTGCCCGAAGACACTATTAAGATTGCCAGGAACATATTCAATGACTGTAAGACCAGGAAGGCTGTCAGGGCTAACTTCCGCCCAATCACATCGGATACGACGCCCGCGATAATTCGACCTGAGGCATTACCAACCGCCATGATGGCGACAACTATAAAGGCTGTCTCGCCCATACTGGCTTTTGCCATACCTGCGACGCTACTAATGACCATCAGGCCAGCACCCGAAGCGATAAAGTAGAGGACCCAGAGTTTCCAGAAATCAACCGATTTCAGTAGTTCTGAAGTGCTCAATTCCTGGCTGGCTTCGACCGTTGCAGCTGAGGTTGCCTTGGCATCCGAGCGGATAGGAGCCACATAGCCTTCAGAAGGATTCACGAGGAAGGTCGATAAAATACTCACCACGGCAAAGAAGGCGATCGAGAAGATCAACATGGCTGTCGACATACCAACGGAATTCACCAGGTAAGAAGCCAGGGGAGCGATATACACAGGCGCCAGGCCAAATCCTGCCACAACCAGGCCTGCTATAAGACCTGTTTGACTGCCCGGGAACCATTTGAGGGCCGGTGGTGTTGCGGAGGCATAGCCAAAGCCAATTCCGGCACCTGCAAGTACACCAAAGCCAAGTACCCAGACGAAATAACTGTTACTTACAGAGATCACCAGTAACCCAAGGCCAACCAGGATGCCACCAATAAATGCAGTTTTTCTGGGACCAAACATATCCTGGGCCTTACCTGCGATAATCATAGTGAAAGCAAACACTAGACAAGCAACCGCATAGGGATCACCTACTGAAGATCTACTCCAGGTAAAGGCCCCATCACCAGATTCAATTGAGGACACGATAACCGCTTGAAAAATACTCCAGGTATAGAGAACTCCAAGTGCTAAATTTATCCCGGTACCAGCAAAGGTCACCTTCCAGCCCGGGTTTTTTAGTATGTCAGACATGGAACAATTCTGCGCGCGCGTGCAAGAAAAATCTTGTGCTTTATGATTATGATGTATTCGCGCATGTCGTAAAGCGCGCGCGGGGGATGGGGAGAATGAGTGAAGTTATGCCTTTTCTCATATTTCACCTCGCACAGGTTCTAATTAGACATGTCCAAATTGGGTAAGCTCTGTGCGCCAGCCCTCTCCCCCTTTTATCATCAACCTATAATCCAATAACTTGTTTTGTTTGTCTCCGAAATCAACATCGCGCGCGCGTTACCCCTAGTAACCATTTATTCGATCAATTATTCCACTCTGGTTTCTTCGAAAGTGTGTGTGGGGGAGGTAAACTTTAACTCCCCTATATGTGAAAATGGCATATTTTTTTTAATAAAAAGTTGAGGTGATAATAAACATTCTGGCGGGAAGAGGCCTGTACGGGCTAGTGCATCGTGAGAAGCGACTCTGTTTTCTTCACGTGGGGTATCTTTCTGAGCTTCAGGATCGTCTCATCTATGGTCTTTGCATCCCCTTCCACCACGACTACTATGTCGTATGCCCCGTGAACAACATTCGCCTGAACGACTCCCGCGAAGGAAGATATGCCTGCACTCATCGCACTCCCGTCAATGATGTCCATCTCGTGACCAGGGTCGACATGGACCAGAATATACGCACGCATGTATAGTTGATCGTTGGATCCGTGATTTAACATTAGCACACACTATACCCCCCCAGTCTCCCGTTAGAACACTCTAACCATGTAAGATCGTAGTCTATTCCCTGTCTCGCTTCGTTGTTAAATACCAGATGCTTTTGTAGAGAATACGGGTTTGTCGGGGGTAATATGAAGATAGCTGAAATTGGCACCTGGCTCATGGGGCCCACACTGGAGAGGGACTGCGCCGAGTCCGAGGATATGAGCGAGGTGCTCATCACAGAGCTTGGTAAGAGAGGAGAGGACGTGAGCCACGCCGTGGAGAAGGGGTCGTGATGGTTTCCATGATCTATGGGCGATGGGATGTAACCGTCCAGGGTCTCCGAAGGGAGTATGCTTCCTGGTTCGAGTTCACCGATGAAGGAGGGAAGCTGAGGGGGCGGTTCGTGGGCATCGAGGGCAGCGCCCGGCCCATGACCGAGGTCAGATTCGAGGACCACGAGATTTACTTCCGTCTCCCGCCGCAGTACGAGAAACACAAGGGAGACCTCTTCTTCAGGGGGAGGCTGGTCGACGGGCGGATCGAGGGAGAGACCAACGACGAGGACGAGAACTGGATAAGATTCAGCGCTGTCCCGGCACCCCCCCTGAACCACAATGAAGACGTGGAGTGGGGGGAACCCTTCAACTTGATTCAGGGAGGGCTTGACAACTGGAGGCTGAGATTCCCTGAGGGGCCGAACGGCTGGAAGGTCGAGGATGGTCTGCTGAGCAACTCTCCCCCCAGCGTTGATCTGGTGACCAAGGACAAGTTCACCGATTTCACACTCCACGCCGAGTTCAAGATACCCGAGGGAGGCAACAGCGGCGTCTATCTGAGGGGGCGGTATGAGGTCCAGATCGTGGACGACCACCAACGGGAGCCGGGCCCGAGAACCACCGGCTCGGTTTACGGATACTTGGCGCCGAACCGGAAGATGATGAAGTCCCCGGGGGAGTGGAACACCTACGATATCACCCTGGTGGGCAGGTGGGTGACCATCGTCTTCAACGGGGAGACCGTCATCGAGAACCAGGAGATCCCGGGTCTGACCGGCGGCGCCCTGGACTCCATGGAAGGCGAGCCGGGCCCCATCATGCTCCAGGGGGACCACAAAGCCGTGGAGTACAGGAATCTGGTGATCAGGCGGTCGGTCTGAGGAGTCATTGGCTCACGGGGGCTCCGCTCAGGGGGAGCATGCTTGAACGTTTCACCGGTGCTTGATTTCCGGAAAGAAGATTATTCTGGCTCGCCTCTTCTCCCACCCCTAGAATCGAGGGTTTGAATCCGTGAAACTTGTGAAGAACATGTACATCGTGGCCACCATCATAGCGGTGGGGGCCCTGTTGGTGTTCTTCCACGTGGAGATGGGGGTTTCCAAACTCCTCTCCGGGGTCATTCAGAGAATAATGCTCATTTTCCCCATCCTGCCCCTCATCATGCCGGCTCACTTGGACGAGGTGCTCTAAATACTCATGATCCACATACTGGGGATTCTGCTCTTCGACGAGCTGAGCCTCCTCATCTAGCCGTTACAGGTTCCACCAGTGGGGGCGGTGGAGGTTGATCTCCGAGTCCCTGGTGAACGCCTTGAACTTGGATCCTTTGATCTGGAGCACGAAGCCATCCATGAACCTGACCCAGTCCCGGGGCGGGCCCATCCCGAACCAGTGATACATCAGGGCCATGACCCAGGTGTCGTGGCTCACGTAGATCTCCATGGATTGGGGGCCCCCCGCCCCCAGATCCCCTTTTAGTATCCCGGCGCAATTCTGGGCGAACTCGAGGGTGGGAACGATCTCGTCCGGGGGATAGCGGTTGCTCGCCCACTTGAAGAAGTAGTCTGTGGCCGACTCGGGGGTGTCCCCCTCCAGGCAGTCCCTCTCGAAGTAGTGGTTATACCTCTCGAGGTCCAGTATGGTCTCCAGATCGACCGTTCCTACCATCTCTGCCTCGCCCCCCGTGTCCTCGATCCCTTCGAGGATCTCTTCTGCGGTCTCCTTCGCCCTGTCGAAGTAGGAGTGATGGAGCCTGTACAATCGCTCTTCGGGGAGCCGGGACCCGAAATCCCGGGCAGCCTCCCTGCCTCTCTCGTTGAGGAGGGCGTGGAGATCGTCGGGGTTATGGATCCGGGGGCGCTCCGAGTGCCTGATGTGCATCGCCGCCGGGAGGGCCGGGTCCAGGGATCGACAGTGGGCTAGGAGCTTCAGGGCGGGGCCTCCCCATTCAACCCTATCCAGGATTCCGGTCATGCAATGCACTGAAGCCCCTCCCGCATAAAACGATTTCCCGACTACACGGCGGATCCGCAAAGTTCTACCTTATCAAAGCTGCCTAATACCTTGTTTTGAGGGGACGGGGGCGATGAATCCGAAGATTAGTGTGGCAGCACTCCTGGATTATTATCAAGGAGCCCACCCCAGCTGGGAGGGCGTCTCCGTCACCGATGTGGAGGACATGACCTCTGGCTGGGAGACCGAGCTCTACGGATTCACCATGGAGTACGAGGAAGGCGGCGCCCCGCGCAGACGGAAAATGGTCGTTAGACTCCACTCGGGGAGGGGGGGTGCGGAGAAGGCCGAGAGGGAGTTCACTGTGATGGGCGGGCTGGGGGCCGTGGGCTACCCGGTGCCCGAGGTCTACGACCTGGAGCCCACCGGGGAGTACCTGGGGAAGCCTTTCCTGGTTCTGGAATGGGTCCCGGGCCGCAACATGCTGGACGACTTCCTGAGGGCCCCCAGGGAGTCCCTGGGACCCCACATCGCCACCGCCTCGAGGCTCTTCGCCGACCTCCACCGCGTCGACAGCGAGGAGATATTCCCCGACGCGCCCTACGGGACCACCCATGAGTATCTGGAGGCGAAGATCCAGAAGGATCGGGAGGAGATGGAGGACCGGGGCCTTGGATGGTTCGTCCCCATCCTCGACTGGCTTGACGAGCACCGGGGAGGAGTCTCAGAGGAGGGTGTCTCAGTGCTCCACAGAGACTTCCACCCAGGGAACATCATGGTGAGGCCCGACGGCTCCCACGCAGTCATCGACTGGGGGGCCTCGAGGCCCGGGGACTACCGGGAGGACCTCCTCTGGACTGTGCTCCTGGCGAGCGCCTTCTGGGACAGGGCCTTCGGCGAGGCCCTCCTCCAGGGGTACGAGGCGGCATCTGGCCGGAAGCTCCGGGACGTGGGCTACTGGGAGGTGACCGGGATACTCCGTCGGATGATGGACGTCACCGTCTCCCTCACTGCGGGGGCTGAGGAGGCGGGCATGAGGGCCGGGGCCGTGGAGCAGATGAAGGAGTCCCTGGGGCACCTCCACAGCGTCCACGGCTTCCTCGAGGAACGGACGGGTATCAGGCTCCCCGAGTTCGACGAGCTCCTGAGGCGCGTATAACCGACTCGGGACGATCTAATATAACGTAGATATTCCCTATACCTGATCGAGTCTGGATTGGACCCTGAGATATACGGGGAGAGGCTGCGCCTCGGCACATGGACGACCCTGGCCCTAGGTCTCCTGATATGCGCGCTGACTCCCCTCGCCGCCCTGCAGCTCTTCGCGAGCAGCCGGGAGCCCCTCCTCGCCTGGCTCTACGGGGGGTTGGACCTGATCTTCGTTGCGATCTACCTGAACTTCAGGGCGCTCACCGTATCGATCACGGAGAGCGATGTGCGGGTGGCCTTCGGCTTCATCCGGAAGACGGTGCACGTGGAAGACATCGCCTCGGTGGAGCCCGTCACGACATCCTTCGGGATGTACGGGGGGTACGGCATCAGGTTCGGAGGGGATGGCGCCCTCGCCTTCACGATCTCCTACGGGGATGGTGTACGGATCCGCATGAAGCGGGGCAGGCCCTTCGTGTTCACCACGGAGAACCGGGGGCGGGTCCTGGAGCTGCTGAACGGATTGATAAGGCCCGTCGAGGAACGCGAATAGCGGGGAATCCGACGCGTGCCTCGTTCACCTACTTTTTGGTCGCCTGATCCATTCCTCCCCGGCATGGATCGGGCCTTGGAGGAGCGTACCTCCGGGTGGCCCGTGGGCTTCTCCTTCATCAATCTCATCGGGTGCAGCGTCAAGTGGGAGGGGCGGGACGGCCACTGGATGCCCCCCGAGGCTTGGGCCCTCGTCTAGTGGGGGCGGGGGCCTCTAGGGGTTGTCTCCTCTTTTTCTTCGTCGAAGATGGCGAGGAGCTTGGAGCCCCTCTCGCTGAGGGCGTAGGTCTTGGAGGGGTATCTGCCTCGGGTTCTCCTCTCCGAGACGATGATGATGAGGTCCTTCCCTAGGCAGTACCGGAGGTACCTGTTCACCATTCCGTAGCCTCTGCGTCGCCCCTGGGCGAGCCCGGAGAAGTTGACGGGGGCCTGCTTTTTTATCTGGTTTAGGAAGGATATGAGGGTTCTGAGGCCCGGGTTCTCCATTTTTTACCCCTGTTTGTGAGTTATTATTAACTAAATCTTAATAGTAATATAAACTTTTTTAAACAATTAAAGGTTGAAAATAACATAGAATGACCAGCAGGAAATATAAGTATCATACCGTCAACCTCCCCGAGTCCTTGGCTAAGAAGATCGAGGAAGTGATCAGCAGCGGATCCCACGGGTACACCAGCATACCCGACTTCGTGAAGACCTCCGTGAGGAGATACCTCAGGGAACTGGGATACCTGGTCTGACTCTCCGCCCCGGGCGTCCTCACACGGTGGCCCTCAGGCGCTCCCTGAAGTCCACGCCGACCCCCCTCCGGATGTCACGGATGGCCCCGTCTATTTCTAGGCTTAGGGGTTCCCACGACTCTCCCCTCTCCCTGAGCATGGTGACCACTTCCTCGAGCCAGCTTAGGCATTCGAAGGCCCCCCTCGTGTATTCGTTCATATTATATCGCTGTGGGTGGTCTAAGCTTTAAATTTTATTAACATTTCGTACTTTCCTAAGGTAGGGGGTATGGTGAATGTTGGGGTTTTTCAACCGAATATTTTAGAAAATGAATATAAATTTAGCTAAATTTGTATTTGACGATAACCATTGACGGAAGCGCAGCCAAATTCCGCGGGGAGGCCGTGAGGAACGTCTCCGAAACGCCCACCCCGAGCCTCGACCGGCGATCCCCGGAACCCCCTCGATGATCCGTGGGGGAGGCTGAAGGAGCGGCCGGGAGTAAGGGTTCTGGACGAGACCCGCAGGGCGCCTGGGAGGCCGCTGTGATGTCCCTGCAGGGGCTCGCCCCCATTCTCCGTCGCATGCTCCGGGGAGCCGTCCGTCCGCCGAAAGCGAAGAGGCACCACGAGGCCTCCACCCCCACCGCCAGCTCCTACTACGAGGGGATGCACGGGGACTATCGGTGGTTCCGCCAGGACGAGCTGGTCCGCAGGTGCGTCCTTGTCAACGCGTTCTTCGCCACCATGGCCTCGGGGTTCGAGACGGTCCTCGAGGCCACCCGGGAGGGTGTCGATGCCGGGGATTACGTTTATGTGAAGGAGAGAGTGGACGGGGCGAACAAGGCCGTCAATTTGGATCAGGCTCTCTTCGTGGCCCAGGTGAAGAGGAGCGTCTACGGGAAGGCAGGGTTCGAGATCGTCCTGGACGGCGACGGCTGGCCCGCCTGGCTCCTCAGCCTCCAGAGCCCCCGGCTCAAGCCCAACCTGGACCCCGACTGGAGGCTCACGGGCTACGGGTACGAGGGTCGGGACGGATTCTATGGGCCGGGGGAGGTTCTCTACTTCGTGAACCTTCAGCTCGAGGCGGATCTGGAGGGGCTCAGCGACGTTGAGCCTGTTCGGGGGGTCTGCGGGGCCCGCCACGACCTTCTCAGGGAGAATTTTCCGGAGATCGTTCGGACTCTCTGGGCCCCCTATACGGTGCTCAAGGCGGACACCTCGGGGCTCTCCGAGGAGGAGGCGACCCGGGCGGTGGAGGAGCTCGCGAGGGTGGCCCGGGCGGGGAAGAGCATCGCTGTGAACGAGAGCGTGGAGGCCACCGTGGTGAACATCACGCCGGACATCCGGGGGCTCTGCGACCTCCTGGACCGCCTCGACCAGGCGATCATCGGGGGATTCGGGACCCCCCGGTTCCTCTTGGGGAGGCCGGTGGAGAACAGGGCCACCGCCTACGCTGAGCTCGAGGCGTACGTGGGGGGTCCCATCGCTCAGGCCCGGCGGTATTTCAAGAGGGAGCTGGAGCGCCAGTGGTATGACCGGTGGGTCTTGAAGGCGCTGGAGGAGGAGGGGGAGTCGTCGGAGGCGCCTCCCGTGGCCCTGAAGCACAGGTGGAACCCTGTGAGGGTGGCCGACGTCTATGAGATGGCGAAGGCGGTCTCCGCGCTCTGGGGGAGCCACGGGATGGGGGCCCTCTCGGGGCGCCTCGGGAAGGCGTGGGAGATGATGGGCTGGGACCCGTCGGAGCTGGAGGCAGCCGGATGAGGGTGGGCGTCGAGCTCAGGTTCACCGCGTCCCTCCAAGGTCTCGAGCTGGGAGGCGGGAGACTCGCCACGTTCTACCTCATGGACACCGGACTCAACAGGAACAACTGGCGAGTCACCCGGGAAGCCCTATTGGGGGCCCTCGAGACCCTGCCCGGGAAACCCCTGGGGTGCATCCCCGGCTACAGGGTCAACCACGTCCACAGGCCCCAGGTGGTGGGCAGATGGCTGGGGGCCGAGGAGGTCGACGGCCATGCCATCGCGACCGCCGAGATCACCGACGACGGAGCCTGGGAGAGGCTGGGAGCGGGGGAGTGGGGGCCGGTCTCAGTGGTGATCAGGGCCAGCAGGGTTACGTGCGGTCTCTGTGGGGGGGACATCACCGGGGGGCCTGATATTCACGTTCAGCGGGGGGAGGCGGAGGAGGTGGTGGAGAGCTTCGCTTTTGTGCGGGTCGACTTTGTCTCGGAGCCGGCGTATCCGGCTGCCGGGGTGGTGAGGCTTGACTCGCCTCTCAAAGTGGGCGGTCGCCGCCTCGATTCACTGTCCAGAATGGACGGGGCCCAGGGTCCCCGGGGATTTGACCCGAAACCCGAAGGAAAAAAGGAGAAGAAAGGAATGGAAAGGAAGATAGCGCAGCTGGAACACGAGCTAGAGATTACCAGAGCGGAGAACGAGGGGCTCAAGGCCGAAAGGCTCAAGGGGCTCCTGGAGAGGGTCGTGGAGGCCCGGTCGAGGGCGGGGCTCTCGAGGAACCCCGGGGCTGAAGCCGAGAGGCTCAAGGGGCTCGGGGAGGAGGCCCTCACCTTCATCGCGGAGGACGCGGAGAGAGCCAACGCCAAGGCGGGATACATGCACACGGGGCCCAAGGCTACCTACGTTGCGGGCCGCGGGGGCTTCCGGGAGGCCGTGGAGGAGACGCGGATGCGGCTCTTCGGGCACAGGAGGGACCCGTGATGGCGGCGGGGGACATACTGAAGGAGGGGCTCCTCGTGGTGGAGGAGTTCACCGTCAAGGCCGACGAGGACATCGAGAAGGGGGAGCTGGTGCGGAACGACGGCAACGGCATCCTCGCAGCCACCAACACCGACGAGGGCCCCTTCATGGTGGCCCTTGAGGATCACGACTACAGCGAGGAATCCACCCACACCGTCCGGTGCGCCGTCTCGGGATGCGTCGAGGCCCAGAAAGCCACCGGCGTAGGCTCGGGAGGGAAGAAGGGACGGTACGTCGAGGTGAGCGCCACGGCCGGAGAGGTCACCCTCTTCGACTACACTACCCCGGGGAACTGGTACGACGTGGCGGGGATCCTCGCGGAGGACGCGGGGGACTCTGACGCCACCGCTAAGATCTGGATCGGGAAGAGGTGATGAACGTGGATCAACCAAGAGTATGGAGGTCACCGTTGGACGGCCGCTACTACGGGCAGGCTGAGCCCAGGGTCTTCGAGGCCCAGCTCATTCAGCCCGGGGACGTGAGCGGCGTCGAGGCGGTCACCGTCCTGGACGAGGTTCTGGGACTCGCCTCGCCCCAGTACGTGCTGAGGCAGGCGTGCAGGCCGGTCCGGATGGATGCATTGAAGGCCAGGGTCGACATCGCCACCAAGCTCGCAGGCCAGGAGAAGGTTCCCCCCCTCGTGGAGGCGGAACTGAGCGGCCAGAGCTACACCGCAGTGGAGTTCGACCTATGGAAGAACGTGGTCCACATCGCGGTGAGCGACGAGGCCCGGAAGAAGGCGGCCCACGACGTCCTGGGGCTCCACGTCTCGGACGCCGCAAGGGACCTGGCCCGGATGGAGAACAAGCAGATCGCAGAGGAGATGCTGGGCGCCACCGACGTCGCGGGGAGCGACTGGGGCGACAGCGCCAACAACCCCTTCGACGACATCGTAGGGGCTTACACCACCATCGAGGGGAACGGATACCCCGTCGACTACATCGCCGCCGACCCCCTGGTCTGGGCCGACTTTTTCAGCAACCCATACGTCAAAGGGACGATGAAGGGGGTCCAGTACCCCGGCGGGAAGACATTCCCCGTCCCAGGGCTGCCCGGAGTCACCGGGATCAGCGACGGCGCCCTGCCCGACACCACGGCATACGTGGGGAGCAGGACAGCCCCGGCCCTCGTCTTCGGGGAGGGTCCCATCGAGGCGGCCCGGTACAGGGACGAGAAGGCCGGCTACGACGCCTACATCATCCGCCAGTGGCTCCAGCCCAAGCTAGTGCTCGCCGATGCGATAAGGGAACTGACGGGAGTCCACGCCTGAGGGGGCGCGGAGCCCTGAATCCAGCGACAGAGATCCCGCCCGCTTTTTTGGGCGTAAAAAACCCCTCTAGGCCACAAGAAGAGATCTAAGCTTCGTCAGGTAACTTTCTAACTTCAATAAGGAAATAGTTGCTGTCAAACGCCCCTCGGTTTTTTCTTTTCTCTGAAAGAATAGACTCAAAGTCTTTTCGACTTACATTTCTTAGTTCGAGAATTCGATTGATGATCTCAGTAATGTCTACGAGTTCTTCAATATCTCCGCTTGATAAATATTCGTTTACTTCCTCATTGAGTTTTTTCTCTAGTTCTGGTAGGAATTCTTCATCTGAAAGTTGCTTCACAATCCCTCTTTTTCCTGAATTTTCAATTAGCTCGGGGATTTTGTCGCGAATTGCTTTATTGTATGTAGTTGTCATGGAAGGTCACTTTAGTTATTCCATTCCAAGTAACCGTATTGATTAATTAAGTTCACAACTTTTTGAACCAACTTTTCGAAGGCTACATTCAATGGCTCATCGTTTTTCCCAGAAATTCCAGTGAGAGAGAGTCGAATCTCTGAATCGAATCGATCTGGGAATTTATACTTGATTTCCCTCCAATATTTCTGGATGAGAGTTTGCCTTTTGTGAAGTAGTTCCTGTGAGGGGATGCGGTCTCTTTTCTTTAAATTAATGTCTCGATGTGTGGGTAGTAAATTCCACAAGTCGTTATTTTTCCACACAGAAAATGGGATAATATGGTCTATATGTAATTGAGACTTGAAATTTATTTTTTTTCCGGACCAGACGCATTCTAGCAATCCCTGGCTTTTTAGTTGTGCTTCAAAATATATTCTTGCTTGATTAACATCTCTCTCTGTGACCGGGTGAGTAGTTAAAACATCTAACATTTGATTTTTAGTCAGTTTTCTGGTCTTATCTGAATGGACTGTGAACTCAGCCCATTTATTCAGGATCGAGTGTTCACCTGAAACAAATCCCCCGAAAATGCTGAATATCTCATAAAATTCCTTACTGATAGAAAATTTACCAAATTCATTTACTAGAAGCTCGGGCGTAACTGCTTGTTTCCGAATGCGTCCACCTCTAATGAACTCAAAGAATTTGTAATGTTCCTCGGTGACTGAATACCCAAGGTGTTTCATAGGATATCTCGTTATCGTATATCTTAATTTCTTCAATAATTCCAGCAACTCATCATTTATTTCCTCAGGTATACGCCCTTTCCGATAATCGCTATAGAAAACGGATAGTCCTCCCTTATCTTCATAATAAGATGTAATTTTTGTGAATTGTTTCCTGAATGAAATTTTATAACCAGGTTTGTCAAGGTCTTGTTCGCTTGATTTTTGGGGGATAAAATGAGCGCTAGCGAATATGGGGTAATAATAGAGAAGCCATTTTTCAACCAGTAATCCTAGTGGAAACCACACTCTCTCATCATCAAGTTCCATGTAGTGTGTGTAATGCTGGCAAATCTCAGACAGACCTCTTAGAAGAGCGTATTTGTACGTTGTGTCAGTCGCGTCTCTTTCCAATATTGTGTTTAGTTCTTTGAATTTTTCCAAATACATAAACTGAAACCCATTTCATTTTCGTCTAAACATAATAAAAGTAGTCGCTCAACGTATTTCTACTAAACTGGAAGACCGTTTTCATTAAACCCAATAATGTGGAAAATAATTATATTTACACAAAATTAACTAACAATGAACGAGAGTGACATGAATGCCCTACTGCACCGCATCTGACATAAGGCTCATCATCGAGACCTCCCTCACCGACCCCGAGATCGAAACCCTCATCGAGATGAGCGACGCCGAGATCGACACCCACATCGGCACCCAGAACCCAACAGACAAACTCGTAAAGAAACTGAGCACCCTCATCACAGCCCACGCAGCCAAGACCCGACAACCCCAATCAGTAGCCATCGGGGAATACAGGGAAGAGACCGAGGGAGTCCTCGAAGCCTGGGAAAGAGAGATCGAAAAGATCTACCGCCTGAAAGGGACACCGACGATAAAAGGCTCGGAATACACGCACATCGACGAAAAGAAGAGATACCCGGAATAGTCGGTGCGCACGCACGCAATAACGAAAACAAACATCAAAAAAACCAATATATCCTGCCCATACCTTCCCGGTCCGTTGGCACTCATCCCAAAGCCGAGAAAGACCCGCTCATCCCCGCCCTCCAAGAACACCATCACACCACCCATCCCGCCACCACCAAGAAAACCCCGCATTCACCCTTCACCCCTTCAAGCCATTCAGTAGCTGAACAGTAGCTATTCAGTACCAAACCAGACCCAAAAGAAGACAGAAAAACCCACCAAACACCCAACAAACCCCTAAAAACAAGCCAAAACCAACCCCCCCCCAAAACAAAAAAAATAACAGGAGGATGGCTCCACGCCTCGGACGCCGCGCGGGACCTAGCCCGGATGGAGAACAAGCAGATCACCGAGGAGATGCTGGGCGCCACCGACATCGCGGGGAGCGACAGCACCAACAACCCCTTCGACGACATCGTCGGGGCATACACCACCATCAAGGGGAACGGATACCCCGTCAACTACATCCCCCCCGTCTCGCCCCTGTTTGGCGAGTAAATGAAAAGCTCCAAAATTAGAACTCATTTAGCAGAAAAGCCCTAAATACCGGAGAATGTGTTAATGAGCTTAACATACACCATAAAAGGATAGAATGAGATATGAGCCCCCTCAGATACGACGTAGCAGTCATCGGCGCAGGGCCATCCGGAAGCATGGCTGCAAGAGCCGCGGCGGAGCAGGGCGCGGCTGTCGTTTTAATCGAAGAGCATCCTCAGGTGGGGCTCCCCGTCTCCTGTGCGGAGGGTCTGAGCCTCAACGGTCTGAGAGACGCGGGGATCGAGCCGACGCCTGAGGTCGTTAGCCAAGAGGTAGCCAGTTCCCGAATCTACGCGCCTAACGGGAAATACATGGAGCTCTCATTATCGGGCCGGGTTGCATATACGATAAATCGGGATGTGTTCGACCGAGTCCTCAGCGAGAGAGCCGTAGAAGCTGGAGCCGAGTTGATGACAGGCACAAAAGTCACGGAGGTGCTCAGGCAGAACGGCGTCATCTCAGGGGTCTTTGCCAGACAGGGCGGCGAGACACTGAGGATCGAGGCGAAGGTCGTCATCGGCGCCGACGGATACGCCTCCACGGTCAGGAGGACGGCGGGACTCGGGAAATGGTACCCCGATGTCGTCACCTGCGCCCAGTACAAGCTTGGGGGCCTCGATCTCGAGGAGCCAGAGATCTACGATTTCTATCTGGGCAGAGAGGTCGCTCCAGGCGGCTACGCATGGGTCTTCCCCAAGTCCGCCGAGGTGGCCAACGTAGGCCTCGGAGTCCGCAAGATCCACACGGAATCCCCCATAAAATACCTGAAGCGGTTCGTCGCAAACGACCCCCGCTTCAAGGACGCCGAGATCCAGTTGGTGAACGGGGGCATCTGCCCCGTCTCGGGTGTGCTCGAGACTATTGTAAGCGACGGGCTGATGCTCGCCGGAGACTCTGCGGGTCAGCTAGTCCCCTTCACCGGCGCCGGCGTCCACACGAGTATCGTCGCGGGGAGGATGGCCGGTGAGGTTGCGGCATGCGCCGTCGATGAGGGCGACGTGTCCGCTTCCCGACTCTCCGAGTATGAGCGCCGATTCGACGCCCTCTGGGGAAAGCAGATCAGGGACAGCCGAAAGGTCATTAATATACTGGACAGGTTCAACGATGACGACTTGAACAGCCTCCTCTACGCTCTGACGAGCGAGGACATACTCGCCCTGGTAAATGGCAGAGACATCACTCGGGTTCTGGCCGGGGTGGCCATGCGTTCGCCGCTGAAGTTTATGAGACTCATGGCATCGTACTTGCGAGGGTGATCGCGCGCCAGCCCGTTGCTAAATTACATCTTTGCATCAATGTTCTTCACCATCCGAACGTGGCTATCGACCTCGCCTTCCCAGGCACACCCAAACGTAACGCAGCCACAGCCACCCGCAGCATAACGATTATACAGAGAGCCTCTCCGGGCCTACCCGGCTCCCGAATCTGGTTAGCTGGAAGGGGTGGTAGGGCTTCTCCCGTTCCTCGATGCCACAGACCATCCTCAGCGTGGGGTCATCCCACAGCCGCCGGTAGCTCTCAGTATTTTGTCGAAACGTACGTGTTAACCACACGAATTGAGCGACGCGCTGGCGCAGGCTGATTAAATGTGTGATTTTGGGGGGGGATAATCTTTAATCCTTAACACACAGTCGCGGTTGGATTAAGCGTGCGAGTGAAGCCATTTTTACCAAAATATGGGTAGATACCCATAAATAATTAGCACCTCCATCTCCAGAATATGTCTAAGATGGATTCAAAAAAAATATCGATCATCGCCGTTTTCACTGCCCTAGCCATCGTCCTAAATATGTCACCCATAAAAATTCCAGCGCCGTATGCCCCCTTCCTCTTCTATCAGATCTGGGAGATACCCATCGTAACCGTGACGCTACTATACGGATTCCACATCGGGATAATAATCTCCGTGATCAACACGCTTATCCTGCTAATAGTGTTCCCCGGAGCACTCCCGACCGGCCCCCTGTACAACTTAATAGCGATACTCAGCATGATCCTGGGAATCTACTTCAACGTCAATTATATTGTCGCCCGCTTCGATAAACCGCAGGAGACGATGACAACCGTTCTCTCAACCACTACAGGCATCATCATGAGAGTTCTAGCTATGACGATCGTGAACTGGGTCTTCCTCCCCTATCCTCCGCCAATCGGATTCAGCATGCCACAACAAGCGATCACTCCGATGATTCCCCTAATAGCATTCTTCAATGCAACCCTTGCCCTCTATACCATACCCCTTGGCTACGCTTTGAATCGCGAAGTCAGAAAAAGAGGCGCTCTCTTCTACGAGGCCTCTAAAATTTAAAAAATAATCGCGCAGGCGAACTCAACAATGCGCCCGCCCTTCTGGTGATCTGCTTCGCGGATTGTTTTTCGATGCCGCCATGGTTCAGATTGGATAGGGCGAAGACTGCGTCTTCGTGCCTCCCCATCTTCAGGGAGATACGAGTCCATTCTCAGTATTTTATTCACACGCACGTGTTAACCCAAATATTTTAGCAACGCGCCGGCGCACGCAATAACGAAAACAAACATAAAAAAAACAAAATGCATTATCCAAAACTCCCCAGCCCGTTGGGACCCATCCCAAAGCCGAGAAAGACCCGCTCATCCCCACCCTCCAAGAGCCACCATGATACCCCCCATCCCTCCACCACCAAGAAACCCCCGCATCCACCCTCCCCCCCTCAAGCCATTCAGTAGCTGAACAGTAGCTATTCAGTACCAAACCAGACCCAAAAGGAGACAGAAAAATCCACCAAACCCCCACCAAAAAAAGGGGAGAGGGCCACGCACGCAGTTAGCCCTGCTCCTCATCCCAGAACCTAGGATGATGATACGCGCTGTAGAGCGAGGCCATCGGGTTGTGCCCCGTCACCCTGTCCTTCACGATGAGAGTAGTCGTAGGCGCCTCAGAGTGCTCGGTGAACTGAATGTCGTGCCCAATGCAGAGGCCAACTATTATGTGGAGATCGAGGTTCTCCGAGTTCAAGACCTCCGCCTGCACGATCGGGTTGCACCCCGCCTCGAACCTATCCGGCTCCCCGAAAAGGTTGGATATCTTGTACTCCTTGGGGACTCCGAAGACCGTCTTATCGATGTTCCCGCATTTGCACCTGACGGAGTAGACCTCGAGGCCGACGCTCTCGAATATCTCGACTATTCTCCTCGCCTCGTTCCTCAAACCGCCGCAGTACGCTATGCCGACCCGGCTCCACCCCATCCTCTCCGCAAATTTGATGACCTCCAACACCCGGGGCCTGACGCTTATCCGCCTCCCCCTTATGATCATGTAGGCCTGCTGCTCAACGATGGTGGAATTAACGTAGAGCTCCCTCGCGCCATCATCCTCGTACTTCGACATGGCCTCCTCGATGACTTCGCCCTTGTGTTTCATCGGGCAGAACTCGGGGAGCTGAGACTCCTCCCAATCACTCTTGGCGCAAAAACCTCCGACACACTTGACACACTGGGGAACATTCAATCTGAACACTCCAGACAAGATGACCGTCTCTCCATATAGCCTTTTACCGCGTACCCGCGAAAAACCTGAGACCCACACGCCCGCAAAATAACGCTTTTCCATGATGCGCGCAGGCCGTTTCAACTATTGTGGGTTAAATGGTTTTAATCCATCTTCACGTTTATCCTTGATATCCTGTCGCTGTCGAGTGTTTCAACAAGATTACATGGATTATCTGGGAGAACCTACTCCCTTCATCCCTATCCCTAGACGATGGAGTAAGGCTCCCCCAATAAACCTGAATTAAATAATCCGCCTGCGCATGTTATGAACGCCTATCCGATCTGTAGTCTCTCATCCATTTCTCAATCTAACTTGATGGGAACTCTACGCACTCTTCCGTTTCCGATCTTCGGACTCACAGGCAGCCTGACCGTGAACGTCGTCCCCCAACCAACCGCACGATTCCATGCGGGCGAATGTTCGAATCATCTCATATTTTTTTAACAACGGTAAGTAAACGCCTATTCAATGAATAATTTTATATATTGTGAACTATTTCCTTTCTTGAGTTATATGCCGGCTGTAAATGTGGAGTTTAACTCATCATTTTTAGACTCAGATAAAATCTTTGATGCCCTCAAAGATGAGATACATTATTTGAGAAACGTTGAGAGCATGATCAGGACATTACGACAGGAGAAAGAAGCGATGCAACGCGCAATGATCCTTCCCAAAATCCGATAAAGGTGCCACACGCTACAAGCACTCAGGGGGAGATCGAACCTTCTTCCCCAACAACTTAATGGACAGAAAACCAAAAGGCCTGCTTGGGCCGACGCTCATCGGGTTTGATCTCAATAAAGAGTTCATTCAGGTCTAAAGTATTTTCGTGAGCTCATGGTGTGCCAGAGGTCTCAATCGGTATCTCAAAGAGAAACGTCGTCCCCTCACCGACCTTCGACTAGACGACGATGCTGCCACAACGGCGGGCCACGACCCCCGGGGGGGTTTCTTCAGGCGATCAATAACTCGCTGCGCCTCATGGAACGTAACCCCGAGAAGGGGGTTGAACTCAAGGTTCCCATGTATACCCGCAGCTCTCGATCCGTCAACGCGCTGGCGCGCGTTAGCCGACTATCTCTTCGATGTGGTACGTCTCAACAATCCAAGTATGAAGTTGAATCTTGGGACTTCCTTCATGTACTGTCTGTAATCGTCACCCCATTTTAATAGATTAAGCTCCTCTTCTTCGATACTTGAGTAATAAAAACCAACGAAAACTAGGATGATACCCATTGCCGAAAGGAAGGTGAATGGCAACCACTCACTTAGACTAATTGTAAGTGAAAGGAGAATAAGCCCAGAGCTTAGATGAGCGGGTTGTCTCACAACACCATAGATGCCCTCAGTCACCAGCATGATCGTTTCGCTTTCCCCCTTCCACCCGCAACCACCTTTTTTTGCCCTCAAAAAGGCCGCTTGGACCATAATTAGAGCACTTGTAACGAAAGCGGCAGCAGCGAGGTAGGTAACACTCTGGGGGAAAATAATTCTGGGCAGCTGGAGAAGATGCATAAAAGTCAAACGCTCAATAAAAGGCGCCAGGGAGGGTATATTGTTCAACGCATTCAATATCGCAACCATGATGGGAAGGAAGGGCAAAACATGTCCCAACAGTATCAATGTATTGCTCAGCGGGGAGCCATATTTTCCATGTTCGAGGCCTCGGCGATAAATTTCTTGGTACGCTTCTTTTTCGGTAATTTCTCCTTTCGTTCTCTTTTCTATCAGATCTTTTACCAAACCTTCTTTCTTTCCTTCTTTTTTCACGAGTTCATCCTCCTAATTAAAGAGCATGTCTCATGCGCGCGAAGCAATTGTCACTCTACATAATTGATCTGATTACTTCCTTCGTCTCTTCGGGGTAATCCTTCATCAAGCTGGAGATCGTGACCTGCGCCAAATACCGCTTGAACGAGAATTCGTCCAGCTTCGATCTGTAGACTCTATGGTAGCCCCCCTTACCCGTCCGCTCATCATAGTCGAGAACCCCCTCGTCGACCATCGCGTTGAGGAAGTTGATGATTGACGCACGGCTGATAGTCTTATCCACCAACCTCTCGTTGACTTTGGCCCAGACTTCTTTCGAGATCGCGCCTCTGTCTCCTATTTCCCAGATGAATTTCACGGCTTCCTCCTGGTAGTCACGGAAGACCTTCGAGAGGCCCACATTCTCCGGGTTAAAAAGCAGAGTCATATTCAAATCACCTATACCTACCCAATCAAATGAGAGGGAAGTTAAAAATCCTTACATTCTTCTACAAATTAACATATATCAAGATATATCTGATTCGCACTGCGATCAAAATTCAATTTTTTTTAAATCATTTCAAGTGAAATAATCTAGGTTCTCGAATAGTAGCTTGGGAGAACCGGCCTCTTTGGCCATTCCTAATCTTATTGAGGCCAGCCTCCCAGATAAACTGCGGAATTTTTTTTCATCTGGTAAGGGAGAATCATCAACAAACAACCAGAAAATGTATTAAAACCATTTTGCACACAATTATTGAAACCGCCCGCGCGCGAACCCCCCCCTCAAGCAAAACAGTAGCTATACAGTAACAAAACAGTACCCCTCATAACCAAAAACAACCACAAAAAACACGCCAAAAACCAAAAGCAAACAGAAAAACGGCAACACACCCTAAACCCGCCCCCATGGAAGGGGGCTCACCAACCACCTGCCCCGGCCTACGTCCTCGTGTACGCAATCTCACCGTCGACGATGGTCACATCCACCTTGATCTCCCTGAGCCTCTCAGGGGGCACCGTCAGCGGGTCCTCACTCATGACCACGAGATCCGCGAGCTTCCCCGGCTCGATGGAACCCTTGACCCCCTCCTCGAACTCCAGGTAGGCCGCGTTGATCGTGAACATCCTCAACGCCTCCATCGCCGGGATCGCCTCCGACGGGTTCACCACGATGCCCCGATCCGTCCTCCTCAGGATCGCCGTCCCCATGTCCCTGAGGGGAGCCGAGGGCTCCAGATTGGGACCATCCGAACCGCTCACCAGGAGCATCCCCTCCTCCAGCATGCTCCTGAGGGGGAAAGCATTCTCCTGAGACCGAACGGGCCCCAGAGTGACGTGGACCCCGTCCCCGAAGGAGCCGATGAAGTTGATGTTGGGCATCGCTATGAGCCCCAGCCCCCTGAGCCTCCGCCTCCTCTTCGGGGTGAAGAACCAGTCCCCGGCGTGCTCCACCCTGTGCCTCAGCTCCCCCTCCGGGGCCGTCCCCAGGGCTTCCTCGAAGGCATCCAGAACCATGTCCAGATCCCGGTCCCCCATGGCGTGGACGGCGCACTGGAGCCCCCCCTCGTGAGCCCGGGAGATGAGGGAGACGAGGTCCGGGTAGGGGATCCTGATGACCCCCGAGTTCTCGGGCTCGTCGGAGTAGGGCTCGTAGAGGGCGGCGTTGCTCCCCGACATCCCTCCCCCGACGCTCATCTTCACCCCGGCGATCTTGAGCCACCCGTCCCCAAAGTTGGACTGGATCCCCAGTGCGAGGAGGTGGTCCAGCTCAATCCGGGACTCCCAGACCCGGACCAGGAGCCGGACCCTGATGGGAAGCTCCCCCCGGGCCAGAAGCTCTTGGTAAGCCCTGATCTCCTCGGGGCTCCTCACTATATCGTGGACCGTGGTCACCCCCTCCTCCAGGCACCGGCGCCCCTCGAGCCTGATGGCCTCGAGGCGGTCCTCATCCGAGTAGGGGGGCCAGAACCTGGTGACGAGGTGGGAGGACGCCTCCCTGAGGATCCCCGTGGGCTCCCCATTCTCATCCTTGACGATGTGCCCCCCCAGAGGATCGGGGGTCTCCCCGGTGATGCCGGCCAGCTCCAGGGCCCTGGTGTTCACCACCTTGATGTGGGGGCCGAAGTGGAGGAAGACCGGGTGATCGGGGGCGACGGCGTCAATCTCCCACCTGGTGGGCCACCTCTTCTCCGCGAACTTGACGTGGGCGAACCTGATGTTGCCCCCCCTGAGCCACTTCCCCTTCGGTGTCTCGGCCGCCTTCGCCCTTACCATGTCGAGGACGTCCTCGATGGACGTGCTGGGGATCCTGAACTCCCTGAGGGCGCTGAGCCCCGCGCCCACCATGTGGAGATGGGGGTCAGTGAGGCCGGGGATGACTGTCCTCCCCCCGAGATCGATGACCTCCGTCCCCTCTCCGATGAGCCCCGAGACGTCCTCGTCCCTCCCTACGACCACTATCCTGTTACCCTTCACCGCCACCGCCTGGGCCACGGTGTCATCCGGGTCGACGGTCACGATCTTCCCGTTTCTGAGGACCAGATCAGCACTCAATACTTCAGGCATCATCAAATTAACAATCCCTCCGAGGTTTTTGATGATGGATCAGGGGGTTGCCCGTTTATATTTTTGGAGTCTTCAGGGCGCTGTGATGATGGTGGCTTGGAGCCCGCCCAGCATCGCTAATTATACCTAATCATTCTGAAAATGTATTAATATTTAGTTATTTTCCAATATAATGATGCCCCTCCCCAAGCCGTACCCCCCCAACGAGATCGACTATCAGGACTGGGACGACCTCTCCGACAACTACGCCGGGAAGGCCGCGACCCTCATAGTCGACGCCGGGGGGAAGGGGGACTACTCGACCATCCAGGATGCCGTGGACGCCCTCCCCGGCACATCGGCGGGGGAGATCCTCGTCAAAGGCGGAAGCTACACCCTCACCCGGGCCATGCTCATCGAGGACCGGGAGGACTTGACCATCAGGGGCGTCGGGAAGGCAACGGAGCTCAAAGTCGCTAACAAGATCCAGGAACTCATCGCCACCGACGCCGCGAGCGGACAGAAGAACGTGATCGTCACAGACGGCTCCAGCTTTGCGGTTGGCCAGCACGTCTGCGTCAGGGATGATTCGGCTTTCGAGGTGAACCGGATCACATCCATCGACGGGAACACCCTCACGATGGAGGACAACCTCGCGAACCAATACGACGTCTCCGACAACGGGCGGGTCTACACATGCCACAGCGCGATATACATCACCGGATCCTCGAAACGGATCAGGATCCATAACCTCCTCGTCGAGGGGAACCGGGCGAACCAGGAGTTCAGCAGGGAGGGCTACTTCCCCAATGAGCACCAGGGGGACGGGGTTCGCCTCTCGGCGTCGACTGAGAGCTGCGTCGTCGAGGGCTGCTGGATCAAGTCCACAGCGGGCCACGGAATCTGCGCCGGGGGAGTTGGCCACCGCTTCGCCCACAACGAGTGCTGGGACAACGAGTACGACGGGGTCAACGTGGAGCCCGGCTGCGACCGGGTCCTGGTGCTGGGGAACCACTGCCACGACCAGAACTCGTGGAACGGAATCCAGGTTGGCTACGGCAACAACGGCATCGGCACAGTCTCCGTCATCGGGAACCACTGCCACGGTAACAGGCAGGGGATCGCGGCTCAGGGCGGGGCCAACGTGGAGATCGTGGGAAACGTCCTCCAGGACAACGTCGAGGACGGCATCGAGGTCTGGAGCATGGACCGGTTCGTCATCTCCGGGAACGTCATCAGCGGAGCCGACGACGTCAGCGACATGACCGGTGCCGGTATCCACGTCGAGCAGGTGAGCAGCGTCGGCCTCATCACCGGTAACCTCATCGAGCTCTGCGCCGGCCACGGGGTCCACCTCGAAGACGCCGCGTACGTCACCGTCACCGGAAACACGATCCGGAAGGTCTCCAAGCACGGCGTCAACCTGAGCGGCGGCAGCGCCCGGGACTGCGTCATCTCGGGGAACACGGTCATCGGGGCCGACCAGGGGGACACCGCGACCTACAACGGTATAGCCGTCGCGGGGGACCGCTGCTGCATCACCGGGAACCGCCTCGACGACTGCGACAAATACGCCATCCACATCACCTCCGAGGCGGACAGGACCCTCTGCCTCGGGAACCACTGCTACCCGCACACCGGGGTCCCGGTGGGCGCGATCCTGGACGAGGGGACCAACACCACCATCGACCACAACGTCACGGCGTGACTATGATGAGTTTCACATACGGGCAGTTCGGGACGGGCTTCCAAAGGACAAGGCCCCCAGCCCAAGCCCTGAGGCTCCGCGAACTTCTCGAGACCCGGGGCCGGGACATCACCATCATACAGCTCACCGAGGCCAGCACCGACGCCTACGGGCAGCCGGTCCACACGGATAGCAGCTACACGGAGAAGGCCTTCCTCAGCATCAAAGGCCAGAAACGGGATCTGCCCCCCGGCGCCATCAAGACGGGCCGGATTCGATTGTTCATGGTTCCGTGGGCCGCTATGGGGGAGGAGGGATTCGAGGTGGAGGTGGACGGGGTCCGCTACCGGGTCACCGTGATCACGGAGACGGGGGCCTACCTCGAGGTTGAGGGGGAGAGGAAGGCTTGACGGACCCCAAGATAGCCCTCCTGGGGCTCCTGGAGGAGAACTGGGCCCTCGACTTCGAGCCCAAGTTCAGCACCGACTGGTACGAGGCCGGGGAGAGGCTCCCCCAGGTGGTGGTGAGCCAGATCCTGACGAGGCCCCGATACCTGGGGTTCAGCGAGGATCACCCCTCTGCGAGGCGTCGGTTCGACGGGGTCTACGCCGTGGACGTATGGAGCAAGGGGGACCAGGAGGCGAGGTGGAGGATGCTCAGGGAGGCGGACAGGATTCTCCACGAGAGATGCGAGGAACCGGGGGAGGGCCTCCAGTGGATAGAGGCCTCGAGCTGGCGAGACATAGACGAGGGGGGCACCCATCCCCGGCTGTATCGTAGCCGGTTGACTTTGGAGGTCCTATACTACGGGTGAATGTGAATGGTGAGGTACAAGGGGAAGGATCAGATCGAGTTCGGGTACAAGGACTACTCTGAGGCGAGCTACGGAGGGAGCCCGGGGGCAACCCCCACCACCCTATATCGGGTAGGCCACGTCTCGGAGATGACCCCCATGTACGACCCGGAGCTCTCCAGGGTCTTCGTATTGAGGGATTCCGTTACTCCTGCGCCCCTCGCGCTCGCGAGGCGCCGGGAGAACGTGGGGCTACGGATCAGCTGGCTCCAGGGGACCCTGGGAACATACTGGCAGACCCAGATGCTCGCCGGGGACAACTTCTTCGCGGAGGCGAAGATCTACAGGGACGGCTCCAACCAGCTCTACGTCTACTGGACGGGGCTCAAGGCTGATGTCCTGAGCGTCCGGTGCGGCGTCGGGGAGCCCCTCACATGGTCGGCGGAGATGGTCGGCAAGACGGTGGACACCAAGGCCACGACGATCCACGGCTACGGGGCCTCCCCGGGGAACCCCTGGGAGTGGAGCGACGCCTACGTCGAGATCAGCCCCAACGACTCCAGCTGGAGCACCGTCCCCGAGGTCACCGACTGGGAGTTCCGGATCGACAACCGGCTCAAACCCAACTTTGTCTTCAACGATGCGGGTTCCAAGCGGCTCACCAGCCTCGAGGAGATGGAGCGCCTAGTCTCCGCCCGGCTCACCATGAACCTCCAGGACGACACCTATCTGAGCTACCTCCTGGACCAGACGGAGCTCTACCTCAGGCTCAGCCTCCCCGACTCGAGGTGGCTCAAGCTCAACAAGGGGAGGTTCAGGCTCGTGGAGCCGGTGCTCAAGCCTGAGGACTTGATTGCGTGCCGCCTCGAGTTCGAGGGGAGATGGCTGACCCATGGGTTCTGAGCACGAGGCGTTGATTATGGGCCACAGGGTGGTATTCCGGACCTGGACCTACGGGATGAAGCAGGAGGCCCTGAGGGAGGCCACCCGGTGGAGGAGGGAGCCCGGGGGAGGCCTCGAGCCCGACGTCGACCCCTGGACCCTCAACGACGTGATGCTGGTGCAGACCGTCGTGGAGTGGGATCTGGTGGACGGCGAGGGGCGGCCCCTGCCGATAACGGTTGAATGCATCCACGGTCTGGAGCCTCCGGAGCTGGTGGAGGAGATGATTGCGGAAACCCAGAGGATCAACGGGATGAGTGTGGC
Source organism: Candidatus Bathyarchaeota archaeon (assembly GCA_026014875.1). GTDB lineage: Archaea > Thermoproteota > Bathyarchaeia > TCS64 > TCS64. The sequence goes on along the minus strand of JAOZHO010000037.1, from coordinate 268,702 downwards.
AGAGCGAAAAAAATAGTCGCGGCTGTGAAGCGCGGGAAGCCTGAGCCGCTCCTGGACGACGTCGCCCTGTGCGTCAACATGGGGTGGACCCACGGGGAGCTCCTGGAGCAGCCTTCGAGGTTCATCGAGAGGCTCAAGGTCTACTTGAACGCGCTGGGGGACGTCCAGGAGGGGGAGCGGAGGCGTCTCGAGGGCGAGCTCGACAGGATGAGGAGAGGCATGAGAGGGTGAAGGTAACTAAGCGGATCAGTCTGGAGGACCTGGGTTACGAGCTCCGGCTCTTACCCGAGAAGGTCTCGGAGGCCACAGCGAATGTGCTCCGTCTGCCCTGGTTCGAGGAATCGGCGAAGAGCCTCTGCCCAGTGGACACCTCGGCCCTCCTCTCCTCGATAAGAACGGAAGCCCGGGGCCTCCATGAGGTCGCGATCGTGGCAGGGGGCGGAGGCTTCACGAATCCCCGGACCGGCCGAGAGGTGGACTATGCCCGGGAAGTGCATGATGGGACGAGCCGGATGCCGGCGAGGCCCTTCCTGCTCCAGGCCGTGCTCCTGGAGAGGGAGCGCTATCTCAGGGAGATGCTGGCCGAGACGGCGGGGATGATCTAGATGCCCGAGAGACTGGAGCTAGAATACCAAGTCTCGGTGAAGGGGCTCGGGGAGGCCGCCATTGCCGCGGAGTCCGCGGCCAAGAGCGCAGGCCAGGCCCAGGCCGCCGTGGCCTCGGTCCGGGAGCAGGGCAGCAGGACCCTCCCGGTGATGCTGATGAGTGTCCGGGCGCTGAACGCGACCCGCCTCGCTGTGGAGCAGACCTCGAGGGCCATCACGGAGCTGGACCCCCGGGCCGCGATGTACGGCTTCCTGAACATGATCCAGGTGGTCCGGAACCTCTCGGGCCTCATGAGGATGCTCCGGGAGTCCACCGGCGCCGCCTCGGCTGCCCAGGCCGTTCTCGCGACTCTCACGGGTCGGTGGTGGCTCATACCTCTAGCCCTCGCCGCGGGGGCGGTGGTCTACTCCAAGATCAGGTCTATGCAGTTCGGGGGACCCGTCCAAGAGACGGGGCTCTACGTGCTCCACAGGGGGGAGTACGTGGTCCCAGCGCGCCACCTGCATAGCTACGGGCCCATCTTCGTCTCGTTCCAGAGGCAGCCCCGGGAGGGCATGGACACCGACGAGTTCCTCCGGGACCTGGGGCCCCGGCTCATGGAGAGTCTGAGGAGGGGGGGCTAGGGTGCCGACCCCTGACTGGGCCAGGTGCCATCTGGAGATCTACGAGGCCCCGGGATTCTTGGACGACTGCTTCAGGTCCAGCCTATGGACTCTTTTCCAGTCCGCGGCGTCTCAGAGCTTTGTCCCGGGGGGCGATGTGACGGGAGACATCGCGACGATGACGGTGACTGAGGGGGTGTCTCCTTCAGGGTGCGGGTACAGGTTGGACGTCAGCGGGGAGGCCCTCGGCACGGACGACTATCCCCGCCTCAGGGTCAGGCTCAGGGGCCGGGGGACCACGCCCCAGTACAAGATCGGGGTGGAGTACGCTGACGCCAGCGGCAACGAGACCGGGTGGATCGACGCCCCCTCGGATATGACCGTCGACGTTCTGGATCTCCTCTTGGGGAAGACCGTCAAGTACGTGAAGCTCTACGCGAAGTGCAGCACCGCCTCGGGGACAGCGTACGTCGACTGGGATTATTCGGTCATCGTGAGGAATCCTCCTCTGGTCCCCACGGAGCACATGGAGGTGGACGTGGACCTCTGGAGCACCCTCAAAGTCTCGGGGTTGGTGCTGAAGCTGTTCAACGACGTCCTCCTCGGGGTGACGGAGCGCCGGTACAGCCTCGACGAGGGGGAGGGGAGCAAGGCATACGATCTGAGCAACAACAGGGGGTACGCGAGCCTCATCAATCCCTCGTGGAACCCTGGGGGGAAGCACGGTTACTGCCTCTACTTCAGTGGGGCCGCCCGTATGGAAACGGGGTACATGAAGGCGGTCTCCGCGACGGGGACCCTCGCCATCGCCTTCTGGGTGAAGGCCGCTCCCGGGGCGTCGGGGGTGATCTGCGGCTTCGGGAAGACCCTAGGTGGGGGTCAGTGGAGCCGCATCCAGTTCAACTGGAGCTCGGATAAGGTTCGGCTCTACGTCCGGGACGACTCGGGAAACGTGCGCCAGTACACGAGCTCCGCGACGGTGGCGGACAACGTGTGGCATCTCCTGGTGGGGGTCATCAGCCCCGACGGTGATTCCACTGAGCTCTGGGTTGATGGGGGTCTCGATGGGGGAGCCTCGGGTGCCCTGGGGGCCGTCACCGTCGACACCGTGGGGCTGACCTTCGGCTGCCTCAACACCAGCGGGGGCTTCTCCGACTATACGGTCTGCTACGTGGACGAGCCTCTCATACTGGATAGAGCCCTGAGTCGGGAGGAGGTCTACGGACTATTCACCCGGGACCCCCCGAGCGGGGCTGCCCGTGGGGGGCCCGGGGCCCTCGTGATGGTCTACCTGGCGGCGGACTCGGAGAGCATGGTCTACAAGCTGGTCACAGCTCGGGTCATCGACCGGGTGGCCTCGGGGGATCCGGATAGGCCCCTCCTCACCCTGGTCTGCGAGGATCTGGGGGAGATCATGCACGAGCGCACATTCACAGGGGAGTACGCGAGCGCGACACAGATCAGCTCCATCGTCGACGACTTGAGCGACGACGCGCTCCCGGAGCTCTTCCACGAGATCGACGCCACGGACAGGGCCCTGGTGAACGAGTTCAGCCGAGAGGGGGTCTGGAGCCTGCTGGGGAAGCTCGCGGAGACCGCCAAGTTCTCCACGAACGAGACGGGGGCCAACTTCTACGTGGATCCAGGGGGTGCGCTTCGGTTCAAGAGGTACGGGGCGTTCGGCTGTGGTCTCGGGGTGAGCGACGGCTCGGACGGTAACCCGGGGAACATCCTGGGGATCAGGGTCCGGGAGACGATGAAGGGGGAGCCCCGGCTCGTCAACGATGTGGAGGTGGTGATCTTCGAGGGTGAGGCGACGCCCCGGGACGAGGACGCGTGGACTGAGGCCGCGGACAGCTGGAGCAGCCCGGATCCCACGGATGCCAACCATCCCCAGTCGGACACCGGAGACAAGCAGTCGGGATCCGCGAGCATCAAATTCCAGACCACGAACCCGGGGAGCCAGTACAGGATGCGCCACGAGTTCTCCGAGGTGGACCTCACCGGGGTGGACCAGGTCAAGTTCTGGTTCAAATACGGCTCGGGGCTGAGCCCCGAGAACCTGGAGGTGAGGATGCAGAAGGGGAGCTGGCTCTGGACCACGGACTATTACATCAAGTCGGGGCTCTCCGTGCCCTCGGCGGACACCTGGAGCGAGTACACGGTGGACATCTCCGACTTTACCATCACGGGGAACCCGGGGACCATGGTGGCGAGGATCCAGATCCGAGCCTACAGGGGCTCGGGGGATCTGGGGGTGGGGGGCTTCAAGGTCGATAAGCTCCGTTTCCTCAGGACCGAGAAGAAGGGGACCAGCGGTGACGCCGCGAGCCAGGCCGTGCACGGGAAGAGGACTCTGAGGGTTGTGGACAAGACCATCACCGACACGGGGTACGCGGGGTACGTGGCGGAGAACATCGTGGAGCACCGGAAGAACCCCGTGGTGACCGTGGAGGCGGTGGTCCCGGGGAGGGCGCAGCCCGGGTATAGGCCCCCGATGACTGTCTCGGTCTCGAGCCTCAAGGACGGCCTCGACGGGGTGACGATGCAGATCCAGAGGGCCCGCCACCACTACTCTCCGGGGAAGGGGTACACCTGCACCCTGGAGATGGTCGCCGCTAAGAAGCCGGATGGCTCCTACGAGGCGGGGGTGGCCCCGGTCCAGTTCGACCTCGCCGCGGCCCTGGCTGCGATGCGGAGGAGGCAGGGGGAGCAGCAGCTCAACAGTCTGAGGAGTCGGTGGGAATGAGGCGGGTAGAATTATCTGATCTGGAGAAGGGGGACCTGATCTTGGTGCGGTGGCTGGACGCCTCTGAGATCCGGTGCAGCGTCAACGAGCACGAGGGGAACCCCGAGGTCTACTGCAAGGACTGGGGGGTCTACCTAGGGGTCTCAGGGGGGAAGAGGCGGATGCTCATCGTGGGGAAGGACGTGGTGGAGTTCCACAACGACTGGGGGGCGGCCCGGATCCCCCTGGAGCTGATTGACGAGCTGGTGCTGGTGATGCCTCGGGGGGAGGCGGTGGAGGCGATTGGGGAGATCGGGAGCCTGGGGCGCCGGGTGAGGCTGAGGAGGTACAGGGAGGATGAGATTGAACGCTTTAAGGTGGTTTAGGGGGCTGCTCAGGCGGGGCCTAACGAGGAGGAGGACGGTGGAGATGAGCCCGGTGAGGAAGGTCAGGATCAGGGAGGAGGCGCCCACCGACAGGTTCGTCCTCATCATAGTTCTGATGATCATCTTCTTCGCGGGGCTCATCGCCCTGGAGGTGATCCACATAGTTCTCCTCGGGACATGGAACGAGGTGGTCTTCAACGGGATTATGCTGGTGGTGGGCACAATCGTAGGCGCAGTCTGGGGAAGACAAAATGGTTGAAACTATTCATTTACATTAGTTACGTGAGCGCACAAAGTTATTTTTTCTATGGGTCCTTCACGAAGGCGATGCTAATTGCTGTGCTTAGTACTAGAGCCCCCGTCAGGAGGGTCCAGGAAAACGTGGGGTTGACGCTGTAGATATAGCCGCCAACTAGGGACCCTATGATGATGGGAACTGTGAGAACGAAGCCCATTCCCGGCCCTCCTCCGCCGCCACCCACGCCAGGACCCGTGACCATTATGATGCCCCGCCCAATGGCTGACATTATGCGTCCTCTCATCTCCCTTGGCACGCTCTCGGCGACAATGGTCTGACAAGCCGGCATCAAGAAGGCGTTTGCCGCAGAGATGACCAATGTTAAGGCGAGAACTTCCCAGAACGTTCTGGCGTAGATGAAAAACCAGACGGGGATCAGTGTGGCAGCCAGGCCTGCGATCAGTATCTTCCTCTTGCTCACCCTATCCGCCATCAGGCCGGCGGGTATTCCGAGGGCTGATGATGTCACGGCAGCTGCTAACCCGAGGAGCCCCCACTGAGTGGCTGAGAGTCCTATGACGTCGAGTCCATACAGTATCCAGAAGGGCCCCACCATGGCATTCGAGACAGATGTCAACATCATGATGATGGCCAGGAACCAGAGGTTGCGGGGCATCCATCTCAGCGAGTCGATGACACCCCCGTAAGCTTCCTTAATTATCTGGGGGATGCTACTCAGCGAGATGCTGGATCCAGAGCTTTCCACCGTCTCCTCGAGGAACTTGAAGCGCACGGTGGAGGAGAACATCCTGAGCACCAGCATGGATGCGAACAACCACCTCATAGCCATGACGACGCCGTAACGATCGACGATGTATCCCCCGATGTATGGAGAGAAGATGCTGAAGGTGGTCGGTATGGCCATGGACAGGGCAAACCCTATTCCCCTCTGTCGCGGAGGCAGGGAATCCGCCATGATCGCCCCCAGCGCCGGTAAGTGGACCATGACGAGGCCTTGAAGGAATGTCCCCAAGGCTATGTGGGTCCAGTCCGTGGCGAAGATAAAGAACAGGAATGTGAGGGCTGACATGAACCCCGATACGGCGATAACCTTCACTCGGCCGTGCCTGTCCGTGATGTAACCCGCGAGGGGGAAGATGAGGAGGGCCGCGAAAGTTCGGAGCGTGCGTACATACCCGATATCTGTGGCCTGGCCTCCGAGGGCTATTATGAAGAGAGAGAAGAACGGCATCGTCATTCTCATGGAGAACATCTGAATCGCCCTCGTCAACGTGAGCACGAGGACGTTTCCCTTCATGAATTCGAAATTCTTGACGCCTAAATTCCTCCTCAACAGAGCATTAACGCTCAGTAGGACTCTCCAGATACAAAATCTTTCTGCGCGCGAATTATTAGGAGGGTCCTCGATAATCTGAATGATTGTTATGATGCTGAAGTGGTTGGGCCACGCAAGCTTCCTCCTCGAGACCGGAGGTAAGAAGATCTACATCGACCCCTACGTCGGTGACTACGATGTGAAAGCCGACGCCGTCCTGATCTCCCACGGTCACGGGGACCACTGCGACCTGGAGAAGCTCGCGATGGTGAGAACCCCGGAGACGGTGATATACACGAGCGAGGCCTGCGCGGAGGGCATACCCCCCGGGAACGTGGTGACGATGTCCCCGGGCGAGAAGGAGAGCTTCCATGGGATCGTGATCCACGCCGTCGAGGCGTACAACTTCAAGCGGTTCAGGTCCCCCGGGGTCCCCTACCATCCGGAAGGAACCCAGGTCGCCTTCATCGTGGAATCGGAGGGGAAAAGAATCTACCACGCGGGGGACTCCGACTACCTGCCCTCCATGAACGAGCTGGAGGACATCACCCTCGCCCTGCTCCCCATCATGGGCCGAGCCGTGATGGACGTGGACGAGGCGGTGGAGGCGGCCATAGGAATAAAGCCCGAGATGGTGATGCCCATACACTGGAGGGACTCCGACCCCGAGGAGTTCAAGGCCAAGGTCGAGGCGAGAAGCGACCTCAAAGTCATACTGATGCAGGCAGGAGAGACCCTAACCCTCTAATCAAAAGCCCAGACCGGAATAACCAAGCTTAAAATTGGAGCAAACGCCAGAATCACAGTATGTCCTCCAAGTTCAAAGACATGAGATTCCACACAGACGAGCGGGCCAAGAGAATCGCCGACGACCTGGAGCACGCAGTCACCATCCCCGTGAACATAGACCTCGGAGCCCAGCACAGAGTCTACGACCTCTCCGAGATCAAGGAGATCCTGGAGAAATCCCAGAGAATCGCCGTCCAGGACTGCGGCTGCAGGACGAGGCTCGACAACTGCGACTCTCCTCGAGACGTCTGCCTCAGCATCAACTACTACGCCGACGAGGTCCTCGAGACGGGCGAATACGACTCCCGGGAGATCACCATGGAGGAGGCCCTCGAGGTGCTCAGGAGGAGCCACGAGGCGGGGCTGGTCCACATGGCCTACACCATGAAGGGGGACGACGTGCCCTTCCTCCTCTGCAGTTGCTGCCCCTGCTGCTGCCACACCCTGGGGAGCCTCGTGAGGAACGGGCTCCACACGGAGATACTCACCTCCAAATACATCTCCCAAGACGACCCAGGCCTCTGCGACGACTGCGGGGACTGCGTGGAGAGATGCGTCTTCCAGGCCCGGGAGATGATCGACGGACACCTAGAGTTCGACGGCTCCAAGTGCTTCGGATGCGGCCTCTGCGTATCCGCCTGCCCCACCGACGCCATCAGCCTTACCCCGAGGAGCACCGCATAGAACCTCCCGGGAACCCTTATCCTATGCTACCGCCCATAACCGCCAAACTTATCACGCCCCGAAACCGTCCCCCCATCCATGAAGTTCAACTCCCGGCGCAGCCCCGTCTACGCCACCCACGGCATGGTCGCATCAAGCCAACCCCTCGCCTCCACGGCGGGCCTCCGCATACTCCAGGCCGGCGGAAACGCCGCAGACGCAGCCATCGCCACCGCCGCGACCCTCAACGTCACCGAACCCACCTCCACCGGCATAGGCGGAGACTGCTTCTGCCTCTACTACGACGCCGAGAAGGGGCGGGTTCAGGGCTTAAACGGGAGTGGCCGGGCCCCCGCAGCCCTCACCCCGGAGCTCCTCAACGACCTGGGATACGATGCAATGCCCGGTAACGGCGTCCACACGGTCACCGTACCCGGGGCCGCCGCAGGGTGGGCTGACACCGTGGGCCGCTTCGGATCCATGACCCTCGAGGAGGTCCTAGAGCCCGCGATAGCCCTGGCTGAGGAGGGCTTTCCCGTCGCCCCCCTCACGGCGAGGTCTTGGGGGCTCGGAGTCCCCAAGCTCAAGTCGGGGCCCCACGCCGAGGAGATGCTCATCGACGGCAGGGCTCCCCGGCCCGGAGAGCTCATGAGGAACCCCACCCTCGCCCGGACTTTCCGCACCCTCGCCGAGCACGGGAAACCCGGCTTCTACGAGGGAAGGATCGCCGAGGCCATAGTCGAGCTCCTCTCCTCCATGGGGGGCGTCCTGACCGTTGACGACCTCAAGGGGCATAGCAGCATATACCCCGAGCCCATCAGCGTCGACTACAAGGGCACCGAGGTCTACGAGATTCCCCCCAACGGCCAGGGGATCACCGCCCTGATAGCTCTCAACATCCTCGAGGAGTACGACTGGGAGGGGGTGAAGCACTCCAGCGTCGGCTACCTCCACACCCTCATCGAGGCGATGCGCCTCGCCTTCGCAGACTCGAGATGGTATGTCGCTGATCCCGACGTGGTCCATGTCCCGATCAAGGAGCTCATCTCCAAGGAGTACGCCGCGGAACGGCGCAAGCTCCTAGACTCTGAGAGGGCATCCGTCGACACCCAGAGGGGGAGCCCCGTCGCGGGCTCGGACACAGTCTACTTCTGCACCGTGGACGGCGAAGGGAACGCGTGCAGCTTCATCAACAGCAACTACGCCGGCTTCGGCACGGGTCTCATCCCCGGGGGCTGCGGGTTCACCCTCCAGAACCGGGGCTCCGGCTTCTCCCTGGAGGAGGGCCACCCCAACCGTCTGGAGCCCGGTAAGCGCCCCTATCACACAATCATCCCCGGGATGATGCTCAGGGACGGGCTGCTCCACGGTCCCTTCGGTGTGATGGGGGGCTTCATGCAGCCCCAGGGACACGTCCAGATGGTGGTGAACATGGTGGACTACGGGATGGGCCCCCAGGAGGCCCTCGACGCCCCCCGGTTCAACATCATTGAGGGGACCAGCGGAGGCGAAGTACTCCTCGAGGAGGGAATCACACTGGAGACGATGAGCGCCCTCGCTCGAATGGGCCACGAAGTGGTCCCCTCCTCCGGGTACGCCAGGGGATCCTTCGGGAAGGGCCAGATCATCATCAGGGACCCCGAGACAGGGGTTCTCTGCGCGGGCTCAGAGCCCCGGGCCGACGGGCAGGCCGTCGGCTGGTGAGGGCCCTATTTATTAGCCACCCCTTTCGTACCCTTTGCATTCAATCTGAGGCGGTTCCATGATGGAGAAGAGCAAGCTCATGTCCGGTCCCATACTGGTGCTGGGGCTGGTGCAGCTCATAGAGAGCCTCGCCTTCGCCCTCCCCCTCAGCTTCTTCCCCAACTACGTGCTGGGTCTCGGGGCCTCCGTCGCCAGCGTCGGCCTCTTCACCAGCAGCTTCATGGTCGCCTTCGCGGTCATGAGCCCCCGGATGGGGAGCCTCATCGACCGATACGGCAGGAAACGGATGATGGTGTACGGCATCGCGAGCGACGTCCTCTTCGGCACCATCACGGGCCTCGCCCCCAGCTGGCAGTGGCTCCTAGTCATCCGGTTCCTGAACGGGGCGGTGAGCAGCGCGGCGATGCTCGCCACCGAGGCTTACCTGGTGGACGTCATCGATCCATCGAGGCGGGGGGAGGCGATGGGCTTCCTCATGGCGATGCAGATGGTGGGACGGAACATAGGCCCCCTCGTCGGGGGCACAGTCCAGTGGCTCAGCGTCTCCCGGGGGTTCAGCACCCTCATGAGCTACAGGATACCCTACTTCGTCGACTCCGCCTTCGCCGCGATTGCCCTGATCCTCGTCATCTTCAAGATCACCGAGCCCGAGGCTAAATCCGGTGGGCCCATGGGCATGAGGGGCCCCTCGGGCGAGCAGGGGGGTAGCGATTTCAGCCTCACCCGGCCCCTGAAGGTTCTCCTGGGATACGCATTCGTGATGGGCATCGGCGTAGGCTTCATCATCCCTATCACGGCCCTTTTCTTCACCGACAAATTTGGTACCGACCCCATGGGGATCGGGGCCCTCATCAGCATCAGCGGCTTCGTCGGCCTCCTCGCGAGCTGGATCGCGGGCCGAATCTCCGACCAGATAGGGCGCAAGCCCCTCATCGCCGTCGGGAGCTACGCTGCAAGGCTCTTCGGCTTCTTCATACCCTTGGCCCCCAGCATCACCCTGGCCGGGGCGGTGATGAGCCTCCGGAGCCTCGGCTTCAACATCATGATGCCCGCTTTCAGGGCCCTCAGGGCCGACCTGGTTCCCCCTCACGTGAGGGGGCGGGTCTTCGGGCTCTTCGGCACCGCCTTCACGGCGGGGAGCGTCGTGGGGCCTATCATAAGCACATGGATCTACAGCACCTACAGGCTCTCCACCTTCAGCTTCCTGGGTTTCCAGCTCCCGGGGTACGGCATCCCCTTCTTCATCAACTCCATCCTGGGGATCCTCGCGACCACCGGGGTCCTGCTCCTCATCAAGGAACCTGAAAAAACCACTGAGGCTTAGGACACAACCACGAATCAGGCACTTTACGTGAGTCACGCGCGGATAGGGTACGTCCCGGGGGGCTGCCTCTGCAGAACGATCAGCTTAAACTGCATCTCCTCTGACAACAAATAAAGTCCAGCCGCCCATAGGATTAAACGCAATGAAGCTTGCGACATTCAAGGCGCACACCCAGGAGGCAGTCCTCGAGGTCTCCCACCTCACAAAAATATACGGCCGCGAGATCACAGTTGCGGGCCGTAAGTTCGGTAGGCGAGTCGTGGGCACCCTGGACGTCAGCTTCTCCGTGAGGAAGGGCGAGATATTCGGCTTCCTGGGCCCCAACGGCGCCGGAAAGACCACCACGATGAGGGCGATCCTCGACTACCTCCACATCCAGGAGGGGAGCGTCACCGTCTTCGGGATGGACCACCACAGGGACGCCCTGGAGATCAGGGAGCGCATAGGCTACGTCCCCGGGGACCTCGCACTGTACGACAACTTCACCGGGGAGGAGCTCATCGAGTACTTCGACGGCTTCAGGCCCGTGGACCGGGAGTACCTCCAAGAGCTCAGATCCGTCTTCAGGGCCGACCTCTCCCTGAACATCAAGTCCCTGAGCAGCGGGAACCGGCAGCAGGTGGGGCTGATGCTGGCCCTGGCATCGAAGCCGGATTTCCTGATCCTGGATGAGCCCACCTCGGGCCTCGACCCCCTCATGGCAGCGAGCGCCCACAGGCTCTTCAAGGAGCTCAAGGCGGAGGGGAAGACCATCTTCCTGAGCAGCCACGACCTCGCCGAGGTCCAGGCCGTCTGCGACAGGATCGGCATCATCAAGGAGGGCCGCATGATCCTCGTCGAGGAGGTGGAGAACCTGGTATCAAAGTTCCTACAGAACGTCCGGGTCAGCTTCACATCGGAAGTCCCAGACCTCGAGACCCTAGAGGCCATCGACTCGGTGATCTCCGCGGAGGCGGAGGACGAGGACACCCTGCTCCTCAAGGTCAAGGAGGACATCAACGAGCTCCTCAGGTTCCTCACGAAGTACGAGCTCGACCGCCTCAGCATCGAGGACGCGACTCTGGAGGAGATCTTCCTCCAGTACTACGAGTAGGTGACCGTGATGAGAGTGTATCTGAAGAATCTGCGGAAGGGCTGGAAGGGCGGCATAATCACACCGCTCTTCGTCTCACTGATCGTCCCCTTGATAGCGGGCATCTGGCCCAGCTTCAAGGAGCAGGCGGCGGCCTTCGCCGAGATCCTCAAGAACCCCATATACCAGGCCCTCCTGGGCCAGATGGGGCTCATGGACATCACCACATGGCAGGGGATCTTCTACATGTACGTGGGGATCTGCCTAGAGTGGGCCATAGTCTTCATCGCGATACTGATCCCCGCAAGGATCGTGGCCAGCGAGGTTGACAAAAACACCCTGGACGTGACCCTGAGCTACCCCATCCCCAGGTGGAGATACCTTCTGGAGAAGTTCATGGTCTACGCGACCTACAGCCTCCTCTACCCCGCTTTCGTATACGTCTTTGCGGTGGTGAACACCAACAGCCTCGGGGAGACATTGGACATGACGGTTCTGGGTCATGCCATGATGGGATTCTGGTTCTGGCTCTTCGCCCTAGGGGCACTGTCCCTGCTATGCGGGACCCTGTTCCTGGACTCGAACCGGGCCCTCAGCGCCTCGGGCGCCCTGATCGTGACCCAGTACGTGATGACCCGGCTGGGGAGCCTGGGGGACCTGAGCTTCCTCAAGGACTACACCGTCTTCAGCTACCTAAGCACGGCGGGCATTCTCCAGAACGGCGGGATGATCATGAGCGACCTTGCGGTGGTGGTGGGAGTCGGAGTCGTGGCCCTGGCGGCCGCCCTTTACGTCTTCCAGATGAGGGAGCTCGCCTACTAATCCCTAATTTCCTTTTTTATTTGGACTCTCTTCAGCCAGTCCGAGGGTCCTAGGACCCTCTTCTGCCTTTGCCCCTAGACTGTCTACCGCGTCGAGAACCGCCTCCGCTATTCCCGGCGTCGGGCGTACTGGGAACAAGCTCATCTGAAGAGTGTTCCTCGGGGATAGACGTCTCCTGCGGGCCGTCCTCGAGAGGTGTGAACTGGAAACCGCTGACAATCATCTCCTCGGGACCTGAGGGCGCCTCTCCGTCCTTGAGCCAGAGGTTGATGTGGATTCTTTCCTTCCCCGCTCGGGGGATGTCGTCGCCCGTGTATGTCCATCGGGCGATGAGGGACCCCTCCTCGGTGTCGTTCAAAGAGTGGCCATGGTAGCTACTGAAAACTATACGGTCGGGGCTCCAATCGATAACATGAGTGGTATAATCCCCTTCCATGTCCAGGTCGAAGCCACGTAGATTTCCCCTCTCATAGTGGGGCTGGACAACGTACTGGGCCTTCCCGGCTCCGGTGAACTCGATATCGATCTCGTTAGAGTCGTCTTCGTAGATGAAGAGAGCCCCCATCACGCCGGGCTCCAGCAGGTCGACCCGGCTCGAGACGGTGAACACATATCTCCCGTACCCCAGGGACCGCTGCAACGAGACCTCGGCGCAGTACCACTCGCCCGCCTCCTGGGTCAGGGCCAAGCGCAGGCCACCCGATTCATCCACTCGGACATTGGAGGTGTCGTCTGACCAGAGATTGGGCCCTGGACCCATGAGCCAGCGGGGGGATTTCACGTCCCAGGTGTAGCCCGAGAACACGACTGTCGTTTGAACCCTGCCCTGGACGGCTGCAGCGTTGGTGACGAGGGCCGATATCGCCAGCAGTACAAGCCCCAGCGCCATCGTCAGCCTCGTCCCGGTTCTTCTCTCCCTCATTGCGCCCATTGCTGATCGATCGCCTTTTTTAAACCTTTATGGAAAAGGCTCCGACGGTCCGAGCCGCAGGCGTTTAAATCAAATACTTGACGAAGCCCTTCATTGTACGATATGAAGCTCGTGACATTCAAGGCACACACCGAAGAGAGGATCGGGGCCCTAGTTGGAAACAAGGTTCTGGACCTCACCTCGGCCTACGCGGTCTACCTGAAGGAAGTAGCTGGGAGGGAGAACGCCAGCATACTGGCCCCGGGGCTCATCCCGCCGTCGATGAAGGGATTCCTGACGGGGGGAGAGGGAGCCATGGAAGCCGCCAGGGCGACCCTCGAATATATGGAGGGCAAGCCCGAGGACAAGGAGGGGCTCGACGGCGAGAGCCTCTGGCTGGGTCTGGAGGATGTGCGGCTGGAGGCGCCTGTGCCCTCCCCGGGGAAACTCTACTGCACGGCGGTGAACTTCTACGACCACGCGACGGAGAGAATCAAGGACCCCGAGGCGAGGGCGGCGGAGATAGAGAGGCTCAAGGGCCTGAAGCTGGACGTCCCCGACGTGTTCCAGAAGCCCCCGGGTATAGTGGTGGGCCCCAGGGGCCCCGTTATCAAGGTGAAGGCCACGGATAAGATGGACTACGAGTGCGAGCTCGCGATTGTCATCGGCAAAAGGGGGAAGTACATCTCCAAGGAGGAGGCCTACGATCACATCGCGGGCTACACCATCCTCATCGACGTGAGCGCCCGGGACCAGGGCTTCCCCCAGGACGTGGATTTCAGGATGTTCAAGCACGACGTGAACTGGACCAAGGGGAAGGGTATGGACAACGCCGGCCCCATGGGGCCCTGCATACTGACCCGGGACGAGGTCCTGGACCCCTACGACCCGCCGATGAGGCTCATCACCCGGGTGAACGGGGAGACGAGGCAGGACGGGGACCTCTCAACCATGATCATCGGGATACCCCGGCTCGTGGAGTACCTCTCCAACGGGACCACTCTGGAGCCCGGGGACGTCATCGCCACCGGGACCGTGGCGGGGGTGGCCCACAGCTGGCCCGACGGCTACCTCGACGTGGGGGATGTCTTGGAGTGCGAGATCCCCTCCATAGGGACCCTGAGGTACGAGATCGTGGGTGAGTAGCCCCCCACATCCTCTAGGGAAGCCTGCATCGTTCCTTGGATGCGTGTATAGAATCCGTCCCGCATTATGAGCCCCGCGGGCAAGCTCCGCTAATTTCAACCTTATTTTTTCGAAAATCTATTTATTTTTAGTTTAATTTGAACATTCTGTGACCCAGTCCACGGACGAAACCATCCCCATACGAGTGGAGCAGAGGACGAGGCGATACGACTCGGAGCGGGGCTGCTACGTCTACGATATAAGCTTCAAGACGAGGGTGCCCCTCACGGAGAGGACCCTTGATGTGGCTGAGGCTTTCGGTTTGGGGATCGACGGGGAGCGGGAGCATGTCCTCTTCCGGGATTTCGAGTTGAGGCTCCCCCAGGGGGGCGTGGTCTATATCACGGGGGACAGCGGCTCGGGTAAGTCGGTTCTCCTCAGGGCTCTAGGGGAGGATCTGGGGGGGGAGGCGGTGGACCTTGATGGGGTCGCTGTGGATGAGGGTGTTTCCCTCATCGACTCGGTGGCGGGGTCGTTCGGGGAGGCGGTGGGGCTCCTCAGCAGGGTGGGGCTGAACGATGCGTTCCTCTTCCTCAGGAAGTATGAGGAGCTGAGCGAGGGCCAGAGGTATCGATATCGGATTGCCCGGATGATCGATTCGGGGAAGAGGTTCTGGCTCGCGGACGAGTTCTGCTCCACCCTGGACAGGACCACGGCTAAGGTGGTGGCGTTCAATATCCAGAAGCTGGCGAGGCGGTCGGGTGCGACTCTGGTGGTCGCCACGACGCACACTGACTTGGAGGCGGATCTCTGTCCTTCTGTGCTGATTCGGAAGGGTTGGGGGGAGGATATCGAGGTTGAGCATTGGGGGCATCTTGAGGCTTCCCGATGCACGGTGACGGAGGATATCTCCATCAGGGAGGGGTCGAGGGAGGACTATAGGAGGCTGAGTCACCTTCACTACCGGGATTCGGGTCTGCCTGTTCCTCGGGAGATTTACGCTATGGATAGGTCTGGGGAGCTCGTGGGCGTGATCGTTTACTCGTATCCTCCCGTAAGAGCTGCGGGGAGGCGTAACGCGGTCGGGTACGCGCCGAAGATTGATGAGCTTAACAGGGACTGGGCGATCATCAGCAGGGTCATCGTTCATCCCAAGTATCGGACGATTGGGCTCGGGAGTCGGATTGTTAGGGAGACTCTGGGGATGCAGGGCTGTGATAATGTGGAGCTTATCGCTGTGATGGCTCGGTACAATCCTTTCGCGGAGAGGGCTGGGATGAGGCTGGTTCAGGTCTCGGAGCCTCATGTGAGTGTTTTGAGGGTGATCGAGTCTATGCGTGGGCTGGGGTTCAATCCGGTGTTGATGGGTTCTTCTAGGTACAATTCGGGTCTTCTGGATGGGTTGGATGAAGGTCAGTTGGAGGCCGTCAGGCTGGGGCTTCTCGGTGTGGGTTCGGCTTATTTTAAGCGGTTGTCGAGGTCTGGTAGGCCTTATGTTAGGAAGGGGGAGTTTGGGGAGTGGTTGGTTGTTCAGGATAATGGGAGTTTGGGGCGTGTTTTGGCGACGTTGAGTGTTCTGGGTCAGTGTAAGGCGTATCTGTTTTGGGGGCGTGCGGCTGGCTTAGGATAAGGGGTTCTGGGGTGAGGGGGTATATCTTTAGCGATATGGAGAGGCGGAGGCTGAGGCGTTGGCTGGAGTCGGGGGAGGGGTGCGCGGAGACGAGGAGGGTGTTCGTTCAGGTGAGGAGGAATCTGGACAGGCTGACGGGGGACGTGGGGCTGCTGGTGGCGGTGTGCGTGAGGCTCCGGGGGGAGGGGCGGATGGTGGGTCGGGGGAGGCTGCCGGACGGGTTCGGGCGTCGTTCACGCTGAGGAGGGTGAGGATCGACCCTTCCGGGAAGAGGGCTGAGTACATCGTTAGGATGGAGGAGTTGATGGCGGGGCTGGATGCTATCATCGCTGATCCGTCGGGGTTTGAGGATATCCAGGTGAGGGCGATGAACAGCCTGGTGTCGGCGGTGAGGATGTGCTACAGGATGGTGGTGGACGTGGACGTGGAGCGGCTTGAGGTTGAGCTTGAGAGGCTTAAGGAGGAGAATAGGAGAGCAGCTGAGGCTCGGGGAGAGCTGGGATACGGGGTGGAGGGTCAGGCTAGCTCGAGGCCGTAGGGGGTGAGCCGTTGGAAGTGGGCGTCCCGGGTCTCCAGGGGCATTCCCCGGGATATGGCTCCTGCGGCGATGAGGAGATCTGCGTCGGGGAGGGTCTGGCCTTTCTCTCTGAGTTTGGCGTAGATGTTGCAGTATGTGAGGATGGAATCGTTGTCGAGGGTGAGGGTGGGGTAGCTCTCCTCGAGGAGTTTTTTGACCGTTGTCCTCTTCTCTTGTTTTGTTCCTCGGAGGACCTCTATGAGGGTTATGACGGATATTGCTCCGGGTTGGTGCTCCCGTTTCCGGAGCTGGTCTATGATGGCGTCTGTGTCCAGGAGTCTCATCCTATCTTCAGCTTCTCCCTGAACTCCTTACTGGAGTCTTCGATGGATTTCAGGTCGTCGTCGGTGAGGCTGCTAGCGAGTTTCTGGAAGGCGTTGGCCCGTTTGGCCTTGTCTGCCTCGGCGTAGAGTTCTAGGAGGTAGTTGCCCCAGTCTTTGTCGCCTTTCGCTTCTTCGAGGGTCTTTTTAACGTTCCCGGGGACTGATATGGTTGAATAGTTGCTCAATTATATCATTATGTAATTATGGTGTTGTCACTTAATTGCTTTTCCTTGGAGGGAATTAAACCGGTTATTTCAGAAATTGCTTATCTCAATCGGGTTGTAAGTGTTTTTGCCTAATTATTGGCGTGGCGTGGGCGATTGTGAGCCTCAAGGGGTTGAGGGAGAAGATCAGGGGGGAGCTGGAGCGCTCCCGGCCGGGGTTCGAGGAGAGGGTGCTGCCAGGGGATCCCGTCGAGTTCTGCCGTGAGTGGCTGGGGTACGAGCCGTATGAGTATATGTGGCCCTTCCTGAGGGATGAGGGGCATTTCATCGCGAATGTTCAGGCCCGTCAGACGGGGAAGACCTTCAACGGGATGGCGAAGCTCCTCTGGTATGGGTTCAGGTATCCGGGGAGCCAGATCATAGTGACTGCGCCCAAGTATGATCAGGCGAAGAACGTGGCGTTCAAGGCGCTGGGGGAGCACCTGGAGAGGATGAGGGGGGTGGATCCCCGGTTCTTCGAGTACGTCGTCGGGAGGAGGAACGTGCTCAAGACTCTGGTGCGTTACAGGAATGGCACCGTCATCAGGGCGGAGTCCCCGGTGCCCGAGACGATCAGGGGGCACACGGCGAAGGCGGTCTACTTGATGGAGGCTAACTTCATCAGGGATGATCTGGAGCTGTACTCTGCGGTCCTCTTCTCGCTGAACACCACGAATGGTTTTCTCATTGCCGAGTCGACGCCGTGGAACAGGGACAGCGTCTTCTACAGGATGATGAACGACGACGGGTTCGATCTGTTCAGCAGGCACAAGGTTGTTTATACCGAGGCTCTGGCACCAAAGGGTCCCCTTAATCCTGAGATAGTGGGAATGATCGAGGAGCAGCTAGGGGGCGACCCGGGGCGATGGAGGAGGGAGATGCTATGCGAGTGGAGCGAGGATCTGAATGTATGGCTCTCCACGAGCCTCATAGCCCTAGCTCAGGACTCTTCGCTGAATTATCGCCATGCGGGGGCTCACCTTATTGGAGACTTTTTCGTGGGTGTCGACTTTGGGAAGCACAGGGATCACTCAGTCATCGCGGTCGTGGAGAGAATCGATGATCACCTCTACCTCCGCCACTGTCACTGTTTCCCTCTTGAGGCCTCCTATGGTACGGTGATAGGGTACATCAAGCGACTACAGGATAGGTGGAAGAGAATCCACGCCGTCTACGCGGATAAGACGGGGGTGGGAGAGTACATCGTCGAGGATATGAAGAGAGGGGGGCTCCGCAACGTCACTGGCGTTAACTTCACCGACTCCAGCAAGGAGGCTATGGCTACCTGCCTGAAGGAGCAGATGAGGAGCGCCGTCTGCCCCATATGCGGATGGAAGGGGTATGTCGACGCCCTCTCGGGGGAGTGGAGGATTTCATGCCCCGAAGGTTGCGTGAACGAGGAGGGCAGTAAGGCGAGTCTGAGGCCGCTGCTACACATTCCTTTCGACCCTGACCTATTCCATGAACTCAACGTGGAACGATACGAGCTCTCCAAGTCGGGGAAATTACTTTTTAACCATCCTCAGGGCACCCATGACGACAGGTTTTGGGCCCTCGCATTGGCGGCATCTGCTGCTGAACAAGCCTCACCGCTGCCCTCAAGGCCCGTCGCAAAAGTAACTTAATGATAATAATACAAACAGGAGTTTTTTTAGATATATTCACATAATCATAAAGAGAGGTTGAACGTGGTGGATATCAGAAAAGTCTTAGTTTTTGGGGTATCGGGCATAAGACCTCACATTAATAAGGGACTAGAAATCCATTTTGGAGATAAATCCATTTTATCAAATCTCATGAATTTTGATATTCTTCTTTATTTTGTAGGTAGTTTTAAATTTGAATATTCAGTTGGACGTTTTCAACAACAAATAATGCTTGATGCTCCTCCTGAAGCAATTCGAAGAGAAAAAGAAATTCGTCAAGCACTAGAAATTGGAAAAATAGTGTGTTTTATTGGAGCTCATGGTGACGATTACGTATTTTCAAGAGTAATAAATTCATATGGCATATATTTTTCAAATATTGGGGATGGTCAATTATTTAGTGATTTAAAAATTCGTAGATCCGAGTTTAAACCATTTCTCGAAAATGTTGGGAGTACCTCTATAAAATTACGTGGAGAATCTTTAGATGAAATACTTTGTACTACCCCCAATAATGATGTTGTTGGATTCTCTAAGCAGATTGGAAAAGGGTTGTTATTATCTCTCCCTTGTGTAATGGGATCAAACGTAATACAATACATCATTAATCTTTCTGAGACTCTTGCAAATGGGATAATCTCATATTATTCTAAAATGGTCTTAGAACCTCCAGATTGGATATCTTGTTATAAATTTACTAATGAAAAAGACGTAAGCGATAAAATTGAGAGAATAAAAAGCGAGACTATAACTCCTTTAGAAAAAGAACTTGGAAAATATCTCAAACTAAAATCCATTCTTTGGTTAGGAAATAAGAAACTAGTAGAAGCGGTAAATGATTTTCTAATAAGATTAGGATTTGAAACTCACATTGACGAGATATTTGAAGAGGATTTATGGATTTTAGAAAAAAAAGAGAGGCAAATAATTATTGAAATAAAAGGTAAGAATAAAAATTTAACTAGACAAGATATTTCGAAATTAGATGAACATAGAGAAGCAAGACAAGTACCAAACATGACAGCATTATTAGTCGCTAATACATTTATGACGGTTAATTCAGTCGATGCTAAACAGGAACCATTTTCTCGGAATGTAATTGAAAAAGCAATTAATACTAATGTGATCATAACCAGAACGATAGATTTATGCATGATTTATGACCTGAAGGATAACTCCAATATCACTACCAAAAATATTATGAATATAATGAAGGGAAAAAAGGGATGGTTAACTGTAAAGAATAAAAAAATAATAATTTCATCATAGACTAATAAAAGCGGACATATTCGGATTTAAAAGTGATATTCCAGACTTCAGCATTACCTTATATTAACGTAGAATAGCTCCCTGAACTGGTCTTGGAAAGATAGGAGCTCTTAGAGTCTGGAAAACTGCTCTTTGTTCCCCAGAGAACCCACGACGACCGGTTCTGGGCCCTCGCCCTCGCAACTTACGCCGCTGATCAAATACAGCCAATGAGCGGCCCTATCGCAAGAATGGTATAGCGCGCGGGTAGAGCGTCATTTCTTTTTCCTCCCAGCCCAAACCGTCACAAATCCGGCGATTATCACTATTATCATAAGGAGGACCAATGCCTCCGTCGTGCCAACCCACTCAAACACCTATCTCAATCCCTCCGCTGGTCCTCCCTGGCATGCATGGTCTTCTACCCGAGGCTCAGCGGAAGGCGATAGTTCCTTCGCTTGCCTATCCAGTCGCCTATGAACACTCCCATGATGAAGGGGATGGGGAAAAACAGCATAGAAGTGAGGGATCCTAAAGGTCCAAGCGTGGTCAGGAAGAGGCCGATCCCACTAAAAGCGTAAAGTAACCATAGGCAGAATCCGATGGGACTGAATCCGAGGAATATGTATAGGCCCCTGTTCACTCTTCTAGACGGTTTTATGCGGATGTAGTAAGCGAAGCCTATCGCCAGAAGGGTTATCGCTAATGCGCCCGCCACTCTCTCTAACGGAATATGAAAGAGAAAGTAGCTCGCAACCCCTACAGCGCCGGTCGAAAGCATAGTAGTTACCCAGAGAGGCTTCCACCACCAAGGCTTAGCGCTCACACCCTTCTCACTCCCTTCGCTTATCGCACCTTATACAAGGAGCGCATAACCGCTTAAGTCTTATGTGAAAGTATACGCGTGCACCAACATACGATCAATAACCGGTTCTGGGCCCTCGTCCTCGCAGCCTACGCCGCGGAACAGGAAAAACCAGCGAGTAGGTCTATGGTTAGAACGACTTAATGAAGAGGCCCGATAACGCCACTGTTTTCCAGTTCTCTGAGTTTATCGATGCCAGCCATATTAATGCCATAGGACTCTTCTCGACCTTTATGCACGTGGATGTAGCCTGCTTTTCTCAGCTTTTTCAGGATTGCCCTCGCGAATTGTTTGTAAGGCTTGCTGAGTTTGGCCCTGAATCCCGGCACAGGCACGTGAGCACGAGTCGATCCATCACACGCGTAGTAGAGCGCCAGTAGACCGGCCACGATCTCAGGGAGGGTGTCGCCGGTCATCGACATGTTTAATCAGTATCTCATACTTATACTTAAAAGCCCTATCATTACTAAGTAAACACCTCTTTACTAAGTAACGCATAAATAGATCCGTTTACTACGTAAACCCGATGGATATGCAGGCCGAGATAGCCGTCTCCCAGATCAAATACTACAAAAAATCCGGGGCCAGACTCTACATCCCCCAGGGGATCATCGAGAACCCCACCTTCCCCTTCAAAGACGGGGACATAGTGAAAATAGAGATACGCAACCCCGGGGTCACCCTGTCCAGACCCGTGTGGTGGGAGATGGTGAACTGGAACCAGATGAGGCCCGCATTCAACGCACTCCCCGGGGACACCCAAGAACTAATCCGGGCGAAGGGCTTAGCCCCCGAGTAACCCCCCATCCCCCCTCACATCTCAAGCCTCGTCCCAAGGGTCTAATGAATATCAACATCTTGGTAAGCACACGAGCTGAATCTGGAGCGATACGAGTTCTCAACTTCAGGTAAGCTGCTTTTCAACCATCCTCAAGGAACCCACGACGATCGGTTCTGGGCCCTCTCCCTTGCAGCCTACGCAGCAGTGCAGCCTACCGCTAGCAGGCCTGAGGCAAAGACTGCCTGACGTTGGTGTAGTGGCTGTCAATCCCTTGATGAGAATCGCTTATGGTGTGGGTAACCTATTTCCACCAAAGTATATTAATATTTCATGTAACAATAATTTACTGTAAGGGAAGTTTCGTTACATGAAATATGAGCTGGGTCGTCTCGAAGCGGAGCTTATATTCACCCTTGAACGCAATGAGAGGACGGTTTTCACAGTTGACGACGCCAGAGAATTGTTGGATTCTTCCGATGAGGTACTCTGGAAGCTCCTGCATAGATTAACCCTCAAGGGAAGGATACAACGTATAAAGAGAGGCCACTACATCCTCATCCCTGCGAAGGCCGGCTATTTACCCAAGTGGAGGGAGCAGATCCATGCGCTGGTGGACAGCCTCCTCGAGGACTACTACTTGGGCTACTGGACCGCGCTGAACCACTGGCACATGACGGAACAGATCCCACGGACAGCGTTCATAGCCATTACGACCCGGAGGAGAGACTTCGTCTACGACGGGGTTGTCCCCGTCCACTTCATAACCATAAAACCCCACAAGTATTTCGGATGGACCACCGGGGAGGCAGGACGCCACCGGTTCCGCGTATCCGATCCCGAGAAGACCGTCATAGACTCACTCGACCTCCCACAGTATGCGGGCGGAGTAGTAGGAGTCGCCAAAGCCCTCTCCCACGAACTGGACTGGAACAAAATCATCGAGTACGCCGACAGGCAAGGAAACAGGACCGTGCACAAGAGACTGGGATACCTCATCGAACTCCTTGAGACAGATGTCTCCGAGGATGTCATCAAGCGGCTGAGATCCGGGATAAGCCCAGGCTACAGCTGGCTCGACCCCACAGCCCCCCACGAGGTCCTCAAGCACAACTCGTCGTGGAACCTAAAAATCAACATTCCATCCGAGTCGCTAAGGAGCATCTAACATGATCGACGACATAGAGCTTCGCGAACTCTCCGTGGAGACAGCCGTCCCCGTAGGCACAATCGAGAAAGACCTAGCCATAACATGCGCACTGTACGCCCTCTCCAGAAGTGAACTGAGAAACCACCTGATATTCAAGGGCGGGACCGCCATCAAGAAAATGTACTATCCCAGAGCCCGGTTCTCGGAGGACTTGGATTTCACGACTGTGAATCTAATGGAAGAAGAAGCCAAGACTATGCTAGAGTCCCTGAACAACGTCGATGTGAACTCTATTAAATTCACGGAGATATACGAGGAAGGGTACACCCGGGGAGGAAAAAGGTACAGGCTCCCATACACGGGCCCATTGAACCACAGGAACAGCATACGCCTCGACCTCTCGTTCAGAGACGACATCATCCAATCACCCCAGGAGAGACAAGTCCAATCCGGGTTCAGCGAGGACCTACCCTCATCCATCAGGGTCCTAGGCTTCAAGGAACTCATGGCGGAAAAACTGAGGGCCGCGATGACACGAGAGAACCCCCGAGACTATTATGACCTATGGGCGCACCTGCCGAATACAGACGCCGAGTCCCTGAGAGAGATGGTCGAAAGAAAATGCGCCCTGACAGAATACGACTATAACCCCTCGAGAATCTTCGACGAGGGCGTCTTAGCAAGGATAGAATCGGCTTGGAGGACGCAGCTACGGCACCTAACCCTAGACTACGTCGAATTCAACGCGATAATCCCTCCTCTCAGAGAACAGACAAAGTTCCTGTTCATCTGACCCATTGTCATCAAACGTCACATGGTCAATCTCTCTTAACCAAGATGCACCTGAAGCCGACGGATACCGAGTCCCACGAGAGGAACCAGAATGCGCACCCCACCGTGCCACCCTAGAAAAGACCAGAAACGAGCAACGCTAGCCCACTGAGATCACGTTCGCAATACCAGTGGTGTACCCACAACGACAGATTCTGGCCCCTCGCCCTCGCAGCCTACGCAGCAGATCAAGTCCCCGACTACAGAAAACCCCACGCTCTCACACGCCAGCTATCTCCGAGTCCAGAGATATCTGAAGACAAACAGAGCAACCCCCGCCACCCCGGACAGGAAACAGAAACGATAAGCCCCCAAGCCCAGGTACAGGTCGGCCCCAAGGAACGGGTTTCCACCGAACGGATAGAAGGGCCTCATTTCCCCGTAGAGAGGAGCATCGAGAAGCACATGCGACCACGTCCCCAGCAGGGCTGCAACCAGGAACCCCCTGGGCCCCCGCCTCTCCCCCGGGCCAAGGAATCCATCCAAAAACCCGAGAGACCCCCTCACCCCCGACACAACCACAGCCAGCAGAACGGCCGCCACGGAAGCTCCCAAGAAAGAATGGAAGAACCCATGCAACGGATAAGGCAACCCAAACACCAGGACCGCCAAGGGCTCGAGATCCACCAGAACGCTCGCCACGATAAACGTGGGGAGATCCAGATACCTCAGAAGAATGAACCCCATCAAGAGGGCGGGACCCAGGTGGAATGGCGTGAAAGGCATACCCGACAACCGGTTCTCACAACCGCATTTAACGGTTCGCGCGCGTTCACGAGTCCCACCGGACGCAACGGGATAAATTCATCTACACCCCGAACCACATATCAGGGGAGCCCATGATCAAGGCCATCACATTCGACCTCTGGAACACCCTCCTCGAGGACAAGCACTTCAACGCCCCCAGGCTCCAGGCCACCGCCGAAGCCCTCCGCTACCACGGCACCCCCAGGAGCCCCGAGGAGGTAAAGGAGGCCTACCGCTCCGCCGCCCGCGCCTACCGCCGGGAGTGGGAAGAAGACCACCGCCACATGACAGTCGACCGCAGGATACGCCACATGCTCCAGGGGCTCCACGTGAAACCCGAGGAAGAACTCATCCAGGAGATGATCAACCGCTTCGAGGACTGCTTCCTCGAGGACCCCCCCACCCTCAAGGAGGGGGTCGAGGAGACACTGAACGCCCTCACCGGCAGATACCGCCTCGGAATCATCAGCGACACAGGGGTCACCCCCGGAACCCTCATCAGGGGGCACCTGGACCAAAGAGGCCTCCTCCACCACTTCGCATCAACCGTATTCTCCGACGAGACGGGATACTGCAAACCCCACCCCACCCAATTCCGGAGAGCCCTCCGGGAACTCTACGCCGAGCCCCACGAGGCCATCCACGTGGGAGACCTCCTCAGGACCGACATCGCCGGAGCCCAGGCCATCGGGATGAAAGCCGTCTGGGTGCAAACCGAGGGGAAAACCGCCCCAGAACATACCCAACCCGACTACACGATCACCAAGCTGAACCAGATCCTCACGCTACCCGAAATACTCGGCAAACTATGATCTAACCAATATCCCACGCACAGACACCCGATTCAGGGCTCTCTAAGGGGGCGAGACATCACCCGGACGGGAAACGTCCGGAGCCCGCTTGTGAAACTCGGCGTATGAATAGTAGAACAAGTACATCACCGCTGTCATCACCGGAGCCACCGTCAGCAGTAAGGCCATCCACCCCCCCACCAACACCCCTCCCAGAGCCAGAACCCCACAGACCTTAAACAGCCTCCCACCCAACTCGTGGGTCCTGTCCCAGACCTCCTCGCTGCTAAGAGTCCAGGGCGTCCTGATCCCCACGAACCAGTTCATCCTAAACCCCCCCATAAACACCCCGATACCATAGTACATCCCCCCGAGGGCCGGGGCAAAGGCCCTCAAAAAGTCGAATCTCCACCCCAGATTCCAGAGCAGAGTAAGCCCGAAGAGATACGACATGAAACCCAACATCCCGAACACGAACCAGTCGAACCCGCCCCGGAATCTCTCGATCCCCCCGCTGGGGTCAAGCCTAGGCAGCGCTAGGAAGATAGGGAGGAGAACGGCGGAGACTATGGGGATCATGAAGAGGCCCTCGAACCTCGAGCCGAACCCGTCCGCCTCCCCGGAGGGGCCCCAGTGGACCGCCATCCTCTCAGGCATCCCGGGATAAAGATAGAACGCCGTTGCGAATTGGAGCACGATCAGTATCAGCGACGCCCATAACGCTCTACGCATCCGCTCTCGAGTACACACATACCGAAGCCGAAAGAATAACGTTACCAATCTATTCAACGCCTGAGCCGCCTTAAAAAAAGGGGAAAGACATTGCACGCACCGAGACCCCCTCCGAATCCCCCCGTTTACGCCACCAGGACCCCGGCGAATCCAAACCCACTAGTATCCCAAGCCAGGAGAATTAACCATGCCCGAGAACCTCCCCCCGTGGGTTCACCGGGACAGGAAACCCGAGGACGACAGGACCTACTTCGAGAACCTCACCCGCGTCGTATTCCAGGCCGGGATGAGCTGGCGCATCATAGCGAACAAGTGGCCCAACTTTCCCCCCGCATTCAGCGGCTTCGACGTAGACAGGGTCGCCGCCTACGGCGTCGAGGAGATCAAGCGCCTCAACGGGGACGCCTCCATCATCCGGAACCGCCAGAAGATCCTCGCCACACTCCACAACGCCCGGGAATTCCAGCGCATCCGACGGGACCACGGAAGCTTCAAGGCCTGGCTCGAGTCCCTCGACAAATCCAACAACTACGACAGAGTCGTCAAGACCCTCCGCAGCCTCATGAAACGGGTCGGCGCGGGCACCGCCCACATATTCCTCTGGAGCGTAGGAGAGCCCATCGCCTACGACCCCAGCGTTTACACCCGTCGCCCCAAGGAGATCGTCTGACCCCGCAACCGCCTAGACTGCAGAAAAACAACTGGAGCAATAAAGCCCTCCGGAAACGGACGGAGTCCCCCGGATCAGCTCCCCTAAATCAACTTCTAGGATGGATGATGTTTACAAATTGTTAAATATTTAATCCTCGCCTACTAGGAGATGGTTCTAGATAAACTAGACAGCCTTGACTTCAAGATTCTCCGGGAGCTGACCACGGACGGCAGGACATCCATAACCGACCTGGCCATAAAGTCCCAGTCGTCCCGCCCCACGGTCACCAACCGCCTAAAAAGAATGAAGGAGCTGGGCCTCCTCGAGGTCGTGGGGGGCCTCAACTTCATAAGCCTAGGCTACAAGATTGCCGTCGTCGGCCTCGAGGTCAAGACGGAGGAGAGCCGCAAGGAGACAATCGAGGTCCTGAGCAAATGCCCCAGGGTCCAAGCAATATTCAGGTCTCCCAAGAAGGCTAACCTAGAGCTCGTGGTCTGGGGGGAGAACGACCAGACGATCAACTCCACCGTCGAGTCCTTCAGGGACATCTCCAACGTGGACATCATCGACATCAACTACCTGGGCTCCCCCATCAAGGGGGGCCTCATCCTCAGACTCGACCTGAAGGGCCTCGATGAAACCCCCTGCGGAATGGTCTGCGCCGACTGCCACCGATACGAGAACGACTGGTGCTACGGCTGCCCCGATAGCAAGGACTACAAGAACCCATTGATGAAGTAGGCTGAACAGGAAACCGTGGGAGATTCCTAGCCACCCGGCAGCCTGCCGAGCTGCCCCAGAGTGTGCTCCCTGATCGCCCGGGGCTCCGGGAGCTCCCCCACGATCTCCCCCGCCTCGATGAGGGGCCTCAGCATCGCCTCGGTCTCCCCGCCGCAGCGCGGGCAGGCCGGCGCATCATCTTCATATCTCAGCACGGTGTCCACGAGGCAGTCGTGGCACCTCCAGACCTGCTTCTTCCCGCCGAGCTTCCCCCTCTTCGCGGCGGGTTTCCCCTCCACCTCGACTATGTCGAGCGCGAAGTCTACCGGCGGGGCGCAGCTCACCCAGGTCCCGACGCCGAAGCCGTCGGCCCCCGCCTCCCCCAGCCGTGTCACCGCCTCGGCGTCTAGCCCCCCCGAGACGAAGATCCCGACATCCTCGAAGCCCCTCAGGTCCAGCTCCCAGCGCACCTCCCTGATGATCGTGGGAAACTCTCCCCTTCTGCTGCTGGGCGTGTCGAGCCTCACCCCGGAGAGGCGCCCCTCCAGGGCCTCGGCGGCCCGGACCGCCTCCACCTTCTCGTCCCAGTAGGTGTCCACCAGGGCCACACGGGGCACCTCCTCCCCCAGCGTCTCGTCGTAGGCCTTCCAGGCTTTCACCTGGTCCTCGAAGACGATCATCAGGGAGTGGGGCATCGTCCCCATGGGCTCCTCCCCGATCGCCTCGGCCCCCAGGATGGTGCTCACCCCGTCGAGCCCCCCGATGAAGGCCGCCCTGTCCAGCGCGGGCGCCAGGGCCGGGTGGGCCCTCCTCGCCCCGAAGGCGACCACAGGCTTGTCCCCCGCCGCCAGGCGCACCGCCGCCGCCCGGGACGCTACTCCCGACTCCTGGCACAGGAACCCGATTAGGGGCGTCTCGAGCTCGCAGAAATCGTAGTAGGCTCCCTCCACCACCATCACCGGCGCCCTCATCCCCCGGTGGTCCCCGGGGCGGAAGACGCTCCCCTCCGGCATCGAATATACGTTCACAGGGACGCCCTCGAAGAGGCGGGCCGCCTCCTCGACCCCCGCGAGGACCCCCCAACCCGAGCCCCCGGGGATCGACGACGTGGTGACCTCCGCCGCCACCCGTACCCCCGTCATCCCCTTCGCCTCGAGGACCCTTCTGGTCCTCTTGAAGTAAACGTCGGTGGTTCTCCCGGACTTTATATCCTCCTCGGATGCCACGTGGAAACCGCTCATTGGCTGCTTCCCCCCGTGAGCCCATCGGCGATGAGTTCATCCGACGTCGTCAGCTCGATCCCGTACATCCGCTCCATGAAGGCGAGACTGTTGACGTGCTCCTCCTCGGTGAGGGCGTCGACGCAATCGGAGGGCACAACGGTCTCATACCTCCGGAAATAAGCATCTGCAGCGGTGTGCTGAATGCAGACGTTAGTGAGGACCCCTGTCATGACGATCCGCGTGACCCCGAGCTCCCTGAGCAGTGCGTCGAGCCCCGTGGCGTAGAAGCAGCTGTAATGGCGCTTATAGATGCGGTGGTCCCCCTCCTCGAGACGGAGCTCCGGGATGATCTCGGTCCCCTCGGAGCCCGCCTCGGCGTGGGCCCCCCAGATCTCGAACTCGGGGTCGATCCCGGGGAGATGGTTGTCCGTGAGATGGACCACGAGGGCCCCGTCCCTCCTCGCCGCCTCTAGCAGCCTCGCCACGGTGGGCACTATCGTCTGTGCCCGGGGGTTTCCCAGCCTCCCGGTGACGAACTCTTTGATCATGTCGATAACGAGAACCGCAGTGACCATGCTATCATCATCTATGACTCCGCAAGACCCTCCTATTAATCATCTATACTCTCTTCTCTCAGTTGATCAATGGATCATAATCCTTGAAAGCACCCTCAAACCCATACAGGAACGAATTGACGAGGGTCCTCTGCTCGGGCAGCTTCATCTGCGACTTCATCGCCGCCGACCTCCCCGGAATGGGGAGCCCGGGAGACCTCATCTACCCCCCAGGAGGCATAAGCCTCCACCCCGGAGGCCACTCCGCTAACGTCGCCATCGACCTCGCCCAGCTGGGACGCAAAGATACCGCGGTGGTCGGAGGCATAGGGGACGACGTCCTAGGCGGCTACATCGAATCCGAGCTCATCCGCCGAGGCCTTCAAGTCTACCCCGAAAGGATCCCGGGGGCCCACACCGCCAAGAATCTCGTCCTCATCGTCAAGGGAGAGGACCGCCGATTCTACGCAGAGTTATCCGCGAACACTCTGCTCACCCCGGGCCATGTCCTGTCGACCCTGAATGAGACCCGCCCCGAGGTCCTCTACCAAGGCACCGTGGGCGGCCTGAAACTGCTGGACCGCGAGATAGGCACAATCCTATCCGAGGCGAAGGCCATGGAAGCGGTCACGGTGCTGGACGTCGTTCCACCCTACAATGGGGGATGGGACGGTCTCCTCGCCGCCTTCGATCTCATCGACGTGTTTCACTGCAATGGATACGAGTCCAAAGTCCTCACGGGAGAGAAGGACCCTATGACCGCCTGCGAAACCCTGGTCCGGAGGGGCGCGGGGCTAGTCATGGTAACCCTCGGGTCCGGAGGGCTCGTGGCCGGATGGGGTGAAAACCTGCTCCGAGTTCCCGTATTCGAGGTCGATTCGGTGGACCCTACCGGGGCGGGGGACGCTTTCTGTGCGGGGGTCATCGATTCCCTGCTGGATCACCCCGATCTCCTCAACGATATCCGAGAACTCTCCGTCGAGGACGCGAAGACGATGCTGCTCAAAGGCTCCGCGGCGGGAGCCGCCTGCGTCGCCTCCACCGGGGCCACAACTGCGGTGACCCGGGAGAACGTCGACTCCCTGATGAAGGATCAGGGCGACAGAGTCAGAGCCGGCATCCGGTCCGGAAGGCGACTTATATAAACACGTGAAATATAATCAACAGGATTCAAGATGGAACGACGCCTCCCCACAGGACTCACCCCGTTGGACGAGATACTGGGGGGAGGGTTCAGATACGGAGCCGTCTCACTCATCTACGGGGAGGCCTCCACGGGGAAGACCACCCTCGCCATCACGACCCTGACGAGGCACCTCGAGACTGACCCGTGGGCGAAAGCCTACTACATCGACTCGGACAACAAGCTCTCCACCAACCGGCTGACCCAGATCACCCAGGACCCCCAGGTCCTGGAGCGCCTGCTGATCTGGAGGTCGATGAACTTCCCCGAGCAGGGCAGGACCATCGAGAGCCTCCCCGACCTCCTCCCCAACGGGAACATCCCGGTCGTGGTCGACTCCATCACGGGCCCCTACCGCCTCGAAGCGGGGAACTCCGCCAAGACATTCAGAGCCAACAAGGAGCTGAACAGGCAGCTGGGCTTCCTCTCCGAGACCGCTAAAACCAAAGACTCTGCGATCCTCATCACGGGGCAGGTCCACAGCATCCTGGACAGGGACCCCCCGGAGGTGGAACCCGTGGCCCATAGGCTCCTAGGATACTGGTCAGACACCATACTGAAGCTCGAGACCACCTCCATCCAGGGCGTCCGCCAGGCGATCCTCGAGAAGCCGGGGGAGGAGCGGAGGTCGTGCAGGTTCAAGCTGGGCGAGGCGGGCATCGAGGAGGCCTGAATGACATGGTGAACATCCCCCTCCTGACCTGGTTCCTGGAGACCATCTACGTCTACCTCCCCGCCTACATCGCGAACGCGACCCCCGTACTACTCAGCGGCGGAGGCTCCCTTGACGGGGACAGGAACTGGATCGACGGGAAACCCCTCTTCGGGGACCACAAGACCCTCCGTGGGACCGTCTCCGGCCTCGCGGCGGGCTTCCTCATCGGCCTCGCCCAGGGGAGCCCCTTCAGGGGGGCCCTCCTCTCCATCGGGGCCATCGGGGGCGATCTCATCGGCTCCTTCTTCAAACGGAGAATAAACATGGAGCCGGGAACCCTTCTCCCCGTCATCGACCAGATGGGATTCATAATATTCGCGGTGTTCTTGGTCAGCTTCACGGAGCAGCCACCCACCTGGGACCAGGCTGTGGGCATCCTCGTCGCGACCATGCCCATCCATTACCTAACAAATCTAATCGCCTGGGCCCTGAAACTAAAGAGCAATCCCTGGTAACCTGGAAGCCCCTCGTCACCTGGGCGAGAACGTGGATTATGGACAAAGATCACGAGTTCATAATCCCTTTATCGATACCTGTGTCACATCTTTCCGCTCGAGAAATGGAGAACTGGTCAAGAGCCCCACACATCCTACTAGTCTTCAGAAGGGCTCCGCTGCTGAAAATCGCGGTCACAGCCCTAGTCCTCACAAGTCTCCTTGGATCCTCGATACGTGGGGCTTGGGGCGACGAGAACGTAGACCCCTTCGGAGGCATCACGGTGGTCCGGGAGCCCGTCCCGGCGGTGGTCATCGAGGAGGGCTTCATCCCCGTCGGCGAGGCCCACACATACTCTTACAGGCTCGAGAAAGGTCACACGTACCACGTCTACCTCTCCGGTGAATGGGCGGACCCCGAGAATCACGCCACCGACTACGACCTCTACGTCTACGAGTACGACGCCTACTCCTCCACCCTCCTCTCCACCCACACCGAGGCCGCGGGCCTCCTGGAGCAGGTGGGCAACGACCCCTGGGGCAGGTTCTTCACCCCCGACTCCTCCGGGCTATACTACATCACGGTCAGGAACGACGTCCTCGAGAGCCTCGCCGCGGAACCCGGCACCCTCATGGTCCTCGAGAGCATCCAGACGAACGAGTGGCACGAGAGATGGATGGAGGGAAAGATAGACGAGGAGCCCCAGCCCACCACATTCTGGTCCTACGAGTTCACGACGACCGCCCCCCGGATAAGAGTCCAGATCGACGTCCCGGACACCCTCGACATGTACGAGGCGAGGCTCTACGCCATGGCCAACCCCGAGGCAGGCATAGGGGAGAGGATCCGGGGTATCCCCGTGGCATGGGAGCCCGGGCTCAGGGGCGAGCTGAAGGGCTCCTACGGCGGCTTCAACCTCGACCAGACGGGCTTCAGACACGTGGGGGCCATGGCGAGCTGCGAAAGGAGCGGCGAGGACATGGTCATCGACTACACCGCCCAGGCAGAGGGAGAGATCCTCTACCATCTCGCCCTCATCGCCGAGTACGGGATCGGTAGCATCGAGTTCATCGTCCAGACCGACTTCGACCCCCCCAACGTCACCGTCCTCGATCCCCCGGAGATCGTCGAAGCCCATAACCCGACGCCCCTGGAATTCGAGGTGAACGAACAGACGGAGGTCACCGGTCTAGAATTCAGCTACTCAACCGACGGAGGGGAGACCCTTCGAACGCTAAACCCCTCCACGACCGGGAACGGAACCCTCAGGGTCAAATTTCCCCCGGTAAACCCCGGAACCACCGTCGAGTACATCATCGAGGCGGAGGA
Source organism: Candidatus Bathyarchaeota archaeon (assembly GCA_026014875.1). Taxonomy (GTDB): domain Archaea; phylum Thermoproteota; class Bathyarchaeia; order TCS64; family TCS64. Next base: position 236,065 of record JAOZHO010000037.1, on the reverse strand, counting down.
CGCCATGGGAAACAGCGGCGAGACCCTGGGAAGCTTCTACGCGATGGGAACATCGACTCTCGAGATCGGCTTCAGCGAGGAGGAGCTGACGGCCGGGGAGGAGGCCGAGATCAGGGGGAGGCTGAACCCAGGCGGGGAGTCCATCAACGTCTCGATCATCAACGGAGATACACTCATCAACATGACATTGGCAACGGATCCCGACGGGCGCTTCAATTACCCCTTCAAGCCTACGGCCACGGGGAACTGGACCCTCCAAGCCAGTTTCAACGGGAGCGAGGCGTACCATGCCGCCTACACCGAACCCGTAAACCTAACCGTCTCAAGCCTTCAAACATCCATCGCCTGCAGCCTCGATCTGGAGACCGTCGAGTCGGGTAAGACCGTGGCAGTCACCGGATCCCTGGACCCGGAGAAGCCGGATGTCACCGTCGAGATCTCCGTCATCCATGGAAACGAGTCTGAGAAGATCATCGCAAAAACCGACTCTCTCGGATGCTTCACGGGATCTTTTGAGCCACCCACCAAGGGCGAGTACACCATCAATGCGAGGGTAATCGGAGACGGCTTCCTTTACGCCGGATCGGAGAGCGCCCCCCTCTCTCTCACGGTGGTCGAGCCCAGCCTCTCTACCACCCTCACCCGAATCCCCGGTGCGCTGATGGGGAGGGCTGCGCCTTTCCTCAAGCCCCCCTTCCTATATGGGATCATCGGGGTCGTGGGGCTCGCGGGTGGAGGGATCGTCTTTTACCTCAGGAGAAGGGAGTAACCTAACCTTCACGGAAGAGTGACTGTAACCACCCCTCGTCCCCATGTTCTAATCTATAGCTTTATAATGAGTCGGGGGAAATTAAACCGGGTTCGTTGGCAGAAGGTCGGCTGACGTTGCAGACACCAGCAAGGTACTTGAGGGCATCATCCACTAGATTATGGAGCGGGGGCGCACCGGCCCCCACGAGGTGACACAAGATGTCGTCTAGGAGAAAGATGCTCGCCGCCGACGAAGACATAGCCAACAAGATCGTCGAGATCGCCAAGAGGCGGGGCTCCACGGTCTACGGCACGCTGAACGAGATCCTCCAGCAGGCGCTCCGCGCCGACGAGATGGGCCTCAACCTCAACTACGTCATCGAGAACTGGGAGAAGATGGAGAAGGCCAAGGGGATGGGCTTCACGTTCACCATCGAGAAGCTCCTCTACGAGGTGGTGGGGCTCGCCCACGACAAGGCCGGGAAGAAGCTCGGGGAGATCTGGCTCGAGACGGGCAAGTGGTATGGGAGGTACTTTGCGGACAAGGGGGGCGACCCTATCGAATTCTTCAGGGAGGCGATGGAGCTCCTCTCCCTGGGGAACCCCGTCACCAGCATCGAGAAGCAGAACGGGGGGCGCCTCGTCGTCTCCTGCGTCGGGGAGCTCTACACCGACGGGTTCACCGAGATGCACGGACTCTTCATCCGCGGGGTCCTGGAGACCTTCGGCTGGGAGCACGTCGAAACCGAGAACGGCAAGGGGATGATCCGGCTCACATTCACGGGGCCCCGGTGAACGCGATGATCCCCGGAACCAAATCAGATTTTAAACTCATATCTCTGCCTGAGGAGCTCGTCGACAGGCTCCAGCGAGCGGCCTCCCGGAAGGGCCTATCCCTGACGGCTTACTCTGCGGAGAACCTCGAGGAAGCCCTCAAGGCCGAGGACAACGGCGTGCCCCTCGACGAGGCCATCGAATCGTATCGGATCCTCCGGGTCCAACTCGCAGCGGGGGCAGTCCAAGTCCCACGCCAGAGCCTCGACACCGTGGTGAAAAGCCTCTTCGCCTCAGACAAGGAGGCGACTCTCTCGGACTGGGCCGAGACCGGGAAATGGTACGGGGAGTATCTCCGAACCCTCTTCGGCGAGAATGCCATCGAGGTAATCGGGGGAGCCCTGAAGATCTCCTGGAACCTCGACGAGGTCGATATGAGGCACGACGAGATGAAGGCGGAGCTGAGGCTCGCCTCCTTCTCCCTCTCCGAGGAGGTGACGGAGCTCCTGGTGAGCTATGTCGTTGGTGTGATGGGATCGCTGGGCTACGAGAGAAGGGAGGGGGAGTTCATCAGGGGGCTGGCGAAGCTGAGCTTCGAGAGGGTTTTCCGCACGTATAACGGAAAATAAATCGGGGTTTTACCCGTATTTGTTAATTTTATGAATGTGAATCTTTGATTTTAACTCCTTTACCTTCAAGTAAATCTGGTTAGACGCTCCTCTTCTACGGGGGCTCTCCGTCGGAGGCGTTCCTTATGGTTCTAATACTGTTTTTCGAGGGTGAAAAGCACCTACTTCTATGCGGGCGCCCTTTTTCTTTCATGTTTTCACGGTTTTTTTGCGCAGTTTGTATACACGGGTGTGGTCCCTGTAGACATAGACTTAAGTAATCGGCTTATGGTTTTTTGAACCAATCGTCGAGTCGGTTAGAGGTGGCTCTCTGAGCGTGTCTTTTGCCGGGCTCGAACGATAAACAAAGAGTGTGAAAAGAAAAATGAAAAGAAACTCTAAAGGAATGCTATCAATAATCGTAATTGCTATACTTACTCTATCATTCATAGTGCCATTCGTCTCAGTCAGCGCTCTCGATCAACCCACGCCCGCTCCGGCTGGTCCCTATGAAGTCGGTGACACGATCACCTTGACGGGGGCAGCGGGGCAGGTCACATCAGGGTCAGAGGTTAAGGTCTATTGGGACTATGCCACAGGCGCGAGCGCCTGGCTGCTGAACACCACGACGGGTGACCCGGACGGCTCATACGAAGTAAACATCGATGTGCCTGAAACGGAAGTCGGTGACCACTACATCTGGGTCGTTGACGTGGCGACTGGCCTGAACAACGGCTCCCTAGACGTAAACGTAGATCCTACGCTGGAGGTCGATGTTACGAGCGGCCTGCCCGGAGACACCGTTACCCTTACCGGTTATGGTTTCGATGCTGAGGCCGGATTCAACGTCTCGATCTTCAACATAACTGCAGGAAATATGGATACAAGCGTAGCCCTCGTTGTGGATAACGACGAGGAAACGGACGTGTACGGTTCGTTCGAGATCGAGGTGGATATTCCAGCTTCGGTCCTCACATACGATGACTACTTCTTCAACGTGAGCAGCGCCGCAGCCGGTGACAGCTTCAACGTCACAACTGCGTTCACTATCGGTGCATCTATCACGCTAACCGAGGACGAGGGCCCCGAGGGCTTCGTCATCGAGATAGTTGGCAGAGGCTTCGAGGCTGATCAAACATTGACCGTTGGGAACGTCACATGGGACGGTCCAGCAGGTGCTTATGGATCTGATGGAAATCTAACCTGGGTCGATGACCCCGACATAAATGCAGACGGCGAATTCACAGGAGAGATCGTCGCTCCCTCGTGGGGCGTAGGCGACTGGCGTGTACAGGTTACCGATGGAACCAACTGGGCTGAGGACAACTTCACTATCGACGGTACAGCAAGCATAGAGGTTGATCCCACTTACGGCTCTCCAGGCGCAGGAATCACTGTGACTGGTGCGAACTTCACTCAGATCGCTGGCACAGAGGTCACGATCACGCTGAACACAACTACCGAAACCGTTGATACACTAGCCGACGGTACGTTCACCGTGACAATCACCGCTCCTGCAACCGAGTTCAAGACCCACGATGTAGACGCCGTGGACGAGTATACAGTAAATGCGACAGACACCTTCAAGATCGGGCTCATAGCCATGCTCATCAACCCGGAATCTGGACCCTCCGGTACAGAAGTCAGTTTGACAGGCATAGGCTTCACCAACGGCTTGTATAACATGACCTTCGAAGACGATCTGCTTCTAGACAATCAGGCTGTAACCTCCGAACAGATCTCCGATGACTTCGTCGTTCCCACCGTTGATCCGGGCACGTACACCGTGACCGTCGTCGACGAGGATGAGAACACACTATCCAGAACATTCACAGTTACAGCAACCACGAGCCTGGCCGGAACTCCCTCAGATATCGCCGTTGGATACAACATGAGCATCTACGGTGAGCACTTCACTGAGGTAGCCGCCACAGCTCTGACTTTCTACGCATACAATGCCACGTGGGGAATGACCACGGCTATTGTCGTTAACGAGACCTTTGGTGTCGCGTCGACGTCGAGTGCCGACGGTAACTTCACAGGCTACTGGGTCGTACCTGATACAATGCTCCTGGGGAACACGTACACCATGAACGTTACAGATGCCAACGACCTCTACGCCGAGTTCGACTTTACAGTAGTCGAGGAGGAAGTGGAGATCAATCCCAACAAGGCGTCCTACAGTCTCGGTGACACGATAACCTTCACCATCAAGGCGACTTTCGAAAAGGTAAACTCGTATCTGGAGATCGTTGATCCAAGCGAGGAACAGATCTTCATCAGCACATTCGCCGGAATTGAGTGGGAGGAGATCAGTGGATGGCAGGTCGTCAGGATACCCAACCAGGTACAGGACGGCTCGCTTAATCCGTTGATGATCCCGAGCGACGGCGACACAGGAACATGGGTCTGGACTCTCTACGATGTCGATGACGACGTCATCAAGAACGGCACAATAGAGATACTGCCCACAACCGCCGCCCAGGTCGACGCCCGGCTATCCGACGTCGAGGGAAGCATCGCTGACCTCGCTGTCGACATCGCAGGCGTAACAACAGACCTGGAGGACGACATCGACGCCTTATCCTCGGAGATCGGGGACGTGGCATCCGACGTCGACGGCCTGAAGGATGAGATCGTCGGCGACCTCGCTGACGACATCGCCGCTGCGACAGCCGCGGGTAATGCCGCCGGTGACGCGGTCGCGGATCTGGATGACTCCTTGAGTGATCTGGAGGACTCTATGGGCGACATTGCGGACGCATCGAACAGTGCCTTGGATGCAGCTCAAGAAGCAGCTGACGCCGCTGCCGACGCCGCGACTGCGGCTGAGGGTGCGGGCGACGCTGCAAAAGGGCTGACGAGTCTGGTTTACGGTGCGATAGGCGCCTCGTTGATAGCGGCCCTTGCGGCAATCGTTTCACTGATGCAGATAAGCAAAAAGATAGCGGGCTAAACCCCCGCTCCCCCCCTTTTTTATTTTTTCTTCAACTAGTGGATATTAGGGTGTTCGTTTGGGTGACTTTGTTTGTCGATTTATTGGGGGCTTTGGCTATGTTTCCTCTCGAAGGATGTTGTTTATGTTGACTCCGTTAGTTTTTTTGTTAGAACTTTAATCCCGTTTTTATGGTAGAGGAGTTTGAACTCGGGATGGGTGAGGGGTTATGATAATGTGGGTTAATCTCATTTATTTATCTCTAAATATTTGATTTTTTGTAGAATAATGTAGGAGAAAGGGTCTATTAGTTTAGGTCGTTTTAGAGATGGTGTTGATTGTTTTATTCTTTGATTTTGTGACGTTTTTACGCGTTATTGTATGATTACTTTTCTTTCTTTGAGGTCTTTCCGGATCATGTCTCTGAGATAGTCTGTCATGTCGACGTAGTTGCCTGAATCCACTATTTTTATTACGGCTTCGAACATCTGGGGGCTGACTCTTCCGGAGACGACGCGCGTGTCTCTTGGGCGTCGTTTTTCCTGTTTGGTAGCACTCATTCCCATTCGTTTACTGTTATTCTGATATTAGTATATAACTATCTTGGTTTTGTATACCGTTTCATGTAGTAGGTTCCGATGCCAATATTTGTATACATACTAATATTATTTGTATACTTATTTGCATATCCATATACAATTAATAAGATTTGTAATATAATATGTTATTCTGAATACATTTTAGTTAAGTATGTATACCAAATAATATGTGTTGTCCACAAATCAACGTAATATGTAGATAAAATATGTTGATGTATACAACGACACTATTCATGTATACATAGATTTAAATATACATATAAAACTTAAGGATGCGATCGGTGAAGATGATGGATATAAAGTGGAGTTTTATTCCATTTTAATCATTCATATCCACCGAGTGAAAAAAGGAAAGAAAAAAAATGAATAAACTAAGTAAGAGAGCAATATCAATAATCGTAATCGCAACATTCCTCATCAGCATGATACCCATCATGCCAGCAAGCGCACTTACACTTGACTCAGCCGCTCCAACTGCCGGCACTCGGTACCTAGTCGGTGATACTATCACAGTTGAAGGCTGGGGTGTAACCTCAGGTGCAACAATCAACGTCTATTGGGACTTCGTCACTTCGGCAGGACTCATGAACAACACTCAAGGTGCGGCAGGCGGAACCTTCACGGTCTCGCTGGATGTGCCCGATACTTTCGCTGGAGAACACTGGATCTGGGTCAAAGACGTGGAAACATCCCTCACAGCCAATGTGCGAGTAGTCGTACTGCCTGAAGTGGATCTCTCCGCTTCCTCAGGTTTAGTTGACGAAGAGCTAACGGTGGACGGCACTGGATACCTGGACGATGACGATATCGCGATATACTTCGGGAGTCCTCCCGTTAGACTCGATGAACGATATGGAGATTCTACGGCAGATTGGGCCACAGACCCAGTCATCGGAGGAACTGAAGACGTTGTGAAGCTTGTCGGAGTCGATGGTTCCAATGCGGCTGCATTAGTCATGAATAGGACTTCTAATGCACCGACATTGGTTGCCTTTGATGAGTCCTTGACTGGTCTATCGATTTACTATACTAAGTCGGTAGCTACTGGACTTTCTCCTGAAATTGCGCTGCTTTTCGCCCATCCTGATTGCGTTAACCCCTATGATTCAGGTAGCAACAATCGCGCTCACGTTGAAATAACCATACCAACAACTACTAACCCAACAACCGCATGGCAGATTGCATCAATAGCGACAGGCACTGTTTGGTGGTTTGGAAACAAAGCTGATGGATCATCATTCAGCGGCACCTCTGCTGATTGGGGTACTGCTGTGTCAGACATCGATACAGCATCGGGTGGTTCTGACTCATGGGTCCTATCAGCTGTCGGTCCACAGGTAGGCTGGGGCGTCGTAGGAACATATTATGTCGATGATGTAAAAGTTGAAGGCATAATCTACAATCTAACCAGTCCTGACGCTACCGTTACAAGCGGTGACGATGGGTCCTGGTCGAGCACCTTTGACATCCCTGATCTAGCCGAGACCGGACACTCAGTGTCCGGTGTCGGTAGCGGAGACTTCTGGAACATGAGTTCTTTCACAATCGGAGCCGTCATAACTACAGACATCGATCAGGGTCCAACTGGATTTATCGTGACCATAACCGGTAGAGGTTTCATAGACGGTTTCTTATCGAGTGTGAAGCTTGATGGTACAGATATGCTTCCGGTTGATGGTGATGTAGACGAGATTGAAGTAACGGAAGGAGAATTTGAAGCCGAGTTCGTAATACCTGACGTTGCCATGGATGACTATGATATCACAGTCGATGATGGAGCGAAGACTGCAAAGGCTGACTTTGAGGTTGATGGTGAACCAGAGATCGAGGTTGACCCGACCTATGGTTCTCCTGGCGCAGTTATCACAGTAACAGGAACCAACTTTACACAGATTGCCGGAACCGAGGTCTATGTAACACTGGACTCTACCCCAACTTCAGATTTAGTTACTGCTGAGACAGATGCAAATGGTAACTTTGAGGCTACGTTCGTGGCCCCTGCTGTAGGATTCATTACATACACTGTAACTGCCGTTGACGAGTATTTCATCGACGCAGATGACGCCTTTAAGGTCGGTCTGATCGCATTGATCGTGAATCCAATCTCAGGCGCGGCTGGAACTGAAATGGCTATTACCGGAATTGGCTTTGAAAATGGCCTCTACAATCTGACATTCGGAGACGAGCTATACGAGGACTATACGGATGGCGTTGGTTCCGATGGCGTAACAGGAGAAGCTATTTCGGATATCTTCTATATCCCAAATATTGATCCTGGAACCTACGAAGTAATGGTCATCGACTCAGTTGAAAATGAGCTAACAGTACACTTTACAGTTACAGAATCATCCTATGCTTCAGCTGATCCAGCTATGGCACCGAATGAATACAATATAACCTTCTCAGGTAACAACTTCGCAGATGTAGACGATCTTGTAGAACTGGTGATTTACAACTCAACAGATGATTGGCCCATGGATGTCCGAATGAACGGAGATCCTGGTGTCCCTGTTGAGACTGATGACGGTAACTTCACAGGCTGGTGGGAAGTCCTCGATGAACTAAGCATCGGAGAATATACCATCAACATAACTGGAAGCGAAGGACTTCTCGTCCAGCTGCCTTTCAGCGTTGTTGCCGCTCGCGTCGAAGTGAACCCCACTAAGGCGCTCTTCGATAGAGGTAATACTGTCAAATTCGACATCAGCAACGACTTCGATCTTCCCAATTCTTACATCGAGATCTACAGTCCCGACGATACTCTATGGTGGATTACCGATCTGCTCGTTGCGGATATGTGGATCCAACCAGACTTGCTGTACACAGTTCCCTACTATAGACAGACTGCCAACGAGAACCCAATGGATCTCGCAAGCGACGCGCCCCTAGGCACCTGGACATACTTCTTCTACGACACAGCCGACGATGAACTGATGAACGGTACATTCGCGGTCGGTCCTTCAACAGCCGCCCAGGTTGACGTCCTGCTAGAGGACGTCAGATCTGATCTATCCGGTCTCGCGGAAGATATGGCTGGCCTGAGCGATGACTTTGCGGACGACATGGACGCCCTATCCGCTGACTTTGCGGACGACATCGCCAGCCTATCCGCTGACTTCGCGGACGACATCGACGGCCTATCCGACGAGATCGCCGCCGCAACAGACGCGGGCAACGCCGCCAGTGACGCGGTCGCGGATCTGGAGGACTCCTTTAGCGATCTCGAGGACTCCATGGGCGACATCGCGGACGCATCGAACAGTGCCTTGGATGCAGCTCAAGAAGCAGCTGACGCCGCTGCCGACGCCGCGACTGCGGCCGAGGGTGCGGGCGACGCTGCAAAAGGACTAGAGAGCCTGGTTTACGGCGCGATAGGCGCCTCGTTGATAGCAGCTCTCGCAGCGATAGTATCTCTAATGCAGATAAGCAAAAAGATAGCGGGCTAAACACCCGCTTCCCCCCTTTTTTATTTTATTTATCCAAACAGTGGAAACAAGGTTCCATGAACGGACGCGTACCATCCGAGCCAGCATCCGGTCTTGAACGGGAATCCCGCTTGGAAACGGGAACCACAGAGTTTTATCCTGTGACGGCGAAGAGAGATTCCTGAGGAATATATTTGTCAGACCCTGAGCCCCCCGGGGATTCACCGCAACCCGTCGACCTCACCGCCCTAGACCTCGACCAGCTCCTGGGCCTCTTCATAGGCATCCTATCCGCGAAGGCTTGGCAGTACATGGGCCTCCGCCTCTCCCCGGGCAAGGAGGAAGCGGAGAAGGACCTCGTGAAGGCCTCCGCCGCAATAGACTGCATCTCGGTGATGGTGGACAAGCTGGCTCCGAGACTCCCGGAGGGGGAGCTGGCGGGCCTGAGGTCTTTGGTCGCGGACCTCCAGATCAACTACGCCAGACAATCCTGAGATCCGGCTGAGGAGATCCCATGAGCGTCCCCTACGGGAGCCAGAGCATGGTGGAGCCCCTGCGGAGGGTCCTCGTGAAGAGGCCTGACCGCGCCTACGCCGTGGAAGACCGCCTGAGATGACGCTACACGGCCAAGCCAGATCTCGAAGAGATCCCTCCTGAGGAGGGCTTGAACGAAATTACGTTTAAACTGGATGACGGGGCTCACTCGCCCCTGACCTTGTCCAGGTAGAGCTTCCTCCTGTAGAGGACCCCCATGACGTCGGCGGCTCTCTCCGGGGTGGTGTACACCGGTATCCGGGAGGCTTCCATGATCTTGGCGGACTCGGGGTCCACGTCGGCCGAGGGGTCGATGACTATCACGGGTTTGCCGTGCTTCTGGTAGCTGTTGATGAGCTGGCCGTTGAGCCACTGGTAGATGCCTGCGAGGTCCTCCTGGGGGACGTCGGGGAACATGGTCTTGAGGATGGCGGTGCCGAGGCCGATGGTGACCAGTCCCTGGATCTCCGGCTGCTTCAGGACCATCCCGGGGACGTTGAGGAAGCTGTTCATGTTCAGCGTCGCGGTGAGGTCCACCGGGTTCTTGGGGTTCCCGAAGGCCGGGATGACCCCCAGAATCTCCTCCTGGGCCTCGTCGCTCAGCGTGGGGACCTTCATGCCGTTCTGGATGATGCGGTCCGCGGTCTCCACGGCGACCCCCCCGCTATTGGAGACGATACCGATGTTGGGTCCCTGAGGGAGGTCGCAGTATAGGAGCCCCTTGACGTAGTCGAACATCTCCACGGCGTCCCCGGCCCTGACGACCCCCGCCTGTTTGAATGCGGCGTCGTAGATCTGGTCGCTGCCGGCGATGCTCCCGGTGTGGCTGGCGGCGGCCTTGGAGCCCTCCTCTGTGATCCCCACTTTGATGACGACGATGGGCTTCTCCGGGGTGATCCTCTTGGCCTCCTCGTACCACTTCCGGCCGGCCTTGAGGCCCTCGATGTACATCGCGATGATCTTGGTGCCGGGGTCCTCGCCGAAGTATTTGAGGTACTCCCAGCTCTTGAGGTCGGACTCGTTGCCGCTGCTCACGAAGTTGCCGACGCCGACTCCCAGGGCGGAGGCGCGGAGGTAGAGCTGGAGGCCGTAGCCGCCGCTCTGGCTGATGAACGCGACGTCCCCGGACTCGTGGAGGAAGGGTATCATGAGGGCGCTGAGTTTCCCGGGGCTGCTGGTGACCCCCATGCAGTTGGGGCCGATGAACCTGAGCTTCCCCTGGGAGGTCTCCCTGATCTGCCGGATGGCCTCCCTCCCCTCCTCGCCGGTCTCGCTGAAGCCGCTGGTGATGACGACGGCTCCCTTGATGCCCTTGGCGACCATGTCCTCGAAGACGCCGGGGACGAAGCGGGCGGGAACCACGACGAGGGCGGAGTCTATGTCGCCGGGGATGTCCCGGACGTTGGCGTAGCATTTGAGTCCGAGGATCTCCTCTGCCCGGGGGTTGACGGGGTAGATGGTTCCCTCGAAGCCTGTTTTCTGGAGGGCTGCGAGGAGCATGTTCCCCCATTTGAAGGGGTCGGTGGAGGCTCCCACGACGGCGACGCTCCTGGGCATCAGTATCTTGTCAAGGGCTTCCCTGGCTTCCATATACAAAACCTCTGAGACGATTCATCAGACAACCCCTTATCCCTATATAAATTTGGGTGGCTGACCGGCTTCGCCTCCCGTGACCGCAGGGGGAGACCCGACTCGCCGCTAGTCCTCGATCTGATGCAGGGGATCGAGCCCCTGCTCCATGGTCTCTGATGGTTCCTCTGTTTCCTCGGATCTCTCGTCTCCTCGGTTCGGGAGATACGTGAGCAGGACGATTACCGCCATGCAGGCTAGGAAGAAGATCATGTACCTGATCAGGGAGTCCATCGTGTTCAATGAGGGGTCCGCTGAATATCAGGAACCCCCCGGAACCCATTGGAATGGCTGTTCCAGGGAGGGGCGCCCCGATGCAATCAATTTAATATCAGTTCTCTCTTCTTGATCGAACATCGGAGGATATTCTATGGTCAGATTTTTGGGCTTGGATTATTGGATGAAGGTGGAGGAGATCGCGAACGGGGACGAGGAGTTCGAGATCAAGGCCCGAACCTTCGTCGCGAGCTTCACTTTCAATGTCACCGAGGGCTCGGATGTCCCGGCGATCTATTTAAAATTCGATAACGGGAAGGTCGCCGAGGTGAGGGAGCTCGCGGAGGGGGAGAAGACCGATTTCACCTTGGAGGGTCCCTACGATATCTGGACTCAGGTGAACAAGGGGGAGATCGAGGGGGCCAACGCGATCATGACCCGGCAGCTCATGTTCAAGGGGAACATGAGCGAGATCATCCGGTACAGCAAGGCGTTCCTCAGGCTGTTCCAGGTGATGCAGCAGGTTCCGGTCGAGTACTGATCCCTCGGCCCTTTTCTACATTCTTTTTCTATGCATGGTCAGTCCTGAGCCAGTTTCAGGACGATCTTTTGATTGATATCGGGCAGGGGCTTCGCCGAGACTACGTGGGCTAGAGCCTCTTCGGGGGACAGGCCTGGGACGTCTTCGAGTGAACAGTGTTTCATGGGGTTGCACGCGGGTTCGCCGAAGGCTTCTATGCACGCATTACATGGTTTCACTTTGATTCCCCCACCTGTGGCAGGAACGGCGAATATATATTTTATGACATGAATGTCCCAAAATAGGTAGAGGATGTGGGGTTCGAACCCTGCCCCTAGTGGATATGTCTCCCGTTTCTATACCCTTGATATGGAGCGTCAAGGGTTGATTGACGCGTGCGTAGGTGTCAGTCAGGTATCGCGGCTACGACGGTTATCTCTATCTGGCCTCCGTTGAGGCCCGCCTCGACGCATGTGCGTGTCGGGGGTATGCCCGGGAAATACTCTCTCCACAGGGGGTTCAGGTGCTTGGGTCTGTCGTCGATGTCTTCCAGGTAGACGGTTGCGTTCACGACGTTCTCCAGCGACAATCCGTTCTCCTCCAGCACTCCTTTGATCTTCTCGAAGGTGTCCCTGAACTTGGACTCCTTGTCATCGCCTTTCCCGATCACTCCGCTGAGGAAGAGGAGGTTACCCGCTCTGCGTGCCCTTGAGATTAGTGGTTTGGACATTGTCAGATCGAATCTTCCTTTATGAGTTATAAATTTTGACTATTGTGGCCGCTGGTGTTATGGATGAGTCTGCGTGTTCCGCCTCGCATACTCCTGGAGACCGTTCACCCCCAGGATGGGCGCCAAACCATTGTGGCCACAGGCTGACGCGAGAATGCAGGGTACCGGAGGCGACGCATGACCCCCCCGCAGTTTCTTACTATACGTACGCTCCAGCGGAGACATCTCCCTTTTTTCGTGCGCGAAGCGCGGAATACCCGGAGAATCACCCAGATATTTAGGAGCTAGCTTAGCATCGCCTGCGTAAACTATCTTATTATCTCCATCGTCCAGATTCTTTCAGATGTCACGGATCCCCAAGAAAGACTCCCTAGTCTCCGCTCTCCTCACGGTCGGCATCTTCTACTTCTCTTTCATGATCCTGGACAGGGGCCTGTCCCTCATTTACGGCTTCAATTTCCAGCCCTATGGCCCGTGGGTCCCCCCGGGCTTCACCGTGTGGGGGCACGCGGCCAATGGTTCCCTCGCCGCCCTGGGCACATATCTTACGTTGAGGCTCTACGGGTACGGTGAACGGGAGAACCGGGTGGTCATCCGGGTTCTGGCTTTGGCGATCTTCGCCGTGGTCGGCGCGGTCATTCCCTACATGAACGATGCCGAACACCTGATCAAGAACGGGGCGGGGGCCACTCTGCCGGTCTACATCGTGGCGAACGATCTCTACGTGTTCACGTGGGGGCTTCTCTCCCACCGGATATTGAAGTCCCACCGAGGGAAAGCCATCCTACTGGTGCTCATGGGGGCCTCCTTCCTCTTCATCCACGTCTTCCTGTACGTTCCCAGATTCCCTGAATTCTATTGGAGCTAGAGTAAACGACGGCAATCTATCTTTTTTCATATTCTGCCAGTGCTATCACAGATCAATAAAAGAGGAAAGAAGAGTCACTTTGCACATACACTATAGTACACATGGTTCTACTTTACGCATAAACGTGCGCGGCGCTCTTTAGACGATGTAGTAATCCATCACTTTCTTGATTGTCCGGGGCGGAGCCTCCCCTTTATCCTCATAAAGTTCCTTCAACGTCGCTATCAGCGCCGGCTGCACACCCGCGATATCCGTCAACGTCACCAGCCCAACGAGCCGCTTAGATCCCCCCTCTCCATCCACGACAGGCAGCTTCTTGACTTTGTGGACGAACATAAGCCGCACCGCATCCGCCAGGGGAAGCTCGGGGCCGGCAACCACTAAGGGCCTCGACATCACAACCCTGACCCGCGTCTCCCCCGAGTCAGCTCCCACGGCCACGACCCTCCCCAAGATGTCCGACTCCGTCAAGATACCGGCTATACCGCCCTCCGCCTCATTCTCAGTCACCACGAGACAGCCGATTCCTCGCCTCGTCATCAGATCGGCAGCGTGTCTTATCGACTCGTCGGCATCTATGGTGAACACTTTTTTTACCATGATGTCTCCCACGGTGAGGAGCCTGAGATCCTTCTTTTCCAGTCTCATATTCAAGAACTGATGGGTGACATCCTTCTATAACTCTTGTCCACGCCCGCGCGATAAAACAGCCCCACCCCCATTCAAGCCATTCAGTAGCCATACAAGTGCTATCCAGTACCAAAACAACCCCGAAAGCAACCCGAAAACACCGTCAAACACCCAGAAAACAAACAAAAACCCCCTAAAAAAACGGGGGAGGGAAAGGCCCCTAGACCGCCTTCTTCAGCAGCCCGCCCAGAATCTGGATACCCTCAACGATATCCGCCTCAGACGGGAAGCTATAGTTAAGCCGAATATAGTTGTGCACCGGCTCGGCGAAGAAGTTGGACCCCGGGATAAAGGCGACGCCGTTCTCCACCGCCTCCATCAGTATCTCCGTGGTGTTCACGTGCTCCGGCAGCTTCACCCAGAGGAACAACCCCCCCTCCGGATCGTTCCACTCCGCCTCCACAGGGAAGCTCGTCTTCATCGCCTCCAGCATCAGATCCCTCTTACGCCTGTACACCTCGGTAACCTTGGGGATCTGCCTCTCCACCTCCCCCCTCTTGAACAGCTGAGCCGCCACATACTGGGTGATCCCGTCGTTGCAGATGCTCACGTTGCTCTTCGCCTCCACCATCTTGGAGATGAACTCCCTGGGGGCCACCAGCCAACCGATCCTCATACCCGGGGACACGATCTTGCTGAAGGTGCTGGTATACATCGTCCTCCCCCCCTCGTCCAGCCCCATCACCGGGGTAGGCATTTCCCCCTCGAAACAGATGTAGCCGTAGGGGTTGTCCTCCAGGATGATGAAGTCGTGCTCCTCCGCGAGCTCCACGATCCTCTTCCTCCTCTCCACCGTGAGCATCGTGCTCGTCGGATTCTGGAACGACGGCACCAGATAGAGGAGCTTGGCCCACTTCCCCTCCGCCTCGATCCTTCCGAGCTCCGCCTCCAGGGCCTCCACGTTCATCCCCCCCTCATCGATCTCCACCGACCTGATCTCCGGGTTGAACTGCCTGAACGCCCCCAACGCAGAGAGATACGTAGGGGCACCGACGATAACAACATCCCCCGGATCCAGGAAGACCCTCGCCACCAAGTCCAGCGCCTGCTGAGACCCCGTGGTGACGATGATCTCCCCGTTGGGGTCCGCCTCGATCCCGTGACCCGCCATGAACTTGGAGAGCTCCTCCCTCAGCTCCAAAGAGCCCACGGTGCCCCCGTACTGGAGCATCTCCCTCCAATCCTCCTCCGAGGCCTCAGCCAGGACCCTGCTCACCTCCTCTCCAGGCAGGGACGGGGGATCGTACATGCCACCCGTCAACCCGATGATTTTCTTTCCCTGCTTCGCCGAATCCATCGCGGCGAGGACCACCTGAGTAATTATCCCGGGCTCAAACGTCTTCCCCAGCTCCGAATAGAACTTATCGGCATCAACCATTTCAGATACAAGCTGTAATCCCGGAAAGGCGTATAATTATCTTGGGGCCCTGACTTCTAGCGCTCACCGAGAACGGATAGGAGGCCCGTTCTCCCCAGAGAGAGGATCACAACCTCGACAAAGATCGCGGCTATCACCGCTTCAACCGTCAATTTCGTCAAGATCGACGTGACGACCCCCATCGCCACATGCCCCGGCATCCCCTGCACTGAGGCGAACCAGTAGTAATCGGTGATGTAGACGTAGACCGATTGGATGGCCCACGCGAGGATCGCTGAGAGGAACGGCCTAAGCTTCAGCCGTTTAGCGATGTAGCCCGTCGAGAAACCGAGGAGAGCCAGCCCCCCGAAGACGAAAGGTACCATCATGAAGCTCATGTACAACCCGCCAATAGCCCCCGTCAACAGACCCGCCCATGGACCCGCGAGATACCCGCTGAGGAATATGGGTATCTGGGTGAAGTGGATTCTTGAGACGAAGGGGCCAATGGTTATCGGGATGGTGAAGGGCTCCATCGAGAGGATATTCGATAACGCCGCCATGAGAGCCGCGACTGTCAACACTTTAGTCCTGTTCATGATTGAATCAACCCGTAAATGTTACGAGTTAATCCGATCGTAACACCATTTAAAAAACGTTATCCCCTCCTCATGCAACATATCTCCGGTGTTAGTTTGTCCAACGACGGCAGCGTGAGGAGATTCAGCATATCCCTCCCCCCGACCCTCGTCGAAGAATTCGACGAGACCTGGCGGAGCGTGCGGTACGAGAACAGGTCCAAGGCCGTCCATGACGCGATAAGGAGCTTCATCACCGACGTCCAATGGAAAACACGAGAGACCGGGATAGTGGTCGGCACCATCCTCGTCCTATACTATCTCAACAAGCCCACCCTTATCGAGAGGGTGGCCCTCGTGCAGCACAGGTTCAGGCAGGTGGTGCGGTCTACTCAGCAATTCTATGTCGAGGAGAACAAAGTGATGGAGGTCATAGCGGTCGAGGGAGAGGTGGAGGAGATCAAACGGCTGACCCAGGAGCTGATGGTGATGAAAGGGGTCAAACAGGTGAAGCCATCCCTCATATCGCCCTAGAGGGGCCAGAGTCTTCCCGGACCATGAGATAGACGAGCTCTATGACCCCGTCGGGGCCTCTGATGGGGCTCGCCGACTCCTCGATGAATCCCCCCTTGCCGCTCTTTCCTGTGCGGGGGTTCGCCGTCGTGGAGGTCTGCTCCCGCCTCTCGAGCATCTGCATGAGGGGGCACTCCTCGCCGTAGTCTTCGCATACGGATTCGTAGCCCTTGAGGGCCTCGTAGCAGGGGATCCCATGTAACTCCTCAAGTGGGATGCCCGTCATCTGGGCCGCGGAGTAGGACGCGCCGAGGATGGACATGTCGTCGGGATCGATTACGAGGGACGGTATGGGCGCGCTCCTGAGGGTCTCCCTGTGAATCTCCAGCTCCTCCAAGGCCTCCTGCCCCCTGGTGTCCCTCCCCAGGCTGTTCCCGATGATCTTCCCCAGACCCTCGAGGAATCCGATCGTCTCCATGTTGAAGCATCCGGGGCGGCGGTCGTTCATCTGGAGGAGCCCAAGTGTCTCGCCGTCGTCCCGGATGGGTATGAGGGCCACCGACTCGTAGCCCTCGCCCTGACAGGTGTTCCTGGTCCTGACGAGCCTGTCCTCGACGGTGGTGGAGGCGAGGAGCTCGGTGGTGGAGTTGGTCCAGAAGCTCCCCCCCTCGGTGAAGAAGGGCTTGGAGGGGTCGAAGCGCCCCCTGAGGATGTTGCCGCACATGCAGTCGAGGACGGGGTTCCCCACGTCGTCCCGCATCAATTGCCCCTCCAGGTCGGTTACGCAGAGCTCGTTCTCCAAGAGGATGTGCTCGTCATGGAAACCGTCGAAGACGAAGTAGGGATAGTCCTCCCCCTCCTGGAGGCGGATCCCCACAGCCTCGATGCCAAATGCCTCACGGACGATCCTCATGATCTCTCCGATGGTTGACTGGAGATCCGAACCCCGGGTCAGGGCCTCGAACACCTTCAGGGAGACCTTTTGACATCTGATCTCCCTGTCTTTCTTTACGGCCTCGACGAGCCTGTCTGCGAGGATCCTGAAGTGTCTCGGGTCAGTCTCATGCTGGGCTTCCGCACCTCGAAGGTTGGCATCCATCACAGCCTCTTTCCCTGGCCCCGGGTACCCAATGAAGGGGATGTCTTTGATCCGTCGGACCCTTTCCTCGAACTCGATTCCATTCCTCTCTAACATCCTGTAATTCGCCAGTATAGCGTCGAACGTTCCATTCAGAATCATCGAGGGGACTTCGTCGGGTGATGCAATTGACTCGATCTCTAAGCTCTCCTCCATTTCCCCTAGGAAGCGCTTCACGCAGTTCAGTTGCTCAGGGTCTTCAAGGTGTAGAACTTTGATAGCATCCCCACTGCCGATTCTTTGACGTTCATTCAATTGTATCTATATCGAAGCTCGGGAGAACTGTATAAATAATATTCGTGACTAGAACCCTGAATCAGCGGGAATAACCTGAAAAATGACTAAATTAAGTTGATACGACGAAAGCAAGCCGAAATAAGCCTCTAATAACTGACACTTTGAGAAAACGGCCTTTCCACATATGTTGAAGGCAGTAAAGATATCAATCAGGCCTCCGCTATTCAAGGGTAACCGCAGGACGGATATCTGAGATGTTGTCGAAAGTCGGGATCGAGGTGGTGGACGCCCACGCTCACTTCTTCACCGCGAGCACGCTGAAGGCTTGGAACCTGAGGGGGAGGACCCGGGAGGGCTTCGAGCAGAGGACCCGCTCCAGGACAGACATGACCTCCATCGAGCTCCCCGACGAGTCCACCGATGTCGCCCAGATGTGGGTGGACGAGATGGACAGGTACGGGATAACGGCGATGGGCTTCATGGTGGGAGCTGAGGCCTACGACGAATTCCTCGAGGCTAAGGCGAGATTCCCCGGGCGCTTCATGGGATACGCCAACATCAACCCCGGCGACACAGAGGCCGCAGAGAAGGTCGACAAGGCGGCCAGGGACGGCCTCCAGGGCATCAAGCTCTACCCCTCCTCATGGCCCGAGCTCCACGCCTACGACGCGGCCTGCTACCCCGTCTACGAGGCGGCCCTGAAGCATCGGTTCCCCGTCTTCCTCCACTTCGGCATCACCATCGGGGGCCAGGCGGACCTCCGCCACGGAAACCCCCTGGACATCCAGGTTCCCTCCCGGGACTTCCCCGACCTTAACTTCGTCATCGCCCACTTCGGGGCCGGGTTCTTCAGGGAGCTCCTGCTGCTCCAGTATCAGGCCGACAACGTCTACATGGACTCCAGCGGCTCCAACTCATGGATGAGGTACCTCCCCTACGACCTCGACCTCAGGAAGATCTTCGAGAGAGCCATCACCACGGGGGGCGCGGAGAAGGTGATCTTCGGGACCGACTCGACGTTCTTCCCCCGGGGCTTCAGGATCAACATCCTTGAGCAGCAGTACGAGGCCGTGAAGTCGCTAAGTGTGGGTTCCGACGCCATCGTGAGCGTGGAGGACATCGACGCCATATTCCGGGGGAACATTCTGAGGCTCAACGGCTTCACCCCCAAGAATCTATGAGCCTCATACTCTCGCGAAAACAATTCATCCGCCTTCCCCGTGGATGATGGATGTACCCGCGCCTCACAGTCACAATTGTGGTGAAGCCCTCCACCCTCGGGGAGTTCATCGCGTCCCTCGGCTAGGACGTTCCGTACGCTTTCGACAGGAAAGTGGTCTGGCTCCTCGTGAATGGTCGCCGTCTCTGGCCCTCCGCGAGGCTTAAACCCGGGGATCGGGTTGTCGTCTTCCCGGTCATCGTGGGCGGCTGAGCCCCTGAGCTATATTTTTAATGTTGATTGACTAATGACAGATCAGGGGGCCCAGGGGGGCCGAACCTGTGCTTGAGAGCCTGTCCCAGGTCGAGAGGACGGTCTACGAACTCATCCTTCGCGCGGGGGACCTGATGGCCAAGGATGTCCCCCTCAAGATGGCGGGGGTCATACCCCGCCTCATCGAGAAGGGGTTGGTCGAGGCCTCTAGGAGGCATGCGACCCCGGGTAGCAAGAAGAAGCAGACTTTCCTCAAGGCCAAGAAGCGGGAGTAGGAGAACCCGGAGAGCATCGGAGGGTCACCAGTGAGGGGTCTGGACAACCAATTCACTTCTTACTTCACCCTTTGGACATGGAACCCTGAAAAACGATTTAAGACCCGTCCAAGAGTCTGATACGAGGAATCCTGATGGATCTAGACTTTCTATTCGTGAATGCTAAGTTGATCGATGGGACGGGGAACCCCTGGTTCAAGGCCGACGTGGGCGTGAAGGGGGATAAAATCGAGGCGGTGGGGCCCCATTCGGGGTCGGGCTCCGAGAGGATCATCGATGCCAGCGGGCTCGTGGTGGCCCCGGGTTTCATCGACATCCACAGCCACTCTGACTACAACGTCATCATCGACCCCAGGGTGGAGAGCAAGGTCCGCCAGGGGGTCACCACCGAGGTGGTGGGGAACTGCGGGAGCTCCGCCGCCCCCATGAACGCCGATGTCAGGGCCTACCGGGAGAGGTACATGAGGGCCCGCCTCGGCGACGACTTCCAATTCAACTGGGAGTCCATGGGGGACTATGTCGACATCATCGACGCCTCGGGGGCCTCCTTCAACGTCATCCCTCTCGTGGGCCAGGGAACCGTCCGCCAGAACGTGATGGGCTACGAGGACAGGGAGCCCACCCAGTCGGAGTTCGGGAAGATGAAAGCGCTCGTCTCCGGGGCCATGGAGGACGGGGCTTGGGGGATGTCCACGGGCCTCATCTACATCCCCAGCATCTACGCGGGGACTCCGGAGATCGTAGAGCTCGCGAAGGTCCTCAGGAGGTACGGCGGGGTCTATTTCAGCCACATCCGGGGTGAGGGAGAGACTCTCCTCGAGGCGGTCAACGAGGCGGTCCAGATCGGTAAAGAGGCGGATGTCCCCGTCCAGATCGCCCACTTCAAGGCCTCCGGGAAACCCCACTGGGGGAAGACCGTGGACTCTTTGAGGCTCGTGGCTGAGGGCCGGGAGAAAGGAGTAGACGTCACCTTCGACCAGTACCCCTACGTCGCCTCGAGCACGGGCCTCGCCGCCTACATGCCCCGCTGGGCCCAGGAGGGGGGCGCCGACAGGCTCCTCGAACGGCTCAGGGACCCCGAGACCAGGGAGAGAATCAGGGAGGACCAGGGCGGCATCTACAGGACATGGGACATCATCATGGTGGCCTCGGCGAAGAACCACCCCGAGTACGAGGGGAAACGGATAAGCGAGATCGCCGAACTCGAGGGGAAAGAGCCCTACGAGACTGTCTTCGATCTCCTCCTCGCCGAGGACGCCCAGGTCTCGGTGGTGAGCTTCGGGATGTCCGAGGAGGACGTCCGCCGCGTCATGAGGAGCTCCCACGGCATGGTGGGCTCCGACGGGAGCGCCGCCGCTCCGTGGGGAATCCTGGGGAGGGGGAAGCCCCACCCCCGGTTCTACGGCACCTTTCCCCGGGTCATAGGCCACTACGTGAGGGAGGGGGTCCTTAGCCTCCAGGAGGCTGTCCGGAAGATGACATCGGCCCCGGCCCAGCGCCTCGGCCTCAGGGACCGGGGGCTCCTCAGGGAGGGTTTCAAGGCCGATATCACGGTCTTCGACCCGGAGAAGGTGAAGGACGAAGCCACGTTCGTTGACCCTCACAGGTTCGCCTCAGGCATCCCCTACGTGATGGTGAACGGGGAACTCGTGGTGGACGGGGGAGAACACACCGGGGCTCTACCCGGGAGAGCCCTGAGGAAAGGCCGCTGAGCTTTCAAAATATTTTTTTGAGAAAAAAGGGGGATCAGGAGATATCGTCCTGCATCCGAAAGTCCTCCTTCACCGTGGTGAGGACGACGTGGGTGTTAGTCCTCTCCACGTAGGGCATCGAGAGGAGCTTCTTGGTGAAATCGCTGAGGTCGCTCCGGCTCTTGAACTTCGCGACCACCATCGCATCCGTCTCCCCCGTGATGTCGTAGACCGCGCAGACGTTGGAGATCTTCGCGATCTCGGCATCGGTCTCCAAGAGCTTCCCCTTGGAGACGATGATCTCCGTCACCACGGTGAGCTCATAGCCCAGCCTCTCGTGGTCGAGCCGGACCGAATAGTCCTTGATGACGCCCCCCGATTCGAGCCTCTGGACGTGATTGATCACCGTAGCGGGTGAGACCCCGATGGACTTTGCGAGTTCCCTGAAGGATCTCTTCGAGTTCATGAGCAGCTCTATGAGGAGCTTCCTGTCGATTTCGTCCAATGCGAACATGTTTCCACCTTCAATACATATGTGCTGGATATCGTGAATTATTGAACAGTTGTATATGAATTTACCCATTATCTGAATGTATATTGAGCACAGAGAAGATATCCTATACATTCGCGAGGAAAATCTCCTCCCTGTTTTCCTGGGGACCTCGAGCGATCTCCCTGCTCCCATTTCTGCATGCGAGGCGCTCCCCCGGACGCCTCAAGATGACCGGGGCTTGAATACGATTTTGTTTAGATGAGCGTCTCCATCACCCTCGAAATTAAACAAATGTATAGTATTTGACTTGAAAAGTAGTCACGTATCTAGTTTTTACTTCAATATATTAATATATGAGTAGAGTTTTGGGCTGTGTCATTATGGTTGATTTCAAGCTGACCCACGAGGAGGCCTTTGAGCACATCGACAGCCTGCTCAAGAAATGGGACATCAAGTACATCAGGCTCATCGTGGTGGACCTCGACGGCAACCCGAGGGCCCAGCTCATCCCCGAGTACGAGATGAAGTTCGCCCTCACCCTGGGGATCGGCTTCGACGGCTCCAGCATCGCCGGATTCAGGGATGTGAACGAGAGCGACCTCGTGGCCCACCCCGACCCTTCCACGTTTCTTGTCCCCATGTGGGAGACCCCGGGCATAGCCACAATGTTCTGCTACATCGGTAAGCCTGACGGGGAGCTCTTCGAGGGGGACCCCCGGGGGCTCCTCAAGAAGGCTGTCCTGGAGCTCGAGGATGAGGGCTACGGCTTCAACACCGGCCCCGAGCTGGAGTTCTTTTACATCTCTGAGGAGAATGGGGGATACGCCCCCTTCGGCTCAGGAGCCTACTTCGACCTCCCCCCGCTGGACCCCACCGAGGACATCAAGATGGAGACCATGATGTGCCTCGAGGCCGCAGGGTTCCAGCTGGACAAGGTTCACCACGAGGCTGCCCAGGGCCAGCAGGAGATCAACTTCCGCTACTCCGACGCTCTCAAGACCGCGGACAACGTCCTACTCTACAAGCTGTGCGTGAAGACCATCGCACAGAAGCATGGCAAGCTCGCGACATTTATGCCCAAGCCCTTCTGGGGGATGAACGGGAGCGGCTGCCACGTCCACCAGAGCCTCCTGGACCTGGAGACCGGGGAGAACGCCTTCAATGGGTCTGGCGACTACGAGGGCATCTCCGATATGGCCGTCAGATACATCGGCGGCATCCTGAGCCACGCCCGGGGCATGTCCCTCGTGGTGGCCCCCACGGTCAACTCCTACAAACGGCTTGTGCCCCACTACGAGGCCCCCGTCTACATCGCCTGGGGGTTCCAGAACAGGTCGGCCCTCGTCAGGGTGCCCCGATACCCCGAGGGGATGGACAAGACGGCCCGGATCGAGTACCGCCACCCCGACCCCTCCTGCAACCCCTACCTCACGGCGGTGTCGATGATCAAAGCGGGGATGGACGGCGTCAAGAACAAGATCGACCCCCCCGAGCCCCATTCCGACAACGTGTATGAATTCTCCGAAGCGGAGCTCGACAAGCTGAACATAGAGATTCTCCCTGAGCACCTGGGGGAGGCCATCGACTGCTTCGTGAAGGACTCGGTGATCACCGATGCTCTGGGGAGCTACCTCACCAAGAATCTGGTCCGACTGAAGGCGAAGGAGTTCCAAGAGTACGGCGAGTACACGGGTAAGAGCTGGGCGGAGAGCAGACCCGAGATCACAACGTGGGAGCTGGAGCGCTATTTAGTGCGCTGCTGATCGTAGCGGTCCATGCAGCTCCTCCCCATCTCCTCTATCTTCTCGGGGAGCGCATCCAGTTCGCCGATCATCCTCTCATACCATCTGTCCAGGGATTGCCTGACCGCTTTTTTCATGGTCTCAGGGGAGACGGGCCGGTAGACGTACTGGTATCCCCCGAGGCCGATGAGCTTCTCCTCCCTCCGGGCGAGCCCTTTGTCCACAAGGTTCTGGAGGATACGCTGGGCCGTGGACCTGCTCTTCCCGAGCCTGTCCGCGACCTCTTGGACCGTGGAGGCTCCGCCGGTGACGATGGTGCAGTATGCCTCGATCTCGGTTGTCCTGACTCCGAGGGCGCATTTCATGATCTGGTTGGCGCTCATGTCGGGGGTGGTGATGAGGGACTGGAGGTCTTTCAGAGACATTACATGTTCAATGATGTTGAACACCTTTAAATACCTTTATATTTCGCCCGAACGGACCACATCCCCGATCTAAATGGTTACGGAAGTTAACGACGAGACCTTCGAAAGTTTCGTCGCCGACAACAAGCACGCAGTCATCGACTGCTGGGCGGCCTGGTGCGGACCCTGCAGAATGCTGAGCCCCGTCATCGAGGAACTCTCCCAGGAAAAGGGGGAGGTCGCCTTCGGGAAGCTCGACGTCGACCAGAACAGGAGCACACCCACGAAGTACGGCATAATGAGCATACCCACCCTCCTCTACTTCAAGGACGGGAAGCTCGTGGACAAGACCATAGGCGCATACCCAAAGTCGGCCCTCGAGGAACGCATCGACAAGTTCACGGCCTAGGGACGCCGAGACTCGGCGTATAGCCCTTTTTTCTCTCTTGTTTTCTCAGGTTTATCCGGGACTCTCCCGCATCACAGCATAGATCAATGCTGTCGCAGCTATGACCGTCCCTGAGATCATGGTCAGAGCCGTCTGGTAACCCAGGGTATCGATGAGATAACCTATCAGCGAGGCCGAGAAGGCCCCGAAGATATTCCCCGTCATGGTCACCGCCCCCAAGCCCATGGATTTCAGATGCGTCGGCAGCCCCGATGTGACCGAGGCGTAGATGGTGGGGGAGAACGAGTAGAGGGCGAGCCCGAGGGCGACGAAATTCACCGAGGTAGGTCCCTGGCCGCTGACCCTCGTGAGGGTGAATATGAAGACACCGCTCAGCAGGATAGCGGCGCTGATCGAGTTCCTCCCGCCAACCCTCTCCGCGATGAAGCCGCTGGAGACCTTGGCGAAGAACCCCGCCGCGGGCATCAGCATCGCGACGAACCCCGCCGCGGCGAGCCCCATTCCCCTGTACTCCACGAGGTAGGAAGGGGCGAAGGTGAGGAGAGCCCGGAGGCAGAGGTTGTAGACGGCGTGGGCTAGGGCGAGGGGGGCCAGTAGGCGGAAGTACATTCCGAGGGTTTGGTTTCCACCAGCGGGCTCCTCGTTCACGACCATGGAGCCCTGTCTCTCGTCCTTGAGGATCAGTGTCACCACCCCCGCTAGGACGAAGGCGGGCAGGGAGAGGAGGAGGAAGGCGTATCTCCAGCCCCAGGAGGAGGCGATCGCGACGGTGAGGGGATAGGCGATGGAGTTCCCCACGTTGGGCCCCGACTCGTGGAACCCGATGGCCCGTCCCTGGCGGTCCCCAAACCTCTCGGAGAGGAGGGTGTTCGCCAGGGGCAGGTGGACCCCCTGGAAGAGGCCCACCAGGAACCGGAGGACGAAGAGGTGGAGGAAGCCCGTCGCGAAGAAGTTGAGGGCCGTTGCGAGCGCGTAGCCCACCATTCCCAAGGTGAGGGTCCTCTTGATGCCGATCCTATTGCCGAGGACCCCCGCCGGCATCTTGATCACTATGTAGCCCAAGAGATAGGCGGTCTCCAGCATCCCGGCCTGGGCGTGGGAGAGCCCCAGCTCCCCCGAGACCACGGGGAGGATCGGGGCCAGGACGGAGCGGCAGAGGTAGATCGCGATCCACCCGAACCAGCAGAGGGTGAGGACCGTGTGGCTGTAACTCCATTTTTTCTCGAGCACGCCCTCAGCCCCGTGTGAAACCTCAGATACGGCTCCTATCCTCTCATCCACTAGAAATAATTTGAGTTAGCCCTCTCCGGCGACCCTTGGGAGGCTCAAAGGCTCTAAACCCTACCCTTGTTCCATGGGAGAGCACGGTTTCTCCGGGCAGTAAGAGCTGTTCATAATGTTCTTTAGCGAACCCGGAAACTCCCGGGGGAGAGGGTGAACCAGATCCAGCTAGGAAGGCCTCACTGCAGCCTAGTGCTAATCATAGTTATGCTAGCCAGTGCTCTCCCCGTCGGCGCCGAGGAACCCTCCTCCCCCGAGGCTCTGAGCCTCAAATTATATTTCGATGGCGTAGTCGACGTGGACTACAGCGTCGCGGTGGACCCTTCACTCCCCCTGGTTAACGTCTCCCTTTTCGGGTGGACCTTTGGCAGCCTCATCGTGAGGGACGGAGAAGGTCTCCTCCTTGAATACAGTGTCCATCTGGGCCATCTGGTCGTCTACACCCTTGGATCCGACATGGTGGAAATCGACTACTCCACGTCGGATCTCACGGACAAGCAGGGGGCCCTCTGGAGCCTCAGCCTCCTGACCCCGATGAGCGTCAACGTTCAGCTTCCTCGGGACGCCACTGTCATCAGCCTCAGCCCCTCCCCGCTGCGAATCAGGACCGTCGACGACAGGACGAGCCTCACCATGCCCATGGGCGAGGTCACCGTATCTTATCTCCAGGGCGTCGTGGGGACCAAGGATCACGCCCTCGTGGTCCAGAAAGAGGCGGAGGACGCCGTAGAGGATTTCCGTGATGAGGGCTTCGAGGTCGAGGAAGCCGACACCCTCCTACAGGAGGCGGAGGAGGCCATTCATGAGGGGCGCTACGTCCTGGCTGAGGAGTACTCGGGGGATGTCAAGGCCTGGATCGATGAGACCCGGATCGCCTCCCGGGACGCCATGGCGGCCCTAGAAGCCGCGGCTGCCTCCATATCCACCGCCGAGTACGACGGGAGAACCTCGTCCCTCGACCAGGCGAGGGAGACCCTTCAGGCCGCTCATAACCTGTATGATGAGGGGGGCTTCTTGGAGGCGAGAAGTCGGGCGGAGCAGGCGTCCATCATCGCCCAGCTCTCCACCACCGCCCCCTGGTACACGGGCATCCCCGTCGTTCCACTGTTAGGTTCCGTGGCGACAGCCCCGTTGATCGCCGCCTATCTCCTGAGGAGGAGGAAGAGCGCACCCATTGCGGTCACGGTAGAGCCCTCGGCTCCAAACATAGATATCAACATGATCCTCGATGAACACCCGTACCTGAGGATGGACGACAAGGAGGCCCTCACCCTGGTCGCCGAGAACGGGGGCGGCATCTTCGCCTCCGAGCTCAGGTCCCACCTCGGCCTCCCCAAGTCGAGCTGCTGGAGGATGATCCGCCGCCTGGAGGGGGAGGGGGTCTTCGAGACCAAGAAGGTGGGGCGGGAGACCTTCGTCCGGATAAGCTCCAGGTACCTGGACCCGGAGCTCCTGGGACCATCGTTCCAGATGGTTCCGGCTGGTTCTTATTATCAAACCCATGGGTCAGCTATGGATGGTGAGTAACTTGGCGATAAAGACCCTCTCTGTGCCCCGAACACACAAAGTCTCCGGCCTTGAAGAGTCCTTCATGGATGCCTTCCTGACCTTCCTGCTGGGTCCTCGGGATGTCGAGGACGCGGCCATCAGGAAGATGACGGACATAAGTGAGTTCATGGGTAGATTCAGTTCCCTCGGAGCTGCGTTCTCTGACGATTAGGAAAAATCTCTGCCTCGATGCGAGATTTTACTTTTCAATCCTAGTTTTAATCCTGTTCGTTTCGTTTTCATACAGCCCCGCGGCCTTCGCCGATACAGTGGATGACCCTGGAATCGAGCTCGCCGAGGAGCTCCTCTCCCTCCTCAATGCGAGCCGCTCCCAAGTCGAGGCGATCCTCGAACAACTCGCCCTCGACGGCGCAGTGATACCCAACGCGGCATATGTGACCTTCTCCCTGGCCGAGGAAGCAGCGGCGGAGGCCCTCTTCCTCATGGAAAGTGGGATGTACCCGGAGGTCTCTGAGAAGGCCACCGAGGCGCTCCAACTCTACGGGGAGGTTCTCCAGATGGCCTTGGACTCTAACTACGGGGTTCTAGAAAGCATTCTGGAGGAAAATTCCTCGGATGCTCAGGAGCTCTGGGACTCCCTGAATAGGGGGTACGCGTATCTCAACGACGTTAACGATACGGCTCGAGATCTGGCCGAGGCCGGAGTCGATGTGTCACAGGTTGATGGTCTCTTGAACATGGCCGAAGCCCTCCTCGTCCAAGCCGAGGAACTCCTGGCGCAGGGCGATGCCGAGGGAGCCGAGGAGGATCTCGAGTCGGCGTTCGCGGTCCTCGATGGCGCCATGACATTGATGCAGACCCTGAACGAGGACTTGATGTCCATGAAGACCGCTGGTTTCCTCGCGAACTCGGAGTGGCGCCTAGAGCGCTTGGAGGAAGAGATCCTTTCCCTCATCGATCCCCTCTCCTTTGAGCCGGAGGACTTTGACGCCCTCCTGAAGGCGCTAGAGGACGCCCACCTGAAGAACCGGGAACTCAAAGACCTGCTGGAGGGCGGCGACCTGAGCGCCGTCTTGAGCGGATTCGAAGGTCTCCAGGAGTGCTCCGACGATATCTTCGAGATATTGGGAGAAGGCGACACGGACACCGCCAAGTACATGAAGAAAGCCTACAAGGTTTGGGCAAGAATTTCACACCACGAGGAAAAGGGAGGACCTGAGGGCGTCGATCCCACCCCGAGCGACCCAGAGCCGGAAACAGGCGAGGACCCGAAGGGCAGGGGCTCCAACGCTAAACCCGACAAGGGCAACAAGGGGAAGGGTAACGGCAAAAGCAACGGTGGCTTGAAGATAGGGCACTCCAATAACTCGCAGGAGAACGAGTGACGCAGCAGCCGGATGCTTTCTTTTTTTTCCTTCTTGAAAGACATTTATACCGATGTCTCCTAGTGAAGAAAATCACGGGTCCCCTGCATGTTAGATATCCTCGGCGTCCTCGCCGCGTTCGCGGTGATCGTCACCCTCCGCCTCAGGAACGTAGATTTCTCTCTGTCCATCCTGACGGGGGCCCTCATCATCGCCCTGACCTCCTCTGACCCCGTCGGGGTCCTCGTCGAGGCGAGCCAGAAGACTCTGACCGACTTTGACACCATCAACCTCACCGTGGCCGTGGTGCTGATCTCGGTGCTGGGGTACAGTCTCAAGGAGACGGGCATGATGACGGAGCTCATTGAGGGGCTCAGGGGGATACTCCCTGCCCGGGTGTTACTGGCGGCCATCCCGGCGATGTTTGGGCTCTTCACGGTGCCGGGGGGAGCCTTGATGTCGGCGCCTTTCAACGAGCCCGAGGCGGACAGGCTGGGCCTCAGCCCCGAGCAGAAGACCTACATCAACGTCTGGTTCCGCCACCTCTGGTACTGGGCCTCCCCCCTCTCCCCTGCCCTTATCTTAGCGGCTAGCCTGGCGGGCTTTACTCTCACCGAGTACCTCAGGGCCCAGCTCCCCCTCCTCGCCGTGGTCCTCGCGATAGGCTTCATAGTCGGGGGGACTTTCATCAGGGACGGGGGGGTGGGAAGGGGGAGCGGGGGTGGATTGGGGAGCGTTGCCCGAGGCCTCACCCCCATCGCCACGGCTATTATACTGACCCTTGTGGGTGTCCCCGTTTGCCTCGCCCTGGTGCCCGCCGTCGCCCTGGTCTTCCTCCTGAAAGGCGTTCAGTCGAGGGAAGCCGTTGAGATCACCAAAGCAGGTGTAAAGTGGGACCTCGCCGCCGCGGCGGTCTCCATGTTCTTCTTCAGGTTCGTGGTGGCCTCGTCGAGCTCGGTGGTCGCCCTCTTCGATGCGGCGACGGGTCTAGGGGTTCCCCTGTTTGCGATATTGGTGGTGGTCCCCCTGCTCGCGGGGTCGATCTCCGGGACTCCGACAATGGGGCTGGGCATGATTCTCCCGCTCCTGCTGCCCCTCCTCGGGGACTACGGGGTCTACGTCGTGGGCATCATCTACGTGGGGCTCATCGCGGGTTACCTCGCCTCCCCGATGCACCTCTGCCTGGTCCTCACCAATAGCTACTACAAGTCGGAGCTGCGCAAGGTCTACCGATACCTGATGCCCTCGGCTGTCGCCCTCTATGTTTCAGCGATGGCCTACTATATCTTCATGAACGGGGGCATCCCCGCTTAGCCCGGGATCCACCCTCAATCTGGTTTTTTTAAAACCCGAGTGGATTCGAGGGCCATTCGCTGGTGGCACTCATTTTAAACTGATATCCGGGCTACAACGGATCGCCTCGGTACGACTTTTACCGGAGGCTAAATGAAAATGAAGTTAGACATCGATAAGCTACGGGAGTTCAGGCACGCCATCGAGGTGCTCCTAGAGAACCCCGAGGACTTCAAAGCCGTCGCCCAGGCGGTTGAGGAGCGGGACGCCAAGACCTACCAGGCCGTCCTCGCCAGACTGAAGCTGATCCCCATCTGCCGCTGGGTGTGCCGCTGGTACTGCACCAAAGTCTCCGTTTTCATCTGCAGGCGCTTCTGCCCCGAAGACATCGCAGTTAAGGACACCATCGAAGAGATGATGGAGTTCGCCCAGGTCACCCTCAGGATCACCGAGGACCCCAAAGTCTTCAGGGAGTTCATCGGAGCCTACGACCGCCAGGACATCGAAAGGTGGCGGAGCCTCGTGGAGGAGTACAAGCTCAAGCCCTTCTGCAGGCAGCTCTGCCGCTGGTTCTCCTTCTACCGGTGCAGGCTCATCTGCCGTGAACTGTGCCCCGACATGCCCGAGATCACCAAGGTGGGCCGGATCCCCGTCGAACAGATCGACACCCTGGGATACGCCGACGGCCCCAGCTACGACGGCACATCGACACCCCCGGACGACTACTCCATGGGCAGGGGGCACCACCCTTTCGGCGGCAGGGTCATCATAAACGGGCGATTACGCGTCTCAAGCCCCGAAAAGTACAGGGTGGAGCACTCCACGGACCTCAGCTCCTGGAACCCTATCTCGGCGAACATCAAGAACAAGGAGCCCTGCCTCAACCTGGGCACCATGAGCCCCGACGCAAACGGGTGGTACACGGTGTCCGAGATGTGCGATCCCCAGTTCCTGACCCATTGGAACACTGCCGGGATGGAGGGAACCCACCACCTACGACTCACCGTCCGCTCCGGGGGCTCCGATTTTTTTAGCGATGCCGTCACGGTGATGATTGACAACACCCGCCCCACGATCGACCTCCAGAACCTGATGATACTTCAGCCCGACGGGGACCTCGAAGAGATATTCTGCGAGGGCATCACAAAAGAGCAGGGGAAGCTGAGGATCACCTACGAGGTCCACGACGAGAACTTTGCCTACTTCGACATCGTCGCGATGGGCGCTAACAGCCTCACGATACCCATCTACAGCAAAACCTACGGCGGCAACCCCGCTGTGAAGGGGGAAACGGGATACATCGACTGGGAGCCATGGAAGGAGCCCAAGCTCATCCCTTGCTGCTACATCATCCGCCTCGCCGCCTGGGACAGGACCATCGTGAACAACATGTCCTTCGGCCACGGGAACCACAGGGTGGCCCGGTTCCAGGCCGTGGAGATACAGTAACCCCCCCCTTTTTTTCGCGCTCGCTGGATGCAAATCGATTTATTCTGTACCGAGAGAACCGTGATCGGTCCAGTTGGGAGTCAACCTCACCCCCATCATCGTGAAGCGGGTCACCAGCCTAGAGGCCCTGAGCGGGAAATCCATGGCGGTGGACGCATTCAATGTCCTCCACCAGTTCCTCGCCCTCATCAGGACCCGGGACGGCACCCCCCTCAGCGACCCCCGGGGCCGGGTCACCTCCCACCTCGTGGGCCTCGTCTTCAGGACCACCCGCCTCATCGCAGACCACAGGATGGGTCTCATCTTCGTCTTCGACGGAAAGCCGCCCCAGCTGAAAAAGGGCGAGGTGGACAGGCGGAGGGCGCTGAGGAGACGGGCCGAGGAGGAGTACGCCGAGGCGATAGAGGCGGGGGACCTCGCGAAGGCCCACTCCAAGGCGGTGCAGACCGGGCGCCTCACCCGGGAGATGGTGGAGGACTCCAAGAGACTCCTCGACCTCCTGGGGGTCCCCTGGGTCCAGGCCCCCTCCGAAGGGGAAGCCCAGGCCGCCCACATGGCACGGCGCGGGGACGTCTGGGCCTCGAGCAGCCGGGACTACGACTCCCTCCTCCTAGGGACCCCGAGGCTCGTCAGGTACCTCACCATCCAGGGCCAGGAGTGGCTCCCCAGCAAGGGCAGGGCCAGGAGGCTGGAGCCCGAGTTGATCGACCTCGAGGCCTTTCTGGGGCACCACGGGATCACCCGGGAGCAGCTGGTGGACCTCGGGATCCTCATGGGCACCGACTTCAACGACGGGATCAAGGGCGTCGGGCCCAAAACCGCCCTCAAGTTGGTGAGGACGCATGGGCGCCTCGAGGATATGCCCGAGAAAGTGGCCTCCCGGCTCCCCTCGGAGTACCCCGAGATTCGGCGGCTCTTCCTGGAGCCCGAGGTCACGGCCGATTACACCGTCGCCCCCGGGGAGCTCGACGGGGAAGGGCTTATCGGCTTCCTTTGTGACGAACGAGGCTTCTCAAGGGAGCGGGTGGAGTCGGTGGTCGAGAGGATCGAGCGCTCCAAAAAGCAGAGGAGCCTCAGCGACTGGATGGTAGGGAGGCCCTAGATGACACCCACGCCCTTCTCCGAGTTGGCAGCGCTGTGCAGGGCCCTAGAGGCGACCCCGAAGCGCAAGGAGAAGACCCGGCTCCTAGCCGAGTTCCTGAGGGGACTGGAGCCAGAGGAAGTAGGTCCCTCCGTTCTCTTAGTTGTAGGCTCCGTTTTCCCCGAGTTCGACTCCCGGGCTCTCGAGGTGGGAGGGAGGACCGTGAAGGGGGCCCTCGAGGGAAGCAGGCAGACCACCCTGTTCTCCGAGCCCCTCACCGTCATGAGGGTGTACGAGACATTAGAGCGGATCGCTGAGGCGGGGGGCCCAGGGTCGAGGCGGGTCAAGACGGGGCTCCTCCAGGGGCTCCTCAACGAGGCCGACCCCGGGGAGGCAGAGGTGCTGGTCAGGATCATCTTCGGGGAGATGCGCATAGGGGTCAACGAGGGAGTGATGCTGGGGGGCATCGCCGAGGCCGCCGGGGTCGAGTCCTCCCTGGTTAGGAGGGCCCTCATGATGACCGGGAACCTGGGGAGGGTCGCGGAGATCGCCCTAAAGTCCGGGGAGACGGGGCTCAAGGGGGTCGAGATGAGCCTCTTCACCCCGTTGAAACCCATGCTCGCCTCCATGTCCTACGACGTCGCCGAGGTCCTCGAGGCCCACGGCGGCGAGTCGGCCTTCGAGTTCAAGCTCGACGGGGCCCGGATCCAGATACACCGGCGGGGCGCCGAGGTACGGGTCTTCAGCAGGCGCCTCTCCGACGTCACCGAGAGCCTCCCGGACATCGTCGCCCTCGTCCATGAGAGTGTTGTGTCAGAGAACGCGGTGCTGGAGGGGGAGGTCGTCGCCGTCGGGGAGGGGGGGAAGCCCCTGCCTTTCCAAGACTTGATGAGGCGGTTCAGGAGGGTCCACGACGTCGAGGCGATGGTGGAGAAGATCCCCTTGAGTCTTCACCTCTTCGACGTCCTGTATCTGGATGGTGCCCTGCTCATCGACGAGCCTTACACCAAACGGCGGGAGCTGCTGGAGAAGATCTGCCCCCCCGAACTCCTAGTGGAGCAAGTCATCACCGGTGATATCGAACTCGTCGAGGATTTCCTCCGGAAGGCGGTGGAGGCGGGCCACGAGGGGCTCATGGCGAAGAGGCTGGACAGCGTCTACTCCCCGGGGAAACGGGGGAAGCGCTGGTTCAAGCTCAAGCCCGTGGAGACCCTGGACCTCGTGGTGGCGGCGGCGGACTGGGGCTACGGCCGGAGGACGGGGTGGTTGAGCAACTACCATCTCGCGGCGAGGGACGGCGGCGGGTTCAGGGTGATCGGGAAGACCTTCAAGGGGCTCACCGACGAGGAGTTCCTCTGGATGACCGAGAGGCTTCAGGACCTCAAGGTCCGGGAGACCCCGGGGACCGTCCACGTCCGCCCGGAGCTCGTCGTCGAGGTCACCTTCAACGAGATCCAGAGGAGCCCCCACTACGCGTCGGGGTTCGCCCTCCGGTTTGCGAGGGTCACCCGGATCAGGGAGGACAAGGCCGCCGGGGATGCGGACCCCCTCGACAGGGTCCTTGAGCTCTACGAGGCTCAGTTCAGGTACAAGGCGAAGGCGGATTTCTGATGCCCCTTCAATCGGGGGGAGGCTCGTTTTCTCGGTCGGGTGGTGGCCTCGAAAACTCTAAACCATTAACTGCCCATGTATCTACATTCCAAATCTAGGAGTTCGGTTGATGGGGGTCGGTCGGGGCTCGATCTGGGGCATCAGGTTCAACGTCTTCGTCTCGGGTGCCGTAGTCATGGCCCTGGAGTTGGTTGGGAGCAGGATCCTCGCCCCCGTCTTCGGGGACAGCATCTTCGTCTGGGGGGCCCTCATCGGGGTGGTCATGGCCGCCCTGTCCCTGGGGTACTACGTGGGGGGGAGGATGGCGGACCGGCGCCCCAGCTACGGGGTCTTCAGCATGATCCTGGTTTCGGCGGGGGTGCTGATCATGCTCATCCCCCTCTCCTCTCCACTCATCCTCGAGGTGGTCTACCTCTCAGGGGTGGGGGATAAGTACGGGCCCATCTTCGCCTCCCTCCTTCTCCTCGCGGTCCCCACCACTCTCCTGGGGATGATCTCCCCGTACTCGGTGAGAATGTCCGCGGAGAGCATCTTCAACCTGGGGGGCATCTCGGGGAGCCTCTACTCCATCTCCACGGCGGGGAGCATCTTCGGGACCTTCTTCACCGTCTTCGTCCTCATCCCCAGCTTCGGGGTCCGGCAGATCGTCTTCTCCCTGGGGGTGGTCCTCATTGCAGTGGCCGTCGTCGGGATGACCTGGGTGGAGAAGGGCCTCATCTTCACGCTGGTACTGGTCTTATTGATGCCCTCCCTCTTTGCGGGCGGGGGGCCCTTCCTGGGTATCTCGGGGAACACAGTGATCCGGAAGGACACCCCCTACAGCACACTGACGGTCATCGACAGCGAGGCCAAGGGGATCAGGACCATGTACCTGAACAACATGCCCCACAGCGCCATGTACCTCAACGGCTCCAACAGGGCGGTCTTCCGGTACACCGACTATTTCAACGTGGCCTTCCTGTTCAACCCCGAGGCCGAGAGGGTCCTATTCCTCGGGGGCGGCGGCTTCTCAGGCCCCAAGCAGTTCCTGGAGCACTACCCCAACGCGACCGTCGACGTGGTGGAGATCGACCCGGACGTTGTGGCCGTGGCCAAGGATTATTTCGGCGTCACCGATGACCCCCGCATGAGAATCTTCATGATGGACGGGCGCTCATTCCTCAGGGATGCGGGGACCTATGACATCGTGGTTCTCGACGCCTACTCGAAGACATATGTCCCCTTCCATCTGATGACCCGGGAGTTCTTCGAGTCCCTCGACGAGCACCTGGCCCCGGGCGGCGTCGTGGTCTCCAACCTCATATCCTCACTGATCGGGGACACCTCGGACCTGCTCAAGGCTGAGGTCAACACCGTCGCCGGCGTCCTCTCCCAGGTCTACCTCTTCCCCACTAGGAGCGGGCAGCTCAGCCTTCTCCAGAACATCATTCTCGTCGCCACCAAGAGCCCCACCAGATTCAACGAAGTGGATCTGATGGAGGCGGCCGAGGCCCACCCCGTGGAGGGAGTCCCCCTCGAGAGATACGCAGATACACTGTTCGACCTCGAGCTGGCCTCCGACAGCGAACTCGTTTTGACTGATGACTACGCCCCCGCGGAGAACTTGCTCAACCCCATCACATCGGCGCCCTTCGAGGAGGGCTCCGGTCTGGTGCCCCACAGTACACTGAACCCCCTTTGGATAGCCGGAGCCTGGCTGATATCACTGGCCTCCCTATATTTCGTCTCCACCCGACTGAGGTCTGTCATCGAGCTGTGAGGCGCATCACTCGCTGCTTCTCTGGAAAAGCTGGATTATGCGCTCCTCGAGGTCGAGAAATGGAGCTAACAGGGAGTAGCCCCTGAACCCCCTCTGGATGATTCCCCTGATCATCTGGATGTCCGGCTGGGTCAACGCCCCCGTCAGCGGGGCGAGGACCATGGAGAGGGCGAGGAAGATGAATGATGCAGCGAAGGCGTGGACGAGGGGGTTCCCGAGGCTGACGTACTCCATAACCGCGTATGTCAACCCCGCCGCCAGCACGGAGAAGGCTGCGACCCGGAGAGTCTGGAGCAGGTCGAAGCCCAGCTCGTATTTCCTCAGAGTCCTGAAGAGGTTGTAGGCGTTCCCCAGCACCGCCGAGACCACGATCCCCACCAGGAGTCCCGTGATGCCGAACTGCCAGGTGAGCGCCGTGCACAGGGTCGCCATGATCCCCACGCTCACGAGGTTGAGCCTGAGGGTGGTCCCGGTGTCCCCCTGGCTGTTCAGGAAGGGGAGCACCGAGAGGGAACCGAGCCCCACCGGGAGAAACTCGAGCACGGCGATAGCTAGGAAGAAGGGGGCCAGGGCGTACTCTCTCCCGAAAAGGGCGACCACGACAGGCTCGGCTACCACCATGACGAGGAGGGTCACGGGGATCACAATCATCGTCGCGTACCTCACCGAGGCGCCGAACATCTTGGCCATCTCCTCCCTCCTCTCATCGAATCTGAACTTGGAGAAAGCTGGGTAGATGGAGGAGGCGATGGGCACCGTGAAGAGCCCCGCCAGGGACTTGAACTTGGTGGCGATATTCAGGTTCCCGATCACGAGGTCCGATGCGAACCAGACCTGGAGGAGCCCCTGATAACGGAGCCCGAGGCCCATGACGAAGCTCCCGATGAAGAGGGGGAAGCCGAACCTCAGCATGTCCCCGAGGGAGCCCTCCCCCGAGAGGTCGGCGCTCAGGTCTTCTCTCCGTAACTCCCTGCCTAAGAGTATCAGGCCGATGAAAAGAGCGACACCGTATCCCACCATGTACCCGATCAGGGCTCCCGGGATTCCGTAGCCCATGCTCACGAGGAGGGGCGACATTACTGACCTGATAAGAGATGTAACCACAGTCAGGGCGGCGATGATATCCATCCTTTCGAGCCCGAAATAGATCGCGTTAATCGTGTTGAACAATGAGAAGAGAAACACGATGCCTGCGGTGAGCCTCACGAGGCCGCCGAGGCCGGGCCGCAAGAGGATCGTCTCGGCCAGGAAATCTGCGGAGACGTACATGATGGCGGTCAGGAGGACTGCGAGGCCGCCGTTGAACGCTAGGCCCTTCGTTACCATGCCTCTGATCTTGCTCCATTTTCCTTCCTCCTGGTACCTCGCGAGGAATCTCGTCAGGGCTGCGCCGACTCCCCAGTTGGAGAACATCACGAATAGGAACGGGAGGACGAACGCGACGTTGTAGACCCCGTACTCCTCGGGGGTGAGGAGGCGGGCCACCAGGACCACGCCGACCGCGTTGATGATCTCCGAGACGAAGTTACCCATGAATAGGTAGATGCTTCCCCTCGCAGATTTCTCGGCGGCCCTGTCGAGTTCGCTCAATCCCGATTGTGCTCCATATCGCCCCGTGGGAGGGCTTTAATCTGAAAGGGGGTCTCGAATAGAAAAATGTGCACCCCGCAATCTTGCATGTTTGAAACCAAAAGAATGGGAAAAAGGGGAAGGGAGGCGCTCAGTCCTTCTTGAGCTGGTCCAGGGGCGGGGCGAGGTCCGCGGGGATGGGGGGCTCGTAGATTCTCCCTGCGAGGCGTTCCTTCCACTCATCCCTGACGGCCTTGAGAAGGCTCGCGTCCGTCATGAGGTCTAGGCCTGTGCCCGCTATGACCTTGCTAGCGAAGATGAGGCTCTTATGCCCGATGCTCATCCCGCTCTGGGCGGTGAACTGCCAGCTGTGGCCGGGGGTGCCCAGGATGCAGCATGTGGTGCCGAACTCGTTGGTGGGGGTGACCCAGCTCACGTCGGAGACGTCGGTGCTGCCCGCGCCCACCTTGCCTGCCCTGTAGTCGTCGAGGACCCGCTCGTCGAAGAGCTCGTCGAGCATGTTCTCCCATCCGGGGCGCTCCGACTTGCGGAGCCCCTCCTTCTTGGAGAGCGCGGGGATGGACTCGTTGAGCTTCTTCGCGAACTCCATCTCCTCCTCCGTGTGCACCGGCGCCCCGATCTCCCTCATGTTCCCGACGATGAGGTCTGCGAGCCCCTTGTTGGGGAGCATGTTGTAGCAGCCGGTGAGGAACTGCACCTCGTGGGTGGTGCGGGCCATCTTGTCGGCCCCGTCGGCGATCTGGAGGACCCAGTCATAGATGTAGTCCACCTGCTCCCGCTCGGGGGCCCGGACATAGAACCAGGTCCTGGCGTAGGCGGGGACGACGTTGGGCTGGTCTCCACCGACCTCGGTGACGTA
The DNA here is from genome assembly GCA_026014875.1 of Candidatus Bathyarchaeota archaeon. GTDB lineage: Archaea > Thermoproteota > Bathyarchaeia > TCS64 > TCS64. The sequence continues at coordinate 197,722 of JAOZHO010000037.1, read as the reverse complement.
GTGGATCCGGGCCTTCTCGATGATGTGCTCCCGCATGAAGTTGACACCATTGCTCATGAGCTCCACCGCGTCCAGGGCGCTGATACCGTTCTCGGGGTCCCCCGCGGAGTGGGCCGTCTTGCCATGGAAGTGGAACTTGACGCTGTTCATCGCGTTGCTGCTCCCCGTCCCAGCGGAGTTCGCCGAGCTGGGGTGGTGGCTGAGGCAGGCGTCCACGCCGTCGAAGTAGCCGTCCCGGACCAGCCAGACCTTCCCGACGAGGGTCTCCTCGGCGGGGCAGCCGTAGAACTTGACGGTGCCGGGGATGTTGTCGGCTTCCATCGCGGTCTTGAGGGCGATGGCTCCGGCGAGCCCTGAGGCGCCGTGGATGTTGTGGCCGCAGCCATGGCCGGGCCCCCCCTTCACGACGGGGTCCTTGTAGGGCACCGCCTTCTGGGAGACCCCAGCGAGGGCGTCGAGCTCCCCCATTACCCCGATGGTGGGGCTCCCGCTGCCCCATGTGGCCACGAAGGCCGTGGGCATCCCGGCGACGCCCCTCTCGACGCTGAAGCCCTCCTTCTCGATGGCGTCCGCGAAGAGTTTGGAGGTCTGGTACTCAAGGAGGCCCACCTCGGCGTACTCCCATGCCTTGTCGCTGAGTCCGATGAGCTTTCTCTCGTTCTCGTCTATCCAGGAAAATGCTGTTTCCTTTGACATGGTCTTAGAAACGTTTTGAGAGGGTATAAAATAATGGTCCCCGGGCTCAGCGGGGTACCCGCCTCACGTAGGCCTCGTGGAGGAGGGTCCCGAGGACGACGGTGAGGGCTCCCTGCATCCCGTTGAACAAGGCTAGGAGGGGCATCATGCCCACGGCGACGTTGAAGGGGATGCCATAGTAGCGGGGGAGGACGAGCAGGTTCCATACGCTCATAATGGTTATCCTGAGGGCGACCCCGGTTACATAGGACAAGAAGCGGCTCGGTCCCGCGCCGAGGCCCAACCTACGTGAGAGGTACCTCCCCCCTGCCAGCCCCGTGACGGTGGAGACCTCGGCTATCCCCTTCATGGCCCCCCCAACCAGGTCGCCGCTCCTGGCGATTATGCCGAGGACGGCGACGATGGTGGTGATGGTTCCGGATGTGAGGTCGAACATGAGGAATGCGGTCACGATGGGAACCCCTGTGAAGTCGAACTTGAGGAAGGGCATCCAAGGGAAAGGTATCTTCAACCCCGAGAACTTGAGGGCGTAGTCGAAGACGACGGCGAGGGCCGCGAGGATCGCTGTCCCAGTGAGTCGTACGGTCTTCCTTTCTTTGGTTCCCATTACCCTCTCAGCGTCCCCTTCCCCCGTGGAATGACTTCCTTCCCACTCAATGGGTATTAAACGCTTTCCGCGGTCAAGTGGCATGTCCAGTATCCTTAAAAACAAATGCCCACTCTTTAAGGGGCAGGTGGAGGATGTGCATCAACTCCAATATCTACGGGCGGAGTCAATGATCTCCGCAGGCTCATCCTGAGAACCCTGAACGAAAACCAGCTTCTTATCCTGACAAGCGTAGCTTCCCAGAGGCGGTCATTGACCAGCCTACTGAAGGATCTCTCCGAGGAACGGGAGATCCCCCTATCCACGCTGAAGCTCAACGCCAGGATCCTACGGGAACTCAACCTCATCTCCTACGGCTCGACCCGGGAGAAGAAAACCGCTGAGGTGGAGAAGCTCGGTTCCTTCGTTCTGAGGCTGCTCGGCGATGAACCTGTGGGGGCGATGATCCGCTTCGCAGACTAGGGACCGGGGGCCCAGCGCTCCTGGAGGCGCCGCTCGAGCTCGGCCTCGACGGCGACGCGATCGACCTTGCCGAGGGCAGTGAGGGGTAGGCTAGCCACCACGGTGATCTTGGCGGGGACCTTGAAGTAGTCGAGGCTCCGGGCGCAGAGATCCAAGAGTTCCTCCTCGATGCCTTCAGGCTCCACGCCCGTCCTCAGCATGACGAAGGCCTCCACGTCGGTGGCGCACCTCAGGGGATCGGGGACACCGATGGCAACGACCCTCTCCACGCCCGGATGAGCCCCCAGAACTTCCTCGACCTCGGAAGGCCAGACAGTGTGCCCAGCTGCGACGATCCGGTCCAGCTTCCTCCCGACGATGTACAGGAAGCCCCCCTCGTCCTTCTCGACGATGTCCCCGGTGTGGAGCCAGCCGTCCTTCAGCACCCGGGCGGTCGCCTCGGGATCCTTCCAGTACCCCTTCATGATCTGGGGGCCCCTGACTAGGAGCTCTCCCTTCTCCTCGGGGCCGAGTTCTATTTCCCCCAATTGGAGGTCTACGACCCGGGCCTCGGTGTCGGGGAAGGGGAGGCCCACGGTGCGGCGGTTCGGGGAGCCCTCGATCGGGGTGCAGTGGGTGCTGGGGCCCGCCTCGGTGAGGCCGTAGCCCTGGTAGATCGTGGCTCCGGTGAGTTCCTCGAACCTCTCGACGAGGCCGGGTTCGATGGGTGCGCCTCCGGAGACTATGCTGGTGAGGCTGGTGAGGTCCCTGCCGGGGAGGTCCGGGTGGTCGAGGATCTCCTGGATGAACCGGGGGATGGTGGGGAGGTGGGTGGCATGGTGGTCCTGGATTGCTTTCATGATGGCGTCGGGGCCGGGTTCGGGGACAAGGACGAGGGTGCAGCCGTACTGGACTGTCTCGTTGAGGGCGACGGTCATCCCGTAGCTGTGGAAGAAGGGGACGGCGCAGACCACGACGGGCCACCCCGCAGGCTGGGGCTTCGCGCTGTACCCCCAGCCCCTGAGCCAGTGGTAGGACTGGAGGGCGTTCGCGACGAGGTTGCGGTGAGTGAGTATGACGCCCTTGGGGGGGCCGGTGGTCCCCGAGGTGTAGAGGATGGCCGCGAGGTCCTCCCCTGGGTCGATCAAGGGCGTCTCGTTCATCCGTGGGCCTTTCAGCAGCCCCTCGAAGCTCATGGAGCCCTCGGTTCTCCTCCGGTCTCCCCTGAGTCGGCTGAGGATTCTCAGGTGCCAGGGGACGTAGGCGGCGGCCTCGGCGACGATCAGATTCTTCGGGGGCTCCTCAGGAACCCTGTCAAGGAGCCTGTCGAGGGCGATGAGGGTCTCGGCCCCTGTTTCCGTGATCTCTCTGGCGATCTCCTCGATGGGGTTCAGAGGGTTGATGGGGACTGTGACTCCGCCTGCTGCGAGGATGCCGTTATAGGCGACGATGAACTGGGGGACGTTGGGGAGGAGCATGGCGACCCTGTCCCCCTTCTCGAGGCCGAGACCTCTGAGGGCTCCTGCGAGTCGGAGGGATTCGTCCCAGAGGCGGCCGTAGGAGATCCTGTTGCCGTAGAATATGGCGGCGGTCCTGTCGGGGTATTTCCTGGCCGTGTTCTCGAGGAATGCGTGGAGGGGAATCTCGGGGTAGCTGATGCTGATGGGGACGCCGCCGGGGTGCCTGCCTTTCTCCATGGCTTCACAGTCTACGAGGGTGAACCCGTTAAAAACGTGGCGCCCACCAGTGTTTTATCTCCTGCGGCCTCAATAGTTGGCGTGGTATCCGTGAAGCTGAATGGAATCTTCGTACCCAACGTCACCCCCTTCACCGGGCAGGGACACATCGACTACGAAAAGCTAGGCGACCTCGTGGACTTTTGGCTCGGAGCGGGGGTCTCCGGGATCGTGGTGAACGCGAGCACCGGGGAGGCGCCCCTGCTGTCCCGGGAGGAGAGGGTCGAACTCATCAGCTATGTGAAGGACAGGATGGGCGGGAAGGGGAGGCTCGTCGCAGGCACCGGGGCCATAGGGACCCGGGAGACCATCGAGCTCACCCGGGACGCCAAGGAGGCGGGGGCAGAGGCCGCCCTGGTGGCTCCCCCTTTCTTCTACAGGCCCACGGATATGGAGGTCTACAGGCATTTCACCTCCCTCTTGGGCTCCGTGGACCTCCCCGTGATATTCTACAACGTCCCCAAGTTCACAGGATACGGGGTCCCGCCCCGGGTGGTGAACAGGATCGCCGACGAGTGCAGCAACCTGGTGGGGATCAAGGACAGCAGCGGGAACCCCGGGAACCAGGCGGAGAACATACGGCTATTCGGCTCCAAGATCAGCGTCCTCTCCGGGGCCGCCGACATGACGCTCCCAACCCTCACCATGGGCGGCAAAGGCGCCATCCTCGCGGTGGCCAACGCAATCCCGGAGACCTGCGTCGCGCTCTACGAGGCTGCCCTCCGGGGGGACCTGGAGGAGGCGGGGAGGCTCCAGCTCCAGGTCTCCTACGTCAACAAGGTCCTGGTGCGGGAGCACAGCCAGATCGCAGCCGTGAAAGCCGCCCTCGCATCCCTGGGCCACCCGGCGGGCGTCCCGAGACGGCCCCTCAGGCCTCTGCCTCCTGGGGAGGACCGTCAGGTCGTCGAGGAGTTCATGCAACGGGAGGCTTTCTGAGCCTCGTTCGCACGTCGGGATGAGGGGCGTGTCCGCGTTCACTGATCGGTAATCAGTGTCATTGATGTAGATCAGGGCTACATACACAGCGATATAGGTCGTTAATCTGGATCACCGATCGGGGTTCGTGTGAGCGCGGAGGCGGCGAGGAGGAGGGCGTTAGCCCAGGTGGTCACCACACTGATACTTCTCGTTGTCTCCATTCTTCTCTCCGGGGTCGTGGTCTACTACTCGGTCAACCTCATCTCCACCCGGGTCCAGACCGAGGAGATCCGCCTCAGCAAGCAGCATGTCTGGGTCAACAGCACGGGGGCCGTGGGGGCCTTCAGGGTTGAGAACCTCGGGGGACGGGACATCCTCATCGACAAGATGGAGGTCCGGGGGGTCGAGTCGGGGTGGTCCAACGTCTATTATTACAGGGTGCCCTCGGGCACCACCATCGGCGGGGACTTTAACGTTACGAGCTACAGCAACCTGATCGGGGCGGGCGTCACCATTGACGGGAAGAATTATACTCAGGCCTCGTCGGATATTCCGCTGATGTCTGGCGGGGAGCTTCTGATCTACGTCAAGGGGCCCGGCAACGTCGACGTGAACGATATCGGGACCACGGTGAGCTTCTCGGTGTTCACGGGGCTCTCCCAGTACATCACCGAGTGCAACGTGGAGTCGGCGACCTAGCCGCTGCTTTCTCACTCCCGGGGCTTGCAGATTATCTCCAGCACCCGTGTGTCGAAGAACGTGTGGGTGTTGCTGGGCTTCAGCACGATGGCTGTGTCCGCGCCCGTGCTGGTGCCCCCGATGGAGATCGCCTCATCGCCGGCGCTGACGTGCCCCGCGTCCACGGCCATGCATGCGCACTCGCAGCCCACCTTCACCCCCTGGCTGAATACCCTGAGGACGTGGGCGATGATCTCGTCTATCTGGATCACCCCAAAGCGGCGGTTCACCGCCCTCCCCAGGGTCCCGAAGGCGTGGGCCGCCCGGACGATCTTTCCCCCTCCCACCTCGATCTCCGCCTTGACCTCGGGGGGGAGCCTGTCCTGGTTGGGCTCCCTGAACCCGAAGACCCCGGCGACAACGACCAGGTTGTAGCCCTGGAAGTAGTCTAGTGCCTTGAGGGCGGTGTAGCCCGTGTAGCTCGCGATGATGATGTCCCTGATTCCGAGCTGGTCCGCCCTCTCCTTCGCCAGGCGGAGCGTCTCCTCGGTGAACTCCTTCCCTTTCCCCTTGAAGTAGACGGTCTTGGCCTCATTCGACATGGCTATCCAACGCGGAGCATTTCACGCCGCAGCCATAATAAGACTTGCCACGGGCCCCTGTTTTTATAGGACCTCGTGGTACCGAAGTTGGATGATCAGATGGTGAAGCCTTTCATTATCGGCACCCGCAACTCGAAGAACATGCTCCACCGGGGGGTTGAGATCCTCCGGAACGGGGGCTCGGCCATATCCGCCGTGGAGGCCGCGACCAACGCGGTGGAGGAGAACCCCGAGGACACCAGCGTCGGCCTGGGGGGCCTACCCAACATGCTGGGGGTGCCCCAGATGGACGCCTCGATCATGGACGGGGAGAAGATGCGCTCCGGGGCCGTCGCGGCCTTGGAGGGCTTCCTGCATGCCATCTCGGTCGCCCGCAGGGTCATGGAGGTCTCCCCCCACGTCCTCCTGGTGGGTCCCGGGGCGGCGATGTTCGCTGAGGTGGAGGGGTTCGAGAAGTCTGATCTCTTCACGGAGAGGAGCAGGGCCGCTTACGAGGCGTTCGTGAACGATACCTTCGATGAGCTGGATGAGGAGACCAAGCAGAGGACCAACTGGGCCCAACGGTACACCCGGTTCAAGCTCCATGACTGGTACGAGAAGCTCACCGACGCTCAGCACGGCACGGTGAACATCATGGCGATGGACGCCGAGGGGAACATCTGCAGCGGGGTCTCCACCAGCGGCACCGCCTACAAGATGCCGGGCCGGGTAGGGGACTCCCCCATCATCGGGGCCGGGAACTACTGCGATAACAAGATTGGCGCAGCAGCCTGCACCGGGAGGGGAGAATTGGCGATCAGGCGCTCCACGGCCCGCACCATAATAAGCTACATGGAGAACGGGAGGAGCGTCGAGGAGGCGTGCATCCAGGCGATGAAGGATATCATCTCCCTTAACGAGACCGGGGGGATGAACTGCCTCTCCCTCGACAAGGACGGGAACACCATGTCCGCCTCCACATCCCGGGAGTCCATCCACTACTACATGGACATCGACTCCCAGGAGCCCGAGGAACGACAGGGCGTCTGGGTCAAGGAGTAATGAAGCCGTGGCAGAGCCCCCATACGACCCCAACCTCATCACCCCCTCAGTATACGGGGACCGCCGCCCCGTCACCGGGGAGATCGTCGCTCTCCTCCATATCATATTCGAGGACCGGAACCTGGAGCTCATCCCGTCCCGGAGCAGGGGCCTCCGGAGGAACGAGATCCACGAGCTCATGATCACAGACGAGGAGGATGTCAGCCCCGGGGGAGGAGCGGACCGGGTCTCTGCGATAGCGTTCTTCGAGGTCACGGAGGGGGGCCTCGCCGTCGTCGGGGACAAGGTCTCGATAGGGGGCAGGCCGCTGGGCCGGGTGGCGGGCTACGACATGACCCACATGCCCAACCACATGAACGTCCTCGTGAAGTCTGAGACCCTCGACGCAGGCCCCATCGAGGTCGGAGACACCATCGAGATCACTAAAGCCTAACCGCTAGGGCTAACTAGCCTTTGTCGGGACCGCCGACGCCAAATATTCCCTCTATTATCCCAGTCTCGCCGCCCTCGCCGTGGCACATCCGGTGGCTGGAGGCGCCACTGATGAAGCCGTTCCGCTCCAGTATCTCGACGGAGCCCCGGTTCCCCTCAGGAACTCCAGCCCACAGCATGCTACCCGCCACCTCGTCCATTAGCCGATGCAGCAGATTCTCGGCGATCCCCCCCTCGTCGGGCTCGCAGATCCAAGGCCCAATTCTGCTTCGACCCTCCCCTTCCTTGGCCATGATGAACCCCACAAGCCTCGAGCCCTGCCGGGCCACGAAACAGAGCCCTGGAAAGTCTTCGTAGACTCTCCTCAAGACCCTGCCCCTCGGGGCCCCGAAGAATTCTTGATCTAGGTTCAGGACCGCCGGGAGATCGGAATCCCTCATCCGCTCGCATCCCGTGGACCCTTTCTCGGATGCGCGCCCCGTGAACCTGAGGGAGAGGCTCTCCTCCCTGAACCCGAGGCGCTCGTAGAGGGATATCGCCTTCGGCACGGCGTCGAGGCGGATCGATTTTACCCCGGAGTCGAGGAGGTGCCCCATGGTCGCCTTCATCAGTGTGGCCCCGATCCCCCGTCCCCGGTGTTCGGGGAGCACGATGAGGTTCCCCAGGTAGCCCACCTCCCCATACCTGATGCTCCCCACCATGCCCACGTCCTCGCCCCCCAGGCTGGCGGCGAAGCAGCCCCCCGGCTCGTAGGAGATCATCCTTCGGACGTCGTCGGCGGTGTTCCCCCAACCCGTGATCCCGAACATCTCGAGGCAGAAGTCGAGGTCTCCCGCGGTCATCTCCCGGATGTCTACGCTCGACAAGGACAGGCTCCTCCCGGTTCAGGTGATCTGGGATGCCGTGAATTTAGGGTTTTCAGTCAGTCTTCTGGGGCAGTCCTCAGGAAGAGGGCTGAGACCGCCACGGCTCCCAGGATCAGCGCGAGGGCGATCCAGCCCGCCCAGTAAGAGTCGGTGGTGTCCCTGATGTAGCCGATGAGGAAGGGGAGCACAAGGGCCCCGATGCTCGCGAAGGTGTTCTGAAGCCCCGAGACCCTCCCCGCCCTCTCGACGCCGTAGAGCCGCGGGATCAACGCGAAGCTGGGGCTCCTCACGAAGTTGATGAACCATCCCATGACCAGGATCACCAGATACATGGGGAGCCCCCCCTTCACCAGGGTGAAAGCGAAGGAGGCCACCGAGAGGACCGCGAAGGAGACGAGGAGCACGATCTTCTCCCCCAGCCGGTCGGATATGATGCCCCCGAGGGGGTTGGAGACCATCCCCGCGATGTTGAAGAGGGAGAAGGCGGCCCCGGCGGCGACGATGGTCATCCCGAACTCCTCCTGGAGGAGCAGGGGGAGCCAGGCGATGAAGACATAGTTCGCCCCCAGCCGTGCCATCTGTATTGCCCCGAGGGCCCAGAAGCTCCTGTCGGCGAGGACGTCCCTCAGGTCCCCGTCCCCCCCGGTCCTCTCCTCCGCCTCGTTGTCCTTCAGGGTCACCCACATCACCGCCGTCAACGTGAGCCCCAGCAACCCGATCCCCATGATGGTGGCCCTCCAGCCGATGATGTTCGCGATGTAGGGCGAGAGGGTGGAGGAGGAGATGAGCCCCACGCTCGCCCCGATGCTGAAGATCCCGAGGGCGGTGCCCCTCTCCTCCGGGGGGAACCACCCGGAGACGAGCCTCACACCGGGGACGAAGACCCCCGCCCCGAGGAGCCCCGATACGAGCCGGGCGAGGGCTGCCTGCCAGAATCCCTGGGCGAAGCCGAAGAGGATGGTGCTGACTGCGATGCCCAGGATGCTGGCGACCATCACTCTCCTGCTCCCGATCCGGTCGGCCAGGGCGCCCCAGGGGACCTGCCCGATGGCGTAGCCCACGAAGTAGACTGAGGTGAGGGCGCCGCTCATGGTGTATGTGAGGTCGAGGTCGGCCTTGATGAGGGCCATCACGATGGAGTAGGAGGTGTTCAGGATGTTCAGGGAGAAGAAGGCGAGGAAGCCCCCCGCGAGGACCCCGACGTTCCTCCTCAACGAACCCTCACCCGCCAATTCACCGAGCCCTCCGAATGGATAACCCGGATCCGCCGGTGACCTGATAAGCTTTATCTCATAGATTACCCCGAGAGTAGAACCATGAAGTGCCTAGCAATCCAGACGAGCCCCAACACCGACGGGCTCACCGCGGCAACCGCCCAGGCGGTCCTCGACGGCTTCGCCTCCGAGGGGGGCGACGTGGAGCTAATCCACCTCAACCACATGGACATCAAGCCCTGCAAGGCCTGCGAGCGGGGCTGGGGCCAGTGCCGGGAAGGAACCTGCATCCAGGAGGACGACCTGGAAACCATCAGGGAGAAGATCAGGGAGGCCGACGCGTTCGTCTTCGTCACCCCCGTCTACTGGCACGACCTCAGCGAGTCCGCGAAGAGGTTCCTGGACCGCATACGGAGGGTCGAGACCTTCAGCGGCCGGGACACGTTCGTCGGGACCAAGACCATAGGGGTCACAGCCGCCGGGGGGAGCGGGAACGGGGCTGCGCGGGCCCTCCACAACCTCGAGGACTATTTGAAGCGGGTGGGCCTAGAGCTCGTGGACCTCGTCACAATCACCAAGTTCTCGAGGGACCACAAGCTCCCCATGCTCGAGCACGCCGGGAAGCGCCTCGCCCAGGGCGCCCCGGGCGTCGTGACTAGACAGAGGTAGCGCCACCCATCTTTTTTGAGAATAACAGCTTGAAAAGAGTCTGATCTATGAGACGGTGGGGAACCCCGCGCTCATCCAAGCGGTTATGCCCCCGTCCATGTGGTAGACATGGTCGTAATCGTTCTCCCTGAGGATTCCCACGGCGGTGGTGCTCCTGTTCCCCGTCCTGCAGTAGACCAGCAGCTCGTCGTCCGGGTTGAGCTCCGAGAGGCGCCCTCTCAGCACCTCGACGGGGATGTTGATGGACCCCTCCAGGTGGCCGCTCTCGTACTCGGAGACCGTCCTGACGTCGAGGATGACGAGGTCAGCCTTATCCGCGATGAGGTCCCAGGCCTCCGCCACATCGACGTTCCCGTAGCCGGAGCCCCCCGAGCCCATCTGCACATAGTACGCCGCTACGGCGAGGACCATCCCCGCGAAGACGACGATCATCTGAGACCGTTTTTCCATAACGAACCTGAGAGCATGCAGAACGGCGGTTTATCAACCTTAACCCCGGGGAACGGCTGGCGATGGAGGAGCCCTCAGACCTTGAAGGTCTCCTTGCCCACGTTCCGCCCGTCGATCCCTATGTCGCTGACCCTGATGCGCCTCCCCCCGTAGAGCTCCGCCTCCTCCTCCCCCCCGTAGACCGCGGCCACCACCCTCCCCAGGCCATCGCTCTTGGTGATCCCGTACCCCGAGGCGGAACCGACGTAGATCATCCCTGGCCCCGGAGCCACCACGGGGCTCCTGTCCAGCATGTTGACGGCCCTCTGCCCCGCCCAGGAGTTCACGGGGCGGACCCCCTCGAAGCAGGGGAGATACCTGACCAGGGCGTGGTACATGTCGTCCTCGTAGAGCCCCCGCTCGGGCTGGGGGTCGTCCTCTAGGCCATACCTCCTCCCCAGGTCGTCGGCGCACCCCAGCCAGAGGGTCCCCTCGGAGGGATCCGCCTTGAGGTAGACGCTGATCCCCGGAATACTGGTGAAGGGGAGGGACCCAACCTCGCTGAACCCCGAGGTCAGCCTCAGCCTTCTGAGGCGGGGATCGTCGAAGACGAAGATCACACGGTTCTTGGGCCTCATGAGGGGGTCGAACCCCAGGGGGGCGAGGAGCCTCTCCGCCCAGACCCCCGCCGCGACGACGGTGGTCTCCGCCTCGATGAGCCCACGGCTAGTCTCAGCCCCCGTCACCGTGAGGTCCTGCCAGACGTACGGCTCGCCGGGGAGCCCCAGCTCCCTCTTGGGTTTGATGGTGAGTCCCTTGGCCTCCGTCCCGTAGAACACCTCGCCCCCGAGCTTGGTGAACTCGGCTTCGAGGCTCTGGGCGAGGGCGTCGGGGTCGACGTTCCCGCATCTCACCCCGAGGACCCCCCCTGCGATGGGTTTGAGCCCCATCTGCTCGGCCTCCTCGTCCCCGAACTCCAATGTGAGGTCCGGGATGAGGGGCCTCAGCTCCTCGGCCTCGTAGGTCTTCACCTCGACCCCCAGCCCCCTGGCCCGGGGGATGGCCTGCTTCAGCTTCTCGTATCTTCCCTCGTCCAGGAGGTAGAGGTAGCCGTACTGGTGGAGTCCGATCTGGTATCCGAGGTCGCCCTGGAGGTGGTGGAGCCAGTCAATGGTGGAGTCCCCGAGGAGGTAGTTGACCCGGGTCGTGTGGAGGTTGAGGTAGATACCCGCGGCCTTAGCGGTGTTCCCCTGTCCCGGACCGGGGAGCCTGTCGATGACCGCCACGGATCTCTCGGGGTTGAGCCGCTTGATGTGGAGGGCCGAGCTGAGGCCCAGCACCCCGGCTCCTATGACGAGGATGTCCCGGATCATTGCGCCCGTACTGGATTCGGGGGCGAGAGGCTAAATCATTTCTCTTCTATGGGGGGCGCCCAACCTGGACAGGATGAGGGCTCCCAGGAGCGCCCCGATGGCCAGCGATGCGATTGGGAACCCGGGTATGCCGCCTCCCCCCGCCGGAGCCCCCTCGACCCTCACGCTCGCGCTCGCGGTGTCGGTCTCCCCCTCGTCGTCGGTGACGGTGAGCGCCACGGTGTAGGTTCCAGCCTCATCATATCTGTGGCTCGGATTGGAGGCGTCGGAGGAGCTTCCGTCCCCGAAGTCCCAGGAGTACCTGAGCCGGTGGTCCTCGGGGTCCGCGGAGGAGTCGGTGAACCGGATCTCATCGTCTATCTGGGCCGCGGTGGTGGAGGCCGTGAACTCTGCTGTGGGGGGGAGGTTCTCTATGATGACGGACTTGGTGACCGTGTCGGTGTTCCCGTCGTCGTCCTCCACGGTGAGGGTGACCCTGTGGATCCCCTTGTCCTCGAAGCGGTGGGTGGGGTCCTTCCGGCGGGAGGTCTCCCCGTCCCCGAAGTCCCACTCCCAGGCGAGGATGGAGCCGTCCAAGTCCCATGACTCGTCGAAGAACGCCACGGTGTCGTGGATGGTGCCCCCTTCGGGCTCGTGGCTAAAGTCGGCGTCGGGGCGGATGGTGGGGAAGATGACTATGGTCAGCGTGGCGGTGTGGGTGGCTCCCTCGTCGTCTGTGATCAGGAGGGTGACGAGGACCGCATCGGGGGCGTCGTACTCGTGGATGGGGTTCCTCGCCGTCGACGTGGAGCCGTCCCCGAAGTTCCAGAGATACGTCAAGGGCCCCCCCTCGGGGTCGGTGGACTCATCCACGAACCTGACCCCGTCCCCCACGTTGGCCGTGCCCGGGGCCCGGAAGCTCGCCGTGGGCTCCAGATTCCTCGTGGTTATGACCCGGGTGGATGCGTCGGTGCCCCCGTCGTTGTCCGTGACGGTGAGGGTGACCGTGTAGCTTCCCCTGTCACCGTATTTGTGGGTGGGGTCCTTCTGGGTCGATGCTGTGCCGTCCCCGAAGTCCCAGGCCCAGGCAGTGACGTTTCCGTCGGGGTCTGTGGAGTTGTCCCTGAACTGGATGGTCTGGAATAAGGTGGGCTCCAGGGGGGTGTGGTTGAAGGATGCCGTGGGCTCCCGGTTCAGCACGGTGACGGTGAGGGCGTCCGTGCTGGTCTCCCCCAGGGAGTCGGTGACCCTCAGGGTCACTGTGTAGGATCCCATCAGCGGGAATACGCGGCTCGGCTTCGCCCCGGTTGCGTCGATGACGCCGTCGCTCTCAAAGTCCCACTCGTAGGCCACGAGGGTGGAGCCTGCGGAGGCCTGGGAGGCGGATCCGTCGAAGGAGAGCTTCTCCCCAGTCAGGGAGGATTGGTCGAGCCCCGCCTCGGCCGTGGGGGTCTCGTAGTCGTCCTGGACTGTGAACCAGATGGCAGCATCGTTCTCGTCGGAGTCGGTGCTCCCGTCGAATTCTCCGGAGGTCATGAGGAGGCCCCCGTCCATTATGAGGGGGTCACCGGTGAAGGAGCCTGTGACCAGATTGTACACCCCCTTGAAGACGGCGGTGAGGGGCGCCGGCTCCCTCTGGTCTTGCTGTATCGCTCCGGGGTCTCCGCTGATGTCGGCGACCCCCCAAGAGGTGATGAATGTGTCCACTTCGAAGAGGGTGATGTAGACGTTGGTGGAGTTGACGGAGAGGGCGTCCAGGGTGAAGGCGTGGGTGTGGTCCCCGGTGAGGTCCCCGTCCCCCACGGTGGTGTCCGTGGTGACCCTCTGCCAGCCTCCGCCGTCCCAGACCTCGATCCTGTATATCCAGTCAGGTTCCCCTTCGAGGGGGCCCTCGATGGGGTCGATGCTCTGGATCCTGTGGATGGTGACCTGGAGGGTGGGTGTGCCGTCCTCGGCCTCGACGATGGCCGATCCGGTTAACGTGGACAGGACTAGGATGAGCGGCAGGAGCGCATGGAGCCTTCTGGACACCTTCATTACCCTCATAGTCTCGTTTTAGTTCTTACTATATCTTATGGGTTTCGTGAACGTCTGAAAGATACTTTCGTCGGGGAAGTGGTTGTCCCACTGGTCGGAGGGCTATTCCGCTTCCGGTGTTTTGGGCATGGATATCGTGATCTTGGTTCCCTCGCCCGCCTTCGACTCCAGCTCTATGATGCCCTTGTGGGCCTCCACCGTCCGTTTGCAGTATGTGAGGCCGAGGCCGATGCCCGAGGGTTTGGTGGTGTAGAATGGTTTGAAGAGGTTCTTCATCTCGGTCTCCAGGATGCCGATCCCGGTGTCGGTTACCTCGATGACTATCTCGTCCTTGGCTTCCCGGGCGGAGATCGTCAGCCTGCCTCCGTCCTCCATGGCCTCGATCGCGTTTCTGATGAGGTTGTCCATGACCCGCCTCATCTTCACGTTGTCCAGGGTCACGTTCATCGGGTCCACGTTCACGTCGACCGTGATGTGGGAGGGTATCAGTGATGCGGCCAGTGAGTCGGAGATCAGCTGGCCTAGGTCCTCCTCGGTGGCGTTCAGGGTCTCCTCGAGGTCTTGATTTTTCCAGTCCTCCATGATGTCGGATTGATGCCTGACGCTCCTCATGATGATCTCCACCATCTCGCCGATTCTCTGGGGGTTCGTCTCGGCGACGTATGCGGCGTTCATGATGGTCTGGAGGGGGCCCCTGAGGTCGTGGCGGACCATGGAGGAGACCCTCTGGACTCCCTCGACCAGTTCCCGGTTGTGCTGTTCGTGGAGCTCTTCGAGCCTCCGCCGGGATTGAATCCTCTCCATGGCCGAGGCGACGTGGTCAGCCAGGATTTCGAGAATCTTTCTGTCTTCCTCCGAGAACGCTCCGGTTTCAACGCCCTCGACATCGATTACCGCCACGACTTCGCCCTCGATCATCACAGGGACTGCGAGCATCGATAGCCTCTGCTCCGCCTCATCCATCTCCGGGCCGAAATAGTAATCTGGGTCAAGGCGAGTGTCCGATATCAGTTCGGGTTTTCCAGTCTTGAAGATACGCCCCACAATGCTTGGCTGGCTTAATGGGATCTTGAAATCTCCTGGATAGTACGCTTCCACCGCTACGTCAAAGGTGATCTCATCCCCTTTTATCTGGGCTATTCCCAGATACTGGAAACCCAGGACGTCCTTGATGATATCCAACGTTTCCATGAACATTCCATTCAGGTGATCATGCTTCGATAACCTAAACGAGCTGCTATGCAGAGCCTCAAGCCGTTTTTGATACTGTTTAGTATCCTCCTCCAGCCGTTTGCGTTCGGTGATGTCCTGGGCATATGTGATCACAGCTTGGTTTCCTTCGAACTCGATGCCCGATGAGGCAACGCCCACCCAGATCGAGGAGCCGTCCTTCTTTCGGGATCTCACCTCATAGATGAACCGTTGCATGTCCCCCCTCTGTCTCTGCTCGCGTATGGCATCCAAACGCTCCGCGTCTCTTGGGTCAATCACCTCGCGGGTGTTTCTCCCGAGCAGCTCAGAGGGGTCGGAGTATCCCAGCATTTCGGCGTATCTCTGATTGATATAGAGATAGTTCCCATTCCGAGTGACTACAACGCCATCCAATCCTTCCTCAAGAAAAGAACGGTACTTTGCCTCACTTGCCTTCATTGCCTCCTCTGCCCTTCTCCGCTCGGTGATGTCTCGGTTTATGGAGAGGGAAGCGGGCTTGCCATCATACTCGATGAGGGATACATTGACCTCGACAGGAACCCTTTTGCCCTCCCTGTTGAAGAGGTTGAATTCATAACGGCTGGGGACAACCTCGCCCTTCTGCCTCCTGAAGGCTATCTCTCTAACCTTCTCCCTGTCCTCCGGGGCGACGAACTCGAACGCGTCTCTTCCGATCAGTTCGCTAGGGTCGCTGAACCCCAGGAGTTCCGCTGCTTTCGAGTTTCCATACAGATATCTCTCGTTGTCGAGGACTAGGATGGCGTCCCTCGACTCATCCAAGAGAGCCCTGAACTTCTCCTCTGTCCTCCTCTGCTCGGTTATATCGGAGCCAGAGCTGAGGATGCCCGTAATGTTTCCCTCGTCATCATGGAGCAACGAGTTATGCCAGGCGATTATGCGCTCTTCACCGGAGCTGGAGACAACAGGGTTCTCGTAGAACCTCACCGGCTCAATGTTCCCCGCCATCAGCTCCCGGACTACCCCCTTCACCTCCTCGACGTTGGGGGAAAGAAGGAAGCTGTCGAACCAGTTCTTACCCAGGGCCTCCTCCTGGGATACCCCGAGAATCTCGCAGCCCTTCTGATTGAGCAGCATGACCCTGCCCTCCGTGTCCAGGATCACCAGCATGACGCCGGCGACGTCGAGGTATTTCTGGGCCAAGTCCCTTTCCTGGATCACTTTATCCTCGGCGCGTTTCTTGTCGACGGCGGATCTTATCCGCCTCGCCAGAACTTGGTAATGGCTGGGGGTTATCTCCTTGCGGATGTAGTCATCTATGCCCACGGTGAAGGCGGTCTCGGCGACCTCCTCGCTGCCCCGCCCCGTGTAGATGATGATGGGGATGTCGCTGAAGCCTCGGATTCTTCTCGCGAGCTCGATGCCGTTGAGGATGGGCATCTGGTAGTCGGAGACTATGCAGTCGAAATTCTCCTCCTTTAATCTCCTCAGGGCTGCTTCGGGCGTCGCGACGGATTCCATGTGAATGGTGCTGTCTGAAAGATTGACGAACGACTTTGTAAACTTGAGCTGGCTTTGCTCATCGTCGACGTGGAGGACACGGATGGTGCTGGGTCTGGGAGATGGTCCTGGCTGTACCATGGCGGACAGGTAGAATTTCCTTGACCCGTCTATATGTGTTCTTACAATTCGCGATATACCCCGAACTCAACTGGATAGCGCGCGTGTGGTTGTTTACCAGAAAAAGTTAGCACCAGTTTGGAGGTGAAATCTTTGTAAAGTTTTTGTTACGCGCGCAAATCGAATTTCATCTTTGAAACGGGTTCATCTTCCATGGTAACTTATGAATCCAACCAATATACCGCATTTCAACAACATACGGTCTAGGTGAAAAAACCCTAATAGATTACATTCTTAGGAAAATCTGTAAATTGATGTTTATATTAATCATTCACTGACTATATGCGCAGTAATTCTTGTTTTAATTATGAATATTTCTAGTAAACTATTGATTGGATGCGTTCAGATTGACAAGATCACACGTGTGTAATGTGGGGTTTTAGATGTTTTCAGGCAATCATGACGTCGCTCGCGGGCGCGAACTGAGGACTTATAATGTAGAACTACTCCTATCCTCTCGTCTAATAGGGGGAAACGTGTGGTTAGACGTAGGTTTCGTATAGTATTCCTGAAAGCATACTATCCTGGAGCCACCTGAGTTTCCCTAGCATCGCGCTTGGCTCGCACACGCGACGGGCGTGGTCTCCACAACGCGACTGGAAGGTTAACATATGACTGTAAATATTAGAAAATCGAAAAGTAGGAGACTCTCAACACGACCAGCAACGGGAATTGTGCATCTACCGCAGACCACGGTGGTCTGTAGATGAGGGTGATGTTCCTCCAGCCTCAACCATGCATCAGGGCGTTAAAGCTGGCTCGCGGTATCCGAGACCAACATAAGAATGTCTCAATCATCTTTGGGTACCTCCAAACATCGTTATCAGATCTTTACGGTTTCGGAGATGAATTCTTTGATGAAACCGTGAAACTAGACGCTGAAGACCTAGGGGGGAGTGTAAAAAAACTAGTTGAGGAGTATGATCCTCAAATAATCCATAGCCATAACGCACCGGATTACCTCACAGTTGAAGCGTTGAAAGGCGTCCCTGAGAGGCCGATAATCCATGATGTCCACGACTCCCTCACGATGAGAAACACGGGTTACACGGAAGACGACGACGAGACCCAGATAATGAACTATGCGGCTGACGAAAAAAGCTCTTGTTTAAACTCCGATGGATTGGTGTTCGTATCAAAGGTCCTTAGGGATTTTATCGTGGATCGCTATAACATCGAAAATACCCCCGAACTGATTTTTCCCAACTATGTCTCAAGAGACCTAATTCCCCAAGAATTCAGGGAACGGCTGTCTTCAAAGGATGGGGAGATTCACATCGTTTACGCGGGAACTATCACGAGCAGGATTGAGGGACATCACTACGATCTAAGAGACATTTTCAGGAAGATAGCTCTAAATGACCTCCACATTCACATCTATGCATCGAGGGAAGACGAATCTTTTCGACGCCTATCCTCTGAAAGTAAATACATCCATTATCATGGCCACCTGAAACAGAGCGAACTCCTGAAAGAGTTAACCCAGTATGATTACGGCTGGGCTGGATTCAACGGTGAAAAAAATTGGGAGCACTTGGACGCCGTGCTACCGAACAAGGCTTTCGAGTATATAGCCTGCGGTCTCCCCATCCTAACATTCCCACATCGGACTATGAAAGATTTTGTCGAGAAAGAGAAAGTCGGCATAGTAGTTGACGACTTGAATTTCAAAGATAAACTGGTCGATGCAGAAGACCTTCGTGAGAATGTAATGAAAAAAAGATTCGATTACACGATCGAGGGAAAAATAATTGACCTCACTGATTTCTATGAGAAACTCATCGATTCACACGTCTATCATTAACCGGGGGTGAAAATATTTGCCTCGAAAAGATACCGCCATCGAGAAACGTGCCAAATTGATCATAAAATACCGGAATATGAAGGTCACGAAGAAAGAGAAGGATGGGGATCTGATCATATACCATCTAACCACGGGCGATAGAAGATCTATAATGCAGTGTGTCTGCAACCAGAGAACCGTGGGGATCGCATTCGTTAGAGACTTGAAGAAACTCCTGGATGAGACCGAAACCGAAAACGGGATCATGCTCACCGATTCGAAGTTCACCTGGTCGGCGAGACACAATGCTCCAAGTCTCGATGTGGAACTCATACCCTCCACGATTCCCACCTTCGATATCTTCAACCATAAACTTGTGCCCCGTGCTGTGTTATTGTCAAAGGAAGAAGGGTGTGCCGTCCTTGAGAAATATCACGCAGAGCCTTATCAGTTCCCCTGGATGAAGTCAAAAGACCCCATTTCCATCATCTTAGGCGCCAAGAGTGGAGATATTGTACGGTTCACGTTAGAAAGTATGACCGCGGGCACGTATGTAAAGTATCGTTACGTAACTTAATCAATTAGGAAAAGGAAATGAAGCATGAAAATGGTGAATCAAAATATGACTGAAGAGTATACCGGGGTGGTTCTAAACTATAGGAGCGGCTCTAAATTCCCGAGGAACCGGGAGTGCCTACTAAAGGTCCTGGATGTTGAACCTGAAGAATCATCGATGCTTATCGGTTGGAAGGTCAGTTGGCCCATAGAAAATCCCAGAGTGTTCGGGGTCATATTGAAGCCACATGGCAGAACGGGGACTTTGAGAGTAAAATTCAAAAAGGGATTACCCGGGCAGGCCCTGAGTACAAAGGTTAGAATTGCAAAAAAGTGGAGGAAATAAACGCTCAACGAGACGCGTGAGCAACAAAGCGTCGAGAAAGCCCAAGTGCCCCGAATGTGGTGAAGTGTTCAAGGTCGTGAGGTTAGATGACTTTAAACAACCCTCGGTCAGTTGAGGGCTTGAAACCACTCGGATGCTGATTCATAGGATGATAGTGGGGAGTTCCATAGTTAGTTGTATATAATTCTATGAGGATTTCTTGATTGAGGAGGTCCATGGTTGTCCGTTAAGGACCGGATGGAGGACATGTTGAATGCGATCGAAGAGGCTGGCAGCGATGGTATCGAGATGAAGGATCTGGTGAAGAACTACTATGAGAGATGGGGATTCAGGCTGTCCACCATCAAGGGCTATGTTCATGACCTTGAGGAGCTTGAGAAGGTCAGACTGGTGGGGACAAGGATCTACCATGCCAGCTTTGAACCTCCGCGGGGATTGGTTCGCTCCACGAGATAGTGTTGGGATATACGACACTAACATTGTTTCACGTGAAACATTGATTTGGACTGTCCAAACCGTTATAGATTCTAAGGGTCAGGTGACACTCAAGGCTCTGGAAAGGTGAAACGTATGTCTGTGTACCTTCTAATGGAATTCACTTGTCCCAAAGATGAGGAGAGAAACAAGAAACGCCTCAAACACGAAGTTGACTGGCTGTATCCTTATTATGAGAAAAAGATCAAGGAAGGAGTAAAATGGAAAGGCCTAGGTCTATCCGATGGCACGGGACGAATAGTTAGTCTAACTACATTCGAGACGGTGGAAGACTTCGGTAAGATATGGAACGATGACAAATACAAGAAAGGAATTGTCCAACTGTCCTATCTGGTCGATAATTTCACCAGCCGAATCCTTCGTGAAGTAATCTAAATCGGATCGTAATGATCACAGAGACTCCCCTTCTTTTTCTTGAAATCACTCAGATGCTGAATCTAGTGAAGGGTAGAGCTTAGGGAATGAATGAAGCATTATACTTTCCAAAATGCTTGCATCTCTCATTTGGACTGTCCAAAACATTATAGACAGGGAGGATCAGATGAAGTTTAAGGTTCTGCTGAGATAGTGGAACCTAACTCCGAGGTTGAAGAAAATGCCTGAAATGAAATACTACATCGTATACGCAAACTGGAAACCAGAACATCAGGGACCAGAGGGCTTCAAGAAGGCCATGGACAAATGGACTAAAGCCATCGAAGACGCCGGATGCAAAGTGAAACTTTGGGGTGCAGCACTAGGTGTCCCAGAGAATGCGTTATGCGTCATAAAGGGCAGTCCTGAAAACTATATGAAGATACCAAATGCCGAGGCCCCTTACACCAACACGAGAACCCACGTAGTGATAAAGTTCTAAACAATAGACTCTCCCTTTTTTTCTATCACTCAGATGCCAATTCCCTCTGGATAAGATCCGCGAATAGAGAGAAACGGCTTTGATCAATCCTCAAGCTGCACTATCGCTGTGAGAACACCCTCTGAACCCACTACTCTAGTCACATGACCCTTACCCGCGACATCCTCCACCAGAACGACGCTCCCAGGACCAAATACCCTGCTCTCACCATCGCTCACCTTCACCTCGTACTCCCCAGAAAGCCCAAAGAAAAACTGCTTTCTCGGAGTCGGATGCCAATCCCCAAACCACCCAGATGGAAACATGCAAAACGCATACCGAGTGGCCGGTTTAAACCGGGACAACATCAGAGGCGACGCCGGGGGCGCAAAATCAACTAATTCGAGTTCCACTTCAACATCCTCAAAATGCGTCTCTCCCTCTTCGTCAGCGAATACTCTAGTATATTTCATCAAGAGTTACCAGTCCAGAAAACACATATATCATTTCTCTAGTCGATGACCCCTCAAATGCTGATTACAAGAGGATAAGAGAAACACGTTTCCCCACGCAGAATACGCCATCCAAACCGTTCCAACCCTCCTCCCAACGAAAACAACCCCCCGAGCTGAACAGTAGCTATTCAGTAGCTAAACAGTACCAAAACAACACCCAAACAACCCAAAAAAACAACCCAAAACCCAAAACAACCCCCCAAACAACCCCAAACCACACCCCCCACCACAGAAAAAAAACCACCACATAAAAAGTGGGCCGAGCCGGATTCGAACCGGCGGCTTCCGCCTCGTAAAGGCGGCGTCCTAACCAGGCTGGACCACCGGCCCCCAGATACAACACCCGCAACCCAAATAAACAACTATCGAGGACCCGAGCCCAGCATCCCCGTGATCTCAGCGTGGAGAGCCCACATCCGCCCGATCGCCGGATGATCCGCCCCCAGCTCCTCCGCCATCCTCCCCACGGTCACACCGAACTCCACCTCACCCCGCCCCTCCGCCAGCTTATCAGCGTAACACACCAGCTTCTCCTCCAACGACTCAGGCACATACACCCCCACGGGCAACCCCAGCTCCGCCGCCTCATCCGCCGGAATCCCCGCCCCCACATGCCTCTCCACGATCCTCACCACAGCCAACGGCAGCCCCAACCCCCTCGCCAACTCACCCCCCACAGCACCATGCCCGATACCATGAGTCACACTCCTACCCAGATCATGGAGCAACGCCCCCGCCTCCACCAAAGCGAGATCCACCTCAAACCCCGCATCCACAAGCTCACCCCCGATCCGAGCCGCCAACCCCGCCACATTCAAACAGTGACTCACAACGCCACGGCTACAACCCGCATCCCTAAGAATCCCCAGGGCCTCCCCCCGCCCCGGGAGGCTCAAGCCTCGAGCTCTCCCTCGATCTCCGCGATCTTAACATCGAGGAAATCTATGTAAACCTCATTATTCATCGGCTTAGTGGGCTCCCCGCAAACCGGACAATTAAACACAGTATCCATGGCCTCCTCGAAAGTGATCCGGGGACACTCCCCCGACTCACAACGATAGAACTCGTGATCCAGCTCATGCCTCAGCCTCGCCTTCAGCTTTCTCAGGATCTTCTGCTTCATCCCCGTGAGGAAAGCCTCGATCAGCTCCTGCTGGAGGGTCCACTGGAAGATGAACCAACCAGTCTCTTTATCCCTGAACCGCCTAGAGGTCACCAGGCTGTGATTGTAGAACCGGTACAGGATCTTCCGCACCTGGTTTATCTGTATCTCCGTCTGCTCAGCGATCTCCTCCACCGTGATCTCCTTCACATTCCTGATCGCATCTATTATCATGACCCCCTCCTCCCCCCCGATGATCATCGCGATCTGGTCCACGGTCTCATCGCTGACATTACTATACAAGCTCATGACAGTTCCCGGATTCCACTACTATAGCCACATCGCCGGACTTAAAGCTTAAACCCCGGCCTCGACCCGCTTCCCCCGAGCCTGGGGAACCACCCTCCTCCTCGCCCCCTGGAACGAGATCCCCAGTTCCTCCCCCTCCCGGAGCTCGTGGAGGAACACCGCTAATGCACTCACCTCCGAATGGGGCTGAGAAGTCACACTCACGTTCCAATCCGCCAAACCATATATCTCCCCCGGCACTTTCGCCCCGCCCACGACCACAAGGATATCCGAACCGTCCCCCCTGATCTCGGGGATCACCTCCTGAACCGGGAGCCCGTACATGGTGAGATGAACGACCCGCCCCCTCCACCCTGAGATCACCCGCCTCCAGCTCCCGGAGAACCCGAAAGTGAAAGACCCCCCCCACTCCGAGACAACCCTACCGATCGACTCCTCCAAACCCGGATCCCTATCCCCCGTATAGGTGGCCCCCGAGGCCCCGAAGGCCCGAGCCGCCAATATCACGTGGGTGCTCAACCGCTTATCCCTAGAGGGGCGATGCCCGAGGCGGAGGACATGCACATCCATACCGTGGCAAAGGAGCCGAGACACCTAAGACTTTTCGGTCCCCGAAAGCGACCACACCGTTAAATCCCTGAAGGACCAAACTCACCGTCGATCCCATGACCGCGCGAGATGAGGAGATACCGAGCCTCCCACTCCACACACAGAGGAGGCTCCTCGGCTACCTCGTGCCCCTCGTCAGCATCCCCATCCTCATCTGGAAGGCCTACTCCATCTCCCTCATCCTATCCCAACCCAGCCCCCCGCTGAGCGGCCTAGAGCTCCTCAACGACCTCGTCACCGTCTCATTCAGCCTCGTGCTCCTCCTACTCATCCCCAACCACAGCCCCCTCTACACCAACCACTACTGGCTAACCCCCAAAGGCCTCAAAATCACACGCCCCCTCAAAGGAACAAAGATCCTCCCATACGACACGATAGACCGACTGGAACTCTACATCAGAGACGAGAGGCGAGGAAAGCCCTCCAAGGAAGCCCTCCAATACGCGAGGGATCATGTCAACGATCTACGGAAAACCGGATTCAAGTTCATCGACTACACCAACAACGAAACCAAGATAGCCCTCGTCCACACCGGAGAAAAGATCTACATGATCACCCCCGCCAACCCCAAGGCCTTCGCCCAGAAACTAGGGAAACGTATCAGGAGACTCAGCGTCAAGACCGTCACCCTCACCCCGAAGGGAACCCGCGTCAAAGAGGGCGCCCCATAAAGCCCTGGGCCAGCAAAGGATATAGTGCAGAACACAACACTACTGAACCATGACAACCACGATAGAATACCCATTCATCCTGGTCAACCTCAAGACCTACGAGGAAAGCCTCGGACCCAAAGCAGTGGCCCTCGCATCCATCGCGAGGGAGATCTCCCAGGAGACCGGCGTCTGCATCGCCGTCGCCCCCCAGACCATCGACCTCAGCCCCGTCATCAAAGCCGTCAACATCCCCGTCTTCGCCCAGCACATAGACCCCGTGGGATACGGCCGCTTCACAGGCCACGTCCTACCAGAGGCCATAGCCGAAGCCGGATGCGTGGGGACACTGATCAACCACTCGGAGAGACGGCTCCCCCTGGAAACCATCGAAGCCACGGTGAAAAGGGCGAAGGAAGCCGGCCTATTCCAGGTGGTCTGCGTCGACTCGGTGGAAACCGGGCGATCCGTCGCCCCCTTCTCCCCCAACGTCATCGCCATAGAGCCCCCGGAACTCATCGGATCCGGGATACCCGTCTCCAAGGCGAGGCCCGAGGTCGTCTCGGGGTCCGTGGATGAATGCAGAAAGGTCAACCCCGACGTCAAAGTCCTCTGCGGAGCAGGAATCACCAGCGGAGAGGACGTTGCAGCAGCCCTGCGGCTCGGCTCCGCCGGGGTCCTCGTCGCCAGCGGAGTCGTAAAGGCTGCGGACCCCCGGGCGAAGCTCCTGGACCTGGCCGAGGCGATGCAGGGGTAGACTCCCCTACTTCAGGGACTCCACTACCGACTCGATGAGCGACTTATGCTCCTCAACGAGGGTTTCAACCCTCTCGGGGCTCCCGGCCTCGGCGTAGATCCTGAAAATGGGCTCCGTCCCGCTGGGCCTGAACAGCACCCAGCTGTCATCGTCGTAGATCAGCTTCACGCCGTCGATGGTCTCCACCCGCGGCGCATCCACCCTCCCCCGGAGGGCCTCCAAAACCGTCCCCTTCAGCTCCTCGGGGCACGAGATCCGGTCTTTACGCTGAGAGTACTGGGGCAGCTCCCCGAAGAGCTGCGAGAGGGGTTTACCCGTCTCGGCCATGACCTCCATGATCAACGCCAGCGCCATGGAGCCGTCCCGGACCTGGAGATGCGGGCCATACATGATTCCCCCGTTCTCCTCCCCCCCGAAGGGTATTCCCTCCTCGACCATCCTCCGGGAGACCACGACGCTCCCCACCTGGGTCCAAACCACGCTCCCCCCCGCCCCCGATACCACCTCTTCCAGAGCCCTGGACGAGTTCACGGGGGAAGCCACGCGCTCCCCGGGATTCTTCAGGATGAACTCCCTCGCCAAAAGCGCGAAGGAACGGTCCCCCCAGTGAACCTCCCCAAGCTCATCCACGAAGATGGAGCGATCCCCGTCCCCATCATAGGCCACGCCGAGGTCAGCCCCCGAAGCCCTCACGAGAGTCTGCAGCCCCCCCAGATTATCCGGCCTGGGCTCGGAGACCCGGTTCGGGAATCTACCGTCCACATCGACGTTTACCGTGAAGACCTCCCCCGCCAGAGCCCGGGCGATCCCAGGGGCAGATAATGCGGCGACACCGTTCCCCGGATCGACTGCGACCTTCAGCCCCGCATCCCGGACTCTCCCGAGGTCCACATGGGAGATAACGGCTTCCTGATACGCCTCGAGGGCCTCAAGCCGCTGCACCGTCCCGATCCCATCCCACGGCGAGAGTTTGGGGCCATCCCCGAAAAAGATCTCCTCGATCTCAGTCTCCTGACCCCTGGAGGCCTCCACCCCATCAGCGGCGATCACCTTCATCCCGTTAAACTCAGGTGGATTATGAGAGGCGGTGATCATGATCCCTGCGCTAAGCCCGTTACTCCTCACGGCATGCTGGAGAGCCGGGGTGGGCAGCATCCCAGCATCGTATACGTTGCACCCGACGGAGAGGAGGCCGCATACAGCGGCGTCCCTGAACATGGGGCTCGTGATCCTCCCGTCCCTCCCGACGGCGACGCTCCCCCCGAAATATGCGCCGATGGAGGCGGCGAGCCTCGTGACCATCTCCACCGTCAGCTCCCTGTTGGCGACTCCCCGGACCCCGTTCGTGCCGAAGAGGCGCCCCATCACATCACCTGGCCCGGCTTGAGGATGCTCTCGCTCACCGTCTTAGAGGGGCAGATGGCGACCCCCTCGGTTATCGTGACCCCATCGGTGATGGTGACATAGTCCCCGATGAGGCTCCCCGACTCAATCTTGACCCACTTTTCGATGCTCGCGTTCTCCCCAATGATAGCGTTCCTCACCGAGGAGTAATCCCCGATGGTCGCCCCGGGAAAGATGATGGAGTTCTCGATCCTGCACCCCTCCCCGACATGGACATGATCGGAGATCGAAACATTAGGCCCGATGACAGAATGAGCCCCCACCTTGACACTCGCACCCAAATATGTTGGCTCCAGAATCTTCGCGGTCTCATGGACCACGTGGTCCTCGCCCATATCCTCGCTGGTGAGTCTCTCGAGGATGAGCCGGTTCGCCTCGAGGTACGCTTCGGGGACCCCGACATCGAGCCAGAGGCCGTGGACCTCGTAGCCGTAAAGCTTTCCCTGATTTGCGAGGATCGGGAACACCTCTTTTTCCGTGGAGACCTTCCTCCCGTCCGGGATATAGTCCAGAACCTCCTTGTCGAAGACATAGATTCCAGCGTTGATGAGGTTGCTCGGGGCTGTCCCAAACTCCGGCTTCTCGACGAACCTCGCGACCCTGCCGTCGTCGTCGAGCTCGACAGCGCCATACCGGCTTGGGTCTGGCACCCGGACGAGGGCGATGGTTGCTATCCCCCCGTTGGATTTGTGGAATTCCACGAGGCGCCTGTAGTCGATGTCCGATATGACATCGCCGTTGAGGATCAGGAAAGGCTCACCGTCTACGAGGTGCTCCTGGGCCTTCTTGATGGGACCCCCCGTTCCCAAGGGCCTCCCTTCCCGAGAGTAAATTATACCCAGATCGAACTTCGTCGGACCAAAATATCTCACCAACGCCTCAGCCATGTAATTAACGGCGAGGACGACGGTGTCCACCCCCCCCTCGGAGAGATTCTTCATCGTCCAGTCCAGCATGGCCTGATTGGCCAGCGGGAAAAGCATCTTGGGACGGGTGCAGCTCAGAGGCCTAAGCCTGGTGCCGAACCCTCCCGCTAAAACGAGGGCCTTCATTTATAGATCGATTCTATCATGGCACAGAACTGTTTATGAACGTTTTGTGGGTTGTACAGCTAGCCGGCGTATTTCAGCATCCTGCTGAGCCTCTCCTGCTCGAACCGCTCGTAACGCTCCAAGGAACCGAGGTCGTACCAGAAAGCCTTGCTCACATATGCGCCGACCGGCTTTCCCTTCTCGATGAGGTATGGGACCACGTCCCCCATGATATCGAAAGAGCCTTCATCCTCCCCCTTGTGCATCTCACTCATCTCCTTGACGACCGATCCGCTGATCACAAGGATACCGACGCTCACAGGGTCATCTATCTCCGGCTTCTCGTGGAACCCCTTGATGAATCCGTTCTCAATATCGGCCGTCCCGACCCTTATGCGGAATCCGCGGGCCAGGGCCACTGTCGCTACAGCACCCGACTCGATGTGCTGTGAAACCATCTTCTTCAGGTCAAAGTCTGAAAGAATGTCGCCGTAATAGACTACGAGATGATCATCGCTGTTGATGATCCCCTGCCTGTACGCGTTCACGATGGCGCCGGCGCTCCCCTTGTAACCGGGCTCGTCGAGGACGTAGTGGAGCTTTACCCCGAATCTGTCGCCGTCATTGAAGTAGTTCTGGATCTGCTGGTGCTTGTAGCCCACGAGGAGCACTAGGTCGCTTATCTCGTGGTGGGCGAAGAGACGGACAATGTAGTCGAGGACCGGCTTCTCGTCGTCACCGACGGGGATCATGCATTTCTGGATATAGTATGTGAGGGGGCGGAACCGTGTACCCTGGCCCCCGGCCAAGATCACCCCTCGGACCTTGGGCTCACCCACCTTCATTCCTCCCAAGCGGCTGTCATGATCCCGCCGGCGAGGGCGACGAGGATGCCGGCGGGGGCGAAGATGCTTGGGTCGATGGCCCCCGCATCTGCTTGCATCGAGTAGTATGTGATGACGAGCCCGAGGGCCAGCAGTATGACTCCGAATATGTTCACTGCGAGCTTCGAGAAAGTGAGGCCTTCATCCTCTGACATGGATCTTTCACCTGTTACATCCCTTGGGCTAATATAAAATTGAGGCGGATCAGAGGCTCTCCAGCTTCTCCGGGAGATACTCGTCGACGATGTAGGTGAGCCCCAGGGCGCTGAAGGCCTCGAGCTCCGCTTTCCTCCCCATCTTTAGGAAGATGTCGATCTCTCTCTGCCAGAGGTCGTCGACGTATCGGGGGTCTTTTTTGAGCTCGTTGAGCCTCTTCAGGTCATTCTCCGTCAGGTTCTCCGTGGGCAGCTTATACTTCAGGACATCTGTGCCCCAGACCCCGATCCACTTGGCATCGGGGGTGGTGAGTCCCCTGAGGTGAGCCGCTACGGCTGAGCCTGAGATGATGACCATCGCGATGTGGAGCCCCCAAGGGTCCCCGTCGGTTAAGATGTAGATGGGGAGCCCCATGTCCTTGTTTAGCCGTTGAATCACCATGCGGGCGGAGCGGCTGGGGATCCCCTCCGTCTGTATGAGTATGGCGTTATGTTTCTCGTGGACCTTCTCCTCGACGAACCGGGAGAACATGGCGTCCTTCTCGATGACGATGACCTTGTCTGCGGTAGTGCCGACTAGTTTAGAGCTTGTGAGGCTGCGACCTATGGGCGCCCCATCGGGGTTGTCTGTGAGATTCTTCATCCGCCCCTCATAAGCGGGTGGGAATGTATACTCGATGTTAAGGTCTCCGAAGATGGCGCCCCTGTCCTTGGGGTAGATGTTGAAGGACTCCCGGGGCGTGTTCAGGGCGACCTCGAGGTCGGTGATGGTATAGTCCGACTCCGTCTGGCCTGTGAACTCGATGTCCCTCTGCCCCCTTGCTGAGTAGTAGACCTCCCTGAGGGTGCTGGTCTTCCTGAGGCGGACGAGCTCCCGGGCGAACCACGCTGTCCATATGAACTGGGTGAAGGGGCGGATGTTCCGGACGTTCCTGCTGTGCCGGCGCACCGTCCTGTCGCCGAGGATGAACTGGCGGAGCTCGTCGTCGTAGTTGATGTTGTCGGAGCTCCTGCTCTGCATCATGATCCAGGGGAACTCCCTGTTCTGGATCTGCTCGTAGATGAGGGAGCCCAGCTGCTTGAGGCTGGTCTCCGTGGCCTCCCTCCGCCGCTCTGTTTCATCAATCACGCTATCCGTCAATGGTGGGAACCTCCTTGATCTTCTGCTCAACCTCTGGGAGAGGTCTGCCCACCGCGATGAGAAGGGGCTCGATGTCTGGCAGGATCTCCTTGTCGGACAGCTTGGTGGAGAACTCAGCTATCTTGGGCAGATACTTGGCGAAGATGTCTAGCCTCCGCCGCTCCCTTTCGATCCTGATGCTGCGGGAAATGAATAGCCTCAGGCTTCGGGCCGCTGTCCTGATCACGTTGGTGATCTCCTTCTCCACCTCGGGCTGGTCGGCCATGTACTCCTTCCCGACGGTCTTGTAGGGGATCTTCGTGGAGCACACGTGGACGACGACCACCATGGGGGTGTCGCTGGAGACGTTGTAGGTGTCCCAGTGGATGTTCCTGTTGACGACCTTCCAGATGACCCCGCTCGACTCGTCGAAGAGGAGAGGTATCCTGTTAGCGAACCTGATGATTGTGGTGCCAGCCTTGTACTGCTTCCTGATCGTGGGGCCCGTGGCGAGGGCCGTCTCGACGATGAAGGGGAATCCGAGGTAGGTGGAGGGTTTCCTTGAGACCACTTTGAGGAAATCGTTCTCCGTGAGGCCTAGTTCCTTCCTTATACCTTTCTCGAGGAGCTCCTCTCCTATTGGTGAGAGGCAACTCGCATCGGGGCGCTTGAAATCTTTGAACTCCCTTGCAGCCCGGACCAGGGTGACTATATCCTCCGGTTTCATAGAGCTGGGCCTCGTCCTGTTCCCAATCCCCGCTAATTTCAGGAATTTATCTGCGGTCTTGGAGCCCACCCCTTGGAAATGCCCCGTCATGAACTCCTTCATGGACCTCGCCTTGGTGACAGAGACCAGCCTGCGAAAGTTCTCCACGTCGATCCCGTGAGGGTGGGGCTTCACAGGCTGGGGCAGCGGGGGCATCATATCGGTCCCCCTCTCGAATCGGTACAGCCGCCCCCCTGGATCCACAAAGGTTAGGTCAGCGTAGGGGCTCACCATCGCCGTCTGCTTCAGATAGTCCAGTAGGCGGCTCTTGATCCTGCTGTAATCGCCCTCCATCTGGAGCTGGACCACGGTGCCCCTCCAGCCTTTCTTGTTTCCCAGTACCTTGTGCTTGAGGATCATGGGCTCGTTGCGCTCGATGTCGATCATCATTGTGAACTCGTGGATGTCGCCACCGGTGCTCGAGGTGACTGTGACGGGTTGATGGGTGGTGATCTGCCCGTAGAGGATCGTGATAGTGCCACCTAGGCCGAAGGTTCCCCTCGACTGCTGGAGGGTGTACTTTGAGCCATAGAATACCCGGCAGAAAGCTGAGGGGATCTGGTCTGAGGGGAGGCCGGTGCCGTTATCCTCGATCCTCATAATATAGATGCTCGTGCCCCCCTCGGAGGCGGAAACCTCCGTGAGCCTCAGGAAGATGTCGGGTGGGACTCTCTGCCTCTCACAGGCGTCTAGCGAGTTCTCGAGGAGTTCCCTAACCGCTGCGTATACTGCTCTGCTAGGGTTGCTGAACCCCGCGATCTCCCTGTTCCTGTAGAAAAAGTCCGAGGGGCTAATCGACTGGTAGACTATCTCCGTCATCTTTTTCTCAAGTCCGCACTCTGCTCGGGGCTCTCATACCAGAGTTCGCCCCTGTCTTTTTTCATTTTCCTTCGCCACGCGTAGAGGTAGTTCCACACGGTCTTGTGGAATGAGCCCTTGATGAGCTTCATGAGGGCCTCCCGGGCCGCCTCGAGGCCCTCGGGGTTCCCGATGTAGGCGACGGTGCCCCCGTAGACGCTGATATGGGTTTCCGTGAGCTCCTCGATGAGCTCCCTGGAACGCCCGTTCTTCCCTATAATTCTGCCCTTCACCCTCGCGATGGCGCTCTTCGAGTTACCGACGAACTCGTTGAGATCGATGATGTGGAGGTCATAATCCTCCTTGGCCAAGATCTCCGCTCGCCGGGGGCTGAAGCCCCTCCCGATGGCCTTCACGACGTTCCTGACCGTGAAGATGGCCGCGAAGTCCCTGTTCCCGGGGTTGAGGGTGATCTCGACTGAGCCCGACTCGCTCTCGACCTCTATGGTGACGCCGAAGTAACTCTCTATCCTCCTCTTGGCCTTCCCCTTGGGGCCGATGAGGACGCCGACCCGATCCCTGGGGATCTTAAGATAGGTCTTCTGACTCACCCTTCACCCACGTCTCCACATCCTCGGAATCGACGACATCCACTCCGAGCCGGTTGAAATAAGTGTTTATGTTGGATATATCCCGCTTCAGGAGGGGCGCTGCCAAGGGGTGCTCTATGAGGAGGGCCTGAGAGACGTCGAAGATGACTGGGACCTCCTCCCAGACCATGATGTTGTACTCGCTCAGGTCGCCGTGGACCACGCCGGCCTTCGTGTAGAGGCTCCTCATCTCTTCGAGGATCTTGAGGTAGAACGCACTCGGGTCCTCGGGGTCGATCTCCCTGAGCAGGGGGGCGGGGACACCGTCCTTCCCGATGAAGGACATGACGAGGATGTTCCTGTTGAACGCTATAGCCCTGGGGCTGTTAACCCCTGCCTTCTCCGCGAGCTGGAGGTTCTTGAACTCCTTCTGAGTCCAGGTATAGACTATCCCTCGAGGAGTTCTCCTTATCCGTTTGAACCTACGGTCGCCCTCGATGTACTTGAGCATCCCTCTCCGAAAGTCCGCCGTGGTCGTATAGTAGATCTTGATGGCCAGCTCCTTGTCCTCGGGTCCGATGCCCCAGTAGACCCGAGCCTCCTTCCCGGCTTTGATGACTCCTTCTAGGTCCTTGATTTTTCCCTGGCGTATGAGCTTGTCGACGCCCTCGACGGTGAGGCGGTCGAAGACCTCCTCGATGACCTTGTAGTCCTCCTGCCGTTTATTGAGCATGCGATTTCTCTCCTCCGCGCTCCTCTCGGCTGCCTCGGCCTTTTTCTCCATGCGTTCTCGATCTGACATTTGTATATGCCTGCCTGGTCTCCGCCCTCTCCTCGAATTGGTCCTTGAAAGAGACGAGGACGATGTCTCCGAGTTCGCTCACTCGGGATCGGTTTCTCACCGGTCCTCCTCTTATCCCTTTATAGAGTGATCCGAATCTTAAAAATCGTTTCCATGCCGATTTGACTATAAAACCGATTTTTATCTCAATATCTCTTAAACCGCTCCGAAAATCACCTTATTTCCTAGATAAAACGGGAATATTGTCCTCTTCCGGGGTTCCTTATTCACAGATCGATGGGGACCCTGCTTCCGAGGAACACTCCGTCAAAGGTCACCCGGGAAGAATACGCGTAGACCTTGACACCCTTCCTATTTGCCTCTTCAAGGTTCGCTGCGAAATCGGGGTCCGTCTCCATATTGGGCCTGAAGCTGTTCGCATCAGACCGTTGGATGAGGAAGAATACGGCTGACCTACCCTGCGTGAGGCCCCTGGTCAGAGTCAGGAGATGGCGGCTCCCCCTCTTAGTGGGGGCGTCTGGGAATAGAGCGACGCCGTCCCTGATGAGGGTGCATGACTTGACCTCCAGGAGGAGATTCCCTGAATCACTTTCGAGGAGAAAGTCGAGGCGGGACTCCCCGAAAGTGTACTCTGCTTTTTTGACACGGAAGCCTTCGAATGGTTCGATGATGCCTCTGTCGACTGCCTCGCTGACAACCTTGTTCGGGACATTGGAGTCGACGCTCACCAGGGTCCCCTGGTGGTCAACGAGAGTGAGGTTGTACCGTGTCTTCCTGATATCTGATTGCACGGCTATGAGGTAGACACGGGCGCCACGATAAATGAGCTCCTTCATCCTGCCGGGATTCGGGATGAAGCAGAGGGTCTCAACGCCATCCACGAGGACCACACCGAGGAACCGGTTGGGCCTAGACTGGAAAACCGCCGGCACGAGGCGCCCACTGAACCTCAAATAGTAACCCTACCCTAGGGTCTTCAGGATCTCCTCGAGGCTCCACTGGCTCGAAGCGGCCACGAGCTTCAGCGTAGTCTCCCTAGTGAGCTTCAGTTCGTCTGCCGTAGCGCCCTCGGTGACATATGCTCCCCCGGCCTCCCTGAGGATGAGGAGCCCCGCTGCGACATCTGTGATCCTGAGCTTTCCCCTCAAGTCGACGTGGGCGTCCACGATTCCCGCGGCGAGGTGGCACAGAGCGAGGGCGGAGGACCCCGTCTGGCGGAGGTGCCCTGCGCTCGCTATGAGCTGTTTGACCCTATCGACGGGGGCGCCCTTGCTGATATCCAGGGAGACGAGGGCCTCTTTCACGAGCTTCGATTTGGAGGGGGCGATGCGTTTCCCTGCTCTCCATGCTCCTTTATTCCTTTCAGCCCTGTAAACATCCCCGGAATATAGATCTTTGACGAGGCCTAACGTCACCCCCGACATGCGGGGGGTCGCCGATAGAGCCATGCTGGTGCAGGCGAAGGGGATGCCTCTCGCCAAGTTGGTGGTCCCGTCGACGGGATCGACGACGAGCACGGGGCCCTGCTCCCCGATTTCGTAATCGCCTTCCTCGCTCACGACCCGGACTGGAAAACCGGCATCGCCGAGAGTCTCCTTGATCGCCTGCTGGGCTTCGGAGTCCAGGAGTTTTTTAAGACCGTCTACGTCAAGGGAAGCCCTGCTCAGGAGGGCTTTCCTGATCTTTGTGCGGACGTTCTCCGCGGCCTCAAGCAGTACGGGAGTCCACCGAGCGCTTACAATGGGTTGAGTCATTCTCCTTCATCACATGTTATCATCATGGTTAACTTTTTTGAGCCAAACACCACTTTCGAAGCATGAATAGGGGTAAGGCACCGAGAAACAAAGAACTATTTCCATCAGAATGAGACCATCGATTTATAGAGATTGTACCGTCGCTCGATGTCCTCAATGGTCAGGGGCAGGAACCTCTCGATGCTGAACTCCTCAACGGCGAATGAGCCCATCACGTTCCCGTAGACCACGGCCTCCCTCATGACGGACTCGCCTAGGCTCCCGCTCCGGGCCAGGTGGCCCATGAATCCCCCCGCGAAGCAGTCACCCGCCCCCGTGGGATCCGTGATCTTCTCCAAGGGATAGCCACACGTGGGGAAGATCTTTTCCCGGGTGAAGAGGATGGCGCCGTGTTCCCCCTTCTTGACGACGATAAACCTCGGACCCCAATCGAGGATCTCCTTGGCTCCCCCGATTATGTTCGGGGTCTGGCATATCTGCCTCACCTCGTCGTCGTTGAGGACCATGCCGTCGACCCTGGAGATGACCTCGATGAGCCCCTCCCTATCGGTGTTGATCCAGTACTCTATGGTGTCCGCAATGGTTAGGCGGGGGCCGTCAACCTGGTCGAGGACGCTGAGCTGCTGCTGGGGGCCCACGTTACCCAGGTAGAGAAACTCCGCATCCTTGTACTCCTCGGGCACGACGGGGTCCCAGCCTCCGAAGACGTTCAGCTCCGTGGCGATTGAGGTCCGGGCCCCCAGGTCGAATCCGAAGCTCGAGACGTAGTGGAAGCTCTTCCCCTTCTCGACCACGAGGCCTGCAATGTCTAGCCTGTCCCTGAAGAGGTTCATATACTCCTCCGGGAAATCGTCCCCCACGATCCCGATGAGGCCCGACTCGGCGAAGAAGCTCGCGGCGATGCTGGAATAGGTCCCCGAGCCCCCAACCAGCTTGGATACGCTCTTGAAGGGGGTCTCAGTCGTGTCGAGGCCGACGGTGCCCAGGTTGACGATCATTCAGCCACCGGAGGAAATGATGGGTGGTTCCCCTTATTATTTTACCCAATTTTCAATAGGTCTAATGGTCAATCGCTGGAGTAACTGAACTCGCCGAGCCTGCTCGTTATCTTGAGGGCGTTGCCTTTCTCGCTCTTCTCGCAGCGTCCGATGATCTGGACCCCTATCCCGAATCTCTCGGCGATGCGGATCACGTCCCCGGCGGCCTCGGGTTCCACGATGAACTCGAACCCTATCCCCATGTTGAAGTCCTCGTACATCTCTCTCCACTCCACCCGCCCCTCCTCTTGGATGAGGTGAAAGATGGGGTCGGGCTCGGGCAGGGCGTCCTTGACATAACACACTACCTTCCCGAGGCCGAGGCACTTCGTCTGGCCTCCACCCGTGTTGTGGACCATGCCGTGAACCGAGTCCCCGACGCCTTCCAAGACCTTCGCTGCGATAGGGGCGAATATCCTCGTGGGCGACGTCAGGGCTTCACCGACAGTCATCTCGAGCCCATCCGGGCGATCCTCGTAGCCGTAACTCCCCGTGAATCTCGCCCTGTCTGGGTGAGCGAGCTCGGGATACCTTTCGAGGTACTCTCCGCGCATCAGACAGTTCCTTGCGAGGGTGTGCCCGTTGCACATTATCCCGCTGTTCACTCCCTCCTCGTAGCCAACCTTTCCGCCGCTATGCAGGCCGACTATCACGTCCCCTGGGGAGATCTCGTAACCCGTCACAGCTTTGTCGAGGTCCACTTTAGCGAAGAGGGCCCCGCAGACATCCAGGGTCTTCATCTGGTCGGGGAGGTCAGCGGTCTCTCCACCCCCGAATAAAACGGGCAGCCCGTTCTCCTCGAGCATCTTGAACGTATCCGCGAATCCCTGGGAGAGGGCCTCGAGCATCCCCACCCTGTCGATGAGAAGGGGGTTGTACGCTATGTAGTCTATGAAGGATATGGCTTCAGCCCCGACACAGATTATATCGTCGATGTTCATCGCGACGGCGTCCTGGGCCAGCCCTTTGAACCATGAGGGATCCCCCGACTCTTTGTAGCCGAGGTAGCTCATGATGGGTTTGCTCCCCGCCGAGTCCGCGTGGGAGACGAGACCCATCCCCGGGTTCGTGGGGTCCCGGGTGATGACGCAGAAGGCTCCCGGGTAGAGGTTGTCCACGACGCCTCTGAACGCCTGGATGCCCTCCTTCTTCACGTCGACGCCGAGGGCCTTATATCGGGACATCTCGGCGAAAATATGGATTCAGCCATCTTAAGGTTATGGACGAGGCTAGCGATCTCAGGGCTGGGAGATGGACCCTATCTGGTCGACGATAGCCTCTTGGAGCCTGATATAGTCGCCGTCGCTTATCCAGCCTCCCCGCCGGAGCCTCGTGAGCCCTAGCATCATCTGGTCCACCGCCTCCCTGCTCCGGAACAGGTTCAGCTTCTCCGCCTCCTGGCGGTATGCCCGGCCCACCTGGTTATCCCTCCCGAGGCTCCTCACCGCCCTCTCCAGGAACCGATTCGAGAACCCCCCCCGGGGCCTGATCAACATGTTCACCTTACTCTCAAGGTCGTCCGCGAGCATCCGCCTGAACCTCGAGAATAAGCCGGGGCTACCCACCACCTCCACCGGGGGATAGAAGTCGAACCTCTTCCGACCGAAGTGGAAGACATAGAAGGGTATGTTTATCTCTAGGTCCCCCTCGTCCAGCTCCACCTTGTATTTGTCGAGGGATTTGAGCTTTTTTCTCTTTTTCCGGCTGAGGGCATCGATCTGACCCGCGATCGCCTTGGCTTCAGCCAGTATCTCCGCTTCGAGGGATTGGACCTCCTCGAGCCTGTCCCGAGTCTGGGCTCGTTCATCCTCCAGCTTCTCCTCGTCGCCCCTCAGCTCGGCGTCGAACTGGGCCCTCAGGGCCTTGATCTCAGCGTCTCTCTTCCTCTCGAGGCTCTTCACCGCCTTCTCGAGCTCCCCGAACTTTTTCTTGAGCTCCTTCAGGGCTTTCTTCTCGGAATCAAGTTTCTCTTTGTCATCCGTTGACTTCAGCCGGTCCACCCGTTTCTCTGCCCGGGTGAGCTTCCTCTTGCGCTTGGTCCGCTCCTCCCTCAATGGGCCCGTCTGCCTCTTGTAGGATAAGCGGACACGGACGATATCCCTGTCCACCTTCTTCTTGAGCCTACCCCTCTTCTTCTCGAGGACTCCTTTCAGGCGTTCCTGGATCTTTAAGCTGCTATCCTTGATGTTCAGGGACTCTTCCTTCAACACTTTTCGGACTGTGTCAAGGGATTCTTGGAGACCCTTCTTGGCCTTCTCCAAGGTTTTCTGGTCTCCCTTGAGAGATTTATTGAGCCTTTTAAGGGAGTCCAACACAACTTTGACCTCCGCGTCTTCGAGGATCGGATTGAAAATACTGAAATTAACATTGGACTCTGGCTCCATGGTCCTTTCGAGGAACCCGTTTATTTCCCAGAGCTTCGGAGGCTGAGCCACTAACCCGTTGAACGTCAGGGTCTCCTGCCCTGTGAAATCCTTGAAATGGCCTGAGAGCCCCTTGAGCCCTTTGAGATATTTCTCGGGCTCCACCGAGACCTTGTCAACGGCCTTGATGAAGGGCTTCACGTCCGGGATGAGATCGTACCTGAGGTTGACCCTGTGGAGCCCGAGGAGATCGATCATCACCGAGCCCCCATCGTATCGCTTGAAGAGAAGCGGGTAGGTCGCGAAGGAGGCAGCCTCCAGGACCCCCGTCCCTCTCCGGGAGTCCCCCACTATGTAGAGCGAGGCGAGTTCGAGCTCCTTGGTGAATGGTTGGCCTCTGCTGCCGTCGTCTAGAACATATGGGACAGTCAGTCTCTTCGAGCTCATGGAACCTTCCCTAAACTAGATTACATTCTCGCCTAAAAAAATACGGTATTGTATCCCATCAACGGAATTTCCAATATTCTCGGAGGTGTCTCTTAACGTCCCCGATAATTTTCTCGGTCTCCTTGAAGACGGACTCGGAGCTTCTCGGGGGCGGAGCCGATTCCACAATCGGATTCTCCTCGCCCATCGCCCCGGTGAGGAGTGAGAGCCACCCTTCGGCGACGGTAGTCGGGTTGTAGCCGCTGCAGCAGAGGTCGACGACGCCGCAACCGGCCTCCTCGGCTGCTTGGGACACGGCCTTCCCGATTGTCCAGAGCCCTTGGAAGGTCAAGTTGAGGTTCCCGAGGCCGTCCATGAAGTGGGGGTCTGTGCCCCCGTTTCTGATGATCGCCTGGGGCTTGAACTCGTCTGCTAGGGGTTTGAAGATCTCCTCGAGGAACAGGGACATGCAGCGGTCACCGGCACCCGGAGGGAGTGGCACGTTCACCGTGAATCCAGCCCCTTTTCCCTCCCCAATTTGGTCGATGAAGCCCGTTCCGGGGTAGATGGTGCGAGGGTTCTGGTGCACCGAGACGTATAGGATCCGGGGATCCTCATAGAAGATATCCATGGTGCCATTCCCCGCGTGGACATCGGAGTCGAGGATGAGCACCCTCCCTAGGCCGTGGCGCTCGATGAGGCTCTGAGCACAAACAGCGACGTCGTTGAAGACGCAGAAACCTCCCCCGTATCCCCGCCCGGCGTGGTGGAGCCCCCCGCCCACACCGAAACCTATCTCGGCGGCTCCCGTGGCGACTAGTTCCCCGGCCAGTACGGACCCCCCGACGATGAGACGCGCCGCCTCGAGTATGGACGGGCTGAGGGGGGTGTCACCCGACAGCGGGATGTAGTTTTCGCTTCGAGTCTCAACTTTCCTGATGTAGGTTTCCGGATGGATCAGCTTCAGAAGCTCATCGCCGGCGGGTTCGGGCTCCACGACGGAGACTCTCGGATCGTCTAGAAAACCATGGGTCTCCAGGAGGTCCATGAACTTTTGGAACCTGTCGCTCCTGAAGGGATGGCTTGGGCCGAAGTCGTATCCTGAGATCCCTTCATGGTAGACCACGGCGACCGGTTCCATCAAGCTTCACCTGATGCATCTTCACTCCCTATCGGGAAAGATAAAGAGATATCCCTGACTGCTTAGATGGCGCTTGCTGCGAACTATTCAATGATGATACTCTCTAGGCGGGTCTGATTCACCACGTAGATCCGGATACCGTGCACCTCCTCCTTGAGTAACAGCAGGTCCGGATATTTCTGGTTCACCACGGCCCAGACAGGGTGGGATCGGCTTCCGCAGTGGAGCCATAGGGTCACGTTGTGCCTAGCAAACCATCTGGCGTATCTGGCGGGGTCGGTCACTCCGTAGTAGTGGGGGGCATAATGATTACTCAGGAGATCCTCGGGGCTTACCCCCCACCTTGAGATGAGCCTATAGTTCGCCGTTGGATGGTCGCAGACGATGGTCCCATTAACGTAGTGGCTTGATGCCGCATCTGCGACGTCGAAGATGTCGAGGGTCTCGCTCTGGAAAGTCCCGTAGGCGGGGAGTATGGCGTTCATGCATATCAGTTCCAGCACCACAACCGCGAGGGTAAGGGGGATCAGCCTAGCATGGCTCCGGGACACCCTCAACTCCACTCTATAGATGAGGTAGGCGAGGAGCACTGATCCCACCGCTGCCAGGGGCAGGCTCATCCTGAGCATGTATAGGAGATGCTTCGGATTCCCCGGGTAGTACGTGATGAAGATGGGCCCGAACACCACCGCGGATATGAGGAAGAAGAGGAAAAGATGGTATCTCCTCCATCGGCACCGAACCATGTGAGCAAAGGAGCCTGAGAGGACGACCGCCGATCCCAGCAGGAGTTGGCCCGTGGCCTTCCCGGGCCAGGCGCGCAGCTTGTCTCCCAGCCACATCATCATGAGGCGGGGGAGGGGTAGGCCCAGCCCTCGCTGGGTCCAGCCTCCGAAGACGCTGAAGAGGCTCCAGTAGAGGGGATAGACGGCGTTCGAGGTCCAGTGCCTGAACAGGAAGCAGAACAGGGTCATGGCTATGAGCCAGCTGAGGGCGAAGGCTTGGGTCCTCTGGGAGGCCCTCTCGATCGCGACGACCCCGGCGACGAACATCAGGGAGACGAGCCAATACTCGGTCCTGGACTGCGCCGCGAGGGCGAGGAACAGCCCCGACCAGCCGGGCTTGGTGTTGAAGAGGGCGAGGGAGAGGAGGGCGAAGAACAGGGCGAGGGGTTCCTGGAGGGCGACGATGTCGAATATCGCGGCCACGGGGTATAGGGCGTAGATCAGGCCGGCGGAGAGTCCGACTCTCCAGTAGAAGTTGTCCCGCCCGATGATGTAGATCAGGTACGTGTTCGCTCCGGCGAGAATGATGTTCAGTATTCGGTAGGGCAGGATGGAGGCTGTAGACAGCACCCCCAAGAGGAGGGCCTGAACCAAGTGGGGTACGACCCCCCAGTAGTACTCGCACCCGTTGAGGTCCCAGAGCCTCCCCCTCTGGAGGCCGATCTTGAGCGTCATGTAGGATATCTGCCAGTGGTGGTAAGAGTCGGAGTTCCAGTCGACGGGGATGGAGGCCCAGACGAGGATGCGTGGTATGAAGGCGATCAGGGAGAAGAATATGTACGTGTATTTGGGATTCGAAAGGATTGGGTAGATGCGTTCGTCGAACCCCATCGTATACTGTCATATATTTTTGAATGTTATTAAGGTGCTCTTAAGCGTAGTTAAGCTTAAAACATCGCCCCGGAGATGATGGTTATTCCGGTGGGCTGGATGGGCTCGCACGCGCGCCCTCCTCGTCATGGGCATCGCTTTCATAGCTATCGTCGAGGAGCCTGAACTGGCGGAAATCCAGCGTCGTAGCCTGTTCAGTGAGCTTCCTCTAGAGTTGAGATATTAAATAAAAAATGAGAGATCTGATAAAATATCAGGAAATGACCAGCTTGAGGACTTCCTTGGTTTCCGCAGGAAAGTCCTTCATAAGGCTGGATATCACGGTCTGCGCGACGTACTTTTTGAAAGCGGTCTCATTCAGCTTTGGCCTGTAGACCCTGTGGTAGCCGCCCTTGCCTGTCCGCTCATCGTAGTCGAGGACGCCCTCGTCCACCATTGCGTTGAGGAAGTTGATTATGGATGCGCGGCTGATTGTCTTGCCCACAAGCCTGTCGTTGGTGTGGCTCCAGACCTCTCTCGAGATGGCGCCCTCTTTGTTTCTTTCCCAGACGAACCTCAAGGCTTCCTCCTGGTAGTCCCGGAAGACCTTTGAGAGACCGTCGCTCGCCGGATTAAATATCAGTGTCATATTCAAGTCACCGAATACCAGCACATCGTTGGGGTTAAAATATAAACGTTTTGTATGAGATAACCGATATTTTTTACTATTTGTAAAAAACTAGTATTTTTTTTACATTTTTCTTGCACAGGATGGGTTTTATATCTTATATTTAAAAGTAACAATTAAAAAACCAATATTTCCAAGATTCCGGCATTTTAGTGAAGTATTAATATTATGATGCTGGGGGCTCTTCCGGTGGTGTCTCCCGCACACCGAGGAACGAGGCGGGATTATCGTGATCTCTAACCTCTCACAACAGTCACGGGGGTGTTAGCGGATCGATGTTATCGGTTGCAATGGAGCGGAGCATCTCCTGGGGGATCTTGAGGTCTTCGTGGGTCGCATACCTGTTGATGTTCAACAGCATATCCATGTAGGGTCTCTGGCGGACCCCCGGGTAGTCGGTCCCAAATATGAGCTTGTTGATGACTCCGAGATTGAGGGCTGTGAGGAGGTCCCTCCAGAGCATGAAGGAATAGCTCGGATGGTTGACGTTCCCGTAGGGCCAGCTTATATCGCACCAAACGTTGGCGTGTTTCCGGGCGACGTAGAGGGTCTCGTCCACCCTGGGATAGCCGAGGTGGGCCAGGACGATCTTGAGTTCAGGGAAGCTGTAAGCGACCTCGTCGATGAGGGCGGGATCCGAGTGTTTCAGCAGGTCCCCGGGGTCGGGCATCCCCGCGTGGTGGAACATTATGGGCATCCCGATGCCCGAGGCGGCCTCGTAGACCGGGAAAACGTCTGGATCGTTCACGAAGTATCCGTCGGTGGTGGGATAGAGCTTGAGCCCAAAGAGTCCGAGTTCCTCCCTCTGCTTCAGGACCTCGTCCCCTGACCCCACGTGTGTGGGATTGACGTAGCCGAACCCGATGAACCTGTCGGGGGCCCGGGAGACGAAAGCAGAAACCTGTTCCGGGGATGTCCTCTTGTCGGATAGGACGACGGCTTTCTGGAACCCCGCCTCATCGAGGTCGGCGAGGAACTCCTCCAGAGTGACTGAGACGACGGTCGGGTTCTTGATGTCTGCGTATTCCGTCATGGAGATGTGGCAGTGGTAGTCCACCCTGGGGGAATCATTGCCGGTTGCGGGCTTGTCCGCCTGCCTTGTGAGCGTCAATCTTGTTCATCCTAGCTAGGTGAAAACGTCGCTTAAGGATTTTGAGGGCCTGAGGCGACCCTCCTCTTTCCAAATCTGCTGCTATTTTTGCATTTAGTGACCTTTTTCTTCTCTTTTCCTCTTTTTATAAAACAAAACGTATAAATATTAGGCTGGACTAAATCCATTGGTGCGGATTTAGGCAATCCTAAAAAGTGATTAAAATGTTTGAAGGATTTATTCCCAGCCTGGTCATCACGTTCAGGGAAGCTCTCGAGGCTGCGCTGATCGTGGCCATCATGGTCACCTATCTCAAGAAGGTGGGGAAAGGCGAGTTGACCCGTTACGCCTATCTGGGCTCCGGGGCAGCCGTGGTGATAAGCCTCGTCCTAGGCGTCGCGATACAGATGGTCTACGGCGGGATGAGCGATGTGAACTCAGAGCTCTTCGAAGGGGTCGCATCTCTGACCGCGGTGGTCGTCCTCACTTACATGATCTTCTGGATGACCAAGCACTCGAAGAACATCCGGGGGGAGCTACAGGATAAGATCGACATCGCCGTGAGCCAGGGAGAGCTTTTCAGCATCGCCTCCCTCGCTTTCGTGGCTGTCTTCCGGGAGGGTCTCGAGACCGTGCTTTTCCTCACCACCACATTCGTTCAGGATGCGGCGGGGACCATCATAGGCGTAATAGCTGGTACCGCGATAGTGCTGGTGCTGGCGGTGCTCCTGATGAGGGGGACCTACCAGCTGGACATCAAAAAATTCTTCGGGTACACCAGTATCCTCCTCATCGTC
This sequence comes from Candidatus Bathyarchaeota archaeon, assembly GCA_026014875.1. Taxonomy (GTDB): domain Archaea; phylum Thermoproteota; class Bathyarchaeia; order TCS64; family TCS64. The sequence goes on along the minus strand of JAOZHO010000037.1, from coordinate 154,757 downwards.
TTCTCGGCGGGGCTCGCAGGCTACGGGGTCCACGAGCTCATCGAGGCCGGGGAGAACATGGGCTACGACTTTGGCGTGATGGGGCAAAAGCCCTACGACATCAACCCTCCGTTGAATCCCGATGGGACCTACCCCATCCTCCATGAGAAGGGGGGCGTGGGCTCGATACTGAAGGCGCTGGTCGGCTACGACGGGAACCCGGAGTGGCTCAGGATCATCGTCTACTTGGGCTACTGGGCCGTCATCGGGACATATGTCTTCAGGGCATATTGGAAGCCTCGGGATATCTAGGCTGCATCGGTGAACTGGGGGAGGAGGTCTGCGTGGGCCTCCATGAGGGCATTGAACGCCTTTTTGCCCGCCTCCAGATCGTGGACCACGGGGTCAGCGAGGATCGCCTGGAGTGCGAGGTCCCTGTCTCCGTGAACCCCGGCCTCGACAACGAGGTCAGTGACTAGGGTCTGGATGTTACAGAGGGCGGCGAGGCTCTCAGGGAGCTTCCCGACGTCGATGGGATTTATGCCGCTGCTGTCAACGAGGGCCGGGGTCTCGACGATGGCCCCGTCGAGGAGGTTGGGGATCTGGCCCTCGTTGGGGAGGTTGGCCTGGAGCTCCGTGTGGTGGCTGTTGGAGACTATTCCCCCTATGATGCGCATCGCCCTCTCCCCCGAAAACTTGCCCTTGACGTCGAGGGGTCCCTCGCCCTCGATGATCCCGTTGATCTTCCTCCAGTTCCTCTCCCCGTGCTCCGCCATCCTGTCGATCCAGTTGAAGCCCCTGACTTCCTTGGGGCAGGCCTGCCAGGCGTAGGCGAGGTACTCCCCGGCGTGGTTGTCGTCGGTGCTGGGGTAGAGCCCGAACTTGTTGTACAATGCCCTGCAGAGAGGCTGGAACCCGGGGGTGTTCTCGAGGGCATCGTCGAGGAGGGGGTAGGCGTCGTCGCCATTGGTGAGCCGGAGGTGCTTGAACCAGCTGAAGTGGTTGAGCCCGGCGGAGACTGCATCGAGGAGACTCTTGGGGACGCCCATCACCTTTGACACTCGTTTGAGCTGGGCCTCCACCTCGTGGCAGAGCCCTACGACCTTGATGTCGGTGTATCTGTCGATGGCGAGGCAGATACGGGGAACGGGATTGGTGTAGTTGAGGAGGAGGGCGTCGGGGCAGTGTTCCTCCATGTCTGAGCAAATCGCGAGGACGGGAGGGATATTCCTCATGGTATGGAAGAGTCCCCCCGGCCCCCCGTTCTCCCCGATCACCTGCTTGATCCCGAGGTTGAAGGGGATCTCCCAGTCCATGCGCCAACGTTTCATTCTATCGACAGCGATGGAGAGGACCACAAAGTCGGCGTCCGAGAGGGCGTTCTCCCTGTCAGCGGTCCACTCCACCTCAATGCTGCTCCCGGTGGCCTCGACGATCCTCTCCGCGAGGGAGCCCATCTTTTGGAGCCTCGCCTCGTCGATGTCGTGTAGGACCAGGTTGGCTCCGTGGAGAGCCTTGATGTTGGAGGCGTCGAGGACGGAGTTGTATCCGAAGACGCTGCTCCCTGCCCCGATGAGGACTATGCGGGGGGTCATGAAGATCAGTTAGTGGGTAAATCTAGGTCATAAAACGTTTGAGGGGTCAGAAGAGTTCGATGCCGAGGAAGGCATTGGCGAGGAAGATGATGCCGAAGAGGATGAAGAGTGCGGCGGCGACGTATCTCAGGTAGTGCTCCGGTATGAACTTCATCAATCCTTTTCCGATGACTACCCCGCTTCCCGTGATGAGGGCGGCTCCTAGCAGGATCCCTAGGAACACCATGCCGGGGTTCCCGTATCGGGCTGCCAGGACGAAGGAGGCGAACTGGGTCTTATCCCCGAGCTCCATGAGGGAGACGATGCTGAACGTCGAGGCGAGGGCCCCCCTTCCGGACTCCTCGACCTCACTTTCATCGTCCTCTTTTCTAAGAGTCAGTAATCCGAATAACAGGAACAGTCCGCCGGAGATCACGTTGATCCAGAAGGAGGGTATCAGGTCAGCTATGAACCCCCCAGCCAACACGCTGGCCCCGTCCACAACGGCGAAGGCCCCGAGGGCCCCGGCGAAGACGAGGAGGGGCTTGTGCTTCATGGATAGTGTGATGACGGCGATGTGGGTCTTATCCCCGAACTCCATCAGGGAGAAGAGGGTGAAAGAGGCGATGAGGGGCGTCAGATCCATTTCCCTGTGACGGGGGACGCATCAAATAAATCTCTTTTGAATCCGATGAATGCCGTCGCTTATAATGCAAAACAGATTCGATAGTGGGTCTCAGAGTAAACCCGGATCTTCGTTAAAACGAATGCCGAAGGCTACCGATTGTTCTCGCCGGGGATTAATACGCCGCAGTAGAGGCACACCACAGTCCTGGGGACGACGTGGTGGCAAGCTTCACACAGGTATAGTGCCTCGTGGATGGGCTTCAGCACATCGATGTTTTCCAGGAGAGCCTCTTGGGCCATGCGCATCGGGTGAAATCCTCCTCTGGTGTTATAAAAGGATCGCAGGCTCCGGGTCGGGAGAGGCGGCTGAAAGTGTAAGGCCGATGCTCATGCGTTTGTGCTTCACAGGGACGGCTACGCAGCCAATTCTTATATGGGAACTCGAGTTGAATTGGAACCATGAGGGCCCAACCAGTCTACACTCCGAAGGGAGACGCGCAGATGCGGGTGGCCTGCTTCGTCTCCGGTTCTGGGACCAACGCGAGGAGGATCATCGAGAGGGCCCTCGAAGAGGACTCACGCTACGAGGTCTCACTGATCTTCACGGATGTCCGGGACGATCGCCTCCGGAAGAGCGGGGAGAAACGGTGCAGGGCTAGGGACATCGCAGGCGAGTACGGCATATCTTACGAGTGTGAGGACATCCGGGACTTCTATAGAGAACGGGGGGTGAAGAGGACCGACCTCCGCCTCCGCCCCGAGTTCGACCGCCTCGTCGTGGAGAAGGTGGCCCCCCACGGGGTCGACATCGTCGCCCTCGCGGGCTACATGAGCATCACGACGCGCCCCCTCCTCGAGGCCTATGAAGGGAGGATGATTAACGTCCATCCCGCGGACCTCTCCATCATGGAGGGGGACGACCGGAAGTACGTAGGGATCCACGTGGTGAGGGACGCCATCCTCGCCGGGGAACAAAAGCTCAGGGCTAGCACCCATGTGGTCCGGGAGAAGGTGGACCACGGGGAGGTCCTCGTCGTCTCCGAGCCCGTTCCCGTCAGGCTACCGGAGGGCGTCGTCCCGGCGGAGCTAGCTCAGGATAAGAAGCTCCTCGGGGCTATCATCGATGAGCACCAGGAACGGCTGAAGGAACGGGGAGACTGGGTGATCTTTCCCCTGACGATCCAGATGATAGCAGAGGGAAGATTCGCCCTCGACGGAGCCGGGGGCTTATACGTCGATGGGGCCCCCGCTCCCGAGGGATACAGGCTTTAGGGCTACGGGAGGGCTTTCCCGATCTTCTCGGCTATGACGGAGATAGCCCTTCTATTCGCGAGCATATGCAATCTTGAGCTCGTGTTGCTGATGAGGTTCTCTTTTACGGAGGTCCGGCTCACGCGTGTGGGCTCTCTAGGCTATAGTATCTAGTTACTTCCCGGAGAAGAACTCCATCTGGTAAGAGTCCTCGTCGAGGATGCCGAGCCTCTTCATTGTGAGCCTCAGGGTGGCCGTGTTCTCCTTGCTGAACTCTTGGAGGGGCTTCCGGGGCTTCCCCACGTTCGCCCCCACCATGTTCAGGGCCGCTTTGAGGGGCACCGGGTTCGTCTCGGCGTACATCATCCGCATCAGCGGGAAGTACCTGAAAAAGGTCTCCCGACACTCCACCACATCCTCGTAGCTCTCCCATGGCTTCGAGATGACCGCGAGCTCCCGGGGGGCGATGGAACCCGTCACGTTGCTGGTGCCCTTCCCCCCCGACGCGAGCACCGGGAAGATAAGGGCGTACGTGGGGCAGTCGCAGCAGAGAACGTTGAGCCTGCCCCGGGTGAGCTCCACGACCCTGAGGACCCCGTAGGGGTTGGGCCCCGCCTCCTTGAGGGCCACGATGTTCTCCAGATGAGCCAGCCGGGCCATGGTCTCCGGCTCCACGTTCACCCCCGTCCTCGAGGGGTTGTTGTAGATCACCAGGGGCAGGTCCACAGCCTCTGCGACATCCTTAAAGTACCTGTAGAGGGCGTCCTGGCTCGGCCTGATGTAGCCTGGTTGGACGATGAGCCCCCCGTCTGCTCCGGCGTCCTTGGCGTACCGGGCGTTCTCGATGGTCTGCTTGGTGGTGGACGCCGAGACCCCGACGAGGGCGGGGATCCTGCCCTTCGCCGCGGCGAGGGATTCGTCGATGATCTTGGTCCTCTCGCTGGGGCTCAGGAGGGTCGCCTCGCTGGTGGAGCCGAGGAGGAGTATCCCGTCGCTCCTGTTCTCCACTTGGAAGTCGACGAGGCTCCGTAGGATGTCGTAGTCGACCTCGTCGTCATCGTTGAAGGGGGTGACTAGGGCCGGCCAGGATCCCGCGACGTCGAGCTTCTTCATACCGATCTATTGGGTGCCCGGATGGATTAGGATTTTCCTTTCAGGAAGCCTGGCTTGAGGAAAGCTGGATCAGGATACGTGTAGAAACCCATCCCGGTCTTGACCCCCAGCTCCCCCCGCTCGATCATCTCCAAGAGCATTCTGGGTGGGGCGTCCCTATTCGCCCCGGACTCCTCGTAGTAGACCATCTCGATGTCCCGGACCACGTCGAGGCCCACGCGGTCCATCATCCCGAAGGGGCCGTAGGGGGTTTCGTATAGGGCCATCCAGGCCCTGTCCACGTCCTGGAAGCTCGCGACGCCCTGGTCCACGAGGTGGAGGCACTCCCGCTTGATGGCCCTCCAGACCCTGTTGAAGATGAACCCGGTGCTCTCACTGAGGACCATGAGGGGGGTGATCCCTATGGAGACCATGAACAGCCGCACCCTCTCCAAGGTCTCATCGCTGGTCCCCGTCCCCCGCATCAGCTCCACGATGCTCCTCCTCCACGGCGTATTGTAGAAATGGGTGTTGAGCACCCTATCTAGGCGCCCCGTGGCGTCCTCTATCTTCGAAACGCGGATCGATGAACTGTTCGTCGCGAGAATGGTGGCGTCGTCGCAGACGCTGTCGAGCTGGGCGAAGACCTCCCGTTTGAGATCGAGGCGCTCGGGGACAGCCTCGATGACGATGTCGACTCCCTCGACGGCCTCGGCCATGTCGTCGTGAAAAGAGACACGGCTCAGGGTGGCCTCGACTTCTTCGGGGGTGATCTTTCCCTCGCTCGTCCAGGTTTTGAGCTCGTGCCGGATGTGCTCGGAGGCTTTCTCCAGGGCTTCCTCGGATATGTCGAACAGCCTCACGGGGGTCCCGTGGCTTGCGCACTGGAGACTTATCTGCCACCCCAGGAAGCCAGCCCCGCAGAGGCACACGCTATCGATGGGCTCCATGGGATAACCTACGTCTCCCTATTGTTTATGTCTTGAGAGATGGTGGGCCCTGGACAGGTGAAATAAAAAAAGGGCATTATATTATGACAAAATGCATCTCTGAGGGCCACTCCAAGTCGACGATAGGCCTTCTCGTGTAATCCTCAGAGTCTACGCTGAGATCTTTGCCACGATTGCGTCGGTCAGCCTTTTCACGTCGTCGACCCTGAGCTCGAGCAGCCTATCCTTGGACCCGCCCCCGCAAAAGAACGTCTCGAAGCCCGCAAGCTCCTCGTCTAGGATCACCTTCATCGGTGTCTTGTGGCCGATGGTCGGGGTCCCCCCGGGGGGGTAGCCGCTGATGGCCTCCGCCTCCGAGAAGGGCATGAGCCTGACGTTCTTGGTGCCCAGCGCCTTGGCGGCAGCCTTGAGGTCGACTCTCCTGTCCCCGGGGACGACCAGCAGGGCGTACTCTCCTTTCCGGGTCTTGGAGACGAGGTTCTTGGTTATCCTGTGGAGGTCGATGCCCGTGGCCTCGGAGGCGTCCGCGGTGTGCACAGTCTCCGATTTCTCGATGAACCTGTGCCAGATCCCGTTCTCTTCCAGGTAGGTCTCGAGGTCCGTGGTGCTACGCCTCCCTGTGGATGGGGGCGGTCATGCAGTGGGGGCCTCCCCCTCCGATGCTGAGCTGGCTACCGGGGATCCCGATGACGTCGAAGCCCCGTTCCTCGAGGATGGCCATGATCCTCTCGTTCCACTCATAAGAGACGCACTTGCCCCCTCCGAGCCCCACGATGTTGGTGCCGAACATCCTGACCTCGCTGTCGTTGGCGTAGACGAGTTCCAGGCCTTTCCCTTGAGGTAGTCCTCGAGGAACTGGAGCTTGACGCCGTCCCCGTCGTAGACGTAGCTGGGGAAGAGGCCGAGGCTGCCCTTGTGGAACAGGGCGAGGTCGGGGGACATCACCATGAGGGCGCCGTCGAGGTGAACCCTGAAGCTGGGGAGGGGCACCGCCACGAACTCCTTCACCGTCTCCCCCATCATCCTCTCCTTGACCTGCTCGACGCCCACCTCGTTGGAGCGGGTCCCGTAGCCCATCATCACCGTCTCCTCGTCGAGCCAGACGAAGTCTCCCCCCTCCACGAGACCGGGGGGCGTCACCTTCAGAGCGACTGGAACCCCCAGCTTCTCCATCGCCTTCTCGGTGAGGAAGGGCTCCGGGAAGCGGGACTGGTAGGTCATCCTGAGGATCATGGCCCCCAAGTTGTTGATTGCGATGGCGTCCCGGGTGTAGACGAGGTTGGGGAGCCTCTCTGCGATCTGCCTGTGCTCCTCGTCGAGAAAGTCCCCTAGGAGGCAGACCTCGATCCCCTCACCCCTGAGGATGTCGGTGAAGGCATCATGCTCCCGCTGGAACTCCTTCCAGTAGACGACGTCCCTGAAGAGGTAGGCGTCCTTGTTCCCGGGGGTGATGCGCTTCAGCTCCTCGGAGGGCCTGTGCATCAGCACCTTCCTGAGCCTGCCGTACTCTGTCTGAGCGCCGAAATCCATTCCTGATCCCTAGGGTTAAGGATGGCGGGTGATTAAATCGTTTTCCAAGGGGTCATCCCGAGTGGCCGGGAGTTCTTCGAGAAGCAGACCAAGACAACCCTCGACTTCCTCGTCAAGATCGGCTTCAAACTGGAGTACGACGAGGACGACATTCAGTGCCTCATCGAGAAACAGGACGAGCTCCTCAAATGCTGCGTGAGAAGGACTACGAGGAGAACCTGAAGGATACTCTGGACGACATCGACAACAACACGCTAGCGCTCGTCAAGGACTTCGGGACGCTCATCGCGAGTACGGATGAAGAGTTCGAAAAGAAACAGCAGCTGCAGCGAGAGTTCAGAGACGCGTTAAAGTCTCTGGAAAAATAAGGAAAAAACTTGGGCTCAGCTTAGATGGGCTTGAACGCCTCGACCTCGGCGCTCTTCACGATCCCCGAAAAGTCCCTCTTGTCTAGGACCTTCACCCGCTCGAAGCCGGCGTTCCGTATCTTCTCCAGGTAGAGTTTCTCGTCTAGGGCGCCGGACACGCACGCGGCCCACTGGTCGGGGTTGTTCCGGATCTCCTCCGGGAGGTCGCCATCTGTGACGATGTCCGAAACCGTGATCCTCCCCCCGGGTTTGAGCACCCTGTATGCCTCTCTGAAGACTTTGTCCTTGTCGGGGGCGAGGTTGATGACGCAGTTGCTGATGATTACATCGATGGTCCCATCCTCCACGGGGAGGTCCTCGATGTCCCCCTTCCTGAACTCGACGTTCTCGAACCCGAGCTCCTCGGCGTTCTTGGTCGCGAGGTCCAGCATCTCCTGGGTCATGTCGACGCCTATGGCCTTCCCGGTGGGCCCCACCTTCTTGGCCGCGATGAAGACATCGATGCCTCCCCCGGAGCCCAGGTCTAGGACGACCTCGCCCTCTTTGAGGCTCGCGAGGGCCGTGGGGTTGCCGCATCCCGCGCTGGCCAGCTGGGCTGCGTCCGGGAGGTCGCTGAGCTCGTTCAAAGCGTACCCTATCTTTTTGGCATAGTCCCCGGTGGAGGTTGGTCCGCAGCATGAGGCCGTGCTGGGGGCACAGCAGCTCGCGGTCGTGCTGGCTTGCGCCCTCTTGGCTACTTCTGCGTAGCGTTCTCTCACGTTTTCTTTGATGGTTTCGCTTTCAGTCATCTATCCACCTTATTATTGGATACCCGATAACATGTCTGGAACGATTTAAAAGTATCGGTTCTCCAATATGATTGACCATGTCCGAGGACTGCTGCGATAACACCAACACCCCCCCCACCTGCTGCGACATGAGGGGGCTCCTCTCGTTCAGCATCCTCTGGCTCCTCACCAAGAGAGACATGTACGGCCAAGAGATAGCCGACGAGCTCGCCCAGCGCAGGGGCACACGACCCAACCCGGGCACACTGTACCCGGCTCTAGCAGAGCTCGAGAAGAGAGGCCACGTGGAAACCCGGAAGGAGGGCAGGAAGAAGATCTACCGCCTCACCGAGCAGGGCAGGGAGAGCGCCAGGGTCTCCTGCGAATACTTTTGCAGGGCCTACGGGGAGATCTTCCAGGAGCACGGCTCCGAGCAAAAGGCCAAGGTAGTGCAGTAGGTCTAAATCCTATAGTTCAACGTTCCGTACTGAGGCCAACGTCGGCTATCGGACAAGGCTTATCAGGAGTTCTGCGAAGACAATCTGGGTTAACCATGAGCGGACGCACAGTGGCCTGCCCCTCCTGCGGCTACATCGCCAGAGTCAGAGCCAGATCCGGGAAGACAGAGCTCAGATGCCCTAAATGCCAGAAAGATTTCTCCATCTGGGCGTGAAAAGCAACCAAGTCGCCCGGTATCCATGCACCTCCGTGTTGACTATCATAACAAGCGGCGTTGTTCGTCTCCTGGCTGGGTTCCGTGAAAAACGTTTTCTGGATAGATTGGGAGACAGTAAGGAGGCATATTCGGCTAACTTGAGCGGAGAGGTGTGTTGAAATGGAGAAGAAATTGAGCTCACGGCTCCTACATGAGGGGAGGAACTTCGACTTCCTCGTCGACGAGGTGGAGCTCCCCAACGGTCACGTCACCCAGAGGGACATAGTCCGCCACCCCGGAGCAGTGGCCATCGTCCCAATACTCGGCGACGGTAGGGTCGCACTCATCAGGCAGTTCCGATACGCAACCGGGAAGACTCTCCTCGAAATCCCCGCGGGGACCCTGGAGCAGGGGGAGCCACCCCTGAAGTGCGCTGCGCGGGAGCTGAGGGAGGAGACCGGCTTCGAGGCGGAGGCGCTTGAGCCCCTTCTCAGCTGCTTCATGGCCCCTGGTTACAGCGACGAGGTGATCCATTTCTTCGTGGCTAGGGGCTTAACGGCCGTGGGGGCCGACCCGGAGATCGACGAGGAGATAACCCTGGAGCTCCACGGCCCTGAGGAGGTCCGGAGGATGATCGAGGAGAACGTCATCGAGGACGCCAAGACCATCGTGGGCATCCTCTCCTTAACGACGCAGCGGGGCGGCGAATAAGCTCCGACCATCTGGTTTTTATATCGTGCTTTAGTGAAGCTTTTCTGAAAATATACTGGGGAATGATGAGCTGTGAAGATCGGAGTCACATGTTATCCCACCGTGGGGGGCAGCGGCATCCTCGCGACCCGCCTCGGCGTCGAGTTCGCTAAGAGGGGCCACGAGGTCCATTTCATCACCTACGAGAGGCCCTTCGCGATCCAGGGCGGTGACCCCGAGAATGTTCACGTTCACCTCGTCTCCGTCCTCGAATATCCTCTCTTCAAGTATCCCCCATACACTATTGCCCTCGCCTCGGAGATGTTCAGGGTTTCGGAGCAGCAGGACCTAGACGTCCTCCACGTGCATTACTCGATCCCCCACTCCACGGCGGCCCACCTGGCCCGTCAGATGAGCGGGGTGCCTTACGTGGTGACCCTCCACGGCTCCGACGTCACCATTCTCGGGAGCGACCCGTCGTATCTTCCGGTGAACACCCACACCATCGAGGAGGCGGACGCCGTCACCGCCGTCTCCCGGTTCATGGCCAACGAGGCCTACTCTAGGCTCGGGCTCAAGAAGAAGATCAGCGTCATCCCCAACTTCGTCGACGCTGACGCCTTCGCTCCGATCCCATGCTCTGAGAATGGCCTACGCAACGCAAGGGACGTGGTGATAACTCATATCTCCAACTTCCGGCCGGTGAAGCGGGTTCACGACCTCGTCTACGCGATGAAGATGGTTTCGAGGAAGGCTCCGGGGGCTAGGCTCATGCTGGTGGGGGACGGCCCCGACAGGATCAGCGTCGAGCGACTCGTGAAGCGCCTCGGCATCGAGAAGCACGTGATGCTCACGGGTTTCAGGAGCGACGTCGCGAATGTGCTCAACTGCAGCGACGTGGTGGTCCTGTGCAGCGAGACTGAGAGCGCGCCCCTCACCCTCCTGGAGGGGATGAGCAGCGGGCTCCCCGTGGTCGCAACGAACGTGGGGGGAATACCCGAGATCGTCGAAGACGGTGTCAACGGATTCCTGGTGCAGTCAAAGAACCCCGAAGCGATAGCCGAAAGAATCTTGGATCTAAATGCAGACCCCAAGCTGGGGCGTCGCCTCGGGGAAGCGGCGAGGAAAACCGTCTTGGAGAGGTACACCGCAGAGAAGGTAGTTGGGCAATACCTGGAGATCTACGAGAGAGTGACTAACGGTTAGAGGTTCGCGAAGAACATCGACGAGTTCGGGGTGTTCCCGCTGTACTGGCGAAGGAAGACCCCCATGAGATCCCCGACCCCTGCGACCGTAGCGACGTCAAACCAAGCCCAGCTAACCTCTTGGCCGAAGCGCTCCGGGCTGAACCTGCCCAGGGCCGAGGACATGTAGAGTTCGATCTCATGGGCCTGCGCCTGCTTCTTCCGCATCTCCTTTATCAGCGCTTGCCGGTTCTCCGGGTTTCTGAGCTTCCCTTTGATCTCCTCGATCTCCTTCCTGAGCCCTGCGAGGGTCCCTTCAAGCATCCTCGCTGTCGTCTCGATGCAGCCCCTGATGGCTACGTGGGCTTTCCTAAGTCCGTCGGGGTCGTTGGTGTTCCTGGCCTCGACCCAGTCGCTCAGAGCCTCGAAGAGCCCGCCGTCCGTGAGGCAGCAGCATCCTCGGGACACAAGGGCCCGGGCGTAGCCGTCATTCCACGGGGTATTGTAGAAGAGCCTGGTGTATCGCACGAAGACTGGGAAGGGTAGGCTGAGGGCCCTGGCGGCGGGTATAACCTCGGCGTAGTAGCTTGTCTCCCCGGGCCCCCCGACGTGGGCGAGTATCGGGACGACGGAGTCGACGACGACCTGGCGGGAGTCGACCCTCGGGGAGATGCTTTCGACGATATCTGTGAGGTCGGGGCTTCCTGCATCGAAGGAGAACTCGTAAGCCTCGCCGCACCGCGGGCACTTCCCCGAGACGCTGGCGGTGGCGGAGCCTGCCCCACGGCTGTATTTGAGCTCGATCCGGGACCCATTGCATCCCGATGCTCGGCATTCAAGGAAGAATGGCACATAGTCGGGCTCCCTGAGACCGATCCCGGCTCTATGGCCTGAGGCTTCGACGAGGGCTGCCGCCTTATTCGTGGCTTCGATGAACCTCTCCCGGTTGGCGGCCGAGAGGAGGAGTTCATACCCTGACTGGAACAGCCGACGGGACCCGGGCATCGAGAAGGGCAGAATGGGGACGCCTAGGTCCGATTCCAGGTTGACGAGGGTGCCAATGGTCTTTGTGGACCAGTCCGAGACGTTCTCCGTCGAGAAGTAGGCCCCCCTCAGGATGGTGATCGCATGCTCCAGATTGAGGAGCCCCCTGTCCCTGACTTGAGGGTCGGCGTCCCTGAGGAGGCCCCGGTAGTTACCCCGGAGGCTCTCCAGGGCTTTGTCGAGCCAGGGCTCAGGGGGGTTGGGGAGCTCGTAGATGGGGGCGTTCTCGTACTCCGGGCCCGCGGGGTAGCTGAAGAGGAGGCCCCTGGGGGAGGGACTGGGGACCCGGGTGTTGAGGAGCTCGGCCTGGACCCCGTCGTAGTCAGCGACGAAGAAGAGAGGGGCATAGCCCTCCCCTCCGAGGCCGCTCAGGCTGCTGATGTAAGCGATCTTGTTGAGGATGAGGCTGGATCCCCCGAGGGCGTAGGGCTGCTGCCCCGTCTCGATGGCTCCCCGGTCGAGGCGGTCGATGTTCTCGGAGGCCTTCGAGGTGAGGACTCCGAGCCCCCTCATGTTGGCCTTCATCGCCTTCTTGAGGTCCTCGAGTTCGTCGGGGGCTGAACCGTAAACCTCCCTTATGCCACCCAACAGCCTGTAGGCTTCCCCCATGGTGGCGGGTATGCGCCCCCAGAGCTCCGTCGCCGTCTCCCCCCGGGCCCCGCTCTCAACATAGTCCGTGTAGAGCCTGTGGGCGGCGGGGCGGTTATCTTCCTGAGTCAAATCGACCACAAATCTAGCTGACGGCTGATCATCCCTTCCCAGCCTAAAAATCCTTGTGGAGGCGGATCAGCCGAGCTTCAGGAGCCTCGCGGCGTTCCCGTAGAAGATCTTCTCGATGCTCTCCTCGTCGAGGCCGATGGCGTGGCACGCCTCGAGCTGTTTCACGAGGTAGATCTCGCTGAATCCCCGGGGGAAGTAGCTAGAGTCGGTGGCGAAGATGAGCCTGTCGGGGCCCACGGTCTGGGTGGCCTTCTTGAAGAGCTTCTCGAGGTCGAGCTCGTAGGGGAGCCAGCGCATCCACTGGTTGGATCCCGAGGTGTCGATGAGGACGTTGGGACAGCTCCAGCAGAGCTGGAGGAGCTCCCGGAGGTAGCCTGAGGCGAAGTGGGGGATCACGAAGTTGAGGTGGGGGAACATCTTGGCGGGCTCCCAGAGGCTGAGGGGGTTCATGTTCCTCAGGTCGTATGATGGGCCGCCCCCGCCGCCGAGGACCCCGAAGTGGATCACCACGGGGATGCCGAGCCTCTCGCAGGCCTCCCAGACGGGGTATCCGGCCTCGTCGTCGATGGGTCGGGTCTGGCTCGATGCGATGACCTTGTATCCTTTGAGGCCGAGTTCTTTGACTGCCCGTTCAACCTCCTCCCCTGCCCCCTCCTCGAAGAGGGCGTGGTGGGCGAACCCTGTGAACCTGTCGGGGTGCGTCTCGACGACCTTGGCGAGGTTGTCGTTCCCCCCGCCGGTGACGAAGTTGACTCTTTCGACGCCCTTGGAGTCCATGTCGGCGGCCCACCGTTCGGCCTGCTCCTCGTCGGAGCGGTCCCGGGCCTCGGGGGGCTCGAACCCCCATCGTTTCCGCCACTCGTCCCTGTACTTCCTGGACTGCTCGATGAAGATGCCCATTCTCTCCTCGCCGTACTTGCCGACTAGCCTCTGCCTTCGGCCGCTCCTGCCGTACCAGTTGGCCGTGGGGAAGTGGACGTGGAAATCGATGACTTTGATGCCGTGCTTCGTTTTATTCACCCGTAATGGAATATCTCACATTTAGCGAGACCTTTAACCTTATCCCCCAAGCAGGGGGTCGGGGATTAGAACAGGGACCTGGTCGCCTTCTCGGGGAAGAAGGGGCTGTTCTCCGCGAGGGGCTCCACGAGGAACGCCTCGGCGTACCCGCATCCCCCCTGGGCCCCCCTGAGCTCCGCCTTCTTCTCCATGAAATCCTGGTAGTACCCCCACTGGAACTTCGCGAGCTGCGACGCATACGCCTCGATGGCGGCCTCCTTCCTCGGCCAAACATCGGAGACATCGACGACGACATGGGGGCTGGGGATGAGGGTGTTCACCTCCATGAGCAGGAGCCTCTCCACGACCCATGCGTCGCCGTAGATCGTCGTATGCCCCGCCCACTCCACAGCCTCCTTAACGAGCTCGTATGCGACTCGGTGCTCCCGGTGATAGTCGAAGGGGAGGTGGGTGATGACGACCCCGGGTCTCCTGTCCACGATGACATCCGAGACCCTCCGGATGAGCTCCGATGCGAGGTCGATGCTCTCCTCGGGGAAGATGATTGGTTCCTCGATCCCCAGGGCCTCAGCGGCCCGCCTGAGCTCGGGGCCCCGCTCCTCGTCCGAGCATGTGAGGCTCAGGGCTCCCACACTGTGCCCCGCCTCGGCGTGGAGGGCGAGGGTGCCCCCGCACCCGAAGGTCTCGTCATCGGGGTGGGCGAAGATCGCCAAAATTCCTCCGGACATCTCAGTCAACGGTATTCGCGTCTGCCCGGGGCTTAAAAGGGGTTTCCGAGGGGATTCTGGGTGTACAAAGATACCCTCGTCCCCTGCACTGATCGATTCGCCTAGACCCAGCCTGTATCGTCGCCGATCTTCAGGAGCGTGTAGAGTCTGTCCCCCGGGTAGACTACTCTCCTCGGGAACATCGAATGGACCACACCCGTGACAGGGGAGGTCACCTCGGCCAGGGTCGATCCGTCGAGGTCCGTGATCCTGCCGATGACCTCCCCTTCCTCGGGGATGTCTCCCTGGTCGGCTATGGCGGTGAAAACCCCGGCGACTGGCGCAGTGACCCCCCGCCACTCCATGTTCAGGAACCTCTGCCACCCGGGCTTCTCGGGCTCGCCTTCGAGCATCCCAAAGTGCTTGAGAAGGTTCACGGTCCCGTCGACGTGGGCCATCACGAACTCCTCCAGGGGCTGGGTGCGGTATCCGAGGCCCGCCTCGCTGATGATGGAGGCCGTCCCCGCGGCCACCGCCTCGTAGATGAGTGTGCCGGGGCTGGTGTGGCCGATCTCCGGGGTGCCCGGTAGGACGTACCTCAGCCCGAAGGCCTTCGCCATGGTCTCGCTGGTCCCGTCGATGGGCTTCCCGATCTTGAGGTAGATGGTGTGGTCGAGGTGGCTCTCGGGGAGGTCGCCCCCCCTGAAGTCGACGTGGTAGTCCGCCTCCTTGACAAACTGGAAGAGGGCGTGGGCGACTGCGCGCGTAGGCGTACCGTTCGAGTCCCCGGGGAAGACCGCGTTTATGTTGAGGCCGTCGAAGGGCGTGACGCTACTCCGGAGGTTGAGCCAGCGGGTTCGGAACCTGAAGACGGGCATGTTCACTACGGGGACAGTGATAAAGCGCCCCTTGAGCCCCTCCGGCTTGATGAGCTGGTAGAGCCTGGATGCTGCCTCGACTCCGCAGTACTCCGTCGGGTATAGGCCCCCTGTCACGATGAGGGTGGGCCCAGGCTCCCCGCCGTTGACTACACCGATGGGCATCTCCACCTTCGCGGCGAGGTTGTCAAGCACATTGACGTATCCGAAGGCCTTGCTCCCGGGCTCCACTTCGCGGGGCTTGAAGTCTCCCATCTTAGCTGATCTCCCGGATGTCCTTCCCTATCTCGTAGGTGACGTCCCCCTCCCAGATAGCGGGGCTCGTCACCATGTGGATGACCCCGTCTGTGGGGACCGCGATCTCCTCCAGGGTCTCCCCCCAGAGGTCCTTGATGACCCCGAGCACGTCGCCCTCCTCCACCATGTCCCCGGCCCGGACGTTGGATATGAAGAATCCCCCGCGCTCGGCGTAGAGGTGGTAGGGGCTGTAGAGCTTGGCTCTCGGGGGGATCTCGGGTTCCCCGGGAAGCATCTCCAGCTTCTTCATCACGTTGTAGATGCCCTCGATGACCCCCTCGACGATGTCGCTCTGGCAACGCCCCATCCCCCCGGCCTCGGTGCCCACCGTCATGGGGAACTCGAGGCTGGTGCCGCTCTTCCTTGGGGGGCTCTCCCTGATCCACTCGTAGCCGAAGGCCCTGCAGAGGGCGAGGTTCTCGGCGTCATATGCTGCTTCGCCTTTCTGGCGGTACATGGTGCCTGTGAGGAGATCCTCCTCAAGGTCTCCCCCGTGGAGGTTTAACCTGTAGTCACCCTGGCTGAGGACCTCGCGGTAGAACGTGGTGGCGACCTGGTAGGTTATCTTGGGGACCCCGCTGCCCCCCCGGGGAATCTCCTCGACGTAATGGCCTGTGAGGTCCCTGTAGTCGACGGGGTTACCGTGCATCCAGCGGGCCTCGAAGGCGAGGGTGTTCACCATGGGGGCGATGATGACCTTACCGTTCACATCGGCTGGGTCGAGGTCCCTCATCACCGTGAGGGTCGCGGCGGGGCCGTTGTACTCTGAGCCGTGCTCCCCCCCGTTGATGATCAGTGTGGGGCCGTCTCCGGATCCGTTCACGAGGGTCAGCGGG
This sequence comes from Candidatus Bathyarchaeota archaeon, assembly GCA_026014875.1. Classification (GTDB taxonomy): domain Archaea; phylum Thermoproteota; class Bathyarchaeia; order TCS64; family TCS64. The sequence goes on along the minus strand of JAOZHO010000037.1, from coordinate 138,588 downwards.
ATCCTGTGGGGGCCTGCGGGTTTCTCAGCGATGTTCAGGTATCCCTGCTTCTTGGTGCCCTTCGGGGCTACAAGGTCTTGGACTTTTAGAATGTCGGACAAAGTTATCGAACCTGATCTTATTGCGCCGTTTCCCGCATAAGCCTTTCACCCTGCAGGAAGCAACGGTTAATACCCTTGTGGGGTGTCAGCCCTCTGTGGGACCTGCATGAGGAGGCTCGAAGGAAAGGTTGTATTGGTCACCGGCTCCGGGAGGGGTTTCGGTCGCTCCATGGCCCTGGCATATGGCCTTGAGGGGGCGATGGTCGTCTGCGTGGCGAGGACCGTCTCAGAGCTGGAAGGGACCCGGGACCTGATTCTTTCATCCGGGGGCGATGCGGAGGTCTTGCGGGTGGACCTCGCAGTCCCGGAGGAGATCGAGTCACTGAGAGAGGCAGTGGAGGCGGTGTTCGGGGGCCTCGACGTCCTCGTGAACAACGCCGCGACGAGCCCCTGGAAGACCCTGGACGAGACGACCGTGGAGGAGTGGGACATGGTTCTCGCGGTGAATCTCCGGGCTCCCTTCCTCCTCGCGAAGGCGTTCAAGGACTTCATGGCGGCCCGGGGCGGGGGAAGCATCATCAACGTCACCTCCCGGTCGGCGGAGATGGGCTTCGTCGCCGAGGTCGGTTACTGTCCCTCCAAGTACGGGCTGGAGGGGCTAACCCAGTGCCTCGCGCTGGAGCTTAGGCCCCTCGACATCGCCGTGAACAGCCTCAACGTCTCGGCCCCCGAGGGGAGGAGGCTCAAGCCGACGGAGCTTACCCTCCGGGAGGCCGCTGAGATGTCCGAGGAAGAGCAGCCCAGGATCGCCAGCGAGGCGGAGATGGCTGAGGCTTTCACGGATGCCTGGACTTTTCTAGCCTTGCAGAGGGGAAGCGGGGTCACCGGGCAGAGGCTCAGCACGAAAGGCCTCGCGGAGGAGCTGAATAGGGATGGGTGGGAGGCCGTCGAGGAGAGGCTGAGGAGCAGGCTGACCAAGGCTGTCTATCAGCCCTACGATTTCCCCCGGAAGGTCCGCTACCAGACCCCCGGCGGATGCTGGAACGAGTTGGTCTTCGAGCCCTAGCTCTCGAGCTCGCTCTCAATTCCCGTGACAGTATCCTCGAAACCGGGGTCGCCTGCGAGGTTCGATGTCCTGAGGGCGATCCCTTCGAGCCCCGAGGGCCCTAAACCCCGGCTTTTCGCGATTTTAAACTGCTCATGATCCCAGACGGTTCTCTCCATGACCCTGTCCACTCCATGGAGGCGCATGAGGGCGACTGAGACGGCGTCGGAGGCGACCCTGCTACCGCTCGCGATGATGATTCCGGGCGCCGCGGCTTTCCCGTGTGTGAGCTCCTTGTCGACGAGGATCTTGGTGGCGTCGGTGACTATCAGGTCGGCCGAGGTGGCGAGGTTGAGGTCCACCACCTTCTCGCGGTGGGCGTGGCCGTCGTGGAGCCACTCTCGGCCCACGGAGTCGAGCATCCCCACCGCGAGCTTGAGGCTGATGGTGAATGTGGCGGTGCTGTGGGGCCTCATGATGGGAGTGAGGATCACCCTCTCGGCATCGTAGACCCGCCGGGGGATCTTGATACCCTCGGGCCACGCGGCTGCCCCCGGGGGCTTCACGGTGACCCACTCGTCCTCCTCGAAGAAGCAGACCCCGAGGCCCAAATCCTCGGCGACCTCCAGCATCCCCAGATTCTCCAAGGTGTGGCGGGTGGGGAGCCCCCTCGCCCTCCCGGAGGTCTCCCCGAGGACGATCCTCCCGGCTGGGACCCCAGCCCCGATGAGGCTATCGGCGATGGCCCTCACGGTCTCCGGGTGGGTGTCCCTGGGGTAGGGGTCGTCGGTGTTGCAGTTGGGCTTGATGAGGAACTCCCCTCGGACGCCCTCGACGATGGGTCCCATTCCCCCGAGGAGGGAGATCGCCTCATTTATTCCTCTGGACCGGTCGTCCGACCTGACGATCGCCACGATGTGCTTTCCCTTCTCGGTGTACGCGTTGGGTCTCAAAGGCTTGTAAGGCACAGTTGGGCCCCTTGGCGGGTTTTTGAGGAGCCGGTTGTAGAGGGCCATCGAGCCCTCGTTGGTAACCTCCATGATGGGCAATTCTTCGGAATGAGCCCGGATATAGTTTTCTGGTTAGGATATTAGGCGTGTAGACAAAGACCGAGGATGAAAAAGGGGGGTATGTGGCTTATTTCAGGTATCTGTCGAACCAGCGAACGATGTGCTGCAACCGTTCCTTTCTGTGCTTCGGCTTCCCGTCCCTGGAGAGGCCGTGGGGCTCCCCGGGGAACCTGACGAACTCGGTGGTCCTCCCCAGCTTCTTGAGGGCGATGTAGAGCTGCTCCCCCTGCTCAATGGGGCAGCGGTAGTCCTCCTCGCTGTGGATGATGAGCAACGGTGTCGTCATGTTCTTGACGTAGGTGATGGGGGACTTCTCCATGCAGAGCTCCGGGTCGTCCCAGGGGTCCTTGCCGTTTATGAGCTCGTGGGTGGGGAGGGTCATCCACCCTATGTCGCTGGTGCCGTGGAAGCTGTACCAGTTGCTGATGCTCCTCATGGTGACCGCCGCCTTGTACCTGTCGGTGTGGCCGACGATCCAGTTGGTCATGAAGCCCCCGTAGCTGCCCCCTAGGACGCCGAACCTGTCTGGGTCGACGAAGCCGTAGTTCTCGATGATGTAGTCGGTGGCCTCCATGATGTCCTGGTAGTCCCTCTCCCCCCATGCCCCCGAGACGAGGCCGGCGAACTGCTCCCCGTAGCCAACGCTGGCCCGGGGGTTGGTGTAGACGACGGAGTAACCGTGGTCGGCGAGGACCTGGAATTCGTGCTCCGCTCCTTCCAGCTTGTAGCCGTAGGCGCTCCGGGGGCCCCCGTGGATCTGCATGGCCGTGGGGTACTTTTTCTCCTCCTGGTATCCCCGGGGCTTCACGATCCAGCCCTGGACCTCTACGCCGTCGCTGGCGGTGAACCAGAACTCCTCGGGGGTGCTGATCCGGAGCTTCCTGAGGAGGCCCTTGTTCATCTCGGTGAGGCGCCTCTGCCCCTTCCCATCCTTGATCCAGAGCTCCGTCGGGCTCACGGCGGTGGAGGCGTTGAAGGCGATCTTCGCCCCGGAGTCGTCGAGGCTGAAGGCGCTCACCCTTATGTCGCCCTCCGTCGCGGCCTTGATGTCGCCTTCCACGCTCACTTTGTAGACGTGGGCGGCGCCGCGGTCCGGGAATGCAAGGTAGATGTGCTTGGAGTCCGGCGACCACTCCAGCTTCGTTGCCCCTCGGGCGGTCCTGTCGAACTCGGGGGTGAGGCACTTGGGCTTGCCTCCATCCACCGGGAGGAGGTAGAGCTCCGCGTTCCTGTGCCAGACCATCCCCGGGTCTTCGATATCCCTGCCGATGAAGGCGAGGTATTGGCCGCTGGGGGCCCAGGCGATGGCTCCGATCTGGCCCCTCCCCTCCCAGAGGAGCTCTGGCTCGCCCCCCTTAACGGGGACGGTGTAGATGTTCCTGAAGAAGGACCTGTCGGCGTCCTCGGCGAAGTTGGAGACGAAGGCTATGGTCTTCCCGTCTGGGGACCAGTCGGAGGCCTCGACGTCGAACAGGCCGTCGGTCAGCTGCTTCGCCTTGCCCCCCTTGGAGGGGACGACGAAGAGGTGGGTGTACATGCCGACGCTGAAGCCCTTCCCGTCGTGCTTGTACTTCATCCGGCGGATTATCTTGACGTCGCTGCCCTCGGCCTTTTCCCCTTTGAATACGTTGGCCTTGAACAGGATGTTTCTCCCGTCGGGGGACCAGGCGGGGCTCTGGACGCCCTCCTCGACTTGGGTGATCTGCCTCGCCTCGCCCCCGTCAGCGGGAATGACGAAGAACTGAGCTTTCTTCTTTTTCTCGTCCTCGGATTTGGGGTCGTCCGGGCTGGGGCGGTTAGATGTGAACAGTATCCTCTTCCCGTCGGGGCTCCAGCGGGGGTTGGCGGAGTTTTCTTTCCCGAAGGTGAACTGGACTGGCTTCTTCTTATTCAGATCCAGCATCCAGATCTGGGTTTCGTACTTGTCCTCCTCCATGTTTACCTCGGAGTAGGTGAAGAGGACATGGGATCCGTCGGGGCTGATCTGAGGGTCCCCCACCGGGTCCATGGGGAACAGGGGCATGATCTCGATCTCTTCGAGTTTCTGCATCTCTATCGCTTGGTTGTTCGGGGTGATGGACTTAAAATTTTAGCCCTTGGAACTGGGGACATCGGTGTTCCCTTGGTGATAATCGCGCTTGCATGGCTCAAGTAGGGGAGATAAGCTGTGTGGAAAGAAGGATTCATCCCCGACTCAATGTCATCCCTGTCTCGTCTTCGGAGTGGCCCCTTTCACACACAAATACGCAGAGCGCTTCTCCTACGGTATATGAATAGTTTATTGCGGAACCCGATATAGAGCAGATCTTTGTCTTGCACTAAGTTGAAAACTGCGATTTTTCGCGCACGCCTTGAGGCCTACCTCGTCGTCTTCTGTGAAAGGGATCATCATAGGATGTGTGATCCCAAATATCTTCTTCTTAGGCATACCCTTTGACTTTTTCATCTCGCCGGATTTTTTCGAGTCATCGATGCCAGTTTATCCCCTAATCGATGGGTCGGAAACGGGCCCGCCTTTCCGTGGCGTTTAAGGGTATACTTTTCTCATGGTAGCGCTCGCTACGAAAGTTCAAATATTCTTCAAAACGGTTGTAGGAATGTGAATCCAGTATGCCCGATTATAGACCGGTAGATCCTCGCAAGTCTCCCCGGTTCGCGGGGATAAAGACGTTCATGCGCCTGCCCCATCTGGAGACGACGGAGGGGATCGACTTCGCAGTCGTGGGTGTTCCCTTCGATACCGGCGCCTCCTTCAGGGTGGGGGCGAGATTCGGCCCCGAGGCCATCAGGAGCGTCTCGGCGCTGCTGCGCCATTACAACGAGGTTTTGGACGTCGGGATCTTCGATCACTGCTCTGGGGTGGATTACGGGGACCTCCCGGTGAATCCCGGTTACATCGAGGACTCTTACGAGATGATCGAGGAGGGGCTCGAGCCTCTGCTGGACGCGGGGGTCGTCCCGGTCATGCTGGGGGGAGACCACTCCGTCACCCTCCCCGAGCTCAGGGCTGTGGCAAAGAAGTACGGTCCCGTGGCCCTGATCCACTTTGATTCCCACTCGGACACGGGGGATAAGAGGTTCGGGAAAAAGTACACTCACGGTACCCCCATGAGGAGGGCCTTGGAGGAGGGGCTCCTCCTCGTCGAGAACTCGATCCAGGTGGGGATGAGGGGCTCCATCTACGCCCGGGACAGCCTAGACGAGGCGAGGGAGATGGGATTCGACCTCGTCACCACCAACCAGGCGTTCGAGATGGGGCTCGAAGCGCTGATCAAGCGCATACGGGACAGGGTAGGAGATGCGAAAGCTTTCGTGAGCTTCGACATCGATTTCATCGACCCCGCCTACGCTCCCGGGACGGGCACCCCCGAGGTGGGGGGATTCACCAGCAGAGAGACCCTCAGACTGGTCCGGGGCCTGGACGGCCTCGACATCGTGGCTTATGACATGGTGGAGGTTCTGCCCCAGTACGATCCCTCCCAAGTCACGGCTCTGCTGGCGGCCAACATCGTCTACGAGTTCATCTCGTTGATCGCTTTGGGGAAGAAGCGAGGCGCGAGCGCATGAGGATGGCGCTCACTTGAAAATCAGGGGTTTTTCGTGAGTTTACTCTATTGTGCTATGCTTTTTCTTCATCGAGACCTCGGAGACCTCGAGGCGGACCATGAGTTCGGCGATGAGGCCGTCGAGGAAGACCATGCAGGCGTCCTCGAAGAGGGTCCCCATGGGGGCGAGGGACTCGTGCTCCCCCAGGAGCTGGCGGCTCTGGTAGTCGCTCTCCTCCGCCACGGCTTCCCTCCCGGACACGACAATGACGTGGTCTGAGATCTGAGCCAGCTCGGAGTCGGGGTAGCTGGTCACCGCGAAGATCATGGATCCCAGCCGTTTCGCCATGTGGGCTGCCGTCGTGGACATGGCGCCGCTTCCTGAGCCCGAGATGATGATGACTATATCCCCCTCCCCGATGGCGGGGGTGATGGTCTCCCCCATGACGTAGACGTCGATGCCCACGTGCATGAGGCGCATCGCGAAGGCTTTCCCCACGAGCCCGCTCCTCCCCGCACCCACCACGAGGGCCTTTCTCCCCTCTATCTTCGTGTACAGCAGGGTGTCCAGCAACGTCTCCACCTGGCCCGGGTCGATGGCGTTGATCGCCCTGCTCATCTCTCGCAGGATCTCCTCGGACGCCTCCCACCAGCTCAAGAAGCTCCCCGGAACAGGATCGGTGGACCAATTAAAAAGATGAACGACTCGCCCCCCTGTTTTAAATTCGGCTGCGAGGCTGTAATCTGTGGTGATTTAATGGTCGAGATTATGGATGGGATCCACTCCTTCGACTTTTCCGAGTCAAAGAACCATGGCATGGAGCTCTGGTTCCTGGACTGCCCGGAGGGCATCGTTCTCGTCGACACAGGGATGGGGGACGAGGTTCTGGGGATGGTGGAGGCCGAGCTGGGGTCCCTGGGGAAGGGATGGGGGGACGTCAAGATTGTCCTGATCACCCATAGGCACGGGGACCACGTCAGGAACCTCGCGAAGGTGAAGGAGCTCACCGGAGCCCCCATCTACTGCCAGGCGGAGGAGGTCCCCGCCATCAAAGAGCAGACCGGGGTCGAGCCCGAGGGCTTGGCCCACGGGGCCAGTCTACCTTACTGCGGGGGGATCGAGGTGATTCACGTGCCCGGTCACACCGAGGGGAACTGCTGTTACCTCCTCAAGGAGCGGGGGGTCCTCGTCGCAGGGGACACCGTCTTCGGGGACGAGGGGGGCAACATATTCGAGCCCCCGGAGAAGTACTGCGTCGACGTGGAGCAGGCGACCCGGGAGATCGCGAGGCTCCTGGACTACGACTTCGACTCCCTGATCTACACCCACGGGAAGGACATCCTCACAGGGGCCAAGGCGAAGGTCGAGGCCCTGGTGGAGAGGACTCGCTGAGCCCCTGTCCTCGGATGTCGCGTCCCCCACCAACAAACCTCCCAACAAACGGGGGGGGTGCAACGGCCCGCCGCACCCGCCCTGCTTGAAGAGGCATGGGTATTTATCTGATTCAGGTTCATTTGGGATCGTGGTGGAGACGGGAATGGATAGTATCCAAGACGATAAACGGTTTAAATACGGGCAGTTCGTCGAGCTGCTGAACACCCTCCGCAGCGAGGGGCTGGTGTCCGCTGAGAAGAGGAGGGAGCTTGACAAGCGCTGGCGGGCCGAGCCGGTGAACAGGGACCTCGTTCTCGACGAGATCGCGCGGATCATGGAAACCGTCAGCGAGCGGCAGATCTCAGAGGAAGAATAGCTGAAGCCTTCCACATCCTTCACTCGCTATTCTCCGGGTTGTCCGGATCACGCGCCTGTTAATGATGAATCGGGGGCTATGCGTTCCGTCTCGTGCCTGAGGGCGCCGTGGAGATGATCGATGCCGGGAAGTATGTGGTGCTCTGGGGGCGTGAGGGCGGCTCTCTTGGAGAGGGTCATCAGGACCTTGACATAGTTCTCCTTGGTTCGGAGAAACCAAGACGTCTTAAACAAACATCGACTCTACTGGGGGCCCTATAATATCGATGGTGGGACCGGTGGGATTTGAACCCACGATCTTCTGGCTCAGCTCTCCAGCTTCGCTAACAGCTCCGTAAGATTTCATTTCAATCCATTCAGTATAGTTGCCAATATCCCTTATAAACGATCCTTATAACAAATAGAGGCATAATTAGCCCCCTTATTCAAAAAAACCTGTTTTCTATATATAAGAAAAAATGCAGCGAGTTATTTCCTTTGAGACTGATTCTCTATCAAACTCATTTTCTCGTTTTCTTGAGTTTGTAATGATGAAAGAAATGCGTGGATAATCCGAGATGAATAGTCTATGGTCACCTGATGGAGTGAATGGATTCCTTAGCGTTTATCGAAGTGAATATATCTACGCTATTTTTTCAAATCAATGTACCCCCTAGGGGGTCAATGGGGTACAAAGATTTAGTCAATGACTTTATTGTCATAAAACCTGCTAACTGAGATTCGTTTTTAACTAAAAACAGATAGCTGATTTTTTATATTGTAACAGTAAAAACTTCAGTTTATGGATTCAGATTTACAGGGATGGAGAAAAGAAAAGGAAATCAGATGTCCAATGTGCGGGCATACCTACACTTCTTTCTTTGATGATCGACCTTGTCCAAATTGCGGAGTTAGCCCAAAAGAGAGATTTGATTTAACTGAAGAACAAAGAGAACCGACAAAGACAGAATCTAGTCCAGATAATAACCGAAAAAGGATTAATGAAATAAAACTGAAGCAAGAACAAGAAAAACTGAACCAAAAAAAACAGGTTCAAACTTCAACGAATCAAATAAAATCGGGTCTGCAGCTGATTGTTTTTGGATTAATCATCTATTACTTTTTCTTAGGTGGATCACTTACACCGAAGCCTGATCAAGCCCTCCTAGAATGTTCAGATGTGACATATGACCCAGACCTTGAAATGATAACTCTTAGATTCAAAAATAAGGGGAGGCAGACTGCTGAAAACGTGGTTCTTGAAATTCGACAGGCTGGAATCATTGAGGAAGAGGAAATTTCATCTGGTGAGTCTTGGTCTATTTGGGCCAATACATATGTGTACATTGATGTGTTGCCAGTCGATTTCAGTTTTGGTCTGGGATATGAGTGGACTGACTCAAAGGGTAATTATGGAAGATTTAGTGAGGAAGTTTTCATTGAGATCACAAAAGATGATATTACGTGATAACGATGAATCCACTCATTAGTTCGGACATTGAATGCCCCCTTTTCACATCATGAAGGGAATGTGCCACAGCTTCAACTCACTACACCTGAAGGTAGTCAATTCCGTAAATATTGTTAGCAGAATATTCTGTGAAAAGCCATATATTTTGATTAGATTTAATGATCTCCACTTCATAATAAATAATACAGATACAACCAATATTAACTTCATTAAGGAAAAGTATAAAATAGAAACATTTATTAGTGAGGAATACAATAATATAAGTTGATGTGTCGCATAATAAAAACTCACACACAATGCACAAAGCATTGGTGTGAAGGTGGCGTATATGATCTATGACTGTGAAAAATTATTTAAATCTTGTGATTTAAAGAAAAACCCCGTTTATTTGATCAAACGATTATATGACAATAAGGTGAAGGGAATTATCAACGAAGATTACAATGGTTCGGCACGGAAGGCATGGTTCAGAGACCTAGTGAAAGCATTCGGCGGGACGCTTGAAATCATCAGGGAATCCAAGGTAAAGCGGAAGGGCATCCAGCATCGGGATAACTCGGATGAACTAAAGGAGGCACTAGATAAGTACAACTCAGGGGGTGGAGTGGATGCAATCCACAAGCCCAGACTTGTAAGCCATCATACAATCTTTGAGGCGATATAGCTTCTCACAGACTCCGGGTCATCCATGTTACAGTGCTTTGCAAAAAGCTTCAATCTCTGAGAGGTTGTCTGAATTGTGCTCTCAGCATATCCCGCTTTCTTCAATTCCCTTAAAGTATGGAAAATCTCACTCTCAAACTTCCTAGGTTCTGATATGGTGGGACCGGTGGGATTTGAACCCACGATCTCGCACACCCCAAGCGCGAATCCTGCCAAGCTGGACCACGGTCCCGAGCAACTAACAACGATCAGCCCCCCACCTAAAACTCTTACTCCACCAGCCCAGACGCCGCCAGCACCCTACGGAACGACGCCTCCCCCGGCCGCCGCCGATACGCCGACAACGCAGCCACAAGGCCGTCCCGGTCGGGCAGCGGCATAACCCCCTCCACTCCTCCCGCCATCCCCCGATTGATGAACAGGTACTGCGCCATCGACGTCACATTAGAACACCTCCGGGAGACGCTCGCCGACTCGAAATCCACTATCCTCGCCACGCCCCCCGACACGATGACATGCCGCCGGGCGCTCGAGAGCTCCCCGTGATCCAGACCCTCAACGTCCAGCCTCCGGGCCTGCTTCATGAGATCCAGCAGAACCCCCCGCAGCAGCCCAACATCCCCGGACCCCAATCCCCCCACCCAGTCCACGAGGTAGCCCCCCTCCACGAGCTCCATCGCCAAGACCTCCCGTGAGACCCCCAGAAACCGAGGTCCCACCGAGACCCCATTCGCCACCCTCAGAAACTCCCCCTCCGCCTCCATAGACACCCTATCAGCGTCAGCACGCCTCAGCTTCACCGCCATCTCCTTCCCCCCGAGCAGAGCGGTCATAACGATCCCCACGTGCCCTTTACCCAGGATAGGCACGCCAGCGATCGCATGGCGCCCCCTCAGAACGAGGGCGGAGATCCCCATCTCATCGAGCTCCCCCAGCACAACCCGCGCCCTCTCCACATCGCCCGAGGGATAGGATAACAGGAAACCCGCCCGACTCTCAAGTAACGCCTCGAGGGGGATAACGTCACTCAAGCCAGCCAGGCCTGCCTCTCAAGAAACCATCCAAGTACGCGGCGAAATCGGGGGTCACGACCTCCTCAACCTCCCCTCCGAGGAGAACACTGAAACCCCGGGACACCCTCTCGGCGATCCCCCGGGAGACCCCGACGCCCCGCCCCCCGTCCACGAGGAACGACCCCAAAGCAGCTCCAGCCCCCCGCTCCCCCCGCCTCATCACGACCCACCAGCGATCCCCCTCCACCCAGGGACCCGACACAGTCTCCTCCGAACCCGCATGGGCCTCCAGGAACCTGCGGCCCCCCTCCACCATCCTCACGGGGGGCCCCATCCTCCTCACGAAAGCCGGTAGAATCGCAGACTCTAACTCGAAGACAAAGACGTGGCGCGACTCCTCGTCGCTCCAGACCCCGGAGCGGACCACACCGAAACCCACCTCCCCGAGAGCGGCAACCAGGGCCCTCTCCGACTTGTAGAGCTGGCCCCAGAGCACGTCCGGGACCTCCACCTCTCCATCCCCCACCACGAGGAAGACCAGGTCAAACCCGTGACCCCGAACCCGCTCCAGCAACCCCCCACCATCCACATCCCCCTCCACGGGATAGAAGAACTCCCAGCGCGGACCCTCAAGGAAAGCCCTGGCGGCGGCCGAGAACTCCCAGAACCGGGTCTCCGAGACCGCGGAAGCCACATTCCTCCCCGGGTCAACCGGATCGGGCACGATGAGGGGCTCACCGAACCGCTTCCTGAGAGAATCATTATCCGAACCCCCCACGGGGTCCACCACCTCGCCCCGTCTCCACCTGGAAGCCGCCTCAAGCACGCCGTCGAAGGAGCCCAGGGCGATCACCAGCAGCTCGCAGAGATAGCCCGAGAACCCCCCCACTTTCACCTCGGCCCCGTAGACCCCTACGCCCTTCATGAAACGCTTCAGGAGACGGACCTCGTCCCTCGCAGACACGGGGAGGCGTTCCACGACGAATCCCGTGTGGTGCGGAGTCCTATCTGTCGCAGAGACAATCCCCTCCCGGGGGTCGACCCGGAAACAGGGCACGAACTCGACACGGAACCCATCGACCTCGGCGATCAAATAGGGATGCTCGGAGTACGCCTCGACCCAACCCTCCCCCAAGATGCCCTTCACAACATCCAGCACGGCCGGGAGGTCCCCCCTCCCGTAGCCCTCCTCGAGGACGATGAAGACATCGAAATCCCTATCCCCCGCAATCCAGGTCCCCCGAGCAACGGACCCGTGGACCTCCGCAACCCCCCGGACCCCGGCCTCCGAGAGCCCGACGCCCAGATCCTCCACCACCCTGCGGGCAAACACCCCCACAGCCTCCACCTCAGCCCGCCCGGGAACGACGACATCGAGAACTCTACCCCGAATCTCCCCCCAGGACGAGCCCCCCGCCATCGAATACACCGCAGAGAATAGATCCCGGGAAGAATCCTATAAGCTCAATGCCCGGGGCAGGATAAACCGGCCACCGAGTTAAGAAAAATAGCCGTCGGGCATGGTGGCCCGCGAGAAATCAACGGCTCTCCTGATTAACCGTGGAGACCGAGAAAGAGTCCAGCATCCTCTCCCCCGTCGAGGCCCTCGATCTCCAGCCAAACCTATCCTCGAGGCTGCGAGCCCTCCTCTCCAGCTGCCAAAACCGGAGACACCTCCGATGCCCGCTGTAGCAACGCTCTTTCACCCGCCTCAAGTGGAAGAGGCGCTCCTGAAGCCCATCCGCCGTGTAGCCCCCCTCCTCTTGGCTGAGGGCAGCCTGCCTCGCCCTCCGGAGCCCCGAGAGGGTCCTCACCATCCAGCTCTCGCTGTTCACGATCGCGCTGAAACTGTCGCAGGCAGCGGTGTGGGGGCAGAGCCCCGTCCTCTCGTAGACGCTAGCTAGGGCACCCATGGCATCAACCCCGATGCCTCCAGCTTCGACCACGCCTAATAAAGGGATTATCGAAGACTATCCCCTAAGTTACACAGAGTTAAAAAGAACTGTACCCGTGATCCGTTCGCAAATTAAGAATAATATAGACTCGCCGGATGGCGCTATCGCACTAGCTCCGACCCGATTCCGCTAGGGTCGAATAGACCGGACCCCTCGGCGTCAGGACGCTCCGCTTCAGCTTAACGCTCCCGACCTCGAAACCCCCGAAATCCGCATCCCTGTGCCTGAGGACCTCCTCCATGAGCCAGTCCCGGTTCCTCCCCGACCTCACCCGGCCTATCGTGATGTGAGGGCTGAACCGCCGCCCCTCCCGCTTGAATCCCAGCCCCACGAACCCGGCCTCCAACTCACCAAAAATCGCCGCCAACTCGTCGACCCCCTCGGAGACCCCCGCCCAGATCACCCTGGGCCTCCTCAGATTAGGGAACGCCCCCGTCTCCGCGAGGGCCATCCTGAAAGGCTCGAAGCTCAAACTGCTTACTATCCGCTTCACCTCCTCCAGGAGCCCATCGTCCACGTCCCCTAGGAACTTCAACGTGAGATGGATATTCTCCCGCTCCACAGGCTTCAGATCCCCCCCTGACCCAACCAGCCCGGCCTGAAAACTCCCCAGAGCGTTCAAGACGCCCGGATCATCCACCTCAACCGCAACGAAACACCTGACACCCATAGCCCCGCGCCCCTGCAACCAAACGACCGCACAGGATAAAGTAGTTACCCTAACCCCGAGCAGAGGGAAAAAATGTCTGACGGACGTCCCCCTCATACGTCAAGCATATTAGCGATCCCCCTACCCTAGGTGCAATGGAACCCGGCCCATTCCTCCTCGTGGTCGCCTCCGCGTTCTCCCACGCCACATGGAACGTCCTCGCGAAGAAAGGGGAAGACAAGGAGGCCTACATGTGGATCATGGTCACCACCTCCCTCGTCACCCTCCTCCCCGTCTACCTCATCATCCTCCCCGACTGGAGCTTCCCCCTCGCCGCTCTGCCCTACATGCTCGTGAGCGCCGTCGCGGAGACCCTCTACTTCATCTCCCTGGGCAAAGCCTACGAGCACGGCGACCTCTCCGTCGTCTACCCCCTCGCCCGCAGCTCCCCCCTTTTCCTCACCATCCTGGCTGTGCTATTCCTCAACGAGAGCATCTCGGCCTGGGGCGTCGTGGGCATCGCCACCATGGTCATCGGCGTCTACACAATCCACCTCGAGAGCTTCACCCTCAAGGACATCACCCTCCCCCTCCGCTCCCTGAGGGGCCGAGCCTCCCAATTCGCCCTCCTCACCGCCCTCTGGACCACCGTCTACTCACTCACCGACAAGATGGGCGTCACCGCCGTGGACCCCGTCGCATACTCCCTCTGGCTCGAGGCATTCATAGTCCCCATGATGACCGTCGCGATCCTCTGGAGGCGAGGAAAAGACGCCCTTGTCCGGGAATGGAGGAACTCCCGGGTCAACGCCACCGCCGGGGGTTTCCTCATGAGATTCGGCTACGTCCTCGTCCTCATCGCCATGAGCCGGGTCCAGGTCAGCTACATCCTCGCCCTCCGCCAGCTCAGCGTCGTCCTCGGCGCCGCCGCGGGAGTCCTCCTCCTACGCGAGAAATATGGCAGGGTACGCCTCATGAGCTCCACCATCATATTCCTGGGAGTCTACATCCTCGCCGTCCTAGCGTGATAATCCTTCAACGGCCCGAAAAACCAGTCAGAACCGTAACGATGAACTATTCCCTCTCGGGCAGCTTCCCCAGCATCTCGTCGACCCTCCGAGGCTGCACCATCAACGCATCCACGATCAGATTCAGGATCTCGAAGAGCGCCCTCGCCGTCTCCTCCCCGTCTCCCGAGTCGATCATCCCGGGCTCCACGGCTTCCTCTCCCACCATCCTCACCCGCTGCAGCGCGACCTGGATTTTCTCATCGAGACCCTGTTTCTTCAGATACTCCAGGTTCTCGGCGATGTCGTCGGTCTCCCCCAGGTGGGAGATGAGCCCCCGGATGGCGAGCCTCAACAATGCGGATGCCGCTCGAGGGGAGGCGTCCAGGGTCCTCCTCGCCTCGAGATAGATCTCCCTGACCTCCTCGGGCATCTCCATCCTTGGCAACGGCAGATCCGCCGATGGGGGATAGATTATCTCCCCGTCGATCCACAGGGAAAACCTGCTGCACTTCTCGCAGGTGCCGAGGCTGAGGGTCTCCCCGGAGTCGTCTGAGCCCCCCTCGAGTGCCACGTCGAACCAGTTCTGATGAGCGTAGACCCCGCAGTGGGGGCAGTGGAATCCCGCCTCCTTGAAGCTGGGCGGAGTATGCTCGGAACTCATTCCGTATGGTACTCTCCGCTAAAAGTTAATAAAATCCACGTCTCACGGGGGATGGTGGTCATTTATTCAGTTGTTTCAATACCGTAATAATATACTTTACAATATTAAGTTTAAAAACAATAAATAATATGCTTAATTGATATGTATTATTTCTATGAAGTTAATGTTCTACTTGTTTTATAAATAAATCTGTTATGAGTCATTTGTGTATCAAAATGATGATAGAAAAGACCACAGGTAAAGATAATATCATAAAAACGTGGAGGCGGAACTGATTGGGGAATCCGCTAATCAACCTCGAGATCGTGATGAACGCCGTGAACGAAGACGCTGTATGTGGGGGGCGCTACTTACACAGTCCTAAAAGAAACTGGATTTTTAATACTGATCGAAAACACGGGGGATAAAAAGTGCAGTTAGAGACTCAATACGACTCCACCATGGTGGCGGAGAAGAGCATCGAGGAGGTCGCACGAGAGGCGGTTCCCAAGATCACCATACTGGGCGTGGGGGGCGGAGGATCCAACATCGTAACCTGGCTCAAGAAGGACGCCGTCCCGGCGAGGACGATAGCCCTCAACAGCGACGCACAGCACCTCACGGTGACCAAGGCCGACGACAAGGTCCTCCTGGGCTACAAGACCACCGGCGGTCTGGGCTGCGGGGGCTTCCCGGAGCAGGGCCAAAGGGCCGTGGAGGAGAGCGCCACCGAGGTCGAGAGGGTCATAGGCGACTCCGCCCTAGTCTTCGTCACCACCACTCTCGGCGGTGGAACGGGGACAGGAGCGTCGCCCCTCGTCGCAAAGATCGCTAAAGAGTATGGAGCCCTCACCCTGGGGATTGTGACTATCCCATTCAACGTCGAGGGGACCAGGATCGATAAGGCCAAAGAGGGGCTTAAACGGCTCGCTGAGGAGTGTGACTCGGTCATCGTCGTGGACAACAACCGACTCAGGAAGGTGGCGGGCAACCTGCCGCTCCGGGATGCATTCGGCGTCGCCAACGATCACATCGGCTCCTTCATCAAGGGGATATCCGAGGCCATCTCGTTACCCGGTCACATGAACCTGGACTTTGCAGATATGAGGGCCATCATGAAGGACGGAGGCGTTTGCGCCATCGGGTTCGGCGAGGGCTCGGGCGACTCCAAGGTCGAGGACGCGGTGGAGCAGGCCCTCGACTCTCAGCTCCTGGACATCGGGGACATCAGGAAGACCAAGGGCGCCCTCATCCACATCGAGGGGGGCGAGGACATGACCCTCGAGGACGTGAACAGGGCCGGCGAGCTGGTCATGGAAACGATATCGCCGAGCGCCAGAGTCATCTGGGGCGCCATGGTGGATCGGGACCTGAAGGACATGGTTCGGGCCACCGTCGTCCTCGCCGGCGTCGAGAGCCCTTTCCTGAAGGAGAAGCCTAAGGCGAAGCCTAAGCCCAAGCAGGAGACGCCCAAGATAGTTGCGAAGAAGTCGGGGAAAGGGGTCAAGAAGACCCTCAAGGTCTCCCGCTCTCCTCCCAAGAAGGCCAAGGCCTGACACCATTTTTAACTTCCAACTTTTTCTTATCCAATTTTCCAGTGCGCCCTACAAGCTCAGGAGTCAGAAAACTAGGTTCGCGTAGAGTTCACGGATGAGCTGAGCGGGAAAGCGTGGTCAAACCCCGTCAAGTGGAACGATGGCGAGAGAACTCCAAAACATCCTGCGTGACTGATAAATCAAGCGATTTAAATCAGAGCCCCCTGTCTTTGATTGGATACGCTATGGAAACGGGGGCGGGGCGATGAGGCTGGGCGGAGTCGTCGACATGTCGACTATCGACTGGTACGGAAACGTCTCCCTCGTGGTCTTCTTCGCCGGGTGCAACTTCCGTTGCCCCTACTGCCAGAACGCGGGCCTGATCCCCCTAGACTCCGGAGAAACGGTGGGTCCCGAATACCTGAGAAAGCGCCTGGAGACGGAAAAGAATCTCCTTGACTCAATCGTCGTCTCAGGGGGGGAGCCCTTGCTCCAGCCCGAGGGAATAAGGATGGCCTGTCGCCTCGCCAGAGAAAAGGGGCTCAAGGTTATGCTCAACACAAACGGAAGCCGTCCCGATGTGGTCGAGGAACTGCTGAATGAGGGCTTAATCGACAGGGTCGCCCTTGACGTTAAAGCCCCTTTAACCCCTGAATTCTATGCGCCGTTCCTGGGAGGGGAGGCCGGGAATATCCCTGCTATGGTTAAACGGACTATGGAGATCTGCAGGGAACAGGGGGTGGAGCTGGAAGCGAGGACCACCGTAGCCCCGGGGCTCTCAGACGAACCCGGGCTCATAAAGGCTATCGCAGAAGACATTAGAGACTTGTGCGATCTGTATGTCCTCCAGCAGTTCGACAACATGGGCGAAGTCCTCTGCCCGGACTTGAAATCCAAGACGCCTCCAACCAAGGAAAAGCTGATAGAACTGGCCGGGGTCGCGTCCGAGGCAGGGATCAAGAATGTCTACATAAAGACCCGGATATCGGGCCTTGAAAGGATTAGATGAACGATGGCTAAGAAGCTGATTTTAATCACCGGCATGTCGGGATCGGGGAAGACGACTCTCGCCAATAAATTCAGGGTTCGAGGGGTCGCCGCTGTGACCATGGGAGACGTTATCCGGGGCCTCGCCCGGGAAAAGGGCCTTCCCCCTACCCCGGAGAATCTGGGACGCCTCGCCACAGGGATCAGGAAAGAGGGAGGAGACGATGCCGTGGCCAAACTGTGCGTCGAGAAGATCGACGACATGCCCGATGAGATAGTTCTCGTGGATGGGATCAGGAGCATCAGAGAAGTGGATGTATTCGGTGAAAGGTTCGAGGTCGCCTCGGTGGCCGTCTTCGCCTCTCAGAAGACACGGTACGCCCGCCTCACTGCGAGGGGGAGAAGCGACGACCCCACGGATTTTGTCACCTTCAAGACCAGGGATGACCGGGAGCTCAGCTTCAGCCTCGGCCACGCTATCGCTCTGGCCGATTACATCGTACGTAACGACGGGGGTCACGAGGACTTTGAGAATGAGTTCGAGAATCTTCTGACTCTTATAGGCTGGTTTTAACGTAATGGAAGGACTAGTCAGGGTCGAAGTGCATCCCACCGAGAGCATCGAAAAGGTGGTGAAAGCCGTTCAGACTGTGATGGGTGAGATCGAGCTCCACGAATCGGATCGGGGACACATCACTGTTCTTGAGGGGAGGCTCGAGAAGATGGATGACCTCCTCCCCCTCAGAGACCTCCTCACCCGGATGAGGATAAGAGACGCTGCCTTATCCCTGTTGACCGGAGCGGCGGTCGATGAGCGTCTATCATTTGGTCTGAACAAGGAGGCGGCTTACGCGGGTCGCGCCTCCTTTTTTCAGTCGGGGGCTTCCCCTACGGGCCCAATTCAGGTCGAACTCTCTGGGGACATCGATAAGATCATTGAATTTCTCTGCGGAAAATCTGAACGACTCTGATGCTCATCCTTTCAACCAGAATAAACCACTTTCCATTTATCCATGAGGTTTTCAGTTAGAGTCTAGGTTTTTTTAGAGCTTCCCTGGAAATTATGTTCAATATCCTCCCTCTCGACAGGGGATGCACACCTAGAGAAGAGTAACCTTTGGCATTGAATGATCTAACTCATTATGTCTAAGAAAATGTGTTTTTCCGGACATAATCTATTTTCTTTAATGTTATTGGCGTTATTGTTTTATGACTACTAAATATAGTATATACTCAATTTTACCAAATCGGAAAAAATATATATTATTGATCAAAGAACTCCTAACCGATCTACAAGGTGAAGTAATGTGGATAGCTATGTAATGCGTGTTTACAACAGCGTCGTCGAGAAAGACCCCGCGCAGAAGGTCTTCCATCAGGCCGTCTTCGAGGTTCTCGAGAACATCGCACCCGCAGTCGAGAAATTCCCAATATACAAGGAGCACAAGATTCTAGAGAGAATCGTCGAGCCCGAGAGAATCGTTCAGTTTCGTGTCCCCTGGAAAGACAGAGACGGCGAGATCCAACTCAACCGGGGCTTCAGAATCCAGTACAACTCCGCTATAGGTCCCTACAAGGGGGGTTTCAGGTTCCATCCCACCGTCGTGCTAGGTCTCCTAAAGTTCTTGGGTTTCGAGCAGACCTTCAAGAACAGCCTGACCGGACTCCCCATGGGCGGAGGGAAGGGCGGTTCAGACTTCGATCCGAAAGGTAAGACTGACTCCGAGGTCGAAAGTTTCTGTACTAGCTTCATGATGGAGATGTACCGCCACATCGGCCAATTCGTCGATGTCCCCGCCGGTGATATCGGCGTTGGCGCACGTGAAATTGGCTACATGTACGGGGCTTTCAGGAAGATAACAAATGTTCACGGGACGGGTGTCCTCACAGGGAAAGGCCCCAGATACGGTGGATCGCTCATCCGACCTCAGGCTACGGGATACGGCAATGTATACTTCTGTGAGGAGATGCTCAAGACCAAGGGCGAGGAGTTGAAAGGCAAGGTCGTCGCCGTCTCCGGCTCGGGCAACGTAGCCCAGTATGCCGTCGAAAAGAGCCTCCAGTTGGGGGCGAAGGTGATCACCATGAGCGACTCCAACGGATGCATCTATGTCCCGGACGGTTTAACCAAGGAGCATTGGGACTGGATCATGGAGCTCAAGAACGTCCGTAGGGGGCGCATCAAAGAGTTCGCTGAACGGTTCAATGTCGAATACACCAAGGGGGGCAAGCCCTGGGTCTACAAGTGTGACGTCGCATTGCCCTGCGCAACACAGAACGAGCTGAACGGTGAAGAAGCTCAGACTCTGGTTGACAATGGCGTCCTAGCCGTTGGCGAGGGTGCCAATATGCCGACGACCCTGGAGGGCATCATCATCTTCGTGGAGAACAAGATTCTCTTCTCACCGGGAAAGGCATCCAACGCAGGCGGCGTCTCAACCTCGGGATTGGAGATGGCCCAGAACAGCCAGCGGTACTTCTGGAGCGCAGAAGAGGTCGATCAAAAGCTCCACCAGATCATGGTGAACATCCACTCCACTGCGTACGAGACGGCCAAGCTCTTCGGTCAACCTGGGAACTACGTGCTGGGCGCGAACATCGCAGGCTTCCTCAAAATCGCCGACGCGATGGTAGCTCAAGGCCATTTGGCCTAAACCCTTTTTTTTAAACTGTTTCTTAGAGGTCCATCTCGATTGAGAGCTTTTGGGTGAGCTCCTTGTACCTGTTCCTGATGGTGACCTCTGTGACCTGGGCGCCCCTGGCGATCTCGCCCTGGGTGCGGCGCTCGTTTGTAAGTAGACTGGCAATATAGGTTGCGGCGGCTGCGATCCCCGCCGGCCCTCTACCACTCGTGAGCCTCATCGCCACAGCCTGTTCCAAGATCTGCATCGCGAGGTTCTCGACGTTCCCCGAGAGCGTGAGTTGGTTCACGAATTTGGAGACGTAGCTCTTCGCCTCGACCGGGGGAACTCGGGTCTCGAGCTTTCGGAGGAGGAATCTGTAGTTTCGGCCACTCTCTTTCTTCGTGATGTTCGCGGCTTTTCCCACCTCCTCAAGGGTGCGGATGATATTGCATTGACGACACGCCATGTAGATCGAGGCGGCAGCCACTCCCTGGATGGAGCGGCCTCTGATGAGCCGTTTCCTGACGACCTGGCGGTAGATCACCGAGGCGGTCTCGAGGACGTTCTTGGGGAGATTGAGCTTGTACGCTATCTTGGTTAGCTCTGAGAGGGCGTACGCGAGGTTCCTCTCGCTGGCCCCCGATACCTTGGACCGGCGGTTCCACTTCCTGAGGCGGTACGCCTGAGCCCTCTGCTCGGGCCTGAGGCCCCGGCCGTAGATGTCCCTTCCGGTCCAGTCGATGATGGTGGAGAGGCCCTTGTCGTGGATCGTCCATGTTAGGGGTGCGCCCACCCTGGTCCTTTTCTCCCGTTGCTCGAGGTTGAAGGCTCTCCACTCTGGGCCGTGGTCGAAGAGTTCGGATGAGACGACCATGCCACAACCCTCGCAGACTAGCTCCCCCGCCTCGTAGTCCCGGATCAGATCGTTGCTGCCGCACTCTGGGCAACCCGTGATTTTCTCACTTTTGATCAAGCCGTTGCTCCCTTCCTCTGCTAGCTTGGGGGTTCCATCTGGGAACCCGCGTTTCGCTACTCTAGTTACACTCTACGAAGGAGCTTTGGCAATGGTTATCTCAGGCAGTTCGGCAGATTTCATAAAACCCCTTCGGAATCACCAAGTTTATGCGAAGGCTTCTTTATATGTGTTTATCGTCTTTTTAGGCTTCACGCTCCCTCCAAATCTATAGTAGGGGTTCTAAACAACTTTTTTTGGGCTCCTTTCACTCAATGGAGGTATAAAATCGGAGAAAAGGAGAGCGTTCTTGATGGGTGTAGTTTAAAGTATGTTTACGCTTGACCTTGTTCTTTGTGCCGCTTAGATTAATTGACAACATAAACCCCCGGTTTATTTTTCGATAATCCATCTGTCAGTCGTTGATTTCCGCCGGTTGAACGAGAATTCCGTTGGGATCCCGGATTGTGGCGAGCTTCCTCTTGATTGCCTCTACATAGACAGGCCTATCCGCTGTTAATCCCCTGTCCACAAGTTCGCGCTTGGTGAAGGTCCACTATCTGTTCCCCGTCCTCGCTCGCCATCTGGGCCGATTCTCCTCCGTGGTCCATTCTCGGTGATAATCATCCTCAGGGCAATTAGAATTCAATAGTTTTCATAAGGTCTATCACGAGAAGTGGACGTGATCGATCCCCGGGGGCTCCATGTGGGAGAACATCCCGGGTGGTTCCTATTAGCCGGGTGCAGGCGGCATCGACGTGAACTCACGCCCCAGATTTCGGAGGAGATCATGTATCTGAAATCCACAATTATAAATAAATGATATCGTGCCCCTCGGGAATGGGACAGGTTTGTGCTGGCAGGGTTGTTTCAGGGGTATGAAGCTTGGTTTCTCGAGGGCTCCGCCATTCCGAGATGGTGTAACAGAAGTATCCTCAATATACAAGTTCGAACGGCTGAATCCGGAACAAACTTCGGCAGGTGCAAATTAAATTGATTTCGAAGGATATTAGGCAGTTCTCTAATACGAATTTGTTTTACTTACTAGAAATACTTAAATTACAGATTTATTGTAAAGTAACACACCTCTCGAGATCCCACAAATCTTGAATGCTCGCTGTAGAGGCGGAGAACAGGAGAAAAAAATGGATGAATGAATCAGACTTGGGGGGCACCCCTTGAAGCAGAGGCGGTCGAGGCTTGAAGTCCACCTGGACGTTCTGTACACTATCCGTAATGGGGTCAAGAAGCCGACTCGGATCATGTACGGCGCAAACCTATCCTGGAAGCCCCTACAGAGAGTCTTACACTCGCTGATCCATCAGAACCTTGTAATGGAAATCGAGCCAGTGAATCCGAAAGATAAGAGAACGAGCGTCTGCTACGATCTCACCCAGAAAGGGGAGAACGTCCTCGGCTACTTCGCCAAGGCAAGTGCTCTTCTGGAATTAGAGGTGGCTCCAAGGATCGCCTACTGAAATTAAAACGGATTCAGCTATCTTCGAATCTATATCGATACACGGTATCCCCGTTTAACAGTCATGAGCGCTGATGTTCCGTTCCGCTGTAACCAACGACGATTTAGATTTAAAACAAGAACACGCGAACACAAACGTTCCCAGATCATTCGGACGCTCTGAGACGCCCCTGGAGCGCGTCCTCGATGGCATACGGAATTTTCCCTATCAGGTCTCCGGGCTCTATGTGGTAACCTTTTTCGCTGACGACCATGTCCCCCGCCACTCCATTGATGAACGCAGCGGCGACCGCTGATTGAAGAGGCATTATTCCCTGGGCTAGGAA
Source organism: Candidatus Bathyarchaeota archaeon (assembly GCA_026014875.1). Lineage (GTDB taxonomy): Archaea > Thermoproteota > Bathyarchaeia > TCS64 > TCS64. The sequence goes on along the minus strand of JAOZHO010000037.1, from coordinate 115,856 downwards.
TGCACCCGTGATCCCGGAGAGGACATCGCCCGTTCCCCCGACGGTCATGCCGGGGTTGCCCGTCCGATTGAATCGCGTGCGTGATCCATCGCTCACGATGTCGATGTTCCCTTTGAGGAGTATCGTGGCTCCCAACCTTGCCGCTTCCTTCTTGACCGTCTCTCCCCTCTCCTGGAGTGTCCCCGATGGGGGCTTCCCGGTCAAGATCTCGAATTCCCGGGAGTGGGGGGTGAAGACAGCGCCGGTCGCTATCTCTCTCCTAGCTGGGTAGCTCTTCAAAGCGTCTGCATCGATGAGGACGGGAGTTTTCTGTCTCTCGAACTCCTCGACTATCTCCATCACGGCTTCCCGGGTTTCTGGGTGGAGCCCCAGGCCCGGGCCGATGACCGCTGCGTCGATTTTCCCGTGAAGGGCACTCAGTTTCTCGGCGTTTCTAGAGGTGAGTCTCGATCCCTTCAGCTTAACGGTGATGAGGCTCGGGGAGAAGCCGGCTATTACAGACGCAACGGACTCGGGGGCTGCGACGTAGACGATGTCGACTCCGGTCGCGTACGCAGCCATTGCTGCTAGTGCTGGGGCTCCGGAGTAGGTCTCGCTCCCTCCGATCACGAGGAGGCGGCCGTGATCCCCTTTGTGGGCGTCAGGAGAACGTTTTTTCGAAGCGATGAAGACATCTCCGGGCCCCGCATAGCGTTCGGCCTCTGGGGGGATTCCGATGGGGGCCGTCTCGAGTTCTCCCGTGTGGTTCTGGGCGCCCCTGAGTCCCTTCTTCTCCTTGTGGAATGTGATGGTCAGATCCGCTTTGACTGCGTTACCTGCGGCTTCTCCCGTGTCTGCGTCGATACCCGTGGGGATGTCCACGGCGATCGTATAACCATGTGATGCCTCGATGGAGTCAACCATTTCCCTGTAAGGGGGTGTCAGTGCTCCCATGACTCCGGTCCCGATCAGTGCGTCGACCACGACATCGCCGTTGAGGGGCTCAATCTCCGCGGAGTCTCTGAGCGGGGTTATGAGGATGGTTTCGCTCATCCCCTTGAGCGCCTGCCAGTTGGCTCGAGCCTCCGGGGAGCCGATGTTTTTGGGTTGGCCGAGGAGGATGACTCTGGGTGTGTATCCCGCGCCTGCGAGATGCCGTGCAGCAACGAACCCGTCGCCTCCGTTTCCCCCGGGGCCGCAGACGATAACGACGCTAGATTTCCTCCCGAAGCGCTCCATGACTGCGGCGGCGACCGCCCTCCCTGCGTTCTCCATGAGCTGGAGCTTGGAGACCCCGAGGTACTCTGAGTTCCTCTCCACGGCCCGCATCTCTCGAGCGGTAAGCGTTTCGTCGAGGAGCATTGACTTTCTCGCCTCTCACAAAGCCTAGTAGGTTCTTAAGAGTCGCGCAGGGCCCTGACCGTCGATATCACCGCGGTGTTCGAAATGACTCCATAAAAGGAACGATAGCGGCGTTTTTACCCGGAAAAAGACGGAGAGCTTCGCTTCACTTCGATGCTAGCAAACGTTAAGTATCCCTGTCAGATTAAAATGTTCGAGGTAACTTAATGGCGACTGCTTTTGTTCTTATAAACGCCGAGATCGGCTCTGAGACCGAGGTGCTCAAGGATCTAAAGGCGATCCCCGAGGTCAAAGAGGCCCACATGGTCTACGGTGTTTACGACATCATCGCTAGGATCGGGACCGAGACGATGCAGGACCTCAAGGACACCATCAGCTGGAAGGTCCGGCGCCTGGACAAGGTCCGCTCGACTCTGACGATGATCGTCGTCTAGTCTCTAATCCGATCTAACCGTTTTTATTTTCTTGACGATTAGACTGGATGTTTTTCTATGTTTGAAGGCCTTATGCCTTGTTCTCAACCTCGATTAATATTTGAAAGATAGAATCCAGATGCATGCAGAGTTAGCTGGCGCATTCACAGTGTTTTCAGGAGGTCCGCCTTGGTGATGATCCCCGTGACCTTCTCCCGTCTCTGGACGAGGATCGCCGGGTAGATCCTCAGGAGCCCGGCGATGATGGAGACCGGGGCCTCTTCCCCGACCTGGGGAAAGGGGTCGTCCATGATGGTCGAGATGGGCTTCTCCCCCATGGGGCCCTCGGCGCCCCCGTTTCTCATCGTGTCGATGATTGTCCTCTCGGTGATGCTCCCCACGGGTCTCTCGCCGTCCATCACCGGGAGCTGGGAGAATCCCGTCTCCCACATGAGGTCCACGGCCCTCCGGATGAGGTCGTCTCTCTGGAGGCTCACGATCTCCGTGGACATGATCTCCTCCGCCTTCGTCTCCTTCCCCCTCTCGAGGCCGTCGAGGACCTCCAGAATCGCCCTCACCCTGGAGTAGGAGGGCTCGATCTTCCTAGCCTCGAGCTTGGCGATGTAGGACTGGCTCACTCCGGCCTTCTCGGCGAGCTTGGTCTGGGTGAGCCCCAGAGCCCTGCGCCTGTGGGTGATGGTGTCGATTTCGGGGAGCATGGGCTAGATTTTAGGTTCAGGCATGATATATTCTTTTCGGAATTTTTCTATTACCTGATATTCATCGGAGAATAGACCCAACAGGATCATCTGCATGAGTATAGAGGTTTCCAAGGTTCAGTCACCCTTTTTAATGGAGGGGTTTCACCCATTCGAGAGGGTTCCACGCCGTGCTCCTCCACATCGGGTTCGATGACACCGACTCCCCCAGCGGAGGTTGCACAACTTACATCGCCGCACGGCTCGTCGATACGCTCAGCGGTCTCGGTGCACGGTTCGTCGATTACCCTAACCTCCTGAGGCTGAATCCCAACGTCCCGTGGAAGACGAGGGGAAACGGGGCAGTCTGCCTCCGGGTCGAGATCGATGAATCCCGCGAGGAGGGTGTGCTAAGGAGTGTCCTGGAGCTCGTGGAATCCTACGCAGACTTTGAGTGCGATAACACGAATCCTGGTGTCGTCTTCCTGGAGGGGGCGGTTCCGACAGGCCTCATCGAGTTCTCCGAGAGAGTCGTGAAAACCGTTGTGTCCCTCGACGAGGCGCTAAAGCTGGCTGATGGGCACGATGCTTCGGCGATAGGCTTCAAGAACATGAGGGGGATCATCGGGGGACTGGCCGCAGTGGGAGGGCTCCAGAGAGGCGATCACACATACGAGTTCCTATCCTACAGGCTGCCCGGGAACTGGGGGACACCCCGGCGGGTCGACCCTGACTCCGTGGTACGCATGGACGAGGAGACCGGCGGCTCCACGTTCAACAATGTGGACCCCGAGACGGGGCGGGCCCTCATCGCGCCCAAGGGGCCGGACCCCGTTCTCTTTGGGATCCGCGGGGAGGATCCGTCGGCGGTGAGGGTGGCGGGGCTCATGGTGGATTCCGAGCCTTTGGAGCGATGGGTGGTCTTCAGGACGAATCAGGGCACGGACGCCCACCTCGGCTCTCATGTCCCAGTCTCATCGTTGAGGCCGTATAACCCTGCAATTCTTGAGGGTCTCGTATCAGATCCCCCGAAGACAATCAAGGGGGGACATGTGTTCTTCGGCCTCACGGACGAGACGGGGAGAGTTGACTGCGCCGCCTACGAGCCCTCGGGCTCTTTTCGGGAGGTCGTGCGGAGGCTTATCCCGGGGGACCTTGTTCGCGCGTACGGGGGGGTCAGAGGGGAAGCATCCTCTGAAAGACCGACGTTCAACTTGGAGAAGATTGAGGTTCTGGGGCTCGCACGGGACCTCAGCGAGGTGAATCCGAAGTGCCCCGAGTGCGGCGGAAGCATGGAGTCGATGGGGCGGGGGAAGGGATTCAGGTGCAGGAGATGCGGCTTCAGGGGCCCCAATATGGAGAAGGCGACGGAGGAGCTGGAGCGTCAGATAGGAACTGGGCTGTTCCTGCCACCCCCGAGGGCTCAGAGGCACCTCTCGAAGCCGAAGGTCCGGTATGGTAGGGAGAAGAGTGGATCACTCCGTCTGAAGATGGAAGCTCTGTGGCACTGGCCCTGAAAACATCTCTCCGAGCACTCAGTTAATCTAATATTATGAAACCGTGAAGGTTGCTTGTATGCTTCTATAGGTGAATTGAATGGAGTTCGACAAAGTAATCAAGACGAGGCGGAGCATCCGCAAGTACAAGGGAACCCCGGTGCCCCGGGAATCTCTGATGAAGATACTTGAGGCGGCGAGGATCGCCCCCTCCGCCGCCCACCGTCAGCCATGGCACTTCGTGGTCGTAGAAGATAAGGAGACCATCGAGAAACTCGCCGGGAGATCGAAGTGGGCTTCGGAGGCCCCCGCGATGATCGTGGGGCTTGCCGACCCTGTCGCGTCCCCCAACTGGTGCCTCAACGACATGGGGATAGCCTTCGAGCACATCGTCCTAACTGCCACGAGCCTGGGGCTCGGGACATGCTGGATGGGCCAGACCAAGCGGGACGCAGAAGTAAAGGAGATACTTGGGATCCCCGGCGAGCTCAATGTGATAGCCCTGACCCCTCTCGGGGAGCCTGACGAGGTCAAGGAGCCCAAGGAGCGTAAGAGCCTCGAGGAGATCGTGAGCTGGGGCCGGTACGGCGGCAAGTCGGGATAGGGGGATGCGCTGACCTTTTCTCTCGCCCTTGTGAGGGGGTAATCAGGGTCCATGGCAGGCTACAAACTGGGCTTCTCTGGATATTAATTTCCTCATCAACACCATCGTAGATTTGGCTCATCCCTGCTCGCGCGTCATGACCTCTTCAATTCTATTCCTTGTCTGGGCTCCACTCCGGGATCTTCCAGGGGAAGGGTTCTCCCTTAATGTAGGTCTTGAGTGCTTCCTTGTAGGCGAAGAGGGCAGCCGTGCCCCCCGTGTGGAGGAATACGACGGTGTCCTTCTCGGTGAGGGTGCCGTTGCGGGCGTTATCGATGAGAGCCGCCATAGCGGGGGCCGTGTAGACGGGGTCGATGATCAGGCCCTCCGTCTCAGCGCAGAGCTTGATGGCCTCCATCTTTGCCTCGGTCACGTAGCCGTAACCCTCCCCGTACTGGGTAAGGACGTTGATATCGTCGGGTGTGAGGCGTGCGTCGATCTCGAGGAACTCCGCGGTCTCTTCTGAGAGGCTGAGGAGGCGCTGGGACATGCGGGTGGCATCGCCGTATCCCGTGGAGACGCCGACAACATTGATGCCTGTGCTAAGGGCCTTCGCGCCGAGGGCCAAGCCTGTCTGGGTCCCGCCTGAGCCTGTGGCATGGTAGAGATGGGTAATCCTGATACTCTGTTCAACGGACTGGGTGAGGAGCTCGAGTATGCAGCGGATGTATCCCGAGGAGCCGATGGCGTTGGAGCCCCCAACGGGGATATAGTAGGGGTTGCGGCCCTGAGCCTTCAGCTCCTCCATAATCTCCTGACGTCTCTGGGCTGAGCCCTCCCTGAGGATAGTAATGTCGGCACCTAGGAGGCGATGGAGGAGATGGTTCCCATCCCAGCTCTCGGGGTCGTAACCATCCCGGGGGCCGCTCTTGATGAGAATTACGGGTAGGCCGACCTTGCAGGCTGCGGCGGCGGTCTGGGTGCACCAGTTGGAGTGGAACCCGGCGCCCGTGACGATGATGTCGGCTCTCTTCTGGAGGGCGTCCCCCATGAGGTACTCAAGCTTTCGGGCCTTATTTCCTCCGAAGGCGAGTCCTGTGAGGTCGTCCCTCTTGACTAGGATCTTGGGGCCATTAAGATGCTTAGTGAGGTGGGGGAGGGGCTGTAGGGGAGTGGGCGTGACCGCCAGATCGACCCTGGGTAGGGTGTTGAGTCTCATAAGTGCGATATGGTGCAGGCTGTATTAGGAATGTACGGCCTTAATCCTCGGGTTTGGTCGTACGTGCGCGTGCGAGAAGGGCTTCATGATCGTCTCATATGCATGGCAGAACAATGTCTGCTTCACAGTGACCGACGACAAGAGCCTTTAACTCCTAAACTTCCAGAAGCGCCTCGAGTCTCCGAACCATGCTCCTTGCTTCGGGTGTCTTTTTCCTCCTTTCCAGACCGAGGGGGAGCAAGAACCTGTTATAAGTAGAGTGGCGGAGTTTTTGCAGGTGTTAGCCCATGCCATTCAACGAGGACGCCGACCCCTATCTCTGGCTCGAGAATCTGGAAGACCCCAAGGTGATCGAGTGGGTAACAGTCCGGAACGCCGTAGCAAGGAGCGCCCTAGCCCCAATCTCAGATAGTCTCAGGTCCCGCATCGAAACCTACTACGGCATACCCCTGGTCATCTCAATCGAGGCTTCGAGAAGAGGGGTCTTCGCCCTCCTAAGGGAGGAGGGAGCATACAAGGTCAAGCTCATTCATCGAGACGGATCCCTCCAGGACCTCGTGGACTCGAGAGAACTCGGTGAGGACATCCTCATCAAATACGTTCACCCGGACCCGAGCGGCGACCGGTACGCCCTCAACTACTCCCATGCTGGTTCCGACAAGGGATACACAGATCTGATAGATGCCGATTCGGGTGAGACGCTTCACCGGCTAGAGGGAGTCATAAATGATGTGACGTGGCTGGGGGATGACCGGTACTACTACGTGAGATCCTACAGGGAGACCGCCACCCCGGATGGCGTCGAGCCCCCCACCAACAGGGTCTTCCTCAGGGACGGAGACCAGGAGGAGATGGTATACGGCGAGGGGGTCCCCACATCCCACTGGTTGAGCCTGGGCGAAAGCCTCGAAGGCGACAAAGCCCTCCTGGTGAAGAGCTACGGCTGGCACAGGAGCACCGCCATCGCCGGTGATCTCGAGAGCCCCGATTCCTGGGAGACGATCTACGGAGGCGACGACTTCCTAGCCTATCCCGTCGATTATGTTGGGGGAAGGTATTTTGTGGCCTCATTCGAGGGAAATGGATGGGGGCAGATCCTCTCCTTAGATGAGGCTGGGTCAGTCGAGACGGTCATCGGCGAGGGAAAAGAGGCTCTCCAGGGCGTTGTCGCCACAGCAGATGGCCTCGTCTCCACTTTCATGGTGGACGCTTCCTCCGTCGTCAGGCGCCACGACCTCAGGGGCCGCCTCGTCGACGAGTTCGACTTCGAGACCCCGGGCTCGGTGACATCCTTGACGACCGATGGCTCGGAGTGTTTCTTCAGATATCAGTCCTTCACCACTCCCCACAGGGTCTACCGCCTGGGAGAGGAGGGGCTTAAGCCACTCATGTCGGAGGAGGTGCCCGGCGACTTCGTCGTGGAGGATCTCTGGTCTACTTCCCGGGATGGGACCCGGGTCCACTCGTTCCTCGTTAAGAAGAAGGGCGTCACGCCTTCGAAGACCCTTCTCTATGGTTACGGAGGCTTCTCCATCCCCTTGACTCCTATCTACTTCCCCAGCGCCATCCCCCTCCTCGAGGACGGCGGGGCCTTCGTCCAGGCCAACCTCCGGGGTGGGACAGAGTACGGGGAGGAGTGGCACCGGGCCGGCATGAGGGAGCGGAAGCAGAACGTCTTCGACGATTTCATCTCCGTCATCGAGAAGCTCCGGGAGGAGGGCTCCAGGGTCGTCGCCACCGGCCGGAGCAACGGGGGGCTCCTGGTCGGGGCGACGATGACTCAGCGCCCCGAGATCCTTGAGGGCGCCGTCATCGGCTACCCCGTGCTCGACATGGAGAGGTTCCACAAGCTCCTGATCGGCAAAGCCTGGGTCCCCGAGTACGGCGACCCGGAGGACCCGGACGACGCCGAGTTCCTCTCTCGCTACTCCCCCTACCATAACATCAAGAGAGGCGTCGGGTATCCTCCGACGCTCCTGTTCACCGGGCTCCACGACGACCGGGTCCACCCCGCCCACGCCCTCAAGTTCGCCGCCCTGTTGGAGGATTCTGGCCACAAGAATCTGCTCCGTGTGGAGACCAAGAGCGGTCACGCGGGGGCGACTCCTGAGACCAAGATTGCGGAGGAGTCCGATGTCATGGCTTTCGTCTACCGGTCCCTCGGGTTGTCCGGGGATGCCTAGTTCAGGATAGGAATAACATGCATTTCGGGGCTTCCCTGACGCGGGGAATTTGTTTAATTGAGAAAAAGAGGGGAAATCAGGTCTCTACCTCTCGCTCCATCTCCCACCCCGCGACCGGCGGATGCGTGTACTCCTCGGACTCGGGGGGATCCTCGACTCCCTCAGGCTCGATGTCCGACATCCTGTCGAGGGGGTCGTCATTTTCCGGATCGGAGAAGAGGCCGCGGAGACTATCGACGAAGCGTTTCAAGGGTCCAGACATGTTTCAAGACTTCCTCTTAATCGATACCTGCCTCGAGGAACCTTAAATCGATTCTGAAGCTCAAGAACATCATCCAGTAAGATAGAGGGGAGACTAATCGGGGTTAGGCACGAAACGAATATTCTTCAGGAAAGGTCCTCGGTGACTGATCCCGTGACAGAAAAGGCGCGAGAGAGGTTCCTGAAGGAGCCCTTCTCCTGGTCGTTGCCAACTCCTTATGCGGATGCCCCGGGCCCAGCCGAAGCAGGGGTCCCCCTCTTTGACGATGTAGACAACGCCTCCCCGGCCGAGGGCCATATGGGGGGCCCGTCATGTAGGATCTCTAGACTGCGGGGTGAGTGATCTTCCCCACAAGGGCTATCTCGAGGAGGCTTCGTTGATTTTCACCAATTGATTTCAACACCTGATTTAGTCCGCGGACCTTATTCGACTGTTGTCCGACGGTTTTCAAAGACGTTTATATATTTCAGCCCCTTTCAATATCGAAGCTATCAATCGGAGATTACCATCTATGATGAGATCCAACCAATACGACGCCGCCATCACCATATTCTCTCCCGAGGGGCGCCTCTATCAGGTTGAGTACGCCCTGGAACTCGTGAAGCGGGGCGCCCCCATCGTCGGGGTCTACTCCCCGGAGGGCGTGGTCCTCGCAGCGAACGAGACCCCGGACAGCCCCCTCGAGGACGCCACCTATTTCAGGAAGATATTCCAGTTCGATGATCACATCGGGGCGACCATTGCCGGCCTCAGCAGCGACGCCAGGGTCCTCCTGGACCAGGGCCGTGTCTACTGCCAGAGCAACAGGCTCATCTACGACGAGGCCCCCGACGTCGAGGGGCTCGTGGGGACCCTGAGTGGGAGGATCCAGACCTACACCCAGCACGGGGGGATCAGGCCCTTCGGGGTGAGCATGATCATCGCAGGCGTTGACGTAAACGGTCCTGCCCTTCTCACCACAGACCCCAGCGGCTCTTACAGGGGTTACAAGGCTCGGGCTCTCGGACGGAACGCGGATGAGGCGAACCAGCTTCTGGACGACAAGTACGTGGACGGGCTCTCCTTGGATGATGCCATAAAGCTCGCTATCGAGGCGGTGAACGTGGCCTCCGGGGGCGAGCTTCAGGCGGCGAACGTCAAAGTGGCCGTCATTCCGGCGGAGACCAAGACCCTGAAGAGGCTCTCAGAGGAAGTCGTCTCCAAATACATGTAGAGCATTCCAAGCTACTGCTTCGATTCTCTTTCTCAGATAACCTAGAGAGAAAAGGCTCCTGAGGGAGACCTTGAAGAGGGGGACCCCCGCTAATCCTCGTCCGCGTCCACGACCCCGGCCGCGGTGATCGCGAACCGGATCTTCTCCTCGGGTAGGCTGGGGGAGTCGATGACCCTGGCGAGGCGGGTGTTCTGCCGCCCCTTCCTGAGGAAGACCCTGTGGGTGCAGGCGTGGGCCATGACGTGGCCCCCCGTGGGCTTGTTGGGGTCCCCGTACATGGTGTCCGGGGTGGACAGAACCTGGTTGGTGAGGACCACGGAGACGTTGAAGGCCTCGGCGACCCTGAGGAGCTTGCTGAGGCAGCTGCCCAGCTTCTGCTGGCGCTCCGCGAGGGTGCCCCTCCCGATGTACTCCCCCCGGAAGTGGCCGATCATGCTGTCCATGATGACGAGCTTGATGCCGCTCTTCTCCACGAGCTCCGGGAGGCTGTTGATGAGGATGATCTGATGCTCGCTGTTGTAGGCCCTGGCGATGAGGATCCCCTCCAGGACCTTGGTGTAGTCGAGCCCCCTCTCCTCGGCGATCTGCATTATCCTCTCCGGCATGAATGTGCCCTCGGTGTCGATGACGCAGACGTTGCCCCCGTATCCTCCCTCCTCGACGGACTGCTGGGCGGTGACGGCGAGGGTGAAGCAGATCTGGGTCTTCCCGGATCCGAACTCCCCGATGAGCTCGGTGATGGCGCCGGTCTCGACGCCCCCTCCCAGGATCCTGTCGAGCTCCTGGGAGCCGGTGGTGCACTTGACCATGTGCTGGCGCATCTCCAGGACCTCGAGGGCCGGGACGAAGCCCGGGTCCACGTGCATCCGGGCGAGGCGGCAGACCTTCACGGCGGTGTCGCTTCCCATCCCCGCTAGATCCGCGATCTCCCTCGCCGGGGTGTGGGCGACGGCCTTTACGGTGGTGAACCCCGCTTTCAGGAGCTTCTTCACCGTCGTGCTGGCCACGCCCTTCAATATTCCGGGCTCAAGTAACTCGGCCAATCTGTCTCTCCTCGGACGCTGAGTCGGCTCCGCCTCATATAAGAGGAACGTAGCTTCCGGTAGAGGGGAGAGGCGGGTGAAAGTGGCCCCGATGGAGTTTTAACCCGAGGGGCTCCACAGATGTCTCGTGGACCCTATCAAGGCTCTGGTGCTGGGGCTTCTCCAGGGCGTCTTGGAGTGGCTGCCCATCTCGAGCCAGGGGAACCTCGTCCTCCTGGCGATCACCCTGCTGGGGCTCGAGCCAAGTTCCGCCTTAAGCTTCTCGGTTTATCTTCACGTCGGCACGGGGCTCGCTGCGCTGGTATATTTCCGGAGGGAAGTCGCTAGAATCATCATGCGGGCGTCTGAGGATGACCGGAGGCTCTTCCAGTTCTTGGCTACCGCGACGTTCGTGACGGGTGTTGTGGGTTATCCTCTTTTCGCGTTCGTGGGGCTGGCCAGCCTTTACGGGGAGGCGCTGCTGGCGCTGACTGGTGTGGCGCTCCTTGCCACCGGGCTGATGCAGAAAGGCGGGGAGAGTCGCGATATGCCTCCCCCAGATGGCCTTGGATTCAAAGACGGCCTCATCCTGGGCGTCGTTCAGGGTCTGGCAGTTATCCCCGGACTATCTCGCTCCGGAGTGACGACCACCGCCCTCCTGATCAAAGGGTTCCCGGGCAAGGAGGCCTTCCGGATCTCCTTCCTCATGAGCATCCCTGCCGTGTTCGCCGCCGCTGCGGGATTAGCGATTGTCGAGGGGATTCCCCCTGTTGATGGTGGCATCCTTGTGGCTTTATCGGCGTCTTTCGTATCGGCTCTAGTGTCGATCGATCTCCTCATCAAGCTGGCTCAGAGAACGCGGTTTTGGAAGCTCTGTGTCGTATTGGGTTTAATTGCTCTCCTCGCTGTCCTCCCATCCCTCTTTTAATACGCGTTGTTCATCGGGGAAGAACGGTTAATGACGAATGTGCGCGCAATAATTACCGCGCGAAGTGGAGTAACGACTGAAACATCGAAGGATAATCTGGCGGAAATTCCGCATACATTTACCCGAAATATAAACGAAGCTGTTGATAGGGCCTCAACCAATAGAATCTTTTTGAACCGATAGAACCTAGTCTTCAAGTGGTCCTCTTGAAAGTCCTGTTCATCGAGCCCCCCAAAGATTTCTGGTTCGTCATGGGCGAATACCTCCCGCCCCCCACCGCGGCCATCCAACTCGCAGCATATCTCGAGGCAAAACGCCCTAAAGACGAGATCACTATCCTTGACTGCCAAGCCGAACGCCTCGACTGGGGCGATGTGGGGAAGCGCATCGAGAAGGAGGACCCCCACATCGTCGCGGTCAGCAGCTTATCCACGTGTAACGCATACACCGTCATAAGGACCCTCGACCTCGCGAAGAAGGTCGCTCCCGATACTTTCACGATAACCGGGGGTCAGCACTTCACCGCTCTCGCGGAGCCCAGTCTACATGAGTACACTGCTATCGACGCGATCGCCCGGGGCGAAGGGGAGGTGACTCTCGTGGAAGTCGTTGAGGCTCTCGATGAAGGCAGAAAGTTCACGGACATCCTGGGCCTCACGTTCAGGCAGGGGGACAAAGTTGTCTCGAACCCCGATAGGCCATTGCTCCCTGACCTCGACTCTTTGCCCATGCCCGGCTATCACCTCGTTGAGCAGAACCTCGACCGATATCACTTCAAGATGATGGCCGGGGACATGCGCTACGTCATCATAGAAGGGAGCAGGGGTTGTACCCACGACTGCAGGTTCTGCAGCCAGTGCCGCTTCTGGGGGCGCAGATGGAGGGCAAAGTCCGGTAAACGCATCGCCCAGGAGATGGAGTACGTAAGGGAGCGGTTCGGTGCAGAGTTCATATGGCTCACCGATGACAACTTCGCCTTCGGCCCCCGCTCCAGGGAGATGTTCGACGAGCTCAACCAGCGCAACCTGGGGGATCAGCTCTACTGGTTCGTCCAGGCAAGGGTCGACGACGTCGCAAGAAACAGCGAGAGTATCCCTGAGATGAGAAAGTCCGGCAACCAGTGGGTCCTATTAGGGGTCGAGAGCGGGGACCCCGAGGCCCTCGCGGATTACGGCAAGGGCACCAATCCCGGGCAGGCTCATGAGGCCGTCAAGGTCCTTAAAGATAACGACATCTTCGCCCAGGTCACACTGATAATCGGGAACCGCAAGGACACCCACGAGTCGATCGCAGGCCTCCGGCGATACGTCGAGGACCTCGACCCCGACCTCGCTATCCACATGATCCTTACGCCCTTCCCCGGTACCCCCCTCTACGAGGAGGCCGATGCGAAGGGCTGGATAGAAGACAGGAACTGGGCCAACTACGACATGATCCATGCCGTGATGCCCACCGAGACGTTGACGACTCGGGAGGTTCAGGAGGAGCTCTTCCTGTGCTACAGGAGCTTCTTCGGTAAACTGCCCCGGCAGATACGCGGTGTGCTATCCTCCAACCGATTCAAGCGGAAGACCTACCGCTACATGGCGAGCCAGCAGCTCCTCCGGCAGCTCAGGGACCTCATATGAGGGAGAGATTCGATGGTCTGCCCCTTCCTGAACTCGTCATATCAGCAGCTGGAATGATCCTAGTCCTCCATGCCCTAGAGAACGGCCTGTCACCGGTCACACAACAAGATCCCGCCCACCTCATCATCTTCGTCGCAGTATGCGCTTTGGGAGCAGTCGCCACACTCTTCCCCCGCAGATGTTCCCCCGAGATCCGAGTAACAGGCGACCTCCACCCCTCAAGATACACGGACGTTCTCGGCATCAGAGTCATCCATGGTCACCACTCCGACTGCAGTGGATTCAGCAACCACGAGATACGCCTCGGTGAGAAACGGATCTGTGCCGGCTGCCTCGGCCTCCTCGCCGGCTCCCTTATAGCAATAATACTCACAGCGACTCAGGCAATTCATAGTATACCCGTCCCCTCGCAGTCCGGACTCCTTGGACTAGCTTTCGTAGCAGCAGGTCTAGCCTATAGCGTTTTGATCCCTGGGAGCCCTCCCATCCTTCGGACGGCCCTCAATGTCTTTCTCGTGACGGGCTTCGCCCTCGTCTATCTGGTCCTCACGAGCGTGCGCGGCTTGGGTCTGATGGGCATCAGCCTCAGCTTATTCTGGATGTACACGAGGATACGGCTCTCCCGCTGGAGCCACGAGAGGTTCTGCGGTGGCTGTGATGAGCCCTGTAATGAAAAAATGGGTGGAAACTAGCGCTTTGAGAGCGCGTTGTAGACAATGAACAGCCCGAGTAAGATGACGGGTATCGGCCACAGTCTGTCCCATGACGCCCACCAGAAGGTTCCTTGGAGGAGCTGTGATGCTCCCGCGAGGATGATCATCAACCCGATGAAGATCCCGAACCAGTTCCCCCCTCCGGACCCGAAGCATAGGTCGTCGTCTCTTCTCCTCCGCCGGACGGGCCTGGGCCTGATCTCCTCTCTCAGGGGCGCCTCGCAGCTCTTGCAATTCACGGCGTCGTCCTCGTTCTCTGCCCCGCATTTAGTGCAGTAAACCAAGTCAACAACTCACAAAGGAGTAAAACTTCATCGGATAAAAGAACGTTCTGGTAACCGCCATCAGATGAAGAGATCCATGTCCCTGGGTCGAACAAGTTCTAAAGCCGACGAGGACTCGGAGGGCTCGTACGCGTAACCCCTGATGATCGCCGCAGGGATGCCCTCATCCGCTTGTCCGATGACCAATTCGGCGGCCGCTGCGAGTTCATCCGCTACCGCTGTCCGCTTCACTTTGAGTTCGTACCCGAAGAGGTCGTGCTCTCCTCGCCTGTCCCGGATGACGTTGAAACCTGAGGTTCCCACGGCCACGTTCACCTCGCCGTCCCTGTGCCCTCTCCCGTGGGTGTCGCAGACGATCGCAGCAACCTCGATACCGGCTAGTTCCCTCACTCTGTCACGGAAGGCTCGGGCTGATCCATCGGGGTCCTCCGGGAGCAGCGCCACCACTTCCTCCCCTGGAACGTTGGACTTGTCGACGCCGGAGTTGGCGCAGACGAACCCCTGCCACGTCTCGGTTATGAGGACTCCCGGGGCCATCCGTCTTATCGCCCTCGAGTCACTTAACACAACCTCCACGAGTCGGGGGTCCTTCCCGGTGAACTCCGCGTAGCGAACCGCTATTTCTGAGGGCTCGACGGACCCGAGATCCACTGTCCTCCCCTCCGCCCGTGAGACGATGACGTGGGACAGGACCACCACATCCCCGTCACGGAGGGGATTCCCCTGGGACTTCAAAGCCTCCAAGATGAGGGCGGCTAGATCGTCCCCCTCCACGATTATCGGTAAACCTTCGATCCCGATGATCTCGATCCTCATGAAAATCTCCTGAGACAACCAAAACTCTGAATGGTTAAAAGGGAGACGGTTGAAACCGGGGAAGGGGCCTGAGACCCTTTTTATGAAGGAAAGCCTCTGCACAAAGGGGGTTGAACCGTGTCTAACATCCTCAGCATCCCCGCAAGGGGCAACCAGAAGCTCGAGAAGTTGCTAGAGTTCGTGGACGGCGACGTGGAGCTCCAGACGCTTTGGCGGTGCTCCAACGTCCTCGCAGTGGACCGCCTGGGGCTCAACGATCACGGCCCCGTCCATGTCAAGATCGTGGCCAACGGGGCCCTGAAGATGCTCAGGATCCTGGTGGAGAGGGGCGTGGAGCCCGGCATCGTGCAGGAGTACGGTATGACGGTCGAGGACTCCGAGGTGGTCGTGGTCCTCGCATCCATACTGCACGACCTGGGAATGGCCTTTGCGAGGAAGGCCCACGAGATCTACAGCGTGCCCCTCGCCCTCGGCGTCCTCAATAGGTGCCTCCCCCTGTGCTACTCGCCGGAGGAGGTTACCATCGTGGCATCCGAGATCCTCCACGCGATAATAAGCCACCACGCTCCAAATCGCCCCCTCACGGTGGAGGCGGGGATAGTGAAGGTCGCAGACGCCCTCGACATGGAGAAGGGGCGGGCCAGGATCCCCTACGAGAAGGGGAGGATAGACATCCACTCCGCATCCGCCATTGCTATCGAGAATGTCACAATCGAGGAGGGGGAGGACAAGCCCATCACCATCAGCATCGAGATGACCAACCCCGCGGGCATCTTCCAGGTGGACAACCTCCTCGGGGCCAAGATCGAGGGAAGTGGCATAGAGCAGCACGTTCACGTAGAGGCGAGGATAAAAGAGGGAGACGAGATCCGGGTCGTGAACTTCGACCTGTGATCTATACTGGCAGCCTTCGCTCCACGGCGATGGTGCAGCGGGTGGCTAAGGCCGCAATCGCCCCCAGGGCTGCGAGGTAGGGGACGAACAGGGCTCCAATCACCCCCACAGTGACCGGGATCTCGAGGAGGGAATCCCCCCTCTCGTTTCTGACGATGAGTCGGCTCACGTTCCCCTCGGAGATGAGCTCTTTCACCCTTCCTACGAGGTCGTCGGCGGAGACCTGGAACTCCTCCCACTCGGAGGCCTTGACGGAGGCTCCGCATTTGGAGCAGTACCTGGCGTCCTCGGAGAGCTCCTTTCCGCACTCCATGCAGTAGACCATTGTTATCATTCACAGATTCTCGAGGGTCAATGATAAATGCGTCGAGATGGCTGTTTGGCTGAGTCCAGAATCCTTATATTTCGGGCCCCTTTCAAGGTAGAAGTCTACTAGGTTGAAGTCTACTATGTTGCGGGTAGGTCCCTTTGCCTCGGGAGCGGTGAGCCCCCTCCAGTTCCTCTTATTGCTTCAGTTGGATAAAGGCCCCAAGTATGGCTATGAGATGCTCAAGTTCCTGAGGGACGAGTTCGAGGGCGTCTGGGAAGTCAGAACGGGGAGCTTGTACCCAGCCCTGAGGAGCCTCGAGTCCAGGGAATTCGTTGAGACCGCCATGAGGGATGAGACCGAGTTCTATACTCTGACACCCAGCGGGGAAGGCCTCCTCAACAGCTTCAGCGAGAGGATCGAGCTCCGTAGCAAGTTCACCAACAGGTTCTTCAGGGCCATGTTCAAGCTTATGCCCCCAAACATGCGGAGCGGGGTCCTAGAGATATTCCGCAAGCTCTCCGAGGACGACATGGACTTTTACTCCGCACAGATGGACCTCCTCGAGGAGTCCATGGACAAGGAGTCGATGCTAGAATGCCTCGACGAGGTCAAGTCCATCATGGAGGCCCGTCTCGAGATGATCGAGAGCGTAAGGCAGAAGATCGAGGAGAGGCGCTGATGTCCGTGGTCATGGAGACCGTGGGTCTCGAGAAAGAGTACCCCCAGGGTGACAGCGTCCTGAGGGTGCTGAAGGGCATCGACCTCAAGGTCGTCGAGGGGGAGTTTATGGCCATAATGGGGCCATCCGGGAGCGGCAAGTCGACCCTCCTCAACATGCTGGGGGCCCTCGACAAGCCCTCGGCAGGAAAGATTATCGTCCATGGCACCGACCTCTCCACGCTGAATGACAACGAGCTCGCGGATCTCAGGAGCAAGGAGATAGGCTTCGTGTTCCAGTTCTTCAACCTGATCCCCCGCTCTAACGCCCTGAAAAACGTCGAGCTCCCCATGGCCATTGCAGGGGTCCCCCGCAGGGAGAGGCGGGAGCGGGCCAGTAAGCTCCTCGAGCTCGTGGGCCTCGGGGAGAGGATGGATCACAGGCCCGCGGAGCTAAGCGGCGGGGAGCAGCAGAGGGTCGCCATCGCGAGGGCCCTCGTGAATGAGCCCTCGGTCCTGCTCTGCGACGAGGTCACGGGGAACCTCGACTCGAAGACGGGTTTCGAGGTGATGGAGCTTCTCCTATCCTTCAACAAGGAGCAGGGGAAGACCTTCATCCTCATCACCCACGACCCCAACGTCGCCCAGATGGCGCAGCGCCTGGTCCAGCTCCAGGACGGAATAATCATTGGAGAGAAAAAGCTATGGTGAAAACCTTGAAACGTGAAAGAGCATCGATGTTGATACTGGTCATCGCAATAGCGATGGCCTCCCAGATCCTGATGGTTGAGGCACCGGACTACCTCCCGGTCCTCCGGATATCCACCGACGACGTTTACGTCACCGCGGGAGAGGAGAGCCTGATCAAGTTCACACTGACCAACGTGGGCTCGTGGAGCATCTACGAGGCCAAGATATCCCTCTCCGTCCCGGCGACCACGCCCGGGATCTCGTTGCTGGATGGCTACCACAAGGTCTACAACCGGATAAGCGACGGCGCCTCAACGAGCTTCTACACCCGAGTATACGTCGACGAGGATACGCCGCTTGGCGCGTACAGCCTCACCCTCCAGGCCACGTACATGCAGAAGGTTCAGTATGGGGTCGAGATGCTGGAGTCCACCACACTCCAGATAGGGATCGTGGTCGACAGCGTCTCCAAGCTCAGCTACAGGATGAGTGCAGAGGCCGACAACCCCGTGTTCACCGCCGGTGCCGACAACCATCTGAACGTCGTGCTCGGGAATCTTGGGGATGCCACAGTATACGAGATCGACGCAACCGTCACGTCAACCTCCCCATACATCGTGGTGCTTGAAGGCTCAAGGTTCACCCACGGCAACCTAGACGCGAACCTGAGCGTGTTGCACCCCGCGACCGTGAGAGTCTCCAGGAACACCCCCCTAGGAGTCTACACGTTATCGGAGACCGTTGCCTACGAGGACGAGGCGGGGCAGACCTATTTCGAGAGTTTCATCGTAGGGATCACCGTCAACAGCTCCACGGTCCCCAACCCGATGCTTAGCGTCAACATCGAGGACCCCCGATTGATCGCGGGAGCCGAGAATCCGGTCACCGTCAACCTCGTCAACATCGGCGACGAGGGACTCACCGACATTGAGGTCTCTCTGGTCTCCGCATCGCCTTATATCGCAATCTTGGATGGCGGCCGAATCAACATCGACGAGCTGGACCCTGACGAGAGCGTTGCCATGGACGTCGTCATCGCCGTCTCCAGGAGCGCCCCCGTGGGAGTCTACACTCTCTCCACCTCCTCCACCTACCAGGGGTCCGACGGCCAGGTCTACATGGAGGCCTCGACCCTCGGTGTCAGCGTGGAGTCGGTGGAGGTCCCCGTCCAGACCTCTGTGGTGATGAGCGGCTACGGCACATCGATCGATCCGGTGAGGCCCGGGGACGAGTTCGAGCTGGTCCTGGAGCTGGAGTGCCTGGGCTCCGACGCTCACGACGTGAAGGCGGCCCTCTCCCTCGACCCCCTCACGGGGATATCGACGATGAGCCCCACACTTGTATCATTGGGCGAGATGGACGCCGGGGAGCGGTCCGAGGCCCAGTTCGATCTGCTGGTGAGCGGCAACGTAAGGGCGGGGCAGTACCCCGGTATCGCCACAATCACCTACTTGGACGCCGATGGGGTGCCCAGGAGCCTCAGGGAGACAGTGACGCTGAGCGTCCGGGGGATAGTGGAATTCACGCTCATAAACGCCGGCCCCGTGTCGGCCGGCATCGGGGAGTCCAAGGAGCTCGAGGCGGACATGCTCCTGGTGGGCACCGAGAGCGTCCAGTTCGTGAACATCGAGGTCGTCGAGGACTCTGTCTTCGAGCGCACCGCTGAGAGCGAGGAGTACATCGGGGCGGTGGACCCCGACAGCCCCATCCCATTCGAGGTCTGGTTCAGGGTGGCGGAAGGTACCGACGTGGGGGAGCACACCCTGACCCTGAAGATCACCTATCAGGACGACCTTAACCAGGAGCACGTCGAGACGTTGAGGCTCACAGTGGACGTCGAGGAGGCCTCATCGCTGTCCGACACGCAGGCCAGCTCCACCGGGGGATTCTGGGTATGGCTGAGGCGCCTACTAGGACTTGGTTAGGTCATTAGGTGTGAATGATTGAATCTGTTAGACGTAATAGGCATGTCAATCGAGAGCCTAAGCGAGCGAAAATTCAGGTTCGCGCTCAACCTTCTCGGGATCATGATAGGCATAGCCGCTGTTACCGGCTTAATCTCTCTAACTCAAGGGATGAACAATGAGATAACCTCCCAGATGGGCATCCTCGGAACTTCTACGATCACCATCATACCTGGAACCCAGGTCGCCAGTATGATGGAATCCTCTCAAGAAGGTGGATTTATGGGTCCCTCAGGGGGATCAAGCATGTTTCTTTCTACAAGCGAGTTGGATTGGAGAGACGTAGATATACTTGAAAAGATGCCGGGCATAGATCTAATTGTACCCGGAGTCTCTGGAGGTCAAGGCGTATATGTTAGAAAAGGGGACACATTCAGCGTCTCTGTTGAAGGGATAACAGACGCATACTTCCAAATTAACGAAGCCGACGAACTCCTTGAAGGCCGAGAATTAATGCGATCTGACAAGGCCGTAGTTATACTCGGATATAAACTGGCTTACCCCTTTGATGGAGAGGAGAAGTACTTCGGCGTAGGTGACAGAATCAAACTAACTACGATGGTGGATAAGAATGAAAAAACTCTCAGCTTAAGGGTTCTCGGAATACTGGAAGAGGTTGGAAGCAGTATTGGTCCCGGAGGAGGAGATGAAGGCTTCCTGATACCCCTACGTACTTATGAGCAGTTCTTCGAGACTGGCGGTGAATACACAACGATACAGGTAAAGGCTGAAGACCCAGACACTATTAATCAATTATCAGCTGAAATAGAAGACGCCCTTGAGGATGTATCCGTCATCACCAGTGAAGTAGCAATGGAAATGGTGAATTCCATTATAGGCACTATAGAAGCAGTTCTTGGTGGGATAGCCGGGATATCCCTTATGGTTGCTGGGGTAGGGATAATTAACACAATGACTGTCTCCGTGATGGAGCGAACCCGGGAGATAGGAGTATTAAAGGCCATAGGAGCCAGGAGCTCCGATGTCCTCATGATGTTCCTGACCGAAGCAGTGCTGACCGGAATAACTGGTGGAACCATAGGTGCCGTCTTCGGTTTCATATTAAGTAAAGTTGTAGGCAATTATGTAGGCGTCACCTCTGAAGTGTCCCTAAATCTAGGCGTGATCGCATTGTTCTTCGCAGTCATAACCTGTGTGGTGTCCGGGTTATATCCTGCCTGGAGAGCTTCAAATCTGCACCCAGTGGAGGCGTTACGTTCTGAGTGAGGACAACAAGGGCTTCGTAAGCAAGATATTCGGAGTGATAACCTCTCCAGGGAGAGGGTTCCATGACATAGAGGAGAGAGACCTCCGAACAGGGCTCTTCATAGTGTTTCTGGCGGCAATTCTATCTGCCTGGGCCGGGATGATATACTTCTCGAAGACAGAGCTGAACTTGCTAGCCGCAGGGCTGAGTGGGACCAACTTTGAGGCAAGCAGATTGGCGCCCTTCATAGCCATAGGGGGCATCGTGAGCACTTTCATCAGGTGGCTCGTGCCCTCCATTTTGGTCCTTCTGACCGCAAAGGTCCTCGTCGGGAAGGGCAACTCGAGGAGGATGCTCGCCATGACGGGTTTCGCATTCACCCCCATGGTCGGCCAGCAACTCCTAAGGGTCGTCGACGCCTACACGATCAGCGCAGCCGACCTTGCGTCCCTGACGGCTACCCGGGCGGCCGCCTCGGGCCTGCTCGGTAGACTCGTGAACCAGGCGTTCACACTATTCAACCTGTTCGGGGTCCTCACACTGATACTGACAGCGGTCGCAGTCTCGGTCAACTACGAAGCCACTCCCCGGAAAGCCGCCTTCGTCACAGTCTCGGCATACATCGCGTATATGATCCTCCGCGTCTATCTGCCCATACTCTGAGAGTCAACCAGGGTTCATCGCCGGCATTCCGCAATGAGGCTCCGGAGGGCTTCCACCGCCCTCGCACAGTCGCCCTCCTTGACCAGAATGTGGTCCCTGAGATACGTCGAGAGAGCGTATATGCTGACTCCCGCGTCCGCCAGCCTCCGGGAGACCACCGCCATGAAACCGACGATGGACAGATCCAGGACGATATCGAACGTTATGAGGCGGTAGGGCCCCTCCTCCCGGTACTCCTCGAACCTTTCCCTGAGCCCCAACCAATCCTCCGCCTTGACAACCATGGAGACCTCGGCGACGTCGAACGTCAGGGAGGAGAAGGGATCGAGATCGGCGATGATGCCCCTCGCTTTGTCCTCCTCGCTCCTGTCGATGCTCACGATCGTGAAGGAATCAGGATGGAGGGTTATCTCCGTCCCCCCTAGGAGCCTTCTGATGTTATCGTCGAGGGCCATCTCGACGGGACTATGAGTCGAACGACTAAAAAGTTGAGTGGCTTGACGCCGCTAGAGCTCGATCCGCATCCCGTCGAAGGCCGCCTCGAACCCCTTTTCTTCGAGGATTGATGCAGCCGGGTGCCCGGGGTCCAGCAGCGGGTTCGTGTGGTTGAGATGGGTGTAGACGACCCTCCCGATGCCCCTCCCCTGGAGTATCTCGACGCTCTCCTCCACGGGGACGTGGCCCAGATCGTACGAGGTCTTCGCCAATCCGCTGACCCTGGCCAGCTCGTCGTCCCACCAGAAGGTCGCGTCGAGCATGAAGAGGTCGGCTCCCTCCACCCGCGTCAGGACCTCGTCCGAGAGCCGCCCGATGTCGGGGGTGTAGACGAACCTCGCCCCGTCGGCCTCGATCTCGTAGCCGTAGGTGCTGCTGGGGAAGTGTGATCCGTCGTCGAGCCTGTCGGTGTGCTCGATCTGGAACCCCGAGACCTTCAGGCCTGGTAGCGGCTCCACGGTCTTCTCCTCCTCGAGCCCGATGGGCTTAACATAGTTCCTAGCCAGCCTCCCTATGTCTCCGAAGAAGCTGCTCCTTCCCTGGGACCCGAACATGAACCCGATGAGGTCCGGAGGAGCATAGACGGGGATGTCGAAGCTCTTTCCCGTCGAGAACTCCGCGACGCCGACGATGTGGTCCCCGTGCCCGTGGGTCAGGAAGATGGCTTCTATCCTGCACTGGCGTCCGTGCTCGGCCTCCTCCGGCCTGGGGGTGAGTCCGGTCCTCTCGAGCTGGAACTTGAGGTCGGGGGTGGCGTCGAAGAGAACCTGCTGTCCACCATCAACGGAAACAGCGACCGATGAACGCGTCCTACGTAGCCCCGGGGTCGTGCGCGCCCGGGTGCAGTTGTCGCAGCAGCAGTCCCACTGGGGGACGCCCCCGTTGGAGCCCGAGCCGAGAACCGTGACGATCATACAGGGTTCAGGTCTTGCGGGTTCTTAAAAGCTGAGCGGGCGGGCCGGGCTACCCTTTTACGGGGAGGCGGGTTATATGGGCTCGATGGCGGAGGTCTACAAGCCGGCCGAGGACACCCTTCTACTGCTGAGGCACGCCGAGAGATTGGTTGAGGGCGATGTCCTGGAGATGGGCACGGGGAGCGGATACATCGTCATCGAGCTCTCCCGCATGCCCCGGGTGAGGCGGGTTGTGGGGGTGGACATCGATCCCAAGGCCGTCGGGATGGCCCGGAATAACGCCCTCGAGGCGGGGGTCTCGGACGAGGTCAGTTTCTTGGAGAGCGACCTTTTCCAGAATCTCGGGGATTCCAGGTTCGATTGGGTCCTGTTCAACCCGCCTTATCTGCCCAGCGAGGGCGCCATAGACGAGCTCTCTTGGGCCGGGGGTGGAACAGGTGGGGAGCTGCTCACGAGGTTTCTGAGCGAGGCTCCACCACACCTCTCACCCGGGGGGGGCATCCTCGCCGTTGTCTCCTCCCATACGAATTTCGACTTCGAGAAAGCTGAACGGCAGTATAAAATAGAGGTCCTGGAAGAGGTTTCCCTTTTCTTCGAAACCTTGTCGTGCGTGGTGTTTGCCCAGTCAGCCCTTCTTGAGGCCGAGGTATAATCCCCCGACGAACGCCGCGCCGAATGGGGCATGGACGATAAAGTCGGTCAACCAGGTCTGGGCTCCCGCTGTTTGGCCCAACAGTTCATTGGCGAAGACCTGGAGCGCCCCGTAGTCGATGGTTATGATGTCCTCGTAAGCAAGATACTGCAGACTGAGGAAGAATAGCCCTATGACGACGGCGATGAGCTTCGCAGCCTTCTTCACCGCGAAGCCCACAAGGAAACCGCCCACCCCACCTATGCCGAGCTCCCCTATCAAGGGAGTCCAGAGATCAGATATCGAAATCATCTTGAAAATATTCTATTACAGCCTACTATTTAATGGATTAGGATGAATGAACGGGAGCCCTATTTGCTGAACCCTTGTTCAGTATCGCGGAAATCCAGGAAAGGTGTAACCTCTGCGGCTTTAAAAAAACAGAGCTAATTTCGACAATTGGAAACCGCGCCCTCTTCCGCGTATACAAGTAAAATTACATCACCGCGCGCCACCGTGAAGATGCAGACATCGGTGAGGCCAACGCTCCCATTCATTCAGTGGTTTCAAACGTAATAATTAATTTTCCTGCTCGTCGCAATACTGATAATACTAGGAATAAAGCGGATACAACGGATAGGATTAAACTTCTAACGAGTGTGTTTCTAATGAATTTATCTTTATACATAGATGACAGGTCATCATATGTTGATTCAACATCAGAATATTTATTGTTGATCTCATTCAGATTATTAATTGTCTCATTATATGTTTTATTTATTCTAGGGATATTAATGGTCATGTCATTAAAAGTTTGATTATGGTTCTCCAGGTCTACAATTATCTCATTTAGAGCATTATCCAGCTCATCCATGTTATATGAATTTAGAACATCGGCTAGTTCAATTAAATCTTGTTGTAATAAAGTAATATTATTGAATGCTGCCGATGTTACACCTTCAAAGTTTGAGTTAGATGTAGACATATTAGATAGTTTATCGACAATGGTATCCAGTTTATTGAGTATCAGCTTATCCCTGTTTTCATCAACTATAAATATTCCAGATTTTTGATAAACATTCATATCGGTTTGAATAATCCACGTCCAATTACCCGTAACGCCATCATTTGGTAACGTAAAACTGTTGTTGTACATATCATCTAATTGATTATAAATTGGTAAAATCCATCTGGGTTCTCTTTTAATCCATCCGTCTGGAGTTATTGCACATATCCAATAAAGCTCATTGTTAGGATCATTAATATGTAGCGTGAATGATGTATTTTTATTAAGTGCGTTAATATCGAATGTTATTGTGTCGCCTAAATGATAAATATGCATTCTAGTTGATACATTAAGCACATCATATGTAATTTTAATTTCAAGTTCTACAAATTGCAGTAATAAATCCTCATCTGAATAAGTAGAACAATTTATCCAGTATTTTCCTCTATTAATATCAAATGGAATATCAAAAAAACCTTTTACGGTCCCATTTAAGTAGGTTTGAACGGGCTGACCTTGATCGGTGACGTATTCCGATATATCCTCGGACCAAGTCCCGTTACGTATGAACCATACCGGCGTTAATACGGCGGACTCGGGAAAGTTATCGCCCGATAACGTAATGTTGCCGCCCCTGGTTACCGTTTCTGCGGACAGGGTTAAAACCGATTGACCTGATAAAGTAAATCGTTTCGTTGTTGTAATTACGTCATCCGGATAGGTGACTAGTCTGACCTCGTAAATTCCCAATGAGTTATGCGGAACATAGAAACTTGCCGAGGTAGACGGTCCATTATCTATATCTGTGCGAGGAATTACGGTGTCTTCACCAAGATAAACGGCGTATTCATCCACATTCAATAACGATAAACCCATAATATTGATCTCTACTGCAGACCCCGTCGCTCCCGAGTATTCTGAAAGAGTGAATGCCACATAATCCAAGACGATCGGAGTCGTAGCCTCCAACCCATAATCATCAACCACGCGAATATCATAACTCGCTCCCAACGAATACGCTGGTAAAATCAAGTTTCCAGAGACCAATCCATATTGATCTACGCTAACATTCTGATCCATCCTTACGCCATCAAGAAAAACGTTGACTGTATTCCCCATTCGATTGGAGAAATACGAGCCCTCCAATGTAATCTCCTCCCCCGGGAGTCCAAAAACTGGACTGATAGAAATCTCAGAATTATATGTAACCTTAAAATCGGTGCTCGTGCTGATTGCTCCATCAATAATCTTTATTGGATATGACTCGGCAGCGATTGACGGAGCTAATATTTCAACGCTTAACTCCCCGTCGTTCGAGACATCGATTGAGCCCTCCGTTAGAATTATTGCCGCGGCGTTGTCAAACAGCACATCGCTAGGGTTAATGGTGTCTCCTGGATTGAACCCCCTACCCGTAATATGGATAATGGAGCCCGAGGGGCCCTCTACCGGGGTTAAATCTATTATTGCATTAACCGTAAAACTGGTGTTAACCCGGTTGTTGTCTTCATCGAATATCGTCAGGTTATATGAACCATAATCGAAGTCAGGCACCCGTATGTTGCAGATAAAATATCCTGCAAGATCTGTTTTTACGCTTGAATCGCTTCCTATGATTTGAATATCCGTATTATTGGCGCTTTTAATGTCAATATTCGAATTCTGCTCGAATCCATAACCCTTTACCTCAATGTTATCTCCAATGTAACCCCTGTTACTACTCAACGTAATCTTTGGTAAAACATTGAACACGTTGCTGCCTATCGTTTCCCTTGAATTAACATCCTGAATCCACACGTAATGGGGACCAACGGATGTAGACGGTATCGTCAATTTGAGGCTGAAGGTCCCTGACGTTGTCCCTGTCGCTGTAGCTTTGTAACCTGATCCGGTTGCATAATCCTCCGCCGTTACACTATCCCAGTAGATGTCAACCTTGCCTCCAGCGGTTACACCCGTGCCTTGAATTAATACTATGTCAAACGCTCTTCCGGACGTTACTATCGTTGCCCCGTCCTCTGAATAAATGGCTTTGTTTCCATTTACTCCTAATTCAATATCTGAAAAGGCAAAAGGAAACCCGAATAGAGAGTTTAAAATCACTATAAATCCTATGAATAAAAAAAACTTGAGATCACGCATATTATTCCGCCTAAATGATCCTACTGTCTCCCAGAAAGCAATCTTCGTACTTCTGATATTAATCATGATGTATATAAAAATAAAAAATCTTCAGAAAAGAATCAAACTACTCTCAATGTTCTTTGTTTACCTCGCGCGCACGCGAAATAGGATACAGCGGAGAAGAGATTAGGGAGGAGAGAACGCAACCTGTTTGAGAATATCGCCTTCTACTGTGAAGGGTAGTCACTACATACCCTATTACAGAGTGGGCCGGATCCGCCTTTAAAAATATTTAATCGACGGTCAATACGCCCTATTCGGATTCCTCTACATGATCACAAGTCTATCGGGCTAGGCTAGGTGACGACAGATAATTGTGTTATCAGTATGGGATCGAGAGATCGACCAGTTCGAACTCCTTGGCGTTCCGGAAATACCGTAGAACGTTGACTCCCTTCTCGGTGACCTTGAAGACCTTGTTTATCCTGTTGTCCCGTCTCCTGCCTTTCGCCTCTGGCTCACCGACCCTGACAAGCCCTTGGAGCTCGAGTGCCGACAGGACCTCTTTAAAATGCACCCATGAAATGCCGGCCTCGTTCATGATGTGCGTGGTTTTGCATGTTCCGGAATATATGATGTAGAGAACCTGAAGCGTAATCTCCAGCCGCGATCTCTTTTTCATACCGAATTCAACTACGAAATAGGACGACTATAAACTAATCAGTTCCTGAGCACCATAGAAGTACTTCAAGACTTTTATACCTTTCTCAGTGATCTCATACCTCTTCTTAGATCGCCTGCCCAAGGGCTCCTCAGTCACCTCGAGGAAACCCTTACCCACGAGCTTCTCCAAGATTTTCTTGGTAGGATTCCATGACATGTTCGCCGCATACATGATCCTCGTGGGTTTATTCACGCCATCATTCACGGCAGTCAGGACATTCAGCATGATCTCCAATCTGGTTCTACGCGCTTGCATTACATTTCCCCCACATGAAAACACCTTATTTTTCTATGCGAGATTCCACTCTCGTCATTTGTTACTCATTACCAACTCATAATTGAAATATTAATAAAACGAGTAGTATTATAACTTCATAAAATTTATATACGTTGAAATGTTTTTCCGTTTATCTTTAATTAAACATCTAAAAACACTTCATAATGATCTAAGAATTTTAATAAAATATAAAACATTAAGAGTATTGATCATCTTCTCATTTAAGCAATTAATGGCCGCTCGCGAGCTTAGAACGGGGCGCCGGCAGCGTATATTTCCGGTTCTAAATATATAGTCTAAGTATGCTTTTTTAACAGAAATGAGTGAAATGATGAGCATTTATTACTTCTTTTTCAATAAAAAAGAGCCCGTGAATGGCTGCTGCATTATCCTTTTTTGGCAATTTAGGGGTGACCTTTTCCCTTTATCCCTCTAATAACTCCATTTTAAGCTTGTTTTTCCACAAAACTGATTTTAATCACAGGGAACTCAGTTTAATTGCGAAAAACTTCGTAGGACTATGCAAGATTGCTTCGCCATTGTATCTCATATGCCCTCTCAAACCATGGAGCCCGTAATGAGGGGGGCTGGAGGGTTCCGGGTCGGAGAGGCTTCGAGATGCGTATCTGAGATATGATCGTGAAGGAGACCTATCGCGCCTAGTTCCGAGGAAGTGAAGCGTGGCGGCAGGATGGAATATGGGTTCCCGGTTGAACGTGCCTCGCGCATGTGCGTGAGCCAGCTTCGTTTGACCGGTCCATGACTGTCCTGAAAGGGGTAGAGTGACTTGGGCGGGAAAACGATTGCGCCATTATTCGTAGCCCTATTTCTGTCCATTCTCTTCCTAAACTCGTGGATCCAGATCGACCAAACGTTGACTCTGACCCATTTCCCCAGCGTAACCCGGGAGAATGAGCCCTTCGTGGTACGGGCTCTGGTGCGGAACGTGGCCGATGAGCCTCGGAGGATACGGGTGACCCTGTTCGTGGACGGGTTAGAGGCGTTTGTCTCCGAGTCGTTTTTCGAGCCCCTCGCGACCCAGGCCTCGACCCTAACCCTTCCCTCGCCCCGGCTGGGCACTGCGATGAGGTTCTACGCCGAGGCCTTGGACTTGGAGACGGGGGCGAGGTTCACGGAGGCTATCATGGTGCCTCAGAGCCCCCCGGAGGCCTGGATGAGCTTCGCGTCGTTCTCCAGCCTGACCACGATGCTCCTCTCCTCCTCATCGTCCTCGTCTTTGATGTCCTCGTCCTCTTCTTCTTCGTCGATGTCCTCCAGCTTCACCATCTCGTACTACCAGTCCACCATCGGCCTCGCCCGCGCCCCGGTTAAGTGGGGGATCAACGTGGGGTTGGCGGTCTCAATCATCCTCTTGGTGCTCCTCACTTTCATCGAGTTGACGAATCCGCGGTTCGGCACTTTGGGGAGGAGGCTGTCGGGGCTGAGGGACAGATACAGTCTGCTCACGGCTAATCTGCTTCTCATCTTCATGGGTCTCGTCATCACGAGAATTGTGATGATAATCGCCGGTTAGGAGAAGAGCGACTTGGCTGATGTTTGTCTGGGTTTATTGGATGGATCACGCAGACAGGTGCTGCGCGCTTGTATTTTATTTAGAAGCCAGCGACCAAGGCGTCATCGATCGGTGGAGGATGAGATCGGCTCCGGCAATTTTTTTATGGCGATTATCAGCGCGGGCGCGACCAGGGCGAAGATCAGAGCGTTGGATGCGGTGTGGACGATGGGCGGCCAAGGATAATACAGCGGCACGAATGTCAGCCACAGCGCCTGCCTTATGGTCGTCCAGCCGGGGTACGCTATGGCGAAACCGACGCTCGACATGATGTCGTACACGAATGTCAGCACCAGCCCCACTATCCCCAGGGTCAGTGTGAACCTGGACGTTCTCTCCGACTCTATCCTCTTCGAGAGAAAGGCTCCGGCGACGCCGAACATGCCGCCGAGGAGGCCCATCACGGCGAGGAGAATCGGGGAGGTGCTGAAGAGCCAGGCGGCCGGGTGAGCGAATGGGCTGGGTATCAGCATGTAGATCGTGAGCGATATGACCCCCACGGCCCCGCCCACCGTCGTTCCGAAACAGAATCCGGTGACGAAGATCAGGACCGTCATGAACTCGAAGACGCCTGGTAGCGATGAGAGGGCCAGCCCCTTGGAGTAGGCGACCACTATGGAGACCGCGGACATGGCGGCGATGAGGGTGATCTGGCGTGTCGTGAGCCTAGGCATGTTGGATGGGTAATCCAACCATACATATAATGCTTTCTTAACTCTTAAGATTGATACGCCCCGAGTAGGAATGGACCAGATTGAGACCCATCGAAACCCTGAAGAACGCATCGGGAAAATCGAGCACAGGGGGGACGCCATCCTTCACCCCGGCCCACGTCCTCATCGCATTGGAGGGCATAGACTCAGGAAAAGGCATCGGCAGACAGAAGCTCTCTAGGCGACTCAGACTGGGTGAAGGGATGATGCGAACCCTAGTCCGGAGATTAAAAGCCCTAGACCTCATCGAGACATCGAGAGGAGGGATGAGCCTGACTCCTGCCGGAGAATCCCTGCTGAACGAGTTGAATGGGGTAATCAAGGCAGCCAATTTTCCACCCACGCCGATCACGGTGGGCGTCGCCAACTTCGCAGTGCTCGTCAAGGGAGCAGCATCGAAGGTGAAGCGGGGGATAGAACAGAGGGACGCGGCTATCATGGTCGGCGCCCAGGGGGCGACTTCCCTCATCATGCAGGATGGGAGGCTCAGGATGCCTGGGATGGATGAAACTATCGATGCCGAGATCGAGAGAATCATACACCAGAGAATGGAGCTTATTGAGGGGGATGTCCTAATAATCGGCTCCTCGGACGACCCCTTCTTAGCTGAGATAGGGGCAAAGTCTGCTGCGTTGATGCTGCTGGAGAGCTGACGCGCGCACTGGCTGCACACGAAAAGCACGCATCGCCTGAAAAAATCAGCAGAATCACTAATAATGATAAAAAGAAAAAAAGTTAGGAAAAATTCTACCTTATGCAGGCTAGAGCCTCTTCGAGAGAAACCCTGATCTTGGCCGCGGTGTCACCATCGATCCCCTCGGACTCTGTCAGTTCATCCAGAACCTCGAAGCAGCCCTCGCCGATCCCGACGAGCTCACCGATCTCCTCCGACGACATCACCCTCGTGATATCCTCGAGGTAATAAATGTCCGCCTGCTTCTTCCCTACCTCGTCCTTGTACTGACCGATGTCCCACTGGAACCCGGGCGCCTTCGCCGCGTACTCTTCCTCCGAGACATCTTCGATGGCCCTCCTGATATCCAGCTCCTCCAGTCCCTCCCTCGCCTCGTGCAGCGCCCCCTCCATCGAGCCGAGATCGTACCTCACCCTCTCGAGCATATCGCTCCGGCTGTTCATCAGGAGCTCCCCCCGGGTCAGGTAGCTGTCAAAGAGCTTCCTGAAAATCTCGGATTTGACGCCGCCCGTCCTCAGGAGATCCACCAGCTTGATCTTCATCGATATGTTCTTCGCCAGGTTCCCCATGACCTCATTGATCACTGGGTCCGGCTCGTACTCGGGCACGGCCACCACCTCGG
The DNA here is from genome assembly GCA_026014875.1 of Candidatus Bathyarchaeota archaeon. Lineage (GTDB taxonomy): Archaea > Thermoproteota > Bathyarchaeia > TCS64 > TCS64. Next base: position 84,900 of record JAOZHO010000037.1, on the reverse strand, counting down.
GCTCAACCTCAACCAAGGGCTCCAATACCTCCTCGACCTCGACGGGCTCAGGCTCCTCAGCGACCACTATGACCTCCTCGACGGGAGCCTCGATCTCCTCCTCGGCCTCTGCGTTCACATTGGCAACCGGCTCGATCACGGGCTCGAAATCGATGATCTCCTCGACCACCGGTTCAACGATCTCCGGTTCGGCCACTACCTCCTCGACGGGAGCCTCGATCTCCTCCACCGAGTCAACCAGGACGACGACGTCCTCCTCGACCGGCTCGGCTTCGACGACAGCGATGGACTCTAGAACAGTCTCCACGACCTCCTCCTCGACCACTATGGGAGCCGGAAGCTCGGGCGCAATCTCAACGATCTCTTCCTGGACCACCTCAGGTTCAATGATGACCTGAGGCTCGGGCGCGACCTCCACAGCCTCTTCCTCGACAGCCTCGGCTTCAACGATGGCCACGGGCTCGGGAGCGTCCTCCTCCACCATCGGCGCACTCTCCACCTCGATCTTGTACAATGGATAGCCGCAGTTCAAGCAGTAGAGCGTCTTGGGAACCTCTTCCTTGCAGTTGGGACAGAGAAGGGCCTCTGCCTGTAGACCTGTTTGCAAACAATACCCTCCATTCAAATAATGCTAGCTATAGAGAAAATACCCCGTCGATTCATTTATTAGTTATATCAAAGATTTTAACACAAACATCCCAAAACAAGCACACAACGAAAGCAACTATTAACATAACCCTTTAAAAAAACCAGCACCCCCCACAAAACAACCCCTAAAAAATACAAAAACCATCGAAACAAACGACACACTTTAAAGCCAACAAACAAAAAAGGCCAAATCGAAATAATCAAAGATAAACCCCAGACCCCCAAATCGACCCTCCACCCATTAATAAGCAACCCCCATCGAAGCCACCATCGAACAGTCGCGAATCAAAACATTTGTTCAATTCGGGCACGTATCGGAGTGAAAAAAAGAGCATGAAGCCAAGAAAAAATACGCCGGTTAAACCCTTCCGTAACCCCTTCAACGAAAAGGAACCCGAAAAACACCCGGAAACCACCCCCACCCGCCGTACAAGCAAAACAGTAGCTATTCAGTAGCTAAACAGTAGCAAAACAACACCGAAACAAACAGGAAAAACCCGCCAAACAACAAAACAACCCGCAAAACAACCCCAAACCGACACCTCCAAAAAAAATAAAAAAAACCAACCCTTCCCACGCCAGCCCCCCCGCTCACGACAGGAGAACCGGCAACCCCCGAGTCACCCCACAACCCTCTCCTCATGCGTATACACATTCAACCTCCGCCCCCGCACGAACCCCACCAACGTGATCCCCGCAGACTCCGCAATCCTGATACCCGACTCCAACGGTCCCGCCACAGAGACAACCACCGGCACACCAACCCTAGCCGCCTTCAACACGATCTCCCCCGACAGCCTACCCGACGACACCAACACACAACCCCCGAACTCCACCCCCCCGAGAACCCCGGCACCCACCACCTTATCCACCGCATTATGTCTCCCCACGTCCTCACCGAAGAACAACGGATCACCCCCCAACGAGAACAGCATCGCCGCATGGGTCCCCCCCGTCTCCCTGTACGTGCCACTCCTCAAGTTAAGCTCCCGAGCCATCAACCAGACACTCTCCGCCTCGATCGACCCCTCCATCGAGGCCACCGACAAGCCCAACCCCCTCAACTCACTCGGAGAAGCCGCAGCCCCGCAAGCAGTCGTGATGAGATCCACCTTCCCCATCGTCAAACGCTTCAGGTCCACCTCCCCCTTCAACTCCACGTGAACCTTCAAGGGAGTCACCTCCACGCTCACCAACTCATCCCTCGACTCGATGACCCCCTCCCCCCGAAGATGCCCCACCACCAACTCCTCGATCATCACAGGGCTCGCAAGCAACGTCCTGAAAAGCTCACCATTGATAAAGACACAGATCGCCGCATCCGCGGCAATCCTGTCATCTCTCTCCTGGAACCCCCCAGAATCCAACTCGAAACGGCGAACCCTGACCTCGATAGACGACATAACCCCTCAACCCCACTATACTGGGATGATCCCCCTAAAAGAGAGGCGCTAAACGAGCCGTCACCCTATCCCGATTACACCGAGGGACTTCCCCATCATCTCCTCGGTGAGCCAACCCCTCTTGGCGTCGTACTCTGCCTGAACCGAAGGAGTGCCACGCCTGAAGAGCCCCTCATCGACAATATCGTCATGAACGAGGGTGCCCTCATGAATCAACTCCAGAGCGAGGAAGGCTTCCCTAGTATCCCTGTAATCGTCTCCCACGACCTCAGCGCACAGCATACACATCATGGGTCGCAGCCGTTTGCCTCCTCCAGTAATGGCATATCTGGGGGGGTCTGCGAGAGTTGGATGAACGTCCGACAGGTCGAGGTCCAGAATAGATTGGTTGGCGAACTCCAGCATGTCTCTCAGAGCTTCTTCGAAGTCAAACAGCGTATTTCCCTGTCCTTGACCTTTCCCGAATTCGTGAATAACCATTATTGTATCAATTTTAAATTAAGGGTTTATTGAGAATCGATCGTTCTCAGTCTTGATCGTTGAACTCCCTTCAGGATGCTTTCTAGGATGGGATGACTAGTGGCGGGTGTGTCCGTGGGGCTCGCCGGGGTGTTGGCCCGTATCGCCGGGGAGAAGCGGGTAACCGTGGAGGCTGACCCCCTGGGTGAGGTGCTGGATTCACTGGCGTCCAGTCATGGCGAGGAGTTCAGGGACCGCCTTTTCGATGACGGGGGACGGCCCAGGCGGTTCATAAATATCTACGTGAGTGGGCGTGACTATCGTTTCTTGGATAAGCTGGAGGCTGTGCTCCAGGATTGGGATGTTATCGCTCTTCTCCCGGCGGTGAGCGGGGGGTAGCCCCGGGTTTTTCTTTTTGTTGTATTCGTAAATGTTAATGAGGCATTCAGCGACTGTACTGGGTGAGGCAATTGGCTAGGTTCAGTATCCCGGGGTTCTCGGATGCGGAGATCGACTATTACTCGAGGCAGATCGTTCTCGACAGCATCGGGCTTTCGGGGCAGAGGAAGTTGAAGGATGCGAGGGTCTGCGTGGTGGGCGTGGGTGGGCTGGGTAGCTCCATTGTGATCCAGTTGGCGTCTATGGGTGTGGGCTACCTCAGGATTGTGGACCGGGATGTGGTTGAGGCTTCTAATCTCCAGAGGCAGCATCTCTACGGCGTGGATATGGTGGGTTATCCTAAGGTGGAGGCGGCTGCGGAGAGGGTTAGGGGGCTTAATCCGTTCATCGAGGTTGATCCGGTTCCCATGAGCGTGACTCCCGGGAATGCTGAGGCGATTGTGGAGGGTATGGATGTCGTGGTGGACGGGCTCGACGCGATGACTCCCCGTTATGCCCTGAACCGGGCGTGCGTGAAGCTGGGTATCCCATATGTGTTTGGTGCTGTTATCACGAATGTGGGGAGTGTCTCCACCATTGTGCCCGGGGAGACTCCGTGTGTCGAGTGTTTCCAGGGGGGGATCGCCGATGATGAGCTGCCCACTTGTGCCGTTGCGGGGGTGCATCCGTCTATTATCAGTATCATTGCGAGCATCCAGGTCTCTGAGGCTGTGAGGTTGATCATGGGGAGGAAGCCGAATTTGGCGGGCGCTCTGATGTACTGCGATCTGGAGGATTTATCGTTCGAGAGGATTGAGCTCGCCAGGGTCGATTCGTGCCCTGTCTGCGGGTCTGATCCGGTGTCTGAGCCGTTTCCCCTTAAGCACGGCTCGTTCGAGGAGATCTGTGGTCGGGAGGGTAGGCGGGTTTTCGTTTTCTCTCCTGATGAGGATCTGGGGGTTGATCTGGAGGCTTTGAATGGCAGGTTGGAGGGGCTGGGTTATCTTCTCACGGTGAGGGCTAGGCTCGGCACGAGTTTCGTCAGGGGGGCGGTGAAGGGGAGCGTGTTGAGCAGCGGGGTGACGGTGATCGAGGGCGTCGATGGGCCCGAGGTTGCGAGGGGGATCAGGGCGGAGCTCCTGGGCCTCTAGCCCCTTTGTCTGCTGACGCGACTATTAGGCGTCCCAGAGCCCGCTCGCTGGTCTCCGCTGGGCCTATCTCTGTCTCGATGAGGTGTTGCAGGTCCTTGTTGGGGGTATTTTGATGGTGGCGTGGGGGGCGGGCTTATGAGTGGTAGGGTATGATAAGCGTTTCCGGGGCAGAGGGGGTCTTCTTGGTTTCCGGCGTGGGAGGCGGTGGTTTTTTTATTTTTTTTTGGAGAATGTCGATTTGGGTTTGTTTTGTTGTTTGGCGGGTTCTTCCGGGTTTTTTGGGTGTTGTTTTGCACCTGAATAGCACCTGAACAGCTACTGAATTGCTCGAAGAGTGGTTTCCGGGTGTTTTCAGGGGTCATTCTGTTGTTTGGCGGTGTTTTCATGTCTGGCTTCATCGGGTTGACAGGAGGTGGTGGGTGAGCCATCCCATCACTGTGCCTAGACGAGGTGGGGGGCGATAATCCTGCATATCTTGTTATCGAGCACTCGCAGGAAACTGACCCTGAGGCTCGGGTCTCCGGATTCCATGTTTATCGCGCGCGTGTATGTATCCGCAAGACGAATTAGATGCCATTTCTGTCGATAGCCATCTGGTTCATCATTCTCAACACGGAATATGCGGACCTCGTCAACCCCATGCTCCTCTTCACCGTGCTGCTTCCAACGCAGTACAGGTTCTTGACGGGGGTCACGACATCGCTGAAACCGGAGTTTATGCTCCAGCAGGCCTTCTCTGGCACGAGTTCCTGATGATGGATCATGTCAACACAGTTTTCTAACTCTGGCATCGTGGTGAATATTGTATCGAGAGCCCTGTCTCTCAGCTCTCTTTGAGGGATGTTTTCGGGCACTATGAACGCAAAGCCTACCAGCTGACTGCCTTTTGGCGCCAGATACGGGTCGAAGTTTGATGTTGGAACCACCCATGTATGGAGTCCTGAAGGATCCGGTGAAACCCACATCTCTGAGCCTTGTTCTGTGAAAACCTCTTTTTCGAGTCCCAGCCATACCGTCAGTGACTTGACTTGCTCTATGTTTCTCATGTTCTGAACGTATTCGACCGGTAAATCGTGTTTTATGATCTCTGGGAGCTCGTTCGGAAAACCGGAATAAATCACGGTATCGCATTTATATTCGTTTTTATCTGTTTTAATCCCGCATACCTTCTGGACTGCCTGTCCCTTCTTTTGACTGCTCTCAACGTCGATCGAAATCAGGTTCTCGTTCAAATTTATGTGTGCGTTCTTCGGGAGCGATATCTTGATTGAATCAACTATTTTCTGAATGCCCCCTTTGGGATACATTTGATCAGAGGGTTTGCCCCCGATGAGTAGGTTATACAACCTCCCAACATATGGAATGTTCAGGGAATTGTTCTCGTTGAGTTTGTCCCGATTGTACTCTTTCCGATCCACAAACCTGGATATCGGAGCATCGTTGACTGATGTGCCGAGCATGAAGTGGGACAGATAATCTAAGAACGAGGTGGTCACGCGGGAAAGATTCCTTGGCACAACATCGGCGATGGAGACCCTCGACAAATCTTTGCCGACGCTCAGCATGTACACGATGTCGAAAGCCGTTTTCATCATGAGCGATCTGTCCTCTAGCGGGAGCAGGTCAAACAACATCCAATCTCTGACGCTCCACGGAAAGGGCTTGACGCTCTCATTTATCCGCACATGATATGTTCCGTGAGGCACGAAACTTGGTACGACATCAAAATACTTATCCATCAGCTCTTTCAGTGGGCCCGAGTCCAAGCGCGTAATAACATGCGGCCCGGTGTCAACCATATAGCCTTCGACATCATATGACCTGCACATACCGCCGATAAAACTCTCTTTATCGACGATCAGCACTCTTTTTCCTTTCTTTGAAAGTACCAACGCTGACAATAGTCCGCTGATTCCGGCTCCAATTACTATGGCATCATATGAATTGTCATCGCTCATGATGAGCACGAAGTAATCTAACCGACTAATAAACGAATTAGAGCTTGGACTTGCATAATCTACTTTGCGCGCACGAGCCGAAGAGGACGAAGGAGGTGTGTCCCGGGGTTCCCCTCTTCTTTCATCGAGACTTTTAATTTAATATCCGGGAGTCCAGTACCTCTAACCAAAGGATGATTATTTGGTCGGAGCAATCACGAGGAGAATGACATCGAAGCGTGTCCTCTTCCTCCTCCTCGGGGTCGTCGCCATCTCCATAGCATATTCCCTGCTACGCCAGCTCCCCGACCCAGACCCCGGGAACCCCTACACAGTCATCAACACGTTCCCCCATGACCCGGAAGCGTTCACACAGGGCCTCGTGTTCCACGACGGTCGCCTCTACGAGGGGACGGGGCTCCGAGGCCAGTCCTCGGTCCGCATCGTGGAGCTGGAGACCGGGGAGATAACCAAGATTCGCCGCCTTCCCCCCGAATACCATGGGGAGGGGATAACCATCCACGGAGACAGGACCATCCAGGTCACCTGGCAGTCCCGGGTGGGCTTCGTCTACGACATGGATAGCCTCGAAGTCCTGGACAACTTCAGCATATCCACCGAGGGGTGGGGCCTCACCAGCGACGGCGCCAGCCTCATACTGAGCGACGGGACATCGACCCTCCGCTTCCTCGACCCCGAGACATTCCAGGAGACCCGGACTGTGGAGGTCCGAGACGACGACGAACCCGTCAGTCTGATCAATGAGCTGGAGTACATCGACGGGGTGGTCTACGCGAACATCTGGAATATGGATCTCATCGCTAGGATAGATCCCTTCAGCGGCTCCGTCCTGGGATGGCTCGAACTCGGTGGGCTCCGGGACCACATCGAAGACGATGCCGTCATCGACGTCCTCAACGGGATCGCCTACGACGACGAGACGGGGCACCTGTTCGTCACCGGGAAGCTCTGGCCCCTCTTGTTCGAGATCGAGCTCACGCCGATTGGGTGAGACCAACCCGAGCCGCGGTTTAAGGCTCCTCTACCTGAGGTCCTTCTTGAGGACCTTCCCCACCGGGGTCATGGGCAGCTCGTCCCGGAACTCCACCTCCCTGATCCTCTTGTAGGGGGCGATCCTCTCCCGGACGAACTCGATCATCTCCTCCTCCGTCGCCTCGGCCCCCTCCTTGAGCACCAGGAACGCCTTGGGAATCTCCCCGCTCACATCGTCGGGCCTACCCACCACCGCGGCGACCTTCACCGCAGGATGCTCGTAGAGCACGTCCTCGATCTCCCTGGGGTAGACGCTGTAGCCCCTGAACTTGATGAGGTCCTTCTCCCGGTCCACGATGTAATAGTAGCCCTCCTCGTCCACCCGGGCGATGTCCCCCGTGTGGAGCCACCCGTCCTTCAGCACCTCGGCCGCCTCCTCAGGCATGTTCCAGTACCCCTTCATCACCTGAGGCCCCCTGATCACCAGCTCCCCGATATCCCCATAGAGCAGCAGCTCCCCCGTCTCCCTGTCCATGATCCCCGCCACGGTATCCGGCCACGCGAGCCCGATGGAACCGATCTTCACCGTCTCCAGGGTGGAATCCATGGGATTCGCATGGGTCACCGGAGAAGCCTCCGTGAGCCCATACCCCTCCACCAAGACGCCCCCGGTGAGCTCCATGAACCTCTTCTGAACCTCCGGAGGCAGAGGCGAGGCCCCCGAGATGCAGAACTTGATGGACGAGAGATCGTACTCGGTGATATCCGGTGTGTTGATGAGGGCCGTGTACAACGTGGGGACACCGCTGAAGAGGGTCGCCTTATACTTCTGGATGGAGGCGAGCACCTCCTTCGCGTCGAACCGGGGGAACAGCACCATGCTCCCCGCGGAGGCGACGGCGTTGTTCATGGTCATCGTCATCCCGTAGATATGATACAGGGGAAGCACATTGATCTGGATCTCCTCCCCCTCCCGGGCCCCCAGCCAGGCGTTGCACATCAACGCGTTGGAGACCAGATTAAAGTGAGTCAGCATCGCCCCCTTGGGGATCCCCGTGGTGCCCCCCGTGTACTGGAGCAGAGCCAGATCCTCCTTGGCATCCACCTCCACCGGCTCAGGGCTCGGGGGATATCCCTTGATCAGCTCGAGGAACAGGTGCATGCCCTCCCCCATCTCCACATCATAGCTGGGCACACTCCCCAACAGGGACCCCAAGACCCTCTTCACGGTAGGCAGATAGTCCTTGATCCCCGTCACGATGATCCTCTCAAGTCCCAGCTCCCCCCTCACTTTCTCCACAACGGGATAGAGCCTGTCCAGGACCACCAGGGTCTCCGCCCCGGAGTCCTGGATCTGGTGGGCCACCTCCCGCTCCTTGTACTGGGGGCTGATCGCCGTGACTATGGCCCCCGCCTTCAACGCCCCATAGTAGCCTATGACGAACTGGGGAATGTTGGGGAGAAACAGGGCGACCCTGTCCCTCCGGGCCACCCCCATCTTCTGGAGGGCAGTCGCGAACCTGTCCACATCCTCCTTGAGCTCCCGATAGGTGATCCTCTTGTCCTGGTGGATCAATGCGGTGGCGTCGGGGTGCTTCTCCGCCGACTGATCCAGGAGAGCGTATAACGGGATCTCCGGGTAATCCAGGGTGAACGGGACCCCCTCGGGCCATTTCTCGGGCTTATCCATAAAAACCCCTTCCAACGTAGAATCTCGAATTTTTAATATAAAGGCTCATCGATTTTTCACGGCTGACGAAAATCTTGGACTCAATCGGGAGCGACGGAAAAGTTAAATCGAGTGCCTCGCAGCCTCTCCACGAGGCATTATTCTTGAGGAATGTCGCAGTCATCGGAGTCAGCCCCTCTAAGTTCAGGGTCAGGAAGGACGTCAACCAATCGGAGCTCACCTTCGAGGCCGTAAAGCCCGCCCTCGGGGAGTACGTGGGCAACGGCCGGACGGGAAAGACCCCGGCACGGAGGTTTTACTAGTATGACTGAGTCCCGGTTCGACCACATCCTCGCCGAGAAGCGGGGGCGAGTCCTCTGGCTCTCCCTCAACCGCCCGGGCAGGATGAACGCATTCAACATGGAGATGATCGACGAGGTCACTACGGCCATCGATGAGGCCGACGCCGACGAGGGTGTCAGGTGCGTCCTGGTCAAGGGCGAGGGGGAAAAGGCCTTCAGCGCAGGGGCCGACCTCGCCATGTTCAAGGGGCTCGACACCGAGTCCGCCATCGCCGCCTCGGAGCGGGGGCAGAGGCTCATGGACAGGATCGAGGCCTCCCCGAAGCCCTTCGTCGCCGCTATCCACGGCTTCTGCCTCGGGGGCGGCCTCGAGTTCGCGCTGGCATGCGACTTCAGGGTCGCCGCCGAGTCCGCATCCTTCGGGAGCCCGGAGATCAACCTGGGGCTCATCCCCGGCTGGGGGGCGACCCAGAGGCTCAGCAGGCTGCTGGGGCTGGCCCGGGCGAAGGAGCTGGTCCTCTTAGGTGACCGCATCAAAGCGGATGAAGCCCTCAGGATCGGGCTGGTCCACAAAGTGGTGCCCCTTGACCGTCTCTACGAGGAGGCCGAGGCCCTGGCTCAGAGATTGGCGGCGGGCCCCCCGGTGGCGTTGCGGGTCGCGAAGAGGTCGATGAACGAGGGGAGTCAGCTGCCCCTGATGGAGGGGCTCAGGATGGAGGCGGAGGCCTTCGGGGCCCTCGCGGAGACCGAGGACCTCGTCGAGGGGATCTCGGCGTTCTTCGAGAGGCGCAAGCCCGAGTTCAAGGGGAAATAGGGCTACTTCCCCGTTTTTCTTTCAATAAAGAGGGGGTTTTATTCTCCCCTCCGGAGGAAGCGGGCCACCGTGTTCCTCTGGATCTCTGTGATCCCCGCGTAGAGCTCGGTGACCCTGATGTCCCTGTAGAGAGGCTAGATGGCCGGGAGGCTAGAGAGGGAGATCCCGTATCTCTCCAGTATACCCCCGAGGGCCTCCCTCAGCCCCTGAGCCGCCTCCTTCGTTAATGGGACGGGCTCGTGCTCATCCAGTATCCTGTTCGCGGTCTCCCGGGCCCTCGAAGTGGTGTCCCTGGAGCCCACCTTGACCCAGGCGTCTGGGCTGAGCCTGTCCAGAACATCGGAGGGCATGAACCTCTCCTTCCTCAGGTTCTCCCTGGTATGCCTCTCCGCGAGGAAATGGCCCCCGGGCCCCACCTTGCCGATGATATCCACGGCGAGGGAGACCTCGTCCACCGCTATCCCTTGGGCCAGCCTGTAGGCGGCCCCGCAGTACTCGTTGTCCAAAACCAGCTTCTCGAGGCTCTGGCAGTTCTCGCTGGCCTGCATCCCGGGGCCCGAGACGATGTTCACCCCTGTGAGCGCCGCGAGGAGGATGCCCATCCCCGACTCGAAGCTGCTCTGCCCGTCCACCGCCTTGGAGTCGCTGAGCCCCAGGTAGCCGTGGGTGGGGACCCCGTAGAGCTTCCCCATCTCAGCCGAGGCACACGCAGCCATCACAGCCTCCACCGCCCCCAGCCTCGCCGTGAGGTACCTCATGTCGAAGGCCGACGGGGAACCCCCATAGACCACGGGCGCCCCGGGAGCCACGAGCTGGGAGATCACCACCCCGCTCAGGAACTCGGCGTTGGCCTCCACGAGGGTCCCCGCGATGCTCACGGGGCTCGTGGCACCCATCTGGGGGGCGGGTATGATCTCCGCGGGGATGCCGTGCTCCGCGCATTCGATGAGGTTCTGGCAGGTGACGTCGCTCCACATCAGGGGGGAGCTGGGGCAGCAGTCGAATATGGCCCTGGGGGACTTGCGGAGCTCCTCGGGGCCCCCCACCACCGCCTCGAGCATTCCCTTCATGTCCAGGAGCCCCTCCTTGGTGAAGGCCCCCGTGATGATGGGCTTGGTGGAGTTCTCCAGGATGACGTAGAGCCTGTAGAGGTCGGAGATGACCTCGGGGACGTCGGCGGGGACCATCGCGGTGCTCTGGGCGTGGATGTGCTCCAGGGCGTCTGTGAGCCTCACCAGCTCCCTGAAATCCTTGGCGTCGGCCCTTCTCATCTCCCCCGACTCCCTGTCGATGAAGAAGATCGCCGCGGAGCCCGGGTTGTAGATGACATTGGATCCCCCCACCGTGTAGGTCTTGTCCCCCTCCCTGGTGCTCAGCGGGAAGGTTGAGGGGGTCTTCTTGATGGACTCCTCGACGAGGGATGAGGGCATCCGGACGATGTTCTCCTCGACGGCGCACCCGTTGTCTTTCAGAAGTTTGAGGGCGCGGTCGTTCTTCACCATCACCCCCGTGTTCATGAGGACCTCCAGGGATGCCCCGTGGATCTCCTCCGTGTCCCCCTTGGAGAGAAGCCTGAACTCCACCACAGCCTAGCCCCCCCTCATGAGCCCCAGGGCCACCTGGACGGCGCTCCCGGCGTCGAAGCCGCAGGCGTCGGCCCCGATCTCATCGACCCAGGCCTGGGTGACCGGGGCGCCCCCCACGATGATCTTGACCCTCGTCCTGAGCTCCGCGCCAATAAGGGCCTTGATGACCTCCCTCTGCATCGTCATCGTGGTGGTCATGAGGGCGCTGAGCCCTATGATGTCGGGCTCATGCTCCCGGGCCTTCTCGACAAATGTCTCGGCCTTGACATCGACGCCGAGGTCTATCACCTCGAACCCCGCAGCGGTGAGCATGGTCTTGACGATGTTCTTACCGATGCTGTGGATGTCCCCCTCCACTGTCCCGATCATGAATCGGCCCACAGCCTTCCTGCTCGCCCCCCGCCTCGCGATCTCCTTGTTGAGGACCCCGGCTCCGGCCTCCATGGTCTGGGCCGCGGCGATGAGCTCCGTGACGAAGGCCTCTCCCCGCCCGAAGCTTTCCCCCACCTCCCTGAGTGCTTTCGCGAGCCCCTCCTCCAGGACCATGACGGGGTCCATCCCCTCGGCGACCGCCTCCGCCGCGAGCTTCCTCGCCCCGTCATCGTCGAAGTCCAGGACTGCCTCCCTGAGCTTTCCTAGTATCCTCTCGCTCATGACAATCATATTTAGATGTTCAGTGGATGTTAAAACAATTTAGCTGGCTCATAGATGAGCCTAGGATAGAGGCGTATCGGCTTCCTCTCTCCTTTCCCGGGTCAGAAACCTCTCCGACGCTCGGAGCCCCGGAGCCCGAAGGCCACCATGCTGTAGAAATCCTTCACCGAGGAGAAGGGGAGCATTCTGCTCTGGTTCACGAAGTTATGCAGCAAACATATGTCGTTAGGCAGTGGTGAACGAAGTTTTTCTATATCCTCGTAAGTATCATAGAGTGATATGTCTCTCAAGGATCAGCTCAGAGAGTTCTTCGGCAAGGATGAGGGGCGGCGCGTCGCAGTCCTCGGCATCGGAAGCCGCATCCGGGGCGACGATGCCGTCGGGCTGGCCATCGTGGAGCATCTGGAGAAGATGCGGATGGAGGACGTGCTGCTGCTTAAGACTGAGACGGTGCCGGAGAGTTTCACTGGAACCATAAGGAAGTTCAGGCCGACTCACGTGCTTATGGTGGATGCCGCGGGTCTCAACGAGGAGCCGGGGGAGGCCAGGATCATACCCACGCAGAAGATCGGAGGCGAATCGATCTCCACCCACAAGCTGCCGTTGACGGTGCTGTCGAACTTCATCAAGGAGACGATGTGCGCCGATGTCGCACTGCTCGGCGTTCAGCCGCGGAGCATCGCGTTTGGGGCCGAGATGACACCTGCCTTGAAGGAGGCGGCGGAGAAGGTTGCTGAAACCATCCGTGAAGCACTAATTCGCGCGGGCACACACTAAACTAGCCCACTGGGCCTAAAATGGAGGAAGCGTCGAGTTTATTCCCCGTTGATGTCGAATAGCGTGAGCGGTGTAGGCTATTCTTTCTTTGGTTGCTTCGCCTCAGGCGGCTTCCGCTCGAAGACGAGGACCATGTCCTCCTGCTTCAGCACGGCGAGTTCATAGTCCGTCGTCAGTTTGATGGCGCCGGTGGGGCAGACCTCCTCGCACTGCTGGCAGAAGAGGCATCTCCCGAGGTAGACCTTCATGCCCGACATTTTCGGTCCCCTTCCGCCGAGGAGTTCGATGGCGAAGGCGGGGCAGACTCGGGCGCAGAGGCCGCAGCCGATGCACTTCTCGCCGACGAACACGTGCTTGCCGCGGAGTCCTTCGGGCGGCGCTGTCTTCTCGAAGGGGTAGAGGAGGGTGCAGGGCTTTTCTCTGGCGTTCTTCAGCAGCTCTTTTGCCATCGCCATATTACATCAACCCCGCGATGATCTGAACCGCCATTATGTAGAGGATGGATAGAGGCGCCAGATACCTCCATGAGCCGCCCAGCATCTGGTCGATGCGGAGCCGGGCGAAGAGGGCGCTCGCGTTTGAAAGGATTAGGACGCAGACCGCAGTCTTCAACAGGAACCAGACCACAGGCGGTATCGGCCACGGGCCTATGGGTCCCCCCAGGAACAGGGACGTGAGGAGCGCGGACGCCAGCACGAGCTTCACGTCGTGCCCCAACCGCAGCAGTCCCAGCTTTTTGCCGCTGTATTCCACCTGCCAGCCGTGGACGATCTCCGTCTCGGCCTCGGGTGAGTCGAAGGGCCTCAGCTCTAGCTCCGCGAGCAGGCAGACGGTGCAGATTATGAAGCCGACGGCGAGCAGCAGAGCAACGGGGATCGCCATCAAGTTGGGGGCGCTCAGGAAGTTATGCATGCTCTGAGCCTGCCATTCGACGATCTTTCCGATGCTGAGGCTGCGGGCGAAGATGGCCGGTCCGATCATGGCTATTCCCAGCGGAATCTCGTATGCTAGCATCTGGAGGGCTGCGCGGGTCGCACCGATGATGCCAAACCTGTTGGCGGAGCTCCAGCCCGCGAGGAAGATGCTGAGGATGATCACCGAGAGCAGGAATAGGACTATTATGAGGTCGCCCTCGAAGGAGACGATGGGGGAATAGCCCCACAGATTAGTCAGAGATTGGATCGGTATCAGAAATATCGCGGTTAAAGGCAAGGCGAAGACGGCAACCGGCATCAAGGCGAAGACGAATTTGTCGGCGGCCTTGGGCGTGATGTCCTCCTTCGCCAGCAGCTTGATGGAGTCGGCCAGCGGCTGCAGTATCCCCTCCCACCCCGTGTATAGCGGCCCGACGCGGTTCTGGAGGCGGGCGACGAACTTGCGGCTCACCCACTCGCAGAACATCGCATAGCTGAGTATGAATATAAAGCCCGGGAAAATGAATACCTGAATCAGGCTGGACAGGACCGGGGGGATCACTTGTACCACTCCACGCCATAGCGTCTCAGTTGCTCCCCGTTCATCTCCCAGCGTTTATCCCGATCCTCGTCGACGAACACCATCCTATCCGTGCAGCTGAAGCAGGGGTCGATTCCCGCGAGGACTATGGGGATATCGGCGATGTATCCTCCCCTCAGCTTCTCGCAGAGGGCCGGGATGTTGCCGAGCGTGGGCGCCCTTATCTTGTAGCGATACGGCTTGTCCGTGCCCCTCGACTGGATATAATGGATGAGCTCGCCGCGCGGGGCCTCGACGAGGCTGACGGCTTCGCCCTCAGGCACTTTACCCAGCGGAGAGAAAATGGTCCTGATGGGGCCGTCCGGCAGGTGCTCCAGACAGTATCTGCAGATGTTCACGCTCTCAAAAGTCTCATCGACCCTGACAAGGACGTTGGCAAACACGTCTCCGCTATCATAGGAGATCACGTTCCACGGGATCTCGTCGTAGACGAGGTAGGGGCTGTCGGCTCTGATGTCGCTGGCGACGCCGCTCGCCCTTAGGTTTGGCCCAACCGCGTTGAGCCTGATGGCGTCCTCCTTTGAGAGGAACCCAACGCCGTCTGCGCGCGCCAACACCGTTTTCTCCGTTGCGCATATGTTCTTGTAGAACTTGGTTCGCTCCTCAAGCACATCCAGCATCTTCAGATATTTGGGGATCTTATCCGCTGCTATGTCTCGCCTGACGCCTCCGATGGTTGGCATGGCATAGTTGACGCGGTTCCCGCTTATCTCCTCTAGCATATCCATGACCACCTCGCGGTCGCGCCAGATGTAGTAGAACAGGGTGTCGAACCCTATCTCATGCGCCGCGACGCCCAGCCAGAGGAGGTGGCTGTGGATCCGCTCCAGCTCGGCGAGCAGGACCCTGATGTACTTCGCCCTCTCGGGGATCTCCATGCCCAAGAGCTCCTCGACGTTCTGGGTGTAGCAGGTCTGGTGGCTGTTGGAGCAGATCCCGCAGACCCTCTCCACGATGTAGAGGTTCTGGATGTAGGTCCGGTTCTCCATCGCCTTCTCGATGCCACGGTGGTTGTAGCCGATCCTCGGCTCGACGTCGACAACGTACTCGCCGTCGACCTTGAAGACGAAGTTCTCAGGCTCCTTCAGCGCAGGGTGCTGCGGCCCCACATGTATGGTGAATTCTCTCTTGCCCAACTTTACCACTCCTTTCCGTCGATCGTCTCCCTGATCTTGTTCAGGGTCCACTTCTTCAGGAGGGGATGGACGCCCTCAGGCCACTCGTCCGGGAGGATCAGGCGTTTCATGTCGGGGTGCCCCTCGAACGCGACCCCAAGAATGTCGTGGACCTCACGCTCGTAGAGGCCCGCTCCGTTAAATATGTCCACGATCGAGTCGACGACCGGCTCCTCCATCGGTGCCATGACCCTGAGACCCAGGCTCAGATCCTTCTTTGCGAGGTGATACAGGACCTCTATCTCGTCGCCCGAGTCGATGCCGGTGATGGTCGTGATGTGGGTCAGCCCCTCATGATCCTTCAGGTACTTTACAGCATCTCTCAACTTATCGGTCTTTATCGTGACGAAAACCCTTCTCTCTCTCGGCACCTTCGACTCCATCACGTTCTCGGCGCCGAGGAACTCGGTGAACTCCCCGATAAGCCTCTTATGGTCCTCCATCAATGACAACTCAACGCCTCCTAGTACCCCGCGCTCTTCAGCAGTTTGACGACGCCGTCCAGGATTGCCTCGGGCTTCGGCGAGCAGCCCGGGATGTAGGCGTCGACCGGGATCACCTTGTCGACCCCCTCCATGACGTTGTAGCACTGCTGGAACACCCCGCCGCTTATGGCGCAGGCGCCGACGGCGACCACGAACTTGGGCTCCGGCATCTGCTCGTAGATCCGCTTCAACCGCTCCCTGACCTGCCTGGAGACCGATCCGGTCACCACCATCACATCCGCATGCCTAGGGCTCCCCTTCAGCAGCGCGCCGAATCGCTCAAGGTCGAACCGAGGCGTGATCGCTGCGACGACTTCGATGTCGCATGCGTTGCAGGCTCCGGCGTTGAAGTGGATGAGCCACGGCGACCTTGTTCTTGCCCATGTCACTATATCCATTTTACTTCATTCTCCTCAGGTTGAGCACGACAATTGAGAGCAGTGAGGTCGACGTAAACAGGATCGGTATGAAGATGTTCGTCGGCCTGGCGATGGTTGTTGCGATGATGAAGGCGAGGATGTCGAAGATCATGAAGTACACGGCGTAGATGAAGAACTCCTCGACATCGACCATCACCCTCTCAGTAGGCACGTCCTCTCCGCACGCGTAAGGGGCGAATTTGCCGGGTGTGTCCTTGCCCTTTGCGGCGATAAGTGCCCCTACGGCGAGGAAGATGAGTGCGATACTAAGTGAAAACACAAGAATTAGGACGAACCCCGTCAAGCTCTGCCACAAACGTGTTCCCTCTACACCTCCTCTATCTGTCTAATAAAAAGATTTATGATTACCAATATTCTTGAAAGCCGAAAACTTATTTATATAATACCGGGGTGCTGTCTTTAGACTCAGTATTCGGAGTGCTGTACATTGGCTAGTGAAATCGTTCAAATCGGGCTCATCGTCGCTGCTCTCGGGCTATCGATTCTAACCGTCGAGTTCCGGAACCTCCTCTACGCCTCTCTCTGTTTCGGCGGCATGTGCATCTGCCTCGGCGGGCTATACTGGACCCTATCCGCGCCCTATGCAGCGCTCTTCCAGATGCTCATATACGGTGGAGCCGTTATCGTGATCTTCATATCCGTCATCATGCTCACAAGAGGGGTAGAGAATGAGTAGGACCTACACTGTGGCGGGTTTCGCCCTAGGCGCCCTGCTCTTCTTCTCATTTTTAATGATAGTGGTCAACGAGCCGTTCCCCGTTCATTCGTTCAGACATAGCGAACTCGTGCCGATCCGACCGCTGCATGAAATCGGCATGGGCGTAAGCGTTTTCCTCTGGGAATATCGGGGGTTCGATCTGCTGATTCAGGCACTATTGATGTTCACCACGGCAATGTGCTGCCTCGCGATGCTACGGGAGGAGAGAAACAAATGAACGACGCCGTCTACCTCACAGCGATCTTCGCGCTCTTCTCCATAGGTTTCTACTGCCTCGCCGTCAAGCGGAACATGATCCGCATACTTCTCGGGATCGAGATCATACTCAACGCGGGCAACCTCGCCTTCATCTACTTCGCGTCCCTCCACTCTGGCGGGGGCTTCGTCGACCCCCTCGGCCAGTCCATCGTCATCATGTCCATCATTCTAGGCGGCTGCGTCATCGCCGTGGGGCTTTCCCTCGTCGTCTACGCATACAAACATTTCAAGACGATGGATGTACGCAAGCTCAGGAGGTTGAAGTGGTGATACCCACGCCTCTGCTGATGATGCTGAGCCCGATCGTCGTCTTCTTACTCGGGTTCCTCGGCGAGGAGATGAAGATCGAGAAGCTGAGGGAGGGGGCCGCAGTGGTGATGAGCGCCGTCAGCGTCGCCGCCGTCTACATGCTATACCTCATGCTCAAATCGACGCCTGATGGGATACTTCTATTCCATCTGCAGGCCGCGCCGCCTCTGGGCGCCTGCTTCGAGATCGACATGCTCGGCATATTGATGGCGTTCTCGGTTACGTTGCTCACTTTCTTCGCCACCCTCTACTCGGTCAAGTATATGGAACACGACACTCGGCTGACCGAGTTCTATACGCTGCTTGCGGCGATGTCCGTGGGCATGATGGGCGTCGCCTTCGCCGGCGACCTCTTCACCCTCTTCGTCTTCTGGGAGCTCATGTGCATCGCCAGCTACGTGCTCGTGGCGTTCCGGAAGGATCTGTGGGGGCCCATTGAGGCAGGCTTCAAGTACTTCGTGATGAGCGCCCTAGGCGCGGCCGTAATCTTCTTCGCCATGGCGTTCCTGTACGGCATGGCCGGGACAGTCAACTTCGCGCAGCTGTCGGACGCCCTACGCGGTCAACCACTGAATATGTGGCTGTACATGGTGTTCGGCATGCTGGTGGTCGGCTTCGGCATAAAATCCGCCATAGTGCCCATGCACACGTGGCTGCCGGACGCACACCCAGAGGCGCCCAGCCCCATCAGCGCGCTGCTGTCAGGCGTAGTCATCGCGACGGGCCTCTACGGCCTTACGCGGGTCTTATTCCTCACGTTCGATCCGGGGATGTTCAAGCTGCCCATTGCGTTTCTCGCGGTCCTCACCATGACCCTGGGCAACGTCATGGCCCTCCGCCAGAGCGACATCAAGCGGCTGCTGGCCTACTCCAGCATCGCCCAGATAGGGTACATGCTCGTGGGGCTGGCGGCGGGGACGGCCTACGGCGTGATGGGGCTCTTCCTCCACGTGTTCAACCACTCAATTATGAAGGGGATGGCCTTCCTCGCCTCGGGCTCCATCGCCCACGAGACGGGCACCCGGGACATCAAGAGCCTCAGAGGCGTCGGTAAGATGATGCCCCTGACGTCCCTCTGTCTCTTCATCGCCCTTCTAGGTCTCGGGGGCGTCCCCGGCACCAATGGCTTCATAAGCAAATACCATCTTTTCAGCGCCGCCTTCGGCTCGGGGCTCGGGTGGCTGGGGATCATGGGGGTACTGAACAGCGCCCTGAGCATGGCATACTACCTCAGGATCATGCAGGTCCTCCTGGCCTCGCCGGATGAGGGCTTCAAGGCCAAAGAGGCCCCGGTCCTGATGGTCGCGGTGACCCTGGTGATGGCGGTCCTCATAGTGTTCCTCGGGGTCTGGCCGGCCCCCATCATCGGCTTCGCGACCGCTGCGTCCGAAGCCCTGGTGAACGGGCTCTCAACATTCATCGGGGCGGTGCTGGGCTGATGGTCTACGCAAACCCTATTAACTGGATGCTAAAAGAGGTGGGAGATATGATGGGAGGTCTGGCGTGATGGACCCCGTGGCTGCGATGACCCCCCTCGAGGTCATCATGAAGTACCCGGGTCCCTGGCTCGCCTGGATTCTCCCCATGCTCGGCGCCCTCTCTATGCCCCTCTTCGAGAGGCTGGGAACCAAGATCAGGGACTACGCGGCCGTCGCCTGGGGCTTAACATCGGTCTTATCGGCCGCATCCATGATCCCCTGGCTGTTCTCGGGCAACTACCCCGGGGACATCAAGCTGACGACGTGGATCAACTTCCCGGGCGGGAGTCCCCTCGAGGTCGGCGTCCTGGTTGACCCGCTGAGCATAATAGTATGCAATGTGGTCGCCTTCATCTCTTTCCTCATCCTCGTCTACTCCACCGAGTACATGCACGGGGACAAGCACCTCACCAGATTCTGGTTCTTCTTCCTATTCTTCATCGGGAGCATGCTCCTTCTCGTCCTCTCTGACAACCTCATCCAGACCATGGTCGGCTGGGAGGGCGTCGGCATCTGCAGCTACGGCCTCATCGGCTATTATTACAGGGACGCGAAGGAACGATGGCTCGGCGGCCCGCCACCCCACAAGATGTTCCCGCCTTCCCACGCCGGCATGAAGGCCTTCGTGGTCACGGGCATCGGCGACGTCTTCATCCTGGGGGCGATCTTCGTCATCTTCAACTACGCCGGGACGCTGAACTACGTCGATCTCATCGCGACCGCCCACCAGTGGCTGCCCCAGATCGCTGCGGTCCCCGGTCTGCTGGCCGTCACGGCCATCTTCTTCCTCGGGGGCCCCATCGGCAAGTCCGCCCAGTTTCCCCTCCACGAGTGGCTGCCCGAGGCGATGGCCGGTCCCACATCGGTGTCCGCCCTAATCCACGCCGCCACGATGGTGAAGGCCGGGGTCTACCTCGTCGCGAGGATGTCCCCCATCTTCTACCTGGGCACCTGGGAGATGCACCTACCCGAGGCCCAGGTCTTCTTCATAGTCATCGCGTGCGTGGGGGCGTTCACTTGCTTCATGGCCGCCTCGCAGGCCCTCGTCTCCGTGGAGCTGAAGAAGATTCTGGCGTACTCGACGGTCAGCCAGATCGGCTACATGATGCTGGCCCTCGGGGTCTCCGGCTTGAGCGAGGGCGCCTACGTCGCCGGGCTCACGGCGGGCGTCTTCCACCTGATGAGCCACGCCCTCTTCAAGGCGGCTCTCTTCCTGGGGGCTGGCTCCGTTATCCACGCCATCCACACAATTTACACGTTCAACATGGGTGGCCTGAAGAAGTATATGCCCATCACTTTCATCCTCATGGTCATCGCGACCGCGTCTCTCGCGGGGATTCCGCCTCTGAGCGGGTTCTGGAGCAAGGACGCCGTATTCATCGCCTGCCTGGTGGCCAACACGCCCCTGTCGTTGACGTTGCTGGCCGTGGGGGCCGTAAGCGCCGCGATGACCTTCTTCTACAGCATCAGGTACATCAAGCTCACGTTCCTCGGCCACGAGAGCAAACACATCGAGGAGATGGAGCAGCACGGCCACCACCCCCACGAGGCCCCCCAGATCATGTGGGTGCCCATCGCCATCCTCGTCGGCCTCGTCTGCGTCATCGGGCTATTAGGCCTGGCCGGGTTCTTCGTGCCCAGCTTATCCCCCGAGCTCTTCATCGAGCACCTGCTCCACGATATGCTCCACCACATGGGAATACCCCTGCACACCCACCACCTAGAGTTTCCGACTATACTGACCGCTTGGGGGACGTCCGCGGCGATGCTCCTGATCGGCGGAATCCTGGGCTGGCTCTTCTATCTCTCTAGGAGGGTGGACTCCTGGGAGTTCGTCTCCGGCAATTCCACACTCAAGCCCGTCCACACGTTCCTCTTCAACCGGTGGTACATGAACTCCACCTACTACAAAGTATTCGTCTACGGGCTCATCGACTTCGCGAAGGCCGTCTTCGCCACCCTGGAGAGCAAGGTCTTCGACAAGATCACCGCCTTCGTCAGCGATTCGACAATCGCTTTCGGGAAGGTGATCCACGTCTTCGAGACCAAGGTCTACGACCCCGCAATTAACGTGGGTTTGGTCAACTTCTTCGTGGAGGGCGGCAAGATGCTCTACAATGACTTTGAGTTTCTTTTGGACTTGAGCTTGAACAGAGGCGTCCCGGCGACCATGACGGGGCTCCACAACCAGGTTAAGAAGCTCCAGTCCGGCGTTTTATCTTACAACATTATATACGTGGTCATAGTATTCCTAGTTCTGATCCTAGGATTCGGTTTAACGCAGATGTATGGAGGCATATGAAATGGCAATACCCTACTCCCTGGCTCTGGTACTTCTAGTACCCCTAGTATCCGCACCTGTTGTTTACTACCTTGGTAAGCAGATGGGAAAGAAAGTTGGATGGGTTGCGACCCTACCGTTAATCGTAACCCTATTATTGATTTTCAGCCTCGCCGCCGATGTAAACGGCGGTGGGTCCTATAGCGAGAGCTATGGTTGGGCCCCCGAGGCTGGCCTGACATTTGGCCTGCTTGCGGACGGGCTGAGCATCTGGATGCTGATCACCATAAACGTCCTCTGCCTCGGGATCTGCGTCTACTCGACCACATATATGGAGCACAGATTCGAAGAGGAGGAGCACCAAACAGGCGTCCCGACACCGAACTCGGCCTACGCCTCTTACTACGCTCTCTACCTTTTGTACGCGGTCGGAATGCTCGGCACAGTCTTAACTACAAACCTCATCCAGTTCTACCTGTTCTACGAGCTGATGCTCGTGCCCAGCTGGGCTCTGATCAACAACTACGGCTACGGGGAGAGGGAGCGCATAGGCATGATGTACTTCATGTGGACCCACGTCGGGGCAGTGATACTCCTGGCGGGCATCCTCAGCAGCTACTGGATCACAGGGAGCTTCGAGATCGCCGCCCTCAGCGGCGTCGTCGGAAGCCCGATAGCCGGCTGGGTCGCCTTCGCCATACTCATCGGTTTCTTCACCAAGATGGCGGTATTCGGTATCCACATCTGGCTACCCTACGCCCACGGCGAGGCACCGACGCCCATCTCGGCGCTGCTGAGCCCGGCGATGATCGGCATTGGGGCGTACGCGGCTACGAGGCTCGTCATAATTCCCATGTTTCCGGTTTTCCAGACCTTCAGCGTCGTCTTCTCCTTCTGGGCGCTGCTCACGCTGGTCTACGGTGGGCTCATGGCTCTGGCGCAGGACGACATTAAGCGCTTCCTCGCCTACAGCAGCGTCAGCCAGATGGGCTACATCTTCTTGGGGCTCGCCAGCGCAGCCGAGTACGGCGTGTCAGGCGCGATCTTCCACTACATAACCCACGGCTTCGGTAAGTGCATCTTGTTCGGTGTCGCGGGCATACTCATGGCCCAGGTGGGGACTCGGAGCATCAAGGAGATGGGGGGCCTGGCCGACAGGATGCCTTGGACCACGGTCCTGTGCCTGCTCGGTTTCTTCACCATCGCAGGAGTGCCGCCGACGATGGGCTTCATGTCCAAGTTCTTCATCTTCAGCGGCGTCTTCAACAGCGCGCTCTCGGGCTCGCCCATACAGCTCGTAATCGCCTTCGTGTCCATAGTCATGACCGTCCTCACCGTCGGATACTCCCTCTGGACAGTAAGGCGCATCTTCTTCGGGCCCCTCCCGGAGAACCTGAAGGACGTGAAGGAAGCCCCGCTGACAATGATTTTGCCCCTCCTCGTCTTCGCCCTGTTCTCAGTATTCATTGGCATCTACCCGAGGTTTGTCACTGACTACCTCCTACCCTTCTTTGCCAACGTCTTCTAAGGGACAATCTCAGCCCTCGGACGCCAATTTTTTAAATTAAACCCCTATTCACCACTCGCTGAGAGCGAGGGGGCACTCAGCGATTCTTCGGGGTCGGTTTCATTTTATAATTTTACACAAGTTTTTTTAATGCATATGGCGCGACCTCTTAGGAAATGAGCGTCGCCGTCATTGGTCCCCCCTCCTTCATCACGTGCTTCGAGCTCATCGGAGCCGAAGGCTTTGACGCGGGGACCGGGGAAGCCGTGGCGAAGACCGTGAGAGGCCTCTCGGAGGAGGGGATGTTCCAGCTCATTATTATACCCGAACGCTTCGCTGAGGAGACTCGCTCCGTTCGGGAGAGCGTTATGAACAGGGGAGATATCACCCCCGTTTTCGCACTGATCCCGGACTTCACAATGGAGACTGGGATGAGAATGGAGGAGTTGCAGACTGTCGTTTCACTGGCGATAGGGACCAGACTAGAGTTGTGATGAAATGAGTATGGAAAGAGTATTATCGATGGGGGAGCGCCTTCAGAGACTCCTGGATGACACGGAGATTAAGGCAGATGAAATCGTCGCTGAAGCCCAGAGGAAGGCAGACGAGATGGTATCAAACGCCAAGGCCGAGGCTGAACGCAGGCGGAACATGGCACAACGAGGAAGCGGCATCGACGAACTAAAACGCGAAGCGGAAGAGAAGGCCAAGATCGAGGCCGAGAAAAGCATAGAGGATTATAAAAAGAAAGCAAATGTGCTCGAAAAGTTCCCTGAGGACAAGATGCAGGAGGCTTTGGAGCTCGTGCTGAAGGAGGTACTGCCCGAGTGAGCACCAATTCATTGGAGCTGGAAGCCCAGCTCATCGAGAAGATCGTTGAAAAGCGAAAAATCATCATGGCCCGTGCGGAAGAGAAGACAAACAAGATCATGGCGTCTGCCGAGGAGGAGGTCGAGAAGATCAGAGCCGAATCCGAGAAGCAGATCATATCTCTCGTCGGTTCCGAGTTGAGGGCTGTCAGTGACAGGATCGTAGGCCGCGCAGAGCTGGATGGCAGGCGGATGCTGATGCAGACCAGACAAGAGCTCCTCTCCAAGGTCTTTGAGGCCGCTGAGAGGAGGCTCGAAGAAATGGCAGAGGGTATGAACTCGGATTATACTACAATCCTCATGAAGCTCATATCCGAGTCCGCATCAGCTATTGGCGGCGAAGTTTTCTTCGTGACTGCGAACGAGAGAGACCTAACTTACCTTAAGAAGAACCTCAAGACGATCAACAGGAATCTGAAGAAAGACCTCGGGGACATAACGATCAAGCTGGAAGACGACCCCATCGACATAACCGGGGGAGTTGTCGTCAGAAATGAGGACGCAACCAAGACCTACTACAACACATTGAAGGGGAGGCTCGACAACGTCAGGTCGAGGATCGAGGCCGAGGTGGCCCAGATCCTGGGAGTGATATAGATGTCCATAGTAGGAACCATCGAGAGGATCAACGGATCCCTGATCTTGGCCAAGTTCGATGAGAAGCCCAAGATCGGCGATCTCATCGAGGTCGGGAACCTCAAGCTCATGGGGGAGATCGTCCGCCTCAGCGGAGAGACCGCCTACGTCCAGTGCTACGAGGTCACCAGCGGCCTCCGGCCTGGAGAACCCGTCGTCGACACGGGGCACCCTCTCGTCGCCGAGCTGGGCCCAGGCATCATGGGCGCCATCGTGGACGGCGTACAGCGGTCCCAGACGGAGCTCTGGAACCTAACGGGACCCTTCGTGTCCAGAGGCACCAACATCGTCCCCCTCAACAGGGAGAAGGTTTGGTCATTCGAGGCAAAGGTTAAGGCCGGGGACAAGGTCGTCGGAGGCGACATCATCGGAACAGTGCAGGAGACACTGTCCTTTGAGCACAGGGTGATGATTCCTCCCGACCAGTCAGGGACGATAAAATCGATAAAGTCCGGGGACTTCACCGTCGAGGAAGTCGTGGGAGAACTCGAGACCGCTGACGGTATAGTGCCCCTGAGGATGATGCAGACTTGGCCCGTCAGGATGGGGCGCCCCACGAAGGAGAGGCTGCCCCTGGTACAGCCCCTTATGACAGGCCAGAGGGTCATCGACACATTCTTCCCGTGTGCCAAGGGAGGCGCCGCAGCCATCCCCGGGGGCTTCGGCACGGGCAAGACCGTGACACTCCAGCAGATCGCCAAGTGGTCCGACGCGGATGTCATCATACTAATCGGATGCGGCGAGCGGGGGAACGAGATGGCCGACGTCGTCGCCCACTTCCCCGAGCTTGAGGACCCGAGGAGCGGCCGCCGCCTCATCCAGCGGACCGTCATAATCGCCAACGTGAGCAACATGCCCGTCTCCGCAAGGGAGGCCAGCATCTACATGGGGGTCACCCTCGGAGAGTACTATAGGGACATGGGCTACGACGTCGCAATCATAGCCGACTCCACGTCCAGATGGGCAGAGGCCCTCAGGGACATCTCGGGTCGCCTGGAGGAGATCCCTGCTGAGGCAGGCTTCCCAGCCTACCTCTCCGACCGCATCGCACAGATCTACGAGAGAGCGGGACGCGTCGTTACCCTGGGGGAAGGCAGGAGAATTGGGAGCGTGACCCTGATGGGCGCTGTCTCGCCGCCAGGCGGAGACTTCAGCGAACCGGTCACCACGCACACTCTTCGTTACATCGGGACCTTCTGGGCACTGGACACCGAACTTGCTTACAGGCGCCACTTCCCGGCCATCAACTGGCTGAGGAGCTTCACCCGGTACATGGACGTCGCTTCCCGCTGGTGGTCCCAACTCGACTCGGGTTGGGAGGACATCCGCGCCCGGGCGCTAAGGCTCTTGGAGGAGGCGTCCGAGATCGAGGAGACCGCTCGGATCATCGGGGAGAAGGCTCTGCCGGACGAGCAGAGGCTCGTTCTACAGATGGCGGAGATGCTGAGGGAGGGTTTCCTCGTACAGAACGCATTCCACGAGGTCGACACCTACTGCGAGGCGGAGAAGCAGGTAGCCCTCTTGAAGGTGTTCATCGACTTCTACGACGAGGTGGAGCCCCTCATTCGGCAGGGGGTGCCCATCGAGAGGATAAGGGAGATGGGTGTCGTCACCGAGCTGCTGCGCCTGAAGGAGAAACCCGGGACGGAGCCCATAGATGAGGCACGAGATTTGTTGAAGGTGCAGGCGGATGAGGTGGCCGAGGAGTACGAGGTGACTGAGAGATGACAGTTGAGCAAGCCGGTTTGGTCTACAAGACGACAAGCGAGATTCGGGGTCCTATCCTGATGGTGGAGGGCATCAGGGGCGTCTCCTACGACGAGCTCGTCAGGATCAGGAGGCCCTCGGGAGAGGAGGTGACGGGGTCGGTGCTGGATGTCAGCAGGGACTGGGCTATGGTTCAGTGCTTCGGTGACACGAGTGGTATGGACCTCAACGTCACCATCAAGTTTACTGGGGAGACCCTCAAGATACCCATGTCGCCGGAACTAATCGGCAGGGTCTTCAGCGGGAGCTTCGAGCCCTTGGACGGCATGCCCCGTCCGCTGAGCACAGACCTGAGGGACGTCAACGGGGGGACAATTAATCCAGCTGCCCGGGACGTGCCCAGCGAGTTCATCCAGACGGGGATCTCCGCCATCGACGGCATGAACAGCCTCGTCAGGGGACAGAAACTCCCCATATTCAGCGAGTCAGGCCTCCCCCACAACATGTTGGCCGCCCAGATCGCAAGGCAGGCCACTATTCCCGGTAGCGAGGAGGACTTTGCAATCGTCTTCGGAGCGATGGGTATCAAGCACGAGGAGGCGGCCTACTTCAGGGAGGAGTTCGAGAAGACAGGCGCCCTCAGCAAGTCGGTGATGATCCTGAACCTAGCCGACGACCCGCCCATCGAGCGTATCGTCACCCCCAAGATCGCCCAGACCATCGCCGAGTACCTCGCGTTCGACCTGGGGATGCACGTCCTCGTCATCCTCACCGACATGACCAACTACGCCGAGGCACTTAGAGCCATCAGCATCGCCCGGGAGGAGATCCCCACGAGGAAGGGATATCCCGGTTACCTCTACAGCGACCTGGCGACGATCTACGAGAGGGCGGGTAGGATCACCGGCAAATCAGGGTCAGTGACACTGATGCCGATCCTCTCGATGCCCGCCGGCGACATCACCCACCCGGTCCCAGATCTGACGGGTTACATCACTGAGGGCCAGCTTATCCTGCAGAGGGAGCTCAGCCTCAGGGGTATCTATCCTCCGATGAATCCCCTCCCCAGCCTTTCTCGGCTGATGAAGGACGGCATCGGCGCCGAGACCACACGTGAGGACCACAGCGATGTCGCCAATCAGCTCTACATGGCTTATGCTGAAGGCGCGAGGGCCAGGGGGCTCGTCAGGATCGTTGGAGTGGTCGGCCTCAGCGAGAGGGAGAGGACCTGGCTTGAGTTCGCCGACAGGTTCGAGAACGAGTTCGTCAAGCAGGGTCCCTACGAGAACAGGAGCGTCGAGCAGACCCTGGAGATCGCTTGGGATCTGCTCTCCATTCTTCCTGAAGAGGATCTGATTCGGGTTAGAGAGGCTTATATCAACAAGTATCATCCGGCCCACAAGAGTGAAAGTTAGACTTGTCTGCCACGACGGGTGTTCGGCCCACAAAGGGCTACCTCATGGAGATGAAGCGGCGGATAGGCTTCATCGAGCGGGGGACCGAGTTCCTTAAGCTGAAGCGGGACCATCTCGCCAAGGAGCTCACGACCTCCATTGACATCCTCAAAGGTCGACGCAGCAGATTATTGGAGGAGCTCCGGGTCGCTTATCGGGCCGTGACCGCCGCCTATATCTCCCTCGGTCCCATCGAAGTGCAGAGCCAG
This sequence comes from Candidatus Bathyarchaeota archaeon, assembly GCA_026014875.1. Taxonomy (GTDB): domain Archaea; phylum Thermoproteota; class Bathyarchaeia; order TCS64; family TCS64. The sequence goes on along the minus strand of JAOZHO010000037.1, from coordinate 57,088 downwards.
GCAAAGTCTATAAAAAGCCGCCTCGAGCTGGAGGTCCTCCCGCGGAGCGTCATGGGGGTTCGCTACCCGTACATTAAGGTCGAGAAGGAACCTCAAATCACGGGAGAGCTCGACATCACCCTGAGCGAGGCCGCGGAGAAGGTCCTGAGCGTCCTCGACGACATCCTCCAGCTGGCGGAGTACGAGGCCCGGGCGGAGAGGATAGCGGACGAGCTGGGGAAGACGAACAGGAAGGTGAACGCCCTGGAGAACACGATAATCCCCAGCTACATGAAGGTCATCAAGTTCATCCAGGACAAGCTGGACGAGGAGAGCCTGGAGGAGCTGGTTAGGATGAAACTCATCGGAGGTGCCCTGGCACGGCGACGAGAGTAACCCCCGGCCTCTCCTACGTGGTGATTAGGAGCCACGCCATGATGGCGGACCTCCTGACCCCGGAACAGATGCGCGCCCTAGCCGAGGGGGAGAGCCTAGAGGCCTTCGTGGAACAACTGGCCGATACACCCTACGGTGAGGTACCCCTAGCGACAGATGGCGACACCTCCGTTGCCTTGGAGAAGGTCTTCTACCAGAAGTTCATCGAGCGCATGACGGGGATCGTGGATCTTGCGCCGACCAAGGTCGGAGACTTCCTGCTGTCCTATTATTATCTGAGGTTCGAGGTCATCAACCTCAAGCGCATAATCAGAGGCAAGTACAGCGGCATCCCGACTTCCCAGATCGTCGAATCCCTCATACCCATTTTACCCTACAAAGTCGAGAGCTACGAGGAGATTATCGCGGAGGAGACTTTCCAAGATGCCATAAGGCGACTTAAGGGCACGCCATACGAGTCTCTCATTTCAAGCCTAGAGCTCTCAGAGAAATATGACGCCCTCTGGCCCGTCGAGATAGCCCTGAACTACCTGAGCGCCAGAGAGATCTTCAAGTCTCTGGAGAGTCTCCCCAAGAGAGACCGGGGCCTAGTTCGAAGGATCGTCCAGGCTGAGGCTGACGTCGAGAACTTTCTCGTCGCAGCGAAGCAGAGGAGCTCCCGTGAAAGTGCTCACAGCCCCGAGGAGATGTTCCCGGCGACATTCGGAATAGGACTCGACGTACTCGGTGAGGTTGTGGCTGCGGACGACCTGAGGGCTGTCATCCAGGGGCTCAACCCGCCGTACAATGAAATCCTCGCCCCTCTCTACGAGGGGGATGTAGCCCTGATTAGGAGCCGTCTCCGCCAGCATATCTACAACATCGCCAAGAGAGGGCGCGCAGAGGACGATTTCGGATTCAACGTCGTCATGGCGTATCTCGTCTTCAGCGAGATTGAGAAGAACGACCTAGTCGGCATCGCATGGGGGAAGACCCAGGGAATCGCCGCCGAGGACATCTTGAAATATTTGGCTATTCCCTTCTTCATATAATCAGAATCTCGATGTTTTGTAGTTTTTTCTCCTCTGGGAGTAAAAACCGAATTTTTATTGATTTATAAATCTGACTAAAAAAACTGATCTATATAAATAAAAATAACTGTAAAAGAAATCCTGGATAGCCGAAATGGCCATTAACCTATTAACAGTATCGCCACGATCAATCCGTAGATGGCCAAACCTTCTCCCAGAGCGACGAATAGCAGTGACCAAATGGACAGTTCCGGATTTTTTATCAGCATTTCTGAACCTGCTTTCACAGCTGTCATGATGCACATAGCAGCTGCTAATCCCGAACCGATCATTGTCAAAGCTCCCATGAGAAGGGGCCACGCACTTTCAGGTATTATCATACCTTCACCTCCTTCCGGCAATATGAATATTAGACTAGAGACTATAATGAACGCTGTTAAAACGCCCCATAAGTTCATTCTGCCTAAAGTAAATTTGATACCATCTTCATCTCCACGACTCTTGCCCGCTGTTACCACAAGCATCAGTCCTAGCATTGATACTATACCAATAATCCACTTTACGTTGACGGAAACAGAATCAGTCAGTAACATTAAACCTGATAGAAAGCCGTAGAAGATCAGTAGGGCGCCGAAGTAGTTTAGGGCTGTGCCCCAAACTGAAGACCTACCTTTTTCAGCAGTTATCGAAGCGTTAATAGTTGAACCCTGGATCATGCACCATGTGGCCGCTATTATGCTGGCAATTATTGTTACCGCAGCAGGAATTAAATTAACCATCTTCGGTACCTCCTTCGAGACAACCGGACATGGGGGCGATTACAGATTCCATTTGCTATGTCTCACCTTATTCTCCCTTAGATGCATTATACCACATATAAATTTTTCACATAGAAAAGAATAGAAAAATGGGTTTTAGGCGGATTTGGCTTTTTGCACCCTGAATCTATAAGGCTTGAAGGGGGAGCCTCCGCCATGATAGAACTTCCCCATGAACTCGTAGTAGAGCAGCCTAAGAGATTGTACACCGCTTGACATGAACTCAAAGGTCATAGCGATGAGGTTCATCAGTATGAGGCTTGGGATGGTTCCCATGAAACCGGCCAGCTGGTGAGCCGCCCCTGCTAGGCTGGCGTGGGCGAGGGCAAAAGCGACGATACGGAGGAAGGAGAAGAGGTTTGCGAGTCCCTCTACGAAGGTCATGAGGAGCGCTCCCACTCCCTCTCCGATCACCTCTATAGTGAAGCGCTTACCGGCTATGGCGGCGATGATGGGCTCCACCAGTGCGAGGAACGTCCCGCTCAGCATTACGTAGAAGCCCCAGTAGCCCATGACGGCCATGAAGTCGCCAGTCCTGATGAATTCGAACACGGATAATGACAGTCCTGCGATATAGAGCATCATGCCGAGGCCATGCATTCCGAGGATGCCCCACTTGTGCCCCGCCTTCCACTGATTGATGGCGCCGAGGACAAGACCGAACAAGATCTCGACCGTCGCTATCTTGAAAACCCATTTCATCAATGTCGTCGTCTCGTGAACGGGATTCGGCATGAACTGGTTATGGTTGAAAAGGAGCCCCTCGACCAGGAAGATCGAGTCGTATCCAAAGCCGAAGATGATGGCGAATATACCCATTGGTATGAAAAGAGTCCCCAGCTTCGACATCATCCCCCTCTTGAATTTCCTCGACATGATGATCCCGATGATGAGGAAAACAGCTCCCTGTCCGATGTCACCGTACATCAGTCCGAACTGGAAACTGAAGACGATGAGGGAGATATACATCGGGTTCACCTCGGTGATTGAGGGCCACCCGCGTAGGGACGTAAGTTTCCATGCGGGCTGAAGGAATGACGGCTTCATCACCGGTTCCAGGGAAGGAATCCCATGGTCATCGTGTCCAGGATCCTCGTACTCTAGATAGAACAGTTCTCCTGTTTCATCTTGTAGATCATTAATTATCTGATTGAGAACCTGCCCATCGTCACTCAAAATCCATCCCTGTATCACGCTGATAAGTTTCGTCCTGAGGACGGGGATTGACTCATCGGATAGTATCCTGAGCATCTGGTCCAGGAACTTGGCGTTTCCCAGCACGTTGGAGTACTCCGCCTTGATCTGCTCGTAATCTGCCTCGGCCTCTGTCAGGGCTTGGAGCTCCTGGGTCTCCTGCTCGTACTCTTTTATGACTTCCTCACGCCTCCCGGCATCGATCGACAGGAGGATGTCTTGCGTGTTGAGCACCTCGAAGATGTCCTTCACTTCGAATATGAGGAAGATGGTCTCGACCCACTCCCTCCTCTCCTCGGGGCCGAATACAAAGACGTACCCCTCATCAGATGAAAACTCCACTACTTTTGAGCTTAAATCCTCGAACCTATCGAGGTACTCATGGAGGCGCTGTTGGATGCTGAGATCGGCCAACCCCACTGTGAGGCACTTCTTCAGCTCCTCCGGTTCGAGCGCCTTCAGGCTCTCCAACCGCAGCTTTGCATCCACAAGCTTCTTTTCTCCCTCTTCCCGGCTTGCGTCGACTTCCTTTATTTTCTCCTGAATCTCCCGGAATTTGGCGAGAAAATCATCCACTGATGCCTCGGGGTCTTCGGTGAACTCCCTCATATTATCAGTTTCAAGATCCATGCCTTCCCGATCGAGCATAATCGATTCTTCAAGGGCCTTGTATCCGTCTTGGAATTTCTCGTAGAGGCCCTTGAAATCTACGATCCTCTCCCCGGTCTTTCTCAGCCGTTCAACATCCACACCGCTCACGGCCTTCAGCTGGGCGATCCTCGCCGCACCGAGTTCTCTAATAATCTGGTGCTCGTACTCCGGGGGAGTAATGATCGTGAACTTCTTCATCAATGTGAACAATATCAAACCCTTCGTTTGATATTAAAGTGTTTTTTAGCCGATCTCTCCAATTTACGCTCTGGTTAAAAGCGGCGGCGTCGCTGCATGAATAATGATCGAAGGCGAACTGTAAAACGCCTCACTCGGTTTATAAAACGTCGATTTTTCTCTTGATCCATCGAACTAGGAGCAGGTACTGGAGCATTAATATGGAGATTATCGGTATCGCGGTCCATGTCCTATGTGGGAACCTCCAATATATGAGGAGAATCGAGATTCCCATACCAACAACGGGCAGCATGAGGACGGCTAACAACAGGTTTCTCTTCTGCTTTATCGCCACTACGTGGTTGGAGTCGCCACTCATTTCCACAAAAGCTCCCATAAACGTGTAGATAAATGATGCGCTCTGCTCCTCGGTTACTCGCGCCTGCGTAGGAGTGAGCTGAAAGATCCAAGAGAGGCTATGGAGACTGCTCTAGTGACGTCCCGCTCGGACACGACTCCCTCTGGGGCGCCTCCATCCCTGACCACCAGTTGCGTGATCGAGTGCTCCTGCATCTTCCTCATCGCCTCGAGGATGCCGACGTCCTTACCGATGGTTATCAGCGGCTTCGACATGATGTCCTTGACCTTTGTCTCGCAGGGGTCCAGGCACAGGGCTACGAGCTTGCGGATGATGTCGCGTTTGGTTACGATTCCGACCGGCGTCCCCCCCTCGATGATGATGACGCTCCCGATCTTCTTCTCTGCCATCAGGAGGGCCGCGTCCCTTACATTGGCCTCCGCGTCCACGGTGATCGCGGGGGAGGTCATGATGTCCGAGACGACGGAGGGGAACTTCTCCAACTCTCTCTCCTCACCCCTTTACCATTTCCTTAGGCCGGGCCTCCAGAAGGGTGGTCGTGGAGGCGACACCGGATATCGTTCTGAGCTTGTTGAAAATGAAGTTGTCCAGGTCCTTCAGCGAATCAGACCCGACCTTGATGATCAGGTCGTACTCGCCGTAAGTGATGATGGTCTCTTTGACCTCACGGAAGGCCTGGACGGCCTCATAGACCTCCTTGTCCTGTGCCGGGTGCACCCGGATCAGTGAATAACTGATCAACATCTTCATATCCTCTGATCCGTTGTTTTCTTAAATCTTTGTTGATAGTTGATGAATAAATGGGGTAGGAGGCAACCTCCTATACCTGGCTCATTACTGCTAGGCCCTTATGGTCGCAGTGATCTCTTGAAGGCCCAGCTTGTCCAGCGTCGAGTAGGTCTCCTCCGCGTCCACCATTAGAGAGACCTCCATAAGCGTCGTTAGCCCGGTCACCGTCGCAAGTTGGTCCTGACGCCACAGGTAGATTACCTTCTTCGCCAACTCGGCAGGGACGGCGTTCTTGTCCTTGGCACCAAGCACTATGTTCACTAGATTCTTCGACAGATCCCCGAACAACGAACTGGGTATTTTCTCAACAGCTTTTTCCATATCTCCCAACCTCAATTATGCAGTACTTACTGTATATATATGGGAATCCATAAGAAAATCATAGAAAAACTCAAAAGAACTAAAGAAATCAATATCAATGTAGATGGTAATTTAAAAAAGAATTATGGATTTTCCCTCTCCTTGTATGTTCGTGTTAATAAATTGTTATTGTGTAATCCAATTTGATTTTACTATGTTAATTGATATAGGCCCTTGATTTTTGTTAAATTGCTATGTATTTTTCTTTATTGTTCTTTGTGTTTTCTTTAATTTAACTGTTGAAACTGGAAAACTTTTTATAGTTTTCTAAGATCTTCAATCTGAGTGATATGTCTCTGGATCTTCTAGATATGCAGATCATAAAGTGCCTCACGGAGGACGGGAGGAGCACCTACCGAAATATGGCCGAGGAGACCGGGGTCAGCGAGGCCACCGTCAAGAACCGGATTGACAAACTCATCGAGACCGGTGTAATAAAGAAGTTCACTGTGATGCTTGACTATCACCATCTGGGTCGGGCGATAAAGGCTTTCATAGGCCTGAAGGTGCAGCCGGCTAAGATCCAGGAAATCGTAAAACACATGAAGGCCCACCCCGACGTTTTTGTCCTCTACAGGACAAGTGGCGACGTGGACCTGCTGTTCGAGGTGATCTTCGAGAAGATGGAGGATCTGAACGAGTTCCTGGAGACGGAGCTCGCACTTGACGGGATAGTGGGGACCGTCGTCACCATCGTGATAGGGCCCTACAAGCGGTGCCCCTGGACGGGGCTCTAGCGCCAGGCGCGGAGCTTCGACTCGCCTGCGATGAAGACTATCAGTCCCTCCACTTTTGTGTGGTGCTCCTTAAGTTCCACGTTGAACATCGTCTCCAGGTAGCCCCTCAGGTAGTTGGTGGGGACGGCGGAGTACTCCACCTTGATCTCGTTCCCCACCTTGGTGAAGACCCCCCAACCAAGGTTCTCCAGCTCCTTCAGCACGATCATCCAGTTATCCGGCTTCGTTAGGTCGATGTCCCTGTACTCGGGCTTCAGGACCTTCCTCTTCATCGCTGTCAGGTGTCCACCTCTGTGTGTCTCCTCCTCAGTCAGCAGCTCGAAGAGGTCTAGGAGCATCCCCCTGTCCATGAGGATGATGCGGCTCTCACCTATCCTGTAGATGTCCGGCAGCCAGTCGTGCATGGAGAGCTTCTTGAACAGTATGAGGGCCTTCCTGACGGCTTCGTCCTTGCTCTTAATGAACCTGGTTCTCTCGAGAAACTCGAGGTAGTTGTAAGTGTCGTCGTCTATCTCAAGAGTGATGGTCTTCACGTGGCATCCCCAATAAGAGTATGTAGGGCCGTAAATTACTTCCTGTTCATTGCTGCGGATTGCCCGACAAACTGCATTTATACGGTGACTCTAGGTTTCAATGGATGTAGGAGAATTGCCTAACAATGGATAAAGAATACCCGTTGACAATCGAGAACGGGTGGGACATCATGTACCGGGATTATCCAGAGAAATACGATGAATTCGCGTCGCTAGGCTGGCGCCACAGAGAGGAGAACCAGCTCTACAACATGTTCGACTTCAGGGGCAAACAGGTAGTCGACGTAGGGTCGGGCTCAGGTAAGTCGACCTTCAATCTGGCTCCGCACGCAGAGTATATCATCGGGGTTGAACCCGAGAAAAGCATGCGAGACTTAGCCATCAAAAAAGCCGAGGAAATGGGGATTGTCAACGTACGATTCATAGAGGGGACCGCACAAGACATTCCGCTACCCGACGACTCTTCGGATTATGTCACCGCGATAACCACTGTCATGATGCCTCCGGAGGAGGCGATCCCGAGGTTCGCGGCTGAAGCAGAGCGCGTCGCCAGACCGGGAGGAACCATCATCTACAAAGGGGTCACCCCCGGCTGGTACGGTGGCGAGTTAGATCACGTAATTCAGGATCAATGGGCGATAGAGAACGATCCCATCTCCGATGCGGCGTGGAGGATGGCGGGTTTCAGAGTCGAGGACTATCAGATCCTCCAAGACTATGGAACCCTGGACAAGATCATAAGCGTCTATGGGTTCATCTTCGGCATGAACGCCATCGAGTACTTGCGTGAACACAAAAAGACCACCATCACATGGAGCTACAGGTGGTACATCAAGCGTGTCTGAGGCCTCCAGTCTCTACTTGGACATCGCATGGGCTGCGGAGGCAAACCGCATTTATACGGAGACTCGGAGTATCAAGGGATGTCTGAGCCTCGCTGCGCCGTCTGCGGAAAAATTCTGGACGCTACCGAGATCAGGATCAACCAACGAAAAGTCGGCTTCAGGAGGAGGAATCCCAGGTATCTCTGCAGAGAGTGCCGTAAGAAGGAATACAACAACTACGCGGAATCGATTCAGAGACTGATTGATAAAAAGTTGTAAGGCCCATAACATCTAGGGTTGTGGGCTCTCACTGTGTAGTCGCGTTGATGATTGCCTCATCGCCCATCTCCATCACAGGTCTCAGCGTCTCCTCCAGGCCCTTGAGCCTGTTCCTGAGGGTGACCTCTGTGGTCCCCGCGGCGGAGGCGACGTCCTTCTGGATCTTCTTGTCATCCATCTCGATGCAGGCCATGTAGAGGGCCGCGGCGGCGATCCCCCTCGGGTCCTTCCCCGACAGGCCCTTCCTCTCCCTGGCCCGCATCAATATATCGACTGCGTACCTCTCGGTGGCCGGCATCACATGGAGCTTTGAGGCGATGCCCGAGACGAACTTCATGGGGTCGTCGATGGGCATCCTGAGCTTGAGCTCCCTGTGGAGCAGCCTGTAGGACCGGGAGACCTCGGAGTGCTCCCGGGTGCTGGCCTTGGAGACCTCCTTGAGGGGCCTGGGCACCTTGTTCTTCCTGCAGGCGGCATACAAGCTGGCGGCGACGAAGGCATCGATGGAGCGACCCCGGATCAGGTCGGCCTTCAGAGCCTGGCGGTAGATGAACGCGGCGCTCTCCTTCACCATCTTGGGTATCGAGAGGACCGTAGAGAGCCTGTCGAGCTCGGCCATGGCGATGCTCAGGTTCCTGCTCCAGGTGTCGTCGAGCTTTGACCGTGTGTCGTACCGCTTCAGCTTGTTCATCATGTTCCTGGTGTCGACGGTGAGCTTGTTTCCCCTGGCGTCCCTGCCTCCCCTGAAGCTGGTGGAGAGCCCCATGTCATAGAGGGCGTAGGACCTTGGCATGCCGACCCTCGTCCGGCTCTCCCTCTCGGCGCTGGTGAAGGCCCTCCACTCGGGCCCGGTGTCGATGACCTCGTCGTTCAGCACTAGACCGCATCGGCCGCAGACCTCTTCTCCGGCGTCTGGATCTACGATTATGTTTGTGCTTCCGCACTTGGTGCAGCTTCTTGTGTTTGCTTCCATTTTTTTCACCTTCCCCATCGTTTGAAACGGATTTTTCTTATCCAAAAGGTGGGTGCTATGGATATTTTACCCATACGTAAATTATATATATCACCCTGTGATATAAAGCTTTCGGGGGAGAACATGGTCAAGCCAAAAGGCACCACAGGAGCCACCAAGATGAAAATTATGGCAATCATTGACCATAACTGCGGTAACGGTGCTGACTCGTATGGTTACACCATCTGGCAGTCTCTCAAAGCGCATTTCTATATCTACCTCACGGACGGCGACGTCAGGAACGTCTATCACCACCTCAAGGAGCTCACCGAGCTCGGATATCTCATCAGAGCGGAGAATCTTCTGGAGGACCCCACCAAGAGGTGCCTCTACACCATCACAGAGAACGGCAGGAGCCTCGAAAATCGGTACTCTCCCTACCTCAATATTGTCCGCAGGAGCGCCGGGCCGGCCAGGAAATATTAATCCTCGGCCTTCTCGAGTGAGCCCGAGAGGGATAGCATATCGAATTTAACGGTATCCCCGACCTTTAGGCCCCCCATTTTATCTCTCGGGATGCTCAGCTCTATATCCCTCGGCTCGACGGCGACGGTGAGCCCCGTGTCTCCGTCCCGTTCCTCCATCCCCTTGACAACTGCACTGAACTTGGACAGGGGGCGTTCCCTCTCTATGAGCTCCCAGTTGACGAGGAGCTCGTTGAGGATGAGCTCGACGTGGGAGAACTCCTCGAGGAATTGACGCCCGATCTCCGTGAGCTCGGCGCCGCCGCCCCCGGACCTCCCTCCCTTGTGGGAAGTGACCAGGGGCTGCCCCATCTTATCCTCAGCCTTGCGGATGAGCCCCCAGGCGAACCTGTAGGACATCCCCAGCCCCTCGGCTGAGGCCTTTAGGGTCCCGACTTCGGAGATCTTTCTGAGCAGCCTGTAGAGCCCCGGCCCGAAGACCATGCCTTCGTCTGTCTCCAGCCAGAGCTTGAATGAGGGCCTGTGCCTCGGGGAGGGTGTCATGGATCCTCAGGGATATGTGGTGCTTAGAGCGGATAGCGTTTTCCCATGGAGAGGCTAGCTGTCGGAGTCGTTGTCGGAGGAGTCGGGGTGCGGTATCTGAGGCTTCGCTGTCTCCTCGGCTTCCTCAGGGGGCTCGTATCTGAACTGCATCTCGTATAGCTGCTTGTAGAGCCCGCCCCTCTCGATGAGCGCGCTGTGGGTGCCCATCTCGGCTATCCTCCCCTCCTCGAGGACCACGATCTTGTCGGCGTTCCTCACTGTGCTGAGCCTGTGGGCGATGATGATGGATGTCCTGCCCTTGAGGACCCTGTCCATCGCCTTCTGGATGATGAGCTCCGTGTAGGCGTCTACGCTGCTGGTGGCCTCGTCCATGATGAGGATGCGGGGATTCGCAAGGAGCGCCCTGGCGAGGCTCACGAGCTGCCTCTGACCCTGGCTGAGGCGCCCGCCCCGCTCCCTGACGTCGGTCTGGTAGCCCTCGGGCAGCCTCTCGATGAACTCGTGGGCCCCGACGGCCTTGGTGACCTCGATGACCTCCTCGTCGGTGGCATCCAGGCGCCCGTACTTGATGTTATCCATGATGGTGCCCGAGAAGAGGTAGGTGTCCTGGAGGACGATGGCCATCTGGCTCCTGAGGGACTCGATGGTGGCCCCCCGGAGGTCCCGTCCGTCCACGGTGACCCTTCCCTCCTGGGGGTCGTAGAACCTGTAGAGGAGGTTGATCATCGTGGTCTTCCCCACTCCCGTGGGTCCCACGAGGGCGACGGTGGTGTTCGGAGCGATCTCCAGGTCGATGTCCTTGAGGACTGGCTGGTCGTGCTCGTAGCTGAATGTCAATCCCTCGTATCCGATCTTCCCCTCGATGGTGGGGAGGTCTGTGGCGTCCAGGTAGTCGCGTACCACGACCTCGGAGTCCATGATCCCGAAGACCCTCTCCGCGGCGGCGAGGGCGGACTGGACGCTGTTCCAGAATGTGCTCAGGTCCTCGATGGGATGGAAGAACCTGCCGAGGTAGGACATGAACCCGAAGAGGACCCCCACGCTGAGGGTCCCGTCGATGACGGCGCTGCCCCCGAACCAGAGGACCAGGCAGTTACCGAGGGCCGTGAAGACGGCGACGACGGGCCAGAACGCGGACATTACCTGTCCGGCCTGGACGTTGGCCTGCATGTTGTCGGTGTTCACCCGCTGGAACTCTTTGCGGGTCTTCCCCTCCCTGCTGAAGCTCTGGATTTCCTTCATCCCGCTGACGCTCTCCTCCATCTTGGCTGAGACGCTCGCGATGGTCCTCCGGGTGGCCCTGTAGACGACCCGGACCCGGCGTCCCCAGATGTAGAGGAATCCGGCCATCAGGGGGATGATGCTGAATGTGATGAGGGTCAGCCGGACGTCCATTATGATCATGATGATGAATATTCCCCCGAGGGTGACAAAGTCGGCTATGACGTGGGCGACGCCGCTGGTCACGAGCTCCGTGATCTTCTCCACGTCGTTGGTGGCCCTGGAGATGATGCTCCCCACCTCCCGCTTCGCGTAGAAGTCGAGGCTGAGCTCCTGGAGGTGCCTGAACAGGTCGAGCCTAACGTCGTATGCCAGCTTGGCTCCCAGCCAGTTGATGATGTATCTCTGGGTGTACTGGGTGACGAAGGTGAGGGCGTAGACCACGACGAAGGCGATCCCTATGAGGGCGAGGCCGTAGGTGTCGAGGTTCTCGATGTATCTGTCGATGGCGAGGGTGAACATGTACGGGGGGAGCAGGTTTATCCCGGTGGACGCTATGACCGCGACGATGAGGAGCATCGACTTCTCCCGATGCCGGGTTATGTAGCCCATCATCCGGTTGAACAGTACCCTGTCGGCCACGGTCCTCTCGTGGTCCTCCTCGTCTCCGCCGAACCTGCGCATGTGGTGGCCCATGTCTAGGCCCCCCTCCCCTCTATCGTCTCGGAGATCTGGGTGTCGTAGAGCTTCCTGTAGATGCCGTCGTTGGCGATGAGCTGGTCGTGGGTTCCCTCCTCGGAGATCTCCCCGTCATCTAGGACGATGATGTAGTCGGCCTTCTTGATGCTGCTGAGGCGCTGGGTGATGATGAACGTGGTCCTGTCCTCCAGAAGCTCGTCGAGGGCCTGCTGAATCTCATACTCTGTCTGGGTGTCGACGCTGCTGGTGGAGTCGTCCATGATGAGTATCTTAGGGTTCTTCAGGAGGGCCCTGGCGATGGCGACCCTCTGCTTCTGCCCCCCGGAGAGGGTGACCCCCCGCTCCCCCACCTTGGTATCGTAGCCGTCGGGGAGCCCATGGATGAAATCGTCGATCTTCGCCCTCCCCGCCGCCTCCCTGATGTCTTTCAGGCTGGCGTTCTGGACGCCGTAGGCGATGTTCTCCCGGAGAGTGGTGGAGAAGATGAAGGGCTCCTGGCGCACGATGCCGATGATGCCCCGTAGGGACTTGATCTTGAGGTCCCTGAGGTCTGTGCCGTCCAGCTTGATGGACCCCTCGGAGACGTCGTAGAACCTGGGAATCAGGTTGATTATGCTGCTCTTCCCGGAGCCCGTGGCCCCCAGGATAGCGATGGTCTGCCCCGGCCGGACGTCGAGGTCGATGTCCTTGAGGACCATGTTCGTGCCGTCGTAGCTGAACCAGACGTCCTGGAAGGTGAGGCGACCCTCTATCTCCGAGACCTCGACGGCGTCCTCCTTGTCGTGGACTTCCACCTCGGCGTCGATGATGTCGAAGACCCTGTTCCCTGCGGCGAGGGCCCGCACGATCATGGAGGTCATGAAGCCGATCATCCGGACGGGCCGCATGAGCCTCGCGAGGTAGAAGTAGAACGCGACGAGGCTCCCCACGGTGAGGGCTCCCGCGATGACCTGGCCGCCCCCGTACCAGATGATGAGGACGAAGCCGATGCTGGAGATGAATGTGGCGAGGGGCATGAAGAAGGCCCTGATCCGGGCCATGGTGATGTTCATGTCGAAGAACTCTTGGAGCTCGGCGGAGAACTTTTCCTCCTCGTGCTCCTCCCTGCTGAAGCCCCGCACGACCCTCACCCCCGCCAGGTTCTCCTGGAGGACCGAGGTGATGACCCCGTTCTGCTCCCTCACCGCAGCCCAGAGAGGGCCTATCCTCTTCGAGTACTCCCTCGTGGCGAGGAAGACGAAGGGGATCACGATCACAGAGATGAGGGTCAGCATCGGGTTGATGGAGGCCAAGGAGTAGAAAACGAGGACCATGAGGAGAACCGAGGAGAGAAACATGCGGACCCCCATCTGGAAAAACCGCCCCAGCATGTTGATGTCCCCCGTGGCCCTAGCCATGAGCTGGCCCGTCCTCTGCTGATCGTAGAAGCTGAAGCTCTGCTCCAGGAGGCTGTTGTACATGTCGTCCCGCATGTTGAATGTGGCTCTCTGGCCCACGATGGTGGTGGTATACCTCTGGACGAAGTTGAAGATGCCCGTGACCAGGGCGATGAAGACCAATGAGACGCTGAAGATCAGGAGGGGCCCCTTCACGGGGTCCGACCCAGTGGCTGCGATGTACCCGGACGCTACGGGGGTCAGTATCCTGTAGACGAAGCCCTCGATGCCGCTCCCGGGCTCCAGGGTCTCCCCGGTGGCGATCCCCTTCACCATGTCGATGATGGAGCCGATTATTGCGGGTGACATGATGTCCAGGACCGTGGTGAGGACTATGAGCAACAGGACCGCCTTGAGCTGCCAGAACCCCGCGATGTAGCCTAAGAGGCGCTTCAGCGTCTCGCTGCGGCTCCGGTTGCTGGAGCTGGCCTCGGCCAGGGACGCCCCTCGATGTCGCATCATTCTCCGCTTCACTCCCGGGGCGTCAGGATGGCGTTCAGCTCATCCAGCGCACTCGCGTAATCCGGGTCCTGGGCCAGCTTCAGGTTGGTCACCAGCCTCACGAGGCTGCGGTAGACGTGCCTTCCTAACTCCTTGGGGTTGTCCTGGTTCTCCACGGTCTCCTCGAAGGCCCTCCTCCTGAGCCCGCTGATCACCGTCATGAGTTCCTCGACTTTCTCCTTTTTTTCTTCAGGGAACTCCAATCCGAAGGAACCCAGGCCGTCGAGGAGCCTCTGCTGGACCTCCTCCTGCCACGCCGTGTAGCTGTCGTTCTCGGCGAGGGCCTCGCTGAGGCTGTAGGAGACCATGAACCTCCCGGCGACGCTCCTGTAGTAGGACTGCACCATGTTTCGCACATGCTCGGTCCGGGTCTCCTCGATGAGCCCGGCGTCCTTGAGGTGATGGAGGTGGTGGACGATGCTGGAGTGGTTCTTCTTGAGGGCCTTCGCTAGGTCCGTCGCGGACCTCTCGTGGTGCCTCAGTATGTGGAGTATGTGGCGGCGGGTCTCGTCGGCGAAGAGTTTGGCGACCTCGGGGTCCTTTATGACGCGGATACCGGTTCCCAAATTTATCGCTACACAACTCTGTAGCGTTATATATAAGTGTAATGAAAAACTGTGCACCACCCACCTTTTTTAGGACAAGGCGGGGTAGTCGAAGGCATGGAGAAGCCTGACGCGCTCCTCGGGATCAGGGTCCTGGACCTGAGCAGGGTCCTCGCCGGCCCCTTCCTCACAATGCTCCTCGCCGACATGGGGGCCGAGATCATCAAGCTCGAGATCCCCGGGAGGGGGGACGACGCCCGGGAGTTCCCCCCGTTCCTGGACGGCCAGAGCATGTACTACGTCAACCTGAACCGGGGGAAGAAGAGCATCACACTGAACCTGAAGCACCCCGAGGGGAAACGGGTCTTCATGGAGCTGGTGAAGCGGTGCGACGTGCTCCTGGAGAACTTCAGGCCCGGCACCATGGAGCGCCTCGGCCTGGGCTACGAAGCCCTGAAGAAGTTGAACCCCCGCCTCGTCTACGCCTCCATCTCCGGCTTCGGACAGACGGGCCCCTACAGCAGCCGCCCGGGCTACGACATCATCGGCCAGGCCATGGGGGGGCTCATGAGCATCACCGGCTGGCCCGACTCGCCCCCCACCCGGGCCGGGACCGCCATAGGCGACATACTCAGCGCCCTCTTCACATGCATCGGGATACTCGCCGCCCTCCAGGTCCGGGAGAAGACCGGGGAAGGCCAGTCGGTGGACGTCGCCCTCGTGGACTCCGTCTACGCCTCCCTGGAGAACATCCCCCAGAAGGTCTTCGTCGAGGGGGAGGTCCCCGGGCGCATCGGGAACAGGTACGAGTTCATCTACCCCTACGACAGCTTCGAGGCCCGGGACGGCTGGGTCATCATCGGCATCGCGAACGACGTGATCTGGAGAAGGTTCCTGGAGACCACGGGTCTGGAGGAGCTGGACCGCCCGGGGCTGGCGACCATCATCAGCAGGGTCGAGAGCCACGAGGAGATCAAGGATGTCGTCCAGGGCTGGGTCTCCGAGAGGAGCGTCGATGAGGTGGTCTCCATTCTGAACGGGAACGGGGTCCCCTCCTGCCCCATCTACGACCTCAAGCAGGCCTCCGAGGACCCCCACATCGCAGGGGCGAGGGGAATGACCGTGGAAAGGGAGCAACCCGGCCTGGGGCCCGTGACGCTTCTCGGGAACCCCATCAAGATGTCGGCTACGGATCCCGCGCCGAGGGGGCCCGCCCCCGAGCTGGGCGGTGACACCGACTCGGTCTTGGAGAGTCTGCTGGGCCTATCTCGAAAGGAGATAGATGAGCTCAGGGAAGACGGTGCACTCTGAGCACCATTTGCCTAAGTTCAAACAAATGAAGGAATTGGGCTCCGGGCGGGGTCAGTCCCTGCCGTCGTCCCTGAGGGTGTACTCGATGTCTTTGAGGATCGAGTCGAACTCTAGTTCGTCCGGGTGGAAGATCTTCCCGGTGTCCTTCCAATCGATCGTGATGGACTTTATGGGATCGAACTCCTCGGGGTTGTGGATGGTGATGGTGAAGGTGCCCTGCTCGGGGTTATCGACCTTCACGGGGGACTCGGCCTTCCTGACTGCGTACCTCCTCTTCCCGAGGTTCTCGGTGATCCTCTCCAGCCTATCGGTCACGTGGTCCATGCGCTTCTCGTGCTCCACGATGAAGCTTATTACAAAGTCGAGGACGTCGGTCTTGGACTTCACCCCAATTTCGTCTCTCATTAAATATCCAGCTCCGAACTCGCTTATCTTTACATGTTCGCCTAATTATTCTAAGCAATATGGACCAATTGTTCGAGTCGCACCCTTAATATCGAATATTACGGATTTCCACCGACGATATTATGACTCTCCCATGGCCCCCGTAAGTGTTTAAAATATGGCGCCCCATCTTTCCTCCGATTCCTTTGATCCCCCTCCCAAGGGAAACCCTGATGAGTGACATCGCGAACGCCGTCGGGGTCTGCGAGCGCTGCCGCCTCCACGAGGGGCGCATCAACGCCGTCCCGGGGGAGGGAGACCTCGACTCGCCGGTGGTCCTGGTGGGGGAGGCACCGGGGCGGAGGGAGGACGAATCGGGGAGGCCCTTCGTGGGCTCCGCGGGGAAGCTCCTCGACGCCGCCCTCGAGCAGGTAGGTCTCACCCGGTCACGGGTCTACATAACGAATGTTGTCAAGTGCAGGCCGCCGGGAAATCGTAGGCCCCGGTCGGACGAGGTGGCGAGCTGCACCCTTTTCCTCGACGAGCAGCTGGCCATCCTGGCTCCACGGGTCGTGGCCCCCATGGGGAACTCGGCGCTGCGCCACGTCTTCGGGCGGTTTGGGCTGGGGAGGGCAGTCATCGGTGAGGTCCACGGGAGGCCGCATCCTGTGGCCTTCGGCTGGGGGGAGGGGGTGGTCTTTCCCCTCTATCATCCGGCGGCGATACTGTACAATCGAGACCTTGAGACCGAGCTCCACGCCGACCTCGAGGCGATGGTGGCTCTCCTGGGCTCGGTCAGCCCCTGAGGGCCCGGATCCTCTTCACTATGTTGGGGTGGGTGGAGAAGAGCTCGGCGAATTGGTTGAAGCCTGTTATCCTCCGTGAGGCGATGCTGGCGACGAGCTCCTCGTCGCTGCCCCATAGGCTGGCGCCGTTGAGCTCTGCGGCGTCCTTGGCGGCCCTGTCGGGGTCTGATATGAAGAGGGTCTTGAAGCTGCTGAGCCCCCTGGTGCCGGGGGTGAACATCCGGTGGCGGGCGGTGGACGTGGTGATCTTGGCGAGGCCCTCGGATAATTTCCGGGCGCCGTCGCTCACGATGCCTGCGGCGTGCTGGTCGGCGTAGTACTCACGGAGCCGGCTGAAGCCGAGGTTGAAGAGCATGAGGCCGAAATAGAGGAGCATGCTGAGGCTCCCCACCAGGGCGAGCCCCCCGCCGTTCCTCCGGTCCCTGCTCCCGAACCGGGCGAACATGGTGGACCGAGCGATGATGTAGAATAGGCTGGGGAGGACGCTGATGAGCATGGTGACCTGGACGTCCCTGTGCTTGATGTGGCCCAGCTCGTGGGCCAGGACGGCCTCCACCTCCTCTCCTTCGAGGCTCGTGAGGAGCCCCTTGGTGATGGCGACGTGGTTCCCGGTGAGGGGGGACCCATACGCGAAGGCGTTGGGGATGAGCATGTCGGAGATCATGAGTTTAGGGGTCTTGACCCCGGAACGCGCCGAGAGGTCGTCGAAGGTCATGTGGAGCCCGGGGTTCTCCTGGGGGTCGAGCCTACGCACCTTGTAGATGGCGTTGACGAGGTAGGGGGCCAGTAGCCACTGGGCCGCGTTGAATATGATCACCATGGTGACGAGGGAGTAGATGTTCAGTCCCCCCGTGTACGCGAGGAGGGTCGCCAATCCGAGGGTGGAGACTCCTATTATGAGGGCGAGGGTTCCCAGCATCGACAATCTGAGCTTCACGAGGTTCAATCCTTGATCCTCCACTATCTCCCGCTGAGTCCCCGAATATAAACCGAGGGGTAAGAGAGGGATGTGACCGGGCTACATCCGTTCCGGGGGGGCTATCCCCAGGGTCTGGAGCGCGTTCCGGATGGTGATCCGGGTCGCCTCCACCAGCCTGAGCCTCGCCCCCGCGAGCCCCGGGGTCTCAGCCTTGAGGACGGGATGGGCGGCGTAGAAGCTGTTGAACTTGTCGGAGAGGTTGTTGGCGTAAGCGGTGATCTCCCCCGGCTTGAGCTCGTTGACAGCGTCGGTGAATGTCTCGGGGAACCGGGCGAGGGCCATGATGAGCTCCTTCTCTCTCCTCGCGGTGAGCCTCCCGTAGTCGGGCTCGGGCCGCTCCTCAGCCTTCTTCAGTATGTTGCAGGCCCGGGCGTGGCTGTACTGGATGTAGGGGGCGCTGTTGGTCTCGAAGTTGAGGGCCTTCTCCCAGTCGAATGTGACCGTCTTCATGGAGTCGACGCTGAGGAGGGTGTACTTGATGGCCCCGTGGCCCACCATCCTGGCGATCCCCTCTTTCTCTTCCTTGGAGAGGTGGGGGGATCGGACGTCCACGGCCTCGTAGGCGAGCTTCTCCGCCTTCTCCACGATCTCGCTGAGGGTGACGTATCTGCCGAGGCGGCCGCTCATCTTCACCCCGGGGAGGTAGACGAGCTCGTAGGCGTAGTGGAGGAGGTTGTCCCCCATCCAGAGCCTGCCCATCGCGGCCAGGGCGAGCCTGAGCTGGAGCTGGGCGAGCCTCTGCTCGGAGCCGATGACGTTGATGTCCCGGTTCACGAGGCCGAACTTCCAGATGTGGTAGGCCATGTCCCTGAGGGTGTAGAGGGTGGTGCCGTCGCTGCGGACCAGGACGAGGCGGGGGATCTCGTGATCCGGGTTGAGCCCCCACCGCTCCTTGAGGCCCAGGTCTTGGGCGATCTTGTCGCTGTCGAAGATGAGGGCCCCCTCGTCCATGAAGGCGTAGGGGGTGGCCTTGAGCTCCTCCAGGACGTCGTCCGCCGCTTTCTTCCAGACGAGGTCGCTCTCGAAGTCGAAAGAGTCGAAACCGATGCCTATCTCGCCGAGGCTCGTCTCGAAGCCCTCGAGGCAGTAGCCCACCACCTTCCTGACGTCCCCTGTGGCTTCGGGCTCGTTGTTCTCGTAGGCGGTGTTGAGGATCACGATCTCGGCGTTGGCGTCCTCTATCTGGGGGAGCTTCTCGGCGAGGGTGTCGTAGACCTCGGGGTATCTCTTTCGGAGCTCCACAGCTGCTTTCTGGTACTCCTCCAGCTCCTCCTGGAGCTCGGCGATCTCGTAGACCTTACCTCTCTCCTCTGCTTCCCTGATCTCTCCGTTGAGCCTCGTCGTCTCGTTGACCACGTTGACGCTGGCGTAGATGGTGCCCACCCAGAGCTCGGCTCTTCCCTCGGGCTCCGGCTTCCCCATGAGCTTCCACCCGTATGTGGCCATGGCGACCTGGCGCCCCATGTCGTTGACAAGGAAGTGGACCAGGACCTCGTGGCCCTGGCGCCTGAGGAGCTCTGCGAGGCAGTCCCCGAGGATGCTGTTCCGTGCGTTCCCGATGTGGAGGGGCGCGTTGGGGTTGGCGCTGGTGTGCTCCACCATCACCCTCTGGGGGTCCTTGGTCTTGACGAAGCCGTACTCTCCGTCTTTTTCTATTACGGTTCCCAGGACGAGGGTTGCGAATCGTCCGATGTCCACCTTGAAGTTGATGTAACCCCCGACGGCTCCCGCGGATTCGATCAGCTCGGAGGCCGAGGGTTTGATCTTCTCCGCGATGCTCTGGGCTATCTCTTGGGGGCTTTGCCTGAGGGTCCTCGCAAGCTGGAAGCATACCGGTGACGAGAGTTCCCCCATCTCGGGGTCGGGCGGGGGGGAGTACTTGGTCTTGGGGAGTGGGGTCCCCGGGTGGGCCTCTTCTGCGGCCTTTTCGAGGAGGCCTTGGCACTCCTCTCTCAGCATGGCGAGGGGGTTTGACATGGTTTTCCCTTCGGTAATCCAGTATGGCGAGCGGGGATGAGATTAAAGAGAGTTGTGCTAATCCGGGCGAGTCGGTTTAATAGCCTGGACTCTCCGCCATATAATCATGGATTCAGGAAGACGAGTGCCCTTCTATCAGGTGGATGCGTTCACCGATGAGCCCTTCGGGGGGAACCCTGCCGCGATCTGTTTCATGCCCACCGGCCTGAGCGACGACATCTACCTCTCCATAGCCCGGGAGATGAACCTCTCGGAGACCGCCTTCGTCGAGGAGGTCGGCGCCGGGCGGTACAATCTGAGGTGGTTCACCCCCGTGCGGGAGGTCCCCCTCTGCGGCCACGCGACCCTCGCGACGGGGCATGCCATCTTTGAGCACAAGGGGTATGAGGGCGAGCGGGTGGAGTTCCTCACCATGGCGGGCTCCCTCTACGCGGAGAGGGTCCCCGAGGGGATCCGCCTGGACTTCCCCGAGAACAAGCCCTTCCCTGTTGAGCCCCCCTCGGAGGCCCTGGAGGCCCTCGGGGTGACGGAATGGGGGGAGGTTTCCTACTCTGACACCAACCAGAAGCTCGTGGTGCTCCTGGGGGACGCGGAGGGGGTCAGGGGGGTGAGCCCCGACTTCAAGGCTCTCTTGGAAGCAGATAATCCTCTAGGTTGGAGGGGTATTGTGGTGACCGCCCCGGGCTCGGGGGGGTACGACTTCGTCTCCAGGTACTTCGCCCCTTTGATGGGGGTTGACGAGGACCCCGTGACGGGCTCGGCTCACACGGTTCTCGCCCCCTACTGGGGGGAGGTCCTCGGGAAGACGAGGATGTGGGCGTATCAGGCTTCCGAGAGGGGTGGAGCGCTCTTCGTGGAGCTCTCCGAGGGCAGGGTCTTGATCACCGGGAGTTGCGTGACGGTCGTCGAGGGCGAACTTTCCTATTAGCGCAGTATCAACTTTGCCCCCTGCTCGACTCCGTTTGTTCTCACTTTTTTTAATGTCTTATCATGAGGACCAGGATGGCGATGCATGGGACCAAGACGGCGAGGCCAACGGGGATGTAGACGAAGACGTTGAGGAGCCTCGGGACAGAGGCGAGGAGGCTGATCTGGACGAGGCTCACCCCGAGCTCGTCCTGGAGGGGGAGGAGGAGGACGGGTAGGAGCATGGTGTAGACGTGGATGGCGAAGTGGGTGGAGGCGAGGAACGCCAGATAGCCGTTTCCCTTCGATTCCCGAACCTCGCCCATGCAGTTTTCAGCCTCTGGAAATAGGGCTGATACTCCCGCATTCGGTATTTAAGCGTGTCCTAGGGTCATGGGGAGGGTTCTCACACGGGTAGCGTCGGGTTCCTCTCGTCGAGAATGTCCCTCATCCGCCTCTCCACTCGAACCATTGTTTCAGGCTGCGTTATGATGTAGAATTTCTCTTCCCGGATGGTGTCGAAGACCTTCTCCGCCACCTCCTCGGGACTCATCCCGGTCCGTGTGCCATGGCGCAGCTCCCGGAGCATCTCCTCGTCCTCTGGGGTCATACTCCGTTCACCTGGAACATTCTCGTTTTCGATGAGCCGGTTCTCAGCCACATCAGCGAATCGGGTGTCGATGGCCCCCGGGCAGAGGACGGAGACTTTGATCTTTGCAGCTCTCTGGGCCAGCTCGTAGTGCAGTGTCTCGGTGAGGGCGACGACGCCGTGCTTGGAGACGCAGTAGACCCCGTTCGAGGAGGCCCGGGATAGCCCCCTCATGGATGCGGTGTTGACTATGTGCCCCTCGGTGCCCTGTTGGAGCATCAGGGGCACGAAGGTCCTCACGCCGTGTAT
The DNA here is from genome assembly GCA_026014875.1 of Candidatus Bathyarchaeota archaeon. GTDB lineage: Archaea > Thermoproteota > Bathyarchaeia > TCS64 > TCS64. Next base: position 35,319 of record JAOZHO010000037.1, on the reverse strand, counting down.
CACCCCCCAGAGGTTTACCCCTAGCACCCATCGCCAGTCCGAGAGGGTGTTCTCCCAGACCGTGCCCGTGGTCATGACGCCCGCGTTGTTGAAGAGCAAGTGCACCCCACCGAATGCATCATATGCCCTCCGGGCCAGCTCCTCGACGTCCTCGGCCTTCGAGACATCCGTCTGGACAGCTAGGACCGTGGCTCCCCCTGCTCTCAGCTCCGCTTCAGCTCTGGCCAGGGCTTCCTTGTTGACATCGGCGAGGACCACCCTCATCCCCTCCCGGGCACAGACATCGACGATGGCGCGCCCGATCCCGTTGGCGGCGCCCGTGACCACCGCCACTTTACCCTTGAAATTTCGCATACACCTAACCTCGCAGGTGCTCACATTTAGCATTGGGGAGGTTCGGAAAAGATTTGGGACTTGGAATGATGGTGGGGGCGTCGGTGAACATCGTCATCGTGTACACATCGGAGAAAGGGCTGGACGCATACTTCGGCATATGCCTGAATAATCCATTTACGGGGAGTAGAACAAACCTAGTCACCATACCTAAAGATAATCAAACACTAGAGCTATCCCTTTTTTTCTTGAAACCCCCCAGATGATAACCTGATATGGATGCGTGTACTGATTTTAGTTTCAAGTAATAAAGTAAGGTATATCTGCCTCTGAACACACCTTCGTTGTGAAGGATATTGGCTGAAGCTTACCACTACGTCAGGTGGAGGTGGTGGATAAAGCTTGATCTCGAGGAGGTCTCGGAGGAACTCTCAAAAAAATACGAGGTGGAATTCTTTGAGAGACCCAGTTACGAGCTTGAACTGACTTATCGGAAGGATGAGAGAGCCGAACTCCTGATCAGGTCTGATACTCTGAGAGTCTATCTCTCGCCCTTCAGGGCCGTCCTGTTCCAAAAGAAGCCCGCGCCATTCACGCCCAAGGACCTGGAGCTGAGGAAGAGGGTGATCGAATTATACCCCAAGGAAAGGCCGACCTCCCTCCCCATGCACTTCAGTTCGGAGCCCAAATTCGAGACAAGCGAGAAAACGGAATAGAGAAACCCGATCTTATTTCCAACCATCGCGATATGTGCACTTGAATTTTTTCGCGCGTGCGAATTGAAAATTAAAATACTCGCGAGGATTTCGAATAACCTCTGGTTTCAGCGTTTTCTAATCCCCCCCGGCTAACCTTCAAGCGCGCCGGACCCGGGGATAACCGGCGGAGACCTCCGGAACCCCGTCGGTGAACCCGGGGAGGGCGTCGGCGTCGTGGAGGCGGCCCGGGGCACCCTGTTTCACCACTACAATGTCGACGGCGTAGGAATGCATGCCGTGGAGAGGCTCGTCCTCCTCGCCGTCGAGGCCGAAGACATTACCTTCTGCAGCACCGAATTGACCGCCGAGGTCCGGTCGGCGATCCGAGGCTCATGGAGGGGATCTCTAAGGAATTGGACGAGGCAGAAGCTCAACCCTCTCCTGAATTTACGTCCACGCCAGTGAGTCGAGGCGACCATACCGCGTTGTCGGATGACACGTTTATTATGATGGCCCTGTATGATCAGGAAGATTCCGTGGGTTGGGACTTTGGAGGAGGGCGGATGGCATGAGTGACGTGATAAAACTTGAACACGGCGGCGGCGGGAGCCTGATGAGGAAACTTCTCGATGAGGTCATCATACCCGCGTACAGGCTTAACCGCGTCGGGGGGGGCGTCGGCCTCTCCGAGATGGACGACGGGGCTACGATCCCCCTTAATGGTCGCCACATCGTCTTCACGACCGACACCTACACCGTTAAGCCCCTCTTCTTCCCCGGCGGCGACATGGGGAGGCTCGCCGTCTGCGGGACCGTGAACGATGTCGCGGTGATGGGGGCGACCCCGCTGGCCCTCTCCTCCGCCATCACGGTCGAGGAGGGTTTCCCGATCGACACGCTGAAGAGGATTGTGGGGTCGATGAGCGGCACATTGGAAGAGATCGGGATCCCCCTGATAGCCGGCGACACGAAGGTCGTCGAGCGAGGGGGGCTGGACGAGATCCTGATCAACACCTCCGGGATCGGGATCGCCGAGACGGTGGTGACGGACGCGGGCCTCAACCCGGGTGACAGGATCATCCTCTCGGGCACCATAGGCAACCACGAGCTCACCCTCCTCGCGTTGAGGGAGGGCCTACACCTCGATACGCCCCTCGAGTCTGACATGGCACCCCTGTGGGGGATGATCAGCGGGGGCCTCGAGGTCGGCGGGATAACGGCGATGAAAGACCCCACGAGGGGCGGCGTATCCGGGGCCCTGAACGACATGGCGAGGAAGTCGGGCGTAGACATCCTCATGCGGGAGGAGGAGATCCCCGTGAAGGGGGCGGTGAGAAGCGCCTCCGATCTGCTCGGCCTCGACCCCCTGGAGCTGGCCAACGAGGGGGTGGCCGTCATCGGGGTCGAGGCGGCGAGGGCCGAGGCCGTGCTGGAGGCCCTGAAGCGTGACAAGTACGGGAGAGACGCCGCCATGGCGGGCGAGGTCATGGGGGGGAAGGGGCGGGTGATCCTGGAGACCTTCGTCGGGGGAAGGAGGATCGTCAGGGAGCCCGTGGGCTCGCCCATACCCCGTATCTGCTGATGCCCCCAAGAGAATTATTTTAAAGACGCCCTTCAAACGTAAGAGGAGTCCGGAAGCTCCCCGTCTGCGGAGCAGGCTGATAACCATGAAGAAAAGGGCTATAGTCACCGTCCAGGGCCTCGTCCAGGGCATAGGCTTCAGGCCCTTCATTTACAGGCTGGCCGTCAGGAATGGTCTCAGCGGCCGCGTGAAGAACATGGGGGACGCGGGGGTCAGGATAGACGTGAGCGGCGAGGAGGCATCGATCATGTCGCTACTGACCGCCCTTGAAGAGGAGAGGATCCCCATCGCCGTGTACACCAAGATCGACGTCCAATGGCTTCCACGCGGCGAAGAGCACTCCGGCTTTGCGATCGACGACAGCGACGTTGGTAAGAGGGAGGTGAAGCAATCCCTCATCCCTCCTGACGCAGCCATATGTCCGGACTGCCTCAGAGAGCTTTTCGATCCCGGCGACAGGCACCACCTCTACCCTTTCACGTGTTGCGCCCTCTGCGGCCCCCGCTTCACGACGATAATGGACCTCCCTTACGACAGGGAGAGGACGACCATGATAGACTTCCCCCTGTGCGTCGACTGCGGCAGGGAGTTCTACGACCCCATGGACCGGCGCTTCAACGCCCAGACCATCTGCTGCCCCCAGGGAGGGCCGAAGATGACCCTCTACCATCCGGCGGGCTCCGTGTTGGACGAGGAGAACCCCCTCAAGGAGGCCGCCAGGCTCCTCGAGGAAGGCTACACTGTGGCGGTCAAGGGCATCGGCGGGATACATCTGGCGGTCAAGGCGACGGACGACGACCCCCTCCTCGCCTTCAGGGAACGGCGGAGGAAGCCGGGCAAGCCCTTCGCCATCATGAGCCCCGGTCTCGAGCAGGTGGAGAAGTACGCTCGCGTCTCAGAAACGGAGAGGGTGCTCTTGACCTCGTACGCGAGGCCCATCGTGGCGCTGAGGAAGCGGGATCCCTTCCCCCTCTCCGCCCTCATATCGCCCGGGCTGCACACCGTCGGGGTCATGCTGCCCTATTCGGGGATACACCACCTCCTCTTCCACTATTCCACGGAACCGGCCCTGGTGATGACCTCGGCCAACTTCCCGGGGGAGCCGATGTTCGTCACCAACGAGGACGCCTTCAGGAAGCTGAGAGGCGTGGTCGACTACCTCCTCCTCCACGACCGGGAGATCTACGCCAGGTGCGACGACTCGGTCATCAGCGTGAACGACGGCCACCCCACCTTCCTCAGGAGGTCGAGGGGGTACGTCCCCACCCCGGTCAACCTCCCCTTCTCATCGGATCTGAGGGTCGTTGCAGTGGGCCCGGAGCTCGCCTCGACGGCCTCAATCCTGAAGGAGGACAAGTGCTACCTCACCCAGCACCTGGGGGACATCGAGAGCCCGGAATCCCTGCGATTCCTGAGGGAGTCCATAGACCACATGATGACGCTCATCGGGGCGGACGAGCCCGACGTCGTGGCGTGTGACCTGCACCCCTCCTTCCTGTCGAGGGAGATAGCCAGCGAGTTGGTGGCCGAGTCGGGGGCTCGGCTCGTCGAAGTCCAACACCATCACGCCCACCTCGCATCGCTCATGGCAGAGTCCGGGATTCCCCCCGGGGAGGAGATAGTCGCAGTCGCCTGCGACGGGTACGGATACGGAGCGGACGGCGCACCCTGGGGGGGCGAGATCCTTGTCGGGGGGTACGAGGATTTCAAGCGAGCGGGCCACCTGGAGCAGCAGCCCATGCCTGGAGGAGACCTCTCGGCCATCAGGTACGGCAGGATGCTTCAGGGCGTCCTTTATGACGAGGTTCCGAGGGAGGAGCTCGGAAAGTTCCTCGCCGAGAACTGCTTGGAGGGATACGCCTTGGGGCGGAGGGAGATAGACGTCGTGTTCGAACAGATCGAGAAGGGCGTCAACACCCCCATGACCACGAGTGCCGGGAGGCTCCTCGACGCCGTCTCCTGCCTCCTCGGCTTCTCCTGCGCGAGGACATACGAGGGTGAGGGCGCGATGAAGCTGGAGGCCGCCGCAGTCGCAGGGGCCAACGATACGGTCAATCTCCCCATACCGGTGGAGGAGCGTGGAGGCGCGCTCGTTCTCAAGACCTCCAGGATGGTGGGGACGCTGCTCGAGTTGAGGGGTAGTCACCACCCGCGGCGGCTGGCCTACTCCTTCCAGGGGGCCCTGGCGGAGGGTCTGGCTGAGATGGCGCTTGTGGCTGCCGAGGAAAGCGGTCTGGAGACGGTCGGCTTCACCGGGGGAGTCGCATTCAACGAGATGATGACCGCCGTTATGAGGAAAAAGGTCGAGGAGAGGGGCCTGAGCTTCCTGCGTCACAAGGTCGTTCCACCGGGAGACGGGGGGCTCTCATTGGGGCAGGCGGCCGTGGCGTCGTTCAGGGCCTCATAGCCGTTCTTGGGTCCAGATCTTGCAGGTTCCCTCGCTGCTGACCATGCAGGCGCCCTTGGGCGTCTCCGGCGTGCACTCCTCCATGAACAGGGGGCACTCGTCTGGCGTGATCTTACCTAATATGACGAGGTGGCAGCTGCATCCCGGGTAGATGTCCCGGCTGGGGCCCGCGTCTATTGAGTATCTCTGCCTCGCATCCGCGTGGGAGAACTCCTCTTTGAGGCTCAGGGTCGAGGAAGGTATCTCCCCGATCCCCCTCCACGAGCCGTCAATCACATCGAATACTCTGTAGATCGCCTCTTGAGCCCTGACGTTTCCCTCGTAGGTCACCGCCCTGGAGTACTCGTTCTCCAGTTTGGGGCTGTCGCTGTCGATCTGCTTGAGGATCATGTAAACGGTCATGAGGACGTCCAGGGATTCGAACCCCGCGACGACGGTCGGCACCCCGTACTCCTCCGGGAACCTCTCGTAGGGCTTCGCCCCTATGATCGTCGAGACGTGGCCCGGGGCGATGAAGCCGTCGATGTCAAGGTCCTCAAACTCCGCAAGGAACTCCATCGCCGGAGGGATGAGCCTGTGGCTCACAAGGAAACTCATGTTCTCGGGGCAGTCGAGTATCTCAAGGGCGTTCATGGGGGTGGTGGTCTCGAATCCTATGGCGAAGAAGACGAACTCTTGCTCCGGCTCCCTCCTCGCCATGGCAACTGCGTCCCTGACGCTGTAGACGACCCGCACGTCCCCGCCCCGGCTCTTCGCGTCGTCCAGAGACGCCTCCGACCCGGGGACCCTGTACATGTCGCCCAAGGTCGTCACCGTCACCCCGTTCAGGGCGAGCCAGACCGCCTCATCGATCTCCCGGGCTGGGACGATGCAGACGGGGCAGCCCGGTCCGGCGATGAGGGAGACGCTCTCCGGGAGGAGGGCCCTTAGGCCCGAGCGGGTTATCGTCCACTCGTGGGTGCCACATACGTGGCAGATTTTGATCGGATCGGGTGGCGTAATCTCGGCGATCTTCTCTGTGATGGACCTCGCCAAGTCTCGGTCCTTAAAGTGTGACGCATCCCAAGCCCCGTTCACCAGCCGTGGCCCCCTAAGGATCCGACTCCATGGATTGGAATATTTCTTTCCACAACTTTAGAGTCTCCTCGGCCTCCGACGCCTCAAGCGTCTGGATGGCGAACCCAGTGTGGACCAGTACGTACCCCCCCACATCGACGTCCACAAGGGTGATGTCTATCTCCCGAGTCACTCCGTGACCGAAGTCAACCCTAGCGATGTTTTCAACGATCTCCATGACTTTTCCGGGAATGGCGAGGCACATCCCCTAAAGATTGGAGTGGAAATCTAAAAAGAATATCATTTTAATGCTCTGTGCACCCCCTCCCTCAGAATCGCCATCAACGCCTTTAGGATCCCTGTGCGCACGCATAAAGTCTCAGCTTCGAGAATCACGCATTTCTAGTATGCTGGGGATTCTTGTGACCAATGAACTACATCACATACCATGGATCCTTGTCTCGTGGTAGAACATTATACGTCCATTGTACGAAACGATTTCAGAATAATTTTCAACAGTCTTGGATTTTGCGGTGTGTACGCCTGTTTCTTACCCGCGTGCAGAACACCTCTCAGCTTGTTGTGGGCGCGAGAGATCGCTTGGATTTAGATTAGTTTTTCAAGAATTCTTTCGATCATTGGATGATTCTCAATATCGTCATGAAGCATATTCTTGGTTGGAAGGAGGTCTATGTCGAATCTCTTTTTCCCGTAAAACTCCTCAAGCAGTCGTCTCTCCTCTGGGGTTATACTCTCGATGACTCTATTAGAGAACCCAATCACACGTTCATGCACTTCACTCTGGTCGTAAGCGCTACCTGAAGAAAGTACATTCATCAGAGGCGAGTCGAACCTGATCGCACGAACCGTTCTCTCGATATCAATATCAACGATTCTTGATTTACCCCTCATTAAGCTATCAATTATGGCAGTCAACCTGAACCGATCTAGGTCAAACTTGTCTTGGGATATTCTATAAACGTCGAATAGGTCCCTTGGGCTGCTCCTGTAAAGCATGGTGCACCACTTGTTTCCGAACAGCTCCTCTTTCTGAGGAGTCATCATTTTAAATTTTTTTGCGGTTCCTAAGTGATAGAAATCATGCTCTAAGTCACTTTGTAGCATGGGGATTCTCCGCATGTACCCCGTTTCGATCATGATCTCATCCGGTAGACCCACGTGATTGGTGTACTTGATTGTGAACCTGCTTAATGGGTATCTAGGGGTTATCTTGATTGCGTCATCCGTGTATCGCTGGTTATGCAGAATTATTTTCAGGTTTCTATCTATTTCGTCTCTGACATCGCCCCAGTCCTTGTCCCGGTCGATGTGGCGATAATTAAAGTCAATATCTACGCTGAGTCTCTCGATATCGTTGAAGTGTATAAAAGCTAGAGCGGTTCCTCCGTACAACGAGAGTCTTTTCCTCATGAAAGTGATTGCTGAGATGTCTTCAAGGATGTCTGAAATTCTGCAGACCTTTTCGACCTGCACTGGATCAAACCCTGTCTCGGCGGCTAATCGTAGTAAATTATATGTTCTCTTCATCTAGATGCCCCTCAGGTATTCGCTGAAGTTCATTGGTACATAGAGGCGCCATTTCCTATTCAATGGCCCGTTCTTCCCCTTCTCAAGGTATCGTGTATTATCATTCACGCGTTTATGGAGAGCATCCAGTGTTGCTCCCTCCAAGTGTTGATAGTAGATAGATTCGTCCCTGAGTAACTCCAACACAAACCCCACCTTTCTGATCACGGACTGGTTACCCCCCATTATTGAATAATTAACCAGCGCCTCGAAATCGATTCCTCCTAGGCCTTGGAGGCTTTTCAGGACCTCTTCCCAACCTCCAACTAGCCGAGGATGCTTGACGCACTCAAGGAACAGACGCTCCTTCGAGCAAACACTGATCTCATCGCCTCGATGGCTATGTAAGACAATTCCCGTTTCAACTTCTTTGGTATGATAGGGGGTATACCGTGTATTCTGGTACTGGAACTCGTCGAACCTATTACTGGGCCTCACACAGACATGGACTTGGTTCCGAAACGAATATGCCGTCCCATAGAACTCCAGCGCAGCGTGGAATCCGATGAAGTAAGCCTCTCTTATCTTCGAGGCTATAAGGAACCTGTCGGCGACGCTGTTCTGCTGTCCCGGAACTGTTACATGGTAGAGCTTCTGTCTGACCCTCTCAACGTAGCCCTTTCGTAATAGGGGGTAGATGAATTTTTTATAGACATATTTGTTCTTCTGCTTCATTCCGAGGATGCGGCTAACCTCATTCACAATCTCCCCCGATGTCACCACGTTCTTTTCCGCGATAAACTCTATGAGCTCTCCACTCACCATTTTTTCTACCTTGTTTAATGAGATATCCCCAATCTGGGGATATTACTTTAATCTTTTAAAAACACCGTCTTATATAAAGATTAATGAAATACCCCAAAAATGGGGATAATACGTTAAACAAAATAAATAACGTCTGCATTTATTTGGCTCATTACGTGGCCCGGGTTAATAGTACAAGAAAAATGGGAAAGAGACGAGAGATACCTCCACAAAGGGTAGGGCTCGAACCCCCCCGTCCCCCGCTCCGCTGAGGCCTGCCCGCACACCGCCTATTCTCCCCACACCCGCTCCAGCACCCTGAGCCAGTTACCCCCCCATATCTTCAATATCTCCCCATCAGAGTAACCCCGGGCCACCAACCCCCTCGTAATGTTCGGGAACGCACTCACCCTCTCCAGCCCCACGAGAGGCGGCGGATAGAGGTCCAACGGCTTATCGTACCCGTAGACGTCGGGCCTGTCCCGGCGCCAGTACATCATCGTCTTGCTGCACCACCCCTCGTCCAGCCCCTTCCAGTTGGTGTCGGTGCTGACGCCCACGTGATCCACCCCCACCAGCCCCACCGCGTGGTCGACGTGGTCCAGGAACATGCCCAGCGTCGACCGCACCTTTGACTGATCCAGCGACAGCAGGGGCGACCAGGCGCAGATCCCTATGACTCCTCCTTTCTCCGCCAGCGCCTTTATGGTCTCGTCGGTGCAGTTTCTCGGGGAGGGGCTGAGCGCCCTGCAGCTCGAATGCGATATTATCACCGGGCCCCGGGAGTGCTCGATGGCGTCGTTCATCGTCGCGTCGCTCCCATGGGAGACGTCCACCACCACGCCTATCCGGTTCATCTCCTCTACCACCCCCCTCCCGAACAGGGTCAGCCCCGAGTCGATGGGTTCACAGCACCCCGACCCCACCGAGGTCTGAGAGTTATATGTGAGCTGGATGACCTTCAACCCCAGCCCGTGGAGCGCCCTCAGAAGCGCGAAGTTGCTCTCGATGGGGGCCGCACAGGCCTGCATCTGAGGAATGAGCGCAATCCTATCCCTCTCCTTGGCCTCCCTCACGTCCCCCGCGGACTCGGCGAAGACGAACTTGTCTCCGTGTGCCTCTACGATCCGCTTCAGCCCATCCAAGGCGAGCACCGCCTCCCTGAAGTTGAGAGGCGACACCTCTGGATACGGTGAAGAGTCGCCGCCCCCGCCCACATCCTGGAAACACGCGGTCACCCCGCCCTCCACGAACTCGGGGAAATACCTGTCCGGGTCAGCCGCCAGAACCCCTTGCAACGCGTCGATCACGATGGCCTCCTCGTGCAGCCGTAAGGCGTGCGCTTCCTCGTCCCTCGTCAACTTGAAATCAGTGATTCTAACCACCCACTGTACGATATCGCGTCAGATTCCACTTAAAATCTGCCCATATCTTGTTCAATAGAGCGCTGACCTGAGGAGGCGTCGTCCAAGGGGCCTAAGCCCCTGACTCCTTGGTCCCGCTTGTAACGAGTCCACTAAGAGGAAAAAGGGAAGGCCCTTGGGGGGCTATTGCTTCTTTCCGCAGCTTCCGCAGAACTTGTCGTTGGCATCCGTCGGGGCGCCGCATTCTGTGCAGAACTGGCCTCTCTGGGCTGCTGGTGTGGGTTGGGGGGCTGGTTGAGGTGGGGGCGTGTAGGTGGGCTGAGGGGGCTGATAGGCGGGCTGCGGCGCAGAGGGGGGCGTCGTCTGGGCGTCCCTCACCGCTTTGGTGATCAGGTCGACCCATTGCTTCGCGTTGCGCATGCCCTTGAATGTGTACTCCTGTCCCGCGGTGACTTTGACGGTGGCCATCATTCCCTTGTCGACGGAGGTGATGTCCCCCAGGGAGAGCTCGACTCTCTCCTTGTGGGCTCCCCTCAGTCCTTCGATGGGGTTCTGGAATCTGCCCGCTGCGAAGACGAGCCTCTGGTTGGTGAGTATCAGCTTGCCGTTCACGGTGCTGAACGTGCTCTTGTTCCATGCCACGGGGAACATCCCCGAGTCCTTGATCAGGGCCTCCCCCGGCTGCAATCCTTCCATTCTCGATCTTACCTCTCTGAATCAAAACCTTCGCGCGCGCATTAATAAGTTCCTGATAATTGTCGGGTCAGATCAGACACCCAGAAAAATCAGGAAGCTCATGCCTTCCCAAGAGGCGTCCATGATCCAAGTGGAGGGATGGAATCCCGTTCAACTCGCCAACAGACAGAGCAACCCTCCACTCCCTCAAGCAAACCAGTAGCGCGCGCAGCACGGTAGGATTCACAACGCGTGTGCGATCCCAAGCCGAGTGGTATTCTTTAACGGCCTTCCGCAATTGGGGCACACCACTGAACTGAGACCTTCGAATATGAGACAATACTTACATGCGTCAGGCTCTTCAGCAGAGAGCAACGTCATAACTTCCGCATCAACCTGAACATCTACATTTCCATCCGTTTGAACCGGTTGAATTTCCTCCAAGGTCGCCACCTCAATCAATAATGGTTCCCCCTCATCAACCATCTCAAGAGCCCCCTCCACAGTCTTTTCTAATACTGGTCTTTTCCTGAAGAATAGCCTAGCCAACAATAGTAGGTTCACCAGTGTGAAGGCCAACATTAACAAAAGAAGTGGTTCCTTCGAAAATGTCCCTAAATAATCCAGTAAAGTCAAGAGCATATAGTATACATATTTCTTAAAGATAAATCCTATTCAAATATACACGGTAGGCATCCTCTTCGTGTGTGTGGGGCTAAAATTTAACCCCCTCCAACCCGCCAATAGACCGAAAAACCCCCCTCATTCAAGCAAACCAGTAGCTATTCAGTAGCTAAACAGTAGCAAACCAGACCCCAAAGCAAACAGAAAACACCGCCAAACACCCAAATAACCCCTAAAACCAAGCAAAAACCCCCCCTCCCCCAAAAATAAAAAAAAAGGCGCACACAACCCACCCCCCGGATCAGACACCCATAATAACCCCTGAACCCATCCCCTCCCCGAGAGCCACCCATGATCCAAGTAGAGGGACGCAACCCCGTCCACGAAGCCCTGAAGACCACCAAACCAGAGAAGCTCCTCATCGCAGAGGGAACCCAGGAACACCCCAAGACAGAAGAGATCCTACGCCTCGCCCACGAACAGGACACACCCATAGAGATCGTCCCCAAGAAGCGCCTCGACGCCCTCTCCCAGTCCAGACACCACCAGGGAGTCATCGCCCTCATCCAACCCCCCAAAACACCCACACTCAAGACAATCCTCACCCAGAACCAAGGAGACATCACCATCATCCTCCTCGACAGACTCTACGACCCCATGAACCTCGGCTCCATACTCAGAACCGCAGAAGCCACAGGAGTAGACGCCGTCATCATCCCCAAGAAAGGAAGCGTAGGACTCACCCCCGCCGTCCTCCGAGCCTCCATGGGAGGCGGACTCCACGTACCCCTCATCAGAACCAGCCTCTTCCAAGCAATCAAACTCCTCAAACAGGAAGGAGTCACACTCATAGGAGTAACCCCCACAGGCCCCACAGACTACTACAACCAACGCCTCACAGGACCCATCGCCCTCCTCCTAGGCGGCGAAGACCGAGGCATAAACCCCAGCCTCCTAGACCGATGCGACCACACCGTCAGAATACCCATGCACGGACACATCACATCCCTCAACGTGGGTGCCGCCGCAGCCGTCATCCTCTACGAAAGAATACGACAACTGGCAACCGCATGATATAGGAGGAGAACGAGATGAGAGGAACAGGTGGAACACGCGGCCGCAGCAACCGGAGCGGGGGTTACCGCAGCTATTCGAGGAAGAGAACCTGCGAGGAATGCAGAAAGTACTCCAGAAAGACATTCTACTGCGCCAAACACGGGAAAGTGCTGGAAAAGAAGAGAGCGGCGTGCAACTTCTTCGCTCCGAGGAAGAAAAAGATTCCACGGGGAAGAAAATTCTACTAACATCTCTTTCAGTCACCTACACCGACGCGCGCTCGAGGAGGGATACCGATCCGACACCGAACGCCTCAAAACACCCATCAGCCCCAAGACCAAACTCAGCTACGTCTGCAACCCCCCCAACCCCGCCGGGCGTGTCAGCCCGAGGAGGAGCTCCGGGGCATCGCCGAAGACGAGGGATTCAACGTCTTCGTGGACGAGCTCTGAGAGGACATCCTCACCACCAGCAAGGGGATCATGAACGAAGCCCCGGACCGCATCGAGAAGGGCATCCCCCACCTCGAGAAGATGGGGAAACAACATCATCCCTCTTCTGTCACGCGGATACAATCTCCGCGTGCGGAAGCCAGCTAACACACAGATAAAGATAAATCCACGCCTTCTATATCAGACCGATGGCAAGGCTCGTGGTAATGGACGCCGACCGATGCGTCGGATGCCAGCTCTGCATGTTCGCCTGCAACAGACGTTTCGGAGAAGGCGGTCTAGAAAAGGCGGCGTTAAAAGTTAAATCGACAGGGGGCTTCGAACGGGGCTTCGTGGTCGTAGTCTGTAGGGCTTGTCCCGATCCCCCATGCCTCAAGGTATGCCCCGTGGACGCCCTCGACTACCGTAAAGGCGGCGGCGTGATTCTCAATGTGAATAAATGCATCGGCTGCGGCCGCTGCGTCGACGCTTGCCCCGTCAATGCTGTTTTCTGGGACAAGAATGCGAATAAGCCGGACATCTGCGTGCACTGTGGCTACTGCGTCAGCTACTGCCCCTACGATGTCCTCGCCATGAAGGAGGTTGAGCCCTTTGAAGTTGCCAACTAATGTTCTTAACATAGACCTCGCAAGGCGACAGTACCGTGTCGAGGACAGAGCAGACCTGTTCCAGTACTATATAGGCGGCACGGGGGTCGCCATCAACCTCCTCAGGGAGAACTGTCCCAAGGGCGCCGACCCGCTGGGCCCGGATAATCCCATAATCTTCGCTGTTGGGCCCCTCGTGGGGCTCTATCCACTGGCCTCCAAGACGGTCGCCATGTTCAAGTCTCCCCTCACGGGAAACCTCGGGGAGAGCCACGCCGGCGGCAGGAGCGCCGTCTCTATTCGTCTGGCGGGGTATGGGGCGATCATGATTAGGGGTGCCAGCGAGTCCCCCCTCTATCTCTCCATCAAAGACACGGGAGTCGAATTCAAGGACGCATCAGGCATCTGGGGCATAGTCAGCAGCGTCACCACCGGCAGGGTGGTGAGAGAGCTCGAGACGGGCGCCGGAACCCGTACCATCATGAGGATCGGCGGCGCGGGCGAGAATCTCGTGAGATACGCCATGGTCACCACCGAGACCTACCGCCATTTCGGGCGACTAGGCCTCGGAGCCGTATTCGGTAGCAAGAAACTCAAAGCCATCGCCATATGCGGGGAGATGGGCCTTGAGGTCGAGAGCAGAAAGGAGTATCGGAAGGCCTATGATGACATCTACCATAGGGCTGTGGAGTCGCCTCTGATGAGGAAGTACCATGATATCGGGACCTCCGCCAACATAATGCCCCTCAACCTCCTGAAGGGGCTCCCGACGAGGAACCTCACCTCCGTGTCCTCCCCCGATGCGATAAACATATCCGGTGAACACCTAGCGGAAGAATATCTGGGCCGTCGGGTCTCCTGCGCTCACTGCCCGGTCGCCTGCATCCACATCGCCGGGCTCCGCGAGCCCTACGAGAACGAGCCCTATTTCTACAAGACCACGATGATCGCCTACGACTATGAACTCCTCTACAGCCTGGGGTCCATGCTCGGGGTCTTCGACGAGAAGGGTTTACTCAGACTCATAGACTCTGTCGAGCTCTGGGGCCTCGACGCGATGAGCACCGGCGTAGTACTCGCCTGGGCGACGGAGGCGATGGAGAAAGGCCTCATCACCGAGGCGGAAACCCTCGGCTTGAATCTGAAGTGGGGCGACTCCGATACTTACTCGAAGGCCGTCGAACAAATCGTTAAGCAGAGAAACGAGTTCTACGCTAACATCGCTCGCGGCGTAGAGTACGCCTCGAAGATTTATGGGGGAGAGGATTTCGCCCTTGCATTCGGTGGCAACGAGATGCCCGGCTACCACACGGGCCCCGTGACTCACGTAGGATTCCTGACCGGGGCGAGGCACAGTCACCTAGATGCAGCGGGGTACAGCATCGATCAGGCCGCCCTCAAGGACAAGCTCCCCGATCCAAAGGAGGCCGCTGCAAGGCTCCTCAAGGAGGAGGTGTGGCGCCAGATCCTGAGCAGCCTTGTGGTCTGCTTCTTCGCCAGGAACATCTACGACAGGGACACCATTTTGAAAACCTTGGAGACCGCGGGGCACAAGGTTGCGCCCGAGAGGTTTGACCGCCTGGGCTTGGAGATCCTCCGAGAGAAGAACCAGTTCAAGCTGGAGCACGGCTTCAACCCCAATGCGTTGAGGATCCCGAAACGGATACTGGAGATAGACTCCCCGCACGGGAAGGTCCAGGAGAGCTATCTGAAGGAAGCCGTGGAGGAGTTCTACAGGCTCCTCGCATCAGAGTAGGATCCAAACTAGGTGATGCCCCCCGGGTGGGGAGTGCACCGCCACGATGAGGTGGGGATGCCTGAGGAGCTGGGCAGCTCCCCTCGAACGCCTTCTTATTCCTCGATGAGCTCCACGTTGGCCCTGGGAACCGTTACCCTGCAGCCGTCCTCGAGCTCGACCTCGAGGACACGGACTTTCGACTCGGTCTCCACGGTCTGGAGGTCCACAGGGAGGTCGATGACGTGCCCGATGGCCCCGAAGTAGGGGGGCCCGATGATTCTCACAGGTAGACCCGAAGTGAGCCCTTCTAGGTGCAGTTCCTCGTCTTCTCTCCCATCCCTTGAACTCTCATCTATCGGGATGATGATCTCGGGCCGGATGACCCCCGCCCTGATCTGGGTGGCGCCGTTTATGCAGGCCAGTTTGCCCTCGAACTCTTTCAGGAAGTTGAAGGTCTTCACGGCCATGCTCATCTTCCCGAATCCCTCAGTGAGGATCAAAGTGAGTCCCATGCGCTCCTCCCCGGTGATCGCGACGCCGATGCTGTAGCCCAGGAAGCTGGTGAGGTCTGCGTCCTTTATGCCTCCCACTATGATTCCCTTGACTCCGAGTTCGACTGCCTTCTTTAGGGTCGGACCATCCACGATGGATCCCCCCACGACGATCTTTCCGGCACACTCCTCCGTTAACAGGTCCTCTGTCAGGGCATCTTTCTCAGAATCATTCACCATCATCAGTTCACCGTGGGTCTCCTCGCCGATACCGAATATGCCCTGGATCAATGCGGCTTGGGTCTCTATCTCGACTCCCTCGTCGGGGATTACCTTTGTCACCGTTCCAGGGATGTATGCATCGAGCGCCAGGGGGATTGCCGGCTCCCTGATCATGCACTGGCCGGTGACATCTGAGACGTACTCAATTGAGCCGGTCACAGATACTTTGCACTCCCTCTGATAGAGGCCGAAGAAGGTCTTCCTCAAAGCGATCACCTCGCCTGCCTCGCAGGTGTCCCCCACATTCTTCAACAGATATTTTGACAGCCCAAGGGATTTCCTCTCCTCCTCAAATTCCCCTGAAGTCGACTCGAGTTCCAATATGAGGGCGAGGTTCAGAACGTTGACCTTTCCGGGGAGATTGGTCGAAGCAACCTCTGTGTCGTAGGAGATCCGTTCCCCCTCTTTAACGAGGACCTTCCCCTTGATGGGGAGTTTTCTGATCTTCGCGACGACCGTGGACGCTTTCCTCTTCAGTCCGGGTGTGTATGCCATTGCCATTCATCATTCCTCCTATTACTTGTCCTCCAGGGCCTCCGCTGGATAGGCATCGAGGCCGCCGAACCATTCCCGCAGCTTATTGCGTCGAGCCTCGTCATCTTTGGGTAGGTCTATGGGTCTGCCCCGGGCATCGATCAGGATACCCACGACTCCTCCCTCAACCTTCGCCGTGAATCTTCGGCCGCTACCTTCCGCCGTGGCAAGCCTGAAGGGAGAGGCGACATTGCCCTCTATCTCCGCGGTCTTCCCTTCCTCCAACTCTATCCTCTGAATCGTGCCGTACTCGATCTGCTTCTCCAAGACCTCCCCGTCGGGCATCTTGATCGTAATTCTGGCGATCTCTTTGCCGTAGTCTTTCTCAGTCAGTTTGCCGCTGAAAGCCACGCATGTTCCAAGCCGGACTAGGCAGTCTTTCTCGAAGATCTGGATTGCCGCTTCGAGGTGGACGGTGGAGAGGACGCCGAGATGCGGGATCATGAAGACGCTGTCCTGGAACAGCTTGGTGATTCCCTCCACCCCGAAGCCGTCTATGAGGCTCAGCATTGACTGAACCCGCCTCGGTGCGTGGGAGAGGAGGCCCCCTGTTCCGCCGATCCACTCTATCCTCTTTATGTCTATGTAGCTCGCAGTCCTGATCTGGCCGCCCAGCCTCTCCTCTATGGACTGGTCCCTCCTAGCCCCCAGGAGGGGTCTGGCTATCAGCTTATGGTGCTCGAGGCCCAGTCTCAGGGCTTCCCTGGCGACCGCATGCTCGATTAGTAGCTGCTCCAATGTGTGAGGGATCGTTGTGGGCCTGATCATCTTGTTCCTTAGCCTGTCACAGACGTCGGCATCGTCAATCTTGAAGGGTATCCACCTCAGGATGTTCTCCAGGCTGGCCTCCTTCATCACGTTGCAGATGCTGTAACTCATCCCCAGGTTGGCGCTAACGCTTCGGACAAATTTGCTGTCGTAGTAAGAATACACGTTGGTGGTGGCGCCCCCGAGCCCCACCCCCAGCAGGTTTGCGTTCTGGGCCTGGGCGAAGGTTCGGAACATTGCCCCCTCCCCTGCGGGGGTCGGCATGATGGGCACGGGTGTCCATTTCATCAGGTTTGTATATCCGGGCGCGTGGGACATCACGTGCTCCATGAATAATTCATGCACCGCGTTTCGCGCAGGTTCGGGGTTCTCCAACTCCAGAGTCGGTCGGATATTATCGACCACTTGGAGGGCGTAATCCTCGTCAAGGAGCTTCTCGACGTGGGACCTCGCGTATTTATTCCCTGCGAAGACCAGGGGAACCTCGAATCCGGCTCCCAACCGGTGCTGGGGGCTTGCCGCTCTGATAAACTCGGCCAACTCGACGATGTGAGAAACAGAGCCTCCATCGATACCGCCCGCCAAGAGAATCATGTCCGGCCTCAGGAAACGCATCCTCTCGATCTTCTCCCACGGCTCGCGACCGTCGTCGATGGCGAGGACGTCCATCACGATGGCGCCGGCGCCCAAAGCGGCGCGCTCGGCGCTCTCGGCCGTCATGGTTCTGATGATCCCCGCCACCTGCATCTGCAGCCCTCCCCCGGCGCTGCTGGTGGTGACGTAGAGGTCGACTCCCTCTTTCTCCCCTCGGGAGGGAGTAATTATTCCCTCCGGGGATAGCAGCTTGTGTCCTGTGAGTTCCTCTATCTCCCTCACCGCGTTACGGACGCCGAGAGTGACATCCTCATAGGGGGCTTCGACTGTGGTCGGGGCCTCACCGCTCGTCACATAGCGAAATTCTCCATCAATCTTCTTGAAGAATCGGGCTTTGCTTGTGGTGCTCCCGCAATCCGTTGCGAGAATGACGTTGATTTTGCTGGGGTCGATATTCATGGCACACGGTCTACTCTTCCTTTGATTTATATTTATTCTCCTTAGTAACGATACGCCTGTAGAGTTACTTTATCCACCTCAATGTTCTCAAGTATATGCTGGAAGATTTTGAAACTTTGATTGTGTAATGAGAGAGCGTTCATTAAAAATTCAGACTCGAAAAGATGTGACTTGAAGCATAATCATGTGCCAGTGGGAGTTGGGTTGGGGAATTATGGTCACCAATAGTAATATGCTAAAAAAATAAAAAAAGAGATGATTGCGGGCTAGTAGTCTATTACGACCTTGATGGCTTTGGACTTGGTCTTGTCCGCTGCGGCCTCGAAAGCCTCGTTGATCTTTTCCAACGGGAACCTGTGGGTAATCTGCTCCGTTGCATGGAGTTTGCCTTCGATCAGCAGGTCAGTCACTATCTTGAACTCAGGGTCGTTGCCCCAGTGGTAGAATCCCGACACTGGCACTATGTCGATCTCGCCCCATTGAACCTTTTGCCAGTTGACTGTCAGTGCCGCACCTGGCCTCAGCGCTCCGATGAGGGCAATCTGCCCCTTCCTGCGCACCATTTCAACAGCCTGCGGTATCAGGAACGGCCCGGCTCCGCCTCCGACGCACTCGAACACGATGTCTACGCCCATTCCGTCGGTGAGTTCCAGCACCTTCTTGACCGGGTCCTCCTTTTTGGAGTTGATCGTCGCGTAGGCACCCACTGTATTCTTTGCGAACTCGAGAGGCCCGTCGATGATGTCCGTGATGATAGACTTTACGCCGACCACGTTCAACAGGTCTAGGAGGCTCACCCCTACTGGTCCTGCGCCGAAAATGACCACCGTCTGACCCACGTGGGCATTTGTTCTCGCTATGGCGTGGATGCCTGTGCCGTAGACGTCCATTATAGCCGCCTCGGCATACCCGACGTGATCAGGCAATTTGTAGCACTTTGCAGCCGGTCCGACGACGTACTCGCTGAAGCCTCGAGCGAATGTCTCTCCCCTGATGGAGAAACATTCTGGGCATATGTGGTCTTGCCCGACCCTGCACCAGTAACATTTCCCGCAAGAGACGACGGAGTCTACGCCGACCCTGTCGCCTACCTTTACGTTGGTTACTTCGTCTCCGACAGCTATGACATCTCCAGCGAGTTCGTGACCTGAGATGCTTCCCACCGCCTCGGGTCTGGGTACTTTCCAGGAGTGAAGGTCGCTTCCACAGACGCCTGCGCTTCGTACTTTCAGTAGGATATGGTCAGGCTGAGTTATCTCGGGTATTGGGACTTCCTTGATCTCGAAGTCTCCTTCCGCGGTTTTAACCGCCGCTTTCATTGTTTTAGACAATTTCTTTTCTCCTCAACGTATTCCTTTTTTGATTTTTACCGTACAGTTTAGCATATGGGGCTCAGATGTATTTATATATCGTGCCTAGGAGGCTGGCCTTATCAAAGGAAAACTCTTCCTATCTGATGAGAATAGACCTAGGCATTCATAATCATTATATTAGCTGGATTATTCATCACTAAAAAAAATTAATAAAAAACGGTTCGGATACGTGAACCGCTGTTTTGCTAAGAGTTTAGGGGTTGAGGACGATGGAGAGAGCTTCCATTCGCCTCATGATCTCATACGCTTCGACAATGTCGTCCATGGGCATGATGTGGGTGATGAGCTTGTTCAAGTCGATCTTACCGCTTGCGATGTGTCTCAGCGCCTGAACCCTCCTCTCGGGATGCCGGTTAGAACCCACTCCGATTCCCTCGATGCCCACCAGTAGCCTCTCCTTGTAGTGGATGTCGTTGGGGTCGAACTGCATGATCGTGCCGGTTGGAGCGCCCCCGAAGAGGACGATCCGAGCACTTTCCCCGGTGACATCGATAGCTGACTGTATCACCGCTGGTACCCCGAGGGTGGCGATGGAGGAGGTGGCCATCTCGCCGTCGGTGAACTCCTTGACTGCCTCGACCACGTCTTCCTCGCCCGCATTAATCACCAGATCTGCACCCATCTTCTTGGCCATGTCGAGTCTCTCCTGGATCAAGTCGACGGCTATCACACGGGCACCGCTCCAGTGGGAGATGTTCACCTGCTGGAGGCCCATGTGGCCCGCGCCGATGATCGCTATGGTGTCCCCGAATCTGAGGTCCGCAGAATCGATGATGCAATGGAGGTTCTCGGCGAAGGGCGTTGTGAAGGCACCTTCCTCGTAGGAGACGTTGTCTGGAAGCTCCAGGATAGCGTTCACGAAGTAGGGGTTCGAGGAGACCGTTTCGAGCTTCACGTACTCGGCGTTGCCCTTCATGCCGTATCCTGTCACCCTCATACCCTTCTCGTAATCCTTGACCTTCTCTCCTACGTCGACGATCTCTCCCGTGTACTCATGGCACAGGTTCATAGGCAGCGACCTGATCCGGGTGTCGTTAGAGCCCAAGTTATACTTCCGGATGTCTGTGGGGCATATCTTGGCCGCCTTAACTTTGAGCAGAATGTCCGTGGGCCCTACCTTGGGCATAGGACTATCAATAATGCGCACATCCTCCTTCTCATATAGTAACGCTTCTTTCAATCCATCACACTTCCTTAAATCACAATTGTACTCCTCGATGATTTATTAATACTTGCCCATAGTTTTTCCCTTATTCGATAACACTCAAAACATTATTCCCATCATAAAGCTTATCTGATTACTACTTTGATAAGATAGCCGGATGTAATCATAAATGAATGCCGGTAAAGCGATCAGATGGAAACACATCTTCAGGGACGATGGGAAGGCTGTCATCGTCGCCATGGACCATAGCATGGGGGGAAAAGTCCCCGGTCTGGAGGATTATCTTGCCACCGTCAAGAAGGTGGCCGCGGGTGGCGCCGATGCCATTCTAATAGGTTACGGTAACCTTTTGACCCTAGCAGATGATCTACCGAGGAACCTGGGCTGGATTGTTAATATTCCGTATCCGCCCCGCCCCGAGTTCGTTCAGGAGGCCGCCAAAGCGGGTGCCGATGCCCTGAAATTCACTCACTTCGGAGGATTGAGGGACCCAAATCTTCACTCCCTCCAGCCAATCGCCGCTGCCTGTGAGGAGCACGGAATCGTGTTCATGCCCGAGGTGGTTCCCCAGGATGAGAACCGCAACCTCCTCCCCGACCAGGTGGTTTCAGCTGCTCGTCTAGGACAGGAAAGGGGAGGAGACTTCATCAAGACCGCCTATTCTGGGAGCATCGAATCCTTCAAAGAGGTGGTCGCGACCTGCCCCATCCCCATAGTCATCCTGGGAGGGGCCAAGATGGAAAGCGACCGGGACCTCCTCCAAGTGGTGAAGGACTCTATTGACGCCGGGGGCGCAGGCACATGCATGGGCCGGAACATGTTCCAGCATAAGGACCCGACCGCCGTGGTCGCTGCCCTGGTCAAGATCGTCCACGAGGGAGCTTCGGTAGACGAAGCTTACAAGCTCATCTCTTAGAGCTGAGCCCTCTTTTTCCTTTTTTAACTATTGAGAACTTTGAATAAACTCGGGTATTGATGTTTTTTTAGTCCCCCTCGGTTAGACTTTTAGCGCGCTGGGGGAGCTTCCGTTCGCTGTGATCAAGCGTGTATTCGGCTCGGGGCATGTGTTGGTGACGCCGGTGCAGCGGGTTCGGGTGAAGATGGTGTTTGTGCTTCAATTTGGTTCAGCGGGGCGACTTGGCGGCGAGGTCGTAGCGTGAGCTATCGAGGTCAAGATGGAGGAGGGGTGGAGGCGGGTGGGGGTTGGTGGTTTGGGTTTGAGGATGAGGTTTTGAGGGCCTTGGGAGCGGGTTCGTAGGTGATATGGCAGGTTTGGGGGGGATATCGAGTGGATTTGGGACCGTTCTATCTTCAATCTAGTTGTGAATCACAATCGTTCAAGGAAATCCGAGTTTATCGGAATCCTCTTGAGTATAATTGGAGGGCGTGACCGGTGGTTTTTTCGTGGGTGGTTTAGCCAGATAGGCTGCAATCATTCCGAGGATTGGGAATATCATGGAGACCGTCAGAGCCTCGGTGTAACCCCCGAAGATGTCGTATGCATATCCATAGGGGAGGGGGCCCAGTGCTGATCCTATCACCCCTGCCATCATCGTCACTCCTCTGATGCTCCCCAGGTGGTGGCGTCCGTAGTAGTCTGGCCAGATCACTCCGCTCACTATAATCTGGAAGGCCATCGTTATTCCGGTCAATGCGCCATAGGCCACTGCCATCTGGACTGAGTCTGTTATGTATAGGGCGATCATTGCGACCAGGAGCCCTGCCATGGAGCCTACTTGGACGAATCTTGCGGGCACCCTGTCGGCGATCTGGCCTGCGATCAGCACCACGGGGAGTCGGATGAGGGCCATGATGCTCAGGACGACGGCGGCTGATTGAGCGGAGACGCCGAGTTGGTCCATGATTGAGATCTGGTGGAAAATGAGGCCCGTGTTAATTGCGGATGGGATCATTACGCAGAACAGGAGGAGCCAGAAGCTCCTGGTGCTCATCGCTTCTCTGACCGTCCAGCTCTCCCCGGAGGGTAGTGTGTTGGCCTCCGTCTCGAACTGGGACCGAGTCTCGTCGTCGGGGGCGAGTCCTACGTCCTCTGGTCTATCCCTGGTCAGGAGATAGGCGGCGGGGGCCATCACGAGCCACAGTAGGGCGGTCCAGGTTCTCCATCCTGTCTTCCATCCGTAGTGTTCGATGATCCAGGTGTTTAGGGGTGGGAGGAGCGCGGAGCCCGCGGCTCCTCCTATGGCGACGAGGCTGAGTGCTCGCCCCTTTTTTCTGATGAACCACTGGGGGACGAGGGTGCTGCTGCTCAGGCTCATGGATCCTTGGCCTAGGAGTCGTATCGAGAAAAACCCGGCTAAAAGGGTGAGGGGGCTGTTCACGAGGCTCATGCCTAGGCAGGCCAATCCGAATATGAGTGCGATGGAGGTGGTCACGGCTCTGTGTCCCCGGCGGTCGATGAAGTTTCCCACGAGCCCCATTAGGAGGCCTGCTGCGAGGGTTCCCATGGAGTACATGCCGGAGACGGTGGATCGGCTCCAGCCGAACTCGTTGATGTAGGAGTCGATGAATGTGGAGACGCTGTATGTCTGGCCTGGCCCCGAGAAGAATATGGTGAGGGCGGAGACTCCCACTATGATCCATCCGTAGAAGAAGGGCGGTCTGAATGGGAGGGTTTTGCGCCCCCGGGTTTCATCGGTCATCGATAGGGTTCTCCGGTTGCCTTGTGGTTAAAAAGGTGATGTTGTTCGTGGGTGGAGTAGGGGTCTTGGGTCTCTGGGGTGGGGGGTTGTGGCTGCACTTTTTTTATTTTTTTTGGGGGTGTGTGTTTGGGGTTGTTTTACGGGTTCTTTTGTTGTTTGGCGGGGTTTTTTGTTTTGTTTTGGTGTTGTTTTGGTACTGTTTTGCTACTGAATAGCTACTGTTTTGCTTGGGGGGGTTGGTGGGGGTGGGTTCCGGGTGTTTTTCGGGTTCCTTCCGGTGTTTGGTGGGTTTTTCTGTCTTGTTTTGGTGTTGTTTTTATATCTTACAGCTTGGGGGGGTTTCTTTGATTCGCGTTTTCTTGGTTTTTGTTCTTGCGCGCGGGGTCTCCCATTAAACCTGTATTATTTATTCTGTCTTCGCGCGTCTTTGGGTGTCGATCATCCTTCTTTGTCTAGTCCTGATTATCGTTTCCACTTGTGTAAAAATCATTAAATTGGTAGCTCTAGTTTTCTTCGCTCAGTCGAAAACGGTACAGCTGCCTCTATTTGTGAATCTTGTGGTAGCCGTCTTCATAGCTTTGAAAGATTAGGTCTTCGGTTGAGTTCTCACGCGTATTTCAATGGGAGCTTGA
The DNA here is from genome assembly GCA_026014875.1 of Candidatus Bathyarchaeota archaeon. Taxonomy (GTDB): domain Archaea; phylum Thermoproteota; class Bathyarchaeia; order TCS64; family TCS64. The sequence goes on along the minus strand of JAOZHO010000037.1, from coordinate 11,458 downwards.
TCGTGAATGTCGTCCCTTCTCCTACTTTGAATTTCACAGCTATGGAGCCTCCCTGAGCCTCCACAGCCCGCTTGCAGTATGACAATCCTAGGCCCATTCCCTTCGACTTCGTAGTAACGAATGCATTGAAGATATCCTGCATCAAGTCCTCAGGTATCCCCGTTCCGGTCTCCCTCACCTGAATCACAATATTCTCCGAGTCATCCAGCTGAGCAGAGACCTCGAGGATTCCGCCTTCAGGCATCGCTTCCACGGCGTTCCTGATGAGATTATCTAGAACCCTTCGAACCTTCACCGGATCGAGGACCACCGCGTCCATGTTATCATCTATGTTCAGTTCTATCTCCACCGCGTCAGGTACAGACGCTTCTACAACGGCCTTCTGGACGATGGCGCCAAGGTTTGACTCCTGTAGTTGAAGCGGCGTGCCGCCGATGTTGACGCGAAGATCGTCGAGCATGTTCACCGCGTAGTCCACAGCCCCGTCGATGGCCTCCATCCACTCATCAACTTTCTCGGGGGTCTCTCTCAGGAGGAAGAGAGAGTTCTTAATCGTCTGAAGTGGGCCTCTAAGGTCGTGGCCCACCATTGATGCAACCTTTCCCGCTGCAGCCATACGTTCAGCATTCAAAAGCTCACTCGTCTTTTCACTTACCAACGCCTCCAACTCTTCTACCTTTTTTATCCGGATAATAGCCGATGCAACCTGTTCGGCTATGGTCTCAACGAGTTTTTGATCCCCATCGTTAAAGAATTGTAGCTGTGGGCTCTCAATATTGATAATTCCGAATACCCCGTCATTGACTTTGACCGGGACTGCGAGCTCGGAGAGGGAGGTCTCGCCTTCGATGAGCGCCGGTATGTAGTCCCCGTCCAGTCGGGTATCTGGTACGAGCTGGGATTCTCCTGTCCGGGTCGCTCTGGCTATGACTCCAGGCCCGTCCAGTGGGATAGCCCACTTTTCCCCTGCATCAATGTCTTTGACGTATATTGGGGCGAGATGGCTTCCCTCGACGACGCTGAAGTCTCCCCAGCGGAAGCCGAAGACCTGTTCGACTGTGTCAAACGTCAATCGTGCTATATCCTCAAGCGTCTCAGTTTTAGCTAGCTTGATGGCGCTCAGGTGGAGAGCGGAAAGCCTCTCCTCCATCCGCTTGCGTTCGGTGATGTTCTCGAAGTTGACGCAGAGCCTCTCCCCGGGAATGCGGAACGCGTGGATTCTGAAGAACCCCTCGATCCGCTCGTCTCTCCAGAAAACATCTTCCGACTTGAAGGTCTCGCCTGTTTCTAAAAGGTTCAGGTAGATCTCCTTCAGAGGAACCGGTTGCTTCGGGTGCCAGACATCGTCGAACTCCTTGCCAATCAACTCCTCCCTCTTCAGACCGGTAAGCCTCTCCGCTTCAACGTTTCCATCGAGGAATATCAATTGGTCCGGAGGCTGGAACTGGTAGATGAACATTCCTGAGGGGATCTCGCGGACGATGTCCGCATATTTCTTCATCGACTCATGCAGCGCTTCTTCCATCCGTTTCCGTTCGGTGATGTCTCGTATGAACGTCAGTGTTGATTTACGTCCCTCGTAATCGATCAGCGAGCTTGAACTCTCAAGCCATCTAATTGTTCCGTTGGTGTGGCGTACCCTGAACTCGTGAATATGTGAGACATCTTTACCTTTCTGCCTGGTGAGGACTCTTCTTCTAATATCCTCCCTGTCCTCGGGAACCACACACTCGAGAGGGCCAACCTCTATGAATTCCTTCGCTGTGTCTATGCCGTGAAGCCTCGCGGCTTGGAGGTTGGCGAACACGAGGTCAGTCCCCGAGAATACCTCGACGCCATCCCTGCTCGCTGAGATGAACCCACGGTACCTCGCCTCAGACTCCCTCAGACCTTCCTCGGCCTTATGTTTCTCCACTACTGCTCTGATTCTATGAGCGAGCACCTTGTAATGGCTGTGGTTCATTTCCTTCCTGACGTAATCATCCACGCCAACGGTGAACGCTGCTTCGGCCACCTCCTCGCTGCCCCGTCCAGTGTAGAGGATAAGGGGGATATCGCTCGTCTCCCTGATCCTCCTTGTGAGGTTTATTCCGTTTAGTTCTGGCATTTTATAGTCGGAAACGAGGCAGTCGAAGGACTCGATTATGCTCAAGGCTTCTTCAGGGGAGGAGGTTGAAACAACATGTATATTCGGATCGGATAGCTCCAGAAATATCTTTGATAGCTTCAGATGGTTGGGCTCGTCGTCGACGTGGAGAACCTTTATAATGGTGTCGTCAGAAGATGGCTGAATCTGAGGCATAAGTAACGCTACTTAAATCTTACTATATAATAATTTACTGTTAAGGATCTGGAACGGATTGCCCCTCAGGAACGGGAGCAGGCGGATTCAATCATTGTGTTTAAAATGGTTTTAACTCGTTTTCACGGAAATCCTTGATATCCAGACATCGTCAGAACATTTAACAAGAATTCATTGTTTATTTGGGAGAACCACCTCAATGAGCTTAGGTATGGCTAAAGAGACCGGTTCTTCTAGGTTGCTATTCGAGAACAGGGGAAACTAACTCTCTAACTTTTCTGATTTCTTATAAGAGTCCCAAAAAACCCTTATTTTAAACAATTAATCTTATATATCGGAGTTTTTCAGCGTGTGTGTAGGTGTATAGAGAGTTAGTTAGGATGAAAAGGTAGCTTATGGAGAAAAGGGTCTATTTTTCAACCCTACCAGTTAGTTTTGTAGACCTTCGAGCATATGTGAATTATTGGAAAAGGTTAGGAAGGGTTAGGTGTTGATCTTCTAGATAAGCTATTTTTCACACTATCCTAGTGGTATGTATCCAGATATTTCCCCTCGTGCGCGCGCCACCGAGCCCGCTATCTCAACGGAGCGGGTACTATATCTGAGATGAGATTACTTCAAGAAAAACATATTTAGTATTTTTTTGGTTATGTTCCCAAAAGATCTCTTGTTTAATACTGGGTAATTTCCGGATAAATTTTAATCCCTGCAATACCGTGCGCGCGCGAATTCAATGCGCGCGTGCGTGTGTTTCTAATTACAGACGATAATTTTCAAAGAAATCATGAATTTCTTTACATACTTTATTTAAATCGGTTGATTTAGATATCGGAATCCCTTGAAGCATTTCTAGTACTCCACTTTTTTCTACAGATGTGTAAAATAAAGAAACAATTGGTTTGCTTTGTCCTAAAATATATCCTACTTCTTGATTTGACCAAGGAGACAATAAATAATTGTTAGTAACTATTGCTATTAGACCCTGACAATTATCTAGATTATTTAATATTTCTTCTCTCCAATTAGAATAAAGTCCTATTGTTTCATGTGCCAAAAAAATATCATAATAATAGTTATCCATTAAAATATGATAAATAGTATCGGCTATTTTTTTATCTTTTATAGAGTAACTAAGAAATATCACTTTTTTATTAGTTTTTATTATGGGTGGAATAAATTTACCATTAAATAAGTCTTTTAGAGAACTTCTAAAACCCCACTCGTTAAATAAATCATATATTAGCTCTATTTGCTCCTCAATTTTATCTGAATGATGTATGTTGCGTTCTTCATTAAGTTTAATAAGATATAATTTTAAAGAACTACTAATTAAGTCACACATATAAAAATAATCAGACATACTAATATCTTTTCTTTTTTTACTTAAAATATCAACCATAACTTTATCTAATTCTTCTAAATAATTTCCATTTAAACCTAATTCATTATCAATTTTTTTCATAGATGGCCTACTTATTGTTTTTATATAATCAATCGAATCATGTATTAAAACAATATCTTCTGAAGTAAACTTTGGATAAGTGATGATGTATGAAAATGGATTTGGCTGAGTAAGTCGATGACCTGTTGGCATATAATTATCATTAATAATATATCCAAATAAAATGTGTTATGTGTGTATGGGGTTACATTTTATCTTTTTACATATTTCCCCGCTCGCGCATAATAATTCTGGCTATTTCTGACTCTTTCACGGTTCTGATGGTGTTTCGTGGCTTCTTCTGGCCTCTGGCGGCACGGATTCTCTTGTTTTTCATATTTCTTTCTCTGATTGTCCTCTGATGCAGTTCTACCGCGCGCGCCTATAATCCCTCGCGGGTATTTTCAGGAAATGGACAAGAATAGTTATTGGAAATTTCTTCATATGATATTCCTTTATAATCTATGTTATAGCACGTGAAAGTCAATCTGGCTCTTTCAGCATTATATCTTAAAAATATGACAATGTATATTTCATCTGGATAGGTCAACATTTGAGAATTTAATAAAATTCTCATTTCTTCTAATAATTCTTCTCTATTATCTGTTCTAAGTCTAAATATGCCTATTTTGACTCTAGACTTGATATCTACTAATTTTTCAAAATCTTCCAATATATTTAATCTAACCTCAGAGAGTTCAGATTCTAGTGCTAGTGCTAAATGACGACTAGGAGTTTCAGATTTCCACACCAAGTCCACTAAATATTCAGTTTGATCTTCTCTTGTGTAAATAACACGGTAACCTGCTTCTTCTCCCAACCTTTGAAAGAATTGTTTTATTCCGCCCGTCCAATCAACTCTGGATTGATTCCAGGCAAGCCCTGATTGTATAGATAGCCAATTTCTGAAACCTGTAAAAATATTGGCGGGTATTAAGGACATATTTATTCACTCGATTGGTCATCTTTTGAAACAATTAAGGCTAGAGCGCCTAAAAGTAATAATATTCCAAATGCCTGATTTGAATACTTTCGATTTTTTAAATTCATTGAATAATTGATAATGTTATTTAGTGATTCTTCTGGGGCGTTTTTATCCAGAACAATATAATTAGTATTTCGTAATTGCACAGGTATATGTATGAATGGATCTAAGATTGAAATAATCTCTTTGTTCATACCATTAGCCATACCAATTTCATATAGGAAATTTGGTGATTTTATATTATTCTTGTTTAAAATAAATATGATAAGATCTGATTTTTGCATATAATTTCTTATCAATGAAGAAATGTCTTTCTTATCAGCAAAATATTCCATTCCCATAGCATAAACATCAATACCGTTCTGTTTTAATATGCTATATAGTGAATTGGCTATACGTTCGTCTTTTTGGGAATAACCTAGATAAACTGTAAATACCATTTCACTCGCTAATTATATGTAAAAAGAGTATATGAATTAAATGCTTAGGTGTTTTCGCGCGCTATTTCAGGTGGTTTCACACTATTGGTGGGGTTTTATGGTCTTGCTGAGCCTCTCGCGCACGCGTTTTATAATGGTTCGGGAGATTTCTCTCCAACTTCCTGTTCTTTCACGCGTCGCGCACGCGCGCAATATTTCATCGATTAATAGCACATACTTCCAAAACCACACAGTTTATTAAGTACTCTGTGTCATCAATCCTAGATGTCAGATTTACACAGAAGTCTTGGGGTGTTTAAGAAATGGGAAAAAATGTAACTATAGCCATTCCCGACGAATTGGAAAAGTGGATGGAATCATTCCCCGAAGTGAATTGGTCCCAAGTCGCCCGGACATGCATCTACAAGTATGTAGCTCAGAGATTGAATCCAGATGTCAGTGAATTACTTGAAAACATAGAAAACGAAAAAGGCGTACAATATAAAGATGGGCGACGTTTCGGCGAAACTTTATTGGGAAAAATGGGATATGTAGAATTTAATATCTTGTTAAAAAAATATCGAGATGGGATGCTCGATGAGCATATAAAATCAATGGAAGGGCCGTTTGAGCCATACGAGAAAGTATATTCATCTGATGAAGTTATGGAAAGACTACTCAAAGATAAAGGGTTAATTTCTGAAGAATCTTCTGAATATATCAAAGGTATTAGAGAAAGATTGCTCGAATTGGATAATGCTCTTGCGGGAAGAGTTAAAAATAAGTAAGCCCCGGTAGCGAAAAATGGTATCGCGCTGGCCTGGTAAGCACAGAGACGCGGGTTCAAATCCCGCCCGGGGCTCCAATCATTTCTGTGTAACTGTCCTATATTTCTTTATCCATCGTTATACAGATTAACGACACACAAGTAAAAGTACGCGCGCGCGCGTTAGGTAGAGAGTGTTAGTTTACTATTTTGGATCACAAACGATGATCGGTTTTACTGCGAATTGTTAGGTCAGCCCTCATTTTGGCATACCTTTTTTGTTATTTGGCATACATTTTCAGCCTCCTACCTAACGTTTTCCATACCCCTGATTTATGCCGATGCGTGGAAAATTCCATATATCGTTAGGTTTGGATCACATTTTTAGGAAATACAGGAATGTTAGGTCCAAACCTAACAAAAGGCAGTATTTTATGCTAAAACCACTCATCGAGAACGTGGGTTTAACTCCGATCCATTCCACCCTCTGGACAGACCTCCACACACAAGGCCCGGGGAGGCCTGAGCTCTGGCAGAGTGTGGCTTTCTTCGCGTGAGGATGGAAGGTGGGTCGGGGGCGGTGTGGTAGTGGATGTCATACGTCTGACTGTGTTTGGAGGGTGTTCTCGAGTCATTTCTCCTTTTTCGTGGGGTTGGTTGAGGGATCTGGGTGTTGGTGTCATTGAGAGGGGTGATGAAAAGAACAGTGAATCCCTGTCCTCTGCACAAACTACCTCAATTATTTAATCCGCCTGCGCGGTAATGATGTCCGTGGATGCTAGATTCCGGGTATGGGAGATCGATTAGTGTTAAGGGGAGGTCTGTCTGGGCCTTCTCGGGTCTCCATAATCGCTATTTTATCAGGTGTATGTCTCTCTCCCGATTAAATTGGCGATGGGGCTCCGCCTCGAGGACGTTGTAGTGAGGAAAGTGGTCACTATCAGCCCTGATGTCAACGTGAGGGATGCCACCGATCTGATGGAGAAAAAGTCGACCAGCTGTCTGGTCGTGTTGGTTGATGGCATGATTGAGGGGATTCTCACGAGCAGGGATGTTATCCAGCGGGTCGTCGCGAGGGGCACACATCCGAGTGAGGTCACCGTCGGAGAGATTGCGACACACCCCGTCATCGTGCTCAAGCCTGAGACATTTCTCGGCGAGGCAATAAAAGTCATGTTGCAGAGGAGGATCAAAAAGATCCCGCTCATCGACGGTAGGGGGCGTCTCGTGGGGCTCGTCTCGCTCTCGGATATCATCGAGTTCCATTCTGAGCTTTTCTCGGCTCTCTGGGAGCGGATCATCATGATGGAGCCTGCGACGTTCGTGGAGGACGAGATCTGCGTGGCCTGATGAGGGTCCGTGCTGCGTTAGATAGGCACCTGTCGTTTTCCAATCTTCCAAGTCCATTTTCGTTTTAAGTTTTATTCCGGGTTTATGGTTGACGGAATTTCGGGGATCTCAGTGGGTTCGATGTCGGGGGGATATTCGTGACGAGGGCTCTCGGTTCTAGCCATGTTGAGGTAGAGCAGGCTCACGCGGTTTCTTCGGTTGATCGGGAGATCGAGGAGGCTAGGGCGGAGCTTGCCTCGGCGGAGGCTAGGATAGCTTTTCTGGTGGATTCGAATCCCGGGATTGCGAGGGAGAAATATGGTGATGCTCTGAGGATCTACAGGGAGCTCGGGCGGGATGAGCGGGTGGCTGAGACCCTGTCAAAGCTCGGAGAGGTCTGTGGAGAGCTGGGTGAGTCTTCACGAGTCATCGAGGTTTTGGATGAGGCGCTGAGTATCTTCCGTAGGTTGCAGGCGAAAGAGCGTGTGGGCTACGTGCTGCTCGAGTTGGGGAGTCTTCTTATCGGGGAGGGGTTGTTCCGTGACGCTGAGGCCCGTCTAAAGGAGGCTCTCATGATCCTGAGGAGGCTGGGGGATGAGAGTGGGACCGCTGGGGCTTTCTTTCATCTCGGGGAGGTTTTCGAGGGTGCGAGGGAGCTGTTCGAGGCGAGGATCTATTTCCACAGGGCTGAGGACATCTTCAGGAGACGTGGGGAGGGGCGGAGGCTAGCGGAGGTTCATCTGAGGCTCGGGAGGGTCTATGAGGGACTGGAGAGGTTTGGTGAGGCTTCCGTGTTCCTGGAGAAGGCGGGGGATTTTTTCCGGGATTCGGGGAACTCTGCGGAGTTGGCGGAGACCCTGCTCAGATCGGGGCTCATAGAGGTTAGCCAGTCGAATAATGGTGAGGCGAGGCTTCTTCTTGAAGAGGCCTTGGGTCTTTATGAGGGGCTCGGGGACGCCGATGGGGTTGCGAGGTCTCTGAATGGTCTAGGAGGGGCCCTCCTCGGGAGTGGCGATCCCGGGGGCGCGAGGGTGATTTTCGAGAGGGCCCTTGAGCTTGGGGGAAGCCCCGGAGGGATGGCTGATGCGGAGACCGTTCTGGGTCTCGGGATGGCTTTGAAGGGGGTGGGGGATCTGGATGGGGCCGTGTTACGCCTCGAGGAAGCGCTCGATTTGATGCGAGCCCTGGGGGACAGTAGGGGGCGTCTTCGCTCGATGTGCGAGCTGGGGATGGTCCATTTCGAGCTCGGGAGGTACGAGCTTGCCCGGGGTCTGCTGGAGGATGCCCTTGCGTTGGTGAGGCAGGAAGATGTCTTGGAGGATCACCCGGGGTTATTAGGTCGCCTCGGCTCCGTCTTGTCTCGTCTGGGCGATCACGATGGGGCGTTGAGGCGTCTGGCGGAGGCCCTGGCCATCTTGAGGGAGTATGGCTCTGAGGAGGAGATGGCAGAGGTTTTAGTCGACCTCGGGGGGGTGCTCCTCGAATTGGGGCGTTTCAGGTCAGCCAGGGGGCGCCTTTTCGAGGCGTCCAGGCTCCTGAGGGAGTCGGGGCGGAGGGAGTTGTATTCCTTGGCGCTGCATCGTCTGGGTGTGGCCCAGAGGAATCTGGGCACGTTGGAGGGGGCGAGGACGCATCTCCGGGCTGCCTTGGTGTTGAGGGAAGAGCTTGAGGACTGGGAGGGGGCGGCGGAGACCTCCTATGTCCTCGGTGGGGTGCTGTTCGACCTGGGGAGGTATGAGGGGGCGAGGGAGAGGCTCGGTCGAGGGCTGGGTCTCTATCGGGATCTCGGGTCCCGTGAGGGGGAGGCTGACTGCCTGCGGGCCCTCGGAGACGTCGCAGGGGTTCTGGGGAGCCCCGATGAGGCTCGTGGTCTGTTCGAGGACGCTTTGGAGATCTGCAGGGTGGTCGGTAGCGGCCCCGATGTGGCTGATATCCTCGATCGTCTCGGAGTGTTCCACGGGGAGCTCTCCCAGTTCGATGCAGCCATCGAGTGCTTAGAGGAAGCCCATGGCGTGTTTAAGCGGCTCGGCGACATGGAGGGTGTCGCTGGTTCCCTGTTTAAACTTGGTTCTGTTCTCCATAATCGTGGCGAGCTGAAGGGGGCGAGGAAGCATCTCCGTAGGGCGTTGAAGCTCCAGAGGGGTCTGGAGGGGAAGGAGGCTCTGGCGGATACTCTGGAGCATCTGGGGGTTGTTTGCGAGGGTCTGGGAGATCTGGAGGATGCCCGGGATTGTTATTTGGAGTCTCTGGGGATCCACAGGGAGTTGGGCGGCGACGGGGTGGGGGGTTTGCTGTCCGACCTTGGGGGGGTTCTCAGGCGGCTTGATGGTGGGGGGACGAGGGCGGTCCTGGAGGAGGCCGTGGAGGCTTGGAGGGCGGCTGGCGATGATGTGGGGCTCGCCGGGGCGCTCCACTCCCTTGGTGATCTGCTTGTCGATGCGGGAGAGCTTGATGCCGCTAGGGCGCTTTTCGAGGAGGAACTCGACCTCAGGAGGAGGCTGGGAGATATGGGAGATCTGGGCTGGGCCCTCCATTCCCTCGGCGGGGTCCTCTTGGGGCTGGGGGAACCCGGGGAGGCGAGGGGGCCCCTCGTCGAGGCTCACAGGGTCTTCCATGAGCTGGGCGATGTGGGGGTGACCGTGGAGGTCTCCCGTACGCTGGGAGGTCTCCTCAGGGATCTCGGTGATCTCCGAGGAGCGGAGCGGTTCCTGGATTTCGCTCTGATGTACCTGAGGGACGAGGGCGACCGGGTCGATGTGGCCGAGGTCCTCAGGGATCTGGCGGCGGTGAAGCTGGGGGGCGGCTCGGTCGGGGATGCGGAGGCCCATATGTTGGAGGCCATGGGGCTGTTCACGGGTCTCGGGGACTCCGCCGGCGTGGTGGGGGCTCTCAGGATGCTTGCGGACGTGAGTATGAGGCGGGGGGATCGGGTGAGGGCTGTCTCCTGTCTCCGTGAGGCCTTGGGGCACCTGGGGGGCCTCGATGACGTGGAGGCCTCGGCGGAGGTGATGCTGGGGCTTGGCAGGCTCCTCGATGGGGACGGGGAGTGGGAGGAGGCGTGTGGTTTCTATCGGGACTCCTCGGCGCTTTTATTGGCTCTGGGGTGGGAGGAGCTGCGGGCTGAGGCTCTGAATAACCTCGGGGCTGGGCTTGGTAGGTCTGGGGATCTCGATGGTGCGGAGGGGGCTCTCCGAGGGGCCCTAGAGGCCTATGAGGGACTCGACTGTCTGGAGGGCGTCGCTTCCGCCCGCCTTAACCTGGGGGTGGTCTCTGGGGAGCGGGGTGAGTTTGTGGAGGCGGGGGAGTTGATGGATGGATCGCTGGGGGTTCTGAAGGAGTCCGGAGACTCTTATGGTCTAGCTGCGTGTCTGAACAATCTCGGCGTCGTATCGTGGGAGTCGGGGGATGGGGATGGCGCCGGGGAGAGGTTCGAGGAGTCTCTGGGGCTCGCCCGGGGGCTGGGTCTTTCCGGGGGTTTGATGATGGATTTGATGGGTTCTGTGTTGGATAATTTGGCGAGGTTGAGGTGGGGTTCTAATCGTGGTGTGGACGATCTGCTGGAGTTGGCGTCCGAGTTCTCGCTGGGGGTGGGGGCTCTGGAGGGCTGGGGTTTCCTGAGGGAGGGCCACGAGCTGGCTGTGAGGGGGCTCTGGGATGAGGCCCACGAGCTGGTGGTGAGGGGGCGGAGGGCTCTGGGGGATTCTGGGCCCTCGAGGTTCGTGTGGTTGAGCGTTGGGGTGGTTTGAGATGGCGTTGAAGAGGTTCATGAGGGAGAGGTCTGAGAGGACGGCGCTAATAGGCGAGCTCAGGGATGTGCTCGTGGGTGTTTCGCCTAGGCGTGTGAAGGGCGTGGTTGACGGCGGGCCCGGGGTGTGCTTGGGGTTCTTCCTGAGCCTGGGGAATGTGGCTTACAGGTCGGGGGATTCGGATGTTTTCGAGTATTTCCTGAGGGCTCTGTTCGATGTGGTGGAGGCTGGGCCTGAGGGTGTGGATTCCGGGGGGCTGGTGGGGCGTGTGCGGGGTTATGGTTTCCGGTCTGTGCGGGATTTCGATGTGGCGATGTTCGGGGCGGTGGTGGAGGTGGTGGCAGGGAGGGTGTTCTCGATGCGGGATGTGGTTGAGATCGATGGCTGGCTGGGGTTCCTGCGGGATCTGGGGTTGCGTTCCGCGGAGGCGGGGTTCGATGGGGGCGTCCTAGCGGTGGTGGATGTGTTCC
>JAOZHO010000007.1 GCA_026014875.1 Candidatus Bathyarchaeota archaeon | reverse complement strand
GGCACTCAACATCCTCGCGAGGGGACGAGAGATACGGCGGGAACCGCCGGAATCTAGGCCTGCGGAGGAGGAGACCACTACACCGCCCTTGGAGGCGGTGCAAGTCTATCCCGTGAAACAGGAAGCCTCCCTACTTGTAGGGAGGTAGTTCACTGGTGAATATAGGTGAACATAAATATTAGATAGAATAATTTTGTACGATATTATTATGGACGAATACGATATTCTCATCGAGAACGCGACTATCGTTGATGGTTCCGGTAATTCGGCTTACAACGGATCCATAGGCATCAAAGGCGACAGGGTGGTCTCCTTGGGCGATGTCAAGGGAGACTACGTGAAGGTCATCGATGCAAAGGGTTTGACGGCGGTCCCCGGCTTTATCGACGCCCACAGCCACGCTGAGACGGGGCTCCTCTCCTTCCCAAGATGTGAGAGCTTCATCCACCAAGGCGTCACCACCTTCGTTGGAGGACAGTGCAGCGGGTCGCCTGCGCCCATAGGCGACGAAATCAGGTTCCCTGGAGCGGCGAGGATCCACATGGACAAGCTGGTGAAGTACAAGTACTATCCTGAGAAGTTCGAGTTCCCTCGTGAGCAGGTCAACGCTATAATGAAGGAGGAGTATGGCTGGACCGTGGACTGGCGCACCATGGGGGAATACTTTGACTTCGTAGAGAGCCGAGGGTTCTCTGTGAACTATGTCCCCCTTGTGGGCCATGGCACCGTCAGGCGCTACGTGATGGGCGACGATTGGATGCGGGCCTCGACAAGGGAGGAAAGGGACGAGATGTCGGCGCAGATCAGGCAGGCCCTGGAGGAGGGCTGCATCGGCATGTCCTACGGCCTCGACTACGACCCTGACACATTCGCCGACAGGGAGGAGCTGGTGGAGCACGCCGAGGTCCTCAACGAGTACGGGGCTGTCCTCTGCCCTCACTCAAGACGCACAGGGAGGAGGAGGGACGTGGCAGCCGGTCACAGGCAGCACGACAAGATCGACGGCATTACCGAGATAATTGACATCGCTAGGGCATCAAAGGTCCGGATGAACATCGCCCACCTCTTCACAGGCTGGTACGTCAATCCTCAGGGGGGGCCCGAGATGCTTGAGGAGGCGAATAGGAGGGCGACGCTGACCTACATCGACGCCGCCCTGGAGGAGGGATTGGATGTCAGCTTTGACGTCATCCCGCCTGCGCTGCCGACGAAGTTCGGTGGCTCATCCTACCTCTGCTCGCTGTTCCTGCCTTTCATCAGGGAGCTGGGGAGCAGGGAGGAGCTGGCGAAGTGGATGAAGGTCAAGGACTTCCGGGAGGAGATCAAGGACTCCCTCAAGAGGGGCAAGTTCTTCATCCGGATAGCCTACAACCCCAACACCAACCCCAGGTGGGCGGAGAACATCCACGTCCTCAGGCACAAGGACCCGAAGGCGGTGGACAAGACCCTCGCCGACATCGCCGAGGAGAGGGAGAAGGACGCCTTCGACGTCTGGATGGACCTAATCGCCGAGGACCCCGACGCCATGTCCGCCGTGGGGGCCGCAAGGGACCCCTACGCCAACTACCACGCCATCTTCTACCAGCATCCCGTGGCCTCGGTGGGCCTCGACACGGGGGTCGACGACTACAAGTATGTGGCGGACACGCCGACGTGGGTCCCACCAAGTATCAGCAGCTACTCTGCCTTCGTCGGGTTCTTCGACAAGTTCGTGAACAAGATGAAGGCCCTCACCCTGGAGGAGGCGGTGCACAAGACCTCGACGCAGGCCGCGATGCGCCACAATATCAAGGATCGTGGCGTGATCAAGGAGGGCAGCTACGCCGACATCGTCCTCATGGACCTGCCGGGGCTGAAGGTGACGGGTACCCCGCTGGACACGAGGAGCAAGCCCAAGGGCATCGAGTACGTCATCATCAACGGCACACCAGTCGTCGAGAAGGCGGAGCACACGGGAGCGAAGCCCGGAAGGGTACTTAAAAGAACTTGACTTTTTTCCCCCTTTTTTTTACCGCTAAGTCTAGTTCGCGCGAGATTAGAGGAGATTAACTTCTGGATAATTCTTCAAGTCCTGGTGTCTGAGCCCCTTCTCTATGATGTCCCTCGTTGGCACCCTGTGGGCCTTACCCGTTTCGATGTCCACCACCTTCTTGTAGATTCCGAATTCTCGCTCAAGCCTGTCAACCAACTTCTCGTGGCACTCCTTCGAGCAGGTGACGAGAAATTCGAGGCATTGCGCCCCGCAGATCCAGCAGAGGCCAGGGCCACTATGTTTGCTCATTCTTCTCTTACTCCTTGAATCCTACTCATGCCGTGTCAGCTCCCTCGGTTCGAATACTACCTCGGACGCTCCTTCAATGTAGTACCCTGACTCGTCGTGACCAACCGTGATTGAGTGCCCGCAGTAGCATCTAGCTTTGTATGGCGGTATCGGAGGACCCATGAAGGCAACATACATCCGGTCTCTCAACGCGGTGACTCCATCCATTAAGATCTTATCGAGCATCTCCTTCGATTCCTCCGTCCCGTGGCTAGAGACGGTTTTCGCGTTCTCCGAGGGGAAGGGATGCGTCTTCCCTTGCCTGTCTTTGTAGAAGAAGACCGCCATGTGGCCTCCCTCCTCAAGCTCGAACCTCAAAACTACACCACAGTGAAATGGAGCGGATCACCGCTTAAAATTTATGGGGGGGGAAAATGTTGCTGGCCCCGGGTTGTTAATTCATGTCTTTCTTAAAGGATTCAGAGAGAAAGGTCTTTTGGTCTGCTAACGGATGCTCCTTCAGAAGACGATTAGAGCCAAGGTCTAACTCGTTGTCCAGCTTAGCCAGCTCGTGGTTCTCCGCTATGTGGAGCCTTCATACCTCCGCATTCAGATCTTGGGTTTCCTGAAACGGTTCCTTGAGATTACGATATTCCAACATTAACTGATCTAGAGTGTGCTTCCTCAAACTCAACACAAGGCTCCACCTTTCCTTAAGCTCTTTCTCCAGAGCATCTATTCTGGAAGAGAAGCTGGATACCTGTTCCCCGAGCTGAGTCTCAAGTTCCTCCTTGATCATCTCCCTGATTGTTTCCTCTAACGCCATGCAATCACCTTCACAATTTCCTTCGAGCGCAAGAACACCAGTGAATTACTTCCGATTGATATCGGTGGCTTCCTGCCGCCAGCACTTTCAGCCTTGCGATCTGCCACGGGATTCACAGGCATTTGCCTTGCGTGGTTCGGGCGGTCCCCGTCCTACCACTTCCAATGGTGAAGAATGATGAAAAGATTAAAAACGTTTCGCAATTCATCCACCCATTGAAATGGAATGGTCTTCTCGCGACTATCTGATAATTCTCTCTAGCATCATCTTGATTCGGAGAATAAGATTCCCAAGAGTGTATAGGATACCCAACAGGCCTAGAACGAAGATCAATGCGTCGGTGGCCTCCAGCCCCAGGGCGAACAGTCCCATCACGGCGCCGAGGTATCTAAGTTTTCTCATTCGGTCTCAGCCTCCATAATTTCGCGGTCTAAACTTCGTCTTTAAGAATTTTTAGTATTAACTGCTCAAGCCGGATTATCCTTAAAAGGGCCCGGGGAATGATTTCCGCATTCCCAGATACGCTTTCTATCAGTTTCTCCAGATCCTCAACGATTGTATCCACCCCTAATTCAGGAATATAAGAAACCTCTGTCTCCTCTGGTTCACTAATTGGGTTCACGATAACGTAGTTTTCCTTTATGTTAATTATGTGGCATTCGACGGTCTGACCTGGAGCGAGCAAATCCCAGTATTGACTGTTCTGGTCGAATAATATTATACGTCCATCTTGTAGCCGGCTTATTACCGTGTCCTCCCTTCCACGAATCGTATGAACAATTATCCTATCTCCTAGACCTAAATCTTCCAGATTTTTAGCCATAAAATATACTTCCAATTATCCCTACTTTAATTTAAGGGGATGCATCAATGCTTAAAATTTGTGGGAACGTTGCTGGCTAGCCCTGCCCACCATAGAACGAGTTGCATCACCGCTTAAAGGTTACGAACGGAGGTCTTATATAACTGAAGAGAGGGGAATCAAGGAAAGGGGAGCTGGATAAGAATCTGGCTGAGAGGACGATAAGCGTCGACCCTTGGAACCTGATCCAGATAATACTGGCGGAGGGAAAGAGATGAGCGTAGATAAAAAATCGAATTCTGGTGCAGTGGCGCCAGCTTCTTCCCGGAAAGTTGAGTCAACTTCTCCCACTAAGAAGATAGCATTGGCGGCCGTGCTCGTGGCGGTCACCGTTGTTCTGAGTCCTATACACTTCTACATCGGATCCTCGAAATGCTTCCCGGCTCAGCACATGGTCAACGGCATAGCTGGGGTGCTTCTGGGACCGTTGTACGCAACCATGATGGCCTTGTTCACCGGTATCATCAGGAACATGATGGGCATCGGAACTTTGCACGCATTCCCGGGGGGGATACCCGGCGCCCTGGTCGTGGGATTCGTCTACAGGTACGTCAAGAAAACCGATCTCGCAGCCCTTACCGAGCCTTTGGGCACCGTCTTCATCGGAGCTACCTTAAGTGCCCTCGTCGTTGCACCATACCTTGGCAAGGCGTTCACGATAGCTTTCTGGTGGGTGGCATTCGCCGCAAGCAGCATACCCGGCTCTATTCTAGGATATATCGTCCTGAAAACGTTGAGAATGTCAGGCATAAGCGATAGACTGGGCTTAGAAAGCGCGCTCGCAGATGAACCGAATATCAAACGCAAGACAGGAAACAAGGTGAAATCAAATGGGAAGTAGCGGAATTTCGCGAAAATGGTTGGTCCCCGCTATCATCGTGTTGGTAGTTGCCAGCGCAACGGTGTATTGGCTGACGAGGCCGAAGGAAGAGGAAAAGCTGAGGGTGGCTGTAGTCATGTGGGGGTTCCACGACGAAGGTCTGTGGGATCCCGCCGCAGCCAACGCGGTTCTCAACCTTGAGGAGAAGTATAACCTTGAGATCACATGGGCTGAGGAGATAGATTTCACGCAGCTTGAGTCCCTGCTGAGGACTTTGGTGGGGAAGAACGATGTCATCTACCTGACAACGGACGAGTTCGAGGAGGCGATGAGGGTCGTGGCGCCCAGCTCTCCAGATGTCCACTGGATCCAGCAGTACGAGTCCACCTCGATTCCCACCGACTACTTCCCCGAGAACGTTGTGGCCCTCAACGCGTATCAGGCGTCGGACCTCAGCTTTCTGGCTGGGGCCATCGCAGCGAAGATCACCGAGACGAACAAACTCGGGGTGGTCCAGGCGATAGCCGGCCCCAGGGATACCCGGCTCATGAGTGCTGCCTTCAGGTCCGGGGCACACTATGTCAACGAGGAAATCGAGGTCTTCAGGGTCGTTATAGGGGCCTACGTTGACCCCATCAAGACAAGGGACAGCGTGGCGAGTCTGGCTGAGGCGGGATGCGACATTGTGTTCGTGGGGATGGACGACGAATCAGGCACCCTTGAGGCCAAGGAGAAGGGTATCTACTCGATACAGGAGTACCGGGACATCGTCTCCGAGCACCCTGACACAATGATCGGGTGCGCGTGCTGGGAGTGGGACGTGTTGCTTGACAAGGTCTTCGAGGCCATCACGGAAGATCGTTTCGACGAATTCAGAGCTGAGAACTATGAGATGCCGTTGTCCCTTGAAGACAGATCCCTGGACATTCCGATCTTCGGGAACATGGTGTCAGAGGATGTGAAGGAGTTCGCAGAGGAACTGCGCGAAAAAATTATGGACGGGACGGTCGAAGTGCCGCTAATAGATGAATGGTAAATCCGAGGCGGATGGAGGTGAGAATCCCTGAGGAACTTGGTGAGATCCGCCTTCTACATCACTGGCATAATTGCACTGACGGTCTCAGCTATCTTCCTGTTGACGAGTCTTTCCCTGGGGATCGACCTCGTTGAGATCTTCGCCCTCTTTTTAGGCTCGACGGTAGGCTCATTGGACAGCATACTGCAGACTCTAGCCCGGGCTACACCTATCCTCATTTCCACCCTCGGGTTGCTGGTGGCCTTCAACGGCGGGATCTGGAACATCGGGGGGGAGGGGCAGATCGTCGTTGGTGCCATAGTGACTGTTGGGACATGCCTCTTCCTCGGCTTGCCGCCCCCGCTGGCGATAGTCCTCTCCCTCGCAGGGAGCTTCCTTGCCAGCGGTATCTACGGGGCGTTTGCCGCCTTCCTCAAGGCGAGATGGGATGTCAACGAGGTGGTCATCACCATGATGCAGAACTTCGTGGCCTTCGCCATATTACAGTACCTCATAGACGGCCCGTGGAACTGGGGGGTGGGGCTCTACCCCCGGACCACGATGATCCCCCCGGAGACGAGGCTCTCCTTCATCATGTCACCGTTAAACTCGATGTTCCTGATCGCCCTCGCCCTGGTTGCAGCCACCTACATCCTGCTGAACAGGACAGTGCTGGGTTACGAAATTCGGGCGACGGGGGCCAACAAGATGGCGGCTCTCACCAACGGAATAGACACGGAGCGCCTCACCGTGCTGAGCATGCTCCTGAGCGGTGGGATATGCGGCCTGGCGGGGAGCGGCCTGGTCCTGGGAACCTTCTTCAGGGCTCAGGCAGGGATCTCGGGGAACTACGGATTCTACGCCATCGCCTCGGCCTTCATAGCCGGCAACAGGGCGCTTCTGGCGCCCCTGTCGTCCCTCCTCATCGCACTCATCTACGAGGGCACCCTGAGCCTCGTAGCCTTAGGCATACCCCACAGGCTCTCAGAGGCGATGGTGGGAATCGTTTTCCTCGTGGTTCTCCTGCCCAAGGCGGCAGGTTGGCTTCGGGAGGTTAATGAGAGTGATGCAGCAGATTAGCTCCATCCTGTCCTTCTTCCCGGTGATAGGGCTGGCCGCTCTGGGTGGCTTCCTCAGCCAGAAGAGCGGGGTCTGGAACCTCTCCCTCGAAGGAATAATGGCGTTCGGGGCGTTCTCCGGGGTCTTCGCATATCACTACTTCGGAGGGTCCATCTGGGTCTCGCTGCTCTTCGGGTTCCTCATGGGCTTCGTGATCGGCATGCTGCTGTCGGCGTTGACCATCCGCCTCAGCCTAGACCAGGTAGTCGTGGGCTTCGGTCTCTGGTTCCTGACCGAGGGGTTGGCGGGGTTCCTGTACAACACGCTGCTGCCCTCGGTTAAGGTGAAGGAGACCATGGGCTTCCGCATCTTCTCCCTAGACTCGGTGTTCTACCTGACTCTCCTCTCCTTCGGACTCATCCATGTCGTCATGAAGAACACGAAGCAAGGGCTCACGGTCGTGGCCGTGGGGGAGAACCCGAGGGCCGCCGACGTTGCTGGGATCGACGTCTCCAAGGTGAGGTGGATCTGCACCTCCCTGGGTTCGGGGTTCGTCGGGCTGGCGGGGGCCTATCTCTCCCTCGTCATACTGCAGGGGTTCACCTACAACCTAGTGGCAGGGTATGGGTGGACAGCTTTCGCGCTCATCCTATTCGGGAGATGGAAGACTTCCGGGGTCTTCTGGGGCTCCCTCTTCTTCACTTTCCTGATCGGCGCCCAGACGAGGCTCCAGGTTGCCGGTTTTACATTCATCCCCCCCGAGTTTGTGGTCATCATACCCCACCTCGGAGTCATCGTGGCCCTTGCCACAGCGGGTGCGATGGGGAAGAAGGCCGGGATGCCCTCCGCTCTGGGGGTTCACTATGACAGGGAGTAGGCTGGTGAAAGGGTATATTGGTGATACTCCGTGAATGATCTCGGTGCCTCGGATGGCGAGAATGTCCTTGAGATGAGGGGCATCACGAAGCGATTCCCCGAGGTGGTGGCCAACGACCACGTCGACTTCGACCTGAGAAGGGGGGAGATCCACAGCATCCTCGGGGAGAACGGGGCGGGGAAGACGACGCTGATGAACATTCTATACGGCCTCTACAGGTTGGATGAGGGGGAGATCCGGGTCAACGGGCAGAGGGTCTCGATAGGCGCCCCCAAGGATGCGATCGACCTGGGCATCGGGATGATACACCAGTCCTTCACCCTCGTGGCGGGCCTGACCGTTCTCGACAACATCATACTGGGACGTGAGCCGACCCGAGGGCCTTTCCTGGACAGGGAGAGGGCAGATAGGGAGATAATCGAGCTCGGGGAAAGATTCAAACTGAAGGTTGACCTCGAAGCCAGGCCGGAGCGCCTCTCCGCCAGCGGGAAGCAGAAGGTGGAGATCCTCAAGGCCCTCTACCAAGGGGCTAAGGTCCTTATAATGGACGAGCCGACCTCGGTGCTCCTTCCCCAAGAGAAGGAGGAGCTCATGAGGGCTCTCAAGGAGATAGCCGGGGAGGGCTTCATCTCTGTAATCTTCATCACCCACAAGCTCCCTGAGGCGTTGGAGATCAGCGACAGGATAACCATCCTGAGGCGGGGGAGGGTCGTGGACACCATAAACGCTGGTGATGTCGATGTCAAAGACCTCGCTCGGATGATGGTCGGAAGGGACGTGTTATTCGATATCGAGAGAGCTGAGTCCGAGAAGGGTGAAAGATTCCTTGAGGTGGAGGGACTAGAGGCCTTCGACGACACGGGAGTCAGAACCCTGAAGGGCGTGTCATTCGAGGTCAGAGGAGGGGAGATCCTGGGCATCGCCGGGGTGAGCGGAAACGGTCAGGAGGAGCTTATAGACGTGATCGTGGGCCTCAGGAAGGCCTCCGCGGGGAAGGTATTCATCAATGGGGGGGACGCGACGAATCTCTCTCCCCAGGACCTCAGGGCGCTGGGTGTCGGCTACATCCCCGAGGACAGGATGGGGAGAGGTGTAATGCCCGAACTGTCGATCAAGGAGAACCTCATATTGGGCACCCATTCCCAGAAGCCCTTCGCCAACAGGGGGCCCCTCCCCTTTGAGAACATGTGGTTCACTGACCAGAATCACGTCTATGAGTACGCCAAGAGGCTGGTTGAGGAATATAACATAGACACTCCGAGCATAGAGAAACCAGCGGGGAAACTCTCAGGGGGGAACCTGCAGAAGCTCATTCTAGCCCGGGAATTCTCCAGGGACCCCCAACTTCTCATAGCGGATAAACCCACGTCCGGTCTGGATATAGGCTCCCAGGAGTTTATCCGACGGAAACTGAGGGGGAAGAGGGACGAGGGTAAGGCGATCCTGCTCATCTCCGAGGACCTAGACGAGGTCCTGGGCATGAGTGACCGGATAGTTATCATGTACGAGGGGAGGGTTGTGAATGTCGTGCAGGCTGAGAGGATTTCGAAGGAAGAGATAGGCGAGATGATCACCGGCTTGAGGTGAGATAGAGGAAGATAACTTTCGACCTAGAAGATACTGTTAAAAATATTGTGACCATCATTTACACGATGGGATCGGTAAGTTTCTCTGAAGAGCTCAAAAAGGTCGCAGCCGGGATCTGGAATAGGATCTACAGTCAGCCCTTCCTTCTGGAGATGAGGGAGGGGACCCTGCCTCTGGACAAGTTTAGATTCTACATCGGCCAGGATTACGTCTACCTCGTTGATTTCGCCAGATGCCTGGGGTTGGCGGCAGCGAAGGCGGAGGACATGGAGACCATGGGGTTCCTCGCCGAGCTACTGAAGGCCTCCACCACCGTCGAGATGGAGATGCTGGAGGAGCTCTCGAGGAGGCTGGGCATGGCCCCAAGTGATTTGAGGAAGACGCCGCGCGCCCCGACGAACGTTGCCTATACTCGTCACCTCCTCTACGTGGCGTACTCCGGCTCGGTGGGGGAGATAATGGCCTCCATGCTGCCGTGCATGTGGTCGTATCAGGAGATCGGGAAGTGGATGAAGGGTAGCCCAGGCCTCGACAGCAGCCCCTTCTACATGGAGTGGGCGGACACCTACGTCTCCCAGGAATACATCGATCTAGTCAGATGGTACAAGGACCTTACGGACCGTTCAGCCTCGGCGGCGGGGTCCAGGGAGAGAGAACTCATGCTCCGTCACTTCGTCCTGAGCAGCAGGTACGAGTACCTGTTCTGGGAGATGGCCTACAAGAAGGAAGAGTGGCCCGTTTAGATCCCCTTCAGCGGAGGTCTACAACGACATCCATCCAGGAGGCTAGTCTGTCCATCAGGCCTCGTTCAATTCTGGAGACACCTGTCCTCAGGTCCTCGGAGAGGCTGTCGCCGTGGTAGCCGTTGGCGATGAAGGTCTCACACGCGTCGAGAGTCCCCATGATTAGGTCATCCGAGCCGCTTTGGAATATGATGGATACGTCGTTCACTATCAAGATGGGGGTCGGATTCTCGAGGTACTCCTGCAACAGTGGTCTGATGTTCTCCCCGTTCAACTCCACCAATGAGAGCAGCTCTTCCGGTGTATCTGCCCTCAACCTCGGGGTCTCCACCCGTTCTGGCGACAGGTAGCGGACCTGCTTGTAGGCCTCCGTGTATTCGGATATCCGGCCTCCGACGCTTCCCCCCTCGTGTTCCTGAGACCTGGGCGCCATGTCGATGACGGTTATGGCCTCTGCCAGGCCCAGCCTGACGGCCTCCTCCAGCAGCCGGACGGTTAATCTTGTCTTTCCAGTTCTAACGTTGCCTCTGATCAGCGTCCTCTTCCCCTTGAGGTCGTTGAACGAGTGCATCTCCGGCAGCGGTCGTCCCCTCAGGAGGTTGAGAGCCCCCGGGCTATCATGACGGCCCTCTCGGCGACCTCGACCGCGGTCCTGCCCACTAGGACTATCATGGGCTCCTTCCCCCAGTCCCCCAGGTGGTAGATGACGTCGGGGACCCTCCCGACACGCTTTATGGCCTCCTGTGAACCCCAGAAGGTCGTGCCCCCCTCCTTCTCCTTGATCTCAGGAGGCTC
>JAOZHO010000036.1 GCA_026014875.1 Candidatus Bathyarchaeota archaeon | reverse complement strand
TCGCCGCGCGGGTCGAGGAGCGATCTGTCACCACCATCGAGGGGCTGAAGGACGAACCCATAATGGTCGCCCTCAGGAAGACCTTCATGGAGGGGGGCGCGGTCCAGTGCGGATTCTGCACCCCGGGGATGCTCATCTCCGCCTACGCCCTCCTCAGAGACAACTCCAGCCCCACACTCCACGAGGCGAAGACCGCCATCGAGGGCAACATCTGCAGGTGCACGGGATTCGTCCTCCCCCTCGAGGCGATACTGAAGGCGGCGGAGATGACCCAAACTGAGTGACCCCCAGCTCGTCGCCGTGCTCCAGGGGCTCCTGGGCAAGGGGAAACCCGTCGCCCTCTGCACCATCGTCGAGAAGACGGGGTCGAGCCCCCGGGACGAGGGGGCCAAGATGCTCGTGGACTCCGACGGGAACACCTACGGCACGGTGGGAGGAGGGGGCATGGAGAGGAGGCTCGTCGAGGAGGCCATAAAGTCTCTGGCGGAGGGGAGGCCCAGAACCATCACATTCGCCCTGGGCGTCGAGCCCAGGGAGGGCGCGATACCCATAGACTCCAGATGCGGAGGAGAGGTGAAAATATTCATGGACATAGTGAAACCGGACCCCAGGCTCATAATCATAGGATCGGGGCACATCGGGATGCCCCTCGCCCACCTGGCCCACGAGGCCGGATTCGAGACCATCGTGGTGGACGACGCCCCCACGACGACCCGGGAGAGATTCCCCCACGCAGCGGAGATCCGCTCCGGCCCCTTCGAGGAAGAGATCGAGGGCCTGGAGACCACCCCCGCCGACTACGTGGCCGTCGTCCACGGCGAGTCCTGGTACGAGCTCGTATCCCTCCGGGGATTATTGCCGAGGAAACTCGCGTACGTAGGTCTACTCGGGAGCCGAAGTAAGGCCGAGAAGATATCGGAGACGCTCATCTCGGAAGGATTATCCGCTGATGATTTGGCGAGGATCAGCTCCCCCATCGGCATAGACATCGGGGCCGAGACCCCCGAGGAGATCGCCGTGAGCATCGTCGCCGAGCTCATCAAGGTTCGGCGGCAAGGCGCTCCCTGATCATCTCGTAGTCCTCAGGCGTGTCCATGTCAAGGGTGCACCAGACATCCCCCTCGACCTCCATGTGACGGTCCCCGTGCCCCTCAACGACATCCTTCATTGTATCACCGCTCCCGAGGCCCATGATCTCCGGAAAGAGCGTGTCCCTGAACAGCACAGGGTGCCCCCTCTTCCCCTCGTGAACGGGGCTCACGATGAGAGCCTCGGGATGGGCTTCCATCGCATCGATCATCCTGTCCATCAGAACAGGATCCAAAACTACCTGATCCCCCAGACAGAGGAACGCCGCGTCGACGGAGACCCTGCTTAGACCTGTCTTGAAGGAGCTCGTCATCCCCTCCTCGTAGTCCGGGTTGGGGACAGCCTCGGCAGAGTGAGCCTCAACTATGGGTACCAAGTCTTCCGGCCTGTGGCCGAGAACAACGTAGACCTCCTCGACCCCGGAGGCCTCGATGGAGGAGAGGACGCGGTCCAGCACGGTCCGCCCCCCGATTCTCAGTATGAGTTTGTTTCTCCCCATCCGCTGGGACTTCCCCGCGGCGAGAACCACAGCGGCGACCCTCAGAGGGGCCACCTCAGGAGCCCAGCTTCCGGGCTGCGCTCTGGACCGCCCTCACGATGTTGACGTAGCCCGTGCACCTGCAGTAGTTGCCCTTCAGGTATTCCCTGATCTCGGCCTCGGAGGGGTCAGGGTTCTCCGCCAGGAGGGCCTTCGTGGTCATGACGAATCCGGGGGTGCAGAATCCGCACTGGATGGCTCCCTCTTCGATGTACGCCTCCTGCACCGGGTCGAGATTGTTTACGTCGGCCACGCCCTCGATGGTATCCACCGTCCTCCCGTCCGCGTCCACCGCCAGCACCATGCAGGAGAGCACGGCCTCCCCGTCGAGGTGGACCGTGCAGGCGCCGCACTCCCCGATGCCGCAGCCGTACTTGGTGCCCGTAAGGTGGAGATCGTCCCTGACGAGGTTCAGCAGGAGCTTGTTGGGCTCCACGTCGAACCGCCGCTTCCGCCCGTTGATGGTTATCTCGATCTCCATCATGGGAACCTCCTCGCACGCTCGATGGCCCTGCTCAACGCGTCCATCGCGAGGGCCTTAGAGGACCTCCTCCTGTACTCGGGGGGAGCCCTCCTCCACCGCTCCCTAGGCTCCACGCATGCGGCGATAAACTCCACCGCCTCCTCCAGAGCCTCCGCCGAAGGCTCCTTACCGATCAACGCGGCCTCCGCCAGCACCCCCCTCACCGGAGCGGGGGAACAGGCCCCCAATGCGATGCTGCAGTGGTCGATCTTCCCTCCCTTCAGGGTCACAACCGCCGCGACGTTGACCGTGGCGATGTCGAAAGTCGTCCACCCCACCTTCTCGAAGGCGGAGCCCGCCCCCACGGGAGGAAATGGCACAGTGAAGCCTGTGACGAACTCTCCCCTCCCGAGGTTGATATCGCCCCCGCCTTGGAAGAACTCGGCGATGGAGCAGGTCTTGGCTCCGTCTCTGCCGTAGATGTGCACCGTGGCGTCTAGGACCAGGAGGGGGGTCGCCATGTCGGCGCTGGGGCTGGCGTTGCAGATGTTTCCGCCGATAGTGCCCAGGTTCCTGATCTGGACCGAGCCTATGCTCTGGGCGGCCTCGCTCAGAAGGGGTATCTTCTCCTTTATCTGCGGCGAGAGCTCGACGGCCCTCAGCTTTGCGAGGGCCCCGATCCTGAATCCGTCGGGCGTCTCCTCGATGCAGGCCAGCCCGGGTATCCTCTTGATGTTGACGACGTGCTTCGGCTCGGCCTTCCGCTGCTTCATCTGGGGGATGAGGTCGGTGCCCCCGGCCAGAATCTGAGCCTCCTCACCGTACCTCTCAAGAAGCCCCACGGCCTCGTCGAGGCTTCCCGGGGCGTGGTACTCGAACTCGATGGGCACGATGTGGGTGTTCACCTTGTTTATTGTCATCTCTAACCCTCCTTCTCCCTCAACGCCTCAAGGACCTTGATCGGCGTAATGGGGAGCTCGAAGAACCGGACCCCAAGGGCATCCTGGATAGCGTTGGCCACCGTCCCCGCCACCGGATTGAGAGCCCCCTCCCCAAGACCCTTAGCCCCGAAGGGCCCCGTGGGCTCGTAGGTGTCCGCGAAGAAGACCGTGAAGTCGTCCAGGTCGAGGAGGTCGTTGGAGGTGGGGACCTTGTAGTTGGCGATGGAGCCCCCGTTCACGAGGTCCCCGGTCTCAGGGTCGTAGGGGGTGTCCTCTAAGAGGGACATACTCCACCCCTGGGCCATGCCGCCGTGCACCTGCCCAGCGGCGAGCAGAGGGTTGATCACCGTCCCAATATCAGCCCCCGCCACCACCCGGAGGGGCTTCACCTTCCCCGTCCAGGTGTCCACCTCCACCTCGATGAAGTAGCCCGTGAAATGAGGCGGGCAGCTGGGCTGCCGATAGCTCTCCAGCGCGGAGACGGTGCCCCAGTTCTTGTGCCGGGCCGTCTCGGCGACCTCCCTGTACGTCACCTCCCTGCCCTCGATGCCCTCGGCGTAGACGACGGTCCTGTCCCCCTCCTCGTCGTACCTGATCCTGACTGCGTGGGGGTAGGCGTCCAGTATCCTGCCGGCGAACTCCCTGATCTGGGTCTTCACCTTCCCGGCGACCTTGAGGGCCGCCCCTCCCCCGCTGTAGACGCCTCTGGAGGCATGGGTGCAGACGTCGTAGATGGTGGTGCCAGTGTCCGCCTTGATGATGTTCACCTTCTCCACGGGGACGCAGAGCTCCTCGGCGACGATCTTGACGTGGGCATCCTGGGTCCCGCAGCCGTGGTCCATCAGGGCTGAGACGTAGTCGAATGTGCCGTCCTCGTTCATCTTGAGCATGGCGCCCCCGAAGTCCACGATGCTGCTGGGCACCGGGGCTCCGGCGCTGCTGGTGTGGTAGCCCCTGCCGACGCCCCAGCCCCTCCTGAAACGGCCGGTCTGCGCCCCGGCCTTGGGGCGGTTATACCAGTCCACCATCTCGGCGCCCTTGGTGAGAATCTCCTCGACGCCGCAGCTCCTGATGATGGATTTCACGGATGGTCCTTGACCCCAGAAGAGGTCTCCCTCGCCGATGTAGTTGTTCAACCTGAAGTCCAGGGGGTCGACACCGAGCTCCCCGGCGAGCTCGTCCATCATGGTCTCCACGACCCATGTGATCTGGGGATTCCCGTATCCCCTGAAGGCGCAGCTGGGCACCTTGTTGGTGTACACCGCCTTACCCGTGTACTCCACGTAGGGGAGCTTGTAGAGGCTCACCCACCAACCCACCACGCACCCCAGCAGCGGGTAGGCCTGGATCTGGTGAGCCCCGATGTCCAGGTAGGCCTCGAGGCGCCCCCCGGCGAGCTTGCCGTCCCTGTTGGCGCCCAGTTTGAGCTTGAAGATCATCTGGTAGCTGCAGTGGTCCCTGATGTCCTCCTCCCTGGTGTAGCTCATCTTCACCGGGCGGCCGCTCTTCAGCGCGAGGCCCACCGCGATGTTCACCACGGGGTTGACGTGGATGCTGGATCCGAAGCTCCCCCCGAGGGCCACCTTGTAGACCCGGATCTTCCCCACGGGGATGCCGTAGATGTCGTGGATGAGGAGCCGTGTGTTGTGGATGGTCTGGGTGGTGCTCCAGATGCTCACCCCACCATCCGGCTCGGGCCGCACCAGCACCGACTTGGGCTCCAACTGGTTGTGGTACCTCCGGTTCGTCCGGTAAGTCCTCTCGATGACCACATCGGCGTCCTCCAGGGCCTTCGGGTCACCCTCGGTTATATCGAGGGCGCACCCGACGTTGCTCTCTACATCCAGGAGGTCGTCCTCGAGGTAGATCCGCTCGTGAATGGCCTCCGCCTCAGGCCTCATGGCGTCCAGCGCATCAAATGAGGCGCCCAGGACCTCGTACTCCACCTCGACGGCCTCGAGGGCCCTCTGGGCCTCCTCCTCGCTCTCAGCGGCCACCGCCCCGATGGGCTCCCCCACGTAGCGGGGCTTGTCGGTGAGCACCCGCCAGTCCCTGTAGGTCGCCTCGGGGATACTCACCAGCCTCGGGCAGTAGACCACATCGGGGACCTCGTCGGGCGTGAGGGTGACCGCCCCCATCGCCTCCGCCCCCGCCACGTCCATCGCCTTGACCCTGGCGTGGGAATGAGCGCTTTTTAGGACCCTCCCGTACAGCATATTTGGGAGGGACATATCGGAGGCGAACATCTCCCGCCCCGTGACCTTCGCGACGCCGTCCTTCCTGATCGTCTTCTTGCCTAAAACCCTGAAATCTTTATTCGTTTCCCTTCACCAACCGGGGGATAGCTATCAGGCTGATTCCCACATCTCAGAAGTCTCGTACTTCCGTATTTAAGATGAGCTTCCCAAGAGTGATTCCTGACATCTCACATCTAAGGAGACCCATGATAAACCACTCCACGTCCCCAGAGGTTCAACCGCCAGTCATATGGAATGCTAAACCCGGAAGACGGATCTCAGAGCTTTTCCGCTAGCTTTGCGATGGCGTCCAACAGGAGCCCCTCGTCGAACCTGAACGCGGTGATGGGTATGTCAACGGCCCTCTCCAGGGTGGTCGCTGCGATGGGACCGCATATTATACCCTTCACCCCCGACTTCTCGGCCCTCACACCTTGGATGATCGCCTCCTCGATGGTGGTCGCCGGGAACTCCTTGATCTTGACGGAGCCCCCGTCAATTTCGATGGTTCTCCCGATGGTGTCGAGGGCGGTCCTCGTTGTGATGATGGCCAGCACATTCTCCTCGTCGACCCCCTCCAATCGCCTGACGCCTTGAATTATCTGCCTCAGCGTGGATCTCCGGAAATCCTTCTGTCCATCCGAGATGATCTTGTATAGAGTGCTTACAGGGATCTCCGTCTCCTCCGAAAAATCCTTGATGCTCATCCCGAGGGAATTCAGGGTCTCTCTCAAGTGTTCACCAAACCCATCGGTGATGCAGCTCCTCAATAGCTCGGACCACATAATCCACTATAAGGATAAATAAGTATAAAAATTTTCCTTATAATATCAAATATGTGTTTCAAAAGGATAAAATATATAAATGAGACGTGGGGTTTTCTACTATCGGAAAAAGCATTAATTGGTCCGGGATGGAGATTAGGGAAACATGGACGACAGCGTCGTGGCGTCTATCTCAGCTGCAAAAGAGGAGCATCCATACAACCCAATTGGGACCAATCAGCTTTCAATCGGACATCGCGTGGTGGAATCAGAGATCATCTCATTTCTAAAAGAGAACGGATTCGATTTCGGAGTCACCTTTCCCTCGAGCAAACTCAAGAACCTCCTCGAGATGATCGAGGACGACGATGAGATCTTCACGGTTCCCGTCACCAGAGAGGAGGAGGGAGTGGGCGTCTGTGCCGGCGCCTACCTCGCCGGGAAGAAGCCGTTCATGCTGATCCAGAGCTCAGGCCTGGGCAACTCGTTCAACGCCATCGCCTCGCTCCTCAAGACCTACAGGATACCCATCCTCATCATCGCGGAGCACAGGGGATCATACAACGAGAAGATTCCCGCCCAGGTTCCTCTGGGTGTGGCCCTCCCTGGGATGCTGGATGCCATGGAGATACCCTTCATAAGGATTAGCGCCCAGCTGGATTCCTTGGAGGAGTTCTCGGCCAGCAGCTTCAGAGACGGGGAAACACACGTCGCGCTCTTATCCCCAGAGTTGTTCTAGGATGCTGCGATCCCAGGCGCTTAGGGTTATCACGGATCTGATCGGGGATGAGTTGGTTGTCTCAAATCTGGGGGACCCCAGCAAGGAATTATATCATACGAGAGACAGGCCAGAGAATTTCTACATGTTAGGCTCGATGGGACTCGCATCCTCCATATCGCTAGGGTTGGCCTTATCCCAAGACAGGAGAGTCGTGTGCCTCGACGGCGACGGCTCCATCTTGATGAACATGGGCTCACTGTCCACTATAGCCAACTTGAAACCCGACAACCTGATACTGGTTACACTCGACAACGGAGCATATGGAACCACTGGAAATCAAATCAGCTACGCTGCAGGCCTCACGGACCTGGTGGATGTGGCTAGAGCATGTGGATTCGATCATTGCCTCAAAGCAGATAACACCTCAGAGTTGTCTGAAGTATTCAAGGGATGTCTCGAGAGGCGTGAACTCTCGTTTATTCATGCAACCATAGTGAGCGATGATAACAAGTTGAGCGCGATACCCCTCGACCCGATAGCGATCAAGAATCGGTTTATGGACTCCATCGATCCATGAGCGATTGAGAGCCGGTCGCAAACCGATCTACTTCGAACATAAGGATTAGCCTTCTCTACAAAAAGATATCAAACATGAAATCATAACCTAAAAGATTGATACACATGGGGTATGATGTCGTCATCCCTGCAAGGAACGAAGAGAGACACCTAGAAAAGACCCTCCTCGCAATCAGACGGCAGAGTATCCCCCCAAGGAAAATTATCGTAGTCAATGATGGTTCCACTGACAGAACATCAGAGATAGCCAAGGAATACGCTGACATCGTGGAAGAGTTATCGGATAGGGGTTTCAGCGCCATCGCAACTGCGGCGATCTCTGGTGTGATAAATCAGGGATTAATGAGAGTCTCACCAGATTCGAAGTATGTTCTGATATGCGGTGCTGACGCTGTGCTTCCAGCGAATTTCTTCGAGGTTATCTATGGGGAGATGGTGAGAGACCCACGGCTTGTAGTGGCGAGCGGTCGGCTTGAAAGTGACCCCGCTTACGAAGGGCTTCCCCCGAGGGGGACGCGAGTCGTTAGAGCTGATTTTTGGAGGGAAGTAAACGGTTTACGCTATCCTGAGACACTGGGATGGGAGAGCTGGCTCGTTTTCAAGGCTCTGGAGAAGGGCATGAATGTGAAGCGGGTGCCCCATCTAATCACGGTTGCGCAGAGATCACCCATTAAGACCAAGATAAAGAAGGCCCGGAGTATAGGGGCAAGCATGTACAATCTCGGATATTTCTGGGTTTACGCAGTGGGGAGGTCGTTCAGATATTTCCTCTCTGAACCAAAAGCTGGAATAGAGATGGTCTCCGGGTTTCTCTCGGCGAGAGGAATGGATAAAATGGACGTCGCCCCCTGGGTGAACGAGTACCAGAAAAGAAATTTACTGAAATCTATCAGAAATTTCCTGACGAAAAGTTGGATTCCCCGTTGACCTTTTAAGGACTCAGGTCAGAACGAGTTTTATTACCTCGAAAGACTCCGCGAACTTTGTTTTAATGTGGACTCCTCTGGATCGCATCAGGCCCCTCAAATAGTCCATATCGAAGTAGTGGCGGGTCTCCTGGGTCTTGTAATGCGAGAGCGCCAACAATTTCTTCTCGACATGTTCCTCGGTCAGGGAGATGTAGCAGTTCTCGTTGAAGATGATGTGGTTCCAGGGTAGCTCATAGCCGAGTATGCTGCTGTTCTTGAAGGCCCTCATCGCTTCTCTTGTGACCGTCTGATGGTCCTGATGAAGGTCCTGAGTGGAGGGAGTGAGCACCAGATCAACATCGTTCTCAGCGTTATAGTCGTAGATGTACTGGAGAATCTCCTGACGTTTTTCCGGGAATATCCTCCGAGGGAAATCTAGTATCGAATAATCATCGACGCCGAGAACCTCTAGACACTTTTTACATTCTTCGTGGAGTTCAGGGCGAGGGGCCGAGAGCGCGACGTATGTGACGTTGGAGCCTTCTTGAACGAAACGGGCGATGGTTCCCCCTGCGGCTAATTCTCCATCGTCTGTATGAGGGCTGAGAACGAGCACATTCTGGAAAAAGGTCTTACTCATAATACTCTCTCCTCTTTCTTGTGGAATAACTGATCCATGTACCGTATCATCCTCCTACCATAATCTATCTTACTCCTATATGCCTTAACATCCTCTTCAGTGATCTCACCAAGGGCCAACTTGACCGCTAGATATGGGGCAATCAGGTCATTCTGATAGATGAACGTGCTGACCCGGGGATTGATCTCGATTAGCTTGTCGGCTATGAATTGGATGTTTACGCAGTAACTCAGAGGTATGGACCGCAGGATCTCCCTCGACTGGCTCACAAGGCTGTCGTCTTGCACGAGCTCTCCTTCAACGATCACACCCCACCTGGCCCGCTCCACAGTCTTGATAGTGGTCAGGAGCTCACGGCCATCCATCGCGATCGTATCTGCGGTTTTCTCCATGCCTTCCAGATATTCCATGACGAGGAGATTGGGGAAGTCCTCATCCGCCAGCCCCCTGAAAATTTCGGTGAATTCATCGAGGCTCATGAACTTGTTTGTCGGCTTCTCCTCCATCAACTGATGTAATCTGTTGGCACGGGGATCTATGATCCTCACGCCCCTGCTACCTTTCCCAAAATGGGGCTTAAAGACGATGGGCGAATCGGGGTAACCTAGCTTGTCTGCGGCTTCGAGGAAGTCATCGAGGTTCGAGGCTGAGTGATACGTGGGAAGATCGATCCCGCTGCCTTTCTTGACCGCTTCGTACATCAGATACTTGTTGTTGGCTAGTTCGATGGATTCAGGGGAGGAGACAACCACACTCGTCCCAATTTCCTCAAACTCTTTTTTTGATCTAGCCAGAGTGAGAACCTCGTTGCTCGACTCGGGGAAGATGAGATCTGGCTTCTCCTTTTCGACTAAATCCATCATCGCCGGGATATACTCGGGGCTCGTCCCCGAAGGTACTTTGTAGAACCCGTCGCAAAGGTAGCGTCCGACAGCCTCGAGGCTCATGTCGGTCCCGATTATCTTGACTTCCCTCTCCCCGTTCTGCTTAAGCATGCGTATAAGTGTGGAAGCGCCAGGGCAGCCGCAGGCAGTTAAAATTAATTTTAGGGGCCTCATTGTCCGTTCACCTTCATCACCAGTTTCTCAAGCTTCGTGTAGCTATAAAAAAACCAACTCTATTTAACGTCTCAGATAGGACTGTGAAGAGACTTCACCGAGGTCACATCCTAACGTCTATTCTATGAGATGGGGGGCTTCATCTTCGATAATGGGTGCAAGGGTTTCGACACTTTTCCTTATTCTGTCAAGTGTGAAGCTGATGTCTTCATTGGTCGTGACCGCACAGATGTTAGGATGGCCCAAGAGGAAGACCCCCCGGTTCATGAGATCAACAGAGAAGTATCTCGAGATCGTCCTGTCTCCGGTCGCTGCGGACCTGTAGTCCCTGACTTTCTCTGTGGTCCATATGACGGGGAAGAAGGAGGCCATCCCTCCCACGAAGGCGTTGATGCCCGCCTCATCCAGAATTTTCGTCAGGCCTTGTCTCATCTTCTCCCCGTTGCGGTCCATCTTGTCGTAGACCGGGGGCCGAAGCTCCTTGAGGACGGCGAGACCGGCGGCCATGGTGACGGGGTGGGCGTTGAAGGTGCCGGAGAAGCCGAGGCGGGGCCCCCTGTAGTCGGGGAACTTGGCCTCGGGGATGGCGAGGGGCTCCATGAACTCCTCGGTGGAGGCGTAGGCTCCCACGGGGAAGCCTCCTCCGATGACCTTCCCCAGGGTGGTGATGTCCGGGGTGACCCCGAGCCTCCCCTGGGCCCCGTGGTAGCCGACCCTGAAGGCGATGACCTCGTCGAAGATGAGGACGATGCCGTGGCGCTCCGTGGCCTCCCTGAGGGCCTCGAGGAACCCGGGCTCCGGGGGGAGGTCCCTCTGGACGGGCTCCACGATGACTGCGGCGAGCTCGTCCCGGTGCTTCTCTATGAGGGCGACTGCGGCCTCGGCGTCGTTGAAGGGAAGGGTCAGTGTGTTCCTGAGGACCCCCTCGGGTATCCCGGCCTGCTGCCTCACGCTGTTGGGGGCCTCCCTGGGACCGGCCTGGTCCAAGGGTGGGGCGACGCTGATGTCTATTGCGTCCCAGGAGCCGTGGTAGGCTCCCTCGCATTTGGCGATGAGATCCCTCCCGGTGTAGGCCCTGGCGGTTCTGATGGCCTGCATGTTCGCCTCGGTCCCCGAGGGGGTGAAGCGGACCCTCTCCGCGCCTTTGAGCCTGCGGAGTAGTTCCTCAGCCAGCAGGGGCTCGGTCTCGGTGGGGGCTCCCAGGACTGTGCCCCGGGCGAGTTGTTCCTCGGCTGCCTCGATGACCTTGGGGTGGTTGTGGCCGAGGATGAGGGTGGTGTTGTTGAAGTTGAAGTCGATGCGCTCGTTTCCATCAACGTCCCAGAGCCTGGTGCCTCTCCCCGCCCTCAGGCAGAGGGGGAATGGGGGCCAGTAGAGGACCGTCCGGGTGTTCCCGCTGGGGAGGAAGCGCTGGGCTTGCTCGTAGGCCTCCTTGGAACCGGGGTTCTGGCGCACATACTCGTCTAGGATGCTCATGGAGAATCGAATTGAATAGTCTTCCAGGGCTTTTATCGTTTGTCTGCTGACACGGGTTCCCCGATGACCGTGACCTCGACCCTCCGACGCCTAGGCCTCCTCTCGGCTTCGACCCAGTAAAGGCTCTGCCAAGTACCCAGTCCGAGACGGCCGTCGTGGACGGGGATCACCCTGCTGGGGGTGAACAGCATAGAGCGGAGGTGGGCATCGGCGTTCACGGGGTGAGTGTATCCGGGGGATTCAGGTGCGAGCCTCTCCATGAAAGCCCTGAGGTCCTCGAGGAGGGCATAATCGTACTCGTTCAGTACGATGACCCCGGTTGCGTGACCCGCGAACACGACTGCTATGCCCTCGCCGACTCCGGAGTCCTTCACCGCTTCGTCGACTCGGCCTGTGATTTCGACTATGTCGAATTCGCCTTCCGTGTCGAATGTAAAACTAGCGCTGTGAACCTTCATTTGGTTGTCTCCTGTTGACGATTTCGCGTTGGGCCCTTAAATCTGTCGCAGGGAGTTTATGTGGGATTATGCTTCAGGGAGTAACTCCTCTTACAGACGGCTATGACCAAGGTAAACTATATCCCTGAGCCTCTGGACTTATAGGCTGCGACTGGGGAAAAGTCGTTCGAGGCTGCTGGAATGGACGAGAAACTGGAGAGGATCAAGAGGCGGAGAATGCTGGAGTTCCAGAGACGCATGCTCCAGGATGAGAAGGCAGAGGAGGAGCCGGAGAAACCCGCGGAGCCCACCCCCAGGGAGATCCTGGACGGCATGTTCTCCGGGAGGGCCTGGGAGGTCTACGAAACCGCGAAGATCCAGTACCCCACGGTGATGCCCCAGGTGGAGCAGGCCCTCGTGGAGGGGATCAAGTCGGGGAAGATCCGGGACCGCATCGACGGGGAGAGCCTCTTCGCCTTCCTGAGGCGACTGGGGCTCAACGTGAGGCTGAACACCAAGATCCGTTACAAGGAGCACGGGGAGCTCAAGACCATAGGGCAGCGAATCAAGGAGAGATAAAAACACTCCGTATGAGGCTCCGTTGGCCTCAACGTGCCATTTTTTGGGCGCTCCTCAATGTGAATTACTCGAACGTCTCTTTCAAGAATCATTGAATATACGTCGATTCCTTAGAGCGTGGAATGAACGCCCACCATATTTTTTTTACGGTAAAAAGGGGAGCGAGCTCCCCCTATTTATCGGGGTTTACCGTAGTTTCTTGAGATCCGAATTAACGCAGCCGATGCCGAGCCCCCTGAGGGTCTCGGGGAGGGGTATCCCGGTCTCGGGGTCCCAGCCCATCAGGGTGTAGTAGTTCCTGAGCATCTCGTCCCAGTGGGGGAGGATGCTGATCCCTGCGGTGGGTCCGTCGACGGGCGTGGATCCATACCGGGCCGAGGGATGGTCGTACTCGGCACCTATGCCAGCCCGTAGGTTGTAGGCCCGCATCAGGTTGACGACCCTCAGGCCGACCCGCTTCCCCTCCTCGGGGGTGAAGTCCCAGCCGGTGGCGGCGGCGATGGCGGCTGCGATGTGCTCTGCGTTCATCCTGGTGTTGAAGCGGCAGGCGCCGGTGGAGTCGTCTAGCTGCATCAACCCCTTGGTCTCCGCGACCTCCGTGGAGACCGCCTTCCAGTTCCCGGGTCCCTGGGCGTCGGGGCCCATGACGCTCATGTGGGTCTCGATGGTACTGGTGCTGCTTACGCAGGTGTCGAACATCTCGGCCCAGCGGGTCCTGTGATCGTGACCCCTGGGGGTGTTCCCTTTCATAGTATAGATCGCGGCGTCGGCGGCGGGGCCCCCGATCTTCTCCGAGGCCCTCTTCACTCCCTCGGCGAGGAGGTCCCCGAAGCCCTCGCGCTTGGAGATCATCTCGAGGAGCTCCACGACGGCCCAGACGTCCCCCCAGGCGATTTTGAATCCCTCGGTCTGCTCCTCGGTGATCCAGCCCTTCTCGAAGCACTCCATGAGCCAGCCGGTGAGCCAACCTGCCTCGTTGTTCTCGAGGCCCAGCTTGTCGGTGAGGCCGCTGAGCATGATGGAGGCCTCGACGTCGTCGACCCCGATGGCGGGGCCCCAGGCGGCGAGCTGCTCGTACTCGGGCTCCTCGACGATTCCCGCGTAGGGGCCCTCCTTCACCTCCATCCAGGCGCAGTGAAGGAGGCGGCAGCCCCAGCAGGGCTCCCTCCCCACCTGGTAGGTGTCCCTGAGGTATTTCTCACCGTAGGCGTCGATTTTCTCGTCTGAGACATCCCAGAGATTCGTGGTGTAGTTCTTCACGGGGAGGGTGCCGTGGCCCGACTTTTGGCTGGTCTCGACACCCCCGATTGTGCCCTTGAAATACTCGACATCTTCGTACATCTCCTGAGCAACCTCCTTGAGGGCCTCGGGGTCGTGGACATCGATCTTCCTATCTCCGGGGAATGCGATGATGGCCTTGAGCTTCTTGGAGCCCAGGACGGCGCCCGTCCCGTTGTGGGAGGCGCTGTGCCCCTTGTCCACGAATACCCCCGCCCATCGGACGAGGCTCTCCCCCGCGGGGCCGATGGAAAGGACAGCGGCGCCCCGGCCTCTAACGCCGTGAATCTCCTTGAGGGCGTTGCTCACCTCGTAGGTGTCGAGGCCCATGATCTCTGAGGCGTCCCTGAGCTCCGCGGAGCCGTCTTTGAGGACCAGATACTGCCATTCTTCGGAGGCGCCCTGGATCACCACACCATCGTACCCCGAGAACCGCATGTAGGCGCCGAAGAGGCCGTTGGCCTGAACCGATGTGACGCCGCCGGTGAGGGCTCCCTTGGTGACGAGGGAGATGGTGCCCGTGCCCCCGACGCTGGTGCCACCGAGGGGACCGCTCGCGATGACTACCCTATTCACCGGGTCAGACCAGTCGGCGTCCGGGGGGACCTCATCGTAGAGGATCCTGGCCCCTGCGCCCGTCCCCCCGAGGTACGATCTGTAGGCCTGCTCGTCCCAAGACCAGTCCTCAAGAGTCCCTTCTGTGAGGTCGACGCGTAGGAGTCTCCCCGCGTAGCCCTTGATCGCGCCTGGCATAGAATCAAGGATGAAAGACCCGTCCGGATACTAATAATTTCTTATCTGTAATACACGCCCTATGTCCCTAGTTTTCAGTTTCAGACATGGATTCGATCCGCAGCAATGTCATTCCTTATATCTTAAAGCAGACGGATTGCCTTTTACCATCCATACACGAATGAGGGTCTAGGCAGACTCTATGTATGGTTTCGAAAGTCTTCCGAGAGCTGCCCCTTGGTCATTTTTATCGAAAATTCTATGACTTCCTCTGCCGCCACTTGCTGAGAAGCGCGCTACTCTTCTCAATCTGGTCTTTGGCGCTGGCTTCGTCTCCTTCGATGTAGCTCAGTAAGCCTTTGTTCAATAGGATGTGTGCCTCTATCGTGTCTTGCGCATAGGGATTCAACATGGGCCTCCTTTTCATCTCACCCTTTCTGAACTCGAAATACCCTATCACAATTGCCAGAGGTATGTAGGTGAACACGAAAACCAAGAAAAAGCTGGTCAGAGAACTGAGGTATTTGGAAAGAAAAGGAATATACTGGATCAGAAGCCTGTGCTGAAGCACAACGAAGTTCAAGATACTCAGCGTGAAGGTTAGATACCCGCTGTGACCAGTCTTGAAATATATCCATAGATCTCTGAGTCTTCTTGCTGTGCTCCTCAACATGTTCGCTTCAGCTCTAGGTCCTTAATCTAATTGGGATCAAGTATAGACCTTCTTATTGAAGTCTACCACAATGATCAAACGAGCCAGTTTTACTTAGATCGATCTTAAGGGGAAAAACGAGTCTCATAAAAGTCGATTATCTCTAGGCTGATGTTGTTGATTTGAGTACATCACCACTATCTTCAGAACGAAGTAGCCGAGCCAATCTCGGTGAAATTATAGTTGGGAAAAAAGGGAAGTTTAGCGTTTAGTGAGATCGTCGTAGGGAATCGACGGGGTCTTGTTGTATTTGAAGCCTCCATCGGGGATCCATGTCCCGAACTTGGCGACTCCCTTCGCGAGGTAGTATCCGGAGGGACGTTCGGGGCTGAACGCGGGGAAGCAGTAAGCTGCCTCGTCGTCGGAGACGGGGGGCTGGATGAGCTCGTATTCCTTGGAGCCGACGCCTCGGCCCGCGGCGGTGTTTGCGGTGACCCACTGGCTCATCCCGACGATGCCGGTGAACTTCTCGGCGCCTGGTTCCATCACTTCCTTCTCCTCGGCCATGGAGCCGGGTATCCCCGGGGCTTTGTCGGCGAGGTCGAGGGTGGCGACGTCGATGGCTATCATGTCCCGGGAAGCGAGGACGCCGAGGTTGGGGAGCACGGGCCTGTCGGAGCCGGGGACGCAATCGCATGCGGGGGTAATGTCGATGGCGTAGTTGATGTAGCCCACGTTCTCGGGGCCGAGGTGGCGAAGGTAGGCCGTGGCTGCGTCCCCCATCGCTATGAGGAACCACGTGCGGAACTCCTGGTACTTCTCCCGTCCCCAGACATCGCATCGGAAGAAAGGGCGCTGGTGGCCGAAGCATCCGATGCAGGCATCCCTGTCCCATTCCATGTGGTCCTCCTTCACCTTAATCGCGCCCACGGGGCACATGTTGTCGCAGAGGGTGGCGTCGGGGCACTCCCTGCCTATGCAGTTCTCCCCCTCGAAGCTCCAGGTGGTCCAGCCCACCTCGGGGTGGGTGGTGAGGTGAACCATGAGCTTCCCCCGCTTGCTGCTGCAGCCGATCGCGACGTTCTTGAGGCTCCCCCCGTAGACCCCGCTGCCGTGGCCCTTGAAGTGGCTCACCACGATCATCGCGTCGGCGTCGGCGATGGCCTTCGCCATGAAGCTCTCCTTGAGGAGGACTCCGTCGGGGATATCCACCCGGATGTCCTCGGTGCCGTAGGTGCCGTCGGCGATGATGATGGGGCACCCCATGGACAGGGGGGTGAAGCCGTTCGCCGCGGCGGTCTCGAGGTGGAACTGTGTGGTGCTCCTGGAGCCGTAGTGGTAGTAAGGGGCTGTCGTGGTGTCCACCACGAAGGGCTGGCCCCCCCGCTCCTTGACCCTGTCCACGACCGCCCGGATCAGGATGGGGCGGAGGTACGCGGAGTTGTACCACTCCCCCATGTGGCATTTGATCGCGACGGAGTCCCCGGGCTCGAAGCATCCGTCCAAGTTGGCCTCGTCGAAGAGCTGCTGGGCCTTCGCGGGGAGGCTCGTGGGGAGGCCGGCGTACCGGTCGTCCATGAAATAGACTTTGCTCGCCATGGCATAAACCTCTCAGAACTATATTTGACTCTTGGGGAGGTTGTATATAATAATCGAGCTTGAAGGGTCCCCTAGGTGACGACCATGCTCCTCTTGCGAGACTCATCCTCGATGGCCTTTACGAGAGCCTCAACCTCGACGAGCGCCCCCTCGACCACGTCAATATCACCGGAGGCGAAGGACTCCTTTAGCCTATCCGCGGCCTCGCTGACCTCGGCTAGCATCCCACGTCCCTTCTTGGTCCTGAGCCAAATCTTCTTTTCGTTCCGGATCAGAACACTATGAACAGACTCCAACTTGGACAACTGCACTGGGTATTCGGTTTCAGCACCCTGATTTTTCAAAAGGGTGATGAATTCATCGATGATCTCTCTGACATCAGCAACGCTTACCGCCAACCTACACACCTCATATCAAGCCTAACTCCTCGGCTATACTATTCAGTTTCCCCTTGAAATCGTTAAAACTTGTCCTCTGATAGCCGAGAGACTCTCCCTTCATCGTGTCATACCAATCTACGGCTGTGTAGTTTTCCGAGTAGTTGGGCTCCACATCGATACCCAGAGCCCCGTAGAACTCCTCGATATACTCGGATCCCGTCATCTTCCAGGACTTGCCACCTGCAACATTCAGGGTTTTTCCTCTCTCCTCCGGTTTCATGGAGGCTTGGTGGAATGCATGGGCAGCATCTTCGACATCGATGAACTCGACCCTTTGATCAGCTCTGTAGGGTACGACGTCGGGGAGCTCGAGGAGATCGGCGACAGCGATAGGGGCGACTCTGAGAATCACGTATGGCACACCAGAAGCCTCGATAAGGCGCTCGGCCTCGATTTTACTCTCCGAGTAGTTGTTGTGGCTTTGGAGAGGATGGTCCTCTCGGATGGGGGGCAATTCACTATGTGTGATGCCGTAAGCAGAGATGGATGAAGCTAGAATGAGTACTGTGTCGGTTTCGATGTTTTCCAGGATGTTCCTTGTGCCTTCTACGTTGACTCTCAACGTTGTGTCTCGATTAGATTCACTGTTTGGAGGGAGAATAGCAGCCAGGTGAACGATGACATCAACTTCTAAACAAGCTTGAGAGACAACGCGGGGATCCGTGATGTCTCCCGAAAAGGATTCGACGCGTTTTATCTTTTCGATATGTTCCCAATTGACGAAAGGAAGGTCAAACGCCCTCACGTCGCAGTCGTTTTCCGAGTAGAGTTCAACTAGCCGGCTCCCCAACCGTCCTGCTGCTCCAGTTACGAGAACATTCATCAATTATCAACATCGGATCACTTATTTGAAATAATCCAAGCACAGTCTAAACGATTTTCTCTCAAACTTGAGATATTTAGTTATTGGATGTACAAGAGCGAGAAAGAGCTATTATCTCACTACTGAGTGCTTTATTGGTGTACAGCCTTGGCGAATCGTTGTGTGGTAATCGGTATCGATGGAGCCACATTCAACATCATTAGACCATTGATTTCAGAGGGGCGTCTCCCACGTATCTCCAAGTTGATGGCGGAGGGAGCGCATGGAATCCTCAAATCCACGATCCCTCCTTCGTCGATTCCGGCGTGGCCATCGTTCCTGACAGGGAAAAACCCGGGTAAACACGGAGTCTACGATTTTTTGAAGAAGGTCCCGGGTAAATACATCGGCGCCCTGTCAAGTTCTGAAGACCTGAAAAGCCCCACGGTCTATGATATCCTCGGTGGAGTGGGAAAAACAAGCGTCGTGATCAACGTCACGGGCACTTACCCACCGAAAGAGGTCAAGGGTTGCCTCATATCGGGGTTGCTCACTCCGCAGGGCGTGAATTATGTTTATCCTGAGATTCTGAAAAAGGAACTTGATGCGATGGGATATCAAGTGTACACGGATATCGGGGGAATTGTACGCCCAGAGGAAATATACCAGGAATTGCTCGCTTTAGAGATTAAAAGGAAAGAGATTGCGTTATCGCTCATGAAAATATTTGATTGGGATTTTTTCATGCTCATGATCGTGGGATCAGATACCATTCAACACAAGCTATGGGGAGACGAGGACAAGATCAACAGCTATTATTGTGAAGTAGACAAAATCGTGGGCGAAGTCGTGGATAAGGTGGAAGATGACTCCAACATCATCATTATGTCGGATCACGGATTTGGATCGTCCGAAAATACATTTTACATAAATAAATGGCTTCAGGAAATCGGGCTGTTATCTACTGAATCGGTCGACTATGAGGCTACATCCGGCCACAAGATCAGGAAATTACGGAATAAAGAGAGCGGGGTCAGCCAAGTGTTCAGCAAATTTGGTATAACAAAGAGTTCTTTGAGATTCATCAAAAGGGTCCCAGGGTACAACGTGATCAAGAAATGGCTTCCATCATCGGTTACAAAAGCGTATTCAAAAATACCTACTGACACTGTAGCAATCAACTGGGAAAAATCAAAAGCTGCGATGGCGTCGTTCTTCGGGACCGATAAGAAAAGCATCATGATAAATGTGAAAGGGAGGGAGCCACGAGGGGTCGTGGAACCGGGGGAATATGAAGGCCTGAGAGACGAGATTATCGCTGAACTACGAAAGTTGAAAGACCCTGAAACGGACGAAGATATCATTGAGAATGTTTATCGAAGAGAGGAACTGTATTCGGGGCCTTATGTTGACGAGTCCCCAGACATAGTGTTATCCCTCAGGGGCACGTACAAGGCATCCAACTCCTTGACTGCTGAGACGGTTTTTGGCGTAAATTCGGGAGACGATATCAAGGGATCACATAGAATGGACGGGATTTTCATCGCTTCCGGTCCGGACGTTGTTGAAGGAGAAAAGCTCGAGGGAGCAAATATTCTGGATGTGATGCCTACAATACTGAGGTTACTCGACGTTGAAATCCCGGGGGATCTTGACGGAAGGGTTCTCTCAGAGATTCTAAAGTGAAGACCAGAGGCTCCAATCTAGGCAAAGACTATCTCACTTAGCGCCATTCGCTGATTTCATCAGATTCTCAATATCTGCTCTAACCTCGTTTACAGACCCTGCGGTGATTGGTAGATCCGAGCCCATGTAAGCGTAGTCGGTGTGATATTTATCGATGCAGCCGTGGTCACTCACCACCACGAGCTTCACTTTGGCGTTTAGCAGTTCAGCGTGTCCGAAAATGTCCCTATAAAGCGCATCCATTTTGTCGGGCTCCTGGTGTCCGACATAGTCTAGTCTTCGGGTGTATAGGCCGATGAGGTCATAACTGCTGTAGATGCAACCCAGGGACATCATGATCCACATCTGATATTCCCTGACCATATACTTCCTCCAAGCCTCGATACCGGGATACTTGCTTATCCACTCGGGGCAAATGGTCGGGATATTCCACTTGAAGCTGTGATAGTGATCGAAGACAGTGTCAAGATTCACGTTGATGGGAGCCACGTTGTACCCTCGAGGACCTGACCAGGATAGCTTGTTTTTCACCATGAAATCGTGGATAATCTGCCTAGTCTTTCCCCTTCTCTGAACCCCGTAGTCGATATTTTTACCTGAGAAGATGGTCGGCCAGACACGCGTGGTGTGGGGTTCGCGACCGTGATCAGTCTGGATGTAACAGCTATCAGGGATCTTGAGTTTCAGATTGTATTTAAAATTTGAGAACCCGTTTTCGGTTACATGGTCCGGATCGATTCCATCGACACATAGAACAAGGATCATCTTTAGCTCCCACATTAAGACCCCCGCTTATATTTTCAACCTTTTGTCTACACAACACGGGGAAAAGTGGAGGGCCCCGTTTTTTCAATGAACTATGATTAGATTCAGCGAAATGTTCAAGGAGTTGAATTATAAATGCTAAATTCCCTCTGCATATGAATGGATTAATGGAGACGAGAATTCTTCACATCTGGAATACAGCCGGGTGCGCGAGTATCGTAGCGAAATATATGGATCGCCATTATCCCACTAAAAGTTGGGTCATCACGAGGAGCGTTATGGACAAGTTCGGCTTCACCGTCTATGGCGAAACTCTAGACATGGGCCCCAGGCATTTCAGCATAGAAACTCTCCGTCGAGTAAGGGAATACGATCTGATACACGTCCACGCCTTGGACAAAATAGTACCATGGATAAAGCGATTTTATCCCAAGAAGCCTGTGCTTCTTCATTACGAGGGAAGCAATGTACGAGGGCGATGGCCCGAGCGTAGGAAATATTGGCAAGTGGCCGATAAAATAACGGTGTCAACTTCGGATCTCCTAGAAGGAGCACCTGAAGGAGTGACCTGGCAGCCAAACCCCGTCGACACCGATATTTTTTTCGCCAGCGCAAAAGAGAGGAAAAAGGGTCACGCATTTCACATGGCCCACGATGCCGATGATCTGGCCCGAAAATATGCGGGGAATAGAAATCTGGAATTGACCATCCATGATCGTAGCTCAGTGCCCATCCCATACATTGACATGGGAGACGTGTTATCGAGTTATGAATACTACATCGACGTGAAACGTTCCTATTCGCAGGGTGCACGTGGAAAACTTCTTCAGGTTCTCAGTAAGACGGGCTTAGAGGCTCTCGCCTGCGAATGTAAGGTTATCAACTGGAACGATGAGGTGCTCACCGGGCTTCCGGATGAGCATCGCCCCGAGAACGTGGTGGCTGAAATCTGGGAAATGTACAAAGATCTCTTGGATGGAGCTTGAAGATTGATGTTTAAACGCGTTCTCGCCGTTGGGGCACACCCCGATGACGTCGAGTTTGGTTGCGGTGGCGCCCTCGGATTATTTCT
The DNA here is from genome assembly GCA_026014875.1 of Candidatus Bathyarchaeota archaeon. Classification (GTDB taxonomy): domain Archaea; phylum Thermoproteota; class Bathyarchaeia; order TCS64; family TCS64. The sequence continues at coordinate 28,919 of JAOZHO010000036.1, read as the reverse complement.
GACACAGGATGTTAAAATCAATTATATCGCGTTCAGTAAATGCACGGATCTCCCCAGAAACCAAGGCATCGAAATGGAGTGGGAAAACGCCGTTAATATTCTTGGTTTAAACCGAGATGACGCTGAACTCATGGACTTTCCAAATCGCTTGTTGTACAAGCATGAGGCCAAGATTCGGGAGAAACTCGAAGTGATTCGGGATGAGTTTGCCCCTCAACTGGTGTTCACCCATTCGCTTGATGACGTTCATCAGGATCACGGCTGTCTCAGAGATGAATGTCGAAAAGTCTTCAAGAGCAGCACGATCTTGGGTTACGAATCTCCGCGCAGCAGCGTGAAGTTCAGTCCGGATTTTTACATTGTCATCCCTGATGAGATTGCTGACAAGAAAAGAGATCTACTCGAATGCTATCATACACAGAAATTCCTGCCTTATTCCGATCCCAAGAAAATAACAGCGGGGCTGCAGTATCATGGAACTAAGATTAACGCACGTTACGCTGAAGCGTTTAATCTGATCAGGGGAGTCTTAGAATTCTGAAGGTATCGCCAGTGAAACCAATCAAGGTCCTCTTAACGGCATGTGGATGCCCGGGAGCCTCCACGCTCATCCATCATCTGAAGAACAACGGAGAAAGAAAACTTGAGATCGTCGGCACGGACATGGACCCGGAAGCCGTGGGACGGTTTCTGACTGATGGATTCCATGTGGTGCCTGAGGGGAGCCATGAAAATTACATCCCCGCGATGTTGGATGTCGTGAAGAAGGAGAGACCCGACGTACTTCTCAGCGAGGGCGACCCTGAAATCTATCCCCTGGCCTGCCATCGAGAGGAGTTCCTTGACCTAGGTACGACGGTCATGGTCTCAGATCCGGAGGCCATCAGAAAGGCCACCAACAAGTTTGAGATGTATGAAACCCTGCGCACTCGCGGATTCAAGCCTCTGCCGGAGTATCGCTCAGCCCAAACCATGGATGAGTTCCTGGATGCCCTTGCAGCACTCGGCTATCCGGATCAGCCTGTGGTATTTAAACCGCATATGGGTCGTGGGAGTCGCGGCGTCCGCATTCTGGATGAGAAAGCTGACCGTCGAACACTGCTGATGGAAAAAAAACCCGTCAGCAAATACATGGCCCTAGACGAGTTTCAGAGAATATTCCGGGACGACGAAGAGCTACCCAAGTTCCTCCTCATGGAGTACCTTGAGGGAGGCGAAATCGCGACAGATATAATCGCCATGGAGGGGCGTGAGCTCTTCACCACTGTGAAGACCGTCGAGACGGCGCGATGGGGGGTGATCGTACGGGGAGAGCTCATCAAACGCGACGATCTGGTCGAGCAGACGCGCCGCATCCTAGAGGCTATCCCACTGAGTTATTGCCTGAACTTTCAGTTCATCGCAGATAGATTGATCGAGATCAACGCCCGGGTCTCAACTTTCATCTACCAAGAGAATCTGATCGCTCCATATCTCGCGGTGAAACTCGCAATTGGGGAACTCACAGAGGAGGAGATCAAGGCATACCCCCCCAAGATCGATTACGGGCGCCGGATGGTCCGATACATGGACCAAGTTTTCCACAAGAAAGGCGTGTTGACCAAATAGTGAAGGGTGAATTCCAGCTCTGCGTTTAAAGAAGCCTTAATAACTCTGAAATAAACCGCGTAAAGATGGTCCAATCTGACTCAGTATATCCCATAATAGAGACAGGGATCATCTTTCTAGTCGGATTCATCGTCTGCCATTTCTCCCTTCCACGTATAATGAGGAAGATGACGGAGCGGGGAGTCGTGGGGCGTGACGCCCACAAGATCGATCATCCCCTTATCCCGGAGATGGGGGGTTTAGCCATTCTGCTGGGTCTCGTTGCATGTACGGTCGTGGGCATATTCATCCTCCCGGATGAGCGTGAGATGCTTCTAAGCTTCATCGGAACGATCATGATCGCCGGCATCATTGGGGCGTATGATGATCTGAAGCCGCTCAACGCTAAGGTGAAACCCTTCCTGACAGCCTTCGCTGGGTTACCGATCCTCCTCATGAGCACATACACGCCGAGCATAGTCTTCCCGTTCATCGGGGGGACCCGTCTCACCAGGGTCTATCCTCTCCTCCTCCCCATCGTCATGGCGGTGACATCGAACGCAGTGAACATGATGGACCCCTTCAACGGGGTGATGGCGGGGTCCAGCTCCATCATCGCGCTTACGCTGCTCGTCGCTGCGCTGATCCTGGGGAACACCGAGGGCGTTATCCTATCCGTGGCGCTGCTGGGCGTCCTCCTGGCCTTCTTCTACTACAACAGATATCCCTCGAGGGTCTTCTCGGGGGACGTAGGGAGCCTCAGCGTGGGTGCCGCCCTCGGGGCGATAGCGGTTCTCGGGCGCCTCGAGGTTGTGGCTGTGGTGGCCTTCATGCCCCAGATCATGAACGCCTTCTACGGGCTATCCACCATCGGGCACCTGTATGAAAGGAGGGAGGTGGCCCGGCCGACGAGGCTTATGGAGGACGGGCGGATGAGGGCCAGGGCGGACCCGAGGGCTCCCATCACCCTCGCCCGGTTCATCTTGGCGCGTGGGCCGTTGAAAGAAAACGAGGCGGCTCTCGTATTCATGGTTCTCTCAGTCATATCGGGGGGCCTCGCGTTGGTCACAGCCTACATGATGTTGGTGTTCACATGATCCGCAGGGTCCTCGATTTCGTGATCATACTCCTCTTCGTGTGGATCTGCTCGATCGGGGGGCTCTGGCTCATCGACTATTTGATCATCCCTCTGAAGATCCCGGGAATCGAGCAGGCGTACATCGTCAACATCGTGCAGGTAGTGATAAGCACCGTCCTCGTCCTGTTGTGGCTGCTCCTCTGGAAGAAGCTGGCCACTTGGATGTTCTGGCGGGCCATCGGAGACCGTAGACTTTTAGACTAATTGGGTACAACGAATGAGACGGGACAACGGTGGTTCCCGTCGAGCCAAGGTCTGAAGGGGTCCAGTTGAAGGTCGTCATCGATATACTCACGCCCAAGCAGTGCATGATGTTCCAGGTGCTCCACGCGGAGCTTCTGGAGAGAGGACATCAGGTTCTCATGACCACGAGACGTTACCGGGAAGTCGACGAGATCATCGAGAAGCGGGGGATCGAGGCGACCGCCGTCGGGAGGCACGGCGGGAAGAGCTTGAAGAGGAAACTCCTAGAGAGCGTGAACAGGATCGCTGGCCTGGTCCCGGTGTACGAGGATTTCAATCCGGATCTCGTGGTTTCCTTCTCGTCCCCCGAGGCGGCGAGGGCATCGTTCGGGCTTGGGATCCCTCATCTATGCATCAGCGACTCCCCCCATGCGGAGGCGGTCATGAAGCTCACGATCCCCCTCTCGGAGACCTTGATGACCCCTTGGATGATTCCCAAGGAGGCGTGGACGGGCTACGGCATCAAGCCGGAATCCATTGTGCGATACAACGCTCTCGACCCGTGGGCGTGGCTGAAGGACTTTGAGCCCGATCGGGGGATCCTTGAGGAGCTCGGTATTGATCAGGGGAAGCCTGTGATCACGATCAGATCGGCTGAGATCTTCGCCGCGTATCTTTTGAAAATGAACATGGGAGAATCGGCGATTAAGCGCCTCCTCCAGGGTCTCATTGAGCTGGAACAAGACGTCCAGATAGTGGTCATCCCCAGATACCTAGAACAGGCCTCAGCCTTGAAGGGCTCCTACGATGGGGATGTCATCGTGCCGGAGAAGGCGGTGGACGGCCCGAGCCTGCTCCATTTCTCGGACCTCTTCATCGGCGCCGGGGGGACCATGAGCGCCGAGGCGGCGATCCTCGGGGTCCCAACGATCTCCTGCTACCCGGGGAAGCCTACACTGGTGGAGCTCTTCCTCATCGAGCAAGGCCTCAACGAGAGGGAGACGAACCTCGAATCCCTCGTGAAGAGAGCTTCGGAGCTTCTAGTCGATCCGAAGTCCCAGAGGGAGGCTCAGGAGGGGAAGGCGAGGCTCCTCGTCAAAGTCTTTGAAGATCCCGTGAAGGTCATTGCGGACGAGATCGAGAGACGGGGCCAGAGAATCGCCACTTGATCTGCGTAGACTGAATTAGTGATCGCCCATCATGAGCCTTTCTGATGTGTGATGCTCAGCAGGGCATCCATTATCAAAGAAATATATACGGAGTTCTTGAACCATACATGATTGGTTTGCCCTCCCGCGTTCTCGTCACCAACTTCAGCTACAAGAACGCCCTAGCGGCAGTGAGGTCCCTGGGGAGGGCCGGTGCCAGCGTCGTCGTGGGGGGTAGGGACCCGAGGAGAAGGGTGGCAGCGGCCTCCAAGTACAGCTCAGGGTGGAGGACCTACACGCCCCCCAGTGTTTCCATCGAGAAGTTCATCGAAGATATCAAGGGGATCGCCGTCGAGGAGGGGGTCGACATCGTCATTCCGATAGGTGTCGACACGACGATTCCTCTTTCTTATCATAAAGACGATCTCGCGGATTTTGTCGATGTGCCCGTGGCAGACTACGACGTGCTGGAGCTGGCGCACGACAAGCTGAAGTCTATCGAGATCGCAGAGAGAATTGGAGTACCGGTTCCGGAGACGGTGACAGCGGGTGATAGCGGCTTCGATTACTCCGGGCCTTTCCCTGTTGTGGTGAAGGCTAGGAAGGGGGCTGCAGGCACGGGGACCCGCTACGCCACGGGTAAAGAGGAACTTGAAAGGATACTCCTGGAGTTCCAGGGTAAGAGCTCCAACGTGATCCTCGACTTCGAGTCACCCATGATCCAGGAGTACATCCCGGGGGAGATCAGGGACGTCTGCGTCCTCTTCAACCAGGGAGAGCCGAGGGCGGCGATGGCCCAGCGGAGGGTCGCCACGTTCCCCCCGGGGGGCGGCGTGGGGATCGTGAACGAGACCATCGAGGACTCGGAGCTCATCGAGACGGCCCTGCGCCTCCTCGAGGAGATGGGCTGGCACGGGGTGGCCCAGGTGGAGTTCAAGATGGATCGCGAGGGCACCCCGCGCCTCATGGAGGTCAACTCCAAGTTCTGGGGGACCCTAGAGCTCTCCATCGCGTCCGGGGTCGATTTCCCGCGCCTTCTCTACAAGATCGCTGAGGACGGCGACGTGGAGCCTTGTTTCCGTTACGAGAAGGGCCTCCAGATGTGGTGGATGTCTGCGCACTTTCCCCAGCTGCTCTTCTCATTCATCAGGGAGAGGCGGAGGGTCACGTCGGCGATGAAGGATTCCAGCAAGAGGAGATTGACGGATCTTCACCTCGACGACGTGAAGCCCCACATATTACAGTTCATGGAAGGCGTCGGGCGGCTGACGAGATACAAGAAGATGAGCGAGCATCCTCTCTCCCGCTGAATACGGGGGCATCGGGCTCTCGATATTCGAGACACATTTTTATCGCCAGCGGGCTGAGCGTGTATTGTGACCCCTGAGGAGCCTATCCCCGTCTTTCTGAGCCACGACGTCGACTGGGGGAAGACCGGTGCCCCCATCCCGCATGTCCTCGCGAGGCGGAGTCGTTTCGATGAGGCGGTCATCAACAATCTGGATGAGAAGAATCCTTACCAGAATATTCCAGAGATCCTGGAGATCGAGGAGAGGCATGGCCTCAGGTCCACCTTCTTCTTCAGGACCAGGATGGACACGCATCACCGGCCTCCACCCTATGACGTAAAGGAGTACCGCTCAGAGATCAGGTCCATGGTATCGGGGGGCTGGGAGGTGGGGCTCCATTCGGATCACCTCTCCATCCAGCATCCCCTGAGCCTCGTGGAGGAGAAGAAGACCCTCGAGAAGGTCTCAGGGACAAAGATACTCGGGAACAGGACCCACTACACGGTCGGCGTGGATCACCAGGACCTCCTGCTGGGTAATCTGAAACAGGCGGGGTTCCGATACGATTCGTCGATCAAGTACCGCCGGGATCGAGTGACAGCGAGGGACTGCCTGGGCTTCGAGAGGGAGGGCATCAGAGTCTTCCCGATATCGATTATGGACGCGCTCATCTTCACGGATCTGGAGGATGAAGGGGACGTCCTGAGAAGGGTTCAACAAGCGGTCAATCTCTGCAAGGGACTTCCCTCAGGGAGGGTTCTCACGATCCTTTGGCACAACTGCTCCCTCAAGATGAGGTTCGGGAGGAGATATTCAGAGGTCGTCGAGTATCTCGCCTCGAACGAGGATGTGACCGTGAAAACGGGGGAGGGGCTACTCGGCATGTTTGACGGAGACCCTGTCTAAATCCGCTCATGAAGGGTCAATCACTCATCACGCATATGATGAATACGATTTTAAGGACACGCCCTGAATCTAGACTGGTTAAATCCACAAACTAGGTGAATGTGCTTTGGATAAACTAAACGTCGCCGTCATTGGCTGTGGTTTCTGGGGGAAGAACCACGCCCGAATCTACAACGACCTCGACGCCGCTGAGCTCGTCGCCGTTTCAGATCTCAATGAGGATGCGGCGTGCAGCCTTGGGGAGAGATACGGGGTCGACCACTACGGGGACGTCGGGGCGCTCCTCAAGAGAAACGACGTGGAGATGGTCTCCATCTGCACCCCGACGGTGACCCACGCGGACATCGCCCTGGCAGCGATGGAAGCCGGGAAGCATGTCCTGGTGGAGAAGCCCATGACCAGCACCGTGGCGGAGGCGGAGAGGCTGATCGCTGCCTCGGAGAAGGCGGGGGTGAAGCTGACGGTGGGGTTCGTGGAGAGGTTCAATCCCGGTGTGATAGAGGCCCTCAGGCTCGTTAGTGAGGGGAAGATCGGCGATGTTATCCTGGCTAGGGCTCACAGGGTGAGCAGGTATCCTCTCAGGATCAGCGACGTGGGGGTTGTGAAGGATCTGGCGATTCACGACGCGGATATCGTGAGGCAGCTTTTCGGGGTGGATCCCGAGACGGTTTACGCCACGGCCGGTAATCTCGTGCATTCGTTCGAGGACTATGCGAACATCGTGCTGAGGTTCCCGGGGAACAGGAGCGCCTTCATCGAGACCAACTGGCTCACCCCCCGCAAGATAAGGAGGCTCATACTCACCGGCTCGGAGGGGCTCATCACCGTGGAGTTCATCACCCAGGAGGTCACAGTGGAGGACGACGAGGGGCGCTACACGCCCTTCCTGAAACCCCAGGAACCCCTCACACTGGAGCTGGAGAGCTTCGTGGAGGCGATCCTCGAGGACAAGCCACCGGCGATATCGGGGGAGGACGGGCTCAAGGCCCTCAGGATCTGCGAGGCGGCCCTCGAGTCCGCTCGGACCGGGAAGCCCGTCAAGCTCTAAAATCGAGGCTCGGCCTCAGGAAAAAGAAGGTTCGCCTCCTAGGGGGGCTAGATCATATACTTCTGGATGAGGCCCAGGCACTCGTCGTAGGCGGCTGTGTCGCTGTCGATGATGTTGCTGAGGCGCTGGAGGAGGCGGTGGTGGCGCCTCTCGTCGGCGAGTAGGTGATCCAAGATCTCCCTGACCCGGGGCTCCTCGACCCGGACGTGCTGGAGGATGCCCTGGTGGAGCCCCACGGCAGCGCCCATGTCCATGTCGAGAGTGACGGGAGCGGCCCCCGCCTCCACGTCGATGATGACCTGGCAGAGGACCGCGTGCTTCCTGCTGTCGTAGAGAATGGTCTCCAGAAGGGCGGAGACGAGGCGGTGGCCCGCCTTCTCGACGGAGGACCGGAGCCGTTCCACGTGTTCCAGCTCCAGGTCCCTCATTTCCTTGAGCATCTCGATCAGATTCGTCGTGGTTTATCGAAGGTTTGGGCGGGATTGAAACCTGTCTCGGCGGGGTTTCGCAAGGTTTTTTAGCCCGGTTTTAGGGGTTGATGTTGGTATGAGCAAGGGTAAGCGCCCGGTCTGCATTGGCATGATCGGCGCGGAGGAGGATTGCGATGTCTGCGAGTGGAAGCGGGAGTGTCAGGAGATGGCCGACGGGATCGACTCGGCGTTTACCCGGAAGGGCACCCACGTGCGGATAGTGAGCAAGTACAAGGAGAAGAAGTACAAGCCCAAGGGCAGATAGTCTGGGTTATAGGTCACGCGATCGTCTATTTCTAGTATCCAACGTTTTCTCAGGGGCTCACATTAACTGTGATGGAGTTGAAGACGGGCCCCCCGCCGATCAGCTGGGCGTCCCCCGGCATCAACAGGTTCTGGGGCTCCCCGTCGAGTCCCTTCAGCAGCCTCGGGGACCAGAGGACGCCCCGGGGCACTCGGTCGGTCACCACAGCCTCGACCCTGATGGCGCCCCTCTCGTTGCTCAGGCTCACCGGGTCCCCGTCTGCGACCCTCAGACGTGCTGCGTCTCTGGGATTTATCCAGACGATGGGGGGTATGGGGCCGTAGACGTCCTGGAACTGGGTGTGGGTGTACTTTGGGATCCCGGTGGTCAAGAGTGTGAATCCTTCCTCCTTGCCGGGTAGGGGATGCTGAAGCGGGAGAGGGTCGAAGCCGGACTCGGCAGCTTTCACCGAGGCGAACTCCATCCTCCCCGTGGGGGTCTGGTACTCGTCCCTGCTCCGAGCCTTCAGCTTCAGTGTCGCGCCTCCCATCAAGTCCTCGAAGGTCCCGTCGATGAACGACTCCCCGAGGGCCTCCTCCAGAACCGCCCAGGGATCCGCATAGAGCCACTCCTCCTCGAGCCCGAGCCTCCTGGCGAGTTCTACGGTGACCCAGGTCTCGCTTTGGCTCTCCCCGAGGGGCTCCACGGCCCCGTTGGATTTGGTGGCGTAGGAGTGGGAGTAGCCCGGGACGAGGTCGTCCTTCTCGAGGTAGGTCTGGGCGGGGAGGACGACATCGGCGTGCCTTGCGGTCTCTGTCCAGTGGGTCTCGTGGACCACGGTGTAGAGGTCCTCCCGGTCGAGGCCTCTGTGGAGGGCTCCCTGGTCGGGGAGGGTGACCGCGGGGTTCATGTTGTTGACGTATAGGAACTTGATGTCCCCCCGCTCGATGGTCTCGCTGAGCCCAACTTGGCTGAGAACCTTCCTCTTCTTTTTGGTGAGGCGGCTACCGGAGATGAGGCCCTGATCGAAGTATCTTCCCTGGCCGCTGCTGTAGAAGAATCCTCTGTGTAGCCCCAGGAGGGGGGGTATGAGTGAGACTGCTCTGACGTGGTCGGCGCCGTAGACGCTCTTCTGGAGCCCTATGCCGATCATGGTGGCGGAGGGGTTGTTGCCGGCGTAGGCGTCGGCGAGGCTCTCGACCTGCTCGGGGCTGAGCCCTGTGACCTCTTCGACCCTTTCCCCGGTCCACTTCAGGGCCTCCTCCTTGAACTCTTCGTAGCCGTGGGTCCACTCCTCGATGAACGCCTGATCGACGAGGCTCCTCTCGATGAGGCTCCGGGCGACGCCGTAGACGAGGGCGATGTCGCTCCCGGGTCTGGGGGCGAGCCATATGTCGGCGGCCTCGGCGGTGTCGCTCTTCCGGGGGTCGACGGCGACGATGATCGTCCCGTTCTCGTTTCTAGCCTTGACTGCGAGGGCCCAGGTGTGGGGGGCGCTCACCTTGGCGTTGAATCCCCAGAAGACGATGAGCCTCTTGTCCTGGAGCTCGTCGGGCTCGACGCCGTATGTGAGGCCGTGGTGGAGGGCGAGGCCGGCGTGGCCGGAGGCGCTGCAGATGGTGGAGTCGTGGACTGCGGCGCCGAGGGCGTTCCAGAGCCTCTGGGCCCAGGGCTCGGTGAGGAGCCCTATGTTCCCGGCGTAGTCGAGTTGGAGGACGCTGTCGGGGCCGTGCTCCGCTAGGACAGCCTTGAGCCGGGAGGCGACGGCGTCGAGGGCCTCGTCCCACGTGGCTCGGGTGAAGCCTCCGTCCGGGGTCCTGAGGTGTGGGTATAGGATCCGTTCCTCGCTGTAGGTTCTCTTGATGTCGGCGGCGCCCCGGGGGCATGTGAATCCCCGTGTGACGGGGTGGTCCGGGTCCCCTTGGACCTTGACGATTCTCCCGTCCTCGACGGTGACCAGGAGGCTGCAGGTGTCGTAGCAGTCCCTGGGGCAGGCGGTCTTCACGACTCTCGGCGTCATCCCTGAAGGCTTCGGCGCGGTGGTATTTCATTCTATTCCGGGCTCCCATTCGGATCGGCTGCCTGTCGCAACCGTTTATTATCCCCGGGGGCTATGTGCGATGAGCGGTTTAGTCATGGGCTCCGGGGCCTCCTACGAGCTGGTCTGCTTCGCGGTGTTCCTAGTCACGGTTCTGGGCGTGTGGCGGGTCTGGAGGAGGGACAGGGATCGGGGGGAGAGTCTCGCTGCGGTGCTGTTGGTGGGGCTCTTCTTCGGGGTGGGGTGGGAGCCTCAGGGGACGGAGCTGGTCTGGAGCTACCCGGGGTACAGGCTCTACGCGTTCATGGATATCCCCCTGGCGCTCTTGCTGAGCTGGTCCTGGTGGATGGTGGCGTGCAGCCTCGTCGCGGGGAGGCTCGAGGCGTTCCTGAGCCGGGTTTTGGGCCGTGCGAACGGGTTGGCCTTCGTGGTCTCGGCCTACTTGAGCGGTGTCCTGGCTGCAATGATAATTGAGCCCCTCTCGGTGGCGATGGGGTGGTGGGACTACCTGGTGGTGGGGGAGAACGCCGTGGTGAGGTTCCCGGTGCTTGGCGTGGAGTTCAATCTCACGGTGATCGTGGGATGGGGGCTCCTAACCGTCCTGAACCTGGCTCTGGCCCGGAAGGCGGTGAAGTGGGGGGCCTGGCTGGAGGGGGGCACAGGGTGGAGGGCGCCGCTGCCTCTGGGGCTCGCATGCGCTGTCTTTGGGCTGTTCAGCGGGTGGCTCTCGTGGCAGCTGGTGGGGTTCTACGCCGCCCTCGTCGAGGGGGCCGAGCCGATGATCTTCTTCACGAGGTACTACATTTTCGTCCTCGAGGGGGTGAGCGCCGCCCAGCTGATTGCGCTGCTCACAGTCGCATCTGGGGCCGCGTTCTACTTGTGGAAGAGGCGTGCGCCGAAGTAGTCTCAGCCGGTTGCGAGGCCCTGGGTGGTCCGGGACTCGCCGCCCTCTTTCCTGACGCGGATGATGTTGACGCCCTCCTCCTCTCCGTGGCCGTGGTGGGTCACCAGGAGCACCTGCCCGATCTCTCTGCTGCTCTTCGCGACGTATTCGAGGAGCTGGGGGATGTTCTCGGAGTCCACGGCGTCGGTGGGCTCGTCGAGGATGAGGAGGTGGGGGAAGCCCATGACCCGGAGGAGGGCGAGGCGCTCGGCGAGGGCGAATAGGCTCTGGTGGCCTCCTCCGGCGCGCCAGGCGGGGAGCTTCCCGGAGCCTCCGAGGGGGTAGACCTCGAGGGTGTAGCGCTCCCGGTCGATGTGGCAGGCGCTGTAGAGCTGCTGGTCTGTGAGGCGCCTGAAGTACTGGTAGGTCTGGTACTCGAGCTGGGCCAGGGTGTTCTCCCTGAGGCGTTTGCCGTACTCGTCGTAGAGGGCCTGGATGTTGTCGAGGGCTCTGAGCTTGGCCTCGTACTCCAGGATGCGTTCCAGGACGACCCGGGCCTCGTCGAGGACCCGCCTGTGGTTTTGGATTCGTCCATCGACCTCCCCTAGCTGCCGGTCGGCATCCTTGATTAGGACCTCCCGGGACCGGACCTCCCCCTGGAGTTCCCCCAGCTCGCTCCTCGCCTCCCCGAGCTCGTCCTCGAGCTTCGCCTGGGCGCTGAGGATGGAGACGAATGACATGCTCAACCCCTCCTCGGCCTTCGCGAGGATGGCCTCCGATTCCCCCTCGAGACGTGACGCGAGGCCGGTTCCCTGCTCCCCTATCCTCTCCAGGGCCCGGGTCTGCTCCTTCACCCGCGCCATCAGTGACTCGATCTCGGATATCTCCCGGTCGGCCTTGATCCACCTGTCCCGGGCGACCCTGACCTGGCCCTGGATGGTCTTGATCTCGGCGTCGAGGGATCTGAGGCGTTGGCTCCTCTCGGAGTACTCTTTCCGCCATTTCTCGAGGTCGTCCTCGATGAGCGTGTAGTCGATCTCCTGGCCGCAGGTGGGGCAGACGGTGAGCCCCTTGTCCTTGAAGGTGGCGTGGTCGTCGATCTGGTGGCGGAGGCGGGAGACCTCGCCGGCCACGTCTCTGCGTTCCCGGTCCAGCTTCTGGTCGATGAGGTGTTGGAGCCTGTCCTCGGTGGATTTGGAGCCCATCATCCCGGCCTGGAGTTCGTCGAGGCGTTCCTCGGGGGCCTCCCCCAGGGAGGTCTGGGTGTCCTCGATGTCCTTCATCCTCTCATCCCGGAGCATCTCGAGCTTCTCTATCTCGGCCCGGAGGCCGTCGAGGCGCCCGAACTCCTCGAGGAATATCTCGAGGTCGTTGACCCGCCCCTTGGCGTCGAAGAGCCTGGTCTTCATCTCCTCGAGGCCTTTCGTGAGCTCCGCCTTCCTGTTCCTCGCCTCCTCGAGCTGGGATTCGCCCTCGGCGATGGATTCCTCGGCGTTCCTGATGCGCTCCTGGAAGGTGCCTTTCTCTGATATTCTTCCCCGCTCCCCGAGGATGCGCTTCACCTCCCGGAACTGCTCCCGGACCTCGGCGGGAGCGGTGAGTCCCAGGATGGCGTCCATCCGGGTGCGGTTGGGGTTGAGGATATCGATGAACTCCTTCTGCTGGGCGTAGACGACGTTGAGGAACGTGTTCCTGCCGATGCCGAGGAGCTCCCGGAGCCTGGACTGGATATCCCGTTCCCGGGAGTAGGCGTGGTCCTCCCCCTCCACGGTCATCACCGACTTGGTGGTCCTGAAGCCTCCGTCCTTGGCGAGGCTTCCCTCCCTGTGGATGACGGCGCGCTGCCCTGTGAGGGGGCTCCTGAGCTTGATGGTGACGCCGAGGCCGCTCCCGCCCAGGGGGACGAGGTCCTGCTTGTTGACCCCGGGGACGTCCCCGTAGAGCCCGAAGAGGACCGCCTCGAGGAGGGTGGTCTTCCCGGAGGCGTTCCGCCCCGAGACCTTGTTCACCCCCCGGGTGAAAGCCACGGTCTCCGTGCGGGCGGCGGGGTAGGACTTGAATCCCCTGAGGGTGAGTTCCTCGATCATTGGTCCTCCTCCTTGAATTTCCTCGCTTCGAAGCGCTCCACCCACTCCTCCACGAGGGGGGCCCTCTGGGTCGCGGTGAGGAGCCCCGTGGTGGCGCTGGCCTGCTCCTCGAGGGCCTCCCGGACCCGGGTGTGCATCTCCCCGATCTCATTGGAGAACTCTCCGAGGGGGGCGAAGAACTCTGCGACGTCGATCTGCTCTCGCTCCGGGGCCCCGGCCACGAGGGGCATCTCGACGCCCAGGGTGTCGATGTCGACCCAGAGGAGGCTTGGATCGTCTTGGGTTAGGCGGGTCACGGGTTCGAGGTCGATGTCCCCGGGGAACCCGTCCCGGAGGGGGCCCCGTACCCTGATCCTGAGGTATCCCTCCTTCCCGGCTTTCTCGAGCTCAGCCCTGAAGAGCTCCACCTCCTCAAGGATCCGCTCGCTGAACCATGATGGTTTGCGCCTCCTGTCGGAGTCTATCCGGGCCTGCTTCATGTGGTGGAGGGGCTCGATGGGGATCCATGTGAACTTGGGCTCCTCGCCGTGGTCCACGATGTAAAAGCCCTTCTCGGGGCGCTCCCCGAAGTCGTACATCTCGAGGCTCCCCGGGGTGAGAACAAAGCCTCCGCTGGGGAGACGTTTCTCGTTGCACTTGAGATGGTAGTGGCCGGAGAAGACATAGTCGGGGCTGGTCTCGGCGAGGTCGTCGAGGGAGAGGCTGGAGCTGTAGGGGGGGACGAGATTGTAACTGGAGATGAATCCGTGGACCATGAGGACCTTGAGCCCCTCCGCCTCCTCGAGGGCGGGCTTTGCGTAGAGCTCGTATGCCCTGTCGATCTGGTCGTAGTAGTTGAGCCCCACGACGGTGATGTTCTCGTCCTTGTAGGTGACCTTCTCCTCCTCGAAGACGTGGAGGTACTCGGCGAGGGGGTGCTTCAGGTAGTCGAGGGTGTCGCTCTGGGGGCGGCCGTCGTGGTTGCCCCTGACCAGCAGTATCATGAGGGATTTCCCGTGGCGGTCCTCGGTCTCCTTGGCGAGCCTGTAGAGCTCGTCGTGGGTGAACTGGACGAGGTGGGGACGGAGGGTGCGCCGCTCGAAGAGGTCTCCACAGATGAAGACATAGTCGACGCCCGCCTCGACGATGGCGTCCACCGCCTTGGTGAAAGCCCGGCTGAAGGCCCGGCGCCTGTGCTCCGCTATCGCGAGGGGGATGCTGCGGCCGATGTGGGCGTCGGCGAGGACTGCAAACCTCATTTCATTCACCTAAAAGTGCCTCGGGGCTAAATCTGTTTGCGCTCGGAGAATTAACCTCTTTAGATGAGTCAACCTGATGATTCTATATGGGATTGAAAGCAGTCGGGCTGCTGAGCCCGGGGGACATGGGACACGTCATCGGGCAGAGACTGATAGGGCACGGGATGCCGGTGCTCACCTGCCTGGAGGGGAGGAGCGAACGCACCAAGGGGCTGGCGGCCAAGGCAGGGATAAAGGAGGTCCCCACCTACGGAGATCTGATCCGGGAGACGGATATGATCCTCTCAGTCATGGTCCCCGGGGAGGCGGTGAATGCGGCGAGGAAGGTGGCCAAGACCCTCCGGGAGACCGGGGAGTCCACCGTCTACGTGGACCTCAACGCGATCGCCCCCGCGACGGGCCGGGAGATCGACGGGATAATCCGGGGAGCCGGGAGCAGGTACGTGGACGCTTCCATCATAGGGGGCCCCCCTAGGCCGGGGACCAGCACCAAGTTCTACGCCTCCGGCCCCGACGTGGAGGCGTTCCAGGCGCTGGGCGATTATGGGTTAGAGGTCCGCCCCCTGGGCCCCGAGGTGGGGCAGGGGAAGGGGATCAAGATGGTCTACGGGGCCCTCACCAAGGGGCTCTCCGCGATCTCCGCCCAGCTCCTCATGGCCGCATGGGAGATGGGGCTATACGACGCCCTGGAGGCCCTCCACGAGGAGACCCAGGGGGTGCAGCGCAAGAGGATGGTGAACGCGGTGCCCAACATGCCCAACCGGAGCCGCCGCTGGGTGAGCGAGATGGAGGAGATAGCCAAGACCTACGAGGCCCTCGGGATCACGGGGAAGATATACGAGGGGGCCGCCGAGTTCTACAGGTACGTCGGGGGGACGCCCCTGGCCGAGGAGAAGGCCGAGACCATGGACCGGAGCCGGACCCTGAGGCAGGTCATCGAACAGCTCTGCGAGGGTCTGGATCAGAGACCGTAGGCCTTGTAGCAGGTCCTGCACTCCTCGGGGAGGAGGGGCGACTTGCCCTCGGCCAGCTTCTTCAGCTGGGACCTGAAGGACGAGTATTCTTCTCCTTCCCAGATCTCCGGGAGGCTCCTCTCGTTGATGTTCCCGAAGCTGGTGCGGGGGACCACGGTCTCCTCGCCGCAGAATATCCGTGGGACCTCGGGCATCGGGGGGTTGAGGTAGACGCAGGGCGAGACCTCTCCGTCCTCGGAGACGTAGAGGTTGTTCAGGGGGTCCTCGCTGCAGAGACGGGCTCGCCCCAACCCGAGGGGGAACGCCGTGAACTCCACGCCCAGCCTCTCCGCCAAATTCTTGGCAGCATCGATCTCATCCCCTGATCCTTCTGGAGCCTCCCCGCAGATGAAAGCCCTCAACTCATCCATGGCGGCGTGCCCCACGTAGTCGAGATTCGTCGCGACAACACCCCCCGCCCCGACCCGTTCAGCCAACCGGACCACCTCCGGGAGCTCGCCCAAGTTATCCTTGAACATCATGAACAGCAACAGGACGCGTGGGCTCTCCGATCTCCTCCGTTTCTTGAGCTCCCGGAGCCGTTCCAGCTTCCCTATCACATCGTCGAACCGGGAACCGATCCTCCTGGAGTCGTGGGTGGGGGCGGCGGCTCCGGCGAGGGAGAGGCTCACGAGGTCGACCCGGTCGTCGATGATCTGCCCCATGGTCTCGTCGTCGAGGCGGGCCCCGTTGGTGGTGAACCCGACGGTGCACCCTGCCTCCTTCGCGAGCCTCACCATCTCCGGGAAATGGGGGTTGAGGAGGGGCTCGCCCCACCCGGAGAGGTAGACGTTCCTGACGTCGGAGAAGTTCTCGGCGATCCGTCCGTAGGTCTCGAGGGTCATGTCGGTGGAGGTCCACCGGTCCCCGAAAACGGTTCGGGGGCACATGGCGCAGCTGTGGGTGCACCGGGAGGAGACCCCGATCTGGATGTAGTTGTGCTTACTCCTCCTGCCGAGGAGCCGGAGCATCTCGCCTACGCTGGCGTCGAGGGAGCCCAAGTCATCCTAGAAGGGGGTCCGGGGGATATTGGATTTTGGGTCTATAGGGGAGAGGGGAAGAATATCCCGCCGAAGAATATCCATGCCAGGAAGTAGACGAGGACGATGTTCACGATCTGGGCGGCGATGTAGACCCCCGCCGCCTTGGTGCCCCCCACCTTCATGAGCTCGCTGAACTTGGTCTCGAGCCCGATGCTGACGAAGCTGAGGCAGAAGAACCATCCTCTGAGGCTCTTGGTGAGGGCCAGTGTGGAGCTCACCGCCGCCGCCCCGAGGCTGGGGCTCAGTATGAAGGAGAAGACTAGGGAGGCCGCGACGAAGCCTACGATAAACTTGGGGAACCTGAACCAGATGTCCATGAGGCTGGGCTTCTCCCCCTCCTGCCTCTCCACCCGGAGGCTCCAGTAGACTGCGAGGCCGAAGGCGGCGACGCCGATGAGGACGTTCTGGGCCAACTTCACGATCGCGGCCGCGGTCATCGCGGTGTCATCGTAGAGGGCCCCCGCGGCGACCACCGCCCCGGTGGTGTCGATGGTGCCCCCTATCCAGGCCCCCGCCACCGCCGAGGGGAGGTTCAGGGAACGGGCGATTAAGGGCTGTGCGACGAGCATCACTATGGAGGTGAGAAGCACCATGGAGATGGTGAAGCTGATCTCCTTCTTGTCCCCCTTGATAGCCCCCCCGGCCGCGATGGCCGCGGAGACGCCGCAGATGGAGACGGCGCTCGCCATGATGCTCGCGAAGCTCTGGCTCAGCCCCACCTTCCTCGCGAGCCAGTAAGCGAAGTACCAGGTCACCATGACGGCGCAGAGGGACTGGGCGACGCTCACGAGCCCCCCCTGCACGATGGTGGGGAAGAGGATCTCAGCCCCCAGGAGGACCAGGCCGATCTTGATGTAGAGCTCCGTCTTGATGGCCCCCTTGAGCCAATCCGGGAGGCCGATGACGTTGCTGATGATGAGCCCCATGACGAGGGCCCAGAGGACGTAGCTGAGGCCATAGTACTTGATGGTAGACTGCTTGGAGATGACGAAGGAGACCACAGCCATCACGAAAATCACGGGGTACCCCTTCCAATAGCTCGACAGATCCTCCTTCTTCAAGAAGACACCGAGGCTGGTGAGAACCAGAATCCCGAGGCCCAGGAAGACCATGCCGACGAGGTCACCCACGCTCAAAGAGTCGGTTATGTTGCCTGTCCACGACCCCACGCTGGGAATCCCGGTGATGAGCCCCGCCGTGGCGAGGATGAGTATTATGAAGGCCATCCAGACGACGAGCCAGTCCTCCTTCCTGATCAGGGAGGACCAATCAATGGGTTCTCTCTCGTTGCTCATGCTTTACCCTCGAATGTCTACCGCAAAGTGGAGGGGGATAATTAAGCTATTCGATAAACGACCCCGCCACTGGAGAGCCTCGGCCGCCTAGTAGAGGGGTTCGTCCTCCCTCTTGGCGTTGGCCCTCTCCTTGGCCTCGGCGAGGAGCCTGTAGATGTCCGGGGTCCTGCCTCCGTGGCGGGTCTCCCGGGTCGCAGTCTTGATCATGACCGGGACCGGCACATAGGGCCCCACCAAGATGGCCTCCCCCTGCTCCAGGGCAGGGAGGTCCTCGAGGAGGTCCTCACTGAAGGACTCGCTGGCGGCCTGGATGGTGCGCTGGTCCTGAGAATTCACTACACGGAGGATCGCGAGGTTGCTGCAGTTGGCGAGGATGTCGGGGTCGAGGCGCCGGGGGCGCTGGCTGATGACGGTGAGGAAGACCCCGAACTTGGCACCCTCGGCGGCGATGCGGGCGAGGATGTCCCTGCTGAAGCGTCCTCCCCCCTCGTCGGGGGGCGCGGCGAAGCGGTGGGCCTCCTCGACGAAGATGAAGATGGGGGTTCGGGCCCAGGGCTCCTTCTTGAACTTGGCGTCGAAGACCCTGCGGAGGATCATCCCCACGATGACGTCCTGGACGTAGTCGGTCATCCCGCTGAGGAATATGTCGCTCATGTGCATGGGCTTGAAGAATGCCTGGATGTCGAGGTCCCCGTCGGTGAAGATGCCCCGGCGGCTCAGGTCCTCGAGGCGCATCACGATCCGGGCGATGCGCTCCTGCTGGTCCGCCTTCGCGTCCTTCATCCCCTCCTCGAGCTGGAGGACGACGTCGTCCAGGGTGTACAGGGGGTTCTCGGACCGGGCCTTCCGGACCGCCTTGCGGAGGAGGATGGTCTGGAGGCTCCCGGAGACCCGGGCCAGGGCCCTGAGCTCGGCGAAGCCTATGCCGGAGACGCTGATCCTGAGGGGCTTCGCGTGGGGGGCCTCGAACTGCTCCGCGGACTCGGGGCGGTAGACGGTGACCTTGTCGTGAAAGAAATCGTGGAGCCTCCCGTCGGAGCCCTGGGTCATGTTCGCATAGTCCCCATGCGCGTCGATGGTGAGGATGCTCGCCCCCTGGCGGAGGAGCTCCTCGATGATCCTGCCGGCGAAGTAGCTCTTCCCGTACCGGGTCATCGAGAGGATGGCGGCGTGACGGTGGAGCTCCCGGCCGCTTATGGGAACAGGGATGTTCTCCCGGTGCAGCAGGTGGCCCACGTCGAGGGGTATGTACTCCTCGTCGAGGTCGAAGAGCTCCCCGAGGAGGGCGTCCTCGGCCCTGTAGACCGGGGTGCCGGGGAGGGGGGGGCTCCGGGGCCTGCGGACCTCACGGCGCCCGTATTCCTCGTGGATGTACCCGAGAATCTTGACGGAAGCGATGATCTGCATCAGCTCGTCCCCGACCCCGAGCTCGTGCTGTTTCCAGACGGCGCTGGGGGTGGTGCGCTGGTCGTAGAAGGGGTGGCGGCTGAAGAGGCTCTTCACCTGGCCCAGGACCTGGACTCTCCGGGGGCCCCCGGGGGTCTGTTCCTCGAGCTCTATCTGGACGTACTCGTAGTTCACCGGGCGGATCTTAGGGTCCGCGATGTTGAACTCGTAGAAGCTGGGCCTCGCCTGCCCGATGATGACTCCGTACCTCGTCATGCTCCCATCTCCCTCAGGTTTCGTCTCGTCCCCATAACGTCGACCCCCGCCCGTTCGAGGCGGCTTATGATGAAGGGTTCGTACTTGGTGGTGTATAGGTTTCGGTCGAAATGGGCCAGGGTGTCCGCCTGCTTCATGGGCACGTTGTACTCGACGTCGTTGCAGTACCAGTGGTGGAGGTGGTTCACGACCCCCTCCAGGGCTCCGTGGTCGGGGGCCTTGAGGAGGGCGTTCCCCCCGCTGGAGCCCCAGGGCTCGCTGCGCCCCAGACTGTGGCCGGCGATGTCGACTCTGAAGGGGCGGGAGGCCGGGGTGGGCTTCCAGTAGGTGACGGCAACTGGGGGGCTCTTGAAGAAGCGCCTCAGGGAGGCTATGACGGTGTCCGCGGTCTCCCGGGGGAGGTTGCGCTCCAGGCGCTTGTAGAGGGCGACCCCCTCGGAGCCCGAGCGGTATAGGCTGGGGGCGAGGAGGAGGGGCTGGGTGTACCCCTCGGACTCGGCGCAGAAGTGAACCAGGGCGCTGTCGCAGAGGGGGCGTTTGTCCAAGAAGGGCTCCAGGGCCCTCCGGTCCTGCTCCTCCATGAGCCCGAGCTTCAGTCTGAGGTCGAAGGGGGAGGAGGCATCGTCGACCAGCGCCCTGAGCCTGGGGTGACCCGCCCTCACGAGGGCGGCCTTGAGGAGCTCCATGTTGAGGTAGAAGACCGACGAGTCCTTGGAGATCCCCGCCAGAGGGAAGCCCCTGTCCCGGGCGAGGGCCCTGAGGTCCGAGATGGAGTCCAGGAGCTCGACGATGAGGGAGGGGTGGTGGCGGTACTCCCGGGTCGCGTAGGGGAAGCGCCCCAGGTAGAGGGAGCCGTCCATTAGGACCACCGGCTTCAGCCCCCGGTCGAGGACCTCCCTCGCCGCCCCGGCGGCGGCCCTGTACTCGGAGATCATCCGGACGTAGCCGGGGATGATGCCCCTGTCCCTGTTGTCGTAGACCTCCTGGATGTGGATCTTGACCCTCTTGGTGAGGCGCCTCCCCTCCCCGGGGGCGTGGGCGAGGGCGCAGGCCCGGGCGACGGCGACGAAGCCCCCGTAGGCGAATCTACTGATCTGGACTCCCCCGTCGACGGAGACGAGGGCCTCCCCGGGGTTCCGGTCCCCCGGGAGGTATGGGTGCCACCGGTTGGCGAGCTCATCGGCGAGGCGGGGGGGCTCCGATGTCTCGTCCACGTTGTTCACGTAGTCCTCCATGGCGGTCTCGAGTTCGGCGTAGAACTCGTCGAAGAAGAGGTCTCTTACCCCTGACATGGGTTTTCAGGGATTTCTGTGTGGGCTGGGCTTATATGTTTGAGAGGTGGGTCAAAGTGGGCCGGTGTAGAATGGGGTTGTAGTGGGAGTAGGTGGCTATGTTCGTCGGGTATGTATCCCTAGAACTTTACTGATGTGTGTTTTTGTTCTCCATAACGTACAATAAAACTCCCGGTATTATCAGATAATTTCACGTGTCGGGGTTCAAGGTACGGAAAATGGCTGATCACAGTCTGGAGAAGACGGTCATCTCGGACCGGTGGATAGAGGAGTTCAGGCGGGAGCATATATCCAGGGCTTTCGAGATGCGCCTCAAGGGGGGGCTCATCAAGCCCCGGCACCCCCACAGGAACTATCCCTACTGCAACATCTGCGACGAGGACTATGAGGAGTGGGACCTGAGCTACCGCCTCTACGTGGGGGGGCACCCTGTGGTCTACCACGTGGACTGCATCGAGGCGAACTGGAACACAAAGAAGGTGAAGAACATCGTGGCCCAGGACAGGGGCTACAGGAGGAGGGTGGAGGGAGAGAGGAAGGCGGCCAACAAGCTGAGGCTGAGGGCCCAGCTTTACAGGTTCGTCATCGGCAGCGTCCTGGACGACACCCTGACCGATCACTCCCCTCAGGAGGGCCCCCCTTTCTCCCCCGTGAGGTCGCTGACACCCGCCGGCGAGCTTGAAATCCCGGTGTCGGCGCCCAGTGTTGGCGGGCTTGCGGGGGCCACTCGGCGAGTCGCCGCTCGCCCTCATGAAGTTTAAATATGCATCTCCTCGATCAACGCGTATGCCATCCAATGATCCCTGTAGTTGGAACGTGGAGCCTCTGGGCCACAGCGACATAAATGGGCACGGGAACGGCGGCCAGGTCTCGGTGGCGAAGCTCGGTGGGAGATACTATGCCTTCGTGGGCCACATGCTGGGCATGGGCACGTCGATCCTCGACGTCTCGGATCCGGGTAGCCCCGAGGTGGTGGCCCAGATCCCTATAGGCGAGAACAATCACTCCCACAAGGTCCGGGTCTGCGGCGACCATATCCTGGTGAACGCCGAGCAGCTGGGGGCGAGGAGGCCCTTCGAGGCCGGCCTCAGGATCTACGATATCAGGGATCCCTCCAGCCCCGAGGAGGTCTCATTCTTCGAGATCGGGGGGAAGGGGGTCCACAAGTACTGGGTGGACTGCGACAAAAAGCTGGCCTACATCGCCACCGAGGACGAGGGCTACCACGAGGCATTCTTCATGGCGGTGGACTTTTCGGAGCCCGAGGCGCCCCGGGAGGTCTCCAGGTGGTGGCTCCCAGGGCAGCATCTCGCGGGGGGTGAGAAGCCCGGCTGGGACACGGGGAGGTATAGCTATAGGCTCCATCACCCCGTGGTTCTGGGGGACAGGGCGTATCTGGGGTACTGGGACGCCGGTTACGTCATCCTGGATATCTCTGATCTTGGGAGCCCCGAGATGGTGAGTCGCAGATGCTATACGCCGCCTTATGGCGGGGCTTTCCACACGGCGATGCCCATCGACAGGAGGATCGGGGGCCGGGACTGGATGGTGGTGTTCCAGGAGTCTTTGGCCCCGTATAACAAGGAGGGGTTGAAGCTGATGTGGATGGTGGACATCACCGATGAGGAGAACCCGGTCTCCGTCTCGACTTTCAGTGTGCCCACGGAGGGGTTCGATTTGGAGAATGGGCGGTTGGGGCCCCATCAGCCCCACGAGGACCTCAACGCGACGGATGACCTCATCTACGCTGCGTGGTTCAACGGGGGGCTCCGGGTCGTCAGCATCGCCGATCCCTTCAGGCCCGTGGAGGTGGGACACCATATTCCACCCGTGCCGAAAGGGCAGGACGCCATCTGGACCAACGACGCCTTCGTGGATGACAGGGGGCTGGTATACATCATCGACCGGCTCAACCGGGGCCTAGATATCCTGGAGTACACGGGTCCCCGGTGACCTGGGCTCCGAGATATGGTTTATCTGCCGCCGCCGATGCGAGCAAATCAGGTGCTATTCAGTAGCTGAACAGTAGCAAAACCACACCGAAAGACCCCGGAAAAACCCGCCAAACACCGGAAGTAAACCGAAAAACACCCGGAAACTGACATGAGCGCGAGTAGGACCCCCTTTTAAATTGTTTTAAACAGTAGTATCAAATAATGTCCGATATTGATTTCAGTTTAACTCCAGTTGGTGCTAAGAGAATTAAAAAGAAGGCAGATCGGGTTTCACGCTCTGAAATAACTAGGGTTCAGCCGGTTCAGGATAAACTTGGTGCTCAGCAAGATGAGAATAGGGAGCTTGAGAAGACTCTCTGGGGGGCTGCGGATAAGCTTCGGAGTAATATGGATGCTGCGGAGTACAAGCATGTTGTTCTCGGATTAATTTTTTTGAAGTATGTGTCAGATAGCTTCAACCGTGTTTATGAGAAGCTTCAGCGGGAGGAGTTTGCTGATCCTGAGCATCCTGATGAGTATAGGGCTGAGAATGTTTTTTGGGTTCCAAAGGATGCTCGGTGGGGGACGCTTCAAAAGAGGGCTAAGGAGCATGAGGTTATCGGTCGGCTGATTGACCAGTCGATGGATGCTATTGAGAGAGATAATCCCAAACTTCGTGGTGTGTTACCGCGTAACTATGCTAGGCCGGAGTTGGATAAGCAGAGACTTGGTGAACTCATCGATCTGATCAGTGGAATAAGTTTTGGTAAATCACGGGAGCATGGTCTCGACCTTCTCGGGCGGGTCTACGAGTATTTTATCGGTATGTTTGCGGATGCTGAGGGTAAGAAGGGTGGCCAGTTCTATACTCCTCGTAGTATTGTTCGTCTTCTTGTTGAGATGATTGAACCGTTTGAGGGGCGAGTCTTTGATCCTTGTTGTGGGTCAGGGGGTATGTTCATTCAGAGTAAAACGTTTGTAGAGGCCCATAAAGGTAGATTTGATGCAATCTCTGTTTATGGTCAAGAAAGCAATCCCACTACTTGGCGCCTGTGTAAAATGAATCTCGCAATTCGTGGGATTGAGGGCGATATAAGAAGAGAGGATAGTTTTACCAATGATCTTCATAAGGATTTGAAGGCTGACTTCATTTTAGCAAATCCTCCTTTTAATGATAGTGACTGGAGGGGAGATCAACTCCGAGATGATGCACGTTGGCAATATGGTATTCCTCCCACTAGTAACGCTAACTTTGCATGGATTCAGCATTTCATCCACCATCTTGCCCCCCATGGGGTATCCGGATTCGTTTTGGCAAACGGTAGTCTATCAAGCATGCAAAGTGGAGAAGGAGAGATCAGAAAGGCTATAATTGAGGCTGATCTTGTTGACTGTATTCTAGCACTTCCATCAAAATTATTCTATAATACACCAATCGAAGCATGTCTTTGGTTTATAGCACGTGATAAGACCAACAACAAGCTCAGAAACCGTTCTGGTGAGACCTTATTCATAGATGCCAGAAACATGGGAACAATGATTGACAGACGACATAGAGATTTAACAAATGAAGATATTCACCAAATCTCTGACACATATCATTCATGGCGAGGAGAATTGGAAACAAGATACAAAGACATCGAGGGTTACTGCAAATCGGCGAATATTCAAGAAATCAGAGATAAAAAACATCGACTTACTCCAGGTCGATACGTTGGTATTAAACAAAACAATGATGAAGAGGAACCATACGAAGAAAAAATCGAACAACAAATCACCGAATTATTGAGAATTTTCGAGAATTCGAAAAACCTTGAAGAAGAGATAAAGAAAAATTTTGAGGAAATCGGATTTGAAAATTAAGTGGAACACAAATAGACTCGGAGATCATGTAGAGAAAATTGGCAGTGGTGCGACACCGAGAGGAGGTAGTAAAGTATACTTGGATTCAGGTGTGACTTTGATCCGCAGTCAGAATGTACATAATTCCAGTTTCAATCCAGAAGGTTTAGTTTTTATCAGTGAAGAGCATGCGAAGAAACTTGATAATGTAGAAGTTAAACCTAGGGACATTCTACTCAATCTAACCGGCGACTCAGTAGCTAGGGTATGTCAGGTACCTAAATTTGTTTTACCAGCTAGGGTAAACCAACATGTAGCTATTATTAGACCTGATAATAGGATAATAGATTCCGATTTTTTACACTTCTATCTAACTTCACCCTACATGCAATCATTCATGTTGATGTTAGCTGGAGCTGGCGCAACAAGAAAAGCTCTTACAAAGGGTATGATAGAAGACTTTGAAATACCTACTCCCTCCTTAATTGAACAAAAAGCTATAGCAAAATTTCTCAAAGCGATAGAAAATAAAATTATGACAAATAATCTACTGAATTTAAAATTAGAAGAGCTAGCTGAGACGATATTCAAACATTGGTTTATCAATTTTGAATTCCCAAACGAATTCGGCAACCCTTACCGTGGCAGTGGTGGCGCCATGGAAGAAACTCCATTAGGAGAAATACCTCAAAACTGGGAATTTGTTTCTATAGGTGAAATTTCTCATATTACTATGGGTCAATCTCCACCCGGTATTTCATATAACGAAGAACAGATAGGACTTCCATTTTACCAAGGTATTCGAGATTTTGGTTTTAGATATCCTTCAAAAAGAGTTTATTGTATTGATCCAAAAAGAGTTGTTGAGGAAGGAACCGTTTTACTGAGTGTAAGAGCTCCAGTAGGCTCTGTAAATCTAGCCAAAGAAAAAACTATTATTGGTAGAGGTTTATGTGGTCTAAATCTAAAAAAAGGGTACAATGGGTTCCTCTATTATTTTTTAAGAACAAATAATGATTTTTGGAATATTTATAATAGCGAAGGAACAGTTTTTGGCGCAATCAAGAAATCCGATATCCAGAAAATGCTAATTATACAACCCGAGGAGGGTACATTATCTGATTTTAATAGTATGATAAAGACTTTGGATAACTATATACTTTTAGTGGAAAATCAAAATATCTTATTATGTGAAATACGTGATTCTTTGCTTCCTCGCTTGATGTCTGGAAAGATACGGGTTCCTGTGGAGGAAGAGTAGTTGACTACTTTTTTATCTGAGGATGAAATTGAGGAAATCGGCTTAGAGGTTCTAGCAGAACTCGGATACGATATTCTATTTGGGCCGGATATTGGGCCTGAGAGCCTAACGAGTGAACGAGCTAATTACCAGGTCATATTTCTGAAAAAGTGGCTTCGTAGAGCATTAACTGATCTTAACAGTGTGCCTGCTAGCGCTGTTGAGGAGGCTATCCGTGAGCTTGAACGTTTTCCTAGTCAGAATCTTATAGAGAATAATAGGGAGTTTCACGAAAAGATAGTGAAGGGCATACCTGTTCAGGTTAAAAATTGTCGAGATGAGTACGAGTACAGGAATCTCAAAGTTATAGATTTTAACGAGCCATTAAACAATATCTTTCACGCAGTCAACCAGTACACTGTTATTGAGGGCAATGTAAACAAGAGACCTGATACTGTTCTCTTCGTAAATGGAATTCCTTTGGTGGTTATTGAGTACAAGAAGCCATCAAAGGAGATGCAAGAAGGCTCAACAATCGATGTAGCCATTAACCAATTAGATACTTACAAGAGTACGATTCCATCTCTTTTCAATTATAACGCGTTCCTTGTTGCATGTGATGGATTACAAGCAAGGGCTGGAACCCTGAACAGTGGTAGAGAATGGTTTCTCCAGTGGAAAACTATCGACGGAGTGAATCTAGCATCTCCGGGTATTCCTGAAATCGAGGTACTCCTTCAAGGAATGTGTAATAAACACACGCTTCTTGACATCATCAAACACTTTATCGTTTTCGAGGACGATGGCGGAAAAATCACAAAGAAACTCGCAGCATATCATCAATACTATGCAGTCAAGAAAGCAGTAGAACAAACAATTCAAGCAGCAAGGCCAGAGGGAGATAAAAAAGTAGGCGTAATCTGGCACACCCAAGGATCGGGAAAAAGCCTCAGCATGGTCTTCTATACCGGGAAACTCGTCATCGAACCAGACCTAGAAAACCCAACAATCGTGGTACTAACAGACAGAAACGATCTAGATGAACAACTATTCAATACCTTCAGCAGATGTAACCATCTTATCAGGCAAGCCCCAATTCAGGCAGAAGACAAAGAACACCTGAAAAAACTCCTAGCCAGCACAGCATCGGGTGGAATATACTTCACCACAGTACAGAAATTCCTTCCCGAAAAAGACCAATTATCATACCCGACCCTAAGCGACAGAAAAAACATCATTTTCATCGCCGATGAAGCCCACCGAAGCCATTACGGCTTCGCAGGAGGCTACGCACATTATCTGAGGGAAGCACTACCTAATGCAAGCTTCATCGGATTCACAGGGACCCCAATATCCCTAGGAGACAGAAACACCGTCAACATCTTCGGTAATTATATCGACACATATGATATCCAGAGAAGCGTCATTGACGGAAACACGGTCAAAATCTACTACGAACACAGAGTAATTCCCCTCGAATTCCCAGAGGACATGAAAGATGATGCGGACACAGGCTTCATCGAGATCACCGCTGACCAAGAAGAAAAAGAGCGAGAAAACACCAAATCAAGATGGAGCAGACTAGAAGCCCTATTTAGACTCGAAGGGAGACAAGCACGATTAGCAAAGAACTTTGTAGATCATTTCGAGGCAAGAGATGACGAACTCGATGGAAAAGCAATGATCGTCTGCATGAGCAGACGCATTTGTGCTGAACTGTATAACGAAATAATCAAACTTCGTCCCCGATGGCACCACGAAGACGACGATAATGGATTAATCAAAGCAATTATCAGCGGAAACAGTAGCGATGAACAACTATTACAACCTCACATAAGAAGTAAAGCAAGACGCCGATTCATAGCTGAACGCTTCAAAGACTATGAAGGCAAATACAAGCCACTGAAAATCGCAATAGTCAGAGATATGTGGTTAACGGGTTTCGATGTCAAACCTCTGCATACGATGTATATTGACAAACCCATGAAAGGGCACACTCTGATGCAGGCTATAGCCCGTGTCAACCGTGTCCTTGAGGATAAAGAAGGCGGTTTAATCGTTGATTATGCAAGCATAGGCTCTGACCTGAAAGAAGCGCTAGCACATTACAGTGAAGGAGACCAAACCACTACGGGTATAGATCAGGATAAAGCAGTCCAAATAATGCTTACTAAGTTTGAGATCATTCAGAATCTGTTCAGCGGATTTGATTATAGTCAAGCATTCCAGGGTTCAAAACGTCAACGCCTCAGGGTCGTAATGGAGGCCCAAAACTTTCTACTTGGATTAGAAGACGGAGAAAAACGCTACCTCCAACATAGCATTGAACTGGTCAAAGCCTACAAACTAGCTGTACCGAGAAAAGAAGCGCTCGCCATTTCACAAAAAGTAGGCTTCTTCAAGCTAATCCGAGCCGCATTAATCAATCTAAGAACAACAAAAACAGGTAAAAAAACTCGAACCGAGATAGATCAAGCAATCCGACAATTAATCACAGACACAATCACCAGTAAAGACATCATAGATATCTTCGCATTAGCAGGCATTGAGAAACCCGAATTCAGCATACTCGACGAGAAATTCCTTCAAGAAATCCGAGAAATGAAAACAAAAAACCTTGCCGCAGAAATGCTAAGGAAACTAATTGAAGACGAAATAAGAATCCGTAGACGCAGAAACCTCGTTCTGGGAAAAATGTTCAGCGAGAAACTGGAACAAACCATAATCAAGTACCATAATCGCGCAATCACCTCAACAGAAGTTATCGAAGAACTGATCTCCATCGCCAAAGAGATGAAAGAAGCCTCTGACCGCGGAGAACAACTAGGACTAAATGAGGATGAACTTGCTTTCTACGATGCTCTGGAAACAAACGATAGCGCAGTTGCCATCTTAGGGGATAAAATATTGAAGGAAATAGCTTTGGAGCTTCATCGATCAATAAGGAACAGCATTACAATAGATTGGACCGTTCGCGAAAACATCAGGGCTGGAATGCGGGTAAAGGTACGAAGAATACTCCGAAAATACGGATACCCCCCCGATAAACAGGAGAAAGCCACAGAAACAGTCATCGAACAAGCAGAGACCCTATCCGAAATATGGGCAACAAACTAACCTCAAACAAACAACCGACAGAGCCCCGGAAAGACATGGCGGTCATTCATCCACACGTGAAAACACCGCCAAACACCGGAAGAAACCGAAAAAACACCCCACCCAATTAAACCACGAAAAACCCCCCGGGAACCCTTATCCTAAGCCAGCCGCACAACCGAGAAAGGTGCAGCGACGGCCCCCCGGACCAACCCGGCATCAACCCCCCGCCAGAGACCCAAG
>JAOZHO010000006.1 GCA_026014875.1 Candidatus Bathyarchaeota archaeon | reverse complement strand
TTGTAGAGGTAGGGGAAGAAGCTGACCGTCAGCACCCCGTTACACAACCTCATCAGAAGTTCCAAAGACTCGTACAAACTATTTCCTCGATATTAATTTTAATATATAAATTATCTCACATCTTGATTAGTGCTTCGTGGATAAACTCGGGTCGGGTCCGGGGTTTGGTTCTTCGGCGTTTCCGTTCACTTTTCTTCCGTCTCACAGGTTCACCAGCATATTGCAGAGGGACACCGGGGCCACCAGCTCCTTCCCGATGCAGTCCGCTGGGGGCGCCTATCTCATCTATAAGTCGAGGAGGCGGGTCTCGGCGTGGAGACCGATGATCTCAGATCCTTCTTCCTTAACCCTTAGTCTGCCGGTTCACCGGATAACGATATTTACACCCTTGAACTACCAGTCTTCATGGCAGTCCTCGATTTCGGTATCCAGATCGAGCCCCAGTTCGGTTTCACCTACGATGACATCAAGGAGATCGCCCTGGAAGCTGAGAGGCTCGGCTTCGAGTCCCTCTGGGTCTCAGACCACTTCTTCCTAACCAAGGAGAACATCGGGACCAACTGCCTCGAATGCTACACCACACTCACCGCCCTCGCCAGAGACACCGCCACCCTCCGCCTCGGCCCCATGGTGGCAGGCCAGAACTACAGGAACCCCGCCCTCCTCGCGAACATCGCCGCGAGCCTCGACCACATCAGCGGGGGCCGCCTCAACTTCGGCATAGGCACCGGCTGGAAGGTGGTGGAGTACGAGGCCTACGGCTACGAGTTCCCCAAGCCCATGGCCCGCATCCGGCAGCTCGAGGAGACCATCGAGATCGCCAAAGCGATGTGGACCCAGGAGAAGGCCACATACAAGGGCAGGTATTACAGCGTCGAGGACGCCCTCTGCTACCCCCACCCCGTCCAGAAGCCCCACATCCCCATCTGGATCGGGGGCACAGGGTACCAGACCCTCAAGGTCTCCGCGAAGCACGCCGACGCCATCAACTTCGCCTGGAGCCAGCCCCCCGAGTTCTTCGAGGAGAAGCTCGGAGTCCTCAGGAAGCACTGCGAACGGTACGGGACTGACTACGATGCCATCCGCAAGTCGGCGGGGCTCATGATCACCATGGAGGAGTCCCCCGAGGAACTGGAGGAGGAGCTCCGGGAACAGCGGGACGAGAAGGACACCCCCTACAGGCGGTACCTGAGCAGGCAGCCCCCCAACATCGTGGACACCCCCGAGGCCGTCGCCGAGAGTATCGGGGAATACGTCTCCCTGGGGTTCGACCACTTCATCCTCAGGTTCAACTACGGCCAGGAGATCGAGAAGATGAGGCTGTTCGCCGAGAAGGTCCGGGACCGGATCTGAAACCCTAGGATCTCCCGATCACTATCCCGGCGGAGTCGACCTCGTTCCTCAGCAGGTCGAGCTCTTCCCGCGTGGGGGGCTCGGTCACCGTGACCTCGTCGTGGACCAGGAGTTCGAAGCCCGTGTTCTCCAGGACCTCCTCGACCGAGACCCCGGGGTGCACGGAGATGAGTCTCATCCTCTTGGTCTCGGGCTCGAAATCCATCACGCCCAGCTGGCTGACGACCCTGTAGGGCCCCGAGTTGGCGGGTAGACCCGCTTCCTCCCGGGCCCCGGGGCCGGTGATGTAGCCGGGGGTCGTGAGGAAGTCCAGTTTCGCGACGAAGCGTCGCCTGTCGTGGCGCATCAATAGGATGGTTCTCCTGCAGAGGGATCCGGCGTCGTTTCCCCCGCCGCTCCCGGGGAGGCGGACCTTGGGGGCGTCGTAGTCCCCGATGACCGTGGTGTTGAGGTTGCCGTACATGTCCATCTGGGCGGCGCCCAGGAAGGCGTAGTCGGTGAAGCCGAGCTGGGCGCAGCTCATGACATAGTCCATGCTCGCCGCCATCACGGCCTTGTGGCATGTCCTGCTGTCCCCGACGCTTATGGGGATGGTGGGGATCCTTGCGCCGATTGCGCCGGCCTCGAAGATGACGAGGAGGTTCGGGGCGTGGAGCTTCTGGGCGAGGGAGGCCGAGACCAGGGGCAGCCCCGTGCCGACTAGCACCGATGTATTGTCTTCCAGGAGGCGGGAGGAGACGCAGGCCATGAGTTCCGTGAGGTTGTACTCCATCGTCATCGCCTCGCCCAGGGCGCCTCCAAGGGCACCTCCAGCTTCTCGAGCTTCCTGAGGTACTCCATCTTCTCCGCCCCGCCCACAAGTTCGATGTACTCTGGGAAATCTCCCACTGAGCGGACATATTTGTCCATGTACTCCTCGACCCCCTCGTCGGTCCTGCTCAGGCGGAGCCATTCCGCCATGTGCTCCTCGTCCGAGTAGTAGAGGCCCGGCATGTTCCCCGGGTGGCTGCCGTAGGGGACCTCGACGACGGCGTCCACGAGATAGAAGGGCACCGCCGTCCTGTCGGGGTGGTCCCTGATCTCCTCCGTGTCCACTATCTCCTCGGTGGTGAGTATGAGCCTCTTCGCCGCCCGGGCGAGTTCGCCGTCCTCGATGATGATCCCGTCGATCTGCGCATTCCCATAGATGTCGCAGCGATGGACGTGCATGAAGACAAAGTCGGGGTAGCATGCCGGGAGGAGGCAGAGGGGCTTACCGGTGAAGGGGTCCTCGACAACCTTCGAGGAACTCATCCGCAATGTGTCGGAGCCCAGCATCGACCGGGTCGGCATGAAGGGAAGACCCATCGCCGCCGCCTTGAACCTCCACTGGAACCCAGCGTTGGAGATCTCCCCCACGACCTTGACTTTTCCGCCTTCTACAGCCCTCCGCCCCGTCGGTGACAACCCCCTGAGCTCGTGGCCGAAGGCGTATGCGCAATCGACGCGGCTCACGACGCCCCCGCCGATGAGGACGTCGATGTCGTGGACCGCGGTCTTCGCCGCCATCGTCATGCCCTTCCGCCCCTGGCGGATCATCTCATAGATTGCGGCCATGCTGACCCGGATGTGGCCGAACCCCCCGAGGGCGAAGTAGTCCCCGTCTCGCGTGAATCTGCTGACGGCCTCTACCATGCTCATCCGCTTGTCCTCGAGGCCCCGGCTCTTGTTCTCGGTCATCCAGCTGCGAGCCTCGTCGGGGTCCATCCACCCCAGGAGCTCGCCTCGGCCTTCCTCCAGTATCTTCATTCCGGGCTATCCTCCCCCGTGGTCTCGGGTGGCTCAATCCGGGGAGTCATGTTCATGATGAGCAGTACCAGCCTCTCCCTGCCCGGGTTAGAGAATCTGTGTATCAGGTTCGGGGGGACGGTTATGATGTTTCCCGCCTCGGCCGGCCAGGACTCCTCCCCCACCTCGACCCTGCAGGACCCCGAGACCACCACGGCGACGTGCTCTCTCTCGTGGGTGTGAGTCGCTGTGTGGCCCCCGGGCTCCATCCTGAAGATCCGGGAGGAGAACTCCGCAAGATCTGTTCTTTTCAGGACCATCCAGACCGAGTTGACTCCCTGGAATCCTGGTTCCGTTTCGTCGATCCCCGGCTCCTCGGAGAGCTTCCTGACCTTGATGCTCATACTATGCTGCCTCTGGGAAACTTTATTCGACCCTCCACATAAGGCTGATCGGTGGAAAGGTTGAGCCTCAGGATGGGGACCAGCGGATGGTACTACGACGAGTGGGTGGGCCCCTTCTACGAAAGGAAGAAAGGGATGCTCACCGCATACGCCAAAGTCTTCGACACCACCGAGGTGAACAGCACCTTCTACCGCTACCCCAGCCCGAGAATGGTGGAAGGATGGGACAGGAATGCTCCCGCGGGATTCATCTACGCCCTCAAGCTTCCCCGAGTGATAACTCATGATAAATGGCTTGACCTCGACAAGGGCGTCGAGATTGACACCGCCAATTTCCTCAACCTGCTATTACCCCTGTATGCCTCGAAGAAGTTAGGGCCTATACTCATCCAGCTTCGACCCAAGTTCAACTACGACGACCACGTGGAAGCCCTCGAAAACTATCTCGAAGTACTACCGGATGAGTATGAATGGGCCGTGGAGTTCCGCCACCTCTCCTGGATGAGGGAGGAGACCTACGATATCCTGGAGAAGCACAACGCGGCCTACACCATCGTGGACGAGCCCCTCCTCCCCCCGGAGACCCGGGTCACAGCCGACTTCGCCTACATCAGATGGCACGGCCACGGCGCCAACCCCTGGTACAACTACGACTACAGCCCCAGCGAGCTGGAGTCCTGGGTCCCCAAGGTCCAGGAGACCACGGGGAAGGCGAGGAAGACCTACGGCTTCTTCAACAACCACTTCAGCGCCAACGCCGTCAAGAACGCCGTGGAGATACTGGAGATGCTGGACAGGGCGACCCCCGAGCAGAAGGGGGCCCTCGACAAGATCATCGCCCACCGCCAGAAAGCATTGATGCAGCCCCAGGGGATGACCCTCACCGCCTACGCCTCCCCGGAGGAGGGGCTCAGCGTCGCGGACCACCTCCTCCACTTCACCAACGCGCCTAGGCTCGCCCGGGCAGAGCAGATCGGGGACGACGAGCTTGAGATCACCTTCAACTCGGGGGACAGGGTCGAGGCGGGGATTAGGCGCTACTCCATCGAGATCGACAGGGACTCCAAGACGGTGACCCACGACTGCGATGATTGGAGGAAGGGGGCCGACAGGAAGAGGATGTGCAAGCACGTGGCGAAGCTGCTGCTGAGCCTCCCGGAGGGCCAGGCTCGGGAGCTTCTCACGGAGATGTGGGTGAACAGGAACGGCTGGCGGTTCATCGCCGCCTACTGAGACCCATTTATTTGATATCTATCTCGAGCTTCTTGAGGGCGACCTCGACCTTCTTCCTCTGGTGGCCCTTGAGCCCCCTGTCGAGGACCGCATAATCGACGCCGTCGAGGGTCTTGTCCCGCATCTGGGAGATGAGCTCCGGTGTGATGAGGTCGATGGCGTACTTGGCTGCCATGTGGCCGAAGGCGGTCTCCTCCTCCAGGACGCTGAATGTGGGGCAGTAGTGGCCTCCGCCGAAGCCGATGGCTACAGGGACCTCCCCCTTCGCGCTGATGCCTTCCAGGATCGCCTCAACGAGGTAGTGGGCTGGCCCCTCGTCGATCCACTGGCGCTTGCTGCTCCCCAGCTCGGCGAAGAACATGGGGGTCTCGAACTGGGTGGGGCTGTGGTGGGTCGCCTCAAGGGAGACCTTGAACCCCTTCGGCGGGTCCTTTACGAGCCCAAGGTAGATGTCTCGCATCGGGTTCGCGAGGGTGGGCTGGAGCTCCCGGTTCCTGCCGCCGTACATCGCCTTCCCGAAGTTCCCTGTGGGATGGACGGTGAAGCTGGGCTGGCCGCTCCTGGCCCAGTGCCTCGAGGCGATGACGATGTAGTCGAGCCCGTGGGCCTCGGCGAATCCGTCAAAGTCTACGGGGTAGGGGTCGGGCTCCTCAGGGACCTTGTATCTCTCCTCGGGGACGATGAGGGGCTCCACTATGAGGAGGTACTTGTCCCCCATGCTGAGGACGCATTCGTCCTCGGTCTCGGAGAATCCCAGCTCCCTGAATATTTTGAGCATGTTCGCCCCAGCGGGGTCTGAGGTCGATAGCGCGATACCTACGTTTCCCATTTCAGCACCTCATCGGCTTTCAATAGGAGGGGCGGCTGCTGATATCTTTTAGGGCTGAGAAAGTGAGGAGGACGCTTAGAAACTCCGGAGAGATAGAGGCTTCGAGACCCCACAATTCATTATTTTTATAGAGGGGTGTCGCTTCGGATAGGGTAGAAGTCCACCGGTGAACACCCATGGGAAGGATAAAGAAAGGAACCACGTGCAGCGTCAACCCCTGCAACGGCGAGGCCGTGAGATCGGTGAACGGACCCAAGGCGAAGACCGCGGGACTAGATGTTGAGGGAAAGCGGGTCTACCTCTGCA
The DNA here is from genome assembly GCA_026014875.1 of Candidatus Bathyarchaeota archaeon. Taxonomy (GTDB): domain Archaea; phylum Thermoproteota; class Bathyarchaeia; order TCS64; family TCS64. The sequence continues at coordinate 24,657 of JAOZHO010000006.1, read as the reverse complement.
AGGAGCACTATAAAGAGTATAAAAAGGGGAGCAAAAAGGACCGGCAGATAGAGAAGTGGCGCCACGGCGTCGCCTAGCCGACGAACCTGGGCCTCCCCTGGACGCTCATGGGCAGCGGCACCGGCCTGTAGGGCTTGCCCCTCACCTGTTTCTTGATCTCCGAGGCGAGGCTCTTCAGTGACATGCTGTGAATTTCGCCGTCTTCCCTCACCCGGACGGGGACCTCCTCGGCGCCTATCTCCCTCTCCCCCAGCACTACGATGTAGGGGATCCACTCCTTCTCGGCGTCCCTGATCTTCTTCTGCACCCTCTCGGGCCTGTCGTCATAGTCGGCCCTGATCTTGCTCCGGGCCATGCGCTTGGCATACTTTTTGGCGAGGGCGATGTGGTCCTCGGAGACGGGTATCATCCGGACCTGGGTGGGCGCAAGCCATAGGGGAAGCGAGGGCCTTATCCCCTTCTTCATCCCCATGTGGGCCTTCTCCAGGAGGGCGTAGATGTCCCTCTCGATGGCCCCGCTGGGGCTGCAGTGGAGGATCAGGGGGTGCTTCTCCCGGCCGTCCTGGTCCATGAAGGTGATCCCGTATCGCTCCCCGTTCTCTACGTCGAACTGGTCGGTCGCGAGGGCGGAGGCCTTCCCCAGGGCGTCGATGAAGTTGATGTCGTACTTTAGTACGAAGTAGAAGATCCGCTCCTTCCAGAGCTCCACGAGCACGGGCTTCCCGAACCTTCTCGCGAAGCTCTGGACGAATCGCTTGTTCTTCTTCCAGAACTCCTCGGTCATCCTGATACCCATCTCGAACTCGTCTTTCTCGAATCCGATGCCTGTGAGGGTGTCCTCCACCAGCTTGTAGCGGCGCAGGAACTCCTTCTTCCCCTGCTTCAAGTCCCTGCAGAAGGCGTGGACGTCGGGCATGGTGAAGGCCCTGAGCCTCCTGAGCCCCGCGAGCTCTCCCCGCTGCTCACGGCGGAAGCTGTACCGTGTGAGCTCGTAGATCCTGAGGGGGAGGTCCCTGTAGCTGATGGTGGCGTCATGGGCCATGAGGAACTGGCCGAAGCAGGCCGCGAACCTGAGGAAGTACTTGTCGTCGTCGTGCTCGATGGTGTACTGGCGGGCGGGGAACCTGTTCAGGTAGTTGGCGAGGGTGGGGTGGTTCATGCTGTACATGATGGGTGTCTCAACGGCCATGCCCCCGTATTCCAGGACCTTCCCCGTGACGAACTCCTCCAGCAGCGCCTTGACCATCCTGCCCTTGGGGTAGTATCTCATGTTCCCCGGGTCGGAGGCTGGCTCGTAGTCCACGAGTTCCAGGCTTCTCATCAGGCTCACGTGGGGGGGCTCCTGGGTGACGGACCTGTCCTTCTCCACCTCGTAGCCCGAGAACGTCTGCAGATTCTTGTGCCCCTTGAAGTCGAACTCGTCCAGCGTGACGAGGTCCCCCTCCAGAGTCAAAATGAACCATTGGGACTTGAGCTTCTCCTCGGACTTTATGGCCTCGGAGACGACCTCCACCTTCTTCTCACTCATACCTTTTCACCTGTTTCACATCGTATTTAGGGATGGCTGGCGCGGCGAGCCAGACACCTAGAACCGGCTGCCAGTCGTGTGGCCGCCGAGAACGGAGAGAACGTAATCTAGGGTTGGTCAGGGCCTTGCGGCCTAATCTGTTTGGCGGGCGTTCACCGCTGTCCTCTCCAGCCCTTCCTGAAGGGGCCATCCCTTTTAATCTTTATGCACCTCTGAGACGGGGGACCAGCCTCGCTTTCTCGACGACGTAGCTGCCCCTGACGCCGTCCCACTCCTTCCTCGCCCCGGCGATCTCGAGCCTCTCCCCGAACCACGGGGCGTCCACCGCGAGGGTCTCCATCTCCCCACCCTCACCGCAGACATCGAAGCCGTGGCGCAGGCTCAGCCTCTTGAGCTCCCCGGCGGCATCCCCGTCGAGAACCCTCCCGAGCCAGCGCTCGTCGAGGCCCATCGCCGCGACGGCCGTCACCACGACCTCCATCCCCGCCTCGAGGACCTCGTCCAGGAGCTCGGGGCTGGACCTCCCCCAGAGGGGAGAGACATGGACGAGACCGAGCTCATCGCAGATGGCGTCGACCCGTTCCTTCTGGTAGTTTGATGCGATGGCCCCGCTGACGATCCCGTCGATGTCCAGGCCTCCGAGGGCCTGCTTCAGGTCTTCGAGCTCCTTCTCCTTCTCGCCGCTTGAATCCACGGTGACCAACTCGAGCCCCTGAGCCTCCGCGAGGAGGGGCACGAGGTGCAGGTTCACGGTGTGAAACATCCAGCTGTCCTCCCGCCTCGGTTTCACGGTGACAAGATATGCGATCTCCCTCTCCCGGGATGCGATGAAGGAGGCGTAGGTGCTGTCCTTGCCACCGGAGAAAAGCGATGCGAGGCGCATGATCAGGAGGGATCGACCCCCCTGCGCCTATAAGCGTTGATCCCCGAGGCCCTCGCTGACGTATGAAGAATGGGTTCTCTATCGTATCTTCTCTTTTCTGAAGATGATTGATCTGAGTTGGTCCTCTTTTTTCTGCCTGAGGAGCCTTATCCGGTCCTCTTCCCGCTTGAGTTTCTCCACCTCGAGCAGGAGAGCTTCCACATCCTGCTCACATTCGGGCTCCGCTTCGAGAGGTTTTTGTTTCATCAGTAAATACTAGTTACGTCTATCAGTATTTAGAATTTTTTACTTTCATATGACCATATTGGATGGGCTCTATCAATGCCAAGGCCCGTTTGCCGCGATTATCGGCGATGGGAAGGAAATTTATTCTACGAATATGATCCAGATCCGGAGTGTTCATGATGGGTGACGAATGGTTCTACGAGACGAAGCGGAGCCGGAGAACGGGCTTCAACTGGATCCCCTTAATGATTATAGCCCTCGTGGTCGTCAACGCCCTGGTCATGTCATACTTCGTGGGCCAGGCGAATGAGAACGTGGCGAGGCTCGAGGTGGAGATTGAGGCCATCGAGTTCCAGCTAAGCTCTGCCACCAACGAGATCGCGAGGCTCCGGGACTCCATCGCCATCCAGAGCAAGGGAGACGCCTATCGGAACCTCGAGCTCACCCTGATCTACAATAACACCAGAAACTCGGTGGTCCTCATAGTGGTGAGCGGCCCCGGAGGGGACGGGCAGGGCTCGGGGTTCGTCTACGACATGGAGGGGAGGATCATCACCAACAACCACGTCGTCGAGGACGCCGATGAGATACTGGTCACATTCCTCGACGGGACCATCGTGGAGGCCACCCTGGTGGGCACCGACCCCTACTCGGACTTGGCGGTGATCGAGGTCGACGTTCCCGAGTCCCTCCTTTCCCCCGTGGAGTTCGCCCCTTCATCGGAGCTCCTGGTGGGGGAGCAGGTGATCGCCCTGGGGAACCCCTTCGGGCTCGAGAACACGATGACCGCGGGGATCGTGAGCGCGACGGGCCGCCAGATGAACGCCCCGGGGCGCTACGCCATCATCGACGTGATCCAGACGGACGCCGCCATCAACCCCGGGAACAGCGGGGGGCCTCTCCTGAACTCGGAGGGGAAAGTGGTGGGGATGAACACGGCCATCCTCAGCGAGACCCGGCAGTTCTCAGGGATAGGCTTCGCGATCCCCTCAGACACCATCCTCAGGGAGGCCCCCATCATCATCGAGGAGGGGCGGTTCGACCACGCCTACCTGGGCATCACCGGCATCGACCTCCTGCCCGAGATCAGGGAGCTCATGAAGTTCGACGACTCCATCAAGGGGGCCCTCGTCACCGATGTGACTGAAGGGGGGCCGGCTGACGCTGCGGGTCTCAGGGGGGGCGACCGGCAGGCGAACCTCGACGGGTTCGTGATCAACATCGGGGGAGACGTGATCATCGGGGTCGAGGGCACGACAGTCCGGAGCTTCTACGACCTGGTGGTGATCTTGGAGCGGGGCTACAGGCCCGGCGACGTGGTCACCCTCACTGTGATCAGGGACAACGCCGTGATCGACATCGATCTCGAGCTCGGGGTCAGGCCCGACGCCTGATTAGTCTTCCCGGTCGAGGAGCCGCCTCACCCGATTACCTCGGAGAGGCTGACCCTCCGGTTCTTCCTCCCCTCGAAGACGCAGACGTAGTCGAATCCCTCCCTCTGGAGCCTGTGTGCGGCCGTCAGTGTGTTCCTGCCCAGGTCCCCCACGGTGTGGCAGTCGGAGCCCACCACCACCGTGTCAATGCCGGCCTCCTTGGCTGCCCGCAAGAATCCCTTGATGGGGTAATGGTCCCCGATGCCGTGACGGTACCCCGAGGCGTTGACCCCTATCCCGACGCCGTGGCTCCTGAGGCTGTCGAGGGCGTAATGGACCTTGGAGCCGTACTCCTCGAAGGAGACCGGCATCTCGTGGGTGAGGCTCAGGTACTTCCGGAAATAGTCGGGGTGTGCCAACACGTCGAACAGCCCGCTCTCCGCGGCCTTCCCCCACTCCTCGAAGTAGATGTCCAGGGCGTCCACGAGTTCCTTCCCCAGGAAGAAGGATGGGGCCTGCCTCCGGGAGCCGATGTCGATGCCCCTCACGTAGTGGAGGGCACCCAGGGCGTAGTCCAGGGGGTACTCGTCAAGGATCTCCTCGATCTCCCGTTCCACCTCGGGGAACCAGTCGATCTCGAGCCCCGCCCTGAGGGTGACGCCGGTGTTCTCCTGGGCCGCCTCGATGTCCCGGAGGTAGGAGGGAATCTTCTCGGGAGAGATGCCATGCTGGACGTCCGGGCCGGAGAGGATGAGGTGGGTGGTGAAGCAGACCTCGTCGATGCCCCGACGCTCCGCTACCATGCAATACTTCTCAGGGGTGGCGAGGGGGGCGTCGGAGCTATAGCTCTCGTGGACGTGGAAGTCCTTGGAGATCCACGTGCGGGGCTCAGCGGCCATGGCGGACTAGTGCTATGGTGGGACAGGGATATTTGAGGCGTCCGCTCACGGATCACCGTCAGAGCGACGGGCGCTGATAGCAAAGCGCGCAAGGGTCCGTGGCTCCATAGGGGGTTGGTTCAGGCCGGCGTCTTCTCGACGGGCTGGCGGATGATGGTCTTGACGTTCTCGGGCTTGGACCTCCGGGGGTCGCTGAGGTAGATCTCGTGGTGGCGCCCCCTCATCCTGTAGCCCTCCTCCGTGATGAACTCGTGGAGCCTCATGACCGTGGGGCCTTCCTCGCTGTAGGGGCCCCTGTGCATTATCTGGGCGCTGAGCCCCTCGTGGAAGATCTCGAGGACGACGTCGTCGACGGCGGGGCCCCTCTTTTCCCTGACCTCGGGGCGGACCTCCTCAAGCATCTCCCCGGTCACGAAGCCGGGCTGCCGGATCATGGATTTCCAGTTCCACTCCTCCCTCGCCGGGGCGTTCTCAAGGTCGAAGATGGAGGGGTCGTCCCACCACCAGAGCCCCTCCAGGGTCATCACCGTGAAGTCTCGGCCCTCAGATTTACACTTGAACTTGAGGGTGTAGGAGAGGCCGTAGAGGGCCTGGAGCGCGGCGGAGTATGCCTCGCCTCCGGGTGCTCCCCTCCCGACGATGGTGAGGAACTTGCCTGGGGAGACGTCGATGATCTCGGGCTTCTTCTTCGCAGAGTAGAACCGCTTCAGCTCCTTCCTGAGGTCGAGTTTGCTCATGATTTGATCTCTGGCGGTTCTCGATTAAAAAGCCGCTTGTGAGACTCATCGGGGAGGCGCCAGAAAAGGATAAACCGTGGAGCCCGTATTCAGGGTTCGGTGAGAACCTGTGACGTGTTACTTCAGGCATCTTAAGGATGTCTTCGATAAGGCGGGTGTCGAGGTCACCAATGAGAACAAGAGGGATCTGGACCGGGCTATCCACGCCTACGTGGGGGTCGAATACAAGGACTGCCCGTCCACGTGGAGGGCGGTCAAGGTAAGCCTCGCCGAGGACGAGGAGGCGTTCCTGGGCGTACTCAGGGAAGCCATGGGATAGACTCCCGCCGCATCTTTCCATTTTCTTATGTCCATCTTGAATAGGAATCAATATTAGTATCATTTCTTCCTATCGCTGGTGGCGGGTGAGTGGGGCCTCCCACCCGTTCCGCCCTATAAATCCCGGAGTGGGGAGGCAAAAATGGAGATAAATACGAAAGACGTCACCATGACAGCCATCTTCGCGGCCCTCTACGCCGCGCTGGGAGTGGCCTTCGCCCCCATAGGTTTCCTCGCACTGCAGTTCAGGATCGCGGGGGTTCTCAGGCCGGCCGTGGCCAAGAAGCCCATCCTCGCCGTGGGTTACTGTATTGGCGTAGTCATCACGAATCTTTTCAGCCCCTTCGCGGGCTTCCTGGAGCTCGTCTTCATGCCGTTGATGAGCCTCGTGGCGGGGCTCGCAGGATATTATGCGGCGAAGTCTTTCGGTAAAAGTTATGTGGTGGCGGGGGCCGTCATCGCGGTCATCATCCCTATCAGCGTGAGCTGGATGCTCAACCAGCTCTTCGGACTCCCAATTGCGGTGACGCTTCCGGGGCTCCTCGTGAGCGAGCAGATCGTGAACGCCCTAGGGTCAATCCTCTTCAGGGCGGTAGACACGAGATACAGGTGGTATGAAGTGTGAAGTGCGTCGTAGTCTTCAGCGGAGGTCCCGACTCGGCCTGCGTGGCATACTGGGCGAAGGATCGAGGATTCGAGGTCAATCTTATCACATTCGACTATGGACAGATCGCTAAAATCGAGATCGAACACGCGAGGAGGATAGCCCAGGAGCTAGGGGTGACCCATAAAGTGGTTGACCTATCCTCTCTCCGAGGGATCTATTCAGGCGTCACGTCCCTCGTGGACACCGGCATCCAGATGACCCGGGAGTTCAGCGACCCCATAATCGTCCCCTTCAGGAACGGCGTGTTCCTCGCTGTGACGGTCGCGTACGCGGCCTCCGTAGGAGCGGACACCATACTGTACGGGGCCCACGGCTCCGACGAGGATAACTACCCGGACTGCCGGAGAGAATTCTACAAGGCCTTCGAGGAGGCGGCGAGGCTGGGCACGGATACGCAGATCACCATCGACGCCCCCTTCAGCGGCTTGACCAAGGCGGAGATGTTCGGGCGGGGGGTGGAGCTCGGGGTTCCCTTCCATCTCACCTGGTCCTGCTACCGGAATGATCCCCTCCACTGTGGGGCATGCGAGTCGTGCAACAACAGGAGGAGGGCGTTCCGGGAGGCAGGGATCCAAGACCCCACGGAGTACGAGGCCTGAACCCGCAACACTTGAAAAGAGAAGTGCCTCCCTTTAATCGGCGTCCGCGTTGAATGTCAAGCTTGTCAGGCTCTTCGGCTGGTTCGGGGTCTTCACCCCGGTCCTGGGATTCACTATGATCTTCCTGGCGATCAGCACGGCCCCCTGGTTTAGCTGGCAGGGGAACGCCCTCAGCGACCTGGGGGTGGAGGGGCTCACCGCCGCGATCTTCAACGGGGGACTCGTCATGACCGGCTCGGTGATGGCGGTCTTCAGCCTCAGCGTCTACGAGTTCGGCAAGGAGGATATGCTGGGGAAGGTCGGCTTCGTCCTGCTCCTCTTGGCCTGCATACTCCTCATGGGCATCGGGGTGTTCCCCGAGACCGCGGGAGACATCCATATGCAGTTCTCCGTCGCCTTCTTCGTGACCCTCCCCCTGGCCATCATCTTCAACGGCGTCTACCTGAGACGCCGGGGCAACAGAGAGCTGGGCGCCCTGGGCATCGCTGCGGGGGCGGTGGCCATCGCGATCTGGACTCTTCCCTGGGATGGGGTCGCGATTCCCGAGGCGGTCTCAGCCGCGTCGGCTGGTGTCTGGTCAGCGGCCACGGGGGCTTGGCTGGCCAGGTACGTTGAAGAATACCAAATCGATGACCTCACAGAGTAGATGACAAGATTAGGGGCCTTCATGGATCCAGCCTATGCCTCCATTTGATCTCCACCGGCACAGTAAGCAGGTACCCAGCGATCAACCTCCCCAAGAAAGAGACCCCAACACTCCACCGAGAACCAGCAACAAGTAACCGATATATCAGCATTTTCTAAAATAAAAAAAAGTGGAAAAAAATCTATGAAAAAATACTCCACCTGAACCGGAAAACGCTCATCGAAAAAGAGGGGCGAAGGGTATCCCCAACGCACTCTAGGGGTAGACCCGTCTCATGTCCCTAGGGAACGGTATCGTGTCCCGGATGTGCTCCAGCCCCAGCATCCACATGATCACCCGCTCTATTCCCAGTCCGAAGCCGCTGTGGGGCACGGTCCCCCACCGCCTCAGGTCCATGTACCAGCTGTAGTTCTCGGGGTCCAGCCCGTCATCCAGGACCCTCTGATGCAGCTGGTCGTAGTCGTGGACCCTCTGGCCGCCGCCGATGATCTCCCCGTAGCCCTCGGGCGCCATCAGGTCCCCCGACATGGTCACCTCCGCCCGGTCCGGATCCGGCATATGGTAGAAGGGTTTGATGCCGCTGGGGAAGCCGACGACCCAGAACGGGGAGTCGAACTTCCTTGTGAGGGGTCCCTCCTGCTGCCAGCCAAAGTCGTCCCCCCAGAACATCTCCACCCCCTCTCCCTGCACTATCTCCACGGCCTCGTCGTAGCTGATGCGGGGGAATGGGGTCTCCAGCTTCAGGAGTTCCGCGGGGTCCCGGCCTGCCCGTTTGATTTTCTCCGGGATGTCGTCAGCGAGGGTGTGGGCTATGTGGGTCACCAGCGCGTCCCCGGTGCCCATGATTCCCTCCAGATCCGTCCAAGGCTCCTCCACCTCAAGGTGCCAGAACTCGCTGAGATGCCTCCGTGTCCTGTGGGGCTCCGCCCTGAAACTCGGCGCAATCGTGTAGATCTTGCCTAGGCTGCTGATCATCGCCTCGGCGTAGAGCTGCCAGCTCTGGGTGAGGTAGACCCCCTCCCGCTCGAAGTACTCCACGTTGAACAGTGTGGAGCCTCCCTCCACGCTCGCGGTCATGAAGCTGGGGCTCTGGGTCTCCGTGTATCCGTGCTCCCGGAACCAGTCCCGGGCGGCCTCGAAGAACTTGGCCCGGATATGGAATATGTTCTGGAGCCTGGGGTCCCTGACGTACAGGTGCCGGTTGTCCGCGAGGAATTCGACGCCGTGCTCCTTACGCACGAGGGGATAGTCCAGCTTCGCCGGGTAGACCGCACCAGCCCCCGACACCGAGAGCTCCCAGCCCCCCGGAGCACGCCCGTCCTCCCGGACCGTCCCCGAGAGCTCCAGGGCCGACTCCAATGGGAGACCCTCCAGCCTCCCGTAGAGCTCCTCCCCCACCGCCTCCCTCCTCACGGTGCACTGGAGCAGCCCCGAGCCGTCCCGCAGCAACATGAACATGATCCCCCCGCTGCTCCGGCTGTTATTGATCCAACCCCGTACGGAGATCTCCCCGGAGACCCCCCCGGCGAGGACATCGGCGACGTCGATGAAACCCATCCTAGACCAGACATTCATCTAGGGGGGAGATTAAAGACTCTTTTCCCGGGAGCGGACGGGAAGCTTCAAGTCCCCCACTGCAAAATAGATGCAGCGCCAGAGGAGAGCCAGGATGAAGCCCGATAAGAGACGCATGGAACAAGCCTACGACAACATGGCCCCGGAATACGATTCAACCGTGGGCCGAGGCATCAGAGCCCTCATGAGACAGCTCCTCAGAAACTTCAACGTCGGCGAGGCCCCCGTCGCCCTCGACGTCGCCTGCGGCACCGGCATCTCCACATTCGCACTCATCGAGAAGACAGGCGGCAAAGGCGAATTCCACGGCGTCGACATCTCCGAGGGCATGCTAGAAGTAGCCCTCAGAAGCGCTGTAGCCCAGGGGCTCAAAAACGTCCGGTTCACTAAGGGGGACGCCGAGAACCTCGACTACCCCGACGCCAAATTCGACATCGTCATCAGCAACATGTCCCTCCAGTTCTTCCCCGACAAACAGAGAGCACTCTCCGAGATGCGCAGGGTCCTCAAACCCGGGGGGAGGCTCGCCGTCCTGTTCGGGGCAGGCCCCATTTACGAGGAGGTCTGGGAGGTCCTCGGGGAGGTCGCCGCAGGGCGCCCGGAGCACCCCGGATTCGCCGCCTCCGTCGAGGAGATCAAGGCGATGCACATCGGCCTCGAGGAGACCGAGGCCCTCATGGAGGGCGCAGGATTCGTGAAGACCCACGTCTACGCCCGCCACCGTCTGGTCTACTACGAGCCCGAGTTCATCATCCACTATATACCTTACGCGGGGTGCTGGAAGATCGCCCTCCCCGAGGACGCCCTCGTCGAGGTCGTGGAGGAGCTCACCGAGAGGCTCACGGAGGCGGGGACCGGGAAAGGCTTCAGGTCCACGTGGTACGTGGTCCTCGCCTACGGAATCAAGCCATAATCAGCGGGCGAAGAACTTTTCGGGGCCCGTTGAGACATCGGCCCAGATAGGGCACTCCGCCTGTTCCCGAGGTTCATGATTCTAGCTGGGATATTCACTGTATTAGTTTTCTGAGCGGGCGATACATGACATACTCTGAGAAGGATGAAGAATGGCGCCCCGGGGAAGACTCGAACTTCCGACCGTCCGGTTAACAGCCGGGTGCTCTACCTACTGAGCTACCGAGGCACATGCTCACTCGCTGTCCAAGGCCTCCCTGATTAGCCTTTTCACCTCGACGGGGTCTCCCCGGGCCCTTATCCTCCGGAGCACCTGCCCCAGGAGATAGTCGAGGGCCCTGGTCTGGCCCGCCCGGTAATCGGCGACAGCCTTCCGATTATCCGACAACACTTCACCGATCGCCTCCCCGAGCTCGTCCCGCCCAGCGGAGGCGAGCCCCCTCCTCTCCACGAGGGCCCTGGGGGACTCCCCGGTGCCCACGTACTCCTTGATGAGCTCCCGGGCCAGCCTCTCAGTGATGGTCCCCTCCTCGATGAGAGCCAGGAGCTCCACGAAAGTCTCCGGATTCACCTTGGACTCCCGGAGGCTGAGCCCCTCGTAGTTGAGGCTCTTCAGGAGGAACGTGACGATCCAGTTGGCCACCACCCCGGGCCTGGGGAAGAGCCGGATGCTCTCCTCGAAGAACCGGGAGAGGTCGAGGCCGGTGTTCACCATGATCCCCGCCTGGAACCGGGGGACCCCGCTCTCCTCGACGTATCTCTGGATCCGGGCGTCGGGGAGCTCGGGCATCTCGGATTCCAGCCGGGCGATCCAGGCTTCGTCGACGTCGATGCGGACGAGGTCGGGCTCGGTGATGTAGCCATAGTCCTCCTCCTGCTCCTTCAGGCGGAGGGTGCTCGTGGTGTTGGACTCGGCGTCGTAGTGGCGGGTCTCCCGCATCACGGAGATGCCCATGTCCGCCATGCTCTCCTGCCGGATGATCTCGTAGTTGAGGGCGTCCTCCACGGCCCGGAACCCGGTGATGTTCTTCACCTCCACCCTCTGCCCCCCCTCCAGGCTCACGTTCGCGTCCACCCGGAGCCCCCCCTCCCGCCCCGGATCGTAGGCCCCCAGGTGCTCCAGGATGAGGGAGAGCTTCCGGAGGAAGAGGCGGGCCTCCCTGCTGCTGGTAAGGTCGGGCTCCGTGACTATCTCCACGAGGGGGACCCCGGAGCGGTTGTGATCGATGAGGGTGTACAGAGACGACGAGATGCTCCCGCCGACGTGGACCAGCCTCGCCGGGTCCTCCTCCATGTGGACCCGGGTGATCCCGATCCGCCGGTCATCCAGAAGCAGGTGGCCGCCCAGGGCCAGGGGCATCTCGTACTGGGTGATCTGGAAGTTCTTGGGCATGTCCGGGTAGAAGTAGCTCTTCCGGCTGAAGTAGAACCGGGGCTGGACCTCGCAGTCGAGGGCCCGGGCGATCTTCACGGCGTGCTCCACCGCCCTCCGGTTCACCTTGGGCTTGGCCCCGGGGAAGCCGAGGCAGATGGGGCAGGTGTTCCCGTTGGGCTCTGCGCCCTCGGAGTCGGTGCTGCAGCCGCAGAAGAGCTTGCTCTCCGTCTCGAGTTGGACGTGGACTTCGAGGCCGATTACCGCCTTCAAGCGCTCACCTCCAGGGCGTGGGTGGCCCGTATGAGTTTCCCCTCCTCCATGTGGTCAGCCATGAGATGGAGTCCCACGGGCATCCCGTCGACCCGTCCGCATGGAGTGGAGATCATGGGTATCCCGGCGAGGTTCGGGGCCACAGTCAGGACGTCCATCATGTAATGCTGGATGGGCTCCATCGCGGAGATCTCGTCGAACCGGGGGGCCACCACGGGCATCGTGGGCGCGGCGAGGATGTCCACCTCAGCGAAGGCCCGTTTAAAGTCCTCGATGACCCGGGTGCGCACCCTGAGGGCCTTCATGTAGTATGCGTCCCTGTACCCAGCCATCCGGGTGAAGGTGCCGAGGATGATCCTCCTCTTCGCCTCCTCCGAGAATCCCCGGGCCCGGACACGGGAAAAGTACTCGTCGAAGGCCCCCTCCAAGGGGAGGTGGAGCCCGTAGCGGAGGCCGCTGAACTTGGCGAGGTTGGTGGAGGCCTCCGCCATCGCGATGATATAGTATGAGGCGAGGGAGACCCCCGTGTGGGGGAGGCTGAGCTCCTTGACTGTCGCCCCCAGGGCTTCAAGCCCCTTGACGGCGCCCCAGACGGCCTCGGATACGCCGGGGTCTACCCCCTCACCGAAATACTCCCGGGGCACCCCCACCCTCAGACCCTCGACGCCGTTTCCCAGATACCCCGTGAAATCCTCGGGCGGAGCCTGGCTGACTGTGGAGTCGTACTCGTCGGGGCCACTGATGACCGAGAGGAGCAGCGCCGCGTCGGCGACGGTCTTCCCCATGACCCCGATCTTGTCGAGGCTGTTCGCATAGTCCACGAGCCCCCAGCGACTCGTCCGGCCGTATGTGGGGGTGAGGCCCACGACGCCGCAGAAGGAGGCGGGGCAGCTGATGGAGCCCCCGGTGGACTCGGCGAGGGCGAGGTGGGGAAAGTCAGCGACCGAGGTGAGGCACGCGGCCCCCCCGGAACTCCCCCCGGCGCTCCTCTCCCGATCGTGGGGGTTGACGGGGACCTTGAAGGGAGTGTTGACGTTGAAGGTGCCGAAGCCGAACTCGTCCTGGGTCGTCTTCCCCAGGATGAGGGCTCCCTCCCCCCGGCACTTTTTCACGACGGTGGCGTCGAAGGGCGGGCGGTAACCCTCCAGGACCCTGGAACCGGCGCGAGTCTCCATCCCCATGACGCAGACGTTGTCCTTCACGGAGACCGCTACGCCCTCCAGCCTCCCGCCTCCCATGGAGTCGTCCGACTCTGCGAGGGCGTTGAAGATCCCGTACTCCTCGTCGAGCTCCCGGGCCCGGTCTATGACGCCGGTCATTGGATCCTCGGCCCCTTGAAGTATCTGCCCTCTCTGTGCTCCGTGTTCTCGAGGGGGTCCCAGCTCCAGGGAGTGGCCTCGTCCTCCCTGAGTACGTTGCTGAGCTCCTGGGGGTGGAAGCTCGGCTCGACCCCCTCGGTGTCCACGTCGTCCAGCTCCCTGAACGCCTCGAGGATCACCTTGAGCTGCTTGGTGAACTTCTCGATCTCGTCCTCGGTCAGCTCCAATCGGGCGACCTTGGCGATCCGCTCCACGAGCCCCCTGTCGATGGTCCAATGATCGGACACCTAGGAAGACCTCCTGTAAACATTTGGCGGGGAGAATCTGGACGGCTTAGAACGTATAAGGGAAAAACATGCGCGGATTAAAACACTCACCGAACATACTTTCCCCCGACACTGGTCCGATGAATATTATTTAAACTTAATGGAGTCTCCGCGATGACAACCTCAACACCTGCGGGGAATCAGGGAGAAGAGGGCTCAAATTATAGGTGGAGCAAACATATCCCTCACTGCAGGAGATGAGAGCCGGATGGATCCACAGGGCATACCCCGGATAAGCAAGGTAGACATCGAGGCGAAGTGCGAGGAGATCGATGAGCCCTGGTCCCCCGTGGACCTCGCCACGGTGAACGATCAGGTCGTCAGGATGGCATTGTTCCTTGGAGAGTACCACTGGCACAGGCATGAGGGGGAGGATGAGCTTTTCTACGTCTTCAGGGGGGAGGTCACCATCAGGATCAGGGGATCTCCGGATGTCGTGCTTGGGGCGGGGGAGATGGCTGTGGTCCCCAGGAACGTTGAGCATCGCCCTGAGAGCGCCGGCCCCTCATATGTGTTGATGTTTGAGCCCCTTCAGTTGAGGAGCAAAGGTGACTGAGGGCACGGGGAACCGGGCCGTCTCGGCTTTGATTATCAGGCTCCGAAGAACTTTCCCAGGCTCGTCTGCTTGGGGCGCCCCACCATGGTGTCGAAGTCCATGTCCAGGGCGTCCAGGAGCTGCTCGAACATCGACTCCAGGTGATCCACATACTTGTTGATGTCCACGTCCCTGTTGGCGGCCATCTGCACAGGCTTTACGCCGTTCTTGGTGATGACGTAACGGATGATGTCCCCCATGTCGATGGGTGTCCCCTGATCCCTGAGCATCTTAGCCGCCTTCACGTGCTGGGGGTTGGTCTCGTAGGCGGAGAGCTTCCGGCCCAGCATCACCCTGAAAGCGATCTCGTTGAGGTCAAAGTCCCTGTCCTTCAGCTTGGCGTAGACGGACTCCACGAGGACCTGGATCTCCTTCTTCGCCTCGGGCATCTCCCCGGGCGTCTCGACGCCCCCCAGGATCGTGGTGAGCTCCATGAACGCGTTACTGAGCAGCGGGGGGATATGCCGTTTCTTCCCGGTGAGCCCCTTGATATCGACGCTCCCGTCAGCGAAGACCCCCAGATAGTTCTTCTTCCTCTTCGAGAAGATCGCGTACCTGTACTCCTTGTCGATGTCCAGGTCGATGCCCAGCTCCCTGTCCGTCCAGGCGGTGAGCCGGTCGACCTGCTCCTGGGTGGGGTGGGCGAGGAAGACGCTGTCGGTGTCCCCGTAGAGGACGTCGATGCCCAGCCTCGTGGACTCCTCGATGGCCCGGGTCATCGCGTAGCGCCCCACGGCGGCTGTGCTCTCCGCGAGGGGCGGGCAGTAGAGGGGGAAGCTCTCGGCTCCGAAGACGCCGTAGCTGGCGTTGAGGAAGACCTTGAGGGCCGCCTGGACCACGTTATAGTATGTGCGCTCCTCCGGGGTGAGGCTGGGGTCCTTGGCGAGGGGCTTGTACCTGAGGACCCTGAGGTCCTTGAGGCTCCCGATGATGAGGCTCGTCATCCCCCGCTTGTGGGTGCAGACCCAGTGGCTGGTCCCCGGCACCATGTTGGTCTTGCAGTCCTCGTGGGAGCAGAGGAGGGTCTCGTAGCTCAGGTTCCAGTTCCTAATAGCTGACGGGTATAGGCTGGCGAAGTCGAGGACGGTGACCCCGAAGTGGACCCCCGGCTTCGGGTCCTGGACGATGGCTCCCTTATACTTCTTCCCTTTGATCATGGCGGTGGTGGTGGTGCCCCCCTTGGCCAGGAGGATGTCCTGGGCGTTAGGGATGAGCCACCCCCTCTGCCGGTGCTCCCACTCCATGAGGGCCAGGATCCACCTGCTCACCCCCATCCGGGTGAGGTCCTCCATGGTCTGCTTGCTGATCCGGCTCATGATCACCATGAGCTTCATCGCCAAGTCGTCGTTGAAGCTCGTGAGCCCATATGTGATGTCCGCGTCGTTGAGGCAGTAACGGGCCAGCTCCTCGAATGTGAGGTCGTTGATGGCCCCCACCTCCAGCTTCTTCCTCCCGGTGACCCCCCCGGAGACGGCGTCCAGGGTGTTCTCCCGGTACCTGTTCCCGAAGGCGTAGACCCGGATCGCGTTGTTCATGAAGAACCTGTAGAGGTCGATGTGGAGCCCGTTCCTGAGGTAGGCGAAGCGCCTCCCCAGGGTGATGGGGATCTCGTCGTTGGAATACGCGAGGTTCTGGGCCCTGTTCTTCAGGTACCGGAGATCGAAGTTGTCCCCGTTGAATGTCAGGACGACGGGGTACTCATCGAGGACCCTGAACACTTCGGCGAGGAGGCTCCTTTCGTCCTCGTAGAAGGCGACCTCGGCTCCCTCGATCACGGGTAGAGCCGCGGCCTCCCCCGTCTCGTTGAGGAGTATCACCCGTCTCAGTCCGTCCGATGCGGCGAAGGAGACCGCGGTTATGGGTTCTATAGCCTCGTCGGGATTCGGCAGCCTGTTCGCGACGGAGGTGTAGACCTCGATGTCCACTGCGACCCGCCTCATGACGGGGACGGGGCACTGGAGGAGGCGGGCCCACTCCATCATGTTGTCCCTGAACTCGGGGTCCTCCTTCGCGAAGGCCTCCTGCATCTCGGCCTGGATGTCCTCGGGGAGCTCGTACTCCACGGGGACCAAGTTACCCGCCTCCACCCTGTAGGGCATCCCCGGGATGAGCCCCCGGTCGTAGATGTAGTTCTGATAGTACCTTATCCGGCTCTCCCAGGTCTCGCCGATGATGTTCCTTATCCCCCCGCCGGCTCCTCCCCCGATGGCGAGGGGGTTGGTCGCGACGACCTTGGTGACCATGACGGGCTCGTCGGCGATGGCGTCGAACTTCTCCACCCTCTCCAGAGTGAGGAATCCGGGGTAGTCCATCAGCCGGCGGTTGCCCCTGAGCTGCTCCGGGGTCTCCTTCGAGACCGCATAGGAGAGATGGCTCGTGTTGTCGTACCAGAGGTAAACCTGACGGGACTCCGGCTCGTACAGGCGGAGGAAGGCCTTCTCCTGCTTGCCGTCGTAGCCCGCCGAGAGGAAATAGGACGGGGGGAGGTCGTCGGGGGCCACCCTGCCCCTCGGCGCCGACACCTCCTCCTCAGATCTGAACCCCATGAGAATCGAATAACTACTCCCCGAGGTCCCATATATTGCCTGTTGTGGGGGTCACAGGACCGATCTCTCGAGGAAACACACGCACTCCAGGAGGATGTATGCCGCCTGGGTAGCCGTCAGCCCCGAGTCGTAATGGGGAGAAACCTCCGTGAGGTCGAGCCCCCCAACCTTGGCGCCCATGCACGCCTGGATGAGATCCAGGAGCATGGAGACGCTGATGCCCTCGGGGGAGGGGTTCCCCACTGCGGGGGCGGAGGCCGGGTCTACCACGTCCATGTCGATCGTGACGTATACCGAGGAGGCCACGGTCATCCAGTCCATGAGGGCCCTCGTCCACGCCTCCGGGTCCCCCCGGGACAGGTCCCGACTAGAGACCACGTTGACCCGGGATTCGGATCGGGCGAACTCCATCTCCTCCCGGGACACCGCCCTGCAGCCCACGAGAACGAGGTCGAAGTCGAGCTCCTCCATGGCCCTCCTCATGAATGTGCCGTGGGTCATCTTCTCGCCGAATAGCGTGTCCCTGAGATCCATGTGGGCGTCGAAGGATACGACCAGGTCGGGCTCCAGGGCCCTCAGGGAGGCGAGGGTGACGGTGTGCTCTCCGCCCATCATCACGGGAATCTTCCCGGCGCCGAGTAGGCGGAGGGCTTCCTCGATCTTGTTCAGGTCGTCCACCGACTCCAAACCGATAATGTTACCGAGGTCAGCGATGGCGACGTCTTCTGCGTCGAGGCCTGATCGGAGGCTGTAGGACTCCAGGTTGAGGCTGGCCCGCCTGATGGCGTCGGGGGCGAATCGGGAGCCTGAACGGTGGGAGGTCGTCGCGTCCAGAGGGGCTCCGAGTATTGCGTAGCTGGCCTCCTCTAGGGGTGTGGTCGTGTCTAGGAATGGTTGCAGTACGGGTCTCAGCAGCCTCTCCAGGGTCAATCGCCTCTCGTCTGGATGCTCCGTTGCGGAGGGGGTCTAGGCACCCTTATTCTGTTTCGACTGTCACTTTGTCGACGCTGTGGATGACGGCTCCCTGCTTCCCCATGTGTTCCTTGAGGCTGTCGTAGTCGATGTCGGGGCCATGCAGGATCACTCCCAGGCTCTCCGTCCTCTCGTCCATCTCCACGAGGCTGACTTCGACCTTATCGACTCCGTTGTGCTCCGCCAGGAACGAGGCGAAAACCGGGAGGGGGGGCGTATGGGGTTTTAAAACGTCGAGGACCAACTCTTTGATCTTGGGTTCACCCAAACTTTTCACAATTCCTTCTGAATCCGATACTTGGATGCATAAACGGACATCATGGAATTTAATTATTGTGAATTGTTGACGCTTAAGGGGCGGAAAAAAGGGTCGTCGTAACGGATTCACGGTCTTCACAATGTTTATTAACGCTTGGAAGCTGTCTGAGTGTGAGTGCCCCCCAGAAATGGGAGAAATTAGTTTAACGGATTCTAAGGGTCGTTTGGCGACCCATGGAGCGCATCGGTAGTTGAGTGAATCTTCTCAAGACGACGACTCGGACAGCGAGCAGAACGGGATTAGAACCCGGCTGACGGGATACCTGGACGAGGTAGGAACCTATCTGCGCGTCACAAAGGCTCATACGATCCTCCGACGCTACTTCGCGATGAACGCCTTCGACGGATCAATGACGAGCCTCGGCGTCGTGATCGGAGCCTACATCACCAACATTGTGGACCCCATGACGGTCATCGGCGTGATCATGGTAAGCGGTATAGCGATGGCCGTCTCTGGGTTCTCGGGGACCTACATGACGGAGAGCGCGGAGAGGAACCGCAGCCTCAACGAACTTGAGGAAGCGATGCTCACCGACCTGGACGACACCATCTACGGGGAGGCGTCACGGTTCGTCGCTATCATCGCCGCCCTCGTCGACGGCTTGGCTCCCTTCCTCGCTTCCATACCCGCAGTGATCCCCTTCTACCTCTCCCTCATCGGGATCCTGCCCGGTGGCTTCGCCTTCGCAGCCAGCATCGGGGCCAGTCTCCTGACCCTGTTCCTCCTCGGCGTCTTCCTGGGCCGCGTGAGCAACGGGAACGTCATCTACTCCGGGGTGAAGATGGTTATCGCGGGGATAACTGTCGCCTTGTTGGCCCTTTTGATGAACGCCCATTAGCAGGGCTGATGGACAAGATCGGGGCTCATTCAGGCGCCCTGTAATCCGTCGACGATGGCGTCGAGCCTGGAGATGGCCCGGGAGAGCTTCAGGTCGATCCGGATGGATGACTCGAGGACGTCCCGTCTCCAGAGGTTCCTGTCCCTGCATTCCCGGCACGTCTCGGCTTCAGGGTCGTACTCCGAGCACAGGGTGCACTTCTTCACGTCTTCCATCAGCAGGCCGGTCTTCAGCAATCTCTTCTCCAAGTTTCCTTCGTTCAAGAGTTCGCAAATGGTCCGCCTGACGTTCATGTTGCCTTCATCGTAGACTGGACACTCCCCCACCATCACGCTCATCTGCCCACCTGAGTACTGTGAAGAGAGACCTATGCCCAATATGTTAAAAGAATTATTTTCAGCTACAAGAAATAATTGGTGTTTCTAAGTGAAATTTAACTAATGTGATCAGACGCGATGCAAGAAACTGAGGATACTCAAGGGATAGTGAGGTTCCTTTGCGGCTGTTGGCATAATCACGGCTCGCCGTCCATCAAATTCATGGTGGAGTATGCGTCCCTTGCATCAGCTTGACATTAAAGTGCATTTTTCTGGCGTCGAATCCATATTCTTTACATGAGGCTCCTTTTCCAGGGGTAGCCCCGATTTAATAGGGTAATTATCGGAATGGAAGTGACTTGCTTTTACTGATTCCATTAAAACTCGTTCCGAGGGTTTTCGACACGCTGCTTTCCGGGGCTCTGATTGGGGCTTCTCTCGTAGTGTATGAAAAAATCTATGGAAATAGTGAATTTCAACTACTGTTTTGGGGTTAATAAATCTCATATCAAATCCCACTAGGAAAACGATAATGGATCCAACCAAAGCGATCAGTAGCGGAAAATGGGTGGGAGGCAGCATGCCCCGAGGAAACCCTAAGGGCGGCAGCGCCGGCCCATTCTAATCGGGTCCGAGGCGAAGGAGCTCGCTTCCCTTATTCTTCATCCAAGTCTTATCGGACGTAGTAGTGTCGCCCGGCGCGTTTCTGCTCTCGGTCGAGGCGGGAGTCGTCCTTGTTGACCCGGGGCCGCTTCGTCTCGCCGTCCCTGCGGAATGTGATGCCCATCTCCGCGAGGAACTGGTTCATGCCGTCCTCGAGCTTCAGGGGGTCCTCGCCCCGCCCCTCGATGCCCGCCTCCCCGGTGAAGACCATGAGCTTGTCGCTGATGAAGTCCTGGGTCACGATGTCGTGCTCCACCACGAATGCTGTGACCCCGTTCATCTTGGTGATGCGCCGGATGGCCCGGGCCATCGCCAGGCGCTCCTCGACGTCGAGGTAGGCGCTGGGCTCGTCCAGGAGATATATGTCGGCCTGGCGGCTGAGGCACTCGGCGATCGCGACCCGTTGGATCTCCCCTCCGCTGAGGACGCTGACGTCCCGCTCCAGCATCCGCTTGACGTGGAGGGGCTCGATGACCTCGGCGCTGAACCACGCCTCGAGGTACTTCTCCCCTGCGGCCCTGCGGAGCACCTCCTCCACGGTGCCCCGGATGGTGCCCGTGAGGTACTGGGGCTTGTAGCTCACCTTGATGTCCCCCCCGAGGACGCTCCCCGAGTCGGGCTCCTCCACCCCCGCGAGGATCCTGATGAACGTGGTCTTGCCGATCCCGTTCTTCCCCAGGATGCCGATGACCTCGCCGATGCCGATCCCCCCGGCCCCCACCCTCAGTGTGAACTCGCCGAAGGATTTCTCGAGGGCGGTCCAGCTTATGAGGGACCTGCTCCGGCCGTGGTGGGGGGTGGGGGGCTTGACGTGGAATATTATGGGGCTCTCCCGGAACCTGACATTCTCGTCGGGGATGTAGCCTTTGATGTAGATGTTTATCCCCTCCCGGACCCCGTGGACGTTGGAGACGATGCCGTAGACGTTGGGCTCCCCGTAGAGGAGGAAGATGTCGTCGCTCAGATAGTCCAGGACCGCGAGGTCGTGCTCCGCCACGACGACCCTGCGCCCGTCCTTCACGAGGCCCCGGATCACCCGGGCTGCCCGTATCCTCTGGTAGATGTCCAGGTGGCTGGAGGGCTCGTCGAGGAGGTAGACCTCGGCGTCTTTGAGGAGGGTGGCGGCGATGGCGACCCTCTGGAGCTCCCCCCCGCTGAGGATGGATAGCTCCCGGTCCAGGATCGTGTCGATCTCCAGGGCTGCGGTGAGCTCCTTGAGGGCTCCCCTCTCGTCCTGGGCCTCGAGGACCTCGGCTGCGGTCCCCTTGACGACCTTGGGGATGCGGTCGACGTACTGGGGCTTGTAGACCACCTTCCCCTCCCCCGAGTAGAGGGACTCCAGGTAATCGTGCATGGGCTTCCCGGCGAAGCTCTCCACCACCTCGTCCCGGGTGGGGGGCTCGGCGAATTTTCCGAGGTTGGGGGTGAGGTTCCCGGCGAGGATGTTGAGGAGCGTGGATTTTCCGATGGCGTTCCTGCCCAGGAGGCCGACCACGGCGCCCTTTCGGGGGACGGGGAGGCGGTAGAGGGTGAACTGGTTGTAACCGTACCTGTGGAGGTGCTCGGACTGGAGCTCGTCGGGGAGGTTCACGATGCGGAGGGCGTCGTAGGGGCACTTGCGGATGCAGATGCCGCAGCCGCTGCAGATGAACTCGGAGATGTGGATGCCGTCGGAGTCGAGGCGGATGGCCTCGCGGCGGGTGCGGACCATGGGGCAGAAGCGGATGCACGCCTGGTCGCACTTGTCCGGTTTACACCTATCCCTGTCGATTACCGCGACCCTCAATCCATGCACCGTCCAGCATTCATTGTTCAAAGCCCCTTATTTAAGCCATGAAGTATGAAGCGGTCATCGCATGATTGAATGCGCGCCGCTCAACATTAACTGACCGAGGGGCATCATAGCGTTCATACGCGTACCCTTGGGTTCTCGGTCTCCGAGCCTAGGTGTCGAACCACTCGGAGTAGCTCCGATCCAGCAGGTAGCCCTCCGCGCCCATGACCCCGATGATGAGTCTGGTATGCTCACCAGGGGGGGCTTCGAGCTCTATCTGGACCGTGGCGCTGGCCCCGATGTTGAGGTTGAAGGGCTCGCTCTCCACGGGGTTCCAGACGCTGTCGCCCCCGGCGTCGAAGGCCCCGTAGACCTTGATGAGGCGCGCGGCGGAGGTCCCGGAGTTCTTCACCTCCACGATGAGTGTGAGCCGTGTGCCCTGGGTGGTGGCCTGCCAGTCGTGGGTGATGATGGGGGTGGGCTCCATCTCGTAGATGTAGGCGGTCCCGCTCTCGTATTCGGGGGGCATCTCGCCGATCTCCCAGCCCTCCCCGGTGGTCTCCAGGTAGAAGTACTTCTCCCCGTCGAGCTCCCAGTAGGTCCCGTAGGCGTCTATCCCGATCCCCACGGCCATGTGCTCAGGGGGGTTGATGAGGATCACGTCGTAGTAGAGGGCGTCGAGGAACGCAGCGGTGAGTATGCTGGTGTCCTCGCAGTCCCCCCCGTACTCCACCAGGGTCTCGATGGGGTACCGGGGGTACTCGTCGAAGCCGGTGGTGACGCTGTCGCTGGTGTAAGGGAGGCTCTGGACGAATGTGATGATGAGATGGACCTTCTCCGCCTCGGTGTACCCCTCCTCGAGAGCGATGCGATTGAACTCCCGGATGATGGTCCCCAGGTAGTCGTCGTCATCCGGGTGGGTGACGTAGATCGAATAGTCCTCCGTCTCGATCCTCTCCTTTTCCCCGTAGTAGCGGTAGAGTGAGTCGGGGATGGAGAGGCTCAGGGTCCAAGAGTATCCCCCGTAGTCCCAGAGGTACTCCCTCTCGATGAAGCCCGTGTCCTCGGGCTCCGGGACAAGCTCCAGCGAGCTAGTTAATAGATCGTAGCTGCTGGATAATTCCTCGTAGGCCCCCTGGAGTGCGTCTAGTTCGGCGGAAAGATCGTCGAATCTCCCGAGGAGTTCCACGTGCTCATCGGTGAGGGTGGCGTAGTCTTCCCGCAATTCCTCGTAGAGGGAGAGGTACCCCCCGCCGAGGCCGGGGATCTCGATGTAGTCTAATCCGTAGATTCCGAGGGCTCCCCCTATGATGAGTCCCACGAGTAGCAGCGTGATGGATTTGGAGGCCATACAGATCATGACCCTGTTGATTCAATGGAATAAAAACGATGTCGAGGATGGATCAGTATGTGTGCACCTTGCGGTCCCGTGAAGTTGGATGCAGGTCGTTTCGAGGCGCATTTTAAGCCTCCAGTAATCAAAGATGGTGGCTCCCGGTTTCTTCGATGTTGAAAGATTCGATGTCCGAGAAATGCTGTATTTCCTGAAAAAACAAGGGGATTCATAAGATCAATCGCATTTTTCAAGTTAATTGAAAAAACCTCCTTTTTACAGCGTTTTTTTGATTGTTCTTTGTAATTAGTGTTGGAATCGACTAATGGGTCACGATTGGGGTATACTACTCGGAGACGCCCGCGAGTGGAGAGAAGAGCACAAATGGAACTTGTTATAGAAGAGGAAGGGAACAATCGGGGATTGGTATCCAGGCTGGTCTCCACCATTTACCTGATCATGTACGTGATATGCTGCCTGTCCTTCGACGTATCGATAGTCACCCCGCTGAACGACGCCAGGGTCTACTCGGAGTTGTCCAAGATCAATGGGGCGGCCGGGAACGTCATTGTTGAGTAACATCTAACGCCGCTGACCGGCGAGTCCGGGATCGGGGGGCTGGGAGGGTTCCTCGTGGGGTTCGCCAAGACCTGATTCTTGACGTGTTCGTGTTCAAGTCACTCTCTTGAAGGGGGTTCTGAATCCTTCATCCGCCAGTTTCCGGTGGATGGCGTCCTTCAACAAGCCTAGACCCTCCCCGGTTCTGGCGCTCACCGGGAATATCGGGCATCCAGTCTCCGAGGGGGAACCCTCGTCGATCCGGTCCTTCACCTCGGATAGGATGGGGGCGGGGTCTCCTCTTATTTTGTCTATCTTGTTTGCGGCTACCACGGGCATCTCCCCGGTGCTCTCTTCTATGTACTGGATCATCTCCAGGTCGATGGGAATGATGCCCTTTCTCTCCATCCTCTCCGAGACCTCCGTGAATGTGGAGAGGTCCAGGACGTGGACCGCCAGGGCGATGGCGTCCCCCTGGGACTCGAGGAACCTCAGGATTTCGTCTTTCACCTGGCTCGTGGCGTTAATCGAGGCCCCGGTGATCCTCCCGTACCCGGGCATGTCCACGAGGGAGAGGTCTCGGCTCAGGGTGTAGATGGAGACCCGCCTCGTGGTGCCGGGGCGCTTGCCGGATCTGGTGTTCAGGCCGGTGATCTTCCTGATGATGCTGCTCTTACCCGAGTTGGGCCTGCCTGTGAACACTATGAAGCGCTCTTCCATCTCGGATACAAGGGGGTCTCCGGCTTTTGTATCTTTTCGATGGAGAGCCTCATGAACTGATTTAACTTCAGTTAGCGACCACCCCTCACCCGGAAACCGCTATCATATGCTACCACTCATATCGAGGCCAAAACATTCCACCCTACGCCAAGAGATCAGACGACAGGAAGAGGATCAGCAGAGACACCGCCCTCCAGAGGAGCCTCAACGGGCCCAGGAGAGGGCGCCAACACCCCCTCCACCAACGAGATAACACGCCCCCTCAACCCGTCATCCCCCACACCACCCAGATAGTGCACCAGGCACACCACGTGATTCCTGAGGGACATCGCACTCACACCCAGCCCCTCCCCCACGAAATGCACCCCCA
>JAOZHO010000035.1 GCA_026014875.1 Candidatus Bathyarchaeota archaeon | reverse complement strand
TCCACCTCCAACGGATCCACAACCAAACCCGAGAAGACGAACTCCGCGGGTACGGGAGGGGGGGGAAGCAAAGTCCCACCCATGAGTATCGGGCTACCCGACGCCTCATCCCGACACATGTAAGCCCAGACAACGCGCCTCACGGCGTCCACCCCGGTGTCCGAGCACCTGCGCCAGGCCCCCTCCCTCCAGTAGTACACCCCCAGGGACCCCTCGACCAACCCCAGGACCTCCTCCATCGAATACGCCATCTCCACGTAGATGGGCCACTCCACGGCATCCGGATCACTCACATAAACATCCACATACTTGGCCACCCCCCCATCCGGCATGGTATCATTCGGATGAGGATTAACCTCAAACCTGATCACAGTAACAGTAACACAACCCGTGGTATTCACCCTCACAGTCGTATCCGCCCAGAAAGAAGCATCCACAACATACCCCGACTGATTCGCAGGAACAGCATCAAAAACCTCAGCCCCCACAGCCGCAGGCAGAACCAGCACAACCACAGAACAATTATCGGTGCTCGTGGCCCCGTTGTTATCTGTGACCACCAGGGCCGCGACGTAGACCCCAGGCTCCATATACACGTGAGCCACCTTAACCCCCTCCTCATACCCCCCATCCCCGAAAAACCAGTGATGAACGACGATAGACCCATCCGGATCCACGCTCCCCGCCCCGCTCAGATGAATCGCCACACCCACATAGACCACCCGGTCAGCCCCCGCATCCGCCACAGGAGCCTCATTATCGGGAACAATGATAATCATGCCACCCCCCGAAGGAGGAGACGGAGGAGGCGCCGAAGAAACCGTAGAGAAACTCAGAACCGAGGAACTCGCCGTGTTACCCCACTCATCCGCGGAGACGACGCGATAATAATACACGGACCCCTCAACCAACCCCCCCAGCCCCACCGAATGATCCATCACCAACCCAGGATCCAACACAGAAGCCGACCCCAGAGACACCGTCTCACCGTACTCCACAAGGCTCGTCGAGGGCTCATCGGTGGCCCACGTGATCGTCGCGCCAGACATCGTCACATCGGAAGGCGATATGTTCACAATGACGGGAGGGGTCTCGTCGACGATCACCACCGTCAGATTGAAGGGGTCGTGGATCATCCCCAGCTCGAACGTATCCGTCTCCTCCGCCATGACGGCGCCCAAAGGACCGCCTCCATCCGGATCGACGTAAAACTCAATCGTCTCCCCCAAATAATCACTATCCGGCGGTTCGACGCTCAACAACCGGTATCTACCCCCACTCCCCACGGCGACGCTGCCGGAAGTATAATCCCCCATCACCGCGAAGACCAGGGCCCCATCCGCGGCGGGTTCCCCGTTGGCGGTCACATACCCGGAGTAGCTTGACGGGATAAGCGGGGGTCCCGCGGAGGCTGCCGCCATCGTCGACGTTGCGATGAGCAACGCGGCTATCATGATCCCGATGACGAATCTTTTTAACTTCATTTCCATCTCATCGCCTCTAGACAATGCTTCCGATGAATGTGATTCAATATTAAGTATTTATTCATAATAAACCCATAACCCAAATTCATATTTATGTTCATATAAAAAAAAGAGAAAAAAAGCCTTCGTTCCCGGCCCTAAGGCACGAGAACGCCGACATCGTTAAGGTAGATCCAATATCCTCTGCCTAACTCTGTGTTATCGAAGCCGTAGTCCGGTTTCGCTTGGTCGTACCCTGTAGCAGGTGCGTAATTGTACATTGATTGCCAGATACCGTCCAGGTTCGTCAGATAGACGGGAACGGGCATCTCCGGCTCCAGTTGGAGCGTCGTGTATCCGATCATCGTCCATCCCATCGAAAGATCATAGTCTGGCGGTATCACTTCCACGTATCCGAGCGGTTCAAGGCTTAGTGTGACCGTCGTCGGCTCCGTGGTGTATACCCAGTATCCTATGCCATCCTCGATGTCTTCGATGGGGTGCCCGGATATGAGCTCGTTCCATGTTCCGTCGTATGCTGAACCCGCCCAGTTACCGTCCTGGTACGTGTATATCTTGGTGATCGAGGTTATGCCGTCGAATACTGCCTCTATCGAGGAGTTCTCGAGCGCCCTCGGCACCGAGACCAGGTTCCACCCCGGGCTAAGCTCGACATCCAGCGTGTGAGCCACGAAAGTGACTTCACAGTATCCGTCGAGGCTGCCAGAGGCGTTCACCGTCGCCGTTCCGACGTCCGTGGAGATGATAGTGGACATCGCTATGCCGTCCACTGTGAGATCCGTCAGGGGATACATTGTCCCGAGGTCGGTCTCGAAGTTTATCTCCGTTAGGTCGGGGACGGTGTCGTTGAACCAGTCCGTGACGTTGGCGTAGACGTTCGCCTCGCCGCCCACTGGGACGGTGATGCTGGGGCCTTCGTCATGGTAGACGTAGTTGACCTCTATCCAGACGTTGTCAATGTACCATTCACCCGATTTGGTTTCGTCGTTTTCCGGGGTGATCTCGACAGCAATGACTTCAAGGTCTTCCCAGGTGAGTTCTGTACTCCAAGTCCAGAACCAGAAGTGGTGAACCTCTTTAGTGATGTCGATCGACATGGTGTGCTCCTCGACCGTTCCAGGTCTGGAGATCCATGTATCCCAACACCACGTGCAGTCATTCTTGTCTCCGACTCCGAACTCCCATGTGTCGTCAGTGTACTCGTACCAGTCTGAGAGTATCTTCTGCTCGACTTTGAGCTTCACCGATGTGATCTCATAGTCCCCGAGGTCCCCGGGTGGAGCCTCAAAGTAGAGCCTCATCGTGACGTCCTGGTCACAGATGAACCAGCCTGTGTCCTTGGTGAGGAAGGCGAATTCGTCGTCTGATTCGAGCGCGTACTCGGGGCTGTTCCACTCGCTGTACTCTCCCTCCATGGGCCATGCAACCTCATTCGCGTTCAGTATTACGCTCATGGGGGCGCTGTAGTCTGCCCAGACGTCTATGTACTCCGGTACTCCTGCGTGGTGCAGTGTGTCGATGTTGAACATGTTTTCCTCTGTCAGTGGATCGGGGTTTCCGGCCGCATCCTCAGCTCCGCCAACGGCCACGTTTACATCATATACCGTGACGTTCGCGTCTGCGATGTCATATGTGAACGTGTAGGTCTCGTTGCCGTTACTCCAAGCACCGCTCACGTTCACCAGAGTCGATGAGACGTCTGGGTCGAAGTCGATGTCTGGGATGACGCTTGTGTTCATGGCTTCGCTGAAGGTAACGGTGACGTCGAACGTGCCCGGGATGTCATCCTCTTTGATGAACGTATCGGATACTTCGATGTCATCCACTGTAGGTGTTACCGTATCTACGTCGAACATGTCCGCCACGGTGGTCGGATCCTCATTTCCAATCAGATCCTTGGCCCCGCTCACGGTCACATCGACGCCATACGCCGTTTCATTGTCGTCAACGATCAGGTAGTCTACAACGTAGCACTTGTCTCCGTCGTACCATGAATCGTCTATTGCGCTCAGAGTCGATGTCACGTCCGGCGTGAAGCTGATGATCGGGGTTACTGATGTGTCTAGAGGCTCGCTGAAGTTAACCATAACCCTGAAGAATCCTCCGACGTCAGCCACGTTTATCAGATCGTCGCTGACTTGGATGGATGTTGCCACGGGGTTCTTGGTGTCGACTTCTAATGAGCCTGCTGAAGGCTCCGCGAGCATCGTGTTGCCTCTGGCATCCTTCCCTCCGGCTACCGAGATGGTGGCCGTTACCTCCTCCTCGTTATCGGGGATGGCAACGGTTCCCACCCAGGTGTCACCGGAGTAGCTGGACTCGACGACCGTGAGGGTGCCCCCTATGAGCCCCGTCACGGTTACCGTCGGACTTATGGTGGTGTCCATCGTCTCGCTGAAGACAACGGTCACCGTCACAGTTTCGTCCATGGCAGGATTTGGAGATGCTAAAGCGGAGCTCACGATCGGCTTCACAGTATCAACGTCGAACATATCGGCTACCGGCGTCGGGTCTTCGTTCCCGACCGCGTCTTCGGCTCCGCTCACACTTACGTCGACACTAAATGATTCCTCATCGATGTCGGCGATGGTGTAGTTCGCAGTGTAGGTTATGTTGTCCAAGCTCCATTCATCGTCGCTGAAGGTCAGCGTACCAGACGTCTCAACGTCTGGGTCGAAGTCGATGTCTGGGGTGACGCTTATGTTCATGGCTTCGCTGAATGTTACAGTGACGGTGAAGTTATCGCCCGCATCGGCCTCGGTTATGTTGAGGTCGCTGACGACGATATTATCAACCGTCGGGTTTTTTGTGTCGATGTCGAACACGTCAGGCCAGTCCACTACGACTTGTACGTTGCCCACTAGGTCCTGAGCACCTTCGTATTTTATGTCCACATCATCCACCTCTACGTTTCCATCAGAGATGTCGTAGTAGGCCATGTAGATGTCTCGTCCGGCGGATACTCCCCAACCATCAGAAGCTAACGCCAACGTTGTAGAGACGCCCGGACTGAAGGTTATGATCGGGTCTACGGACGTATCCATGGGCTCGTCGTATACTATGAACGCGTAGAGCTGCCCGCCGACCTCGGCATCGGTTATCAGCCTTGGGGCGCACCCAACACCGAATAGACCGGGGTTCTTGGTGTCGACCTCGAAGCTGCCTGCTGTCGGATCTGCGTCCATCGTGTTGCCTCTGGCATCCTTCCCTCCGGCTACCGAGATGGTGGCCGTTACCTCCTCCTCGTTATCTGGGATGGCAACGGTTCCCACCCAGGTGTCACCGGAGTAGCTGGACTGGGAGACCGCGAGGGGACCACCTGTGATCCCCATCACGGTTACCGTTGGGCTTGTGGCGGTGTCCATCGTCTCGCTGAAGACAACGGTCACAGTCACAGTTTCGTCCATGGCAGGATCTGGAGATGCTGAAGCGGAGTTCACAACTGGCTTCACAGTGTCAACATCAAACATGTCGAGTTCGGTCAGCGGGTCCACGTTCCCAGCTAGGTCCTTGGCCGCGCCCACGGTCACATCGACGCCATACGCCGTTTCATCGACGTCGGCGATCGTGTAGTTGGCCGTGTAGCGAGTGTCTCCTAGGTCCCATGCTCCCTTGTTGAATGCCAACGTGCCTGACGTCTCAACGTCTGGGTTGAAGTCGATGGTTGGCGCAACCGTCGTATTCATGGGCTCGCTGAAGTTCATGGAGACGTAGAAGAAGTCTCCCACGTCAGCCTCCGTTATGTTGAGGTCGCTGACCCCGATATCATCAGCCGTCGGAACAATGGTGTCGATGTCGAACGAATTGACTGCTACGAATGGGACCTGGGCGTTGCCCGCGGGGTCCTCGGCACTATTGATGTTCACATTCACATCTGACACTTCCACGTTACCATCGGAGATCAGATACGTTGCGACGTAGCGATCGTTAGGATTGCTGGTAGTAGTCCAAGCACCGCTACTGAAACTCAGCGTTGAAGATACAGCAGGGTTGAAGGTTATTGTCGGATTCACTGATGGATTCATGGACTCGTTGAACATCATGATCACATCGAAATAGTATCCCACATCGTCCTCGACTATAACTGGGTGAGATCTCCCATAAGCAATAACGACGGGATGAACGGTGTCGACCACGAAGATGCCTGCGCTATAATTCGCAAACATAACGTTGCCGGCCATGTCTTCGCCGTCTTCGACGGAGATGGTGGCAGTCTTATTCTCGTTATCGTCATCCAGGAGGAACGTTCCAGTCCAGGTGTCGAAGGGGAAAGTGGTTTGGGTTAAGCTGGTCTGTGAAACTAGATATGGACTGTCTGCTAACCCGGTCACCTTGACGGTTGGGCTGCCAGACAACATCGTGTCGTTGAACAGGACAGTAACCGTCACGAGGCCTTCATTCGTAGGATCCGGCACGGCCCAGGCAGAGATCACCGCAGGCCTATAGTTGTCGATGATGGTGTAACCCGCCGGGTCCGCCGGAATAACGTCCGTTCCAGGTGCACCGGGGTTGGTCAAGACATAGTTCACGATGTATCCATCGACGTAGTTACCGTGTTGGCCATCGTCGTGGATCTTGATCTTCATAGTGATCGTGACCATCTCGCCGGCCAGAATCGGATATGCAGGCGAGAAGAGAACGACTCCCTCCTGGTAAACTACTGTTAGACGGGTATCATTGGCCCAGAACGAGGTGTAATTCATATCCGATGGAGTGGTTCCATTGTACTTGAACTGTATCTGAGTCATGTTGGTGCCAGTCCCGGGCGCGTATATGTCCCAGCTCAAGACATCAATGAGACTCCCCGCTTTCCTGTAATCTGGCGTTAAGTCTTTGACAATTGCATTTGATGTGGCGACGAACGATAGCATCAGGAAAGATGCAATCATCAACACCACTATGCTTTTCTTAGATATTTTTGAGTTAGACAAAGATTGTTTTTTCTTCATTCTTTTCACTTACTCTTTTATTTGGGCTATCAGGCCGGACGCATCCAGGCGCCAGGCCGTTTCACGGGGGCTCCCAAATCTAGTCCCCCGACGGGGCTCTTCCCCCCATTCGGATCGGGGAGTCCTCTCCTCGGCTCTCCCGAGCGCCATCAACATCCGCTCCCCCCCGCAGATCTTCTCCAGACATGCCTCCCTAACGAAGACATCGTAGCTGAGCCAGTAGCCCAGCTCATCCATGAGAAAATCCATCCTCGCAGACAAAGCGGAGGGTATGGATACTGTACGGTACCTCGAATTATCTATCAAGGTACCACCCTTGACGACGCCAATCTAGATCAGAGATACAGTTTAGTGTTAGATATCATTACCTATAGTTACCCATTACTCAACATTGCATGCCTAAAGCAAACCTGTAGGTTGACGGTCTTTTAGTAGCCTCTGAAGGTGCAAAAACATTTACCCTTCAGCAGGGCTCTAACTAATGAAAAAATACTCAAGAAAACCACGTATAGTTTAAATGATACATGAAATAAACATATCCTCCGTTGACCCCATTATCGTTAACAGGCAAATAACCTTAATTCGGAACCCCGAATAGCGATTAAATATGCCCCTAGTAACTCATTAAAGCTACACAATAGGTACGGAAAATTAATTATTACCCACTACTTATCAATGATGGAGCGGACGGTCGAAGTCTTGATGACGCCAATCTAATAGATTCTCGCCGCCGCTCCATAATTCTAATCGTCCGAACGGATGCACTTCATCAATGCCATGTGCTTATCCAGCAGCTGCCGAAGAGCCACAAGAGCGAACTCCTCCCTGCTCCTGAAACCCATCAGCATCACGATGTCGTCCAACCCCTCAACGAGCTCCACGGGGACCTCGATCACCAGACTCTCAACCATGGCCCGTCATCATCCCAAAATTCTCATCAGGTAAGATTCAACTGAATATTACACATAAAATAACGAGAATATAAATCATGAAGAAAGAGCGATTCGAAACAGAGTTACGAAAAAAAGGAATTATCGGAGACATTTCTAATCAGGAGACAAATCTCCCCTTTTCCCTCCTCGCGACAGGGGACCGTGATAGGGTTTAAAAATGAGCTGAGCATTGAGACTACAAGTCCGGGGAAAACCGATGCTGATCCGAGAGGTCATACTAGAAAACTTCATGTCATACGAGTACGCCCGAGTCCCCCTCGGGGACGGCGTAAACGTAGTCTGCGGACCCAACGGATCCGGGAAATCCAGCTTCCTCCTTGGGATATGCGTCGCCCTCGGAGACACATACACGGAACGGTCCAAGAAGCTCAGCGACCTCATCCGCTTCGGGGAGGACAGAGCCAGGGTGAGCCTCCTACTCGACAACTCCGCCAACGAAGGGCGTAGACCCATACCCAGATTCGACAGCGACGTCATCAGACTCACCCGGAACCTCCGCAAAGACGGCAAATACTGGTTCGAGATCAACCAGAAAGGCGCCCAGAAATACGAGGTCATGAACATCCTCAACGACCTGGGATTCGACCCCAGCAACATGCTCATAGTCATGCACCAGAACATGTCCACCCACTTCGCCGCCCTCCCCCCCCACGAGAAACTCAAAATCCTCGAATCCGCCGTCGGCTTCGAAAGCTACCGCGCCGACGTCGTAGAGGCCAAAACCAAACTCGGGGGAATACTGAGCGAAGAGTCGAGCCTCATCAACCTCCTGGACCGAGCCAGAGAGACCCTGAGCTACTGGCGAGAGCAGAACGAGAGGCTCCAAGTGAAGAAGCAGCACCAGACCCGAATCGTCTTCCTCCAGAGAGAGATGGCATGGAGCCGGGTCACCGCCCTCGAAAAAGAGCGGACCCGCCTCGAGCAAGAGATAAACAGGGCCGACGGCGACCTCCACGAAGCCGAAGCCGAGATGGAGAGGAACGGCAAACTCGTCCTCGAAACCAACGCAGAGCTCAAACGATATCAGACCTCCTGGATGGGCCTCGTGGAGAAGCGAGTCGAATTCGAGAGAACCATCGGCATCTGCGAATACACGATCAACAACTCCAAGAACCAGCTGGTCCAGATCGGAGGCCTACTCCAGACCTCCAGCGAGAACCGCAAAAGGTTCGAGGCAGGAGCCGAAAGCCTCAGGAACAGCCTCAAAGCGGGACCCACCACCCTCGACGACTACTTCAACATCCTCACCGAGATCGAGGAGACCCAGACAGAGGCCTACGACTCCTGGAACACCGAGTTCCAGGGCCAGAGGAGCGACATAAGCTCCTCCATCGACTCCCTGGGCCTGAGGCTGGGGGAGGCCGAGGCAGGAGCCCTAGACGTCATCCAAGAGATGAAGCGTGTGACGACCCGGATCGACGAAGCCAACGACGGATACATCGACGCCAGGATCCAGATGGCCCTCCTCAGGGACCGGAGAGGAAGGCTCAAGAAGAGGATCGACTCCCTCAAAGCCGAGATCGACCGACTACTCAGGGACCTCAACGACGCCGAGGCCGAAGCCCTCATCAAAGGGGGCAGGGTGGAAACAGGGCGGAGCTCCGAGGAGATCCTCGGGGAGATCCGAAAAGTGAGCGGCATACTGATGGGAATGGCAGACGTCACCGAGAACGCCGAGGAGATGTACGAGTCCTACTCCCGGACATTCAACGAGCTCCAGGAGCGGGTGGACCAGGTCCGGGAGAGCCGCCGCCAGGTCATGGAGGAGATAGAGCAGAGAACCAAGCGGTGGCGGGACGTGATGCGGGGGCTCCTCACGGAAGTGAACACCAAGTACCTGAGCCTCCTCTCGATGCTCCAGGCCACCGGAGAGGTCCGCCTCACCGAGGCCACCGACATCGAGGAGGCAGGCCTCGAGATCTGGGTGGGCTTCAAGGGCGCAGTGCCCAGCAGGCTCGACCCCTACACTCACAGCGGCGGGGAGCGGAGCACCTCTGTGATGGCTTTCCTTCTCTCGCTTCAGCAGAACGTCGTCTCCCCGTTCAGGGCGGTGGACGAGTTCGATCTCCACATGGACCCCAAGAACAAGGAGGTGGTCTCCGAGTTCATCGTCAAGACCATGGAGGGCTCCGACGACCAGTACATGGCCATCACCCCGAGCCAGATCACATTCCAGGGCAGAGACATCCACATCATACTGATCCACAAGACCGAGGGGCAGTCCACGGTCCAGGTCGTGGAGTAAATTGGCTGCCAAGGATGCCAGGGCCCAACTCGAGGGGGTCATCGACCTCTGCAGGGGGGTCTCTGTGGGAGCCCTCGACCCCTTCGATATCGACGTCGACTACGTCCTCTCAGTCATCAGGAGATACTACCCCGAGGTCTCCTCCTTCGAGGACTTTTGCCTCGACGCCGAGGCGATCAAGGAGCTCTCATCGGTCCTGGAGAGGCAGCACGAGTGGATCCACCACCAGTCCACGACTCTGTACAAGGACCCCTTCATGTTGAGCCAGCAGCTCATGATGATGGACGTGGGGGCCATCGCCAAAGCCTTCCTGAGGTCCTGGCACCCCATCGTGGAGCTGGAGCAGATCTCCGCCAAGACCCTGGCGGGGTCCCTCGGGTATTGGGGGGATCTCCTTCCCCTGGGGGAGCGTTGGAGCGATTTCAACCTGAGCGAGATCGATGTCGGCGTAGCCTCGATGGGCGACGCGAGGGCTTTGGGGTATTTCCCGGAGGAGGGATTCAGCGAGACCCTTGAAACCTTCTGGGAAGAGATGAAGGCGAAAACCCCCGGGGATGGCTGGATGCACTACTGGGACTGGATAGGGGCGGAGACCTACGAGGAGACGGTGAAGCGGGCCTACCTCACGTCGTTCCTGGTGACCTATGGGTACGCGATGATACGGATGGACAGATTCGGAGACGAGATCATGGTGAAGCCTCTGGATGAGGCCAATCCGGATCCCGAGGAGGGAAAGACTTCGCTTCCGGTTATGGTTGACTACGAGGAGTGGGAGAGATGGCGGAGAGAGTGAGCAGAGCGGAGAGGGCCTATTCGAGGAAGGTGAAGGACGCGGTTCACCTGCTGTTCTTCACACACCACAGGCTACCCGGTGTCCGGGGATGGGAGCTCAGGCAGGAACTCGGAACGGAGTGGCTCCAGGTCATCGATGTCCTGGACGAGCAGTTGAAACCGCTGGATCTCAGGGTGACACGGGCTCTCGACGACCCCGATATCGTGGAACCCACGTCGGCTCAGCTGACGGACGCCCGGTTCTACATCACCATGAGGGGGTCGGTCGATCAGAAAATGTCTAAAAGCATTGGTTGGCGGATCGACGACATCGCGGGCCTTGCGGTG
Source organism: Candidatus Bathyarchaeota archaeon (assembly GCA_026014875.1). Taxonomy (GTDB): domain Archaea; phylum Thermoproteota; class Bathyarchaeia; order TCS64; family TCS64. The sequence continues at coordinate 118,103 of JAOZHO010000035.1, read as the reverse complement.
GCGATAGCCTATTTGATATCCAAGCAGGGCAAGTCTCCGAGGACCGAGGTCGAGAAGATATTATCGGAGAAGCTTCCGGGTTGGAGGGCGAAGATGAACATCGACCGTTACATCCGGCAGGGTTACTTAGGGGAGGACGACCGAGGCACCCTGTTCATAGGATGGAGGAGTAGAGCGGAGGTCGATCAGAAGCAGCTCGTCGATCTGGTCGTTGGCTTCGGGAGGAAGACCTCCTCCTAGGTCTTTGGTTGTACCGTTCTCCCTTTGATCAAAGCCGATGTATCGCCTGTTTTGAATCCATTTTCAAGGGCTTCTCTCGTGGCATGTTTACTCATGAATCCTTTCTCCGATAGTGTTTTCTCTATTCTGTCGAGGCTGGTTTCATCATCGACTTTGAATATTGCCATCCGCCTGCTCATGCTCCAAGCTGATTCGGGCCCAAAGAGGTTGGATTCTTCCATAAACAAGTCTCGTCCGATGGACGCATAACTCTCATCTAGATATACAAATAGATCTAAGCCAATCCTCGTAAAGTATCCTCCATGCGTAGTGATCTCTGAGACTTTCGCTTTATCTGCCTCATCTATAGTTAACCCGATGCTGTTCAGCAGAGGAGTCCGTTGGGTGATGACGATTCCTTTATGTCTCAAGTACCCAATTATATATCTCGCCATCTCGTCGAGGGAAAACTGATGTTTCACGGCAATTGTTAGCTTTGAAGGGGTAGTCTTCGATTGGTTAGAAACATTCGTTTGAACCAATTGAGGGGCTGGTCCTCCTTTTCGCTGATGTTTGAGTTTGGGATTCTCGTCAGTCATTGTTCATATTTCCACTCCTCATTCCAGATCGGACTCCATGTTCCCCAATCCGCTCATTATCGATTCGATGATTTCTCTGGAGGGTCTAGCGTTTATTTGCCCGGATTCGGGGTTTAATCTTTGATAGAGATCGAATTCTCTATCTGTTTCCCAGCCATCAGCTTCGAGTCGTGATCTAGATTCAATGAACGAATCTAGGGCGTCATCGCCACGCTTTCTAATGAGCTTCTTCACTAAGTTTGTTAGCTCTGCTAAACGCTCGACAAGGGCTTCCTCGTTTTCGCGTCCTTCATCCATGTGAACCGGACTAGCCAACGAAAGCGCCTCTTCTCTGGGCGAGTATCGATAATTGAACAAGAAGCCTTTGCTCTCCATGCACTCTTTCAAGTTCTTGAGGACATCTTCCTCTGAAGCTTGCCCCACTTCTGAGCCAACTATCTCAATTGAGCTATCCGCCTTGATCTCCCCTCTACTCTGCTCGAGCAGCGTCTCTATAGGGGGATACAACGAGCTCGACCCAGCGATGACTGAACGGGGGATGATTACTTCAATGCCTTTACCTGAGGGCATTCCGGTCCTCGATTTTCCTGATTCAACCTCTGAGAGAAACAATGATCCTCCCTCGACAACCGACTCTTCACCTACAGCAAAATAATGATAAAGCACACCTGAGGGGAGCTGGTTCTCCCTGAATCCGTTCAGCCTGAGAACGATCTCAGCTCTCTCGAAAGAATCATCATCTCTGACCTTACCGATGGCGATCTTTTCTCTGACCATCCTCACCCCATCATGATGAAAGAGATCCAGATCAGGCGGAAACAGATCCACATCGAGCATCGGATCGTTCTTCGTGACGTAGATAAACAGCTTGTCCTCGTGCCTCGTGTAAAACCTACCCATTCAACCTCACACCCTTAATTATGAAAACCAAAGCAGGACGCCGATCATAACGTAAAATACTGCATTGAATTGTTAGCCGCCTCCATCCTTCACTAAAATGCGATTGAACGCATAGTACCAGAAAGAGGCCAGCCAGATCAACGTGATGAGGGCCCCTATATAATCGTGGAAAAAGATGGCAGGTAGATGCCCAAAGCCGTACGCCAATAACGTGGGGACCACAATCCTGACGATGTTCACTATTAATGTGCCCTCCAGCCCCAAAATCACTGCAAGCATCTTGCTCCTGAAAGTGTAATCTCCCTGGAGCCCGGTCACGAAGGTCAACGTCAGGAGGATGATGCTCTGCCATCCGATGCAGTTCCAGTTCACGTAGATCGCCAAGGGCATCCACGCCTCCGTGAGATAGACGGAGGAACCCGCGGCCACACACGGGACCCCCAGAAAACCGAGGATGCTGGCTACACCTCGAACCGTCAAAGGCGCCACGGAGGACTGGATCGCGGAGACGAACTCCAGCCTCTCCACAACCTTGGTCAACGCCTCGTTGAAACTCGTCGTGAAGGGGAGCACAACCAGTGCGAAGACCGTGAAAAATATCAGCCTACGATAGACCGAGCCACCCGAATCTCCCAGTGCACTACCATTCATATCGATTCATTGCCTCCGGGATCAACAACCGAACCCACGCTCTTTTTTCGACCGCTTCCGAAAACTTTCATCAGCCCCGGGAGGAGTGGCGCCACGAGTAGGAGGGGTAAGAGCGCCTCGGGCATCACGATACCGGGAAACTCGACTTGGGAATGGGCTTCCTCAGAGTCGTACGCAAGATAGACTATGGATTCACCCTCGGATTCTCCAAGTTTGAACCAGATCTCGACGAGGATCGTGTCCCCCTCCTCTATCAAAACTGGTTTCCGGGGAACGACCTTGAATTCGAAAGGTCTACTGGGGATCCCTTCTAACAGCGGAACTCTCCGGAACCTGCTCACAGTGACCTTCTTGACGGGCCTATTTTCCTGAACCCTGTAAACTTTGAGTTCGATGTCGGTCTCTAGGGGCTCGTTTGCGAAGAGGAAGAGTCTCGCTATCAACTCTCCTTTTAGCCGGTAATCCGCCTCGAGGGGCCCATGAAGATAGAACGCCCACGCCCTCCTCCACCCTCTCGAGCCTGGCGAGTGAGATCCGACGATCACTGATCCCAGAGATGTGTGGTCCGGGTGAGTCAGAATAGTCTCCGTGAGCACGCCGAAAACATCTACAGGCTGAGCCGCGTGCTCAAGGGAGAGAGAGGTGCGGGGGGGAGGGCTGTCCGGCATTGACAGAGCAGATGCGTTGATCAGGAGGAGGAAAGAGGTCATTATCACTAGGGTCCACATGAGCCGCGATTTTCCCTCCTGTTCCACAACATTTTTGGTTGGGGCGGGCGGCCGGAGGATCGAGCCGAACAAACCGCTGAGGTTGACCCGGAGGATCCTGTCCGTGATGCTCCCCGTTTTAAGGGTCCTGATCCACCCCCCTTCATCCCGTTCCAGCAGTCCCTTCAAAGCTGCATAACCCTGGAAAGGAGCAAGCAGATAGGTCAGGACCACCATCGAGAACACCCCCGTCAGGTCGTCTTTCGCAGACCCTTCGAGATAGAGGCCGGTGACGCTCATGAGGGGGAGGGCGAGAAGATTGCTGAAGAGAAGGCTCCAACCGAAGACTGCCGTCCAGAAGGGGAGGCTGTGCCCCAGCATCTCGGCCAGCAGCCAGCAGCCCGTGCCTAATAGGAATAGGAGGGACTGCAGATAATACGGGGCGAAATAAAGGAACTCCAACTTCTCCCCCAATGTAAGCTTAGGGGACCTAAGGATGTCCTTGAAATACTTCTTCACGGCGTATGTGTGCCCCTCGGCCCACCGCATCCTCTGCCTGGCCAAGGCCCGGAGGGTTGTGGGGATCTCTGCAGGGGCTTGGATGAGGGGGGTGTAGAAGACCCTATACCCGTCCAGGTACATCCTGAGGGTGAGATCCCAGTCCTCGGTGATGCTGTGGGTCCACCCGAGCTCCTTGAGGATATCCGCCCGTATCATGAAGACGCTCCCCGTGATCATCTTCATCGCCCCAAGGAACTCCTGTGCCACACGCTCCACCATGTAACCGCCGCTGTACTCGCATCGGATCCCCCGGGTTATCCAGTTCTCGTTCTTGTTGAGACAATGCAGCTGGTAGCCCTGGACGACCCCTATCCTGTTCCTATCGTACCAGCCTTTGACCTCCTCGACAAGGTCTCCCCCAGCCCCATCACCGTTCCGAGCCTCGAAGCACCAGAGAAACCTCCACAAAATATCCCGCGGAGGAATGAAATCAGCGTCGAAGACAGACACATACTCCGCCCTGGGATCCATGAGATCGACGGCCTTCCCCAAGGCGCCCCCCTTGAACCCCGAGCGATCCTTCCGGTGCACCACCTTGACGAGGGGGCCTATCCCGCTCAGGCTCACTTCCTTCAATATCTCTACGGTCTCGTCCCTCGAGTCGTCTGCCACGAGGATCTCGAAGGAGGGATAATCGATCTCGATGCAGGCTTGGAGTATCCTCCTGGCGACGTTCTTCTCGTTATAGAACGGGAGATGTATGGAAACGAAGGGCGGCTCCCGATCTCGGAAAGATCCCTTGAAGCTCGAGGGGTTAAATGTTTCCGATTCTAGGTTCTTACCTGATTCCTTTTCTTCTGCTTTCGCCTCATTCAAAGAGCTAGAGTTCCGTTCACTCTTCCAGCCAACGTAGAGGGCCATCAGGATCGAGGCATAATATTTGCATGCGAAAACGAAGAAAATCAAACCAATCGTTAGAGCTGCATACGAGAGCAGGTTCGCTAAGCCCACAGGCGCCATCCCACCATCCCCCTTCTCAATGTGTGGCTGTGTTGAACGCAACTACACTTCGTCTATGCGCAGGTGTGTCCAGCCCAGACCCGCCGAACTTAGATTAAAGGTTTATCAGTAAATGATAAAAAGACTAAAATATACCCTTGATTTCCAAAACGAGTTAGAGCCCAATTTCTATATGATCTTCTCGACCCGTAAAGCGATCTCGTTCATAGTCCATGTGAAGGGATGCCCCGGCTTGTCTCTGATGAATAGGTAGGCCCTATGGGCGAGAAGGATATCGCCGAAACACGGCACAATGGCGAGCGGGGGCTGAGAGAACCTCACTACAAGTGGAGATATCTCCCGTCTCGTTCCCCTTTTTTCCTTAAATTGTAAATTCGAAGGGAATGAAAACTTCGACTAAAGGAAAACAGTCTTTTACCTATGAAGATTTCAGTTTAGACTTTATACGTTAAATCAATTTATTTTTCAGATTTTATTAGTGAATCTTCAATTATCGGCTTATTCGATCAATGCCCTTTATCGCGCGGATCAATACACCTCAATATTGATCAACATCATATATCGCACGGATCAATGCACCTCAATATTGATCAATATGTTTTTATATTGACTGGTGAGGCAATTATGCGATCAATATTGTTTCGTATTGACGGTATGATATTAACTCCAATGAGTTTGCTTGACGAAAATATCCATAAAAGAATAATTGAGAAAAAGGTTGTCCTAGATGCTCATCGGCCCTTTGATCCAATTTTTCTTAAAAGATTGAAACATGAATTGATGATAGAATACACATACAATTCAAACGCCATTGAAGGGAGTACTTTAACACTCAATGAAACCCGATTAGTATTGGAAGAGGGCCTTACAATTGGATCGAAACCAATTCAAGATTCTCTTGGAGCAAAAAATCATCCGTATGCAATAAATTTCATTGAGAAATTAGTTTATGAAAATACTCCTTTAACTGAAGAGGCTGTTTTAAAACTACATTCACTGATACTGCACGATATAGGGGATTACGCAGGCGTATATCGGAAAGTAGGGGTGAGAATAGCGGGCGCTACTTTCTCCCCTCCAAAGAGTGCAGAAATTCCTAGATTAATGAATGAATTGTTAAAATGGCTTGAAAAAAATCTTGAAGAATATTCTCCAATAGAACAGGCCGCATTATTTCACCATAAATTTGTGCACATTCATCCTTTTTCTGATGGGAACGGTAGAACCGCTAGATTGTTAATGAATGCCATATTAATGAAAAATGGATATCCTTTCATAATAAACATTACACAGAAAGAAAGAACGAAGTACCTTGATTCTTTACAAGAAGCCGATCTAGGTAATTATAAACCCTTTATAAATTATATAGCAAGAAGTGCAGAAAATGCATTAGATATATATTTAAATGCATTGGAAGAACCTAAAATAATTACTTTAACACAGGCAAGTAAACTTACCTCTTATTCAGTAAATTATTTGGGTTTATTAGCCAGAAAAGGGAGAATAGGGGCATTTAAAGAGAACAATAGATGGTACATAAGGGAACAGGAAATAATAAATTATCAAAAAGAAATGAAATATAAACAGCTTAAGAGAGAGGACGCATTAGATGAGTGATAAACCTCATTGAGCATCAAAGCGTCGAGATACTCTGCGAATCTACTGTTTGGCCTAAACAACAACTCAACCGTTGGTTTTGATGCATCTACAGGAAATATCTTGGCGCCTCCATCTCTTCCAACGGGGCTATCTGCCTATTTCTTGCACCCCGATAATTCGAGCGATGTCGTGGACATTACAAAGTTCTCTCCTAGTCTACTTCCTGTGAAATACCCCGTTGAGTGGACATTTCAAGTGAAAACCATCCGAATTTATGTGAAATCCACAGTTATCTTGAGAAGGGACGATATAATGAAGATGCCTGAAAACTACTTGGCAACACTTGAAATCCCTAGAGGCAGCGCTGAGATGAGAGCAACAGAGAAAGTGGGCTGAGCTTCAGAAAGTGATTTCATCTATCACGATTAAGGTTTCCTCACGTGTGTGATTGTCTGTCCTTATCAATCGACTCTCATCGCTATTGTTTATTTTACCTCGCGTGCGTTGCCCTATGCTTGGTAGATATTTTTCTATATGATCTTCTCGATCCGCAAGGCGATTTCATTCAGGGTCCACGTGAAGGGATGCTCCGGCTTGTCTTTGATGAAGAGGGAGGCCCTCTGGGCGAGGAGGATGTCGCAGAAGCAGGGTATGATTGCGAGCGGGGGCTGGGAGAATCGGGTCCTCACCTCCTCTATGAGGGCGTTTTTGCTTTCCCCGAATATGTCGTGGGGCATCGCCTTGTTGATGACTATGAGGGCCTTCTTCTCGAAGGGCTGGTAGAGGTCCCTGTACATCCTCTGGGACCCCTCCAGGTCCAGGATATCCATGGTGGCGACGATCATGGAGAGATCCGAGCCCACCACAGCGTTCACAGAGGAGTACTGGATCCCGGGGCTGGTGTCAATCAGGATCAGGCTGGCGCCCATCAGATCCGAGAGCTCCTCCTTGAGGCGGAGCACCTTCTTCAGCGCCCTGGCCTGCCACTTCCTGTCTTTCCTCGCGATTTCCCGCATGGCGTCCAGCTCCACGTTCGCGAAGCCCACCCTGAGCATCCCACTGCATCCGAGGCTCTCGCTGAGGTCCACCATGACCTCTCCGAGCTTGGCCTTGCCATCGATGTAGTCGTTCATGTAGCGGTGGGAGCATTTCTCTGCCTGGAATATCGTGGAGAGGCTGGGGGCCCTGAAGTCGAAATCGAGGAGCGCCACGTTGAGCCCCCTGGAGGCGAGGATGGCGGCGAGGTTGCTGGCGATGAGGCTCTTCCCTGTGCCCCCCCTGCTGGAGTGGATCGAGATCATCCGGGGCATTTCACTCATCTTCCTCCCTGACAGAGAAATACACCCTTCTGCCTCCCCGATCTTTCCGGAGGTATCCCATCTGGACGAGCTGGTTCAAGTACCCGCTCTCCACCGCCCTCGACCTCCGAGTGACATCCGAGACTCCCCGAGCGGTTATTCTCCCCTCGTCGCAGACGATGGAGGCCGTCTTCCTCAGGTGATCCGGGAGGGCTAGGAGGGTCATCACGTCGAGGGTCTCGAAATCCATCTTGGCTGCCGGGGGTATCGCACGTATCAACTTCTTCCAGAGCCCTTCCGTATCCTTCGTCTCTAGGCATTCTATTCCATATTGTTTCGCCAATAGTTTCGCTGACTTTGTGAGTCGGGGGATGGCTACAAGGAGAGACTTGAAGGGGTTACAGTCGTAGGATTTAGCGAACATGGCGATCACTGGGGCTTCTCCGTGGGCTTGATGGGAGATGGCGAAATCGATGGCCAGAGATCTGTCCTCTCGCCCCTCGGGATACGCGATGATGTCGAAGATGTGCTGGATATCGGAATTCCCGGTCAGGATTCCCGGGCTATGCGTGGTGAATCCTCGTTCAGAGAGAAAATCAAGAAGGGGTTTCACGAGGAGCATGCTGGATGCGACCTCGATGGCATCCGGGTGAATCGTGTAACTATAAACGGGTCTCAAGGATGATTCGTCGATTGTAGAGTTGGATCCGCATCGTCGGCATCTCATTTTGGATTCAAATGTCGGATTTGGCCCGTCTCCGTTTGAAGCATCCTCTCTTTCCACCTCTAGGGAAAGGATCGCCCCACAGCCTTTACAGGAGAGAATATATCCGCAGGCACGTTTATCGAGAATCTTGTTGTAAACCAGGGACTCCAGGAACGGTTCAGCACCGGACGGATCGTCGACGATGGGGTCCAGTGCGGGGTATCTTATGCCGTCCTCTTGGTCCAGAACCGGCTGAAGGGTCTCGATATCCCCTTGGACGAACCATCCCAGGAGGAGCTGCACCCTTCGGTCAGTTAGAAGCTCCGGGGTAATGGAGTTAGCTCTCCCTTTCTTAAAACGGAGAGACATCCATGGAACCCCTTTACTGTCAACAATCTTTGACGCTATAAGCATTTCCGGTTGGATGGGCTAAAGTAATAACCCCGAGCTCTGTAGATAGTCTGGATGGAGTACCCCAAGGCCCTCGTCACGGAGGGGATGGCCAGGATCATGATCCCCAAGCTTTCCCCATCGGAGGGCGAGACACTCGAGGGAGCCCGATCTCGGGCGCCTGTTTTTTACAACCCGGTCATGAAAATGAACAGGGACTCGGCGATTCTGGCCCTCGGCGCTCTCCAGAGGCGCCTGTCTAGGCCACTGACGATATGTGAACCCATGTGCGGAACCGGAATCAGGGGGATCAGGATGGCCCTCGAGGTACCAGGTGTCCGTGAAGCGGTGCTGGGGGACATGAGTTACCATGCGATCAGGCTCGCCGAGGGGAACATCCGGATGAACGGAGTGGGTGACAGGGTACGGGTGAGGAGGATGGAGGCCAATCTTCTCCTGTCGCTGCACGCTCGACCCCTGGCTCGATTCGACTACACGGATATCGACCCTTACGGAACTCCCGCTCCATTCATCGATACGGCCACGCGGGCTACCAGGAGAGACGGGATGGTCGCCCTGACTGCCACGGATATGGCTCCCCTCTGCGGGGTCAATGTGAGGGCTTGCCTCCGGAAATACGGGAGCACGTCGCTGAGGACGGGATACAGCCACGAATCCGCGTTGAGGATCTTGGCTGGTGCCTTTGTTAGGGGTGCCGCTGTGCACGAGGTCGCGTCGATGCCCGTTTTCGGTTTCTTCGCAGACCATTATATTCGGCTTTATATGCGGTTGGATAGGGGGAAGAGGAGGGCGGATGAGAGCCTCAGGGAGATGGGGTACCTCCTCTACTGCTCCGGGTGCAGGAGTTTTCGCTCTGTGAGAGGCGGACTCGCTAAGGAAGGGGGTTTCTGCGATGTTTGCGGATCGGAGATGAAAGCGGAGGGTCCTCTCTGGCTCGGGGACCTCGCCGATGCAGGGTTCTGCTCCGATATGATCGAGTGCTCCGAGGATTCATTCATCGGCAGCAACAGGAGGCTCATGAAGATCATCGGGAACGTCAGAGGGGAAATAGGGATGCCCCCCGGCTTCTTCGTGATAGACGAGTTGAGTTCGGATCTGGGCGTGGCGTCGAGGCGTATCGAACCCGTCATTGATGGACTTAAGGCGGCTGGGTTCAAGGCGACGAGGAGTCATACTGACAGCAGGGGATTGAAGACTGACGCGCCGGTTGAGGCGGTAAAGGGAATCATTTTAGAAGCCGATGCCTAAGGAGTCTAGGGCGGCAATGTCCAAGAGATGGCTCAGCGAGAGGAAGAGGGAGTATTATCACCTCATGGCGAAGAAGGAGGGATACCTTTCCAGGGCCGCGTTTAAGCTGATACAGATCGAGGAGAGGTTCCATTTATTCAAAGGAGCCAGAAAGGTCTTGGATTTGGGTTCTGCCCCCGGTGGGTGGCTTCAGGTCGCGAGTGAGGAAATGGGGGAGGAAGGTTTGATCTTGGGGGTTGATCTCCAGGAGATCAGTCCTCTGGGGCTTCCCGGCGTCGAAACCCTCGTCGGAGATATTACATCGGATGATACCCTCAACGAAATCCGTGAGTTCTTCCAGGGTAAGGTGGATGTCATCCTCTCGGATATGTCTCCAGATGTCAGTGGAAACTGGGATCTGGACCAATTTCGGCAGATCCACCTCGCCAGGGTAACCCTTGTTATCGCTGATGAGCTTCTGCAGAGGGACGGCTGGCTCGTGGTGAAAACGTTCCAGGGAGCAGAGCATGACCTATATGTCCAGGAGGTCAGGGAGATGTTCGAGCAGGTTAAAATAGTGAAGCCGAAGGCCTCGAGGAAGCATAGCTCCGAGATATACTTGGTTGCTCACCGGCTGAAGTCGCCTAGGCGGTTGCCCGAGGGGTTCCGTCCGGAGGAGGAAGAAGAATGTTAGTTCGCCAGCTCCTTCAGGACCCTTGCCACGACCACGTTTGAATGGATCACCGGTTTGCCCGTTCTCTCCGCGATAATCGTTTTGACCCTGGGGCTATATCCGAAGCAGTTGAGGAATATGAGGGCAGGGTCCTGCTCCTTTAATCTCTCAGCCAATTGCTCGAGCTCGTTTTTTTCCTCGTAGGGGGACAGGTGATCAGCGTAGACTGTTATGCCGTTCCTTCCGAAATCGCCTTCCGCCTTGTGGGTTTGCTCTTCCGCCGGGTAAACCACTGCTAGTTTACCGTTTTTTAGGGTAGCTTCGAGGACGCCTTTGAGGATCTCCTGGGGGGTGACTACTAGGCCCTGGGAGTGGAAGGGTGGGAATTTTCCCGTGCACATGATGACGGTGAGCGTCGCTCCTTTCTTCTCGAGTTCGTGAATTCGCTTCTGGAGGTGGGGTAGGATGAACCTCTTGTGGATCTTGACCTCCGCTCCGTCCCTGAGCCGGGAGACGAGGAGGTAATCATCGGGTCTGAACTCCAGATCATCGATCTCCTCCCGGGTCACATCGTCGAGGGCTCCCGCCTCGAGGGTCTCGTGGTCCGGCCCCAGGATCTCCTTGAGGGGTGGGATGATGTCGTCCCGGGGGGACTGGCCGATGGTGAGCATACCGATCTTGGTCATCTCGGTGTGATCTGGGGGCTTCGAATCTATATCGTTGGCGCTCGTGGGGGTTAGCGGAAGCCTCGCTTCAGGGCGTTCCTCTCGGCGTCGACGACTCTTTCGTAGAATTCCTCGGATTCTCCTTCGGTCTCGGCGAGGAGGTCCCAGGCCTCGGTGAAGTCCACCCGCTTCGCTGTGGCTACTATTGCTCCTCTCCTGCCGTACATGGATATGAGCTTGGAGGCGTCCTTACCCCTCTCCCACCAGCGTTCCCCGGTCCTCTTGATGCCGGGCTTCTCTTTCCCTAGTTCCTGGTAGACCTCGTCGATGTTCCTGTCGAATATTCCGAGCTCCGTGGAACCGCATCGGGGGCACTCGATCTTTTCGGGGAGTTCTTTGATCCGGTGGGTCTCGACGTGGTCCCTCTTGGTGAGGCAGGCGAGGGTCCTCGTCTCGTTGAGGATGCGGGCTTTGGCGGACTCGACGATGATTCTTGTGATCTTGTCGGGGGGCACGATGTCGGCTCTCATGCTCATCCCCTTCACCACCATCTCTGCGAGGGGAGTGATCTGCCCCCGGTTGTCGATGCGGACCACCTCGATCTCCCCCTCACCGATCTGCTTGATGACCCCGATGGTGGCTTGGAGGTCGAGGTCCTTCCTCTCGGTGTCCTTCATCGCCTCCTCGTAGATGCAGGTGCCCTCGAAGCTCTTCAGGAGGCGGCCCAAGGTGATGTTGCTAAAGTTGGCGTACTTGCTGAGGGCGCCGGATTTCCGGGCCACGTTGATGAGGCGGCGCTTGAAGAGCCCGGTCTTGGTGACGGCGTCCTTCATGATGGCCTCGAGGTCGTTCTCGTGGAGGCTGGTAAGGAGCTTTGCGACATAGTTCGAGTCAACGGCTCCCACGGTCTGGGTGACCACCGTGTAGGTCTCCTGCTGGACGCCGACAGGGTAGCCCGTGTCCTCTGAGATGATGTGGCCCAGGAGCCGTGCGAGGGTCCTGTTCACGAGTGTGCCGAAGTTGGCGTGGACGATGACGTTCTCCCCCCAGTCCTCGACAACGACCCGTTTGTCGGTGGGAACGGAGTAGTCTAGGTCGACGTGCTCCACTATCTCGGAGATGGCCTTTTCTATGGTGGCTGCCTGGGCGGGGTATTCTTTCTCCAGTTCCTTGGCGATCTGGCTCGTCGTGTCGCCTCGGAGGACCCCCTCCTCGACTCTCGCCTTGATCCTTCCCACCTCCAGGGCTACCTCCTGTGGGACGGGGATCTCCTCTCCTACCCAGCTGGGGATGGCGCCCGTGGGGTCGTCCTCTGCGCGGACATAGATCTTGTCGTTGTGGATGTTGAGGATCTTCCAGGGGCGTCCCCTGATGACGAATTTGACTCCGGGCTTTGCGTATTCTGCGACGAAGGCCTCTTGGAGGATGCCGACGGGGGCGTCCTCGGCGGTGTCTATGACTAGGTAGGTTTTCTCGTCGGGGATCATGCTGAGGTTGTCGAAGAAGTAGCGGTAGATGGTCTTCCGGTTGCCTCTGGGGCGGATGATGACCTCGTCTTCCTCGCTCACCCATGCCATCCGGGGGAATCGGTTGTGCATGTAGCGGGCGACGAACCGGATCTCGTCCTCCGTGATGTCTTTGAATGGGTAGGCTCTGCTGAACAGTTTCTGGGCTTGGAGGAAGTATATTCGGCTCCGGCTCATGAACTCGGCGACGATCTGGTTGACGACGACGTCGTAGGGTTTCTCGGGGACGATGAGGGGTTCCATGATCTCCTGGAGGCCTCTGCGGCAGATGACCATGGATTCGAGGCAGTCCTCGCTGTTCATCGCGATGATGACTCCCTTGGCCTGTTCCCCGATGTTGTGGCCGCTCCGGCCGACTCGTTGGAGGAGTCGGGTGACCTGGCGGGGGCTGTTGTACTGTATGACGAGGTCGATGTGGCCTATGTCGATGCCCAGTTCGAGGCTGGAGGTGCAGACCACTGTCTTGAGGTCTCCCTGTCTGAGCCCTTTCTCGGCTGCGATGCGTGTGGTCTTGGCGAGGCTGCCGTGGTGGATGCTGAGGGGGAAGTCCATGTCCCAGACGTTGAAGCGGCTCGTTATGAGCTCCGACGTGCTCCGTGTGTTGGTGAATACGAGGGTGGTCTCGTGGTCCTCGATGAGGCCTCTCATTACCCTGAGGCGGGCGGCGACCTCGGGGTGGGTGAATAGTTCCGTGGCGAGGTCGTAGTCGCTTGGCCCGGGCTCGGGGTAGACGATCTCGAGGTGGGTGTCCCTGAATGCGGCGACCTGGAGGATCTCCACTTCTCGGTCTTTGCCTACGAGGAACTGGGCCACCTTGTCGGGGCTACCGATGGTGGCGCTTAGGCCGATCATCTGGAATTCTTCGTCCGCTAGCTCTCGAATACGCTCTAGGGCGATGCTGAGCTGGCTGCCTCGTTTGTTGTCGGCGAGTTCGTGGATCTCGTCGATGATGACCCAGCGAACCGCTTTGAGGTATCTTCTGAGGGTGCGGCCGCTGAGGATGGCTTGGAGCGTCTCGGGGGTGGTGATGAGCATCTCCGGGGGGGACTGGCGCTGGCGGTTCCGTTCCCGGGTGGAGGTGTCCCCGTGGCGGACCGCGAGGCGGATGTCGAGGCTGTTGCACCAGTAGGTCATGCGATTCAGTATGTCCCTGTTGAGGGCCCTGAGGGGGGTGACGTAGATGATGCTGATGCCGGGCTTGCGCTCTGACATAAGGTACTTGTGGAGGACGGGGAGCATTGCAGCCTCGGTCTTCCCGGTGGCGGTGGGGCTGATGAGTAGGACGTTGCCGCCCTCGAGGACCTTGGGGATGAGGCGCTTCTGGGGCTCCGTGGGCTCCTTGAATCCCTTATCCTCGAGGAGCCTCCGCACTGGCCTGCAGAGCGTTGAGAATGCGTTTTCCTCGGACAAATGGGAGCCCAGCTAGTCTTATCTGTATGTGTTGAATAAAAACCATGTCTAAGAGACCTTCAGGGCTGTTTTTGTCTCATGTTTATGAGACGAAAAGGGGGTTTTATGCTTGCGGGCGGGTGTCGGTATGAGTGGTAGCATATGATAAGCGTTTTTTGCCTTGAATGGGATCGGGGTGGTGGGGTTCGAATCACACTGAGCCCGCGCCTATTCCCGCCGTTTTCTCTCTCCGATATCTTGAGTAAATCTCAGCAGGTATCCATCAGGGTCCTGCACGAGGAACTCGATCTGACCAAACTCAGTATCATCGCCCCTGTACCATCTCTCGCCTACGGGACGGAATAGAGCTACACCCGCCTCAACAAGACTATCAACGAGAACAGACACATCACTCACCTCGATCTGGAAGTTTATCCCCCTCCCAAACGGGTGCTCAAGCTCACCCGTCCACCAGTTGTCATTGATCTCCTCAATCATAATCTGAGAACCCTCAAGCGACAAGAAGCAAAACCCCTCCTCAGGTCGGGAATACTCGATCACGAAACCAAGAACCCCCACATAAAACTCAAGACTCTTATCAACACATGCCACGGACAGCTCCGGAATGAGCTTGTTAAACATCATGTCTCAAGCAATCACCGTCCATAATTTATACACATGGGTCCGAATCCCACCGAACCATCCTCAGAGAAAACAACCCTCCATCCCATCAAGCAAACCGTTAGCTAAACATAGCTATACAGTACCAAACAACACCCAAAAGCAAACAGAAAACAAACCCAAACACCCAAAAAACCCCCAAAAACAAACCAAAACCCACCCTAAAAAAAACAGAAGGGTAGAGCGCGCATAGCAAACGACCCGGAGGACTTTTACTAGTACTACCGATAAGGGAGGAGCATGAACCAACACGACCCTATCTTCAAAGTCATCGAACTTGTGGAGAGAAACATGGCCCTCGCAGACGACTTCCTCAACGAATTGGAGACCAAGACGGGAGACCATGAAGGGATAACCAGAGAGTCCTATGGACCAGGAGAGGACTTCGCACACGAACTGCTCAGTAAGAAGGCGACCAGCCTCGGCTTAGACGTCTACACAGACATCGCCCATAACACCTACATCCGCCTCCCCGGCTCCGACAGAGACGCCCAAACCCTCATGACCGGATCCCACCTCGACTCCCAGCCCCGCGCCGGAAACTATGATGGAGCCGCCGGGGTCGTAGCCAGCCTCACAGCCCTCACAAGCATCAAGGACGCAGGGATCACGCCACCCCAAGACATCATCCTAATGGCCTGCCGTGCGGAAGAGGCCAGCGGATGGTACAAGGGACACCACAGGGGCCACATCGGCAGCAGGGCCGCCCTCGGGAGACTCTCCCCAGAGGAGCTCGAAACAGCCATACATGTCAGGGACGGCCGCAGCCTCGCCGAACACTTCCTCGACAGAGGAATGAACCCTGAGGCCGTCGCAAAGGAACCCCATCTCGCGGATCGGAGGATCAAGGGCTTCTTGGAGCTCCACATAGAGCAGGGCCCCATCCTCACATCCCGTGACACCCCCGTGGGAGTCGTCGAGGGCATCCGGGGCAACATCAGATGCAGGAGCGCCGCCTGCATCGGGGAATACACCCACAGCGGAGGCGTCCCCCACGAGCACCGCCGCGACGCCGTCAACGCCACCGCAGAGTTCATCAACAGAATGGATACGAAGAGGAGGGAGGTGGACGCCGAGAGCCGCGACATGGTCTACTCCACAGGGAAGCTCTTCACCAACCCCGAGCTCCACGCCATCACCAAGGTGGCCGGGGAGACCTTCTTCAGCATCGACGTCCGGAGCATCGAGGAACAAGTCCTGGAATCCATGGGGCGCTATATGCCGTGTCTCGGGGAGGAGCTAGGGGCCAAGCACTGCGTAGAGTTCCGGCTGGGCAAATACTCCCGTACAAAGCCCGCCATCATGGACCCCGGTATGAGGGAGACACTCCACCGGGGCTGCGGAAGACTCGGGATCAACCGCACCGACATCATCAGCGGTGGGGGCCACGACGCCGTCGAATTCAGCCTCAATGGGATCCCCTCCGCCATGATCTTCATCAGAAACGAGAATGGGAGCCACAACCCCGACGAGTCCATCGACCTCGACGATCTACTACTGGGCACCAAGCTCCTCGCATGGGCGCTCCTCAACGCCTGAAATGAGAACAGGCTCTTCTACTGATCATGGGCCCCCTGCTGCTCCAAGCGGTCAAAACCTTCCCCATGCCCTCAGGTGACGGTGCTCCTCTCATGGGAGAAGGCTTCATGCTCGCCGTTGTCGATGACGGCCTTGAGATGCTGAACCACGTTCCACACATCTAGGTAGCTCGTGTAGAGGGGGATGGGGGCCAGCCGTATCACGTTGGGAGGCCTAAAGTCAGGTATCACCCCTCGGGCTTTGAGGGCCTCGGCCACCCTCCAGGCTTCCAGGTGCTCCACGCCGACGTGGCCGCCCCTCCTCTCGGGCTGCCTCGGGGTCCCGATGGAGAAGCTGTAGGGCGCATTGCTGAGGGTTTCGTCGATAAGATACATCAGGTAGGAGGTTATTTTCGTGGATTTCTCCCGGATCGCCTCGATCCCCGCTTCGTTTATCATCCCTAATGCGCCCTCCAATGGGGCCGTGCTCAGCATCGTCGTGGTCCCTATCTGCCATGCGCTCGCGTCCTCTGCGGGGTCGAACTCGTTGGACATATCGAACATGGTGGACCTGTTGTTCCCGAACCAGCCGGCCAAGCCCGGCGTCTTCCCGAAATGCCGCTTGTTAACGTATACGCTTCCAGTTGAGCCCGGACCGCCATTAACATATTTGTAATTGCACCAGAAAGCGAAGTCGATGCCCCACTCGTCGAAGCGGTGGGGGATGACCCCGACGGAGTGGCTGCAGTCAAATCCAATGAGAATATCCCGCTTCATCGCTTCCCTGGTGAGCCTCCCCATGTCCAGGAGCTGGCCGCTCTTGTAGTAGACGCTGGGCAGGAGGATGAGGGCGATCTCGTCCGTCATCGCCTCCACGACGTCGTCCTCCTCGATGGTCCGCCCATCCCGGCTCTCCACGAGAACGAGGTCCTCATTCGGGTCGCCCCCTCTCAGCTTGATCTGGGACGCCAGGGCGTAGAGGTCGCTGGGGAAGTTGAGTTCGTCCGCCAGGATCTTCTTTCTCGCCCCTTGGGGTTCGTAGAACGTGGCGACGAGGGCGTGGAGGTTGACTGTTGTCCCTCCGCAGACCACGACCTCCCCGGGCTCCGCCCCCACCATCCCCGCCTGCATCTCCCCCAGCCTCTCGGCGTATGTGATCCAGGGAATCCTGGCCCCTGCCCAGCCCCCGATCCCGAGGGTCTTCCACTCCTCGAGGAGCGCCAAGAGGCTCGCCTCGGCGTCCCTTGAGAGGAGCCCCAGGGAGTTGCCGTCCATGTAGATAATCCCGGGGAGGTGGTAGAACTTGTCCTTGAATGAGGCGAGGGGGTCCTCGGCGTCCATCCGGAGCGCGTAATCCATTCCTAGCTCGAATACCATGTGTGGAGACTCCGATAATCACCTGCCCGGAGAGATTTTAAGGAGATCGAGGCCCGGCTTTCATCCTCGAGAAGACGCTCAAGATCACAAGCCCCACGACGGCGAGGCCGAAGGAGACCCTAAACGTGGCGCCTATCCCCCAGGCCTCAGCCACCAGCCCAAGGACGATAGGGCTGACGATCCCGCTGACGTTGGAGAATGTGGAGAATACCCCCATGGAGGCCCCCTCCATCCCCTCGGGGGCGACCTCAGTGACAAACGTGTTCGCCGAGGTCAGATAGATCCCGTAAAATATCCCCTGCAAACCTAGGATCACGCTCAAAAGAACGAGGGCGTCGAAAGCCGGGATGGCCAGAATCATCATTGCGGAGGCCCCTAACCCGAAGGCCATCATTTTCAGCGCCCCCAGCCGGGACATCGCCATCCCTGCTGGGATCCGCGTCACCGTAGAGGCCAGCCCGCGTACAGTGAGCCCCATGCCAACCTGGGGCTCGTCGAGGCCTATGGATATCCCGTAGAGTGGGAAGAAGATCATGACGGTGTTGAAGATCATGGAGTTGAAGAAATTGGCGACCCCCGCAGAGAGGAGCCTTGGATTCCCGATGAGCCCCCTGAACCCCTCAAACGGGCTACGAGCCGGCAGGGTGAAATCAATCTTCTTCTCCGGGGCGAAGAGGAGCGCGATGAACCCGCAGGCCGCGAGGCCCGCGGTGAGATAGAACGCCGAGGAGTAGCCCACCGCCTTGGCGGCGAAGCCCCCGACGAGCGGCCCGACGGTGAACCCCGCCCCCATGGAGGTGAGATATAATCCCTGGGCGAGCCCCCGCCGGTTCTTGGGAGCGATCTCGGTGACATACACGAAGCCGATGCTGAATGTGGAGCCCATCGCCACTCCCAAGACTATCCTCGCCGGAAGCAGATGGAGGGGCTCCGATGCGAATGTGTAAAGTAGAGGAGCCACGATGAAACACGCTATCCCTAACTGCATTATCCTCTTCCTCCCCAGACGATCGGACAATGACCCGAGGGGGATCGATAACAGAACCATGGTCAACCCCGTCGACGACGCCAAGGCCCCTATGAGGGCCACCGAAGCCCCGAGGCTCCGGGCGAAGAAGGGGTAGAGGGGGATCGAGGAGGCGTTTGCGGCATCGATGAAGAATATCGTGATGCAGAGCGCGATTACTCCCCGGAGGCTCTCGTTTCCTGAATCCTCAGACATGAACGCCCAATTCACCCTGATGCGGTCGCATCTCTCATCGACGCTGAACCTATTTTAGATCATCCCAGGACGAGAGAAAAAAGGTGGTCTCACAGCGACCAGGCTATCCCAGGATGGCCCCTTTGTCCGCCGATGAGACCATCGAGGCGTACCGGGCGAGGTAGCCCTTCTTCACCCTGGGTTCCAGGGGCTTCCAGTGCTTCCTTCGGGCCTCCAGCTCCTCCTCCGAGACGTCGAGATCGATCCTCCGCTCTGGCACGTTGATGATGATCCGGTCTCCGTCCTCGATGAGCCCGATGGGGCCCCCCGCAGAGGCCTCCGGGGAAATGTGGCCTATGCATGGGCCGGCTGTGGCCCCGGAGAACCTCCCATCTGTGATCAGTGCCACGCTCTCCTCTAGGCCGTATCCCACGATGGTGCTGGTCGCGACGAGCATCTCCCTCATCCCGGGGCCTCCCCGGGGGCCTTCGTAGCGGATCACCACGACGTTCCCGGGGCCTATCTCGCCCCTGTGGATCGCCTCGACTGCGTCCTCCTCCCGGTCGTAGACCTTGGCGTTCCCCTCGAATTCCATCATCTTGGGGCTCATTGCCACCACCTTGGCGACCGATGCGTCGGGGGCGAGGCTGCCCTTGAGGATGGCTATCCCCCCTTGGGCGTGAACTGGGTCTGCCACGGAATGGATGACCTCCGGGTCGATGACCTGGGCTTTCACGAGGCGCTCGGACAGCGGGCCTTGAATCGTTAGGACGCTTCCGTCTATACGTTCCCCGAGTTCCTTGATGACCGCGGGGATGCCCCCGGCGTCATGGAGGTCGTTGATCTTGTAGGGTCCCGCGGGGGCCATGTTGCAGAGATGAGGCGTCCCCCTGCTTATCTCGTCGAAGAGGTCTAGGTCTAGCTTGATCCCCGCCTCGTGGGCGATGGCGGTGAGGTGGAGCACGGTGTTCGTGGAGCCCCCCAGGGCCATGTCCACTGCGATGACGTTTCTGAACGATGTCTCGGTGAGGATGTCGCTGGGCTTCACCCCCTCCTCGAGGAGCCCCATGATCCTCCTGCCAGACTCGTAAGCCAGCCTCATCCTGTGAGCTCCCGTCGCAGGGGCCGAGGCCATGTAAGGGAGTGTCATCCCGATGGCCTCTATGAGGCACTGCATCGAGTTCGCGGTGAACATCCCCCCGCAAGCACCCGCGCCCGTGCAGCAGATGTCCTCGAGATATTTCGCCTCCTCCTCGCTGATCTCCCCCGACTTTACCAGGGCGGGGACCATGAACATCTCCTGGACTGTGATGGTCTTCCCCTCGAACTTGCCCCACGTGGGGCACCCCGGCTCCATGGGGCCCCCGAGGACGAAGATCGTGGGGACGTCGATCCTCGCGGCGGCCATCATCATCCCGGGGTCTATCTTGTCACAGGTGGTGAGGCAGACCATCGCGTCGAAGCCGTGGCTCTCCACCATGACCTCCACCGAGTCCGCGATGAGCTCCCGGCTGGGGAGGCTCATCTTCATCCCTTCGTGGCCCATCGCGATGCCGTCGCAGACCCCGATGGTGTTGAACTCCAAGGGCGTCCCACCTGCCTCGATTATCCCCTTCTTCACATGTTTGGCGAGGCTGTCCAGATGAATGTGGCCGGGGACGATCTCGTTCCACGAGTTCACCACGGCAATGAGGGGCTTGCTGATGTCGTGGTCGGAGAGGCCTACCCCTTTGAGTAGGCTGCGGTGGACGCTCCTCTCCACCCCGTCGAAGACCTTGGAACTCCTAGCCCGGACACCGGACGACCCGGCCGGGGCGGGAGGCTTCTCCAACAATTTAGAGTCCATAGGGCTAGGAGAACCAGAGTTCTCTAAAAGGGTTTCCCAAAGGTTAAACTCAAATGCGTCGCGCGCAACTACGGGGTCCACTTCGACCGGAACACCGGGAACGATGACTATAAGCTAGACATCCCGGAGGACACGGAGGTCCGGAGCTTCTGAGAATTCAACAGGAGGGGTTCAGGCCATCAGTGAGCTGAAAACGCCTCCCTTTGTCTCATAATGACGAGACAAAAGAGGGGGAAAACCAATTTTCATGAACATCATCCCACTGATTCCACCACAGAAGATTTGGTCATGAATTATATCCATGTAACTAATCATCGAATTTCAAGGCTACATGTATAAAATCAAAGATACCAAAGTTCCGGGCCTACTGAAATCGCTTCTCACGCGACCCAGACCAAGCAGAACCCCTAAAGCCATTGATCAAGTTATGGCCAGTATCTTTGTCTCTGAGAAATATCGCCCTTTTTATCTCGAACGATCTAAGCCCGCTTATATGTAAATAACTGATGAATTAACTCCCTTTTTTAACGAGTTTACGTCATTCTTTCGAGAGGTGTTTCGACGCCTTATAGATAATATACCTTCGAAATTTGGGACATATTATCTGCCCAAAAGGTCCTCATACTATATCAATTTACCCGCGAAACGATAATAGAATGGCTGCTGGTTTGTTTTCGCATCCGGGTGAGGATAGCACATTCTACCAATAATGTATAGAAAACATATCCATAAGATATTCCGGGGATCCGATTAGGCATAAGCATGGAAAACCACCATTTCCAGGGCTTTTTGTCTCATAATTTCGAGACATAAAAGGGTTATATCATGACAGACAATGGTTCAGCGATGGGGGAACCTGATAAGCGCGAGGTCGCAGTCAAGTACGACGCCCTAGGGGGCAGAATCTACGACCTCAGGTACTCCGATGAGCAGGGAGAGAAATACGACGCGCTACTCAAAACGATGACCCCCGGACCCGACGAAACAGTCCTGGACATCGGCTGTGGCACGGGGCTCCTAGCCGAGAGGCTTGAGTCGAGGATTATCGGTCTCGACATTTCCGCAGTCCTCATCTCCACGGCTCTCTCCCGGCTTCGGGGAAAAGGATCATCTCACCTGGTCCTGGGGGATGCAGAGACTCTTCCTTTCAGAGACTCCTCCAGTGATCAAGTCTATTCGGTTACCCTCCTCCAGAACATCCCAGATCCCCTGTCAGCCCTCTTGGAGATGAAGAGGGTCGGTAGGGCTAAGGTAGGCGTCACGGGCCTCAAGAAGGCGTTCACGAAAGAGTCTTTCAGGTTGCTGCTGGAGGAGGGCAGCTTCTCATCTTTCGTAATCCTAGAGTCTTCCGGGCTCAACGATTGGATGGCTTTCATAGACCTATGACCGTTTTTAGAAGTATTGCACCGCTATTTCAGAACTCTTTTATACGCATTTGATGGGCTAATAGATGTCCTTACAAAAGGTGTTATGCTTGGAGCCAAGGAAGAAGCCACTCAACGTCCTGATAAAGGCGGTAGGAAACAACGTCACGGTCACCCTCAAGAACCGGGGGGAGTACTGGGGCAGGATGACCCGGGCGGACGGGTACATGAACATGATGCTCAAGGGAGCCAAAGAGTATGACCAGAATGGCCTCGTCGCGAGCTACGGCGACGTCTTCATCAGAGGGAACAACGTCTCATACATATGCATAGACCCCAAGGCCCCGCCCCACTCTTAGAGGGCGTCTTAATCCATCCCCGTTATTGGATATTGACCCGTTAATCGAAGGCACTCAACGTCAGTGAGCCGTATCTATCTCAAAAAGCCTATCCAGGGTTCAGTTCGCCATCGATCTGCTCCAGATACTCGAGCATGAACTTGTGCCTGGATTCGGCTAGGCGCTTCGCCTCATCCGTGAAAATCATATCCTTCAGAGTGAGGAGCTTCTCGGAGAAGTGAGCGACATAATCCTCCAAGGGCCTCCCGTTCTCCGCACTATACATCGCAGCCCTGTAGACTCCCAGGGCGCCAATCGCGTCGAGTTTATCAGCGTCTGAAAGGATCTTCGCCTCCAGCGACGCCGGCATCCTCCCGGCTGAGAAGCTGTGCGCTCCAATGGTTTTTGAGATATCCTCTATCGCCTTTTCAGTGTAGCCGAGGTCTCGAAGGATCTCTCCTGCCTTGACGGAACTCGCCGACGCATGGTCCTCGCCGTCCCTCACAATGTCGTGGAGCAGGACAGCCGGTAGCAAAATCGACATGTCAGCTCCCAGGGCCTTCCCCAGCGCCATGCATGTCCTGTAAACCCGCATCGTGTGCTCGAGGCCGTGGGTTCCGTGGGGGGGTATGAGTTCGCTCACGATTCTCTCTAATTTTTCGAGTTTTTCACTCATATGTTTTCACTCGATCTTCTTTAGCTTAGAGTCTCTGCCTATGTTGATGCTCAACGCCCCCTTGAACGACGTGATGAAGCAGTCCCCGAGTTCGACTAAACTACCCTCAGCTACTCCTTCCAGGAGCTCGATCTTCTCGTTCCAGAAGGTCACCCCCACGCTCCCCGAGTCGTCCTCGGCCACCCCGTCGACGAGGTTATGGGTGATCCCATAGTTGGTGAGAACCTCCCTGGGCTCGTTCAGAGCCTTCAGCGTGACTCTGATGTCCACGTGCTCCATGCCTGGGCGGAGTTCCGATACCTTCATCACGTTGCCCCGGGTGCCGTTTCCACGTGGGAGGGAGGGAATAAAAGAGTGATGGGAGCAGCGAATGATATACATTCATCGTAAAAGAGTATTACCTGACATGGAACCCCCATACGTCCTGGGCTGCAGCAGCTGCCACGAGAAAGCACCGGGGGAAGGCAGCTACAGCCGGTGCGCGGACTGCGGGGGATTCCTCGAATACACCTTCGATCCCGAGTACCTCAAAGGGGTGCAATTCAAGGGACCGCTGACGTTCTGGCGCTACGCTCCGGTGATGCCCAGGGTAGAGAAGGCGGTCAGCCTCGGAGAAGGGGGCACACCATACTGGAAAGCGGAGAGGCTAGGAGAGCACCTGGGCCTCAAGAATCTGCACCTGAAGGATGAGACCCGGAACCCCACGAGCTCATTCAAAGACCGGTCCGCAGCCCTGATGATGTCAGACGCCGTCGGGAAGGGGTTCGACTCAGTCGTCTGCGCCACCAATGGGAACCACGGCGCATCCCTCGCCGCATACTCCGCAAAGGAGGATGTCTCCTGCAGAATCTTAGTCCCTGCCGACCTGGACCTCGGCAAGCTGGCCCAGATGATCGCCTCGGACGCCCACGTCGAGGAAGCGGGGGATGGAATCGACGTGGCCATCGAGAAGGCGAGGAAGATAGCCGATGAGACAGGTGCGTACCAAGCAACCACGGAGCTCAACCCCCTATCCATGGAAGCCATCAAGACCATCTCATACGAACTCGTGGAGCAGTCAGGCGTCCCAGACTGGGTGGCGATCGCGATGGGGAGCGGCGTCACGATCCACTCCCTCTGGAAGGGCTTCACCGAACTCGAGGAGGCGGGGAAGATCGACTCGAAACCCCGTCTCATCGGCGTCCAGGCGGAGGGCTGCGCCCCAATAGCCGATGCGTTCAACAAGCATATCGAGGAGCCGATAAGCCTCGAATCGGGAGACACAGTCGCCACTGCGATACGCGTAACGAAGCCCATGTTCGGGGCCGCCGCCTTGAGAGCCCTCGAAGAATCTGACGGCCTCTCGGTGACCGTCTCGGACTCCGCCATGATCGATTACGGTAAGGAGATAGCCAGACACGAGGGCATCTTCGCCGAGCCCGCTAGCGCCGCCTCGGTGGCCTTCATCCCCGAGCTCCTTGAAGCTGGCGTCATCGATGGCTCGGACACCGTCGTGAGCATAATCACCAGCAGCGGCCTGAAGACCAACGATATCATTCGGAGCCTCAACCTCAGGAGAAAATCTCCGGGACTGGGGATCAGGCTCGCAACCAAGGAGAGAATCCTGAGACGGATAGCGACGAAGAAGACATACGGTTACGCTCTCTGGAAGGAGCTGGGGAAGGCGATGACCCTGGGAGCCGTGTATCAGCACCTCTCGGACCTGGAGTCCAGGGGGCTCGTCGCCTCCTCTGCGGAGGGGAAGAGGAGGTATCATGAGCTGACTGAGAAGGGCAGGAAGGTGCTAGACGCCCTCGAGGACCTCCAATCCCTAATGTAATGGATTTTTGGGTTAGGAGCCGCCTTTTTCCCTTTTTTGTCTCATCATTATGAGACGAAACCACGATATACTATAGTTGAAACTACAATATTTTTAAATACATTAGTAGTAACTATAACAAGACCGAATAGGAAGAGGAATTGATATGAGTGGATTCAAATTAGGAACGAAAGAGATAGCAGCCATAGCGGTGATGGGCGCCCTCGCCACCGTCGCAACCATGATATTCGCGTTCCCCATCCCCGCTACCTCGGGATACTTCAACTTCGGGGACGCCATCGTCATGACCACGGCCCTCATCTTCGGACCCGTCGTGGGGGCCCTAGCAGGGGGGCTGGGATCCGGCCTCGCGGACCTCCTGGGAGGCTGGTACAACTGGGTCATCTTCACGGCGGTGATCAAGGGGGCCGAGGGCTACGTTGCGGGCATCATAGCGGGGGACCCCAAGACTAGGACCCTCAACAAGACGATCATAGCGTGGGTCGTGGGAGCCCTCGTCATGGTCTCCGGCTACTTCATCGTTCAAGTATTCATGTATGGCTTAGGGGCCGCGATGGCCGAGGCCCCCTTCAACCTGGTTCAGATGATCGTCGCGGGCGTAGTAGGGGTCCCGGTATCCATAGCAGCGAAGGATCGCCTTAGCCTCTAGGACTGGCCTCCTCTCTTTCTCTATACTCAGCCTTTTCCCTACCACACTATGAATGTGGCTGAATACACGTTTTTGAGAAGCATTTTCCGGCTCTCTAAGACTACCCCTTTTGTGACAGATATGTGATCAAAACATCAGCGGGAGTACCGATCCTCGGTCCAGGGGCCCGCAGTGTCGCTGTAACCCCTCGTCTCCCAGTACCTGGGTTCTTGAGTCTCGGTGAACCGTATCCTCCTGACCCACTTGGCGCTTGTAGCCGTATTTGTGGGGCACCACGAGTCTGAGGGGCTTCCATGGGGTGAGATGGCTCAGCGTTTTACAATCAATAGGCGCGTATTACGTCGTCTCGAGCCAAGTTGGAAAGGGGAAGAGAGATGTAGAGAAACCATTCTCGCCTCGATGTCACGGTTCGTCTGACCGTATCCGGTGGCGGGTAATTCTATTGAGAAAACTGCTAGAGTATACGAGAGCCCCCTCCGTTGAACTTGATTAGGCTTGGTCGCAGACTCAACCTTTCTCGGTGGTGTGTGACCGTGCCTTCAAAGGAGTTACAGTGGGGCTCCCGGGGCTTACATGTCGCTTAGGATCGCTTTGATGTCGGCGAGAGGGGTGATCCGGGAGGTCTCGATGGGCCTCGCGAACTGTCGCTCGATCTCCTGACGGTGGATGGCGTTCATAGTGCAGAAAGGGATTATCCTGCCGTCCGGGACGGCGTAGTGGATGACGCAGCGGGAGACCCTTTCAAGGTCGAAGTTGTAGGGGTCCATGAAGTGCATGGCCCCCACAAGGATCATTTTGTGGTGGAGGTCGCTGAGGCTCTTGTAGTCCCCATTCTTCAGGACGGGGAGAACGTGTTTCCTGAACAACCCTAGATCGATGTTCTGGAGAGCCTTCGCGGCGGTCTCGATCTTGGCCCGGGTTTTATGCCCGTTCTCGATCATCCGGTTCCCGTTCTCGAGGGACTCGATGAACTGGTTGATCTCAATGTAATGGGTGATGGGTTTGATCTCCCCCTCCTCGACGATGAGGTAAGTGGCCATTCCACACTGGGGGTGGGTGCTGAAGTCAACGGACTTTTTGTCTTTGAGGTAGCCCATGAACCTGCTGAAGGGGTTGGCCGCTGGAATGGGGAACCAATCGGCACACTTGATAAGCCCATTGGTCTGCTCCTCCATGAGGCGCATCAGGTCGGGGATGGTTATACGCATCTTCTTCCGTTCCCCCTTGGAGATCCTCCCCGTGAACGCGACGGGCTGGAAGTTCACGGCCCTCACGGAGCGATGGTGTTCCATGGCGAAACGCAATATGTCCCCGACCTGGCCGTCGTTGACGCCCCTTATGAGCACCGGGACCAGCACGATGCTGTTCAAGCCCGCCTTGTGGAGGTTCTCGATGGCCCTGATCTTCAACGGGAGGAGGTTGAATCCCCTCGCGTATATGTAAGGCTCAGGGGTGACCCCGTCAAACTGGAGATAGACGGTACTGGTCCCGGCTCTCTTGAGTTCCCTGCAGTATTCAGGACTCTGGGCCATACGTATCCCGTTGGAGTTGATCTCGACGTGCATGAAGCCCATTTCATCTGCCATCTGGACCAGTTCAACCAGGTCCTCCCTCACCGTGGGCTCCCCGCCGCTATACTGGATGGCGGGGGGGATGACCGGCTTGTTTACAATCAAGTTCTCCAGCATGCCCCGGATCTCCTCCTTCGTGGGCTCGTACAGGTAACCAGCGGCTCCCGCATGGGCGAAGCAGATGGAGCACCTCAGGTTGCACCTATTGGTGACGTCGATGATCGCGAGAATGGTCTGGGACTTATGATCGGGGCAGAGGCCGCAGTCGTAGGGGCAGCCCGCTTTGACATGGGCTCTGGGGTTCTCAAGTCTGGCGCCAACGCGGTAGAAAGACATAATCCTCTTGTATTCGGAGTAGTCCCCCCAGACCAGATCGTTGAACTCTCCGTGGTCGGGGCAGGTCTTCTTCATGTATACCTTGTCATCTTCCACGAAAAGCGTCGCAGGCAACACGTTCAGGCATTCGGGGCAAATGCTTTCCGTCACCCTGATCGTGGTCATCCGGCATCCCCCTCTGCGAACTGTACCATTACCCTATGTCTGATCAATAATATTAGTGTATATTTTTATTGAATGTTGCTGCAAGGGATTGGATGGGTTGATGAACCGACTCCGAAGAGGTTGATTGAAGAAATCCCCCTCCCAAGCTGTGGACAAGATTTATGTCCCTAATTTCGAAGGTACATATACTATAAGGCGTCGAAGATCGGACAAGAAAATTGACGATATTATGTTATTTTTTAACCCTTTTTCCGTCGTTTTTTACACGAATAGATTCGGAATTGCCGTTGAATAAAACCATGTTCCGGAGTGAGGGACACATTCTATGTCCATTCAAGATTTCGCTGAAAAAGCCTATAAATTCTCTTTTTCAACACCTAAATACCTAGTCTAAATGCACTCGAAAACCACCAGAAAAACTACGTGGTGCCCACGAGAATTTGTCGACCCTTATCGGTGACCTCTAGCCGATATTTCCGTCTCTTATGTATACCCAGATATCCGAATATTTTCTCTCTAAAGCCCGTAGGCCCGACTGTCTTCACTTTAAGGAGACCGTTGAGAGTTCCTTGAGACATCAATTCTATGAGTGCCTCCTGCGAGGGGGACATTCTCTCTCTGAGTTCGTTGAGGGTGACAGTGTCCTTTGAGTCTAGGACCGCTCTCAGGAGTGTTACGATCACCTGATCGATGTATTCGTCTGAACCTGCACCACTAATTGTCTCCGTTTCCTCAAAGTCGGCTTCGTTCACAATGTTTTCAGGGTGAATAAGACTAGTCCTTTTTGAGGAAAGTATCTCTATTTTTTTTGCCACATCTCGCCCTTTTCCTGTGAGACACCAGAGGTCGTATGTGTATCGGCCTACATAGTCAACTGTTGTGGGCTTTCCTCGTTCGTGCTCTTTGGTTATGAGCCCTGCTATCTGTAGTCCGCTGAGCCATGCGTTTATCTCCTTCTTGTGAAGCGTGAGGTCGGTGCTCTTAAGCAAGTCCTGTATGTCGAGGGTGGTGAGGTGTTTTGATTTTTTCGAATCCAGGAAGATCTTGTATAGTATCCTCGCATTGGCATTTTTGAGCGGTTTGAGATCCACTTCGAATAGTTGATCTAGTGCACGGATATCCAGAGAATCTGTGATAACCCCGGAATTTGTCTGGTCCACCATCATCTAATATTCAGAGAAAAAAAGAATATTAAAGTTTCCCTTATCCTTCCACTCCTAATTAATAAGAACGTGTAAGATCAAAGGCCGCCGCTCTCATTACGAGACCTCAAACAGTCCAACATATCCGAGGTCATGGACTCAAGACCATATTGGGGCTCCCAACCCCACTCCTCACGGGCTGCAGAATCGTCGACGGAACGGGGCCAAGTGTCTGCAATCTCCTGCCGATAATCAGGGACATACGAGACCTCGAAATCGGGGATATGCTTCCGGATCTCCAACGCAAGTTCTCCGGCCGAGAAACTAACCCCTGCGACGTTAAAGTCCGTGTGATGCTTGAGCCTCGAGAGGTCAGCATCCATGATATCCAGGGTCGCCTTGAGGCAGTCAGGCATGTATATCATTGGGAGAACGGTCCTCTCCTCCACGAAACAGGTATATCGACCCCTCTTTATCGCCTCATAAAAGATCTCCACGGCATAATCCGTGGTTCCTCCGCCCGGAGGAGTGACATTGCTGATGACTCCGGGAAATCGAACCCCCCTGACGTCCACACCATAATTGTTGAAATAATAGTCCCCCAGGAGCTCTCCGGCCACCTTGGTTATTCCGTAAACTGTTTTCGGGCGTAAAATTGTCTCCTGAGGGGTTAAGTCCTTTGGGGTCTCGGGACCGAAAACGGCGATGGAGCTTGGGTGGAAAATCCTCGTCAGGTCTTGCTCCCGGGCCACCTCGAGCACATTGCGAAGCCCCCGGATGTTTACATGCCAGGCGAGCTGGGGTTTCAGCTCTCCCTTGGCAGACAGGATCGCGGCTAGGTGAAAGATCGTATCGATCTCGTGCTCATGGACTACCCTTTCCAGCCTCTCTTTATCCGTCACATCTAGGATTTCGTAGGGGCCTTGACCGATGAGTGGCTCACGCGCCTCCCGGATCCCTGAGGCGATCACGTTCTCGGTGCCGTGTATCTCCCTCAGCTTCGGGGTGAGCTCGGAGCCTATCTGACCCGACGCTCCCGTGACGAGAATCCGATTAATGGCGGCTTGGGACAGTTTTAGGTCACCTCTAGAGACTATTTTGGTTTGGATCCGTAAATAACTTGATCGTCAATATGCTCAGTAAAAGTTAAACAGGCCTCTGTTGGAGTGATAGTCATAGGTGTGTCGTTTTGAGGAATCCCGTGAAGTTTCTATCAGACGAGTACGGGGAACTCGTAAAGAAATCCCTTGATTGGCGGCTCAAGACCCTTTATGGTCCAAGCGAACCCTTCTGCAACGTCGACGGCAGAGAAGTCATCGTCCTCTGCTCCAACAACTATCTCGGGCTCACAACCCACCCCCGGCTCAAGGAAGCCGCCCTGGCTGCGATCGAAACACATGGCGTGGGCTCGGGTGCAGTCAGGGCTATCTCAGGGACCATGGATCTCCACATGGAGCTCGAGGAGAGGCTGGCCAAGTTCAAGGGAGCCGAGGCGGCCCTCACGTATCCCACTGGTTTCATGGTCAACTCGGGCCTAATACCTCAACTCGTTGGGAGAGGAGACCTCATAGTTAGCGACGCGCTCAACCACGGGAGCATCATCGACGGCGTCCGCTTGACGAGGGCGGACAGGGCGATCTACAAGCACAACGACACGGAGGACTTGGCGCGCGTCCTCGAAGATGCGGAAAAGCATAATCCAGAGTACCGCCGGATACTGATTATCACCGACGGCGTCTTCTCCATGGATGGGGACATCGCTCCCCTCGACGAGATTGCCAAGCTCGGGGGGGAGCACGGGGCCATGGTCTACGTCGACGACGCCCACGGTGAAGGGGTCCTAGGCGAAGGGGGAAAGGGCATCGTCTCCCACTTTGGCCTCGACCACGAGGAGGTGCAGGTCGAGATGGGTACATTCAGCAAGGCATACGGCACCATCGGGGGGCATATCTCGGGCTCCGAGAGCCTGGCCAAGTTCGCCTGGAACAAGAGCAGGACATGGCTCCTGAGCTCATCCCATCCGCCCCCGGTGGTCGCAGCGACTATCGCCGCGATCGATGTCCTGGAGACCGAGCCCCAGCACGTGGAGAGGCTGTGGAGGAACACGAGGTATTTCAAGAAGGCTGTGGAGGACCTCGGGTTCGACACGGGGATGTCCCAGACGCCCATCATACCTCTCATCGTCGGGGAGAGCAGTAAGGCGAAGAGGCTCAGCGACATGCTCTACCTCGAGGGGATATTCGTGGTGCCCATTGTGTTCCCCATGGTTGCTCAGGATCGGGCTCGGATCAGGGTTCAGATGAACGCGAAGATCACCATCGAGAAGCTTGACAGCGTCATCGGGACCATTGAGGGAATAGGGAAGAAACTGGAGATAATTTAGTAGGAAACTCTGCTCAAAAAGGGTAGTCTTGTAGACGCTGAATAATGCGCCTGAATTATCGCTTATTCAGTTTTAGAGATGCGCCGACTGAGAGGGTGCTCAGAATCAGCATCAGAATATAAATGACGAACATATTCCATCCTCCTTTCCTAATTTACCTTGAAGGGGCTCACGAGAGCCCTGTACCGCTCGAGGAAATCGACCCCCACACTAGTGGTCACGAAGAGCCTCCCCTCCTGGCTAGGGTCCAGCATCCCGTTGGCGATGAGCCTCTGAAGGTAGCCCTTTACGATCTTGAAGTTCAGGTTGGCCTGATACACGATCTGTGTCTTCTTAGCGCCCGCCCTCGCCACTTGGAGGATGTCGGCGCAGATATCGAGGTCGTTTCTTCTCACGTTTTACACCTCTTCCTTGGATATTAAGGAATTTAATTTAGATATAAGGCTTCTCTGGCGAATTAAGAAACTATTTCCCCTATTTCACACAAATAAAGCCTTTTTATCCAATATTAGGAATGGTTTCCCGATTTTAGATTGATCTTCCATATGTGGGAAAAACATGGATCAGGAACAAATGTTTAGGAGAGAGGTTTAGGAGAGATATTTACGAGATTTGAACGTGAAACTAAATATGGATTGATCTTCCTGAACCCTGGGCTTTGTCCCATATTCACGTGACAAAAGAGGGAAAATGAATTATTATGAGCACCGTTCCTCAAGCTCTGTGCTCATCGAGGAACTCCTTGAATCGAGACAGCCCCTCCGCCAGCATCTCCGCATCCCCACCCCACCCGATCCTGACGAAACCCTCTGTCTCGAAACAGCTCCCCGGAACAAGGAGGGTGCTCTTTTCGTCTATCAGACGGCGGCATAGTTCTTCCGAGGCCATATCGAGATCGTATCGCAGGAATGCAATGGTGCCTCCCCTTGGGGGAATCCAGTCTATGAGAGGCTCTCCCTCCACCCAATCCGAGAGCACCTCATAGTTACGGCGTACGATCCCCGCATTCCTCTTCGTGATCCTCTCCACGTTCTCCACGGCGAGGGTCGCCAGGGCATCGTCAATCATCCCATTGCTAATGGTCGTATAGTCCCTGCGGTCCTCGCATTTCGAGATAACATCCTCGTTGGCCGCGATCCAGCCCAGCCTCAACCCTGTGAGAGAAAGGGGCTTCGAGAACGAGCCGGTCGCTATTCCATTATGGTAGAGTTCGACAACCGAGGAGACCCTTTCTGAAGGGTCGACGTAGACGCCCCTGTAGGATTCGTCGTCGAGGAGGTAGGCCCCCGCTTCCTCTGCGATCTCGCATAACTCCTTCAGCATCTCGTCGCCGATGAGGCTCCCCGTGGGATTGTTGGGGTTGTTGATGACGATAAGCTTGGTGCCGTCGTCGACGAGCCTCCGCAGTTCGTCAGTGTCCGGCAGCCATCCGTCCTCCATTTTCAGCCTCAAGAACTTTACGTCGGCGCCGAAAGACTTTGCCACGCTGTAGAGCTGCTGGTAAGTGGGGATGACCGAGACGATGTTGTCCCCGGGCTCGACGAGGCTGTAGAGGACCAGGAAGTTGGCCCCTATTGCGCCTCCCGCCACCAGGATGTTCTCTGGCCCCAGTCCTTCATATAGCTTTGATATTCCGGTCCTTAGCCCTAGGGATCCCGGTATGTAACCGTATGTGAGCTGGGTGTCCCACATCTCGTTGAAGAAGTTTTCCCGCCCCATGAGGTGGAGGAACTCCCCGATCGTGAAGGGCTCCACGCAGGTCTCCGAGACGTTGACCTCGACGTCGTGCTCGTATTCGTTGAGCCACTTCTCCACCCTGAAAGATTCGACCCTCAATCAGTTCACCCTTGGGGACCTATCCCCTCGCCCCATTTATCACGTTTCTCAATGAGGTAAGCGGGAACTCAGAAGAACTCGGTTAGCGTCTTCGACCTCTTCCTTTTCAGCACCTCAGAACAGACCTTGGGGGACAGGGCCTTGAATTCGAGCCCCAGTGTCGCGAGGAGCCCCTGAGCGCCCCTGGCGAGCTCCGGCGCCACGAGTATCCCCCTTATCCTCCGGGTGGAATCGTTCTTGAAGACGTCCATGTACTTCTGGAGCTGGAGCACCGCCTCGCTCGTCGCCGGGTTCCTCTTGATCTCCACGATGGTGAGGACGTTGTCTTTGTCCACTCCCATGATGTCTATGAATCCCGGTTCCACCGGCTTCTCGGCCTTGATGGGCCTGAAGCCCTCCTCGAGGAGATCGGGCTGGAAAAGGATCGCCTCCTGCATGTCCTTCTCGCTGGCATGGAGGTAGAACTCTCCCGAGTCCTGGAGGTCCAAGACGGCGACCATGATTATCCTGTCGAAGGTCACCTCGAGGGTCTCGTTCTCCTTCCTCCTAAAAGCCCGGATAGAGAGGTTATCGCCCTTGATGGCGGTCCTGAAGATGGCCCCCGGAGGCTGCCAGTTCACTGGGGCGTAGTTCGTGGGGCGGTGGACGAGGGCCGACCCATCCGGCTTCAACATGACAATCCTCTCCCCGGGTTCCAGGGTCGAGCTGGCCCTGCCCTGGTAGTCCACCCAGCAGTTCCCAGAAATGATGACAGTCTTATGCCTGGAGGTCCCGCCTATCACGGCTTGGTATGCCTCCTCAACAGTCGGGGCATCTAGTATCATGTTGTTTCGACTGTTGCCTTTCAGGGTATGGGCCTCCAACGGATTATACGCCTCACTATATTAAATGGAAATTGCTCAGCAATCAAAGATCAGCATTCTAAAGCGGGAAAGAGATGAATCCCAGATACATAACCACTATAAATATTACAGATCTATCTCCCGACGGCGGGTAATGGGGTTAGATCCCGATGGATGTGCTACTCAGAGGGCTGTGTGAGCTACAGATCGACGGCTTTCCTGATAAATCGCTTACCCAAGAATATTCAGGCCTACTCATGGAACTGGGTGTCCCTGAGGAGTCGAAGAGATTTTTCCTGATGGGTTATGTCGCCGGCAGCGCCCGATCCCGGCTCAACGCAAGCAGTCTCGCCATGTTCAACCGGCCCTTGAATGGGGACGAGATCGAGGTTTTCTCTGAGGTCCTGGGGAGGCGCATGGAGGATATTCTAGAGCGGATATTCCACCAAGAGATATGTGATTACGCGAAGGAGGAAAGCGTTGCTGCAGAGCCTCAGCCTAAGGTTGGCAGTGAATACGAGGAGCCTCCCAGCGAAGAAGATATCGAGGAGGTCCCACTCAAGACCGTGGCAACAATCGGGAACCTAGAGATCGAAAAGGAGAAATTCAGTTTCAATACATCCGGGAGAAAGAAATCCTCCCCCACTATTCTCGGGATTCCTGTCCACCCTTGAGAAATAAAAGGGGAGCCGGGGGCGTTCAGCCCACGGAGGTTACTATGTTGACCCAGGGAGAATTCAGCTTCTCGTCGTAGACCGCGAGGTGCTCCATCGCCCCGGATAGGAGGAATGTTCCGTGTCCAGGAAACATCATGTCGGGCTCTAGTGCCATCATCTTCTTGATGGAGGACTTCCACTCCGGCAGGACGAAGCCGGGACCGTTGATGAACCCCAGCCTGCCTAGGGCGGAGGCGGTGTCCCCCGGGAAAAGGCATCGCGAACCACCGTCTTCGATCAGAAGGGAGATTCCCCCGGGAGAGTGGCCCGGGGTATGCACGACCTGGAACGCGACGCTTCCCACTTTGACGCTCTCCCCGCCCCTCAAGACGGTGTCGACTTTCACGGGCTCAAAACTAAGGCCCCTCTCCAGCCCCATCGAGTAGAGGGTCATCTCTCCCAGTCCCTCCAGTTCCTCTTTCTCGGCCTCGTGGGCGGCTATACGGCACCCCGTTGCCTCCTTGAAGCCTTTGTTGCCGCCGATGTGGTCGAAGTGGCAGTGGGATATGAACGCGACCTCCAAGTCATCGGCGTCGAATCCCATCCTCTCGATGTTGCCTATGATCTGGGGCACGCCCTTCCCTCCGCCCGTATCGACTATCGCGAGGCTCCCCCCGCAGTCGATCATGTAGATATTGCAGTCCCCCACGGCGGAGTAACCGTAACCATATCCCCCGACGAGGTAGATATTCTCAGTGAGTTTCATACAATCAGCCTTGATACGAATTAGAACGTGTGAGCTATTAATCGATCCCTCCAAACTGTAGAAAAAACCCTGTTTTCCAGATAGACACATTCTTTGGCTGATCTGAGGGATCGAAGTATCGAACAGGGGTCGTGTGAGGCACTAAATTTACTTTCCCATGCAACCCGTATGGGTTGTACCGGGATATTCGAAGAATATTCGATGTTTTTTCACGACGCCTTATAATATATATACCTTCAAAATTATGGACTGGAATACTGTCCCTGCAGCTTCAGAACGAGATCAGTGTACACTGTCTTTATAGTTGGATCTTGAATCTCTCGGCCATCCCCGGGTAGTGCATCTCGTTGAACTCGTCGAGCTTGTCAGGATGATCAAGCTTGACATGGAATCGCACCCCTCCCGGGCTCGCAGCCTGCCTATCACAGTATGGACACTGGTACCTCTCCATTTGGACTGTCAAAGGAGTATACCCGTAACTTTGTATCTTCTAACTGATTAATACAATTTTCCCTAAATGAACATCGTCGCTACGCATGGAGAATCGCTGATTTTGGGGAGCGGAGTAGGATTATGTCCCATAAATATGAGACAAAAGAAGGCACTTCGCCAACAATGCAACTTTTAAGAGGTCCAGATGTCAATAAGAGGAGTGAGCCAAAGTTGTCTGACAGGGAAGACTCTAACATCACGTGGGTCACGTGCCCCGACTGCGGGTCGAAAATTGGCGTAGTTATCTCGGTGGGTAAATCTGCTACTGGGGTCCCGGCACCGCCCCAGGCTCAGATTGTCCCCACTGCACCGGTCATTGCCCAGGGAGGAGTACAGGAGAAGCTGGCCGCAGCAGGCGTGGACCTCACCCTTGTGGATGTCGAGGAAGGGGATGACATCGTATCGGTGAGCCCCAAAAAGTTCCTCGGCGACCTATGGGGCCCCATCAACGAGGCCATCCGCACCTTAGGGGGAGGATGGATCAGGGACGGGCGTTCCAGCCGCTGGGAGATCAGGAAGGAAGCTCTGGAATAGATACTGGAGATAAACGGGGGAACCCTGACGGTGACCACCGCTGCCTGAACTACTTTTGTCTGAACATGTATGCGATTAGCGTTGCCAAGAGCACCCCGATTACTACCGAGTGGTATGGGAAGCCGGGTATGCCGCCTGGTTTCTCATCATCTACATCATCAGAAGCAACGTCGCCGGTCTCCTGGGCTATCTCTAGGATTGTCCACGTGGAGAAGTGGTCTGTCTCACACTCCAGTATGCTTTCATCATTCAGAGTTGAGTCCACAACCTGCCATGAGGAGCCACTCCAGTAGGCCCACCGGAGCTGGGAGGCATTCACTTCCCTGTTGAGCTTCTGTTGCAGCATTTCAGCATCCACATGGAGTCCCAGCTTAGCATCCATAGGTCCAGTCCCATTGGACTCTATCTCAGCGTAGAACCCTATACCATTCTCGGGCGCCTCCGCACCGCCCATTGGATTCAACTGGAGATTCATGCGGAGTTGAACGGGTTCTCCGGGATTCAACTGTAATCGGAAGAGCCTCTCGACTACGCCATCGCCTGCCGTGATATTCATCTCCATGTTCCTCGTGCAGTTTAACAGCATGTTCATGTTCTGGAAGGCGAACATCAGACCTTCATTCTCGCGGGTTGTCCACTGGAATCCCTGAGGGGTCATGTGGCTGTAATTGTAGGCTTTGGCGTGTTCAGATATACCGGGGATATTAGGGGTAGGCATTGAAGGGGGATCTTTCATCTCCCTTACAGTCCAGGAGCTGAAATGGTTAGTATCGCAGACGAGGAAGCCCTCATCGTCCATCCAGCTGTGGACTGGAGCCCAATCGCTGCCATTCCAGTAAGACCAGCGGAGCTGCTGCCTGTTGATACTCCTGTTGGCCAGACCCTGCATCTCCTCCTCATCGATGTATAGCCGCATTCTTGCCTGGATTCCCTCGGTATTATTGGGCTCAATCTCCAGATAGTGGTATACGCCGTCACGTGGGGGATCGATACCCTCAGGGGGTCCTAGACGTGCATTGACGTGTAGCGTGAGGCTGTTTTGCAGTTGAAGCTGCATATCCAGATAGTGAAGCCGTAGACCTGGTTCACAGGATATGTTCATCTCCATCTGCCTATTAGCGTGGAACTGCATGGTCATATTCCTGAACTGGAAAACCTGGGGCCCGGAGGCATTATACCTATAGGCAAAGCCACTGGGCACAGTATCAGGCCTGTTAACTCTATTTGCATCCCCAGGTGGATCCGGGGGCCCCGATGAACCTGAGCCACCGCCCATTCCCGCACCCAGAACAGTGGTCACGGAGAAAAGCATCATTAAAATTATTGCAGTTGCATATTTTCGATTATTCGATTGTAACATACTTACCAATACTTTGTCTCTGTTTCAGCAATATCAGGCTTGCTTTGGAACGGCTGTTCCAAAATATACACGCGCGTAGTAAGTCTATTGATACCCCCTGTTTTTCTTGACGATTTCCAAGGGGTCTACAGCCTCGATCATGACTAAACACCACGCTGTTGGGAAAGGCTTTCCACTCCGAAACAAAGTATCCGAATCCAATTGGATTATGGAAAATTGTTAGAGGATTTCCCCCCCCCCGATCATTTAGAGAGGAGACTCTGAGCAACTTCCCTAGCCCATTCTCCCGTCTCCTTCGCCTGGATGATCTCCTCCAGGAACCCAGTCCAACTGAGCTCGGTGGATTTTCTCCACGCTTCGTAGGCCGCAACGAGGTTCGCATGGGCATCCCGGTGATACCCGCAATAACCCCCCTCGGAGCCCTCCCTGTGGCAGAGACTACATCTGGCCATCAGCCGGGTCCTCCTTCCTCTTGCTGGGGCAGTCAATGTTGATGCACAGATCCCACGGACGCCTACGTCGCCTGAGCACCTTGATCAGGGGAGCACCACACACCGAACACTTGCCGCCCGTCGCCTGGATCTTTCCTTTCTGAGGTAGCGGGTAACTCGCGTCACACGATCCCTGGAAGTAGTTGGTGCAGCCCGCAAACCGCTTTCCGGTCTGCTTGCTCGTGATGATCTGAATCTCCCCCGTCTCGCAGACAGGGCAGGTCCCCAGCGTGTTACCCTTCCTCGAAGCCCTGAGCAGCGCCTCATTGATCGCGGTTCCGATGCTCTCCTCGTTCAGCTTGAACTCCGATAGGGCCGGTCCAAGGACCCTTATCGCCTCCTCGACAACTGTATCAGCGTTCGTCTCCCCCTCCCGGATATCCTCGATGTCTTCCTCAAGTTTCCGGGTCATCTCAACGGAAAGAATCTCCGGAACTATCCTATCGAGGGATTCCACGACGGTGAACCCGAGATCGGTGACGCCGATCTCCCTGCCGTCGACGTAGCCCCGCTTGAACATGGTGTCGATGATGTCGGAGCGGGTCGCCTTGGTCCCGATGCCGTCGCGCTCCATGAGAGCGAGTAGGCTGCCCGGGTTGAATCTCGGCGGCGGCCTCGTCAGCCTCCGAGGCGCTTCAACATTCCTGATCGGGATTTTTCGGCCGATCTTGAGGGCGGGTAAGACTACCCCTTTATCCCTGAAATATGGTCCGTAGACCTCGGTCCAGCCCTTCTCCACGAGCCTAGAGCCTTTAAGGTAGAAGATGTGGCCGTTTACATCAACGGTTGCCCTCGTGCTCTCCCTGACCGCAGGATCTTCCAGGGAGGCCATGAACCTCCGGCAGATCAAATCGTAGACCCTGGCATCCACCTTCTCCAGCCTGCCTGGCTTCTTCCCCGTCGGGTGGATAGCGGGGTGGGCGGGATCATCTTTCTTCCCCTGCCGCGGCCTCAGCGAGGATTTCCCTAGGAGCCTCGATGCGAAATCGGCGTATCCCTTCTGCTCTCTGAGCCCCTCAAGTATCCGTCTCAGGTCGATGGAGGGGGGGAGCCTCTGGCTCGATGTCCGGGGGTAGCTTATCAGCGCCCCGAGGTAGAGCCTCTCAGCGGCCCGGAGGGTGGTCCGGGGGGAATAGCGGAGCTTGCTGTACGCCTCCCTCTGGAGGTCCCCGAGGCTGAAGGGGAGGAGGGGGGAAAGCTCGGTTCTCGCAGTTTCGAGTTCCTTCAAATCCCCCTCCTTCCCCTCGCACTCTGCGACGATCTTTGCCGCCTTGGAATCACTGTGGATCCGGGACGCCTCGTGCTCCAGAACGAACTTTTTTCTTCCTAGTCGGACCTCCGCCTTGATGAGCCAGAAAGGAGCCGGGACGAACGTCTGGATCTCCAACTCCCTCTCCTTGATGAAGTTCAAGGTTGGCCCCTGCACCCTCCCTACGCTTAGGACCTTGTAGAAGCCCGTGGCGTTCTTCACAGCCAACGTGAGGGCTCGAGTCAGATTGATCCCGAAGAGCCAGTCCACCTCGTGACGGGTTCGACCGGCCTCGATAAGGGGGAAGTCGAGGGAATCGGACATCTCATCCCAAGCGCGGTTGAGGTCCCGATCAGTAAGGGTAGAGAACCTCATCCTCCTGGCCTTCGCGACGCTCTCCTCTCCGCAGACGTGGCGCAGGATCATGTAGCCGATGAGGCTCCCCTCCATGTCGTAGTCGCAGGCGCTCACGTAACTCCCCACCCCCAGAGAGAGCTTCCCGATCAACTCCACGAAGCGCCTCGTCCTCGCCATCTTCTTATCCGCAACGTGGGAGGGCACCCACTCGTAATCGAAGACTGGATACGTCCATTTCCCCCCCTTCTGGGCGACGGAGAACAGATGCCCCAGGGCGGAGACGACGATAAGGTCGAGCTTCCCGCGCCGAGCAACATGATAAGGAACCCCCCTCTCCGAGAAGCTCTCGGGCGCCCCGCCGTCATCGAGAGCCTGAGCTAACCTCCTCGCTGCTGTAGGCTTTTCGCAGACGACCAGGACCCGCTCAGTCAACCCTGTCTATATGCTGATTTCGAGGACTAAAACATTGGGAAAAAATGATGGCCCCTCGGCGATAAGGGGATGTCACTTGATGTACTTTCTCATGTGGGCCGAGGTAGCATGGGGCGGCGGCATGTCCACCATGGTCTTGAAGCCCGGACCCGAGTTGATCACCTGGGGCATCATGTTCGCGGTGATCGCGATGGTTCCAAAGTCCCCGTGGACGCAGGGCGACGTCTTCTCGTTTATGGGGGGCTCCCCCCGGATGGTGACGCTGTCGAACTCCTCCGGGGCCCCGATGTAGGCTTTGAAGTCCATGGTGATGAGTGCCTCTCCCCCCTTCACCCCGTATGCCATCTGCATCGAGCCCGCGTTGTGCCCCTTGGGAACCTCGATAGCGTCGCTAGCAACATCCTTGTCGAGCACCACTGGCTGGACCTGATCCACCTTGATCTCGTCAAGCTCCCAGCCCACAGCGTCGGCGATCATCTGGATCGACTGCTCGAGGCCAACGTGGCCTGTGATCTCATGAGTGGCGATCTTCTCATTGAACTCCTCCACGCTGAGCCCCGCACCGATCTTTTTCTGGAAGGGGACCCTGCGCGTGGCGGCGTCCATCTGCCGCGTTATGTAGATGTCATCGACTCTGGTGCAGACCCCCGTCAGGAATATGGGAAGGGTGTCCATCAAGAATCCAGGGTTGATCCCCGTCCCCAATAGTGTGGCGCCGCTCTCCTTGGCCAACTCATCGAGCTTCTCGGCGTACTCTCCCCCCTCCTCCGTTGCATAGGGATAAGCCAGCTCCTCGCAGGTGGAAACGATATTCACACCGTGCTTGAGGATCTGGGCGAACTGATCGTAGGTCTGCCTCAAGTAGGACATGGTGGTATGGCAGACGATGTCAGGCTTGGTCGTGGACAGGACTCCGTCGGTGTCATTCGAGATGACGACCCCCAGCTTATCGACGCCCAGGACCTCCCCCAGATCCTTGCCGACGATCGCAGGGTTGATGTCGATGGCCCCGACGATCTCCACTCCTTTCTTGGTGAGCAGGTGCCTCGCCAAGCGCCTCCCGATTACACCGACCCCGTAAGAAACGACTTTAACCGATTCCATTTTCGGACCTCTCAAATAAAGGGTGCAGATGGATTATATATCTATCTTGAGAGCCCTGACCGGTAACCGTCCGCTCTCCTCATCTAAACCTGCACACGATCAACTGCCCCTCCTCGGAATCAGGGAAGACGAGGAAGAGCACCCTCGCGTCCATATCGGAGAAAACCCGGACCACTCCCTCTTCAGAACGCATCGCCTCGCAGAGCCGGAGGAACTCCTTCATAGGTCTCCCAGAGACCTTGATGTTCGCCTCAGTCCGGGTCAAGCTGACGTCCCCATTCAGCTCATATCCTCTGCTCTTCACGATCTCTATCCCTCTCTCGAAAGGAACTGAAACGGGATAGGCCTCGAACAATAACAACGAAAAAAGCAGCGCGAAGGTGATGTAAGGATATGAAGCCTTTAACCTCGCATTTACATACAAATATACTTCCATAAGATTCAGTAATTTTTGTATCTTAGTAGATAATAAAGTAGTCGACACAAGTAATGGAGACGTTACATTAAACATAGTGAATGTCTCAAAATGTTGAGAGAAAAGAAGGGTCGGGGCACTCGACTATCGAGCCCTGGAAAGCCGCCTTATAGCTATGTCAGCTGCGACCAACAAGGGATCATACACTTCTGACACCGCAGGGCAGTAGGCAAGCTCGATGGTGCTGAACTCCCGAATCGTCATCTTCTGCTTGATCGCCAGAGCCACAACGTTCATCCTCCAAGCCGCTCCCTCCTCACCGATCGCCTGACCGCCAAGAATACGCCCCGTCCCGGCGTCGACCACCAGCTTCACGGAGATGTCCTTAGCCCCCGGCATCCAGTTGGGTTTGGTCGCCATGTTTGCTCTTCCAGTCACTACCTTGAAGCCGTTCCTCTCTGCTGCAGTCGAGTTGTATCCTGTGCAGGAGACCTCGAGGTTCCCGATGAAGGAGACGAATGTGCCGAGGTTGCCCCCGAAGACCATGTTGCCACCGGCGGCGTTCACGCCGGCAACCGTTGCCTGTTTGAAGGCGGTCGTGGCTAGGGCGACGTATGAGGGTTTTCCGTCGACGCCGCTGAACGACTGGGCGCAGTCGCCTATTGCGTAGACGTCCTTGACGCTGGTCTCCATCCTCTCGTCGACCACTAAAGCACCCCTCTCAGTTTCCAATCCGGCCTTCTCCCCAAGCTCTGACGCCGGCCTTACGCCGACCGCCATAACGACGATGTCTGTGGGTATGGTCTCACCTGCAATCACGACGGATTCGATGTGATCCTCGCCGTTGACTGAGTCGATCCCCTTTCCGAAGAGGATGTGGAGCCCCTGGGAGTCAAGGTATTCACGGATGATCTTTCCCATATCGGGGTCCAAGTTCCGGGGGAAAGGTGGAGGGCTCCTCTTGGTGACCCAGACCTCCAGCCCCAGCTCTTTCAACGCGAAGGCTATCTCCAGCCCTATTGCGCCTCCGCCGACGACCACGGCTTTCTTGGACTTCAGCGCCTCGTCCCTGAGCTCTTCTGCGTTGTCTGGATTGGTGACCACGTGCACTCCGCGGCCCAAGAACTCTCTAGCCCCGGGTATGGGCAGGATGATGGGTTGGCTCCCCATAGATAATATGAGGGAATCATAGCCGATCCATGAGACCTCTCCGGTCTCAAGATTTTCCACTTGGACTCTCTTACCCTCCGTATCGATCGAAAGAGCTTCATGTCTAAGCAATTTATTGAGCTGCCTAGTCGAGGGGACTGTGTGCTTAAGATCTTCGAAGCTGTCCACGATTCCCTCGATTGCGTAAGGTAGTCCGCAGGGAGAGAACATGTCGTATTCACGCCTCTCCACGACGGTAACCCCGACATTCCGATCATACCGTGTAGCGGCCCTCGATGAGTAGAGACCACCAGTCCCGAGGCCAATTATCACGATTCTACGCGATTCCTGAGTCTTCTTTTCACCCATTGTTCGCAATCCCCTCTATTTTATCGCCAGTGATTTTAATGCTTTCTAATATCAAACATGTGTCACACGCTACAAATCCTCGATTTGGGTGGCATAAACCAGCAGAAGTACTGCTGCTTCGTATATGTGGGGCACTCCATTCGACACATGATGGAAAGACCCTGCCGCTAATCCTTTTTCTCTCTAAATGGAGAGGCGTTTAGATTTCATAACAGTTAAAATACTCAGGATTCAACGAGAGACCTGACTAGACAGGACGGCATCGATCTGGAGATGATCGAGAATGGTTCACCGCTGATCTACACCTATCTGAATCAGTGCTTCAATTATGTAGATATCAAAATTGACCAACCTGCATAGCTGTGGAGACTGAGGAATGGTTTTGCGAAAGCGAGGTCAGTGTGAAGATTCAGCGGGAGATGGACGGTCTTTGTGGGGCCTGCATTCAAGAGGAAGAGAACGACCTCGCAAAGCACTTTATCTGCACCGCAGGATCAGATGGCCAAAAGAAAAACTTCGTGGGATAGGATAGCCCTTAAAAAACATGCAATTTACACCTTGACTGGCGATCAATAGCTAAAAAGATCCTGATGGATAGGCGGCTATCCAGTTAAATATCAGGTGCCACCAACGTACAGGGAGATTTGGAGATATCTATGATGGTCAGAGACCCAAAGAGAAGCCTCATGCTTGGGGCCGGCGTCGCTGGGCTGCGAGTGGCACATGGACTCGGGCGCCGTCTTAAACCTTCCGAAGCACGTATCAAACTGCTCGATGAGAACGACTATAATCAACTCTTATACCAAATTCATGAGGTCTGCAACCTCGAATACGAGGAAAAGGAGATCATTTCCCCCCTTTCGAGAATTCTGAGCAAGAGAGTGGATTTCCGTCAAGCGTCGGTCCAAAACATAGACACTGAAGGGAAGATAGTCACTTCGGACAAGGGCGATATCCCCTACGATATATGCGTTATAGCCCGAGGACAAGAGCGACGAAGGAA
This sequence comes from Candidatus Bathyarchaeota archaeon, assembly GCA_026014875.1. Taxonomy (GTDB): domain Archaea; phylum Thermoproteota; class Bathyarchaeia; order TCS64; family TCS64. The sequence goes on along the minus strand of JAOZHO010000035.1, from coordinate 73,892 downwards.
TACTCCCGCGCGTGCGTGCGCTCTCCAAAGAGAGATTATGTACGAATTCAGGTGAAAAAAATGAAAAAGATAATCCAAACTGATGTTACTATCATAGGAGGGGGACCGGGGGGATATATGGCTGCTAGTCGCGCTTCTCAGTTAGGAGCAAATGTAAAACTGATAGAGAAAGATCTAATTGGAGGTGTCTGCGTTAATAGAGGGTGTATTCCAACTAAGACACTAATACACATTGGACAGACTTTGCTAGATTCCAGTCAATTGAAGAACTATAATATAGGTTTAGATGATTCCGAACTTGATTTTTCAAAGATGATGCAATATGCTGAAAAAGTGGCAGGTGAGATTCGTTTCCAAATAGAGGAAATGCTGAGGGTTAGCGGAGTAGAGGTTCTAAAGGGTACGGGGAGATTAGTTGATAATAAAACAGTATTATTGACAAATAATCACAATGAGACACTTATCGAAACTAAAAAAATAATTATTGCGACTGGGGCCTCCCCTTGGATCCCCCCAATAACTGGTTCAGATAACGATGGTGTGTTTACAAGCGACTCACTTTTTAAAAATTATCGAAAACCTAACAGATTGATCATCATAGGAGCAGGACCAATTGGCCTAGAATGGGCCACCATATTCCGGTCTTTAGGATCTGAGGTCACTATAATTGAGATGATGCCAGACATTCTTCCAAGAGAAGATGAAGAAGTAACCCTCTACCTTAGAAATATACTCGAAGAACAAGGCATCAACATATTAACAGATACAAGTGTAAATGAGATTTCAAGGATTAATAATGAGCTAATCCTTAATCTAGAAGACGAAGAAGAGGTTAAAGGAGACCTAGTTCTTATCGCCACAGGCAGATCCCCTAATACAAAGGAACTTGGCTTAGAAAAATTAGTTGAAATGAATAGAGGATCCATAATTGTGGATGATCATATGAGGACAACCACGGAAAACATCTATGCTGTAGGTGACGTTGTCGGAAAATCGATGTTGGCGCACGTTGCTATGCATGAGGGTAGGGTTGCAGGTGAAAATGTTACTGGAAGAGACGTATCGATAAAATATGAAATTATCCCAAGATGTGTATTTACTTATCCTGAGGTAGCATTCATTGGATATTCCGAAGATGAAGCCGAGGAAGAACATGATGATGTGGGAACAGCTCAAACTCCACTAAGAGCTAATGGGAGAGCTTTAACCTTAGGACAGAAAAATGGATTCATGAAAATTATTTTCAATAAGAAAACACGCGAGTTACTGGGGGCACAGATAATCGCTCCACATGCGAGCGAATTAATAGGTGAAATGTCATTGGGATTAAAACTAAATGTTAAAGTTGAAGACATAATCAAGACTATTCACGCGCATCCAACACTATCAGAACTGATATGGGAAGCTGTTCTTAGGGCTTGATTTGATATTGGTAAATGTTTAAAATATTTGGATTGCTGATGTAATTTCACCAATATTTTTATCTTTTACTCTCACACTTTCAATTATTATAGTTGAGATAATTTTTTTTAACATTGAAAAAAACGATATTTTTCACTGCCCCTTTTGTTAATGTAATGCTATGGAAAACGCATTAAAACAAGTGTTTTTTGTCCCTAGGCAGCCATGTCACATATTTCGAGATAGAGGGCCTCGAGGAGAACTCGATGCCTCTTACCCGCTTCGAGGCGGCTAAGAGTATCAGAACAAGGAGTCATGAACTATTCGAGGCGGCATTGGAGACGGGGAAATCCCCCGAGGTCCCGATTTGCGGGGGGGGCTTCAGCTTCATGCTTGAGAAGATGTGACCGGCCCTACTCTGTTCGTCCATCTTTGATCCGGTCCACTCTCACCGCGCAGACCTTCAACTCGGGTATCTTCGCCAAGGGATCATAAGCGGGATTGGTCAATACGTTGGCGGCGGCCTCCGCGAAGTGGAAGGGTATGAAGACCACACCTTCCTTGATGCTGTCCGTAACCCAGGCCTTTAGGGAGATCTCGCCTCGCCTGCTCGTGACCTTGACTGTGTCCCCGTCTACCACGCCAACGATGCGGGCGTCTGCGGGGTTTATCTCCATTATCGCCTCGTTCACTTGTTCCGTCAGGGTCTCGGACCTCCTCGTCATGGTTCCAGTGTGCCAGTGGAAGAGGAGCCTCCCCGTCGTCAGGATGTAGGGATACTCCTCGTCGGGCTCCTCGGCTGGAGGCTTGTATTCTATCGTCTGAAACTTTCCTAGACCCCGGCTGAACTTGTCCTGATGGAGGATCCGGGTCCCGGGGTGCTCCTTGTGGGGGCATGGCCATCGTAAATCCTCATTCTCCAGCCTCTCATGGCTGACGCCGCCGTATATCCCCCCAAGGCTGGCTATTTCATCCATGATATCCGATGGGGATTCGTAGTTCATCTGGAACCCTAATCGCCTAGATATATCCGAGATAATCACCCAATCGGGGTGGCTGCCACCTACAGGATCGACAGCCTTCCTGATCATCTGGATACGCCTATCTGTAGCCGTGAAGGTCCCGTCTTTCTCCGCAAAGCTAGCAGCGGGAAGAACCACATCCGCCAACTTGGCGGTCTCGCTCATGAAGAGCTCGGAGACCACAAGGAAGTCGAGTTTACCGAGCTGCTCCCTCACGTGGTTGGTGTCTGGGTCGGATAGCATAGGGTTCTCCCCCATGATGAACATGGCGCGGATACCGTCGCCGCACTCGTTGATCATCTCCATGAGGGTGAGCCCCTTCATCGTCGGAAGGGTGCATCCCCATGCCTCCCCGATAGGCCCCCGCCTCACATCGTCCTTGACTCTGACATAACCCGGTAGATAACCCGGAAGACCCCCCATATCGCATGCCCCCTGGACGTTATTCTGGCCTCTGAGGGGGTTGACCCCCGTCCCGGGCGTCCCCACGTTTCCTGTGAGCATCGCCAGATTGGCTGTCGAGACGACGTTGTCGACGCCTGTGGTGTGCTGGGTTATCCCCATGGAGAAAAAGATGGCGGCTTTACCCGCCTCCCCGAACAGCCGCGCCGCCTCCCTGATATCTCCCGCGGGTACTCCCGTTATCGGCTCCACCAGTTCGGGGGAGTATCTCCTGATCGTTTTCCTGAATTCTTCATACCCTTCTGTGCGGGAATCGATGAACGTATCGTCCTGGAGACCCTCTTCAAGGATCACGTTCATCATCCCATTCAAGAGCGCAACATCGGACCCAGGTCTGTGCTTGAGATGTAGTACTGCATGGGCTGTGAGGCCGATCTCCCGGGGGTCCGCCACGATGATTCTGGTCCCTTTCTTCGCGGCCTTTATCATCCGTCTCGCGATGAGGGGGTGCTGCTCCGAGGTGTTGGATCCGATCACGAAGATCACGTCGGCCTCCTCGATGTCCTCCTGGGAGTTGGTCATTGCACCGCTCCCGAAGGACGATACCAGCCCCGTGACGGTGCTCGCGTGGCATAGTCTAGCGCAGTGGTCGATGTTGTTGGTCCCGATGACGGCCCGGGCCAGCTTCTGCATCAGGTAGTTCTCCTCGTTGGTGGTCTTGGCAGAGGAAAGGAACCCCAGGGAGTCGCTCCCGTGACGACCCTTGGCTTTTCCAAGTTCCTCTGAGACTCTGTCGAGGGCTTCATCCCAGGTCGCCTCCCTGAAACCCTGTCCTTCCTTGATCAGTGGAGTGGTCAACCTCTCTGGATGATGGACGAACTCGTGGGCGCTCCACCCCTTGATGCAGAGCTTCCCCTCGCCCGGGGTCTCCTGATGGGGGAGAACCCTGATCACTTTCCCGTCGCGGACCACGAGGAAAAGTCTACACCCTACCCCGCAGTATATGCATACAGTCGGGACCTTCATCCTAAGACCTCCAGAATTTTCTCCTCGAACCCGGATGACTTTGTCCTATGGCGCTTGAGCCCGATATCCTCCAAACTATACCCCATAGCTAAGCCCAGGAGCTGAAGATAAAATAGAACGGGCACACTGAACTCGAGCCCCAGCCTCCTGGAGGCGAGAAGCTGCCCCATATCGAACTGGTAGAAGCACTGGGGGCAGATCACTGAGATGCAGTCCGACCCAGCTCTGTGCATCGCCTCGAGTTTGGCACCGAGAAGCTTGTCTGACCCGCTTTTATCCCCGTAATTGGTGAGGGTCCAGCCGCAGCAGAGGGTCTTGAGATCGAAATCGGCAGGCTCTGAGCCCAATACACTAACCATCTTATCCAGCACCTGAGGATCGAAAGGATCGTCGAACGCCATGATCTCAGGGGGGCTGACGATGTGGCAACCCGTGTGACCCGCAACCGTGAGCCCTTCCAACGGTTTCTCGACCTTCCCCGTGATATGGTGCAGCCCAATGTCATCCATGAGGACCGAGGCGAAGTGCTTGACATCCACAGTCCCCCTGAACTGGTGGTCGGTTGCGCTGAGAACCTCGTTGACCTTCTCCCTCGCCTCCTCATCCGCCTTCAGCGTATGATTGACGTGCCTGAGGGAATACGTGCAACCGTTACAGAGGGTGAGTATGTCGAGGCCCTCCTCCTCAGCCAGTGAAATATTCCGGGCAGCGATAGCCATCCCCGTCAACCTGTCAGTGGACAGGAAGCCCACCGGCTCAGGGCAGCAGCTGAACCCCTGAGTCTCCTTGAGTTCCACTCCCAACTCCCCCAGCACGTTCACGGAGACCTTCTCGATGTGGGGCAGTCTCACCGGCAGGAAGCACCCTTTGAAGAAACTGTACCTCAACGCTCTTCCCCCCGATACTGAGCAATCTTCTCCGAGAGCCCGGTTATCTCGGCGATCTTCATCAAGTCTTCTGCCGCTGATTCGTCGAGGGGCTCCAGACCCAGCTGCTGGCGCTGACGCCTGGATGAGGTTGTAAGAGGAAACGCAAACCCGGTGGAGACTATATTGGCTACCTCGCCAAAGATGACTGGATGTGCGCGCCCATTCTCGAAGGCCTCAGCCTTCATGGACTCAATGAAACGAATCGGTGAGACGTCATAGGGGCACAGTTCCTCACATTTGTGACACGAGACACACAGCCATATGTTGGGGTTCTCGGACGGCGAATCCATTCCAAGACAATCATAAACATACGTGTGCTTCGGATCGAACTGGCCGTCGAGCTGTGCGTGACAGGAATGCCCCTTCACCACGCAACAGACGCCGCACTTTAAGCAGATCTCCGAAGCCTCGACAACCGAGAGGTTATCGTCAGCATCATAATTCACAAGGATGACCAAGGCTATCCGATACAAATGAACTCAGTGTTATATACTATTATCGCGGTGAAAATGACGGGTAAATGACGATATGTGCTCCTGTGATTGTTTTCGTGTATGTTTCGCTCGCTCAACCCCCGTTTAACCTTTTTTATCCCGGATAAATGGGACAAAAACTCGGGATTAGGAAGATAATTCCATGTTTTCATGCAGAAAATGGATACAAGCGCGCACATTGTGGATAAGGGTGAAGTGAAGAAAAGAGTATGGGATGAGCCACCCAGCACGCGATGAGTTTCGAAATCTAATAAATTAATCGAGGTTACAACCCAATTATGGTATATCATCTAAAGGATTAATGACCAAGGGACCCAGAGCACATCATCGACGAGACGGACACGATAAAGGAAGCCACACTCGAGCAAACCAGTAGCTATTCAGTAGCAAAACACACCCAAAACAGACCGCAAAATACCGCCAAACAACAAAACAAGCAAAACACCACATCCAAAAAAAGGGGAGGGGCCCATGCCCCCCGCACACTAGAAGACGGGTAGCCAAGTGAGATTCGAACCCCCATCGAGGGGCTCAAAGCCTCTGAACAGCCACACCCACGCCCTTCAACGGAAAACCAAACACCCCCCCCACAAAAACACACCCCCTTCACACGGAACACACAACCCCCCGAAAACCCTTATCCTAAGCCAGCCGTTCAACCAGAGAACATGGTAACCCGGGAGAGATCCAAACCCTCACCGCCACCCCTAAGAGAATAAACACAAACCACAACAGCGCGCGGCGTTATTCACTAATCACCAGAGAAATCGCCGCAGCCTCGCGCTGAGCATCGTCAGACCCCCCACACCCCTACGCTTCAAAGCCGTGAGCGCCAGAAAGAGCAGGCAGCCTGGAACTAGGAGAAGGGCGAGCTTGTTGAACGCCTCGAAGAAGAAAGGCGACTCCTTCTGGAGCAGCCACGTGATGGGGACCGTGCTCCCTGAGACCAACCACCAATTGCTCGGGGTAATACGTGTTATCCACCAGACCATATCGTTGGCCAGGGGGATCATCACCAGCACGAAATGATACAGCCAGAACATCAGCCCCATGTCATCGTCATCGAACGCGAAGGGTGCGATCAGACATCCCACATACCATGCCCCCAGCGCGAAAATCTCGTACTCCAAGTGGGTGTCGGGCATCGTCATGAACAAAAGGAGCACGATGGGCGCAACGGCGAAGGGGATCAACGATAGAAGGGGGAAACGCCCACCAGCCTTCTCGACTCTCTTCTCAGGCATCAAGTAATCCGCGAAAAACACCAGCGCCATGAGCCCCGCAACGAAGAGGAAACCCCGGGAGGTCTTGATGAACAGAGGGAAATACCCCAGAACAGGGATCTTGCCCACAACCTTGCCCATGACCCTAGTTTCGCTCACGGGTCGGCTGTCCTGGACATTGTTGTGGTCGCCTTTAGTGACGAACTGCCACTCACCATTCATGAAGAATTTGTCTACAGCCCTGTGGACGATATACTCATTCGTCGACCCAGGCCTCAAGAAGACGATTATCTCACCCTCGGGCATCGATTCTGCGACTACATCCTCAAAGTCCTCTATCCGCCCCACGATAATGAAATCCCCGACTCCGAGGGTGGGTACCATGCTCTGCGATACCACAACCATGACGGGGTACTTGGTCTTGAAACTCGACTTTAAGACCTGCATGCCACCGAGGGCGATGCCTGCTAAGATTATGAAAAAAAGGAAATATTTTAGGTACTCTTTCCAGCCTTCCAAGTCTTTCCCGTCTTGATTATTCAGGCGTCTTCTTCGGCTGTGCTCGGTACCATCCAGAGGCTAAGCGGCTGGCAGTTGAGCGGAGAAATCTGACCGCCTTCGAAGCACTTGTCCAAGTCCTCGCAGACGATGCAGGGACAACCCTTGATGGATTCGAGGGTCACGAGCTTCGTCTGGGAGAACAGCTTGTACGTCCATCTCCCGTTATGGAGGACCTTCCTCCGTTCGACGGCGCCCTTCTCCTCGAACTTTAGAGCGAGCCTCGATCCCTCGCGGCTTGTTACACCTAACGCCTTCCACATGTCGCTCTGGAGTAGCCCTTCAGAACTTGCCTCGAAGACCAACTGGAGGGCTTTGCGCTCTAGATCGTTTTTCCTCGGCAATTCTCCACCCCATCCAACATCTAATCGTAGTAGATGAGCTCGTCTTCCTCGAGGATGCCGTGGAGCTTGAAGACGGCATCTTTGACCATGTCCTCGTGTTTAGCTCCAGTGCAGACCAGCTTCCCGCTCGCGAAGAGGAGCATCACCACCTTGGGCACCGCCATCCTGTAGATGAGGCCGGGGAACTGCTCGGGCTCGTACATCACGTTGTCCATGATATCCGCAGCCATCTCTAGGTCGATCTTCCCATGGAGGTTAGCCGACGCAACGATATTCTGGATGACGATGGAGGGCTTACCCAGGATGACGATCCCGTTGCCCTTGAGCTCCCGCACGACCTTATTCACGGCGCTCCGGGCCATCTTCTCCGACTTGGCCCCTGTGCACACCATCTTCCCCGAACCGAAGATCAGGGTCGCCGTCTTCGGCCTCTTAAGCCTGAAGACGAGCCCCGGGAACTGCTTGGGCCTGTACTCGACGTTCCGGAAAACCTTCATGATTGCCAGGAGGTCGATCTTCTGGTCCAGCGATGCAGACGCTACGACGTTCTCGATGCTTATGTCAATCTTTTTCTCTTCAGCCATATCTCTCACACCACGCTAAGTCTCGCTCACGGCTCAGAGGCTGTTCACCTTGGAGAGTAGATCATTCGGTAGCAGATCCTGATTCTCGATCTCCACGAGAGGAAACGAGTTCAGGTTCGGCTCATGAGCCAGCTTGTCGCTGAAGCCGATCTCCCCCGTGTAGGAGTTGTAAGTGATGAATGTACCCTCGATGGCTTTCTCCAGCTTCACGAAGTACAGGAATATCTCACTCAACGTGCCACCGATGATGAAGTACAGGTGGAACTTGCCATTCTGGAGGTGCTGTATAACATTCATCGTCGGGGACGATGCGACGAGCATCACGAGGTCCCTCAACGTCTTAAGATGAACAAACTTCATGGCCTTCCATATATAAGCCAAAAAACCTCTATTTAAATACGTTAAATACCATGACAGTTTCAACCCCGTTTTCAAAAATCTACTAAAGACTGGTTTTCTAACGACCAGAAAATATCAACTTCGTGTATAATTGGATAGGCAAATTTTTCATGAACTGCGTAAAATCACAGCGGAATCGATAAATTCGGGTAAACTTAGGGATGTCACATGTCAACGGCGCAAAATAGAACATGCGCCTTATTTCAGCTTAGGCATTAAAAATACATAGACAAGATGAATATCATTCAGTTCATTTTGAAAAAGAAGTATGAAAATACACTTTATTTATGCGTAATTATCTACACATCAATTTTTACATATCACACGTACCTGAAGCATCTTTCGTTCTCCAGCTTCGCGTGGGATCTAGGCATATTCAATCAGCTCATATACTCATCCGTCTTCGAAGGCAAGCTCTTCTACTATACTCCAGAGCTCTACATGAATCCCCAGGGCTCCTACCTAGCGATCCATTTCAGCCCGATACTGCTAACCATATTCCCCATCTACGCCCTGTTCCCCTCCGTCCTTACGCTGTTGTTCCTGAAGTCAGCGATCCTTAGCGCAGCCGCGATACCCCTCTACTATATCTCAAGAAAGCTGACCGGGAGCGACCTCACGAGCCTCATAATCAGCGTCGCCTACCTCCTCAACCCCGGACTCCAAGGAGCAAACTGGTTCGATTTCCAACCCCAGATATTCATCCCCCTCCTCGTGTTCACAACATTCCTATTTCTCCTGGAGAGGCGATGGATCGCCTACACTGCCTCCCTCCTGCTGACATTGTTCATCCAGGAGCACGTCTTCACCATATTGATAGCCATGATCCTGGGGTACCTCAGCCGCGAAAAATTGGGGGAAGTGATAACAACTCTAAGGCACCCAAAACTTAACAGGCACACTATACCGTTTCTCTCCGTCCCCGTCTGCCTGTTGTACTACAGCTTCGTGAAGGGATACATCAGCCGGTTCCCGATCACCCCAGAGTTCCTCCCGATCTACAAGGCCACCAACGTCTTCACGGCGATAGGTTATAGCGGAGATACCGTGAGTCTACCGTTCTACGCGTTGGTTAATCTAGGCAAAGTCCTTGAGGGACTCTCCCACGACGTCTTCCTCAAGTTCCTCTACATACTGTTCCTCTTCGCCCCCCTCCTATTCCTCCCCCTCATGAACCGCTTCATGGCGGCAAACCTACTACTCCTCCTTCCCTTTCTTCTATCCAACTACAGGGCGTACTACATGATTGGCTCCCACTACGCCCTCTACATCCTCCCCGGCCTCTTCATCGCGACGGCGTACACCCTCAAATCCAGGGGCCCAGAAGAGAGCAGATCCACAGCGAAGTACATGCTCGTAGCCTCGATCCTGGTGATCTCCATGCTCAGCCCTGTCAGCCCCGTCTCAGCAATCGTGAACCGCCAGGGAGCCGTACTCTGGTACCCGGCACCAGCGAAAATTACGGAGAGGACCCGCTGGACATTGAGCATCATCGACTCCATCCCGGGGGACGCCCACATACTGACCCAGAACCACATCTTCCCCCACGTCTCAGACAGGATAAACGCGTACGTCTTACCCATCACGACTTACTCCGAGAGGCAGAACAGACTCCTCGAGACCTATGTCACGACCCTGATCGAGGGTGTCGACTATGCCCTCCTAGACCTAAAGTCAGGGGACACCTGGACCCTCCATGCCCACAGGGCCCTCTCCAGAAGCCCAGAGTTCGGCGTCACCGCCTTCAACGACATGATGATCCTCTTCAAACGAGGGGAGGCCAACATGGAGACGGTGGCGCACCCAGTCCGGAAAGTCTTCCACGCCCACGAGGACCTCCACATCGGCTCCGGGGACATCGTGCACGAACCCGGGGCTGACAGCGGCCTCGCGATACGCTCCAGGAAAGGCTCGGAACGGGGATACTGCCTATACGGCCCCTACACCTACCTCCTCGAGCCGGCCTACGACGCAGTACTCCACCTCAAAGTCGAGAACCACGGGGAGGGGTACCTGGGGACATTCGAGGTCACCAGCGACAGGGGGGAGAGCGTCATCGCTAAGAGGGACCTATATGGATACGAGTTCCACAGCGAGGGATGGAGATCCGTGGGGATCAGGCTCGCCCTGGACAGGCCCCGGGAGATGGTGGAGTTCAGAGTCTACACCGTCGGCGCATGCGATATCATCCTAGACAGGGTCGAGCTGATCCGGGCCGTGAACCCCGAGGGATACCACGCATCCTCCACCACATTCAACTACAGAGACCTCCAAGCAGGGGAAGCCACGGTGATCCAGGGGGGCATAATGATCTGCAACTCCACCGCCGATGAGCCGTCCTGGTACGGCCCATACCATACACTGCCCAGGGGAAGATACCGCGCCACATTCTACTTGAAAGCCGTTCCCCTGACGCGGGACGCCTCCGGACCCCTCCTGACCCTGGACGCCACCCAGGAACACGGGAGGTACGGGCTAGCCCATATTGATGTGAGGCCCTATGACCTCGACCACGAGGGGCTCTCGGAGGGATGGTCCAGGGTCGAGCTCGAGTTCAGAGTCGAATGGGAGGAAGCAGTCGTCGAGTTAAGGGGGATCAACCCCTCCCAGGACTACGAGGTCCAGCTGGGGCACATCCTCCTAGAACCGTTGCCGGATAACGGAAGCGAGACCCCTTAAACGTCCTCTGGCTCCAGCTCCCCGCGGCCGACCCTGACCGCAACCTCGGCGAGGACCTGCAGGGGATCCACCACGGGTACCGCTATGTCGCCATCCTTGAGGACCAGGGAGATCTCAGTGCAGCCACAGATGACCAGGTCCGCGCCACGCCCCACGAGGTCCCGGGCCACATCCAGAGATATCTTCTTCCCGGTGTCCAAATCCCCCTTCTTGATATGTTCGTAGATGGCGTCCATCGCGCGGCACTGAAGATCAGCGGTCGGGACCAGAACCTCCATCCCGGCCTCCCCGAAGAACCTCTCGTAGATCCCGCTCCTCAAGGTGCCGTCCGTCGCGATGAGCCCCACCCGCCTCGCATCCGGATACTCCCTGGCTGCGAGCCTTGCGGTCATCTTGATCATGTGGAGCACGGGGATCCCGAGCTCGCTTCTCAGCTCCTCGATGAAGTGGTGGGCAGTGTTGCAGGGGATGATGAGGAAGTCGGCCCCCGCTCCCTCCAGGCTCCTCGCCGCCATGAGCATCTCGGGCAGGGGGCTCTCCCCTCCCCCCGCGATCGCCGGGGTTCTATCCGGGACCTTGGAGTTGCTGTAGACGATGGTTCTGGGGTGATCCTGGTCTCTCTCTACCTGTGTGGCCTTCACTATCCGGTAGAAAAGATCTGCCGTGGCCTCGGGGCCCATACCCCCGAGGATGCCAATTGTCTTCTCACTCATTCTGTTACCCAACGTCTCAAGTGTATCAACGGGAGTACTTCAAATTAAGGAATTCATCAACCCACGGGAGACAAGGTTTCTACTCGATAGCCGAGATCGGTATTAACTTTATGTCACCAGTTGATGATGAAGTGGCGCAATTATCATTTAAAAATCTTTGAAAGTAATCTAAAATCAGGGGGGTTCTCGCAGTGGTTGACCTTCAAGTATTCAAAGCCTGAAAGTTGGGAACTCCGTGAATGGGGCTGGGCCGAACGTCTGTGTCGTCATACCGACCCTAAATGAATTGGATACGATTGGAGAGCTGATTGCAGAGCTCAGTGAACTAGAGAACATCAACGTAAGAGCTATCATCGTCGACGACGGGAGCACCGATGGCACCCTAGAGATAGTAGGAGCAACTAGCTGGTGGGACGACGATGTCCAACTAATTAACAGGAAGAAAAAGCTCGGGCTGGGAACTGCGATCAGGACGGGCATCATGAGAGCATTGGAGCTTCATCCACCCCCGGATTACATCGTGACGATGGACGGGGACCTCTCCCACGACCCTCAGGCAATCCCCCTGCTCGTGGGAATGTGCGATAGCGAGTCAGTAATCATAGGGAGTAGATACATAGAGGGCGGGGAGATCCGAGGCTGGAACGCCTCCAGGCACATAATTTCACGGGTGGCCAACATAGTTGCTCGAGTATTCGGGAAAATCCCGGCGAGGGACTGCACATCGGGGTTCCGATGCTACGGTGTGGACCTGAAACGGGCCATTGCCCCGGATCTCAAGGCCTCTGGCTATGACATACAGCTCGAGATGCTCTCCGAGGCCGCGAGACGGGGATTCCGGATCGGGGAGGCCCCCATCGTCTTCAGGGACAGGGAGAACGGGGACAGCAAGCTCGATGCGACTCAGATACTCAAGTATGCGATGACGGCGTTCGGGTTATTCATACACGCCCACAACTCGCGGCCGCACATCGCTGACTGGAAAGCGTATTCTAGGGGTAATCGTGTATCCTAGTGTGTTTCGTTTCACCCGTTCAGGTGTAGATGATTGACTTCGGACGACAAGCTCGTCGAGTACTATAGTAAGCGGGCTGGAGAGTATGAGGAGATCTATGATTGGGAGGACCCTGACCGCCAGAGAGAACAGGACTTGCTCTCCACCGCCATCCGGGACTCCCTACGAGGGAGAGACGTGCTGGAGGTGGCCTGCGGCACAGGATGGTGGACGCGGATCCTATCCGAATCGGCAAAGAGTATCATGGCTACGGATCTCGGCGATGAGGTACTGGATATCGCCAGGGAGAAGAAATACGGATGCCATGTAACCTTCAAGAGAGAGGACGCGTACAACCTCTCATTCGAGGACGACTCCTTCAACGGGGGGCTCGCCTTCTCCTGGTTCTCCCACATACCCCATGATCTCATCGACAGATTCATCGACGAGTTCCACAGGGTGTTAGAGAGAGGTTCAAGGGTCTTCATCGCGGACAACGCATACATCCAGGGGATCGGCGGCGAGCCGGTAGGAAAGGAAGGAGATCCCAACACGTACAAGATTCGGTCCCTCAAGGATGGGGGAGTCTTCACCATCGTGAAGAACTACTTCTCAGTGGAGGACCTGGTCGAGATCTTCGGGAGACACGTGGAAGGATTCAGCGAGAACAACGTGATGCATGGCGAGTGCTTCTGGTATGTGGATTATGTCCTATAATATTGAGACAAAAGATGGATTTTACTGGTGATCAATGCTGAAAATGACTGATGATAAGGCTCCACTCACACAAGCCGTGGTCGCTCTCAGAAAACAGGGGGTAGAATTCACCTTTCATTTCTACGGATATCGTAAGGATGCCGTGACAAGGGCTGCAGCCATGGAAGTCGGGGTCGACGAGCATATTGTCGTCAAGACCCTGATCATGGAGACAGGGGAGGGGAAACCTCTCATTATCCTGATGCACGGGGATCGCCAAGTCTCAACCAAAGCCCTCGCAAGGCAGATGGGGGTGAAAACGGTGAAGCCGTCCAGCCCCAAGGACGCCGAGAGGTTGACGGGGTACCAGGTAGGAGGGATATCCCCCTTCGGGACGAAGAGGAAACTGCCCGTTTACATCGAGGAGACGATCATAGACCTCCCACGGATCGTCATTAACGGTGGGAGGCGGGGCTTCCTCCTAGAGCTTGTCCCACAGGGTCTCATCACGGTGTTGAATCCCACACCCGTTAACGCAGTGAGGTAGGCCAATATCGGGTCCAGCGAATGTTACTTTAACAAGGATCGAAGATGATCGTTTGAAGCAATGTCCATCTACAACGAGTACGGTAAGAGGATAGAGGAGCAGATCCAGCCGGTCAGCCGCATCATCGCCGTCAAGATGCTGGAATCCCTTGACGATATTCCCTCCGGGGCGAAACGGCCCATCGAGGATTACGGTAAATGCATGGCTACCTGCCAAGCCCTCGCCCTCACGAGAAAATACGGGGAAACCATAGTCCAGCTATTCGAGGATATGTGGTGCCCCGAGCCTGTCATCGGCTTCGGTCTCGCTGAACCCCCTGATTTCTTCTTCGAGGGCCGCAACAGGTATCCCGGAGGCGTGGCCTCCCTTGAGGCTGGAGCTAACTGGGCCCGAGAGCTCCCCCGCCTCGAGCCGGGGCGATATCTAGGAATGGTCTCCGCTCCCATCCGGACTGCGAGTTTCGAGCCCGATGTAGCGGTTATCTACTGCAACTCGGCCCAACTGCTTCGCCTGCTGCTCGGCATAGCTTACGAGGATGGGAGAGACATCACCACGGTCCTCGGCGGCCACTCGGCGTGTGTGTACGCCATCGTGCCCGCGATACTGAAAAACGAGTGCCAAGTGGCGGTCCCCTGTCGCGGAGATAGGGGACGGGCGGGTACCCAGGACTATGAGATTATCTTCTCTGTGCCCAAGGAGCAGCTTGAACGACTGGCTTACGGGCTTGAGCAGGCGGGAACCGGATCATATCCCACGGGTTTCTCGATGGAGCCCGAGTACAAACTCTCGGAGAGCTACGGAAAGATGGCGAGGATGATGGGGATGAAGAAAGCCGATGGGACAAAGATCGAAGGATACGGGAAAGAGGAGAGGGAACGAGACCTCCAGTACCGGTGACTGGCGGCCTAGGCGGGATACTCGGATAGCTTATCGATGAACAGATCGATATCCTCGCGGGTGTTGTAGAAGTGGGATGAGACCCTGATGTGGCCACCGTGGGCCTCCCTTCCCGTCACCTTCACCTTCTCTAGCATCAGCTTAGAGGCGACTTCGACGGAATCGTTCTGGTAGAAGCTCACGATGGGAGCTCTGTTCCCGGGGGGAGTGTACATCTCCCTCCCCAGCTCTGAGAGCCTGGACCAGAGGTGATCTGTGAGACTCAAGATTCTCTTCTCGATTTTGTCGATCCCGATGTTGTTGATGTACTCCAGGGACTTTTCGAGGCCATAGGCCCCTTGGAAGTGGATTGTGCCATACTCAAACTTCTCGGCGGCGTTGAAGCCATCCCGCGGTTCCTCGGCGTGGTCTCCCTCCCATAGCTGGTTCTTCCAGCCTATGCGGTCAGGCTCCAGATCATCGAGATGCTCCGAGCTGACGTAGAGGAACGCAAGGCCTGCAGGCCCCATCAGGTACTTGTAAGGGGCCGCAGAGACGTAAGTCCACCTTTTCCTCCTTCACGTCGGTCGCGAGGGCGCCCAGAGCCTGGGTAGAGTCCACCAGGACCTTCGCTCCGTGATCGTGGGCGATGTCCGAGACCTCTTTGAGGTCGAACCTGAATCCGTTCACATAGGAGACCTGGCTTACTTGTACTATCTTCGTGCGGTCGTCAACGGCTTTCTCCAAGTCAGAGAGCTCTACCCGCCCCTTCTCCACCTTCACGGGCCTAGACTCCACGCCATATCTCCGCAGCATCGTCGTGTCCATGGGGTTGTGCTCATACTCGGGGAAGACCACGTTGTCCCCCTTCTCCCATTTTGTCCCATTGATCACGATGTTTAGCCCGGAGCCGGTGCAGGTGGTGAGGGCGATCTCGTTCGCTGCCGCTCCCACAAAGTCTGCTATCATTCCCCGGACATGGTTTGCTTTATCGAGCCACTCTCCGAGAATCGTCTTGGCCCCCTTCGGGCTGAAGTTCATCCATTGATCCAGAAATTCGTCGTAGCCCTCCCGTACCTGCCTCGGGTACAGGCAGATGAAGGCGTTGTCCAGGTATGTCCATTCTCGGAGACCCGGGAAATCCGCTCTAATCGAATCGATGTCCAATGTTAATAAACGCCCATGAACAGGGGCGTCCTCTTGGTTTAAAACGATTCAGAGAAAAAGGGGATTAAAGCCCCTCGTGGAGAACCTTGTACTCCTTATCAGGGCCGGGTTTTGTCAAGGACCACTCGAATCCCCTCTGGGTTGTGACATATTCAGGCCAGGGTAGGTCTATGGGCGGATAAAAGTCCTCAGGGAGTATCGGAGGAACCCATTTGGACCCGCCGATGCCTCCGCCGGTACGCTCAATGAACTCTTCCTTCGCCTTAGCCAGACCCGAAGGGTTGATCAACAGGTCGACGATTGTGATGCCCATAGTCTTCGCGGCCGTCAGGATGCCGGGTTCAATGCAATGAGAGTATCCGTTCATCGCCCATCTGACCCAGGGCGGGAGCGGCTTGTTGGGGTCAGGGTTCCTCAGTATGGCGTTGGCGGTGTATAGCCTCGTCGAGGGGGCCGTCCACTGGTAGTCGACGTAGTCGTCTGAGCCCTGGGTGGTAACCCAGTTCGGGAAGTTGAAGCGGATGTCATCGTCGGAGGACTCGATGGGGGCGATCTCCTGGCAACCCCTAGTGAGAGGCTCGTCCATCGGCTCGAACCCGAGATTCTCCTGGATCTTCCTTGCGAACTCCCGGGCCTCCTCGGAGAAAACGGGGGGCCCCACGATCTCAAGATTCTTGTGGAGTATCTCCGAGAGCGTCTTGTTGGCGAGGCCGCATCGGGTCCTCGCGATGATCCTCTTGGTCACCCTCGTCCCCGTTATCTGAGCCACCCCTTTCGCAGTGTTGTCCAGGACGTTGGAGATCTGCTGCTGCATCTCCAGGAGAGGGGCCCGGTGGGCGTACTGGATCTGGGCTATCCTCGGCGGGAGATTGTCCGATGTTGCCTGCCCCCCCACCATGATGTACTCGTTGAGGGTCCAGTAGGCGGTGTATGGGAGCATCGAGTCCTCCACGTACTTGGTCGCCGTGTACATTAGGCAGACTGCGTCCAGGGCCGCGGGGATCCTCCCCCCTGCGTGGCCCAGGATCTTGAAGGGGACGTCCTTGGGCCTGAACCAGTTCTCGGGGTGGAGGGTCTCGAACGTGTAGAGGGTGTTCCAGTAAGATCCGCCGGTTATCTCGTACTTGACCCCGTTGGTCCCGCTGGGATGATAGGGTATGGATGCATCGAAGTTGTCGAAGTAGCCCTTCGCAGCATGGACGGGCTTTGAGCCGCAGACCTTCTCGGCGGGCTCCCCGAAGAGCTTCAGTGTGCCCTTGAGACCGTGCGCCTCCATGGCCCTCTTGGCGGCAAGGAAACCGAAGAGCGCAGCCGTGCCGAGGCTGGAGTGGGGGTCGGTGTGGCCGGCGGCCCAGGGGTGGAGCCCCTCATCCCGGGGCTTCTGGTAAGGGACGGCCGCTTGGGAGGTTCCAGGGACCGCATCGTATTCGACGAAACTCCCGATGACGGGTTTACCTTCTCCCCATACGGCGCAGAATGCCGTGGGCATCTCTCCGCTCCCCTCTTCGACCTCGAAGCCCTCCTCCCTTAGGAGCTTCACGTATGCTTTGGCGGACTTGTACTCCCTGAACGCGGGCTCCGCGTATTCCCAGATCTCCTTGTGGAAGTCTGAGAGCCACTGCTTGTTCTCGTCCACGAATTCGAAAGCTGATTTCTTCTCCTTTGATATTGAGACCAAAACTAAAACCTCTGTCAATACTTTTTCAATTGACTATAAGATGTTTTTCAGAGAACAGGAAAGGAGAAACAGTAGGCTCGTGAGCGCATGCGTCTATCCCGTTCTCTTGATCTCCGGAGGATATCCGATGATGCAGATGCTCGACTCTGGCCCCACCGAGATATGGTTAGCCTCCATAATGACGATGCCGTCATGTGGGGCTTTCACTTGGTCGATCTCGTTCCCGAGGAAATCCACTATTCTGCAGAGCAGTTCGCCCTCCTCAACCATGTTGTTGATCTTAAGGCATGGCTCCGGGTAGATGATGCCGGCGCCCTTCCCCCGCACATGGGTGTAGTATGGCGTAGACCTCCTGTTCTTGGGCACGCGCACCTCGCCATCCAGCATCCCGTATCTTCTCATGCAGTTCATGATACCTTCAACGACGACATCGACATCCGCCATGATCGCGCTGTGGCTCCTGTCAGCCGAACCGGACTCTATGAAAACGTTGGGGATGCCCTTCTCCGTGCAAGCCCTGTTTATGGTGTCCTCCCTGAGCCTGGTGTGCTCGGATTTGCTGGCCATGATCCACTCCGGGGTGCAGGCGATGGCCTCCGCCATCTCCAGGGATCCGGGCATCTCCTCGTTGTAGACCACCCGGGGGATCTGTCCGTTCGGGCAGCCGTGGAGGTTGACAGTGTAGTCGCATTTGAGGATGATCTCGTTCCAGAAGGTGTGGATGGCCCTGCGGGTGTGGGACATCGAGTCGGGGTCGCCCGGGAACTGTCTGTTCATGTCGACGTACATCTGGTCCGTGGGGCTTCCCCTGACGCCGCCGTGGGTGAGGAAGCCGGGCACGTTCAGTACGGGGATTCCTACGAAGGTTCCCTTCAGCGTTTTGGGGTTGAGCCTTTTCGCGAGTTCGAGTACGGTGTAGGCTCCCTCCTGCTCGTCCCCGTGCATGCAGCCGTCCACCTCGAATACGGGTCCGCTCTCTGCTCCGTTCACGATTATCACGGGGATGTGCCAGTAGTTGGCCGTCCCGTCGGGCATGCTGAGCCCCTCTGAAGGCAGGAATCCTTTGGCCTTGGTCCCGGGCTCCGCCTCAATGTCTCCTGTTGAAAATACGCTCATGGCTTTCATTGGTCACTCTTGTGTTTTGTTATAAAGCTGTTTTCTGCGCATGATCAGTTAGGATATCTCTTCGTATCTGAAGCAATGGACTAAATGGTCGTTCACCATTCCCACCGCCTGCATGAATGAGTAGCAAATGACTGGGCCCACGAACTTGAAACCTCTTTTCTTGAGGTCCTTGCTCATCGCCTCCGAGGTCTCAGTCCGGGCAGGCATCTCCGAGAAGGATTTGAACGCGTTCTTGATCGTCGTTCCTCCCACGAAGCCCCAGATGTACTTGCTAAAAGTGCCGTACTCCGCTTGGATCTCTAGAAATGTCTTAGCGTTCGTGACAGCGGATCTGATCTTCAACCTGTTTCGCAATATCCCTTCGTCATTCATCAAACGCTCAAAGTCTTCCTCGGTGTACTCCGAGATCTTCACGGGATCGAATCCGTCGAAGGCTTCCCTGAAATTCTCCCGCTTCCGTAGGATGAGGGCCCAGCTCACCCCCGCTTGGAAGCCCTCCAAGAGAAGAAACTCGAACAGCTTCCGATCGTCGTGGACGGGGACCCCCCACTCCTTGTCGTGATACGCGATATATAGGGGGTCCGTGGTATCCCAGCACCTGACCTTCTCCGGCGCCATGTTTGAATATTCAATGTTGGAGGATAAAACGATTAGCCAATCAGACTAGAGAAATATTATCCGCGAGATATGAGAAACCGCTCCACACCTTTTTTATTTCACGCTCTTCAGCTTTTACAAAGAACGTACAAGAAGAGGATCCATTGTACACCGGTAGAGATTCTATCGCACCGTTTGTCGCCTCGCCCATCGAGGTGGTGAGGAAGATGCTCGAATACAGCGACCTCAAACCCGGAGAGACTCTGTACGATCTAGGGTGCGGGGATGGCAGGGTCGTTATAATGGCAGCTGAGGAGTTTGGGGCAAACAGTGTCGGGGTGGACCTCAACAGGCGGCTTGTCTCGGAAGCAAGGAAGAAGGCGAAAGCCCTCGGACTGGAGGAGCGCGTCAAGATCGTCCACGGAAACATTTTCGACTTGGATTTGAGCCAGGCGGACGTCGTCACGATGTACCTGACGACAGGGGCTAACGAGAAAGTCAGGCCCAAGCTCGAACAGGAGCTTGAAGCTGGGGCGCGGATTGTGACCCACGACTTCTCAATTCCCGGGTGGAGCCAGGAGAGGAACCTCAAGTTCCGGGAAGGCTACAGGAGTCACACCATCTACCTCTATCGCTGGGACCCCGACGAATAGATTCCATCAAATGACATCATGTTAGAGGAGTCTCTGCGGTTCCCATTTCTCCATCGTAAGATCGGACAGAAAGTCCGAACTTTTCACACTGAATAGATGACTGTTGCACCTGCAGTCACTGCATCCGAACCCCTTGACACCCGAGCCGTAATGCGAGACCTCCCCGGCTATCTCGCACTCAATCTTCTCATCGCTGAGCCTAACATATACAGCCTCCACGTTCGCGCTCTCTTCTCTCAGCAGATAGTCGATGTGCCAGTGAATGGCGTTGTAGACACCCTTACTTGTGTTCATGTGACGCAGGACCCGGGAGTTCAGCCCATTGAGGGCGGACCCGACGTAGATATAACGGCCCTTCATGAATTCCAGCAGGCCCAGGGCGCCTATCTGCAGGCATAGGGCGTCCGTGACCTCGATGCAAAGGCAGTAGACGCCCTTCACTACCATAGCCATGAATAAACGCGCATAGATTAAAGAGATTTCACGGTGTTCTTCCAGGTGCACTCCTCATACTAGGCTGATCTCAGAACATCATCGACAACTCGTACCTATTATGAAACATGAAATAAACGTGCGGGGGTATGTCTAGGCGATGAAGGTAAAAGCGGTCTTCCTGGATTTCGGCGGGACACTAGCCTACGGGGGAATAGACTGGGCGGAATATCACAGGGCGGTAAGGATCCTCCTGGCTAGCCTGGGCTATAACATCGAGCCGAGGAGGTTGAAAAAGGCCATCGGAGCGTCGCTGCAGGAGCTCCAGAGGCACCGCGCTAAGGGTCTGGAGAAGACCAACGAGGAGATCTACGGAGCAGTCCTCAGAAGGGTGGGCATCCCCGCAGACGATGATGCCCTCAAGATGATACACGACACCTTCAAGAAGCACTATATTTCCACGTTCTACCCCCGCACGGAGGAGACCCTCAAGAAACTCGCCGAGAGATACAAGTTGGCCCTGATATCCAATACCATGAGCGATCAACCGAGGGAGATGCTGGAGGAGACGGACTTGGACCACCTATTCGAAATAATAATCTGCTCCCGGGACCTCGGGATCCGAAAGCCCAACCCCGCCATATTCAAGTACGTCATGGATAAGGTGGGCGTTCCGCCGGGTGAGACCGTCCACGTGGGGGACAGCGTGGAAGCCGACATGGAGGGGGCCTCAGATTCAGGCATCACCCCCGTCTGGATCAGGACGCCCGATCAAGGTTATTGGTCGGGCCACGCGATATCCCGCTTCTGCGATCTGCCTCAGTTCCTGGAGAAGATGCAGGAGGCTTGACACCTTAGATGTTAAATATCGGGCCTCTGTCAAAGGAGTAACATGCCTTCAAGGGGTGCTTGAGCTGAGCCATTTCAGGGCCGATCTAGAGGAGGTCATGATGAAGATTAGGCCTGAAGTGGAGGATGACGAGTACGATCAGCTCCGTACCCTCAGGGATCAGCTCTTCGGGCTCCAGCGAGCGAATCAAGTAAAAATAAACCACTCCGTGATGGAGTTGATCTGCGCCAAGCACCTGATCCAGAACGGATTCCATGTCGAGTTGGAGCACATGATCGACAAGGTCTCCTGCGACGTATTCGGGACCAAAGGGTTCGGGACGGCACTGGTGGAGGTGGAGACCGGTTTCGTCTCCCCCGAGAACGCTCTCGACCCAAACACCTACCTGAAGGCCCGTGTCGCCAGCAAGATCACCCGGTACAGCAGCTTCGCGAATAAGTTCATTCTGGGCACGCCCCCATATTACATCATGCAGATACCCCCCGCCCTCACCAAGCCCCCGAGATTCAGGACAGACGAGGAGATTGCGGCCATCAAGAAGCTCTGTGACCTGTATTACACCAGTCCCCCGGTCACCCTCGAGGAGATACGGAACGCGCGTCTCCACTCAATCTACGCTATTGACGTCGATAAAGTCTCAGTGAGGGAGTGGGAGGTCAACGAATACATGGACAAGGCCGCCCTATGGTCCCTTTAAGACGGAGAAAGGTTTAAAACCCACTTCCCATTCAGGACGGGGGTATCGATATGAGCGTCTCCCCGCAAGCCCTCGGGCTTGGCCTGACCATGTCCGGACTCGGAACCATACTCCTTTTACTGAGTCTAAGGTCAAAGTTGGAAAAAGCGGAGACAGTTTTCAAGGCCTCGGGAGTGATCTTCCTCGGACCAATCCCCATAGTACTTGGGGGAAAAAGTATCTGGACCATCATCGGCTTAGCCATAACGGTGGTTGCCCTAATATTCGTCGCAGCGGTGCTGGCTCAACCCGAAATCCTAGGAATGACAGGACTGTAAAGAAAACAGTCCTCTCACGCACGCCTAGTGCTCAATCTGAAACATTGAGAAGGGTCACCTAACCTCCGATCAGGCTTTTTTAAATAAAGATATAAATGGTCGAGGGATTCGTGTTCTCGACTGGCGATGCCCCGGATCTACGATCTCGGCGAATACACTGAGAAGCTCTCATCCGTAAGTCTCATAGTGGGCGACGGCCTCTGCAGCAACATCTACGTCATCGGCAGGGAGAACGCCGTCATCGTGGACACCGGCATAGGAAATTCCACGAACAGCGTCTGGCCCCAGCTGGAGGAGCTCAACGTCGCCCCCGAGAATGTGAAAGGCGTCGTTTTGACCCATGCCCACCACGACCACGCCATGGGGGCGTTCATTATCCTCGAGAAGGCGAATCCAAGGATATTCGTCCATACCCTTGACACCAAGCACATCGCGTCCCGCTTCGGACCCAACCTCGTCAAAGTGGAGCAAGGAGACCTCATCGAGACCGAGCTTTGGCCCCTTAAGGTGCTCTGGACCCCGGGACACACGGAGGGGGGGATGTGCCTCTACAACGAGGAAGAGAGGATACTCTTCTCGGGGGACACCGTCTTCCCCGATGGCTACTACGGACGATACGACGGAGAGTCCGGCAGCCTCGAGGCGACCGTCGAGTCTCTCCGGAAACTCACCGAGATCGACGTGGATATCATGTTACCGGGGCATGGTAGCCCCGTTTTCGAGGGCGCGGGAGAGCACATCATGAAGTCGTATAGGAACGCTTCACCCCGGGCCTAAACGTCTTAAATAACCCTCGCGCTCATTCTAGGGAAGGCGGATTCATCATGGTTGAGAAGAACCTCGATTTTAGGAGCGACACGGTCACATGGCCGAGCCCGGAGATGAGAGAGGCCTCGTACAAGGCAGTTCTAGGCGACGATGTCTACGGGGACGACCCCACGGTCAACGAGCTCGAGACCATCGCAGCGGAGATTCTGGGGAAGGAAGCGGCCCTCTTCGTCACGAGTGGAACCCAGGGGAACGCCGCAGCGATCCTCGCCCACACGAACCGGGGGGACGAGATCATCCTGGAGGAGCGGAGCCACATCTACCTCAACGAGGTGGGAGGCTTAGCGGTCCTAGGGAGCCTCATGGCCCGCACGTTGAAAGGCGAGAATGGCTGGCTGAAGCCCGATGATATCAGGGGCGCCATCAGGATAGAAAACATCCACCGCCCCACCACGGCCCTGCTCTGCATAGAGAACACCCACAACACGTCCGGAGGGATACCCCTCACCGTTGATCAGATGAAGGCCGACTGGAACGTCGCCAAGGAACACGGACTCAACGTTCACCTCGACGGGGCGAGGGTCTTCAACGCCGCCGTCGCCCTCGGGGTCGACGTGAAAGAGATATCCCAGTACGCCGACTCGGTCCAACTATGCCTCTCCAAAGGTCTGGCAGCCCCCATAGGCTCCATGGTCATGGGGAGCGAGGACTTTATCCTGAGAGCGAGGAAGTACAGGAAGATGCTGGGGGGAGGTATGCGCCAGGCGGGCATCATCGCCGCCCCAGGGATCATCGCCCTCACCAAGATGGTGGACAGGCTCGCAGACGACCACGCAAACGCCAAGCTCCTCGAGGAAGGGCTCCGCAAGATCAACGGGATTGAGATCCTCTACCCGGTGAAGACTAACATGGTCTACATCGACATAGGGGGACTCGGATGGAACGGCGACGACTGGGGCGAGGCTTGCGGTAAGCTCGGGTGGAAGTGCAGGGGAAGCGGCACGACGCTCAGGCTGTGCACCCACTACGGGATCGAGAGGGAGGACATCGAGGCCTTCCTCGAGGGAATAACCGCCGCAGTGCCTGAAGTATAGCCTCGCGGCCGACCCCTCACACCTTTATATTTCTTCACAGTTTCTCTCTTTTCATGATCGTTGTTCCCGCTGAAAGGCTCCTGAAACTAGGGAAAGACATTTTCAAAGCCCAGGGACTCGCTAACGAAAAAGCGGAGTTCCTCGCCGAGACCCTCGTGGAGGGCAGCCTAACTGGCCACGACTCTCACGGGGTCTCTTACTTCGTCATATACTCCGAGAGGATCAAGGGGGGCCACATAAAGGTGGATGCCGAACCTGTCATCGTTCACGAGACCCCTACGACCGCCTACATCGATGGAAAGTATGCCCCCGGCCAGATCACGGCGAAGAAGCTTACCGAGGTGGCCGTGGCCAAGGCCAAGGAGCACATGGTGAGCGCCGTGGGAGCCTTCAACTGCAACCACATCGGGAGGATCGGATACTACACAAACTGGGCGGCGAAGCAGGGGGTGATCGCCCTATTCTTCGCGAACGTAGGAAACCCACAGGTGGCTGTTCACGGTGGAGAGGGCAGAACATTCGGGACGAATCCTATAAGCGTGGGGATCCCCACCGGAGACGCCAAGCCGTTCCTCACTGATTACGCCACCTCGGTCGTTGCCGCCGGGAAGATCTCGGTGGCAATGGCTAAACATGCCAAGATCCCCCTCCACTGGACACGGGACAAACACGGGAAACCGACCGACGATCCCTTCGCCTTCAAGGACGGGGGATGGCTGCTTCCCTTCGGCGAGTACAAGGGCTACGCGCTCCAACTTGTCTCTGAGATGCTGGGAGCCGTTTTAACAGGCTCGAGAAGAGGAATGGATCCGGATCAAATCCCGCCTTCCACCAATGGGATCTTCATGATCGCCGTGGACCCGAGCGCCTTCGTGGGGTTGGAGACATTCAGGGAAGGGGTGGACGACGTCATCAGCCGCGTCAAAGAGGGGAAGACCGAGCCGGGAAAGAGGATCATGATTCCAGGGGAGCCGGAGTGGGAGACGAAAGATGCCCGCCTCGCCGAAGGGATCCCTATCCCAGAGGAGACATGGAACAAAATCGTGAAATTTGCTGATGAACTGGGTCTGAAGATCGAGGATTACTGAATGACTCACCCGCCTACGCTAAATCTAATGTTTTTCCTCAGGGTTCTCCCAGCGAGGGTTCCCAGGGGCTCCGACGATTGCACGGTGATTTCACCGCTCACCATGACCTGCTCGGCTCCTTCCGGTAGCTGGTGTGGATCCGAATATGTCGCCCTTGTACCGAGGATTCCCTGAGCCGTCGACGATCCTCCTGCCCTTGATAACAGTATCATAATCCAATCTGGGTTCACGGGGATGTGTTGGGGGGAAAAGGGATTTAGTTTTTCCCCGGGAGGAAGGGTTACTGTCCGTTGTTCCAGTTGTAACGGATGCTGGTGCACTTCTCCGTGGCGGCGACGACGGCATTCATGAGAGCCGTGCGGAGCTTCCCGTCCTCGAGCTGGTAGATGCCCTCGATCGTGGTTCCCCCGGGGGTCGTGACGGCGTCCTTGATCTGGGATGCGTTCATCTCTCCCTCCAGGATGAGCTTGGCCGCCCCCAGGACCGCCTGGGCGGAGGAGTGGAGGCTCAGCTCCCTCGGGAGCCCGACCTTGAGGCCGGCGTACATGAGGGCCTCGATGACGATGGCGACGTATGCGGGGCCGCTTCCGCTGAGGCCCGTGATTGCGTCCATATACTTCTCCTCGACCTCCTCATGCTGACCCATGGTGTCCAGGAGGCGCTTAGTCACCGCTTTATCGTCATCAGTTATCCTCCCATTGCAGCTGTAGGCGGTGAACGACTCGCCCACGAACGCGGCGACGTTGGGCATGGTCCGGACAAACTTGGCCCCGGGAACAGCTTTGTCGTAGAATTCGAGGGATATGATTGCGGCTGTGGAGATCACGAGTTTCCCATCGATCTCCGGGGCTATCTCCTTCAAGACACCGGCCACATCCCCGGGCTTGACGCAGATGAATACAATATCCGCCTGTTTTGCCGCCTCGACGTTGTCTCGGATGACCTCGACTCCCAATTTTTCGAGCTCTCCCAGCCTCTCGATTCTCCTTCGGGTGGCTATCACCCGGTAGGGATCGGGGCTCTTGATGAGGCATCTGGCGACTGCTCCGCCTATCACGCCGGCGCCGATGACCGCGATCGTCTCTGCCATATTAGTTTCTCCTCGGCGTATAGGGTATTGACGTTGAGCAGGGGTTCATAAACCTTTATCCTGCCCCGACTCTTCGCCAAACTTTGATAAGTAGATGAAAAATGAGGTTGATTTTACTGAACGATGCTGGAGATCAGTAAATCACTTGAGATTGAAATATAACGTCATTTGTGCATACTAGAGATAGAGGTGAAACGGTCTGAAGAAATGGACATGCGTTCAGGTGGGCCACCATAAGAATATAGGAGAGGTCATCGAGGCGCATCAGAGGGAGGGATGGAGCCTCCACACGTATCAGGCTCAGGGAACCCCCACCATGGTGAATCACTACCTGCTCTTCGAGAGGGAAAGCTAGGATAATCAGGGTAGCGTCATTGCTTTAAGTAGAAGCCATCCATCAAACAACACAACATCCGAGTCGAGGAGGCTTGGCATGAGCGATGACGTGAAAGGAGTGATCACCTGGCTATACTATCGAGACCTACCCACCGCCATGGAGTTCTACGAGAACATCATGGGCTTCGAGATGGAAGTGGATCAGGGCTGGTCGAAGATACTCAAGATCAGAGACGGGGCCTATGTGGGACTCGTTGACGGGGAGCACGGCTACCATCGGGCCAGCGACGTGAAGCCGGTGATCCTCTGCATCAATGTACGTGACGCTGATGCATGGCATCACAGGCTCATTGAGAATGGCTTGGACATCGAGGAGCATCCCAAGGAGTCGGAGAGGCTTAAGATCAAGGTCTTTATGTTAAAAGACCCGGAGGGTTACACCATCGAAATTCAGGAAACTCTCTCGGGGGGGTTTTCCATCTAGAGGGCGGTTCCGCGTATCGCGTGGGTGAGACGCCTTGGGAGAGTACGCAAACTTTTATTGAAAAACGGATTCATAGGCTCTGTCATGTCAGATCTCGATGTAAAAAAGTTCGTGGAAGAGCGGGTGAAAGCGGTCAAGGAAGTCCTCGGTGATGAGAAGGCGCTCATCGCGGTCTCCGGCGGTGTGGACAGCACAGTATCCGCGGTCATCACCCACAGGGCTATAGGAGACAACCTCGCCTGTGCCTTCATCGACGACAACTTCATGCGCCTCGGCGAGCCCGAGAGGGTCAAAGAGATGCTCTCCTCGCCTCCGTTGAATCTTCCTGTCAGGATACTGCGGGAGAGGGAGCGATTCATGAAGGCCTTGGAAGGCCTCTCGGACGCGGAGGAGAAGAGGAAGGCCTTCAGGGAGACGTTCTACCAGACACTGGGGGACGCAGCGAGAGACGAGGGATGCAGGTTCATGGTCCAGGGAACCATCAAGGCTGACATCGACGAGACCACCGGGGGCATCAAGACCCAGCACAACATCCTGGAACAGATAGGCATCGACCCCGTCGAGCGGTTCGGATTCAGTGTCGTGGAGCCCATCAAGAGCCTCTACAAGTACCAGGTGAGGGAGGTGGCCAGATTCTTGGGGGCGCCCCAGGCCGCTTCCGAGAGGCAGCCCTTCCCAGGTCCCGGGCTCTCGTTGAGAGTCGTGGGAGAGATAACAGAGGAGAAGCTCCAGCAGGAGAAACTCGCGAACGACGCAGTCGAGGCTCACTTCGAGAAGCATGATCCCGCCCAGTACTTCGCCGCGGTGCTGTCCGCTGAGGAGAAGAGTGCACCCGAGGGGCTCAGATCTGCGGTGTCAGAAGTTTTTGGAATCGAGGAGTCGGAGGTACGGGTGGCGTATCTTAAGGAGAGGGGGACCGGCATGGTGGATGGGAACCGCACATACGGACGCATCGCCACGTTCAAAGTCAAGGGAGAAGCCCTGAGATACGGAGAGCTGGAAACAGCGAGGGCAGCCATCCAGAGTATGGAGCCGGGGATCTCCAGGGTGCTTTATCATGTTGCGGGCAAGGAGGGAGGAAAATACAGGGTGGCCATGAGGGCGGTGGAGACCCGGAACTTCCTTACAGCTGAGATCGCCAAGGTCCCCCATGAGACCTTGAAAGCCGCCGCGGATGAGATTTTAGAGAAATGCTCGGAGGTGGTCGGCGTATATTACGATATCACGCCTAAGCCACCGGCCACCGTCGAGTACGAGTGAGAAAATCGGGTTGGGCTTAGTCTAAGCCCAGTTCCTTTCTCTGGTTCAGGACGCCCTGCTTCAGGTAGATCAGATCGTTCCCGATGGTGATGAGGTTGTATCCCTTCTTCATCCGATCCTTGATGGTCGCCCCCGAAGCCTGATGAACCCCCGTGGCCTTCCCAGCCGCCTCGGTGGCGTCAAAGACCCGATCGATGGCTTTCTGCACATCGGGATGGGACATGTTGCCCAGATGACCGTAGGAGGCCGAGAGGTCAGCGGGACCTATGTAGCTCACGTCCATTCCCTCCACCGAGACGATGTCCTCGATGTTCTCTACAGCCTTCTTTGTCTCGATCTGGCAGATCACAAGGATCTCCTCGTCGGCTGTCTTGAGATAGTCCGGGTCAAAAAGCGCAGCCCGCCTCGGCCCACACCCCCTCAGGCCATCCGGGGCATACCGTGTAGCCTTCACCGCCAACTCGGCCTCCTCCTTGTTGTTCACCCAGGGGACCAAGACGCCGTGGGCGCCTATGTCAAGTGCTCTCTTGATGGCGACTAAGTCGTTCCACCAGACCCGAACGATAGGCGTGGTCTTCGAGTCACCCCTCATCGCCTGCATCAGGGTCTGAGCCTGATAGATGTCCAAGGGTGCGTGCTCGGTATCGATTACGAAATAATCGAATCCAAGGCTCGACATCAGCTCGGACGCGATAGGGCTCTCGAGGGTTATCCAAGTCCCGTATACCTGGTCTCCTTTCAGGAGCCGTCTCTTCAACTCATTCCTCATTTAAAATCGTTAATTATTACGTACACGCTTGATAATACCTTCGCGCGCACGGGGGGGGGGCACATCACCGCTTAAAATTTCCGTGAGTGCGTTGTTTTATGCGATTACGACGCGGGCTGAATTTGTGACCAGAGAATGCATTTCTCCGCCGCAATGCCCATGACCCCCTCACGCACCATTTAATTGAGTGAATCACCGATTTAACTTTTACCAATAACGACGGCTAACGAATTTGATAGCTGATTAAAAGGGGGGCGTGCGCCTTTAAGAATCAAATCGATAGCCCTCAACATTGAAAAAGTCACCCGTGCAGAGATAGGATAAGTATCAGCAGCTGTACGCCTAAACCCCTTCTTAGGATTCTCAAGCTTTGTCGCGCGCACGAGCCGGAATATACATCTTGCATGGAAAGTGCAAGTATGTGTCTGTAATTTCATCTACTCACAAATTTTTATGGGTATAGGAGAAAAGAAAATCATTAAATGAAAGTTTCCACTGAAGGTTATAGAATACAGGCTGTTCAAGATTCATTTATTGAGCCCCCCGCCAAATCAAAGAAAGTAAAAATCTCAATTATAACACCGGCACATAACGAGGAGCAGGTTATCGGATCTTGTATAGATAGTGTAAGACGCCTCCAGATTCCCGAGGGATTTGAAGTTGAGCATATAGTCGTTGCTGATCGTTGTGACGATCATACCCGGGATATCTGTTTGGAACGGGGTGTTAAAGTTATCACTAAAAAATTTCGTGGAGAAGCACTTGATCCTGTCACTGAGGCTTTTGAGTTAGGGGTGAAAGAGACTGAGGGAGAAATAATCGGAAAGCTTGATGCTGATATAATTTTACTACCGAACTGGCTCATACAAATGGTTGGTTATTTGGATAATGAAACGGTTTCCATCAGTAGTAGTGTAAAGACTAGAACGGGTAAATGGTGGCTAGATTTTCTTATGTGGCTTAGAGATCTCAACTATCGGATTACACCGATGGGAAAGGATCCTAGAGGAGCCGCAAGATTGATCAACCGAAGCCTTTTAAGGGAAATTGACGGGTTCAACCTGACTCGGGCCTCATGGGACACAGCTTTAGACAGGGAAATCAGAAAGCATGGCCTCAAAACGTTAAGCAGTGAAAATGTCGTTGCATTGGAATATCGCCCATCTCTAACGATGCGGAAGATAATACGAAAACAGATCAAACAGGGAAAAGCTAGAAAGAAATTAGGTGTAAGCATATTTCGTACCTTGGCACACTCGGTATTCCGGGTTAGGCCCTTCGTCATTATAGGATATATCGTCGGGGACAAATAGATATGACGGAGGAATTAGTTCATCCAAGTGCGCCCGAGCAAATTAGGATTTTGCACATATGGAATACAACCGGCTCCGGAAGCACTATTTCAAAGTTCATGGATAAAACCTATAAAACGCATAGCTGGGTCATAACTCGAAAAAAGCCTGATCATTGGAATCACACATTATTTGGAGAAACTTCAAATCTTGGAGCTAAGTTATTTACATTAAAGGCATTATTAATGGCAAGGAATTATGATATAATTCATGTTCATGCATTTGATAAGATAGTTCCATATCTTAAATTAATCTATCCTCATAAGAAAATATTGTTACATTATCGGGGTGTAGACATAAGGGGAATCTGGGATACAAAATTCAAATATTGGAGTAAAGCAGATAAAATCTTTGTTTCCACAGAAGATCTATTAGCGGGTGCTCCAAGTGGAACTGTGCATATTCCACGGGCGGTTGATACTGATTTCTTTCACCCTGGAGGAACGTTTAATCCCGGTACAGCATTTAGTATACCATATATGGCCGATGATTTGGCTATAAAATATGCAGAAGAAAATGATTTAATTCTTACATTCGGTGGAGGTTTAGAGAGCCCTATTAAATATACTAAATTTAATGATGTCCTGTCACAATATGAATATTATATAGATGTGAAGAGAAGTAAGGGAAAAATTCTAGAGGCTTTAAGTAAGACTGGTTTAGAGTCACTTGCATGCGGATTAAAAGTCATAAAATGGAATGGAGAAATTGTTAATGGGCTTCCAGAGAAAAATCTTCCGGAAAGAGTAGTTGAAAAACTATATAGCATATATTTGGAGGTATTAAGTTAATCCAGACATTGCATGCGCTCGTAAGGAAATATATTAATCTTCATATTTCTTAGTTGCAATAATTTCTTTTAGTGTAGGAGAATTTAATCTCAGGATAAAACGTCTTATATTGTCAATAAATTTCAATGTTCTGGGGAGTGGACGTGCATCTATTATACTTACTGAGTAGCCTCTCTCCTCAAATTCTTCTGCCGTCCAAGCTGAGATATGCCTCTCATATATATTTCCATCAATTTCGCCCTGATAAATAAATCCAAGAGGCGTGGTTACTATAATCATTCTGCGAGCTAACCTTTCCAATTCATATAGAACATTTTTTCCCTCACTCTTGGGTATATGTTCTAGGACTTCACATGCAAGCACGATATCAAAGCTATTTTCTTTAAATGGCATTCTCCTAACGTCGGCACAGATCATGCTATTGTAGATGTTTAGACGATATATACGTTTTATATATGGAGGCCATATATCTAATCCAATTATGTTTGGTAAACCATTCGCCCTTGTTCTTATGTAAAATCCCCATAAACCATTACCAGAAGCGATATCAATGATATCTAAATTATCAAGATTTCCTTGGAGAAGCTTGAGAATGAAATTATCCAATATGGGAGCATGGGCCATCTATCATAACACCATTGAACAAATCCTGGAATTTTTCTGCTTGTAGTTCGATTGTAAATTTCGATTCAACGATTTGCCTCATTTGCAATTTTATTTCGGTTATTTCTTCTTCTGTCATATTGCTTATTACGTCTAATTTTTGGTTTAGTTCCTCATAGGTCTCGTAGGTATGCCATTCTGGGAGTATTTCCTCAATTCCCCCCCAAGAGAAGCAGAGAGGTATCAATCCACAACTCATTGCTTCAATCGTTGACACTCCAAAACTTTCATCACTGCTATTTGATATAAAAATATCGTGATCATGATAGAATTTTGGCAATTCCACTCTTCCATAGATTTTTGCTTTGGAATTAAATCTTTTTATTATATTTTGTAAACTATATTTTTCTTCCCCATCTCCTCCTATATCAATTTTAAGGTTTGGATTATTCACTATCAAGTCAAAAATTCTCTTCCTATAGGTTAGATAGCTTAGAGTACATATTTTCATGGGCCGATTAATTTTTGGATTGAAGGGGAAATCATTTAAATTTAAACCATTTTGAATCGTAACTATCTTAACTTTATTATTGGTTTTTTCCTCTACAATTGATTTATAATAATTAGATACGGTTACTAT
The DNA here is from genome assembly GCA_026014875.1 of Candidatus Bathyarchaeota archaeon. GTDB lineage: Archaea > Thermoproteota > Bathyarchaeia > TCS64 > TCS64. Next base: position 41,214 of record JAOZHO010000035.1, on the reverse strand, counting down.
TGCTTTTATTTTCTTATAATTTATTGATTTGAACTTTTTATATGTATGCGCTTCCTGTCTATGTAATCTAATAAAGACCGGTTTGGAACTTGCATCCATAGTTATTTTTGACAAGCTTCCAAACCAATCACAGAAAATGGCATCATAGAAATAAGATAGGATTTTAATTCGTGGTTTTAAGGTTAAAATGAATAATCCCTTTTTTATTAAAGGCCAATTTATGTCATACTGAATTGATTTATGATTAAATTTATGTACCCAATCTAAAAAAATTGAATTTGAGCTAATTACTAATATTTTCATTTAAAATCTATCCCTTTGAAAATTAAGTAAAATATTTCTCTTATACGCATGTTTCATTCATCAGAAAGTGTTGAATATTGGTATAAAGATTTTGTATGTAGAGAGCAATTGGAACGTACGCGCGCGTCTCAGGGAGATCTATTAGTTCGTATTTGAGGTTTATCATGGGTAGAATATTCGACAAGACCCAGGCGAAAATTAGCTACGAGATCCTGGACGAGAAGAAATATGCGCTACTGGTGTGGGCGCAGACCCGATACCAAGAAAATACTGGAGGAATGGCTGGGAGATCCGGATTCAACTCAGCGTTCAGTCGTGATAAATTATGGGAAGGCTTACAATATGATCTATAATATAATGAGAGAACTCGTGAAACAGGGAATCATCAGACGATTCAAGAGAGAAGATTGAAACATCACGCACGCTCAAACATCTTTCTTCCTCCGTTTCTTCGCTTTATCCACATAGTCCTCGCTGTAATACTGGACGAACTTTTTGGTCTTCCCTTTTTCCCCTAGTCATTAACCCTACCTCGGGAATGGAACTGAATACTTGGGGAGTAAATGGAGGGGACTTTCCCATTCCATATCACGTATATTATCGCAACCGCTGAGACGATTACGATCAATATACCCGCCGCGTATCCAGGGCGCATCCGGAACGGAGGAAGAGGTTCCTCAGAAACTATGACCGTTTCATGAGATCCTCCACACTAACCTGGTAGGAACCTGCGCTCCAAGTCTCCCCCAAGGACACCATAGCGGATTCTCCTCCAGCTAGATCCATACTCTCCGTTAAAGCCGTCTCCCCATCAAACTTGAACTCAACAATGTTAGCTCCCCTCCGTCTCGCCGATGTTTGTAACCTTAACACTTACACTGACCTCTCCAGCCACATCGGATGAAACGACTAGATCTGAGACCACAAACTCAGCTGGTCTAAGTGGCTATATCTCTTTGAGAGTTGCTCCTCGATATCTCTTGCTTTTTTCAGGGCCTCAAGGATGGGTAGATCCGAATTCTCGGGCGTCAATGGATCAATCCGCTAGGGGCCATCACCGAGAAAAACCCTGCAGATGGCCTAGCGCGAACCGTTTCTTTAAAACTCTTTGTCAGAAGTCTGGTTCTTGAGGTAAAAATAAACTTCTTGGACAATTTTGTATAGAGCGTATACCCCGAAGATGTTGGTGCCTATAATGAACAGAATTCTAAGGGGGTTTCCGGGCTCCAAATCAGCTCGCCACCCTCACTCTATGCGTCCCAAGATATAAATGCTCAGAATCAGGTGTCTAGGAATTCTGTTCGTGATAGCTGGATTCCAATTCACCCTCAAGCAGAGAGAGTTCCATAATAAAATCCACTGTACGCCCGAATGAGGCTTTAATCTTTTAGATTAGGCGCGCCTGAGATGTGTAGGTGTCCCAACAGCATGGATGCAGGTCTCCCCGTCGTCCTAGAAGGAAAGAGGATACGCCTCAGAGTCTTCAGGCGATTCTTCTACCCCATTCGCCGAACCTTGGAGGGCGAGGAACTCATCGTCTACTCCGACACTGGAAGAGAGAGGGAGATCAACTACGAGAACGCCGAGGAGTACGATCTCGAGAACCCGTGGAACCGGATCGCCTTGGTCCGGCTAGCCCGAGCCATGGATTGCCTCAAGTGCGGACCCAAGGAGAACGAAACGAGAGAGTGCCGCGTCACGATCTGCAACGCAAGGGAACTGTATAATTCGGCAATCGAGACCCGGTGGGTTCCTTTCGATCTCGGGAGGCTCGAGTCCCTCGCTGAACGAGTGAAAAGCGTCGAGAGTAGAGCCGTGTGGGAGAGAAGGAAGAAGGAGTAAAGGGCTCAGGCTCCTGAGTCGGAAGTATTTTCTCCATCCATGTGAGACCCTTATCTGAAAATGTATTCTGAGAGTCACTGCCATCTTCGAGGCCCCAACAAGGAATCCGTATTGAAAGCGGAGGAGGCCGGATTGATGCTCATCCTCGCTGCTGGAATAGACGTGGAATCCTCGATTGAAGCAGTAAGCGTAGCGAATCAACACGGTTCGGTTAAAGGGTGCGTGGGGATACATCCCTGGAGAGCTGACACCTTCAGCCCCGGAGCAATAGAGACATTAAGGGAGCTGTCCCTGGACCCTGAGGTGGTCGCGATCAGCGAGATCGGCCTCGACTACGTCGGGAGAAGGACCACCGAGTGGGAGTTCACGGAAGAGTATATCGACCCCGACATCCAGAGGAGATCAATGCGCGAACAGATAGCCCTCGCCATCGAACGGAGGCTCCCCGTGCTGGTTCACGACAGGACGCCAACGGAGGAGGTACTGGACATCCTCGAGGAGACCGGAATCCTCGAGATCGGCGCCGCTATCCACGGCTTCTCCAAGGGGCCCGATTATGCCAGGCGATGCGTCGAGATGGGGGTCTATCTCTCCATCGGTAAGAGGACCATCGAGCAGGGGGAGGAACATTTCTTAGAGGCGGTCCGCCAGACACCCCTCGAATGGCTCCTGACAGAGACCGACTCAGGGGACCCTGCAGGGGTCATTAGTGTGGCCGAGAGGATTGCGGAGCTGAAGGGGGTCTCCAAGGAGGAGGTGGGGCGGGTCACCACCGAGAACCTGAAGAGGCTCGTCAAATTCTAATAGGATTCAGGCATCCCCTCAAGGGTCCCAGGGACGGAAGCTCTGGGGCGAGACCTCGTCGCTGGTCAAACCCAGGTAGTGGTTTTCGGGTATGCGGCTCCACACCATCTCGGTGGTCCTCTGAACCTCCTCCACAAGCTTTCTCTCGTCGACGGTGAGGAGAATGCCGTCCTCGACCACGATTTCCCCGTTGACGATGACGTGCATCACATCGCCGCGGGATGCAGAGTTCACGAGGTTCTTCACAGGGTCTCTGCAGGGGACGTTGTTGATGTTTTGCATGTCTACGACCGCGATATCCGCCAAAGCCCCAGCCTCCAGTCGCCCCAGATCTGGCCTTCCTATCCCTCTTGCACCGCCTAGGGTGGCGCTATTGAAGACCTCTCGGCTGCTCCCGCTGAAGCAATCCCAGTCCGCAAGTTTGCTCACATAGCTGGCCATCCTCATCTCGTTCAGCATGTCCTGGGGGCTCGTGTCGCACCCGATGCTCACGTTGACGCCCGCGGCCAGATACTTTGAATGGGAGTGCATCTTATTCCCCCGCTTCACGAAGACCAGGGGGTCGTGGCTGACGGTGGCCCCAGACTTTGCGAGGAGCTCGATGTCGCCCCCGCCCACGGGGGGGTAGGCTAGGAGGGGGTGGCCCGCCGTCGCCCATCCGTGGCCAATCACTAGATCGGGTCCTAAGAGCCCGGTGTCGTGGAGGAACTCGATGGGGGTCCTGCGGTACATCCTAAGCATGTTCTGGAACTCGACGACCCACTGGGCGGCGTGGATGGAGACGGGGACATTGAGCTCGTCCGCCTTCGCCCTTACGGCCCTCTGGAGTTCCTCGCTGTTGGTGTCCACTTTATCGGGGTAGAGTGCGGGGATCAGCCTGCCATCCAATGCTCCCTCGTATTTTTTTATGAACTTCTCTGCCTCGTCGAGCTTCTTCAGCCCCTCCTCAAGCTCCAGCCACCTGGTCTGGATGTTGGCTCCCTGGGTTCTCTCCCAGACCCCGTCCGAGATGGACGGCCCCTCCAGAGCCCTGATGCCCATCTCCCCGATGGTCCGGACTGCCTCCTCGGCTCCGAGGCTCCCCACCATACCCATCTCCAGCATCGTGGTACACCCGCTCCTGAGGAGCTCAGCGATGCTGTACCTCGAGAAGACGTGAAAGTCCTCAGGCCTGATGCTTTTACCTAGGGCCGAGAGGTTCTCTCCGAGGGAACTCATATAGAAATGCCGTGCCCCTGTGTCGTCGATGAAGCTCTTGTCTTTGGGTGCACTCGAGGCGTGAGTATGGGTGCAGATTAGCCCGGGGATTACCACGTGGTGAGAGCAGTCGATCCACCTGTCCGCTTCGACCGAAGAGCCCTTCCCCACGTACTTTATCCGTTTACCCTCTGTTACGACGACTCCGTCCCGGATAAGCCGATGCTCCTCGCCGTCGTACCCAATAACCCATTTGCCCCTAATCCCGATTGACATGGTAGGAACAATGTCCAACTCCGTAATAACTTTAAGTCAACGATCACAAAAGCTCAAAACATCTCAGCGAGAGTAGATTCAGTCCTGAAATTAATCGGTTCATGGATCGCCATAAAGTTCCCTAGATCAATAACCTATGTCGTTCCCTCATCTGGAAGATAGTGCGAAAATTGGGAAAAATCGACTAAAATTCCCAAAAGGGGGTTAAATATGGCTTTTTTCGTCAGAGAAGCCTTATATCGAAACGATGCTCAGTAACAGTACAGGAAAAGGTGAAACTTCATGAAGCGTAGAGTCCTCGGATACCTCCTCTCGGCCGGCTCAGTCTATCTCACGATGAGCTTCCTCACCAAGGTCTTCCTCAACCTCATCAACAACCTCACCCTCTCCGTGATATAGCACCAACACACTGGCGTGCACTGGCTTACTCGTCAAACTATATCTAAAAGGGTATTCTGAGATAATTTAGATACAAGCCGGCGAGCCGGGAAATATTTCCCCGTCTCTACTTCGAAGAATCCCCGTAGGCGGTCTTGCCCATCGTGAAAGCCTTCAAGTTGGTCTCTAGATACGTTGCCCTGACACTCCTCCGCAGAACGGCGGTCACAACATCCTCGCAGAAGGGAAGTTTTCCGCTCTCTACGATCGCCCCCAGCATCACCATGTTCGTGGCAATGGCATCGCCCGCCTCCTCGGCGATGGCTGTGGCATCGAACTTCACGATGTCAGATGTAACCTCCCCAAGGAGGGATAACAGTGAATCCTCCGAGGGATACTCCATCATCCCCGATATGACCTCGAGAGGAGGGAACTTCCGGGTGTTCACCAGCGCGAGGCCACCCTCCTTCAGGTAAGTTACCCCTCGCCTCACCGCTTCTCCGAGCTCGAATCCTATGAGGGCGTCAGCCTCCCCGGGCCGGATCTGAGGACTCTCGGCCCCCTCCCCGATCAGTATGTGACCCATCACGGGCCCCCCTCTCTGGGCCATCCCGTAGGTCTCCCCTATCTTTACGGGGAGCCCAGCGTCGATAGAGGACTGGGCGATAAGCCTGGACGCCAAGAGAGTGCCCTGGCCTCCGACGCCCGCTATCACCAGTCTGAAGACGCCCATCAGGAGCCCTCCAAGCGGATGGCACCGAAGGGACACACCTGAGCGCAGACGCCGCAGCCCGTGCAGATGGCCGAGTCCACCCAGGCCTTCCCCGACTCCTCGTTCCAGGCGAGGGCGGGGCAGCCAAACTGGCTCAGGCAAATTCTGCAACCCGTGCACAACTCAGCGTCCACGACGTAGGGCACGGGCTTATCTGGCCTCATCGCCCTCACAGCCTCCATGGAGCACGCCCTCCTCGAGATCACCATGGCGACCCCCTCGGCCTCCAGCATCCTCTCGAACGCACATTGAACGGCCTCCAAATCGTAGGGATCCACCACCTCGACGCTATCAACGCCAAGGGTCCTGGCGATGTCCTCGATCATCACCTTCTTAGCCGGCTTACCGGTCGCCGTCTTCCCGCTCTGAGGGGTGGGCTGGAAGCCGGTCATGGCCACGGTCCCGTTGTCTGCCACGACGATCTTTAGGGGTAAACCGTTGTAGACGGCGTTTAAGAGGGAGGGTATCCCCGAGTGGAAGAATGTGCCGTCTCCGATCCAGGCGATGGTGTCGACTCCGACCCTCTCCATACCCTGGGAGACCCCGATGCTCGCCCCCATGCAGAAGTAGGTGTCCTCGAAGCTCATGGGGGGCGCGTGGGCGAGGCCATAGCAGCCTATGTCCCCGTTCACCACGACGCTCATGAGGTCGCCCTTCACATTCCTCACCGCCTTCTTGAGGGCGTGGATCGAGGCCCTGTGGGGGCAGCCGGAGCAGAGGGTCAGCATCCGGTCAAAGAGAAGCTCCCCGACTTTCTCCTCCACACCGGATCGATCGACTCTATCCACAGAGATCCCCAGGAGGCCTCCGAGGGCGCTATCAAGGATCGAGGGGCTCAGCTCTCCCTCCCTCGGGAGATCCCCCGTCTCCCGCCCAAGGATCGTCGCACTAGAGGCTATCGTCTTAGCGAGGGATTTGACGTGCATCTCGACGAAGGGGTCGACCTCCTCCACAACCAGCAAGATCTCCACGCCATCTAGCATCCTCGCAATCTTTTCCGTGGGTAAAGGATGGGGCGTCGCGAGCTTCATATAAGCAACCTCGGACTCAACCCCCAACTTCCTGATGGCATCCAGGACGTATGTGAATGCGAAGCCTACGCCGATTATCCCCACTTTCTCGCTCCCGTCGAGCTTGAGCTGGTTGAAATCGGCTCCCTCGAACTCCGCTTGGACCCTATCGAGCTTCTCGTGGCGCTCCCCGTGGCGCCTGAAGAGCTTCTCGAACCCCGCCACCCTATAACTGAAGCCCTCCCAGTCGAACTCCGGCGTCCTCCCCAGCCTCTCGATGGGGCCCAGGTCGACATCGCTCCTCATATGGCTGAGCCGCGTAACTGTCCTGATCATTACGGGGAGCTTCACCCTCTCTGAGAGCTCGAACGCGTAGCGCGTGAAATCCTTCGCCTCCTGGGGGCTCGAGGGCTCCAGAACTGGGATGCAATTCTGCTTCGCCAGCCAACGATTATCCTGCTCCGTCCGACTGCTATGCTGCGAGGGATCGTCGGTGGAGACGAAGACGAGCCCCCCGTTCACACCCCGGAGGCTAACAGGATTAAGAACGTCGAGGGCGACGTTGAGCCCCACATGCTTCATCGCGACCAGGCTCCTCTGGCCGCACAGTGAGGCCCCATATGCCACTTCGAAAGCTATCTTCTCGTTGACGGACCACTCGAAGTAAAGCCCAGCTGCATCGGATACCCTGCTCAGGGTGTTGCCGATCTCTGAGGAGGGGGTACCCGGGTATGCTGTGGCCACTGCGGCGCCGGCTTCGACTGCGCCCCTTGCGATGGCCTCGTTCCCCATGAGTAGGACCTTCTTACCTGGCTCATCGATTACTACGGGATGAACAGACATTTCTATTTCCTAGTGGTCTGGGCCGCTCAAGAAAAGGCCTTCGGGCATAGAATAGTACATTTCGCGTAAATTGGATAATCCATTTCTGTTAACAGGATTACAGGTATAGCACAGTCATTCATAACACCCTTAAAGTCAGCAACGAAGCTACCAAACGGCCAGAAGGAGGGAGAGAGCTGAGAAGGTCAAGCCCGAGGAAGGGCTTCTCAAATGTTATCCACATAGCCCTCGTAGTCATCGCCATTATCGTCGCGTTCTACGTGACCCAGAGTATGCTGGGGAGGGTGCAGGAGGCACCCCTCTCGGTTGAATACCTCGAGTTCGTGAACCTCACCACGTCTCGCGACGCACACTTGAACTGGCAAGTCTCCGTTAATATCGCCAACCCGGGGAACTCGACCCTGATCCTGGAGAAGGTCCTCGTTAACAGCATGGAGGTTTCTGAGTATTCCGCAGAGAGCCCCTCTGAGATCGTGGCGACCCTCACCACCGATTTTGCAGAAGAGACGGATCTGGAGAGCGGAGAGATGAGAAGCATCACTATATGGGTAGGTGGGCAATTCGGCTTCTTCAACTCAGGGAGCGTCCTAGACATTAAATTCGAGAGCTCCGCTGGGAACGAATTCGTGAAAACATTGATACTTCCCTAGAGGATCTTTGAGGAGACTCAAGTCTTGGAGTAGACTACTCTCCATGCCAGCAGGGTTGTCTCGACTATAATCTCTCTCAGCCCTTCGACGCTGACCTTTAGGGGGTTTCTGTCCTAGATATCACCAGGTCGGCGTACTTGCCAGCTTCGATGGACCCCCTCATCTCGGAGGAAACCATACTGGATGAAGTGATCGTGGGGCGAGATGAGACTAGGGGTCAATAGCCCAGCCCTCCAGATCTTTGACTTCCGTACGTTCTCCTATGTATCGGGATATCTCCTCGTTTGTACCCGTCGCGATAATCCGCCCGCCTTTGATAGCCAAGGCCTCGGCTGTGCTATTCATAGGATCGAGGGTGATCACCTTTCCGTTCCTAAAACTGAGGTCACCGGACTCTGGAAAAACGGTAGCACTAAAGGATATTTGATACAATCGGAAAAAAAGGGTGGAGAAATGGTCAGTACAGGATGGGGAATCCCGCGTAGATCTTGACGCCGAGCACCAGGTTCTCAACCGTGACATGCTCATCGGGCTGATGGGCCATGCCTGTGAGGCTCGTCCCATATCCGAGACAGGGTATTCCTGTATAGTTCTTGATGGCGATAGCGTCCGTGCCCCCGGTGAGGATCTTGAAGACGGGGCTTTTCCCTGTGACTTTCTCGATGGTCTCCGCGAACCGGTGAGCGAACTCGGAGTCAGGGGACTCGTGATAGCCGGCGGTGTCCCGCGCCCCTACTTCGACCTCTATCCCGGGGATCCCAGATTCCTTGACTAGCTCCTCGATTCTCTCTTTCACCAGTAGGGGTTTACTCCCCGGGGTAAGCCGGATGTCGAACTCGGCCTCGGCGTAGTCGGGGACCACGTTCCTCTTGACACCGCCGTTGATGATGTTGCACGTCACCGTCGGATAGTTGAACAGGCGTCGCGTCGCCTCCCTCTGCTCCTCGGTCTCGATGTCATGGTTTTCAAGATAGAAACTTATCGAGCTCTTGACGGGTCCTTCTAGTTCCGGGGGAAGCTCCAGGCGATAGTCCCCGATCTTCTCGACCCACGGGATGGCCTTAATGAGCTTGCTGATAGCGTTCTCCCCAAGATGGGGGGTGCTGCCGTGGGCTGTCTGCCCCTTCGCGATGAGGGTGGTGGCGGCTCCCCCTTTACACCCTAGATCGATGCTGGGATTGTCTTTGCCTCCTCCGTTACCATCCCCGATAACACAAACCTCGCCTTTGAAAGTCTTCGACTCGGAGAGCCATCGGGCGCCATCCCCTCCGCCGATCTCCTCGTCCGCGGTGAACCAGAACTCGACACTGTTATCGAGGGGCTCCTCCAGCTGCGAGAGGATCCTTGCAGAAACCATCGCGGCTGCACAAGCTCCTTTCATATCGCTGGAGCCTCTCCCGTAGATCTTGCCGTCGGAGGTGATCTTTCCGCTGTAAGGGGGATGGGTCCAGGACTCGTGTTTACCCTCGGGGACGACATCGAGGTGGCCGACCCAAAGGATGGTCCTATCCGGAGATCCTTTGACCTTCGCCACGATGTTGGGTTTCAAAGGATTTCGGCTGTGGACCTCGTTAGGGATCCCATGTTTGTCCAAGTATTCCTTGATATACTCGACACATTCATCGGTCCTTCCCTCGGGATGCGCAGAATTGTATTGGATTAACCCCGAGCAGAGGTCGGCAACCTCGCTTTCAGTCTTCTCGGCTTGTGAAATTACATTATCAAAAACAGCTTTGCGAACCATTACTTACTCCTCTTTAGTCTCGGATTCAGATTCAATCCAATTTAAGTTTAATGAAACGCGCTGGAATATTATATTGAATATGCCCCCGCAAGGGAGGAAAAGATAATCCCGCGAGGGGCCCATCTTTATGCGGAGGCAATATTACTTTTGTTTGAAGGTTATAATTCTTTTCGTTCGTTTGATAGGTCACAGATAGGAACTCGAAGAATAGAGAGCATCAGCATTTGATAGCGCCTATCAAGGCATTGATCCTGAGGCCGTTTACTTGATTTTGCCCACGATTGATCAATAATTCCACAAATCATTGACGCGCATCAGGTTCAATTAGAATGGGTGAAGCGCGAATCACCGAAGGGGCTATTAGGTCAAAGGAAATTCAACCCGCGCTTCGAATCATCATACGGAGATTTTGTTATAACGATTATTACTGAACATTTCTCGCTAGTCGAAATAATAATCAGCCAATGAAAGTCGCATTTAAGAGACTAGAACTTTGAGTCAACTTTGCATCGATTCGTCTTAAACTCGCTCTTTAAAAGTTGTTTTCTCAATTCGTTCTCTTTTTTTTGCCGTAATATCCTGATCACTTCTTCAACTTCGAGCAGTTGTTTGATCTCTTTTTTAAGTTCCAACAATGGGTCACCTTGGATTAGGTCTGTAAGATATTTTATATTATATTAAATTTATAGATTCGAAATCTACGATAATTTAATTATATATTATTGCCCTAATGACTAAATCATACTTTACATCGACCGAACAGAAAGGCAGGTCTCGTGGAAAAATTCTTAACTTCTGGAGGCATGAATCCGCCTGGATCTCTGGGAAAGCCTTAAAACCGTTAGGCTGATTGCTAATAGACTAGGCACTCGAATTTAGGGTGTGTGATGAAGCCGGGGTTTCCTAGCCTGGTAAGGAGCAGGCCTGCTAAGTCTGTGACCGCAAGGTCGCGAGGGTTCGAATCCCTCTCCCGGCGCCACTTTGTGCCCGCAGCCTGCTTCCTCGCAATTGACTTAAACAGTTCATCTGGAATATGCTCAAAGTTACTGTGAAGCTCAGCCGACGAGAAACTCGCGAATCCATACACCGCCGATGATGCCTGGTACCCTTTCGAGAGACGCTTTCGTCAGGAGGTAGGCTGGAAACACCGAGATAGCTGAGGGGATCACGTTATACACGGCAGTGAACAGGAGGCTCCAGGTGACGACATTCAGGGTCGTCTCGGTCGGTAATCCGATGGATGTCAGAAGGGGGGCAATGAAATCCACGCAATACGGTGTGATATACAGCAAAAACCAGATAGTTAAAGACAGACACCACGATCACCCGGAATAGGCTTCCCAGTAAGAATCCGACAACCATCATCGATGCAATGCTCTTTCTCTTTACACCCGTCGATAAACGGCTGAGGCCACCCAGAACCCCACTATCATCGAGGCGACAGCAACGCATACCATAGCATTTGTAGGTTCAGTTCTAGTAGTGGATATAATGGAAAACCACGTGTGAGTTATCAAAAATGGTGCGGCCGCCGGGATTCGAACCCGGGTTTTCAGCTCTCCCCGAGGATACCATGGGGGGCTGAAGTCATACCAGGCTGGAATCCGCCGCCGAAGCGTCCACGGCCGCCTGATTAGTCCAACCGCAAAGCACACTCGATAAAATCATCCGCTGATTTAAGCTTTTTCAGAAACGACGTTAATTTTCCAGCAGATTCCTGTTTTAGTTATGAGAACTTTGTTGACTCGAAATGTGACAAGAATCGCCCTTCAAGAGTAAATTAAAGGAGAAATATTAACCAAACATTACAAATTCCAAAAACGATAAATACGATGTTAACGAGAAAGGGTAAACGACGTGCGGCCTATGGGCCTGTAGCTCAGCAAGGCAGAGCATCGGACTTTTAAGACTTCGGTCGAAGAGATCCGGTGGTCAGGGGTTCAACTCCCCTCAGGCCCGCTCGTTATAGGCCGGCAATGCGGAGATGACGAATTGGAGACAAGGGTGAGAGAGCTCAAATACCGGATGATGATCACGGATCTACTCAAAGTTGCTGCTGAAACCCACACATACCAGGAGCTCTCCGATCTCCTAGGCCTCAGCCCACCGATCCTGAGCAGATACATGCGCGGCCACGTCCTCCCCAGCTATAGCAGGGCCCAAGGCCTCTATGACAAGCTCATGGAGATCACCGACATCCGGGAAGAGCTCAAGAAGAGAATCAACTTCGACGAGGACGGCTACTTCGACAACACACCCCTCGTCACCGAGATCACCTGGCTCAAGATCATGTCCAACTACGCCCTCGAAAAGTTCGCCGGGCGGAGGGTCACCAAAGTCCTCACCGCTGCCGTCGATGGTATCCCTGTTTCCACCCTCGTCGCGAATCTCCTCGAGGTGAACCTCCTCATCGCCAAGGGCACCAAGGAGGTGGGGATAAACGACTTCATCGAGGAGACTTATATCCCCAAGGGCTCGGCGATCAGGCAGAGCCTGTATATTCCCAAGCACTCCATCAGGAAGAGGGACAGCATTCTGATCATCGATGATGTGGTCAGGACGGGGGAGACCGTGAAAGCACTGGTGGACATGGTGGTTAACCAGCGGGCTGACATCGCAGGGATCTACGTGCTGGTAACCGTGGGGGACGAATGGAACGAGTACCTGAAGGACTGCATAAGCAAATACAGCTTCGAGACCCTCATAGAGATCTAATTCAAGTTTCGCAAACACTTTTATCCGAGGATCAAGGTTTAGAGAGGCGAATCTGCTCATGTTCAACAAGATCACCATGAATGACACCATCCGCATAGACCCCACAAGGTTCGGGCAGCCCCTCGAGGACGCGGCCTATGAGGAGTTGAGGGAAAAGTACGAGGGCCTCGTGGATGAGGAACTGGGCTACGTGATCAGTGTCGTCAATCTAACGGTGAACCCCGTTGGGAGGATTATCCCGGGAGACGGGGGGACCCATCACCCGGTGACATTCTCGATCCTGACGTTCTTCCCCGAGCTCCAGGAAGTGATGGAGGGCGAGGTTGTCGAGGTGGCGGACTTTGGGACGTTTCTGAGGATCGGCCCAGTCGACGCGCTCCTCCACGTCTCCCAGCTCATGGACGACTTTATCTCATACGACGAAAAGCAGGGGGTCCTCCTCGGGAGGGAGAGCGGCCGTACAATCCAGCGTGGTGACTTGTTCAGGGTAAGGATCGTAGCGGTCTCGTTTCCCCGGGGCAGGAGCTCCGGGAAGATCGGGGTGACTGCTCGCCAGCCATTCCTCGGAAAGCTGGAGTGGATCGAGAAGGAGAGCAAAGATTCCCAGCCCCAGCAGAAAGAGGTAGTAGAGTCTTGAGCCGTGCATGCAAGGTCTGCAAGATCATAACCGAGGACCCGTCGTGCCCCATCTGCAAGGGCACCGACCTCAGCGACGACTATTCTGGCCTCTTGGTTGTGGTGGATCCGGAAGGCTCCCAGCTAGCCCAGAAGATGGGTATAAAAGAGGCTGGCCGTTACGCCCTTAAAATCAGGTAGTACCGGAAGGTCGGTGAGCCTCGAGATGAAAACCCTCAATCTCCCAGATTCCATGAGAGCCGAGCTGAAGAAGCCCCTCGGGAAACTCCTTACTGGACCCCCAAGCGAGACGGTGAACCTCCTGAGAAGGGTTTTGACACAAAAAAAACCGCCATACTTTGCAGTGGTGGGTGACTTCACTAGCAAGAACGTTCTCGACGCTGGGCTCGAACCTGATCTCGTCGTCGTTGACAACAGGGTTATGCGGTCCGAGGTTCCCCCCGTGGACTTGGGGGAACGACGGAGAATCGCTGTCTTTAATCAAGCTGGTACAGTTGAACCCGGCGCATGGAATGCCCTAGAGGAAGCGGTAATCCTTAAAAGCAGGGCATCTGTAATCGTTGAAGGTGAGGAGGATCTCCTGGTACTGCCTCTCATCTCGTTGACCCCCATCGGATCACTGATCGTGTATGGGCAACCCCGGGAGGGGATGGTCGTCGTCGAGGTGACGGAGAAGATGAAGGGGTGGGCGGAGGACTTCTTATCCCGCATGGAGGAACATTGAGCTGAAAACCGATTTAACGTCCACGAAGGACAACCCCCTCCTGGGTAGGAGGGAGATCACATTCGAGATCAAGGAGCAGTCGACGCCTAGCAGAGCCCAGGTCCGGAGAGACCTGGCGGTTTTGCTGAAGGTAGAGCTCGATAACGTCTGGGTCAGGAGCATCGAGACAAAGACAGGGACCCACACCACGATAGGCTTGGCCCATGTCTACAACGATCCGGCGAAAGCTCTCGTAGTTGAGCCCGATTACATTATCCAGAGAAACCAAAAGCCCGAGAAAGTAATCGAGGCTGAGGAGCAAGAGGCTGAGAAGCCTGAGGCCGAAGAACAGGAGTCTGAGAAGCAGGATGCCTAAGAACACCCACGAGATGTACGAGATCAAGGACGGGAAAATCGAGAGGAAGAGACCCTTCTGCAGCAGGTGCGGCAAGGGATACTTCATGGCGGACCATGGCAACAGGATGGCATGCGGCCACTGTGGATTCACCATCTTCAAGACGCAGGAAAAGTAAGGGGCTTCACCCGTAAGCCCGTTTATATCATGCAACCCACTAGTGTGGGCCATCCACGCCTCGGGGGTCCTCATTGAAGGTTAAAGGCATTGTATTCGATATGGATGGGACCCTCGCCAATCTAGGAGGGTTCGTAAATTGGAAGCACGCGTACCATCAGGCTAAAGGGGCATACCTGGAGTGCGGCTGCCCTCCTGAGCTGATTGAGGAGCTCGGAGAAAGGAATCTATTCAACCTGATGAACCTCGTGAGAGACGAGAATGTTCGCACCATGGACGATGAGACGGTGATGGACATCCAGAAGAGCGTCTACGCAGCGGTCGAGGAGTGCGAGCTCAAGGGAATCGAACATTGTAGCCTGATGCCTGGCTGCGTCGAAACTCTCGACTGGATCAGGAGCCGGGGGATCGCCATGGGAGTGGCGACATCAGATTTCGAGTTTGTGGCGGAGAAGGTTATCGAGGGACTCGGTGTCTTTGAGATCATCGGGGGCCTTTGGGAGCTTCCCGTGGTCGTCGAGAAGCTGAACGAGTTCAGATGACGCCGTAGGCTACGCCGATGTAGTACATCACGGCCAGGACGATGAGGGCCACGACTAGTCCCTTCAGGGCTCGTTTCTTGTCCACTGTGAAGGCGTATATGCAGCCGAAGGCGAAGCCGGCGATGTGGGCGTCGTGGGCGATGGTGAGGTCTGTGGGGGTGTATAGGGAGTAGAGCTCGATGATGCTCAGTATGAGGCCTACCGCCACGGAGGGGAGGGGTATGATGAGGGCGTAGGTTATTTTGAAGGGCATGAGGAGGAAGAGGACGGCGATGACGCCGAAGATGGCTCCTGAGGCTCCTATGATGGGGACTGTGGAGGGGGGGTTGAGCAGGCTGTGGGATAGCCCGGCTATCGTTCCGGATGTTATGAAGGCTCCGAGGAACTTGAGGTGGCCGAGGTCGGTCTCCACGATGACTCCGGCGCCTAGGAGGGAGGCGCAGTTGACGATGAGGTGGACCCAGTTTCCGTGGAGGAAGACGTGGGTGAGGAGGGTGTCGATGTAGATACCGTCGAAGAGCCGCGCGGGGAAGAGGGAGTATGTCTGGTAGAATAGGAGGGTCTCCTCCGGGGGTATGAGGGTGAGGTAGAGGTGGATGAGAGCCATGGCGGCGATGAGGGCGTAGGTGATGATGGGCCTCGGCTTCCTCTCTTTTCCCTTGGCCATTGCTTGTTCCTATGTGGCTTGACTTTGGTTTAAGGGATGCGTCGAGTTTGTGTGGGGGCGGGGGGTGTTTATTTTTTTTCTTTGTTGGGGGGTTGTTTGGGGTGTTTTTTGGGGGTTGTTTCGTTGTTTTGAGGGTTTTTCTGGTTGTTTTTGTGTTGTGTTTGGTACTGTTTAGCTACTGAATAGCTACTGAATTGCTTGAACGGTGGGGTTCGGGGTTCTTTGTCAACTCTGAATCAACGCGAGCTCAAGGATATGACTTAATTATCTTGTCTTCTGCCTGAGCTTGAGTTCTATCCTCAGGTAAATCCCGTTGACGGTCTGGCCATATATGTCCTCACGGATGGAGCCTGTTTCCTCGTTGATGGATTGGATGAGGAACCTTGCTTTGGGTTTTTCTGGTTTCTCGTCGTTCTCGATGAGGAGGTACTTTTTGCCCTTTAACTTGTTGAGGTAGTAATCGCTGCGCTGGACGAGGAGCTCAGTCTTGGTCTTATTGAGAAGAACCTCGTAAACCTGATCTGATACATTCTGATGGGCATTGGCTCCTGCCATGGATATATATCCCTTGGGAGGGGATAAAATTATACCCCACACATACGCGCTAGGAGTCAGAGTAGATTGTAGATCTTCTCTCGTCTTGGGGAAAGGTGCAAATAGTCCTCTCCTTTCAGCCATAATCCTCCTCGCGGGCTGATGGTCACAGAGAGAAAGCCTTCAGTACACGGAACATTGGTTGTCACACAATCCAGGAAAGCCTCGAGTTTAACCCTTCTCGATATCTCCCATAATGCCTCTCTCGAGATTCCCGTATCATTCACAACATGGCTCGCTAGGACCCATGAGATTCCGTGATGATCAACGGGGAATTGAGCCAGATACTCGAATAGCTCCTTCATCGTATCTCGAGCGCACGCATTACATGGGTCAAAGACGATCCCTAGGAGAACTCGAAAACTTACCCCCTTCCGGAATACTCGCAGCAGTGATCATAGCGAATCTAGAAGACGCTGTAGAACAAAACCGAGTGCTCCAAGAAACGCACTCCACAACGTGTATAAAAAAACTAAAGTATTATATATATCGCTTTAAAAAAAGTATACAAAACGCGGGGCTAGGGGAAAATGGAGATAACAAAGAAGGAAATACAGATATTCAGGGAATTAGCGCTCAACAACCCAGAGACAGTATCAAAGCTATCCGAAACTACATCCACGCCAATAAGCTACACCTCCACCCTCCTAAGAAAAATGCGGAAAAAAGGACTCATCACCCAGCAGAGAAACGGCAAAGAGAAAAAACCTCTTATCGCGGATACACCACACGCATCCATATTACGATCCCTTATTCTAGACAGGCCGCACATCAACCTAGACATCCTCGCAAACAAAGGAACCCCCATACTAGCCACCATCACATGCCAGAACCTACGCACGACAGATGAATTGCTTGAAGCATCAGGCGTCTCCTACCGCACCCTATGGGGTTTCATGAACAAAGCAAAGGGAATGGGGATCATCCAAAAAAATGAAACTTTCACCATCAGCCCCAGACACGAATACATCACGAAGTTCATAGAGGCCTACCAGAGCTACATCCACCAGAGAAAAGCAAAAGAACACTCAGTGGACGCTTTGGTTAAATGGGGCTGCAGAAACGAATATCTCTTCGAGACAAAGGAAACACTGAATCTACAACGAACAGGAATATCAGCGTTCCAGGACTATGGCGCACTGTTCTTCACATTAAGAAACCTATACAGCAGTGTAAGGTACAAGCTAAGACTTGAAGACCACCTACTCAACCATATACTATCCGAAGGAAAGGAAAACACCCTCCCACTACTCATCATCTGGAGACTATACGAGAATAACTTGGACACCGAGTACATCAACAAGAAGGCGTACAGACTCAAAGCATTAGAGATAACAGACTCGATCCAGAGATACATGCAATCCAAAGGCAAGGAGAAGCCGGACTATCTGCTCAATTGGAGAGAGTTCACGGAAAAGTACGGGGATTACAGCAATGAGTAAGAGAAAGACGTACGGTGAACCCATATTGACCGGCACTCTCAGTACTATTGCCGAACACCTAGAGGATGAAGTAGATATATACCTCATAGGAGGCGGAGCCATGATGTTCTACGGCATGAAGCCGGCCACTAAAGACATCGACATAGTGGTCCTAGACTCCAAATCCCTGAGCAAGTTCATCAGCGCAGCGAAAAAAGCCGGGATAAAACTCGCGGAGAAACCTGATGGCGAGTACCAGAACATCGGGGCATCAGTGATCATGGTAGCTGACTCGGGGATACAACTCGACTTATTCAACAAAGTCGTATGCAACGCTTTAGAGGTCAAGGAAACAGTAGTCGCAAGGGCTAACCATTACAGGGACTTTGGAAAACTACATATCTACCTAATGTCCCCCGAGGACATCGTATTGTTCAAAGGCATTACCGAGAGGGAAGCGGACCTCGAAGATATCAGAACCCTTATCGAGACGGGGATTAACTGGGAAATAGTGGAAGTAGAGTGCCTCAGCCAAGAATCCTCAGAGAGATGGACAAATTTCTTACTGGACAAGCTATCGGACCTATATGTGAGATACGGCATCAACATCAAACTCAGCAAGGTCAAGGAACATGCAGACTATCACGTCCTCAGAAAGGCATTCGAGGCCTTCATGAAGGACAGCGAGATGAGGTTTACAGACCTACAGCGGATCGTAAAAGAGAAGACAAGCTACTCAGAGTCATGGACAAGAGCAAAGCTCAAGGAGCTTGAAAAAGAAGGTCTCATCGAGTCCAGGAAAAGTGGAAGACACAAGCTTTACAGATTAAAAAACCCAGCAAAACAAGAAGGACAACCCTAAATGTATTTAGAGTAGTCCAATAGCGCGAGCGGTGATGCGCCCACCGGTGAATCAGCGCGCGTTTAAACAGTTAACTAATGGGTTTATAATTTACAAATATATCATTTGTCAAATAATCGGTCTGTCTATAACTTTACTGAAAATTAAATCAGGCTTACGAGGTTAATATTCTTGGTTCAATACGAATATTAACCCCTCTTTTATGTTAGCATTCGAGTTCCTGCCGGATTGTACGCCGTCTGAGGACGTACAGGCTGGTATCTGACGGACTCGATCATGATGCTCAGGCTTCCGAAGGTTAGAATCCTTTTTTCGCCAGAATCCTCTCACAATTCGGGAGACAACAAGATATTTACAGGGCTTCACACATCCCTTGGATGGACTCCGGAGACAGGACCATGAGCACCAAACAAGGCGAGAGACCCGAGATCATAGGCAGGGGGACCTGGTACGATAAAGCCGCAGCGGAGCTGATCGAACGGGAGAAGAAGCTCGGTAGGAGCCTGGACTGCATCAGGACGGAGAGCGGCCTCGGCGCCTCCGGTATACCCCACATAGGGAGCCTCGCCGACGTCCTCAGGAACCACGCCGTGGCCCAGGGGGTGCGGATCCAGGGGTACGACGCCGAGTTCATAGCCTTCTCAGACGACAAAGACGGTCTGAGGAAGGTTCCCGTAGGGCTCCCCGACGAGTTGGAGGACTGGCTCGGGTTCCCGGTCTCCTCGATACCGGATGTCCTCGGGGGCTGCCATGACAGCTTCGGCGCTCACATCACCTCGTTGCTCCTCGAGGCGGTGGAGGTCAGCGGCGTGGATTACACGTTCATGTCGGGGACCAAGGTCTACGAGGAGGGGGTTCTCAACGACGAGATCGTCGCAATCATGGAGAACCACGGCAAGATAGGCACCATCATCCAGGAGGAGCTGGGCCAGGAGAAGTACACGGACACCCTCCCCTACTTCGCGGTCTGCGAGAGCTGCAACCGCATCTACACCACCAACGCCTACCGCTACGTCCCGGAGGAACAAAAGCTCCTCTACCGCTGCAAAGGCATGGAGGTCAAGGGAAGGTGGCTCGAAGGCTGCGACCACGAAGGAGAAGTAGACGTCACCGCGGGCCGGGGAAAGCTCAGCTGGAAGGTAGAGTTCGCCGCCCGATGGCACGCCCTAGACATCAGATTCGAGGCCTACGGAAAGGACATCGCCGACTCTGTGAGGGCGAACGACCGGATCTGCAGGGACATCTTCGGCTGGGAACCCCCCATGCACGTCCAGTACGAGATGTTCCTCGACCGGGGCGGCAAAAAGATCTCCAAATCCGCGGGCAACGTCTTCACCCCGCAGGTTTGGCACAGATACGGCTCACCACAATCCCTGAACCTCTTGATCCTGAAGAGGTTCGTGGGGACCAAGAGCGGCTCCGTCGAGGAGATACCGCCCCACATGGACGAGCTCGACGACCTCGAGGAGGTCTGGTTCGGGAAGAGGAAGGTGAAGGACCCTATGGAGAATGCTAAGCTCAGGGGCCTTTACGAGTACGTCTGGATGCTGAATCCCCCGGAGGAGCCCGGTGTGCACATACCCTACAATCTGTTGCTCAACCTCGCGAAAGTAGCCCCGAAAGGCGTCGAGGCGAAGTTCATCAGGGACAAGCTCGAGGACTATGGCAACCTTAAAGACGGCGATGCGGGGCTCGAGAGGAGGATCCAATATGCCCTGAACTGGATCGAGGACTTTGGAGAACCGGAGCTCCACCAGGTTTCCCTCACTGCAGAGGAGAAAAAAGCGATAAGCTCACTTGTCGCGGCGCTGGGCCAGGCAACGGACGAGGAGGCTTACCAGAGCTCTGTTTTCGATGTCGCCAGGGAGGAGGGGATGCGCCCCGGAAGCTTCTTCCAGTTGCTGTATGGCATCCTTCTCGGGAAGACGAGGGGGCCTAGGTTCGGGCCTTTCACGGCGACGATGGGTAAGGAAACAGTAATCGCCGAGTTGAAGAGAGCCATAGACGCATAGGGGTCCTTGAGCGGATTTCCATTCCTCTCAACAGTAGATAACCGAAAAGTAAAGAGGCATACCATGAGGCAGCGACAATCGTTGGCCTGTGACGATTGACACTAGTTCATAACAAATCCAAGCTTTAGCGAAAACGTGTGCCCGGATCTCTCCAGAGATAAGGCGGGCTCTTTACTCAAGATCCTCATCACGAATCAGAGGGGCATAGTCATCATCGCCCGCCAAGGAAGAGTGAGGAGCTCCCCCAAGAAAAGGATTCTGCACCCATCGGCGAGGGAGACACTTATCCAATCCGAGGTATCAAGTGAATGCGATGGAGCCCATCAGCGCCGTCTACACAGCCACCGGGATCGTCGTCCCAGCGTGGAACGAGGCGAATAGCCTATACCAGGACGGGTACGGCTCCCTGATGAGGGACAGTCGAGTCCTCTCCCTCCAACCATTCGAGGCGCTATACCTCGTGGAGCGCCAGAAAGTCTCCATCATCGAAGAACAGACCAAGGAAAGGCTGGTCTTCCGGGAGCTGCTCCAAAAGTTCTCGGAGGACGACCCGGACATCTGGACCAGGTATATCGTGTACAGGGATCTGAGGACCCGGGGATTCGTCGTTAAAGGGGGTAAGGGTCCGAGTTTAGATTTCCTCGTCTATGAGAGGGGGTCATACGGGAAAAAGGTGCCCAGATACATGATCTACACGGTCTGGGAGGGGTCGAAAGTGCCTGTGGAGCGCCTAGGAAAGGTGCTGGATGAAGCCACTGGATCAGGTAAGATCCTCCGCCTCGCGGTGGTCGACAGGCGAGGGGAGATCGTCTACTACACCCTATCCAACATGGATTTCGAGAAAAAAGAAACTAGAGCGCCTCAACAAGATCCTCGATCTTGACCATCCTCTGCTCCGACGTCCCCATATCTCTAATGGAGACGCAGCCCTCGTTGAGCTCCCTCTCCCCCACGATGACGACCTTCCTGAACCCCTTCCGGTTGGCGTTGTCGAGCTGCTTCCTCAGCCCCCTGTTCAGCAGCTCCATCTCGGTCTGGACTCCCGCCCTCCTGAGATCCTGAGCGATAGCGATGGCACTAGACCTGACGGTGTCAGAAGCAACGGCCACATAGACCTTGGGCCCCAAGTCCTTGCCCTGGAACACCTCCATCTTCTCGAGGAGGGTGACGAGCCTAAGGATCCCCATGGAGATCCCCGTCATGGGAGTGGGCTCGCCCCCGAATGTCTCCACGAGGCTGTCGTACCTCCCGCCCCCGGCGATGCTACCAGCGCCCTCGAAGCCCTCGGCGTAGACCTCGAAGATGGGGCCGGTGTAGTAGTCGAGGCCCCTAGCGAGCCCTAGGTCGACGATGAGGTAGGGCGCGATCCCGAAACTTTCAGAGTAATCCACTATGGCGCTCAGGGTGTCACAGGCAAGCTGCCCTTGAACATCGTCGCTGATGCGTGCCCTCGTCTTCTCCAGTGTCTCCCGAGGGTCTCCTTTCGTCGACGTTAGTTCGAGAAGGCGCATAGAGGCATCCTTCGGAGCGCCAATCTTTTCGAGTTCCTCTATGACCCCCTCATCCCCGATCTTCTTCCTCTTGTCTACGGCTCTGAAGATGTTGGTGTATCTATCCGTCGGAAGCCCGGCTACACGGATTAAAGACTCCAATAGCCTACGGTCGTTGAGCCTTATCATGAATCCTTCGAAGCCGATCTTCTTGAGGCAGTCTACAGCTACCGCGAGCACCTCGGTGTCCGCGATGGGATCGGAGACCCCGACGATGTCGACGTCCATCTGCCAGAACTCCCGGCGGCTCATCTCAGAGGGGCGTTCGTACCTCCAGACGGGGCCGATGGCGTACCTTTTGAAGGGTTTGGGGAGCTCCCGGTGGGATGCGACGACCCTGGCGAGGGAGGCGGTCCACTCGAATCTTAGGCCCAGCTCCCTCCCCGATTTGTCCTTGAAGTAGTAGATCTGGTTGACGATGTCCTCCCCGCTCTTGATCTTGAGCATCTCCCAGCTCTCGAAGACTGGGGTCCCCAGGGGCCCGTATCCGTAGGCCTCGAACACGGACCTGATGTTGTCCTGGACCCAGTTCCTCTTGCGCATCTCCTGGGGGAGGAAATCTCTCGTTCCTCTTGCTGGCTGAAACACTAATACACACCTCTTTCAAGCGCCCTGCGAGGGATGGGGGCTTCCGTTGAATCAACGCGCCTTCCGTTTAAAACTTGAATCATACAGGAACAGCCCTCATAGTCAGATACATTTACAGAACTATTGGGTGCACTAACTTCGTTGGTCAGATCGGCGATGAAGGCACTCGCCCCGGGTGAATACTATCCCTCATTTTGCACCACGCTTAGAGGAAGCCGGGAAGCGCCAATATTAGTGTTTCTGTGACCGAAAAACGGGTTAAGGCCATCAGACTAGAGAGGTCTCTACCCTCTCGACGCCCTTCCCCGGGTTCTTTCTCTTCAGCTTCACCGTCCCGATCTCGGAGGTGTTCCTCACGTGGGTTCCCCCGCACGGCATCTCCACCGGCCCGCAGCGCCAAATCCGTATCTCCGGCCTCTCGGGGTCGGGGCGGATCGTTATCTCGTGGCCCTCGGAGATGAAGGCGTTGGTGTCTTCCTGGGCCTTCGCAAGCCCCTCTGCTGGTAGGCGCCCCTCGTAGGCGTAATCGGCTCTATCCTTCTTTTCGTCGACTCTGGAGCCCACCCGGTCTATCATCCCGATGCTTTGCCAGAAGAAGTGCTCCATTATGTGGGCGGCGGAGTGGAGCTTCATGATAAGATACCGCCTCTCCCAGTCGATCTCCCCTTCCACCTCGTCCCCCACTCCGAAGACAGGGGGAGCCTCGAGGATGTGCCGGATGGTTCCATTGTCCTTCTGGGTGTCGACGACCCTCACGCCGCCGATGACGCCCGTGTCCCCGACCTGGCCTCCGCCCTCGGGGTAGAACGCTGTCTGGTCCAGCTCCACGATGTTTCCGTCGACCCTGACCACTTTTCCCTTGAATGAGGTCTGGTAGGGGTCGTCGTTGAACAGCTTCTTAGTCTCAGCCATGCTGGGGCCTCAGGGGTCAGCGGAAGGCACCCCTCAGGAAGGGGTATAGGTCCTCGACCTGCTCCTGGACCATGGTCTGGTAGTACTGGTAGAGGATGCTCACGCAGAGGAGGGCCCCCATCCCGGAGCCGAAGACGCCGAAGAACTCGGAGAAGGCCGCGAGGGTTCCCACTATGAGTCCGCTGATGATGGTGATCGTGGGGATGTACCTGTTCAGGAGATTGACCAGGGGCCTCCTGCTCCTCCTGAACCCGGGTATCTGCATCCCCGACCCGATGAGCTGATCCGCCATGTTCTCCGCCCCTAAGCCCCCTATCTCGAGCCAGGTGATGGAGAAGAGAACGCAGACACCCACCACTATCACGGTGTAGATCAACGCGCGTACGGGGTCAGCCATGACAGCATCCAGGGCGCCGGGAGACGAAACGTAGTACGCCAGCCCCCCGGTGGGCCTACCCGTCGTGGCGTTGTAGGTCCCGATGAGGTTCAGCGCCTTGTTCGCGCCGTCCTGGTTGAACCTGAAGAAGACCTGCTGACCGACCAGCTGAATATTGGCGAAGACGGCGTAGGCGAGGATGACGGGGATGTTGGAGACGTAGAGGAGCTTGATGGGCATCTTCCCTCTGAATCCCCTGTACATGGAGTGGCTGATGGGGAGCTCAATCTTCATTCCTTCGATGTAGACGACGAATGCGAAGACCGCGATGGTGGTGAAGAGCCCCAGCATGTCGGGCCAGCCCCCCGTCCTGTGAAGCCAGTTCCAGACGGGCTCCCCTCTGAAGATCCCCTCGAGTAATGCGGGGATCGCCCCGTACCTTTTACCGTCCCCGACCGTGTAGAGAGCGAATGAGCTCCACCAGATCGTCTTGGTGATCCCTGCGACGATGAAGAGGCTGATACCGCTCCCGATGCCCCAGCCCTTCTGGATCAACTCGTCGAGGAGCATGATGAACAGCCCGGCGGCCAGGAGCTGGCCGAACACTAGAAGCGAATTCGAGAAACCGATGGCCCCATATGTGCCTCCCATGATCATGAGCCCCGCCTGGAGGAAGATCATAAGGAACGAGAACACCTTGCTCGCCGTGGTGAAGAGCGCCCTGTGCTCGGAATTGGTGTTGTCGAACTCGATGATGTCGGAGCCCGCGAGGAGCTGGATGATGAGGCCTGCGGTAACGATGGGTCCGATCCCCAGCTCGAGGAGGGTCCCACGGGTGGAGGCGAAGATGATCCGCATAGACTGAAGCCCTCCCTGACCCTCCTGAAGGGGAATCCCGTACAGGGGGGTCTCGGCCATGACGAGGTAGACTATGAGGGAGATGATGGTCCAGAGCAACCTCTGGTTGAAGCCAACCTTCCTCTCAGGCGCCTTCACCTCCGGTACAATCCGGGAGATGGGCTTGAACAGATTGAGGAAGGCGCCCAATTATATCACTCAGCCTCGATGATCTGGCCGCCGGCGGCCTCGAGCTTTTCGAGGGCCCGGGAGCTGTACTCCGAGACTTTAATGTTGAGGGGGACGCCGATGCTCCCCCTGCCCAGGAGCTTATCGATACCCAGGGAATCGAGATCCAATGTTAGGCCCTCAGAGCCTGCTGCGACGGTATCTAAGCCGTGCACGTTGGCCGCGATATCCATGAGCTCTCCGACGTTGATGACATCCGGCCTTGGCTTCAGCGAAGAGGGTGGCTTGAATCCGATACTCTTGTATCGATCAGGCTCATACTTCACAGTTCGAATCCAGAAGTGCTTCCTTCCGCCGGCCTTGCCCTTGCCGCCCCGCATGCCGCCCTTCCGGTGCTGGCCGACCTGGCCCCAGCCGCAATACCTGGAACCTCGTTGTTTTCTCCATTTCTTCAGTTTATGGGGCATTTTCTCACCCGCTCGTATCAAAGGAACATGAATTCAATAAAAACATTCCTTTAAACATTGACATATCCAAGCAAAAAAACAACCTTCGCAGTAATGAGAAAGCAGAGGCATCCAATGGGTTTTTTACTAAACGAAATAATTTCTTCGATATATAAACGCCTTAACCTCAGCCCTCAAACTTTAGAATGGCGTAAAACTTGAAATATTCAATCAAACATGAGCCGTCTTACGCGATGCTGGTAGTCGATCTCAAGGCGGGGGAGAGGATCATCGGGGAGGCCGGCGCTATGACTTACATATCCTCGAACATCGATTTGATGACCAGGAAAAGGGAGAAGCGTATCCTCGGCACCCTCGGAATGTCTCTCCTCGGGGGCCAGTCACTGTTTGTAAACGACTTCTCCAGAGGGGGCCCGGGAGGAAATGGTTGTAGACAACTTCCACCTTGTCGCGTTTTCGGATTATGCGACTATCAGGTGAGAAGTTCGGAGGATGGAAGGAGACGATTCTGAGCGGGGAGGGCCTTAGTCACGAGAATCCGGGGCCCGGGAGACGTCTATCTCCAGATTAAAAATCTCCGGGAGTTCGTGGACTGGCTCTGGATACTCGTGTCCCACAGGGTGGGTCGTAGAAGGGGGGGCTAGATGAGAAAAGATTCGAGAAGCGTCGGCTCTATCAGGCCATACGCTTGGCGAGTTCGTTGATCGCCTCGCCCCTGGGGCCGAGCTCCCCCCTGTTCCTGTAGGGGCGCTTCACGGTCCTCTTGAAGCCCTTCTTGGGGGGGCGGAGCCTGAAGAATGGCTTGATCCCCTCCAGCTTGTGGAATTCGACGTTCCCAGAGCAGAGAGCCGAAGCCAGGGCGTCGAGGCTATCGTAGCCTAGAGATTTCAGGGTGTCCTCGCTGATGGGGTCGTCGCCGACCTGCTTTCCCCTCTTCTCGAGGAGGACCCGGACTGTCTCGACCGTGGGTTCTCCCCACGTGATATAGTCCTTGGCGTGCTGGAGCATTCCCTTGTACTCGGGCCTGTCGTCGAGGAGGGTTGAGGCCATGTTTCTGTCGAGTCTGAGCATCTTGAGGGTGTCCTCGACCCTCATGGTGGCGTTGACGCCTCCCCTGATGCGGATGACTAGGATGCATTTCCGTTCCATTCTACATCGCCCAGTCCTGGGGGGTCATCAACGTCATGGTGTTCTTGAGGGCCTCGAATGTGGCCAGCGAGAACGAGACAGTGGTCTGCGTGGCGCCGATGGATTTCGACCAGCAGTCCTTCACCCCGGCTAGGGTGAGCACCCTTTTTGCGATGTCCCCGGCGACGAGGCCGAGGCCCTTGGAGCCGGGGATAAGGGTCATGGTGACGCTCCCGCTCTTCCCGGAGACCTTGAAGGGTACCGAGTGGGGCTCCCCGCAGTCGCACTCCCAGCTCCCGCAGCCCCGCCTGATGGGATAGAGCTTCATCTTGGCGTCCCGGATGCCCTTCTCGATGGCGTTCCTGACCCGAGGTGCCTTGCCGATCCCGACTCCGATGAGCCCGTCGTCGTTCCCCATCGCGACAACGGCCCTGAAACGGGAGCGCTCCCCCGCGTCGGTCTGCTTCTGCACGAGGTTGATGTCGACGACGTCGTCCCTGAGCTCAGGGACGAGGACATCTACGATCTCCACCTCTTTGATCCTGTATCCTTCCTCGAATATCTCGTAGATGGACGTAATCTGCCCCTCGAAGACCATTCGCCCGAGGCGGGTCTTGGGGACCCAGCTGTCCAGCGGGTTCTCCCGGGGTCTTCTTCTCCTGTTGCTCATACCGATGCCTCCATGATGCCAACCTTGACTGTTTTGAAGTGTCCCGGAAGGTCCTGGGGGTTCAGGCCCCTTTTCAGGTACCCTGAGAACACTCTCTCGAATTCTGATTTATCCTCGAAGGACGCTGCGTATTTTGAGATGCTTTGGCCTTCTATCCTCCCGAGCTCTGGGATGATGTCTCTGTCGCAGGGTATCTCCAAGCCTGCATCGAGCGCCCCCTTCACGGCCGCGAAGATCTTGGCGCCCTTCGTCGGAGGGGCGAGGCCGAGGTCGAGGATCGCTGCATCGATGCCGAGGCTCAGTGCCTTCCTCCCTGCTAGGAGCCCAAGGAGATATGCTGCGGATGTATTCTTATTTCCGCCCAGCCATCCATATTTTTGGAGCTCCGAAGAGTTCGCCTGGGTGTGAACGACGTCTCCCACAATCTTAGAAGTGATCAGCTGAACGATGATGTGCTTGTTGCTGGCTCGTACCACGAATCGGGTCCTCCCCGACGGAGCCATGATACGCCTGATCCGGTAGTTGGTCTTGGCCTCCCGCCTTCTACGGTAGGCGACCCTGTACCGTGGACCTCTAGCCAAAGGTACGCCTCCTCAGGTCGTTCTCCGTGATGTACCTCTCCATATCTGCGACGCTCCTGAAGATTCCGCCCTTCGCTTTCCGGTAGAGGCTTCTATAAGTGCTGACAGTGATGGTCCTCCTCTCCCTGAGCCGCTTGAGCCGCCTCCTCTGGGATCGGATCCTGCCCATCCACCGAGTCTTCCGGGGGACCACAGAGTATTTGGCCCCCTTCCTCGAGCCCGGGCCCCTGCGCCTCTTGGCCTTCTTCTGCGCCATCCTCACCCGTGCTCTCCCGCGGCTGGTGGTCTTCAACGGCATCGCCTTGATGACTCCATCCTTGATGAGTTTCCGGATCTCCTGGCGGGAAATGGCTGCGTCGACCTCCTCTACGCCCTCGGGATCGATGTAGATCCGGTTCATTCCTACGTTGAGGACGGCTGCTGCGAGTCGCCTCTGATTCTTGAGATTCATTCTTCCTCGGCCTCCTCGTCGTCGGCCTCTACTACCTCTTGCGTCTCCTCTTCCTCTTCGAGGGGTTCCGCCTCAACTTCCTCGGTGACCGCCTCCTCTTCGAGGTCTATTTTGCCCGGGTTGAGGATTCTGATGCCCAATTCGCGGGCCTCCTTAAGAATGAACCTTCTCTTCCTGCGGCCCACGGTTCCGCCGATCCTGGCAACCTGGGTCTCGGGGTCCACGATGGTGAGGTCTCCTACGTTGAAGACTGCGACCTCCTCCATGCCCGAGGGGTGGAGGTGTCTCACGGCCTTGGGGGAACGGTACCCCGCATTGACGGTTCTCGGCCAGCCCCTCCTCTTCTGGCGCATCTTGTTGTCGATGCCCTTGGGCTTACGCCAGTGATCCTTGATCCTGACGAGTCTCCATTCCTCGAACTGGCGGAAATGGGGCCTCTTCTGGGACATCCGCTTCCTGAGCCGCATAAGCCGCCTCTTCTCGCCGTCGTTCATATCAATCATTCCTTGCTGTAAACGTAGATGCCGTCGAGGAACTTCCTCAGGTCCTTCTTCCTGATCTTGCAGGCCTGCTGGATGTTCGCGGCGGTCTGAGCGACCTCCTCGATGTCCACGCCCTGTACTATGACGTCTTCGCCTTCGACTGTGACTCTCGCGTCTCCGGCGATGTCGGCGTAACGGTCCTGCCGCTCCCCGATGAAGTTCTGGATCACGAACACTTTACCCTGGACCCTCACGGTCATAGGGAAGTGGACGAAGACGATCTTTAGCTTGTACGTGAAACCCTCGGTGACGCCCTTAATCATGTTCCTGACGTGGGCGGTGATTGTGTTCACGAGGGCAGCCTCCTTCTTCCTGGGATTCACAGCCCACACTTTGAGAGATGAACCCGCGTGCTCTAGGTCGAGCCTGGTGTGACCGAAATCCCTTGCCACTCGACCCTTCTCCCCCTCGACGGTCACGCTCCTGCCCTCTAGGTTGAGGGCGACCCCGTCGGGGATTACGACGCTGTTCTCCACGATGGTGGTTGACATTCGATCACCTAATAGATGTAGGCCAGGACCCTTCCGCCTGTGTTCTGCTCCTTGGCCTCTTGGTGGGTTATAACCCCGTTGGGGGTCGAGATTAGGAGGGTTCCCAGGTCCCTGCTCGGGAGGAATCTCTTCTCGTATTTTTCCAACCCCTTCGCCTTGACGGAGAACCGGGGCTTCACCGCCTTGCAGTCGTTGATCCTGCCGAATAGCTGGACGCGGAACTTGCCCTGGCGGCCATCGTCGATGAACTCGATCTCCCCGAGGTATCCCTTGGTCTGGAAGATGCGGAGCACCCTCCCGACGAGATTCGATGCGGGGGTTATGACACACTCCTTCTTGTGCCTATGCTCGTGGGCGAGTATCGTGTTGAGTGCGTTAACAAGTGGATCCATCAACATCACCTAAACTTTTTGAAGCCGAGGTCCACGGCGATCTCCCTGAAGCACTGCCTGCAGACGTTGAGGCCGTACCTCCTGATGAGCCCGTCGCAGGTGCCGCAGCGGATGCATTTTCTGCTACCCTTGCCGTAGCTCCTAGTTCTGACTTTACTCATCTGGGAATCCCACCTCTACACCGAAGCTCCGCTTAATAAACTCGATCGATTCCTCTCGCGTGACCCTGTGAGACTGGCTCATCCTGCTCTTCGCCCTCCTCTTCCGGGTCACCCTGTACCCCGGGCGCTCCACGGTTGCCATGACATCCATCCCGACTATACCCAGATTCGGGTCATACCTCTGACCAGGGATGTCGATATGCTCCCTGATGCCGAATGCGAAGTTGCCTTGCCTGTCGAAGCTCCGGGGGTTGATCCGATTGCCGATGGCGGGGAAAGTCTTCTTCAATATAGCCTCCGCCTTCTCTCTCCTCAAGGTCACCATACAGGCGATGGGCTCTCCCTTCCGGACCCCCCATGTCCTGATGGTCTGCTTAGCCCGCCTCATTATGGGCTTCTGATCCGTCAAATTCTCCAAGATCGTCATGGCTCTGTCGAGGGGCTCCCCTGAAGCGCCGACGGTGATGTTGACCACGACCTTCCCGATCACAAGGTCCCGCATCGACCTGATCCGAGGAGTTCGGGTCCTAGACGGGGGAACATATGGCGCTTTCTTAACGGGCTCGATTTCCTCGGCCTCGGTGCTCTCGGCAATGGGCTCCTCTGGAGCGCTCTCATCAGGTTTTTCAACCTCGACAATCTCCGCCTCTGTCGGTTCTTGAGGCGCTTTTTCTTCTGACTCGGGTTTAGGTTCAACCGACTCAGGTTTAGGTTCAACCGACTCAGGTGAGGGTTTGACCGCTTCAACCTTGGGTGCCGTCTCCGCCTTCTCGTCGAGAGCGGCTTGATTGTCCTTTTCGGGAGGATTCTCGGTCATTGTCATTCAACGCCTGGCAGCGAAATAAGTGGGGTCTCGGTGCCCACCGCGAAGACGTAGCTCGCTAGGGTCCTGACGTCGTCGTTCTCGGGGGTCCTGATGATTGCTGTCCTTTTCTTCCCCGGCTCCTTGCCGAGGTCGAGGAGAATTCCGTACTGTCCCTGGGACCGTCCTCCTGTGATGATGACCCTGACCCCGGGCTTGAAACTGATGTGATCGATTATCTCCTGCTCCACGACGTCGAGCTTGACGATATCCCCTACGTCGTAGCTCCCCTCCTCGAGGAGGACGTTCCTGCCGTCGTGGAGGTTGAGCTGGGTCTTGCCACCCCTCACAGTAGTCTTCCCGACGATCCTGCAGAGCTTGTAATCCGTCTCCGCCTTCGAGATGGGGTGGAATATGAACCTCCCCCCGTGCTTAGGGAGAACCCGGTAGCGCTGGTCCGCCTCCTGGAGCTCCAACACGTCCATAAGCCCTACGGAGTATCGCGCGTCCCTGCGGATCTTCCCATCGACCTTGACCTTGCCCTCCTTGATGATCCTATTGGCCTCCTTCGCCGTCTCAGCGAATCCCAGGAAGTCCCTGAGGACCACGGTGAGGGGCGTCGAGACCTTTGATGGATGGGGGCCCGGGCTCGGCCTCACCGCCCAGACAGCCTCCTTCCTGTGAATGGGCCAAAACTTTGGGGACATCTGTCGCTTCATGTGCCTCGTGGATCCTTTCTTGCCCATTTATCATTCTCCTCCTTTCTTCGCCTCGTAGCCCCGGCGTTCGAGTTTCTCGCGCCTACGGCTGTCGTCGAGGTTCAACTTTGTGATCATGACATTCTCCGGGCGGATCGGAATCTGGACGGTGGAGCCGTCCATCCTGCTCCGGGTGACGCCCTCGATGTATACCTTGACCCGCTTCGAGTCCACCCTTAGGACTTTTCCCTCGGAGAGCCTACGGTCCCCCTTGGTCACTTGGACGGTGTCGTCCTTGATGATGGGCATAGACCGGGTCCCGTGCTCCGTCTTGAGCGACGGCGACAATGGGGCCGAGAAGAACTTTCTGTTGACATGATGAGGGGCGTTGAACCGCCTCTTCCGGTTCGTCCCCGGCTTCGTGATCCCGCCCTTCATCAGACCACCATCCGGGCGATCGTGCCGAGCCTGGGCCAGCGCTCCACGGCCTCCTTGGCTACGGGGCCCTTGACGTCGGAGCCCCTCATTTCGCCGTCCGGGGTGAGGATGATTGCGGCGTTGTCGTAGAACTGGACCCATGTCCCGTCTCGCCTCGGGTAGGGCTTCCTCTGCCGTATCACGACGGCGTTGAAGAGCTGCCTCCTCATCTCGGGGGTCCCCTGCCTGCAGGATACGATGATTAGGTCGCCCACGCCTGCGGGGGGAAGCCTCCGCCTCACTCCCTTGTAGCCTACGGCCTGGATCATCTTGAGCTTCCGGGCACCGGTGTTGTCAGCGCAGTTGAGCACGCTTCCGGTTACGAGGCCTGTTGAGATACGGCGCCGCATCCCGATCCTACGCTTCATCCGCTTAGACATTTGAACCTACTCCTTCTCCACCACTACGAACGTCTTGGTCTTGCTGAGGGGGCGGCATTCGGCGATCTTTACCTTCTCTCCCCGCTTCGCATCGATGCATGGGGGATTATGAGCGGGGATACGGTTGTGGAGCCTGGCGTACCGCTCGTATTTCGGGTAAAATTTTGTGTACTCGATGCTAACGATAACGGTCTTTGCCATCCTGTCGCTCACGACCGTTCCCTCTATGACTCGGCCCCTCACGCTGAGGGTCCCATGGAAGGGGCAATCGGAATCGTCGCACTCGTTCTCCGGCTCTTTGAATGACATCATGGTGCTTACCATCTCCTCTTGATCTTTTTCTTGACCCTATCCTGGGGCCTCCCGTACAGGGCCGCTCCCTCGACCTCGACCAAACCGCTTGGGAGCTTGATAATGAATGTGGCGTCCCTCTTGGGGATTCGCTTAGATTCGCCGTCCTGCTCGATGACCAGGGTCTTCATGCTCTCGTCGACGATGAATCCCTCCACTGCGCGGTGGGAGGGGTTCCTGCTTCTGACGACGCCTGCCTCGAGGCCTATGAGCTCGTGTCTCAATATGTTCCTAGGAGATATGGGGCTCATGAGGCGAGTTCCTCCTCCCGCATAACGGTGAGCACCCTGGCGATGGTCCTCTTGAGAGCCTTCACCCTCCCGGGGTTATCGATGGAGCCCCCGGCTTTGATCATGGTATTGACCTTGGAGAGCTCGGTCCTGAACTCCTCGAGGCGTCTCTCCTGATCCTCACGGGACATCTCCCGTATCTGGCTCATCCGCAGGATTGGCAAGTCTCACTCCTCCTTCTTGGCCTCCGAATCGTCTGAGGATTCGGGGGCGTCCTCGGGCTCCGCAGCCTCGGGCTCTACTGGAGCCTCGACCGCTTCGACCTTGGGGACCTCTTCGACGGGCGTCGTCTCCTTCACGGCTTGAGCCTCCACCTCAGGAGTCTCTACGATGGGAGTTGACTCCACAATAGCCTCGGGTTTCTCTAGCTCTTCGGCCTCTGCGGTTTCGTCCTTGACTGCCTCAATAACATCAGCCTCGGGAGCAGCTATCTCCTCGGCCTCAGCGGTCTCGGGCTCTACTGGAGCCTCGACCGCTTCGACCTTGGGGACCTCTTCGACGGGCGTCGTTTCCTCCACGGCTGGAGCCTCCACCTCAGGAGTCTCTTTAACGGGAGTTGACTCAGCAATAGCCTCTGGCTTCTCGACAACCGTGGGCGCGTCCACGACCACCTTTTCAGGGGTCACCTCGGCCTCGGTTTCTTCGGTTTGAATTTCTACTTCAGGCTTCGATGCCTCAACAGGAGTTTCCTCTGCTGGCTCTGGCAACTCCATGGGCTCGACTCCCTCTGATGCCTCTTCCGCCGGTGTGGCTTCAGCCTCCTCTTCGGAGGGCTCCAACGCTGCTGTGGGCTCCAAGGCTTCAACGGGCTCCGGAAGCTCTTCTCCTACGACTGCTTCTCCCTCGACCACATCGGGCTCTACACCCTCGGGTAGAACTATCTCGTCCTCCGGGTACTCGATGACAGGGAGGTTCGAGAGGTCAATTTTGTCCGGGAACTTTGCGTCGGGAGGCACGATGACGACCGTGACGCCGAAGGTTCCCTTCTTTTGCTTTACGTGGATGACTGCTCTTCTGACGTACCTTTGGGCGGCTTCCCCCGCCTTTGGGATGAATCCGTCAACGACCTTCTCGTAGCGCCCTCGGTCGCTCCTCAGCTTTCCCTTGAGGAGGATCTCGCATCCTAAGGCCCCGGACTCCATGGTGCGCCTCAGAGACCAGAAGAGGGCTCTCCGGTAATGGATACCCCGCTCCAGGGCGTTGGCTATCCTCGCGGCCATGATGCGAGGATCGAGTTCAGGGACTTCCACCTCCACCACGGTGATCTGGGGATTGGGAAGCCCGAGCTCTAACTCTAGTCGTTCAGACGCCTTCCTGATGGCGCTGCCCCTCTTCCCGATTACTCTTCCCGGCCTCATGGCGTAGAGATTGATCTGGGTCCCGAGGGGGGTCTTTGTGAGCGTGATGCCTCCGTAGCCGGCCTGCTCGTACTCCTCGGCTAGGAGTTCGTCCACCTTGACCTTCAGGATGTTATCCTGTATGATTTTCTTGACTGCTGACATTAAAATTCCTCAACGGCGACCTCTATGTGGGTCAGGTGGTTGAAATGGGGCGAGGACCTACCGAAGGCCCTAGGTATATAATTACGTACAACGCGTGCCCTGTTGGCCGCGATGTGAATGATCTTGAGACGGTCCGTATACAGCCCCTTGAACTCCGCGTTGGACTCAACGCTGTCGAGGAGCTTCAGGATAACCCCGGCCGCCTTCTGCGGGAAGCGCCCCGCATCGAAGCCCTGGGCTCCCTTCCGGTGGGCGACCTTCTTGTTATGCCTCCTGTAGGGTATAGGCGTCTTGATCTCTATGACCCCTTCAAGGACCTCTTTGGCCTTTTCGAGCCTCATCCCCTTGATGTGGTGGCAGATCTCTCTCGCCGCTTTGGGGGATATCTTGAGGTCCCTGCCGCTGGCTATCGCGGTCCGGTCTGGGTCTAGCCCTTTAATCGAATATTTCCACGATGGCATATGCGCACCGTACGCCAGCATAAAACATTGTTTCTTATAAAAACCTTTTTGAACGGATAAAAAGCTCGAAACAGAGTCTTTTCCATGAAAGAAGCACTAAATAAGCATATTTTGGCTGTACGAATGAAAAAATGGTTTGAGCCAAAGGGTTTGCGAGGGATGATGAAAAGGGTATAAGAAGGGGCTACTTGAGGGGGATGTACATAGAGCTCCTCGATGCACCGATCCCGGGGCGTCCATGTCTTACCGGTCGGTTAGTTATGGCGTATTCGCCCAGGTAGTGGCCCACTTTCTTGAGGTCGATCCTTACCTCGATGAACTCGATGCCGTTGAAGACGTGTATGATCTTCCCCACCATCTCGGGTATGATCACAATGTCCCTCGAGTGGGTCCTAACGGGCTTTTTCTCGGGGGTCCAGGCCCTGACCTTCTCGATGAGAATTCTCTGACGGTCGCTGATGCCCCTGCGGAGGCTTCTCCGCATCCTAGATGGGAGGAGTCCGATGAACTCGTCCATGGATAGAGCCTTCAGCTCATCTTCATTCCGACCCTTGTAGAGAAACTCTTTGGGCATTTCGACATCTCCAATTCAACGCAGATATATAAGGGGTTTGGGCTACGACCCTCTCTCCCTCTTCTTCTTCCCCGAGTTCCGGGCGGCGATTAGGCCAACCTTCTTCCCGGGTGGCGCATGCCTGGAGACGGTGGTGGACTTACCGGGCCTCCTATGGCGACCCCCGCCGTGGGGGTGGGAGGCTGCGGTCATCTTGACTCCGTGCGCGACGGGGTAGATCTGCCCCTTCGCCCGCTTGAGGTGGAACTTTTCGCCTGCCTTCATGAAGGGCTTCTCGGTGCGGCCTCCGCCCGCTACGATGCCGATGGTAGCCCTGCAGTTGTTGGAGAGCTCGACATTCCTCTTCGAGGGAAGCTTCACAGTCGTCTTGTCCCCCCGATGAGCGACCACCGTGGCGAAGCTCCCGGAGCTCTTGGCGATCTTCCCGCCATCCCCGGGCCTCAGCTCGAGGTTACAGACCATGGTGCTCTCAGGAATTGAGCCAAGAGGCAGGACATTCCCAACCTTCGCGGCAGCTTCAGAGCCTATGGAGATCACTTGATCTATGTAGACTCCCTCGGGCGCCGCTGCGTAGTAGCCTTTCTCCTGGTCGATTTTGATGTATACGAGGGGTGCGCCTCGTCCCGGCTCGTGGAGGAGGCCAGAGACGACTCCACTGACCGTCCCTGCGCCCATGTTGAGGTATCTCGCGGGGGCTATCTTTCTCATAGGATTAGATTTGAATGTTGGCGTACCCCGCCCGCGGCGCTGAACCTTGATCTTCTTACCCATGTTTCACACCTACAATATTCCCAGCTTGATGGCCAGGTCGGATGCGTCGTGAGCCTCCTTGAGCTTCACGAAGGCTTTCTTGACGCTCTTCCTGCTGATTAGGGTGTTCACCGACTCGGCCTCGACTCCGTAGAGGGTCTTAACTGCCCTGGATATGTCGAGCTTCGTGGCTTCCCTCTTGACGATGAAGACGAGCTTGTTCTCGTTCTCGATCATGTAGACGGATCGCTCCGTCATGAGGGGGTAAAGGATGACGTCTTGGGGGTTCATACGTTTCCGCCTCCCCAGACCTCGTCGAGTGCATTGAACGCGGACTCCGTCCAGACCACTAGCCGCCCTGGATGTGCCCCGGGGGCAAGCAGCTCGGCGTTCAGGTTACCGACGTTCACGATGTCGACTCCCGGCAGGTTCCCGGCCGCCTTCACAATGCCGAGGTCTTCCGAGATGACCACGAGGGGACCCTTGCCTTCCTTCTTTTTCCGGCCCCGGGTCTTTCCTCTGCCTGCTCTGATCTTTTTCCGGTCGGCCCTCTCGACGTCGGGCCAGACTCCGAGCTTGATGAAGAGCTCCTTGACCTCTCTCGTCTTGGTGAGGCTCTGCATCTCGTCGTCTACTATAAGGGGGAGCTGGCTGACTGTCTCCACCATGTGGCCCCTGTTGGCGACGACTTCCCTGTTGGCGGTCGCGGCTATCCCAGACCTGATGGCGAGTCGGCGCTCCTTCTTGTTGATCTCTTTCCTGATGATCTTCTCCGATTTGGGCGGGAAGGCTGCATGGCCCCCGACGATGCTTACGCCGAAGGCGGCCCTGCTGCTCCCTTTCTGCCTCGGCACACGGGACATCCCCCTGCCGGTGCCCCAGGACTCTGCGCTGGTCCGCTTCCCCGCCCGGGGGTCCCTACCCTGAGGCTGGAAACGGTGTGACTGCTGGAACAGGACTGCTTTCTTGATTACGCTGGGTCTTAGGGGGGTCCCGAAAATTTTGGGGAGCCCCACGTCGCCCTTCTTCTCGTTCTCGAGATTGAATACTGGGATGCTCATCTTAGTCGTCTCCCTTCCTGAACTCTGTATTAAGATAAGTGACTTTGATCGGCTTCGACGGATACCTCGATTTCCGTGACGCCTTTCGCAGGGTTATGAGCCTCTTAGCTGGGCCCATGATGCTCCCCTTGAGGAGGACATAGTCTCCTTGGAGCTTGCCGTAACTCTTGAATCCCCCGGCAGGAGTCACCCTCTCGAAGTCTGAGCCCATGAGGAGGATGCGCTTGTTGCGCTCCATCCTGTTGTGGAGGCCCATCTGGCCGGCCCTCGGGACGCCGGGCATAACCCGCCGTGGTTTCCAGGGACCGATGGAGCCGACTCCCCTCTTAGTCTTCCTGGACTTCCTCTGGAGAATCCTGATGCCCCAGCGCTTGACTGGACCTTGGAATCCTTTGCCCTTGGTGACGCCGATGACGTCGATCGTCTCGCCGAGCTTGAAGATGTCATTTATTCCTATGGTTTCCCCGAGGAGCCCTTTGGCGTATTCGAGCTGCTCCTCGATGGTGCCCCCTCCGACGGGTATCTCTAAGAGGTCTGCCTTTTTCTTGGTGACTCCAGCTCGGTGGGGCTGGGTCGCAGCGATGACTCTTATCTGATGGATTCTGTCGGCGAACTTTTCGAGGGCCTTGAGGGTTTTATCGAGGTCGCCCCCTCGGATGGTCTTGACAGTCCTGAGGACGTCGAGTGGAAGGTCCTCCATCCAGGCCTCAGTGATGGCCTTGAGGCCGTCGTAGGTCTTCTCGTATCCCCTGATTCCCACAATGGTCATGGGAGGGACATCGATGATGGTCGCGGCATTCTTCATCTCCATCCCGAAATCCGGGGAATGAGTCCTGTCCTCGATAACGAATGCGTGAGTCATACCGGCTTTGTAGCCGGCGAAGCCCAGGAGATGGGGGTCGCCTCCGGCCTCAGGCCAGAATCTCACCCTGCCGTTTATGTTCTTGGCTCTTTTCCTTGGCGAGAATGCCCGGGAACCACGTTTTGGCGATCGTACTCTGGGCACAAATAGTCAACTCATTTTTTTAGCTAGCTGTTAAGAAACAACGCGACCGGAATTTAAATGATTCGTATAGAGCGAAAAATGGAAAAAACCGGTTTATATGCCATTTCTAGTGGTTTTAGCCTTTTATCGGTAGCCTTTGGGTCATTATCTCCTTTTCATCAAGGGAGATGAGGGATAGGGGATAGGGAGGGGGCATTGATGGGTATTGCCTTGTTGTGAGGAGTTCAGTTGACTTATCCCGGACCCGCATTCTTAACGGGGTAAGAGCAGAGGTCCTCGATGAAACAGTCGTAGCATCGGGGGCTTCGAGCTTTGCATGTCTCCCGTCCGAATCGTATCAGGAACACGTGGATGTCCTCCCGTCTGTCCGGGGGAGAGACCTCTTCGAGGGCTCCCCTGACATCGTCGTATGAAGCTTTCTCGGGAACGATCCCCAGGCGCTCCGATATTCTGAAGATATGTCTGTCCACTGGGACGATCCTGCTACCCACGACGAACATGAGGACGACGTCTGCGGTCTTGGGGCCCACGCCGGGGAGGCTCATGAGGTCCTCCCTCGCCTCGGGAAAGGGTTTCTTCACCACGCCGTCTAGGGTCCCGCTGAAACGCTCCAGGACCTCCTCAGAGACCTTCTTGAGCACCCGGCTCCGCTGATTGTACATCCCGGCAGGCCGTATGGCTTCGGCAATGGCCTCGAGGGGAGCGTTAGCGAGATTCTCGGGGGTTATTCCGATCATCTCTTCCAGGCGGTTGTTAGCCGTGGACCTGTTCCTGCCGTTGGTGTTCTGGCTTAAGATCGTTCCCACGAGGGATCTGAACGGGTCATCTGATGGGGGGTGCCGTGTCCGCTTATAGCGGTTCAGGAGTCGTGTGATGATCTCCTCAGCTCTGCTCGACAGCCTTGAGCTCCTCCTCGGTTTGGATGACCTCGGGAGGCTCGGCGAGTCTAGTGAGCTGCGCTTTGAGAAACATGAGCAGATCGTTGAGGTTCGTCCTCTCCTTGGCTGAGACCAGGGTCCAGGGGAAGCCCATCCGGTCCAGTTGGAGCTCCTCGCCCAGGTTGTCGGCTGTGTCGGGCTGGAGGTCGATCTTGTTGAAGACGATGATGATCTTCTTCCGGGGTATATCCATCGCCCTGAGGAGGCGGATCCCTTCCGCGAGCTTGATCCTTATTGTGAGGAGGGGGTCCGTCACGTCCATGAGGAAGATGACCATGTCGGCGCTCCTCAGGTCCTCGAGGTTGATCTCGAAGCTCTTGATGAGCCGGGGGTCCAGGTCGATGACGAAGCCGATTGTGTCGATGAAGAGGAAGGTTGTCTCGTAGTCCACGAATCTGCGCTGGTACTTGCTGCTCAGAGTCGTGAAGGGCTTGTCGCTCACCAGCTTGTCGTCCCCCGTCAGAGCGTTGAAGAGGCTCGTCTTCCCGGAGTTGTAGTAGCCGGCAACGCAGATCGTGGGGAATCCTAGGCGCCTCCTCTGGCTGATCCTCTGGCGCTTCTCATTCAGGAGCTTCTGGATCTCCCTCTTATTGGAGGCCTGGCGTCGGGTCAGCTCCCTCATCTGGCTGTGGAATGCGTACTCCCCCATGCTCCGGAAGAAGGGTCTGTCGTTGTGATATCTGAGGTTGGCCTCGAGCTTGAAGTAGGGGGCGAGCTTTTGGAGTCTCGCCGCCTCGATCTGGAGCTGGCTCAGGGTGTCCGAGGCCATCCGGTCGAAGATCTCGAGGGTGATCTCGTAGCGGTCTACGACGTCGACGCCGATGGCTCTGATGAGGTTGAGTTTCTGGCTGCTTCGGAGGATGTTGTAGAAGACGATGAGGTTGACGTTGTGCCTCCTTGCTTGCTTTTGGATCTCTTTGACCTTGCCGCTTCCTATGAGGAACTTGGCGAAGGGGCGGTGGCGGCTCTGGACTATGTCTCCCACGACTTTGATGTCCATGGTTTCTACTAGTGTTCGGAGTTCGTTGAGTTTGAGGCGGAAGATGGTGTGGTCGTGGACGTTGGTCTTGAGCATGCAGAGGATGGCTCTGCCTTCGACTTGGGTTTGCACGGGGATTGTGGGGGGCTGGGGGGTTATGAATGTATCCTTGGGCGGTCTGTCTTGATGTACCCCCTTGTTTTGTGGGGGGGTGTTTTGTTTGTTTTGGGGGTTCCTTTTGTTGTTTGGGGGTGTTTTGTGGTTTTATTTGGGTGTGGTTTGGTACTTTATAGCTACTGGTTTGCTCGGGGGGTGGGGTTGGGAGTGTTTTCGGGTTGCTTATGGTGTTTGGCGGTGTTTTCGCTGTTGGTGGGTGATTATTGGATTTGGAGGGGGATGTATTCTGATTGAGCAGCGCGCGAATTAGAGTGTTTAAGTTCAACTTACAAATCACTTTCACATATCTCTAAGGCACATACGCCCTCGGAGCCTCTATACCCTCGTTCTCAAGCAATGTGTTTATCAATAAACTCTTTGAGTATCTGGCTCTATTCCCCGTTGATCACCACGGAACGTCATGGGTTTTGGCAAGCCGGGTGATGAAGGATATGGGGATCTCAGGGGAGGAGCTGTGGGAGGTCACGAGGAAGGTCAAGACTGCGGCTTTCCTGGATCGTGTGACCGTCTATGTTCCGTGTGCTGAGGGCCTTATTTCAGTGACGATCACACAGCGAGGAAGACTATGGCTGGAAGGGAGAGATTACTTTCATCTTCCTCGTCGACGGGATAATGGCTACAATTTACTGTAGAATTGAGTTCAAGAAGCAGTTCAGGGTTCTTTGTCAACTCAGAGGTCGCGCGCGAAGGTCTATCAGACTAATTTCTTGATTACCATGTTAACCATTGCATGGATCATCATTACTGTATAATCCGCATCTTCGCGATTTATGGCCTTCTTTCTAAGGGCTTAAAACACGGACAGCTCAAGACGCGGTTAATTTATATCCTCGCAGTTAATGACCTAGAGATTTAACTAATTAGAGAGAGCAAAAAAAGGAGATAACAAACATGAAAAGAGTCAGAATAAGCCTTTTGGTCTTCACCCTA
>JAOZHO010000034.1 GCA_026014875.1 Candidatus Bathyarchaeota archaeon | reverse complement strand
GAAGAAGAGACCACCCGAGAACACCATCCAAACACAGCCAGACGCATGACATCCACTACCACACCTCCCCCAACCCACCTCCCATCCTCACGCGAAGAAAGCCACACTCTGCCGGAGCTCCGGCCTCCCGATGCCATAGGCCGCTATGCAGACAGCATAAACCACCATCAACACCAGACTAACGTGGATACCAACGCTCTCCAAGCCCGGAGGTCGGTGCGCACGCTTATGTTTGTTTGAGGTTCACGGCTATCTCTATGCTCGCCTCGATCATCTGCCTGGCTTCGTCTCCTCTAAGAATATCTTTGCTTGGAGGACCGAAGGGATGTGACATTATCATCAAATCCACGTCAATCTCCAGCAACTTTTTCAGAGAGTTGATGTAGATGTTTTTATCCATCCTGATGAGGTTCTCCCGTGTTCCACAGACACTGTCCCCCGTCAACAAGATTTTACTCCCCTCATCGTAGAGGCAGACTGCTCCGGGTCTATGTCCGGGGGTGTGTATGACCTTGAAGCTTCTATCCCCCAGTGTCACGTTGTCCCCGAGCTTGGCGTCTGATGTTGGCACTGCCTCCATTTCAAGCTCATGTATGAAAATTGGAGCACCTGTCCGCTCTTTGAACACCGCGTTACCCCTGATATGGTCGCCGTCCCTGTGAGTATTAACGATGATTGACACCTCATCAAGTCGTCTGCCCTGTTCCTCGATCAATGGGAACACAAAGTCCTCAGGCGTGTTCTCGTAGCCCGTGTCCACCACTCCAATCTTATCCTCTCCGAATACCAGGACAACGTTACATGTCCAGCCCGGCCTCATCTCTTGACGTACAACAAAAATATCATCCGTGACCTTCTCACTCAAATTATTCACCATACGAAAAGAAGACTTATGGAGATAAAAATTAACCCCGCACTCGCGAACAATTCCCGGGTATACACCCCCCATATCCCCGATCTTCCCTCAAGTTCCCCCGCACACGACGCTTTTATTTCTGGGCCTATATGGAAGACGGGCTAGCCTTCATTTACAGCGATAAGAAAACCACTGTCTGAATATCTATTAGACGAGTGCGCGATAGAATCTCCTTTATCCCGATGAGGGAGAATACCCTTCTTGTGAGTATCTAGATGACCGTC
This sequence comes from Candidatus Bathyarchaeota archaeon, assembly GCA_026014875.1. Taxonomy (GTDB): domain Archaea; phylum Thermoproteota; class Bathyarchaeia; order TCS64; family TCS64. The sequence goes on along the minus strand of JAOZHO010000034.1, from coordinate 183,726 downwards.
GTCTCGATCGTTAGAGCTGAGAACGTGCCAGAGGCTGTTAGAGAGGCTGTGGAGCTAGCCGGAGGCTTCGAGATAAATGAGGGGGATACTGTGGTCATTAAACCCAACGCTAAGAATCAGGCGCGCCCGGGCTACGGGATCGTGACCGATGTAGCCGTGATTGAACCTCTGGTGGAGATGAGCATAGAGAAAGGCGCCAAGAAGGTGACGATCGCGGACGGAGCCGCATACCCCACGGGTTCCTATCACACCTTCTCGGCCTTCGAGACTATGGGAGTCACAAAGTTGGCTAAAAAATGGGACCTCGATCTGGTGGACCTCAACAGCTACGACAGCGTCGACCTCGAGGTCCCCGAGGGCCTCGTCCTGGACAATGTCCGAGTGGGAAGGGCGGTGACCGAGGTCGACTTCCTCATCAATGTCCCTGTGCTCAAGACACATAGGGGGACCCTGCTGTCTAACTGCGTCAAGAACATCGGTGTAGGAGTGGCATGCCGGGAGGAGAAGAAGCGCCTACACCGCTTGGGCATCGATGAGGGGCTGCTGGACGTGTTTTCCGTGGTCAAGCCCCACTTCAACGTTGTGGACGCCCTCGTCTGTATCGAAGGGGATGGCCCCAACTTTCCCCCGGGTAAACCCAGACCTCTGGGACTCGTTTTGGCCGGGGAGGATGGTGTGGCCGTTGATGCTGTCTGCGCCAGGCTCATTGGGCTTGATCCGTTGGAGGTGAAGCACCTGAGGCTTGCTCACGATAGGGGAATCGGCATCGCTGACTTGGGTCAGATTGAGGTTGTGGGTGAGCGCTTGGAGGACGTGGCAACTATCTTTGAGCGTCCCTCCACCTTCATGGATTAAGTTGCGTCGCTAGCGCGGTTAGGCGTGAAATCAACCTACCCCACTATTCTCACACTTGTTGGATTCGAACCCAGCCCTATGTGGAGATTTCTTACGTCTCTCTCCCCCTTTTTTTTAAAATGGCCGAGTAGCTCGTGGTCCGGTTGAGTGAAAAGCGGGCTCGGTGGGTTACGCTCAGTATACCGAGCGGATTCTACCTCTTTGAACCCTCGGCGTAATAATACAGTGGGTTCGCGCACGCAGAAAGATATTGTACTCAAAGACTTAATGTCATGCAACTGGCTTCCTTTTGAAGTGGGATTGTTTTTTGTTGGTTTACTGGTTGGTTGGATGAGGATGTGTGCTCTGATTTTCTTCTGAATAAAAACGTAGGTTCGTCCCTTGGGATCAGAGTCGAACCCTCCTTCCATTTACGCTTCGCGCGCTCGACGGAAGTTGATTTTTCTTCCTTTACCTAGATCAGAAAGTTTCTCACTGATTTCATGTCTAGCTTCTCCAACAACGTTAGGATCTTCTTGACATCTTTTGAGTATGATCCAAGCCCATTGAAGAGCCTCGTATGCTCCATTTTCGTAGCTTGCCAAGATAAGTCAAGTCAAAAACTTGATTTTTACTTTAAAAGAAATCCGCAGTTTATTGGAGTACAGAGACGGGTGAATGTGGAGATAATTATGATGTGCCCTGGATATCAATAGGTTTTCCAGCGAACCCAGCGAACTCCATCTGTCGGTGAGTCAAGACGACAACCTGAAGTCCTGTCTCCTCAACAACTCCATTGATCAAATCAATCATCGGTTCTGATCTATCCGTACTAACGTGCACGAAAGGATCATCCAACACAAGACACTGAGGCCCCTCAGAGCACAAATGCTTCGCTACAGCCAACCGCACACATAAAGTCAATATCTCCCTGAGTCCAGACGACGCCTCCGCGAACTCCATGACAAGCTCTCGATAACCCCTCTCACCTAATCGAACAGGGAACAAGTCATCATCTAATTCAACGGTTTCATGACGATTCCTAGTTGCGTACCCCAGATAATAAGCTACATCCTTCTTGATTGGCTCAGTAACTGAATGCAATGCCTCAAGATACTGTTCATCAAGAATAGATGTAAGTAAAGAAAGTGCATCCGCCTTGATTGATTCCCTGTCGAGGGTCTCTGAAATACGTTCAATATTAGAGCCGACGTGAGAAAGCTCAGAATAAAAGCCCTCTCTACTCTCCTTGTTAATAGCACCCCTAATCTGTTCAATGGAAGCCCTATGATTTTGGAGAATTATCTCTTGCTGTTTAATTGTCGTTTCAAGACGCCTTATTTTCGCGATCGGTCCTTCTGCGAATTCTTTGTATTCTGCCTCAATCCCAGATAATTTTAAAGCTTCAGCGTCCAGCTCGTCCTGCTCTTTTTCAAGTTGTGTTGTCTGATTCTCCTCAGAGCCAAACTTCTTAAAAAGCTCTTGTTGTTCCTCATTTGCTAGAGAAATCTGCTCGCCTACACTCTCTAACTGGGCACGAAGATTAGCACGACCGTCCTTCTTCTCAGAAAAAGTTTGATTCAAAGTATCTCTCTCGTTACGAAGACTTTGCCACACCTCCTCAACTGCTTTTTTCTCGCTTTCGCGCCTGCGAATGAGTTCACCCAGATCAGCATCAATAGGATTATTCTCAACAACATACCTAGTCCTTTCATACCTCGAATAACGCTCCACGTTTGAATATAGATTTTTCAACTCTCCTTGAAGCTCTTCCCGGGATCTCTCATCAATCCCTTTTCTTTCAGCATTAAGAGCCTGAATTTCATTGTCTAATCGCTTATTTTCCTCGAAAACAGTCTTCAATTCAGCCACAGAAGATACAAAATTTCTCGTTATATGACTGGAAAGTTTCGATTCCAATAATTTTATTTCAACCTGAATATCATGAGCCTCTTCAAGATCGGCCCTAATTGTAACCTCTCCAAGACCAGGATATCGAACTAAAACGGAATCAATGGCATTAGCCTCAAGGAGGCTTTTATCCAACTCTTGATCATCTACAACAACACTAAGAACATCATCTGAACCAAGAGTTCGGGTAATCTTAAGACCGCTCTCAGAAAGCCTCATCCGATTCATCTTTAAGTTGATATCGTCATCTTCGATTTCTTTTAATTCAGTCTCGGAGACAACAAGTGGTTTTTTTAAAGCCCGTAAATCTACCACGTCGACTTCAATAGCATCAATTCTCGCTAACTTGCCCTCAATGTCATCTATCTTGCCTTGATTCTCCTTAACCGAGTGTAAGCTTCTAGCATCACCCTCTAACAAATCAATTTTACTTGCTTCATCGGTCGTCTCATCGATTTTCTTGGTCAATTCACCTATTTGTAATTCAAAAGTACTGCACTCAAGTTCCACACCGGATAATGAACTCCTAATATCAGTACTTCGTTCCTGTAAATCTCTCACTTTTTTAGAGGCCCCACGTAGTCTCTCTATAGCATCGTTTGTATTTTTCACTCGTAATTTTAATTCGCTAATCTTACTTTGACAAGTCTTGAGTTCTTCCTCAATTCGTATAAAATCTTGAGAAGACGCATAGGCTTCCTTCTGTTTCTCTTTGTTTGACTCTAACGCCTCCTCGACCTTAGGAAGTTCTAAAAGTTTAGTTTCGAGATTCTGTTTCTGTTCTTCAATCTGTCCAATTCTCATATCAAGTCTTTGCTTTTCGATGACCAAGTCCTTAAGGTCTTCTTGAAGATCATACACCGGGGAGTGTTTCCGTGGTTTTCCAGATTGTAATATATTTTCAGTGTAGGCTTTCCTGAGATAAGCCTGAACATATTGGAACTTTGGAGTCACTAATACCTGTCCATCTGATTTATCCAAATGAAGTACACTAGTCGGGTCACCTTCTGAAGGAAGATCTCTTTCATCTTGAAGAGCCCAAAGCCAATAAAAGGCACCCCATTTAGAAGGACCACTTGCACCCCTAGTCTGCATCTCGGCTTCAAGCATCTCAATAACTTTAAAATCGGCTTTATCGTTTTCAGAGATTAAACGAGATCTACCCTCACGAATCTCGTAGAGTTTAGTACCAGAATTATAGTTGAATGTCTTCTCAACTATGTACGTTACACCACGCAACGAAAACGTGATCTTAACAGTCGAAGACACGCCACCGACGCTGGAGAACGGCTCAATTCTTTTAATCTTCTGATCATTGGACCCGTGACGATCAAACAACCCACGATGAATTGCTTCAAAAAGGTTGGACTTTCCAACCCCATTAGGACCATAAATCACAGTAGTTTTATCATCGAATTCGATCTCCTTTTTCTCATGTTGTTTCCAATTAATCAACTCAACTTTCTTGAGCCTCATCATGAACCCTCCTCAGACAATCTATAGAGCATAGAAATTGCTTCGACCAAGACAGCTTGTTGTCGAGGATCAGCCTCATCTAAAATTATAGATCTGAGCTTAGCATCAACTAGATTCAAGGTTGGATCTCCTAAATCCCGCGCTGAATCTTTATCGACTGGCACGATGTATCTTAAGGAATCAATATTAACCCGAAAATCTTCGTGCAAGGTATCATGATAGGCTAATATCCGTTTAAGCTCGTTTTCATTTTCTACACTTAATCTTCCCCGCAGATTCATTTCAAGCATATTGTGATCTCTATGTTCCTTCAGCAATCCATCAAGATGACTTAACTGTTCGCCACTTGAAATTTCATAATCAAACGAGGCCCAGGATAATCCACCACATTTTAGCGGTTTGATAACCGGAATGGCCCCCTTTTCACTAATCTCGACAAATAAACAATATCCTGCATCTTTCTCACTATATTTTGTCTGTTCATGGGTACCAGAATAGGCAATACGAGGAACCCCAGTTGAATCCTCGTGTACACCCCAACTATGCCAATGCCCCAACGCTAGATAGTCAAGACCGCACTCCTCGACACAGCCAAGATCGATTGGATAATCAATATCACCCTCAACACGGAATTTGCCAATCAAACTACCATGAGAAACACCGATGTGAACCCCGGGCTGCTCTTTCACATCCAAGAAACTGTGATCTCCCTCAGAAGAATATCTAGAAGATATGGGTAACGGATGCAGAATTGCATCACCAATCTCAACTGGTTCAAATGAATTGAGAATTGTTAAATGTTCAACTCGACGAAAAATATCTCTATCATAAACACACCCAGAACCAAGACAATCATGATTCCCCGGAAGTAAAAATACAGGCATATTTTGATATTTGTTTATTATTGAAATTACAGCACTGACATCTTTGTTACTTACATTGTTATTTTCAAAAACATCACCAGATATTAGTACAAAGTCTACATCATGCTCTGCAGATAGTTCAAAGATCCTAGAAATAGATTTAATTCGCTCCCTTCGAACCAGAATTCCAGCTTCACCGAGGCCTCCACCTTTCATCCCAATTTGCCAATCAGAAGTATGCACAAATTTGACCATCAAGAGTCATTAATAATTGGATGTTAAGTGTAAATAACATTACGGGTGAAAGGGGTTGCGCGCGCAGTTAGAAAAACTATCTCCACCTGTTCTACTTCTATCGTGTGCCCCCCTGCTTCCTCTTGCGCGCGCCTGAGTAGTTCAAAATGAAGGGTATGAGACTGGGTTATTTTATCACTCTAACTTTTTTGCTTATATACCACATAAACCCGTCGATATTTGTCAAGTCTGTTTTGAGCTCTCTTGCGAGCTTATTCAACTTTGAATTCACTTCTTTGTAGATCGCACCAATTTCTTGAAATCCTCTTGGAGGACGTCGGAGTAATTTCAAGGTGTCTTTCGTCCGGCTATTCCATACACCATATTTTTCACAGTTAAGTGTATGAAGAAGAGCGGTGAGGATTCCATTAGCTATGCCAGGTACTTTCTCTTTCCCATCCAATCCTCGACTCACTCTTTCTTCGATGCTCACCGTTTCATCTTGAAGCAGAAACAGAAGATTAGCTATTTTTAAAGGAGTTTCTGTAGCTTTTGTTCCTGACCTTTGATAAGTTGTCCAGGAATGATTATTCTTGAAAAGGAGCCATTTCCGGTAATCCTTCTTGAGTTGGTTTAGGTCATGTAATTTCTCAGGAGCGAATTTTTCTTTGTATTCTAAATACGCTTGTTTCCGGGCAGAAACCCAGGAACTTACAGTTGGAAATACCTTGCCTTGGCCTACGTCAATGTTCGTGAAATGAGTGTATTCATAGAAAAGGGATTCCACGTTAATATCCTCAGGGCGAAGATCGATTTGTACTATTTTTGTGCCCGTTCTTTTTTCGTTTGTTTTTATTCGTCGAGCTCTGAGAAAGGTGCCACAATCGGGACAAAATTTACTAAGTTCATATTGTTCTACAGGCACAATATTCTTGCAGCGTACACATTCAAACTCAACGACCAAAGCCCAAACCTCTTTTCTTACCTACATGCGCGATTATACCGGTTTATGAGATTCTCGTTTTAGAGTGTCTTTATCTATTGGTCTATCAAGGATATGCATTTTCCGGTGACAATTAGGACATAATGCTACAGTGTTTTCAAGATTATCGAGACCGTTTCTGGATAGCCAATCAATGTGGTGAGTCTCAAGATATGGTTCACCAGCGCGATTCAAAAATGGTGCATCCTGTTTGCATAACTGACATTTACCATTCGCTCGTCTTTTGGCTAATTCACTTACTACGGGGTCTCTTACATATTGATTAGATAAAACTGGACGTTTCTGAGTGTCTGTACTTTCTCTTATGGTTCTCAGTAGCTCCGTTGTAGTTTTTCGTTTAACCGCTTTTTCTTTGATTGCTTGATTATCTATAAAAACCTCTTCGGGTATAGGCGTCTGCTCCTCCTGAAAAATCCTTACAGGAAACAACCATACCTGTCTAGTCACTCCCTCATAATCTTTCTGCGGTGCCTGATAGGGTTTCTCAACGAGCTTGACCCTACCTCTATACAGGTATTTTCTGGGCGTGAAAACTTCAAAAAGATGAACCGCTACACCATTGGATCCAGAGTAGGCGAGAGTCTTATTCTGCATAAAGTCAACAGATTGATTGCCCTTCTGACCCATTCCAGTATAGTGTAGAATGTCTCTTTTCCAAACGTCATCATAGAATGAAGTCGTTTTATCGGATACAATGACGAGGGTATTGGTTTTTAGACTTCTTCTCATCCCGCCTTGAGGTGAACATTTGAATATATTCGTCAGTCCTTGATTTGTGATTATGTCGCCAGGCTTTATTCCAGGGTTAAATGACATGTTTTTCTTTTAGATATTTTTGTATTAAAGGTTTGTCTGCTTCAGCGAAATCATAATCAATCAACGTCTCAGGAACAACCCATTGAATCTGGGCATGCGACGTTGGTGTGATTTCACCTGAAATATGTTTCACGCGATATGCCAGTAATTCAATGTGGCCGTGTTCATATTCGTAGTCGTTTGACCCAAAAAATTCGTCAACTTCGGTAATGATGTTAAATTCTTCAAATAACTCACGTTTTAAGCAGTCTTCAGGTGATTCTTCATCTTCTATTTTTCCGCCAGGTAACTCCCATTTATTTTCAAGCATATCCCCGCTCATTCTTTGAGCTATCAGTAATCGGCCATCCTTTTCAAGAAGGCCTGCAGTAACTCGAATCAATTGATCTACCCCGCGCTCAACGGTTTATTCATTCTACTTTGTTTCCCAGTTTTTTTACTCTACATATTATATGAGGTGGTTCGAATTCTGAGCGCTGATTCTCCAGGATTCGGTAAAATTGCAGCACCAATTGTTACAATTGCTGCGGGCGCCATTTATGCATATGCAAAATATATTGGGAAATAATGCGCTTGACGTGGGTCGAAAAAACACCTACCCCCCGCTCAGAAGCACCAATCCCATGTAAAAGGCACCTTTTTACAGTGTCATAATGCGAATGCGTCGACAGCGACGACGTTTCCCATATCTTTAGCAGAGAGAGTAGTGTGGGGAGAGCTGGTTCTTGTCGTCGAGGCGACCAGTCCCCATAGTCTTTCCTTCACGTCCACTACTCACAAGCGACTTCTATTCTTTCTTCTCCATGACTATGTAGTACGGCTTATACAAAGGCTGTAAAGTCTCCAACAAACCTTCCGAGTCTTCAACTTCTTTGAATCCAGCAGACCTGTAGAGACTCAAAGCAACGTGTCCGAATTTCGGGGGTGCAAGCTGAAAGGTAGAATATCCAAAGTTTCTACCATTCTCCAATAGGATATTGAGCAATTGTTTTCCATACCCTCTTCCTCTATGGATAGGACGGATGTACATCCACATGATTCTAGCAACCTCGTCACTGAGTTTTCTTATTCCACCCATTCCCGCAACCTCTTCATTCACCCCAAGTAGGTAGAGGATGCCCACTGGGGGCTCCAAACTAGCAAGTACATTAAAATGGCGATTGACTGCTTGAATTATCTCTTCATGCTGTGATTCAATATTAATTTGCTCTTTCTCAATTACTTGGTTAATTTGCCACGTGAGATATTCCGTATCCAACTGTCTGAATTCTTCGTTGTGAACATTCGGGTCATATTTAACAAACTCAGCCATTCAACAACCCTCAATTATTTGAATACCAATTCTAGGTAAAAGGTCTTTCAGACCCCAACAACGTCCCCATACTCTTTTCTTCACTCAAAATCAGAGAAAGACTCGAACCCCAATTTACTGGTAAAAACATACTTCAGATTCTAGCATGAGGAACGCGCGCGCGTGAGGTATTAAGAAAGATTTGTTCATTATCGCGTTTTTAATATATTATCTGGGTAACCTATACTTTATTTTTAAAGTAGCTCCTTGTCCACTTGGAGGTTGAGAAATGATTTCATCACCGGTTTTCATTATTTTTTTCATTACAGAACAGCACGCGGGCAATCTATGGTTTGAACCAGGATATTCACCTAACCTTCTATGTAAAGTTCCTGAGGTTATTGTTACTGAGGTCTTTCCTTTCTCCTCCCAGGATTTGAAAATCTGGGCTATCGCGTGCTCAAAATCCTTTGAGGATGGCATATGTGAAAAAAGGCTGGGTAGATATTATAAACATTGATGAAAACGGCGCGCGCGCGACGAATTAGAGGCTGAATAGGTCATGATTGTTTTATGTCTTCATCCACTTGTTTTCTAAGTTCGTTATATACATCCTCTAGCATGTTTTCACTGATTACAGCTCTGAATTCATCTTCGTTAAGGAATTTTGCTGTTATTTCTTCGTTTTGCTCCATTCTTTCGATGAATAGCCCCTCGAGTATTTTTAGGAAAACGTATCCAAAGTTTTCCATTGTGTTTACTCGTGCTGCTTGTTGCATTTCGGGGTTGGACAATGCATCTTCTTTTATCGAGTCGAAAAATAATTGATCTCCAAGTTTAAAGTCAGTGCCAAAGCGTTCATTTAGTAGGTCAATAAGATTGGAGAGCATTATTTGTGGGCCTTGATCTTTTCCAGTCCCTACACTGGTTGGACCTGATATTGGTGTTTCTATGGCCTTATCTAGTACTATCGAGCCTTCGCTAATTTTTTGGAGTCTATAATATTCGAGTTGCACTTCGTCTCCGAAATTGTATTTTTCTCCTATTCGTTGAGGTAGTTTTTTTATGAGGAATCTTATGTATGAATAGAGTTTTTCGAGGTCTGTATCCTGGAATGGAATTACTTGGGATAGAAAAGAGTAGAGGTTTCTGTATGCTGCTAAAGTTTTTCGGAATTCTTCTTGTTTTTCATCCATTTCGGTGAATCGTTTGACTGCGGGGTCAAGACACGCATTCATTTTTGCGTGGTCTATGCTTGTTTGTTTTTCTATTGGTTTGTAGAATACCTTCGCGAATTCTTCTACTTCACTAGAATAGAATATAGTGTATGATTCAAGCTTGGCCTGTAATTCGTAGAGTTGATCCGGAGTTGCCTGTTCTCCAACGGTGGTTTGTTCGTAGTATGGTTGGAATGCATCTTTGATTTCTTCCGCTTTATTTACAAAGTCTAGGATGAATGTATCCTCTTTTCCTTGGTGAATTCGGTTTAATCTGGAAAGGGTTTGCACTGCTCTCAGGCCAAAGAGTCTAGTGTCTACATACATCGTATGTAGAAGTGGTTGATCGAATCCTGTTTGGTATTTCTCGGCTACGATTAATACTTGGTACTCGTTTGAGCTAAATCGTTTTGGTAGTTCTTTCTCTCTAATGCCCTTATTCATTCCAACTTCGGTATAGGATATTTCAGGTGTATCTGGGTCAATTACTGTTTTGGAGAATGCAACCAAAGTTTTGATTCCTGCGTATCCCTTTTTGTTTATGTAATTGTCAAAAGATCGTTTGTAACGTACTGCATGTAATCGACTGGACGTTATTACCATGGCTTTAGCTTTTCCACCGATTTTGTGTCGGGTAAAGTTCCAGAAATGTTCAATCATAATCTCGGTTTTTTGGGCTATGTTATGCGGATGAAGGCTTACGAAACGTGCCAAAGCTCTTGCTGCTTTTCTTTTATCTAATCGAGGGTCATCTTCTATGGATTTGATAAGACGATAGTAAGTTTCGTAAGTTGTGTAGTTTTGTAATACATCATGAATGAAGTTCTCTTCAATGGCTTGTCTCATGCTATAAAGGTGGAATGGATGTGGTTTTCCATAAGGTCCAGGAGTGCCAAAGACTTCTAGTGTCTTGTATTTCGGTGTTGCTGTGAATGCATAGAAATTGATGTTTGGTTGTTTTCCTCTAGACAACATTACTTTCAGGATTTCTTCTTCGAAGTCAAAATAATTTTGTTCTTCTGCCTGTATACTAGCTTCTTCTAGAATTGATGATCCTGCAAGGACACGCTTTAATTCTATTGCGCTTTCTCCGCCCTGAGAGCTGTGGGCTTCATCGATTATTACAGCATATGTCTTCTTGGGTAGTGTTCCTATTTTTTCTGTAACGTATGGGAATTTCTGTAGTGTGGTTATTATAATGGGGGTTCCATTTTCTAGTGCTTGAGCTAACTGGGTTGAGTCTTGGTCGATTTTTTTTACAACGCCTCGTTTGTGTTCGAATTGGTAGATTGTGTTTTGGAGTTGTTGATCAAGGACAACTCTGTCTGTGACTACGACTACTGAATCGAAAATCTTGTTATCCTCATCGTCGTGAAGTGTGGAAAGTCTATGTGAGAGCCATGCAATAGATAGACTTTTTCCGCTTCCAGTGGAGTGTTGAACGAGATAATTTATTCCCGTTCCTTTTGAACGTGATTCATCAACCAGTTTTCGTACTGTGTCGAGTTGATGATACCGGGGAAATATCATAGTCTCTTTTTTGACGTTTATTTTTCCTAGTGTTTGTTCTTTGACTTCGAGGTGGATGAACCGCGAAATAATATCAAGAATACTATCTTTTTGCCAGACTTCTTCCCAGAGATATGATGTTTTGTACCCATTTGGGTTCTCGGGGTTTCCTGCTCCGTTTCCAACACCTTTGTTGAATGGTAGGAAGAATGTTGATTTTCCGGCTAATTTAGTAGTCATGTACACTTCGTCGGTGTCAACTGCGAAGTGAACCAAGGTTCTTTTTTTATAATGAAAAATTAATTCGTTTGGGTCTCTGTGATTTTTATATTGATTGATTGCATTTATCCATGTTTGGCCTGTCAATTGATTCTTTAATTCAGCTGTGGCAAAAGGTATCCCATTAATACTGAGAACAAGGTCAAGAGTTTTCTTATGCTTTTCACTGTATTTTAGTTGACGAGTTACTGTGAGAATATTAGCATTATATTTCGTTAGAGTCTCAGGATTCAAATCACTAGCAGGAGCAAAATAAGCCATTCTAAACTTTTTTCCATAACACTTGAAACCATGTCGGAGAACATTCAAACATCCTTCATAATCCGAATCAAGCGCTCTACAGAGATTATCCAGTAGGGTATCTCCAGCTTTGTCATTCAGAATATTTACTAAATAATTCCATTCATCATTTTGGGTTGATTGAATAAACGATAGTACTAGATTAGGAAAGATTCCTCGAGTTTGATCAAATTCTTTTTTATTACAAATGGAATAACTTGCTTTATTAACAAGATAATCCTCAATTGCTGACTCAAAAGCAACTTCTTTATGATCAGTAGGCATTTTTACCATCGCTTTTTTTTTCTTTACCACTCACTACAGAAGAAATTATAGATTTCTTATATTCGACCATTTTTTTAATGGTATCTCGAATTTTATTCACTAGCACATCGATATCGTTTATTTTATCATCAAGATAATCTGAAATATTTTTTTGTTCATTATACGGAGGATTGGGTATTTTTATTTCAAAGAATTCTTGAGGATACAATCTTAGTCTGGATGACCATACGCCTTTTGAGAATCGATTAATTTCTGAAATAAATTTTCTTGTTCTAAACAGCTTATCATAATATTTTGGAAAATAACTGATGTTTCGAGATCTATATACATTATATGATGGGCTTACGATACCCTCTTGAAAAGCGATGCCTAGTGCGCCCATCCAGGCCCACATAGTATTAATCACGAGATCTCCAGTTTGACATTTTTTATAGTTTACAAATGTTTCGGGTAAAAACATATTCACATTTTTTTCAGATCGTGGTGTAATTCCGGTAATATGTGAGACAGTAAGCAATTCTTCTTCCCCCGATTCAGTTCGATCATTAACTTCATAATAAAGACCTTTAGTTCGAATAATATCCCAATGTTCTGGAATTTTACCCAGCCATTCTTGCTCTGACTCCTTTATAGAAATGTTTTGTTTGATTCCCTTCAAAATTACTTCATTATTTAAAGAATGTTTCTTTTCAGTTAATATTTCCACTTGAGACTGTTTATAACTCATAACTAAGTTAATTGTTTGTAGAATTTTATCCAAATAAGATACTAGTTCTATCTGTTCTTTTATGGGAGGTAACTTAATTTTATAGTTCTTAATAAAATCAATGGGAACTCTTTTTTGACCCGCAGCTCCAGTCATCACTGAAGTGCCATGGTCAAGAAATTCTTGAGATTGGGTCGTATAATATAAAAATTGAGGAAGGATATTTGAAAATGGTCTAAGTACATGTAATTCAGTCGTACCAAATCCTATTCCATTGACTAAATCTTGAATTCTCGCCCCTTTGCCATTTTCAAAACAGGGAGTAATTTTAGCGATTATTACATCATTAGTACTAAAATATGTAAATTTTTTTTCAACGTTTTTTATTGGCCGAATTTCTTCAAGAGAATAAGTACCATCATCTCCAATATTTTTCATTGGTAAAAAAGAAACTTCCATATCTGGATCATAGTTTTTAATTTCAGATTTTGATGGGTTGAATTCGCATAGAAAACGAAGTCGCTGAGTCACCCAATCTTTAGCTCTTAAACCTTCTGACTCATTTTTATGAACAGTATTTTGCTTCATTGGTTCAACCCTTCAAGTAGTTTTGTTATCTCATCTTCAATTTTTTTTAGCTCTGCTTCAATCAGTTCAAGCGGTCTTGATGGCGTGTATTTATAGAAATATCTATTGAAGTTGATGTCATATCCAATTCTAGTATATTCAGTGTCTAACCAAGCATCCGGGACATAAGGAAATACTTCTCTTTTCAAATATTCTTCGATGTTTTCGGTTAAGGGCACATTTTCATAATCTCTTAGATCGGGGTCCGGTAAGGGGTTACCTTTTCTATCCGTGCAAATTTCAGCGGTTTCATCTTTTTCTCCTAGGGCATCTTTAATATCTCTTAAAAGCGAGGTTTTAATATTCAATCCTGAAAACTTCAAAGCATTTCTGAGTTTAGCTGAAAAATCTTTTTCGTTTTTAAATTTTCCAAAAGGACGAAGAGAGTTAAGTGCATTAATGATCTCTTCTTGCAACTCCACTCCTTTGTTTATCTCTTCTTTTATTTCTTTTAGGTCTTTACTTTTTCTACTTTGTGATAGATTAATAAATTGTCGTTTTTCTTTGACTTTTTCTATTCTTTCATCAAGTACAGCGAAGTTAAGACGCAATGGTCTTTCTACTTTTATTCTATAATACCCCAAGTCTCCAATATCTAATATTTTGACATATTTACCTTCCCTATATTCTCCGTAGATGCGTGTTATTTCTTTTATTTGTTCTTCACTTATCTCGTTTCTTTTGTTTCCGAGATTTCTACGTAATTTCTTATAATGCTCAGTGGCATCAATTAGCTGGACCTTCCCTTTTCTAAGTGGGTCTTTTCGGTTTGTCAATATCCAAATGTACGTGTTAATGCCCGTATTATAGAAGAGTTCAGAGGGTAAAGCCACGATAGATTCGAGCCAATCATTCTCAATTATCCATCGACGAATTTCGCTTTCTCCTGAGCCGGCACTTCCTGTAAAAAGGGGTGAAGCGTTGAAGACTATTCCTAATCTTGTTCCTCCTTCATTCTGTGTTTTCATTTTACTAAGCATATGCTGAAGGAATAGAAGTGACCCATCATTTATTCTTGGAAGTCCTGCACCAAATCTTCCACCCCATCCCTGATTTTCGTGTTCTTTTTTAATGAAATCTTCTTCTGGTTTCCATTCTACTCCAAAGGGAGGGTTAGCCAACATATAGTCGAATTTATGGCTTGAGAATTGATCTTCTGTGAAGCTGTCACCAAAACGTATGTTGTCAAGGTTGTTGCCTTTTATCATCATATCAGAGCCGCATATAGCGAAAGCTTGGTCGTTGTAGTCTTGTGCAAAGACTTCAAATCGTGCGTCTGGATTTAAATCTCGTAAATATTTTTCGGATACAGAGAGCATCCCCCCGGTTCCTGCAGCGGGGTCAAAAAGGGTTTTTACTATGCCTTTTGTTGTTAAGATTTCATCGTCTGGTGCGAATAGTAAGTTAACCATGAGTCTAATTACTTCTCTTGGTGTAAAGTGGTCTCCTGCTTCTTCATTGCTTGCTTCATTGAAACGTCTAATTAATTCTTCGAATATGTAACCCATTTCGATATTGGACACAGTGTCCGGGTGAAGATCAATATCATTGAATCTAGACACTAATAGATACAGACGATTTGCACCATCAAGTTTTGGTATATGTTCTTCAAATCCAAAATATTCGATTATTTCTCGTGCTTTTGATGAAAAGTTATTAATATAATGCGTAAGATTCGCTGCAATATTATCAGGATCATCTTTCAACCGTTCAAACGTAAAACGACTTGCATTATGGAATGCCTGCCCTGCTTCGCGATTAAGAATTGGCTCAATATTCTTAATCTTACTTTTTTCCAGACTCTCGTATCGAGCACGCACAGCATCTTTCGTTGGCTCTAAAACACAGTCAAGACGGCGAAGAACGGTCAAAGGCAGCATAATATCCTTGTACTGATTTGGACGATAAGGACCTCGAAGAAGATCCGCTACGGACCAGATGAAACTAACTTTTTCACTCCAATTATTCATCCCAATTACCTTCAAGTAAAATGAATTTCAACTCTATTGAGCTAATCAGGGTTAATTTTTTTGGTATATCATTCTTCATGTTACTCACTTTTTACCACTATTTCGGTTTCTATATGTGTGGAATATCCTCCAGCACATTCATCTTTAAAAACACAATATCTACAGTTGCGAGATTCTTCTTTTTCTGGAAGAACAGAGTCTACAATACAAGTATGTAAATCACGTACTCGAGATGTAATAAAATCTGTTTGATCAACCATTTCAATATCAAATGTTTTAAAATTAGACATGCCTAGGTAGACAAGACGTAATCCTCGTATTTCCTTGAAAATATCTTTGTAAAGCGACACATAACATTGTAATTGGAGCATATCTTTTTCACGCGGTACAAAATCTACGCTTATTCTTGTGGATTTAACTTCAATTAACTCCTTAGAATATTGAGAAAACCCATCAAGCTTTCCTCTAATTTGAACAGTTTGACCGTCTACATCAACAACGAGAATTCCTGTAACATCGTTGATGTCCGTTCTCTCTAAGATAGTTTCAAAATACTTTCCTCGTTTTCTCATCCACAATACTTCAAGAGGTATATACTCATTTTTTGGCCCAATGGTACGGTCGTAAAATACTTGTCTTTGGCATCTCAATATTTCTGATATATTGTATCTATCGGGGTGCGTTCTGAAATCATATTGTTTTAAAGCGGCAATAAGCGTCTTTGGCAAGCATTTTTCGCATTCCATGCAGGTCTCAAAGGAAATGTCTCCTTCCTCACTACACTTGATGCCAATGACCACTAGACACCCTCCTTAAAGGCTGAGTCAAGTTGCTCCAGAATGAGCACTCGCTTTTGTTTGATCTTCTGGATAAGTTCTTCTTCTTTATTCTTCAAGGAAACAAGATTCTGTAGTAATCCAACAACATTATTCTGATCATTCAAATCATGAACTGGAATTTTTATTCTGCCAATATTTTTCGAACTGATATGGCTTATTGTAGATCCAGTTGAGTACATCACAAGCTGTCTTTTTCCTAAGTTTGAAAGAAGGAAACCAAGTAAAAACTCAGATTTAATACGATTATCCTTAATTCTAAGAATAACAACATTCGATCCTATCACTAGGTTAGATTCGTTCGCTACGATGGCTACTTTCCCAATGGTTCCTGCTCGTGAAAGAAGAACATCGTTTGGTTGAGCCAAATATTTACTATGTGGATCTGAGAGAGTGATAGAATCTACATGAGAAAAATCGATTACGCCTTCACCGATATTTGATGCCCGGATATAACTATAACTACCATTTTCCACTACTTCGCCAACCCGGTTAAGTGAAGCCCCAGTAATCACCTCAATGAGTCTTCCAAGTTCAATGAAATGAGAACCATCAATTCTTTGAAGATATTGAAATCCTTGTATGTAATCAAAATCAAGATTATCAGGACTAATTATAGGAGTGATAACTACAGAATCGTGATCTTCGACATATTCAAGATCCAAATACTTTTTGAAATCCTGAACTATTTTCTCATAATTTTTATTATCTAATTTGCAGAAGAAGACAGGATCACTTTTTGATGTCCCCTCCATAGATTTTTCGAAGATCAATAAACTAGTAGAGATCCTAAACCAATTATCATATAAATCAGGAGAAAAGTTGAAGACTCCTTTGATTTTACTATTTTGGAGCAGAAACTGTCTAACTGAAGAATAATTTGAGAGTGAAAGGAACCCGTTTGGTACTAGAATTGCTCCCAGTCCATTTGGTTTTAGGTACTTCAGAACTGCTTCTACGAATAATTCTTCGGAGTATGTTTTAGATGGATATTTATATAGAGAATATTCAGGTCTTGGCTCATTTATTTGAAGCCCAAAGGGAGGTTGAACTGCTACGATGCTGTATTTATTTTCATTAAGATCAGAAACGTCTAAACCATTAGAATGATGCACGGTGCCCGATACACCAGATAATATTATGATTAAATTCGCCAGATGGGCAGTTTCCAGTGATAACTCCAATCCGGTTATTTGTGAACCAGTATCGGCCATTTTTAATAAAAATCCTGCTAGCCCACACGCAGGGTCTAAAAATAAATCATCAACACCAGGATTTAGGGTATCAACAATTAAATTCGCTATGATTTCCGGTGTCGTATATTCCTGTAAGTTTTTTCCAAACCTATTGATAAGCGTTGGAAGTATTTTTTTAAACGACTCAGTAGATGTTGTTAATGATGCTTTCTGTAAATCACGCACGATTTCATAAAGAGATTCAGCTTTGAAAGGAATTCTCACATCAGAAAGCCCATCATTTGCATCAACTAGGTTATTTACTAGTCCCAGAATTTTATTTCTCGTTATTTCTGGATTTGATTCTAAATAAAAAATTGGTAAATCTGATTTTTCATCATAGTATTTTGCGGCATACAATAAGAGCAGGTATTTGAAACTATCAAATGGATGATGCGACTCTCCGCGAAGTATATCGAAATGGCGCCACATCATGGTTAAATATCTATTATCTGAGAGAGTCACCAAGTTTTCAGGTTCCTCTTTATCTGCTTTGGTTAATGTTTCGTTGAATTTTGGAATATCTGTAATTTCTTTTAAAGAGATTTTATAGTTATCAGTTATTACTTTATAAAATTTAAAATCTAGACCATTAGTTAAGATTGTGAAATGTGGATTGATGGCTTCTGTAATTCGTTCAAGTTGGTGTATGTTAAATTGTAAGGTGTTTTTTATATTTTTTATTTCAACAAGGATATGAGGATGGTTATTTGAGTATACAACAACATCGGCTTTGAATCGTGCGTTACCGAGTGACGCTGAGACTTCAGTATAAATATTGGATGAAGGATAATTATATTCCTCAATTAGCATATTCACAATCATATTTTTTATTTCCGGTTCAGTCATTTCTAGCGTACTCATTTTTTCGCACCTTTGTGTATTGTTCTACTCGCATATGCGAGCAAGAGATATTGCAATTATATCCTATTTAAAGGTTTCGTCATAACTTGATCGCGCGTACAACTGAAACTCATCGCGCGCGCATTCATACCCGCTCGGAATCGTGTATTCAATCTGTGAAAATACAACTGAAATATTATATTTCTGATAAACTTAACAAATATGAGATGAGCCACCTACTTTCGGTCGATGGCGTAGAATACATCGAGCATAAACCAGAGTCAGAAAAAGAACTAGAAGCCTATATCCAGAAGTTTGCTTCGCAAATATTCGACCAAGATATTATTTATTTACCAGTCAAAACAAAACTCAAATCACCAAGTGGGATCGGTTCAATCCCGGACGCATACGCCCTCAAACTAACTCCACCAAAATGGAGTATAATAGAAGTAGAGCTATCTACCCATCCGCTTTTTGAGCATATAGTTCCACAACTAAACAAGTTCGCTCAAGGCCTAAAGGAACAGAAGAGTAAGCGGCATCTTGTCGAAACTTTCTATGACGCAATAAGAAGAGATCCATTCCTAGTGACAAAAGTAAAACAGGAGATAGGCTCAGGTGAAATCCATCGGGCACTCACCAACCTAATTGACCTGCCACCATCACTAATCGTCATAATCGACAAGAAGACCAAGAAACTTCAGGAAGCATGTGACAGCATACCAATCCACGAGAAGAAAGTCCTGGAATTCAAGATCTACAAAAGGAAAGACTCCGAATTAAAAACAGCCTTCCTCTTTAACACAATTAAAGACCACAAGATTAAACTGACAACGAAACCTGAACCGACAAAAGTAAAACCTGAAGGCCAATCAATATTCTTCACCTATAAAAATCAAACATACGATGCAACCTGGATTCACTCAAATAAGATCACATACCAAGGAAAGGACTACACCAGCCCATCAGCCCTCTCAGGTGAAGTAACAAGCACTTCCCGGAATGGATGGCGCGATTGGAAGTTTATAGACCAAAACGGAGAGATTAAGTCAATTGAGGAGTTTAGATGACGAAAAACAACGCGCGCGCAGATAATAATCACTTATAATTCAACTTGGAGGCTGAAGAGAAATGAGCATTTCTAAAGTGAGATTCCTTGATATCATTGTAGAGTCTGCTAAAATATTTGTACCCACTGAAAACCTAACAAAGGAGCAATTAGAAGCCTACGACAACATAGAATATGGCTTCACTCATTTGAAAGAACCAGTAGGTATCGCATGGTATGAAAAAAATCGGTTTGCAATAAACGACAAGAATGTCCGTTACTTAGCAAGTGAGAAACCTCTTATCTCAGGCATTCTTTTAGATTTAATACAGACTGCTCTTCATGAAATAGTTCATATTCTCTTTCCTGGCGATACAGAGAAACAGGTACATGAAAGAACAGTAGAATGGTTAAACTCATATAATTGGGGCTCACTAGAAGCCATTCTTCCATAACTTCTAGAATCACTCGCGCGCGCATTTTTACCTGATGAAAATAATTTAATTCTAGAAGAATTAATACTTCAACATGAAACTTTATAGTTATACTATCCCGTACGATGACGGCGCAGCACCAAATCCGTTCTGGGGGGTCTGTACTCTAACAATCTGTAAACCAAGAATTAGGAGAACGGCTTCTGAAGGAGATTGGATAGTAGCTACAGGATCAAAAAACGCCAAAGATCAGGGTGATTTATCCAACAAAGTAATCTATGCAATGAAAGTAACCAAGAAGATGACACTTCAACAATATGATGAATATTGTAGAAAGCATCTGAAAAAGAAGATTCCTAAATGGAATAACAAAGACCCGAAGCTAAGACTAGGTGATTGCATTTATGATTATTCAACCGATCCGCCAACCCAAAGAGAAGGAGTACATAAAGAAGGAAATAGACCCACGGATCTGGGGGGTAAGTATTCACTTCTCTCAAATCATTTTTACTATTTCGGGGACAACCCCATCAATCTACCTAATAATTTGCTTCAGATAGTACACCAAACACAAGGACATAAATCAAATGCAAACGACCGGTATAAAGAACAATTCATAGAATGGATTGAAAGTCTTGGTAAAACACCTCGGACATTGTATGGAGAGCCGGGACTGAACATTTTCAATAATCCAGAGGGTCATAATTTATGTACTAAATATCGAGCGTCTGATCAAGATATCGAATGTTGATTGACGAGAATGCGCGCGCAAACACCATTTTGAACCAAGCTATTTTCTAGCAAGCTTCTTTTTTAAAAATTCCGGATCGGGAGGATTTTTAAAAGGGGTCACAAGTATTTGATTTGTGTTGTCAAGTAGTAATCGTATCATTTTACTCTTTTTTCCAGAGTTACGGATCTTGTTTGCGAAGTCAACTTTATAGTCAGGGTGAATACGTAACATCCCTCTCTCAAACAATACATCATGTAAAACGCAGAGACAAATTACGTTCTGGGGATTGCCCCGGTTTTCCTCATCCCTGGCCCATGGCGATATATGGCTTGCTCGGAGCAATTCATCATCTTTGATATCACAGAGGGCACATTGGTGACCATAGATTTCCAGGATGTGCCTTCTAATCGCTTTCCCGCCAATTCTGGTATTTACTGTCCTTTCCCGTTCGCCAACCTTTTCTTGGTCAATTTCATCATCTCTAATATGGAGTTTATCTCCTGCGCTCAAAGCGGAATATGCTTCACCTGCGGTCATTTCTCTCGGTTTTAAGCCACTCCACCAAGTATAGATCGGAAGAAGCTCGTGTGTTGTCTTGATTATATTGGATGTAACGTCTTCAATCGATAACAGGTCTTCCCTGTTAAAATTCTCGAACCCTTTATCTAATGCTATATAAAGTCGCTTTTTTTCAAGATTTGTTCTAAATTCCTCGACCTGATCCGTTGTCACTTTATCTGCAGGATTGTTTATGATATCTTTTTCGTCATTATCTCTTCTCACCCAGAACCAATAATCGTTGCCTAGGGAATTGATGGAAGCTGCTATCTGTTCTGAGGTATATTTTATTAGTATTTTGTAAAGATCACGTTCAGTTGCCCTGGTTTCTTGATCTCCTTGTATCCATAAACCATACCAATAGTCTTCCTGTTTTATCCCATACTGGAATTGTATGCCTCTTCTGGGATCAGGATACTTGATCCGATCTGCAAAGCCGATCCAGCTACCGGGTCTGTATCTTTTTCCTCTAGTATTATATTTAGGGACGTAAGGAGACTTGGTCCATAATTTGTTGTGTCTCTGAGAGGGGTTTACGAAATTTCTCAGTAGGGGATCGGCTTTAAGTCTTGGTACAAGTTCGTTGTATAGTTCTAGTATTCGATTCCTTAACTGCTTTGCATTCTTTTCTATGCCATCGCATAGTAGGAGATCATCTCGTGTGAACTTGAATGGCATGTTTCGATGTTACTACTTCTTTCTATTAAAATTTTAGACTAAAAGACATGATGAGCGAGGACGAAATGCGCGCGCACCAGCCCGTTGCTAAATTGCATGTTTGTGTCATCCCTCCTTACCATCCAAACATAGCTATCGACCTCGCCTTCTCAGGCACACCCAAACGCAGCGCAGCCACAGCCACCAGCAACATAGCGATTATACAGAGAGCCACATGTACGGCGACGTTCCTCAACCCTCTGACCCGATGCCGGTCAAGACAGACCTGTCCCTCCAGCCTCGAGTTCACCCGCTCGATAGACGACCTCCCCAGCCCATACAGCCGCGCGCGCGCGATTCCGCATGCCTTTATATTCTCAGAGTAACATCGCGCGTACGATTGTCAAACATTAATATTTTATTCGAGAAAATTAGAAATTATTATTATCAGTTAGACGACTTGATTGAAATACCCCTTGTTGAAGTAGACCCACCCAAGTCATCCGGTGTTTATCTAGTATTCTTTTACGAAAAATTACAGTATGCGGGCTCAACTACTAATCTCTCACGGAGATTAAAAAACGACTTAATGAATGGGAGCACGAGTTCGCATACTCTAATATCAAAACTATGTAAGATTAGTGGTAGTATATTTTGGATCATTACAGGTTTTTTAAAAAGTAATGCTATGATTAGGTATATAGAAACAGATAATGTAAACGAGGCGAAAATACTAGAAGAGTTCATAATTGCACTCAAAGATCCGCCTTATAATGGGGCGATTCAAAAAATAATGCCAAACAAAGAATTACGTGTGCGAGAAAATCGCGCCTGATAGTTTAACCAAACCATTTTATCTAATCTTTATTTTCTATACAACATGCAATTTATTTGGTCAGAAGGTGGAGATGCCGTTCATTCGGAAAGGGAAATCTGGAACGCCTTAAAACTAGCATTAATTGACGATACTGGTATTTGTTATCATAGATATCCTGTATTCTCTGCCGATCGTTCGCGAAAAGAACCTGATTTCCTTATTTTACATCGCGAGAATGGACTTTATGTTATCTATTTACTCGAATGTCAAATTAACCATATTAAAAACATAAGTGAGGACTATTGGGAGATGCAAAACTGGGAGAGCCTCCATGAATTCCCCTTAAATGACTCTGAAGATCAAATAATGGCCGTTTTAAATAAATTCCGCAATGAACGAAAATTAAGAAAAAAGCGGAAAGTAGTGATTCAAGGCCATATCTACATTGCATTGCCCAATATTACAAAATCAGAATTTGTCGAAAAGGGATTTGGTGAAAGTCCTTCTGATTCTTATTCGATCATATTTGCTGATGACTTAGAAGTGTCACAACTTCGAGAAAAATTGCATCAAATCCCAAACGATGAAACTCAAGCTCCGATTACAGACGAACAATGGAGTTTAGCTCTAGGCGTTCTTCAAGGAACTCCTGTATTAAGACGTATTCCTAGAGCTGAATCTAGCAATTTATCTTCAAAATCAGCTATGTTGAGAAAAGTAGAAACACGAATGCTTAGTATGGACAGGGAACAACACTCATTAGCTATTCAAATCCCTCCGGGGCCCCAACGAATAAGAGGCCTGTCAGGGTCAGGAAAGACTATAGTAATGTGCATGAAAGCCGCTTTCATGCATCGACGGCACCCGGAATGGACTATTGTGTATACTTTTTATACAAAAAGTCTGTATGGGATGATTCAGAATTTAATAACTCGGTTTTATCAGTATTGGTCTGAAGATAATTCTGAGCCAGATTGGACTAAAATCCGAGTGATGCATGGTTGGGGCGGTAAAAGCCAACCCGGAGTATATTCGACAATAGCTGAAGCCATGAGCCAAGAACCTCGTACATTTAGAAACGCAAGAAATTACTTTTCGTATCGTGAATCAAACGAAATTCTCGGAAAATGTTGTAATGAACTTATAGACTGTGGTACTGAGATACCTGAGCTATTTGATGCAATCCTTATTGATGAAGGTCAGGATTTTCACTTTTCCTTTTATCGGTTATGTTTACACTGTTTAAAGGATCCTAAAAGATTAATATGGGCTTATGATGAGGTTCAGAGCCTCGAGTCTCTGGCAATTCCTACAACGATAGACATTTTTGGGACTAATGATGACGGAACCCCTAAAATTAGTCTCGACGGAACTTACGAGGAGGGTGAAATAGAAAAGGATGTCATCCTGTATCGTTGCTATAGAACTCCTCGCCCTGTTCTTGTTGCTGCCCATGTTTTTGGGATGGGTCTTCTAAGACCCGAAGGCGCGGTCCAGTTTATCCCCAATAGTGGTGGGTGGGAAGATATTGGATACGAGATTGTTTCAGGCTCATTTACTCCTGGGCAGACTCTCACAATAACTCGCCCTAAACGTAATTCTCCCCATCTTTTAGAAGATCTAGTTGGTTTTTCTGAGTTAGTTCAATGGAAGTCTTTTGATTCAATAAACGATGAAATTGTATGGATCGCTGATCAAATACAAGAAAATATAGAAACTGATGAATTACGACCTGAAGAAATTCTAGTGATCGCTCTTGATTGGAAAAAAATGAGCCAAAATTTTACTCTTTTGAGGCATTTATTAAATGAACGTGATGTAAATTCAATTCGTCCTGGATATGGTTCGTCTAGTAGTAGTTTTCAAATAGAAGGACATGTAACTTTTTCCGGTATTTTTCCAGCAAAAGGAAATGAGGCTTCAATAGTATATATTATAGACTTCGAGAAGATTGGTGAAAATAATAAAATAATTGTTCAGTTAAGAAATCAAGCTTTCACTGCAATGACTAGAACACGAGGCTGGGTTATTATTACTGGAGTGGGTGATCGGGCTAATCACTTATTCCAAGAATTAGATTTAGTCATGAGAAAACCTGACGATGTCACATTTACAGTACCAGATCCTTCCAGAATACAAAGAAATCTCGACAGTTTAGAGTATGAGCGAAGGAGAAACAGAATTAAAAAAGCACGTCGATTGGCGAGTGAGCTTAGACGAGTTCTAGCTGAAATCGATGATCCCATACTTCGTCAACAATTAATTGATCGATTATCTGGATAGTCCCTTCATTTTCCCCCTTTTATGAATGAGATGAATCATAATTGATCAATATAACCATTTAATATATCCTTTTTTAATTCATATATATTGATATTATAAACTTGTTTAAATTTAGAAATATCTATTGGATTATCCAACATCCAATAATACATATAATAACGTCTTTCCCTATTTAGTAGTCTGAATACATTATCTTCAAAATCAATATTTATATTTTCATCTATTTTTATTCTGCATTCTCCCGGTTGTATTTTATTTGATTGACTTGAATTATCGCGATAAGCATCGACATAACCATCACCATAAAAAAACTCCTTATTTATGCCAGATCCTTCGGTTCTTGGTTCAATATTAAACTCTCCATAACAAATAGAACTTGTAGTTAATATTCTAGGTTTTGGAGGGCGGATCAATTCTCGATTCATATTTTTAATGAATAACAACATTGTGGCTAGTCCTTTCGATATTTCCAAAGAAGTTCGGTTTTGATTTCGCGTAAAAAGGATGGCGCAGTCGGACACACTTAGCAAATTAAGTTCAATAGTGTTCCAATCGGGATTTCTATTCGTGAATAAAAGTCCATTATTGAAAATTGAGTTATGGAATTTATTTAGCATTTTCCTAGCTTGTCGTTTGCCTTTTCTCATTTCATTTTTAAAACCTGAAATATCTACAAATGCTACCCAAGTTTTATTTGTATAAGGTTCAATGTTCGTCATTATTTTATTAATATATTTAATAATAATTTATTATTTTATCTTTTATCGCACGGATGTAAGTACACACACGAAGAGTTCTAAGAAAAAAGATATGGTTTCAGACAATTTATAAAATGCTACCTGATCCAATTCCCACAGAGAAGCTGCAATAATATGCCTTCCGATATCTCGTCAGTTTCTTCACTGGACAATTCAGATTGTAAAATTTTCATTCTTTCTTATACTGTTCAATAAGTCTGAATGCTGTTCAAGCATAAATAGTTCGCGCGCGCATCGATGAAATGGATCGTACGCGCGTCCCTCACGATTGATCACATTAGTTCCGCCAGTTTCTCGGGATACCATTTTTTCAGAATCTTAATCCATCGTTGTCGATACTGTCGATCATCCCGGTTTACTTTCTCGGGTTTTGATTTCAATAGCTTCATAATGTAATCGAAGAAATCTGATTCGAATAGAGCTTTTTTAGCCATTTCATAATCTGCTTCTAGTATATTTTCCGTGAGACTGATGGCACATTCGCGAAAGTAGTTGAGTAATTCCTGTTCAGACAGAATATCGTTAAATTCAATGCCTAGATGCATTTGATAGAGTGACTTCAATAAAACAGATTCTACAGTCGACTCCTTTTCCTGTGGACCATTATTGAGTTCTTTTCTCACCCGAGTAACCGTTGACCCTGAACAACCAACCTCTAACCTAATCTCCTTAGTAGTATAACCCTCCTGTATCATGGCTCGAATTCTATCACGCTTCTTCTTACTCAACCGCCCCAAGCACAGACCTCCCAGTAGACCAACCAAAGAATAACGAGAAATACATGAAAGATGTAGGAACGAATGCGGATTGACTCTGAATAAAGCACAAGGGATAGCTGAAAAGAAGATTTGACTCTGAATTGAATGTTGATTGATTTCTCTCTGACATCGGTTTCATTCAGCGAATCCTCCTCACAATTGCCGTAACTTCAGATATCCTGGAAACGAACATCCAGCCCTTCGAAAAATAGTCCTCAAGCTCAGAGACTGGAACCAGCTTATCGGAAGAAATTTGACTAGTTCGAAATAACGAGAAATCTAACTTAGAGTATTCATCTCTGTGAAACTCAACCTTAGTCTTGTCGTAATACGGGTCCTGAGAACCCGGCAGAATATGCCCCATAAAAAACTCCTGGTTACCCGCATCAAGCCGCGAACCATCAACGAGGGAACTCCTGAGTACAGATTCGAAAGCCTTACGAAGACAATGAGGAAAAACATGCTCCCACTGCTTAACCCCCGCCAATCTAGCAGACTTTTTAACAATCAAACCCACACCCCGTCTACCCAAACGCATCCTAGAACGCTCAGAACGCTCCCACATATTCCAATCAGAGTGATACAACGGATCATCATCCTCAATCCCACCGAAATCCTCAACCCGTTTTCTAAGATACACTCGAAGAGCCTCTGAAGCGGCGGAACAGATGAAAGAATAATAAGGAATCTCCCCCTTGCACGCGTGCGGAACCCGACTTCTCATCTCTGGGAAAACTGGAAACTTGATAACAGAATACCCAGACTCGAGGTCTTCTCGGACATCGCCATAATTTAAGGCGGTGAACGTGGACACTCGGAGTCCACTTGCCCATAGGCATAAGATGATAGCTCTATCTCTTGGTCTGTTGGCTGCATTGGCCATCGAGTATAGCTCGTTTTTGCTTGGAATGTACTCCGTGCGAGAGTGGTATCGAGTGGGCTGGTAGAAGCCTTGTACTTGGAGATCTTCGATTCCGTTTACCCTGTAGAAGCTGAGTAATCGTTTGAGATACATGTTAAGGGTGGTTCTACTTTTTCCCTCAGATGCTTTTACGTCTATGTAGTCTTGCAGTAAAGTCTCGATCTGTGCCTTGGGAAGTGCTATTAGTTCTTCTGGTCCGTTTGATGTTGTCCAGCAAAATCGCTTAATTACATTAAGGTAGCTTTCTCGTGAACCTTCGCTCCGGCTTTGTCGGGCGAGGTGGTTTAATATTTTCTGGATGCTGGGGTAGGTTGATTTCCAGGAGTCCGGGCCCTGCCTTGAGGGTATACCGAAATATTGTTCGAACCCTCTTAGGGGAAGGGGCTGTCCGGGCTCAAACTTTCCGAACGCTTTCATACCATACCTCAGGGTCTTCATTCCTTTTTTCCATCTCTAATTCAGAAGAAATACGCCCGTCAGGCCAATACACTATCAGAGACACAAAATTTTTCGTAGACGTATGCAAAGAGGGTGGATGCTTCCTCAAATGTTTGAATCGAAAATTTGTTTCCTCGGTGCGATCAATGAATCGTTTCAAAGGTCTAAAGATCCTCATTTTGTGGTAACACCTCGACCAAGTCCTACATTATCAACATAACAAGACTTACTATAAGACCAGCGTCTAACCATAATATCTTAACTAACTAATTGTTAGTACTTATCCTAGATAAGCATTACTATATATCAGTATAAATTATTTGGTGTGAAAGAGTAATGGAAACCCAAAAATTAGCTATTCAAATATTACTGTTTATTCGGACGAATCCCCGTTCTAGTCCTCTTTATATTGCCCGAAGTCTCCTGAGAAGACCAGGTTTGATCAGAAATTACTTGGTATTTCTATCAGAATTAGAACTAATACAAACTCCCGTTAGAGGGACCTATCTTATCACCCAATCGGGTGAACTGTTTTTAGACAATTTTCAGAAAGACAAGTAACGAATGCTGGTTAGAGTATCCGCTCGGTGAAATAAGCGGGCTCGGTGGGATTCGAACCCTACTACCACCAGATATTTCTCCTGTTCTAACCACATTTTATATCATTCCTAGAATTAGGCACACGTAGGATGTGTATCCTAAACAAAGGTCGAGACAGCCAATCGCCCGATGATTAAAGGACATACGAAAAAATAAGCTTCGCACGGAAACGCGAGCGCGAGTAGCATATATGATCTGGGGGAAGGAGAAAGGATCCTCAATCCTTGTTGCCTGTCTTCGGGACGATGACCACTTTACCGTCCTTGAAGAGGATCCACATGATCTTGTCTCCGTCTTTCAAGCCGAAGTGCTCCGCAATCTCTTTGGGCATGGTGGTCCGCCTTCTGCTACCCCGGATCGTGAGGGCGGTCTCCGTGATATACTCCACCTCGTCGAGGTTTATCTGCATGGTAATCCCGCGTGAGCACCGATACTATATAGGCATTGGTATGAGACCAATACTCCGTGAGAGGGGCTCACCACCGATCGTCCATCTCCCTAGGGTGCGTCCCGCAGGTTAATGGCACTCAGCGATCTCTAATCGCCAAGTCCTTTTTACTCCTCATAACCGCGTCACCCTAACAACCTCAACTATCTCGTATAGACGAGGGCCTCTCTTTCTCGTCCTGACATAGTCAACCAGACACCCGGGCGTATTACACTTGTATCTCCTCGATCTAATCGATTCGAGGGATTGAAGGCACTCGGGGCAATGTCTCCCGTCGCTTACTCTCAACAGATTACCATCGTCTAACTTCGCGCCCAACATTTTACCACCTTCAAGCAAGGAGTCCCCAGAGGTTGAGGAGAACAAGCCACAACCCGATGAGGATGCCGAGCAAACGTCGGGGCATCTTCGAGGTCAACACACTCGCTATGGGGGTCAGTATGATTCCGCCGATGATCATGGGGATCGTCATATCCCACATGAATTTGTCGAAACCCAGGGTGTATCCGAAAGTCAACACGGCCACGAGGCTGATGATGGGCTCCGTGAACTCTATCACCCCCACGGCTTTCCTCGGCTCCTCCCCCGACAGGATGAGCGCCGGCGTCCCAAGGGGGCCCCAGCCCCCTCCCACGGCGACGTCGATGAAGGCGGCGACGAATCCGAGGAGCATCGCCTTCCTTTTGGTCATACTCTTTTTCGGCGCAGGATTATAGTCTTTAACGTGCCTGAAAAGTATGTAAAGCCCCATGAGGAGGAGGGTGCCCTGGACGAAGGGCTTGGCCATCTTCAACGAGAGCCCGCTGACGAATACCGCCCCCAACACTGAGGCGATTATTCCAGGTATGAGCAGGTGCCGTGCGATCTTGATATCCACGTTTCCGAGCCTATAGTGGGCTATGCCGGAGACGATGTCGACCGCAGCCTCCGCCGCATGGACCGATGCGCTGGCCACCGCCGGGGCCACGCCGAATGTTATGAGCACCGAAGCCGAGGTTACACCAAAGCCCATTCCGAGACAAGAATCCACGAATCCACAGAATAATCCAGCCATGATAAATGCGAGGATGTTCATCCCCGTCGATTACCCCTTTAGAGTTATAAGATTTGGCGTCACACCAATCCACTTGGCATCAATATGTGCACCCGCAAATCTCAAGAATGGTTAATCCACCCCCGCGCGAATAGTTTGGGATACCTTTAAATGGCACCTCCCATGTTGAGTGCTGTCACGTCGAACATATTCATGTTTGGAGTAGCTGACAAGGCACCCGCATGCGTAGTTTAGTGATAGAAGCAGATACGTATGCAGGTACAAGATTTCAACGATTTACCCCTAAGTGAGGATGTCCTAAGAGGCATCAAGGATCTAGGTTTCGAGAAGCCCTCCCCCATCCAGGCTCAATCAATCATGCCCCTGCTCCAAGGCAGGGACGTGATCGGCCAAGCCCAGACGGGGACAGGCAAGACGGCGGCATTCGGCATCCCGATGGTGGAGTCCATCGACCTCCTAGATAGGAGAGTCCAGGGACTCGTGCTGGCCCCCACCCGGGAACTCGCGATACAGATCGCCGGCCACCTCTCCAAGATCAGCAGGTACACCGGTATCCGGGTCTGCCCCATCTACGGCGGAGAGAAGATCAACCGCCAGATAAGGCAGCTCAAGAGCGGCGTCCACATAGTCGTGGGAACCCCCGGTCGGATCATCGACCACCTGGAACGGGGCACACTGAAGCTGAAGAACGTCCACATGGTGGTCCTCGATGAGGCCGACAGGATGCTGGACATGGGCTTCGTCAAGGACATCAACAAGATCCTGGACAGGGTCCCCGAGCACAGGCAGACCAGCCTCTTCAGCGCCACCATGGACCGGAACATCTGGAAGATATGCGACAAATACATGCACAGACCCGAGAAGATCCTGGTCAGCAAGGACGAGATCGCCCTAGAGCAGATCGAGCAGAGATACGTCAGAGTGGACCCCAGCAGCCGGTACCCGATACTGATGGAGCTCATAGTCGACCAGAGGATACGGAAAGCCATAATATTCACCAGGACCAAGAGGGGCGCCCACCAGCTGGCGAGGAAGCTGAAGAGAAGCGGATACAACGCCGACGCCCTCCACGGCAACCTGTCGCAGCCCCAGAGGGACAGGGTGACCCGGAATTTCAGGAAGCACAGGATAGACTTCCTGGTCGCGACTGACATCGCGGCGAGGGGCCTAGACATCACCGGCATCACCCACATCGTCAACTACAACATCCCCCGGGAGACACTGTCATACTTCCACAGGATAGGGAGAACGGCGAGGATGGAGGCCGAGGGCACCGCCATCACGTTCGTCGCCCACGGCGAGGAGAAGGCGATGGCCGACATCAAAGCCCACACCAGCACTAGCATCACAGAGCTGACGACGAACGTCAGGGTGAAGGCCGGCCCGCCTCAGAAGCACAAGGCGATCTGCCGGAAATGCAAGACCGAGTTCGAACTGCCATTCAAACCAACCAGCGGACGCCCGGTTTACTGTCTGCCCTGCCTCAAATCCAGGAAGCGCCATTACAGGCGAAGGCACTAGACACTTTTCACAATCAACCGCCATAAGTCTACTCGGATTGAAGTTCTAACCCCGTTGTATTGATGAAACCCACCGGGGGTACATCACCAGGGGGATATGCAAGTAGGCGTCACCTCGCGCGCAGGACCACGCGCGCCAGTCTAGCCATAAACGTTCGTCTCCCGAGTCGGCGCCCGATACATTTACCGTAATATTTCGGTTATATTGTCTCTGCCATCCCTCGGATCAAGGAGACGAGCCTGAAAGGAGGGACCAATTGACTAGAAGGATTGCAAGCGTGGAAACCTTGCCCCCGGTGATAGCGGCTTTATTTTTCGTAGCTCTCAGCGTTGCCACCGCACATTTCACGTATGCTTGGGTCATCAGCATGATCTAGACTGAGGGTCTTTGAAACCCCGCCTCGTGTGTTGTGTCTTAATGACAGTCTCAGGTAGTAAAGCAGTGTGGGTTTGATCTGTGGCGGGTTCGCTGGGATTCGAACCCAGCCCTATGTGGAGATATCTTCCGCCTCTTTCCTCTTTTTCCTATAACATCGATGACACGTGCGCGCGCATCGTCATCTTACTCATCTTTTTTCTTGAAATCACTTAGATGCTAATTCTAGCTAGGATAAGAGTCGGGATTATGAAGAGGTTAGGTTCAGCAATCTCGTATGTTATATTTTTATTTATCTTATTATCCATTATTCAATGATGTGGTAGCATGTTTGATAATGTTAGTAAAGAGACGTTGGAAATAATACTTCATACTCTTCCTGTGGAATTCTCGTTCGTAGACGACACCGATACCGTACGCATATTTAACAAGAATGGAGATCGTATCTTTCCTCGTCCGAGAAGCGTCATCGGTAAAAGGGTTCAGGACTGTCACCCGAGTAAGAGTCTGCACAAGGTTCAGCAGATCATCGATGAGATGAAGACGGGTGCAAGGGATGCAGCAGATTTCTGGATAAACTACAAGGGGATGAAGGTATCCATCCGCTATTTGGCGGTAAGAGACAAAGATGGGAAATATCTAGGATGTCTAGAGGTAAGCCAAGACATTACGGACCTTCAGAAGATTGATGGCGAAAAACGTCTACTTACCTGAGAAAAACTTCTTGATAAGGATAAGAATGGGGAATGTCTAAACCCGTGGCCACGACTCAGGTCATGATGATGGCCATGGTGGCCACCCCCTCTACAGGAAACGAAAGTAGCTGACCGGGTCCGGTTGAGTGAAAAGCGGGCTCGGTGGGATTCGAACCCACGACCAACAGCTCCGCAAGCTGACGTCTTATCCTGACTAGACCACGAGCCCACCATACAAACCAAACACCCACTAAATAAAGTTAGATGCCCTAGCCCCCGCCCACCGGAGGCAGTATCGCCACCACGTCCCCATCCGCAAGGGGAGTGTTGAACCCCTCCCTGCTGTGGACGCTCACACCGTTCACCATGAAGCTGAGATAATCCCGCTCCCGCCCCTCATCGTCGAAGACGTACCGGCGGAACAGGGCCCCGTACTTGGCCACCACGAACTCTATGAGGTCTCCGAAACTGGAAGCCTCCGGCATCTCCACCGTCTCCCTCCGGGTACCCGCAGCCTCCCGCAGCATCGCGTAATAACGGACCTCCACCTCCACAGGCGCCACCCAACATACCCCCCAGACGACGCAGATTTATACATTACGAACCCGTGAGAACATGGGAATGGCAGAGATCACCGTCAAGATGCTGGGGGTCGCCAAGGACGCCGCAGGCAAAGACCGGGAAACCATCACCCTCCCCGAGGGCGCAGACGTCCACGAGGCCCTCCGCACCCTCATCGACATCCACGGGCAACCCCTCAGAGACGCCCTCCTCGACCCCGTCACCGGCACCCCCGTCGCCACCCTCATCCTCCTCAACGGAGTCGAGATCGGCAACCTCCAAGGACTCGAATCCCCCCTCAACCACGGGGACACCCTCGTCCTCCTCTCCGT
Source organism: Candidatus Bathyarchaeota archaeon (assembly GCA_026014875.1). Classification (GTDB taxonomy): domain Archaea; phylum Thermoproteota; class Bathyarchaeia; order TCS64; family TCS64. The sequence continues at coordinate 150,520 of JAOZHO010000034.1, read as the reverse complement.
CACCCACGGAGGCTGAACCGCACAGGGTTTAAATCCGACACAGCGGAGAAACCACCGAATGACCCCGCCCTGCACCAGATGCCGCAAGGAGCCCTCCATCTACCACCGCCCCTACAGCGGGGAACGCCTCTGCACCAACTGCTTCACCGCCACCATCAGGGAGAAGGTCAGGAACACCATCGCCCGCCACGACATGCTGGACCACGACAGCCGGGTCGCCCTCGGCCTCTCAGGGGGCAAGGACAGCATCGCCCTCCTCGAGATACTCCACACACTCCAGCAGAACCACCCCCACTCCACACTCACAGCCATCAGCATCGACGAAGGCGTAGGAGGCTACAGAGACGAGGCCCTCCGACTCGCCACCCAGGCCACCCAAAAACTCGGCGTCGAACACCGCATCACCAGCTTCAAGGAGCTATTCGGATACACCATGGACGAGATCGCCGCAGCCCCCAGGGAACTCCACGCCTGCACCTACTGCGGAGTCCTCCGCCGCAGAGCCCTCAACACCGCCGCCCGGGACATCGACGCAGACCGCCTCGCAACCGCCCACAACCTCGACGACATGGCCCAGACCGCCCTCCTCAACATCCTCAGAGGCGACACCAACCGCCTCGCCCAGATCGACCCCGGAGGACGAGCCCTCCCCGGATTCGTCCGCCGCATCAAACCCTACGCCGAGATCCCCGAACGAGAATCCACGCTTTACGCCTACCTCACGGGCATCCCATTCCAGGCCACACCCTGCCCCTACGCAGACGAAGCCATGCGCAACGACGCCCGGGACATCCTCAATCGCCTGGAACACAAACGCCCCGGAACCAAGCACACGGTCTACCGCACCGCCCTCAAACTCGCCCCCAGCCTCCAGACCAGGGAACCCCCCACCAACTGCGTCACATGCGGGGAACCCAGCCCAGATACCCTATGCCGGGTATGCACACTGCTCCAGGGACTATCCTAGCCCCCGGAAACGCTTATCGTCTGCTACCCCTCACAAGCCCGGAGCCATGGGCTTACGGAACAGGAACTCCACCATGTGCTCCACCCCGAACTCTTCCGTCACGTGAACACCCCGACGGAAACCCGCCTCCTCCAACCCCAGGGCAAGGAAGACCCCCCGCACCTCCCCCACGGAGTATCCCCGGGAGTACATCGCCTCCCCCATGATCTCCACCACCGCCTCCCCGTCCACGTCAGCCCCCTCCTCCCGCGGCTCATTCAAAACCAGATAGAACACCCCGCCCCCCCTCAACGCCCCCACGACCCTCCCCGCCACATCTCGGAACAGCGGGGGATCCAGCAGCAGCATGCTGTAGACCGCCAGGACGCCGTCGAACTCTTCCTCATACGCCATCTCCGTCATCGACATCTTCACGAAACACGCCCCCGGCACGTGCCCCCGGGCCAGCTTCACCATCCTGGAGGAGACATCCACGCCCACCACATCGAAACCCTGCTCCACCAGCGCCCCCGCATAGGGCAGCCCCGTCCCCGAGCCCACGTCGAGAACCCTCCCCCCATCCGGGAGAGAAGCCATGAAATCACCGAAGAGAGCCCCCACGATCACCCGCTCCCTTCGGTTATATTGGTCGGCGACCCGTTCCCAGGCCCTCCGATTCATATCCACGACATCGTCGGAACCCAACGCAACACCACAACAACCATAAAACAGCAGCAGATAAATCCCCTCAGGTGACCCCGCCACCTATTATATCCATCATCCCACCAACCATACCCCGAAACAGGTGCCAACCATGGGTGAAACCCTCATCGAGAACGCATACATCGCCACCATGGACAGAGACCAGACAGTCTACAGGGAGGGCAGCATCCTCATCGAGGACGACAGGATCACGGAGATCGGACCAGACGTGAGGCCCCCCCGGAGCCCCGAGCACGTCATCGACGCCACCCACATGGTCGCCCTCCCCGGCTTCGTCAATGCCCACAGCCACCTCCAACAGTACTTCAGGGGCGTCTACGAGCTCATAGGCGACTTTTACAAGGTCAACCTCCCCCTCGAGGGCTACCGCCGCCCCGAGGACATGGAATGGCTCGGAGCCGCCAGCTGCGCCGAATTCATCCACGCAGGATGCACCACCGCCATGGTCGTCTACACATACCCCCACGGATTCGCCGAGAGCGTCGCCCAAGCAGGATTCAGGGCCATACTGGGCGCGGACATCGAGGAGGTTGACCTCGTCAAACTCATGGACGGAACCTACGACTACATCCCCGAGAAGGGAGAGGCCGCCTACAAACGAGCAGTCGACCTCCACCGGAAATGGGAGGGAAAAGCAGAGGGACGGATCACCACCATCGTCGCCCCCAAGGCCGCCGACCTAGCCCTCCCCGAGACCTACCTCAAATGCAAGGACCTCGCCGAGGCCCACGGCCTCAGGATGACCACCCACCTCAGCCAGAGCTGGAGAGAGGTCACCCAGGTCGAGAAACTCTACGGCAAGACCCCGCCCCAGCACTTGAAAGACCTCGGCGTCCTCAACTACAGGCTCACCGGCGCTCACTGCACCTACGCCACGGAAAAAGACCTCAAACTCATCGTCGAGGCCGGCATGGGGATTCTCCACTGCCGAGCGGTCACCAATCCCCTCCTCCGATGGCTCGACACCGGCATCCCCGTCGGCCTAGGCACCGACGACTATTTCCACGACATGCTCCAGCTCCTCAGGCAGAACCTCCGGGGCCAGAGAACCCGGGCCCGCCTCGTCGGAGGCTCCGAGGGGATGATCGCATCCAAAAGCCTCACCGTCCGCCCCAGCCCCCGCCGCCTCCTGGAGCTCGCCACCCGGGGCGGCGCCGAGACCCTGGGCGTCGCTGACAAGGTTGGATCCCTGGAACCCGGTAAGAAGGCCGACATCATCCTCGTCGACATGCTCAACCCCCTCCTCACCCCCACCATGGACCCCCTCACCAGCATCGTCCTCTACGGCACCAGCGACGACATCTCCACGGTCATCGTCGACGGCAACACCCTGAAACAAGACAAGAGACTCACCACCATCAACCAGAGAGAAGCCCTCACCAGAGCCCAGGGCCGAGTCGAGGAGATCATCGAACGATTCTTCGCGGATCACCCATACCAGAGGAAGAACTGGGAGGAGAGGACACGCCAAAACTGATCGAGGCCCATCCAAGTCAGGGAGGAGTCCACGAGACATACTTGGACGTCGTGTACTTCTGCTTCACCCGCTCCCCCATCCCGATCCGCACGATCTCCGGCAGAATCTCATCCCGGAACCTCTGAGTCGGGCTCCCGATCTGAATCCCCCCGCACTCGGGATCCAGATACACATAAAAAGTCCTCCCCCGATGCCGATACGCACTGGTATCCCCCCGCTTATACACCGGTTTGGAATGAATCCTGAACGGGAACAATTTACACGCCATCGGCTTCATCCCCTGGAGGCTGCAAACCCACCGGCCCACCGTAGGCCTCTGGAAGACACACCGATTCCCCCGCCCAGTCCGGAGAAACACCCGCCCCACCCCAAACTCCAGCACCCCCGTCCCATAAACCTGCGCCACCTTTGCATACTCCTCAGTCTTCAAGGGCACCTTGTACCCATTACAGCAGTTACCACAGGCTACGCAGGACCAAGAACGCACCTCGGTCCACGGGATGAGACCAGTTTTCCCCATATTACGCAACCTCATCCCCCCCCGAGAGCTAAATACCTATCGCGAACAACATGTCCAGAGACAGAAACAGGCAACGCTCAACCAGAACTATTTACCCTCTTTCTCCTGCTCCTCGAACTCATACAGCAGGCCAGAGATATCATGATGCTGCCTGATCAACTTCACCGTAAACCTGCCGAAGAAATAGAAAATAACCAGGGAAAACAGCAAAAGGCCCCACGTGATGACCGTAACAATATCGATCAACGCCCTCGCCGAATAGTCAGCCGAGACCGTCTCCTATAACACTATCCACGAGACGGATTCAAACAGACTCGTCGATGGGAATAGCCATCGACCATGCATCCTCGCCATCCATGTAATATCTATAATTGCGTTTCACCCTCGAGAAACCAAGGACCTCATAAAGGTCCAGCGCGGGCTCATTTGAGATCCTGACCTCGAGATAGCACTCCGAAGTGTCATAGGATTCCCGACCCTTTCTCATGGCCGCACGCAGAACCGCCGTGGCGATCCCCCGGCGCCTGTAGGGCTCCCTCACGGCGATGGAGACCACATGACAGAGACGGGCGGGCCTCAGACCCCTGAACTTGGAGAGCCCCCTCTCGATACGGCACATGATATATCCCTGAATCCCGCCATCAACCTCAGCCACGATAAAAGTCTCCGGGAAACGCCGATAGAGATCTCTGTAAAAGAACTTGCTGTAATTCTCCGGGAGGCACTCCACATTAATGTCCATCACCCTGTCTAGGTCATCGGACCTGAAGCCCCGGACCCTGAAGCCGTCGCCCTCCAATTTAGACTTCCTAAACGTCGCGAACAGAGAGATTTAAAGACTGCGTTTAAAAGGGGGATTCAGTAGCTTTTTAGCCTCTCGCATCGTAGGACAGTAGACTATCACCAAAGAATGGGAGATGTTACAAGGGGAATGACCGCATACCGGATCTCCGACCCGGAGATCGAGGAAGCCATTGAACGCCACTTCAACGTCCAAGACAGCTACTTCTACCTCGACGCCCCCACCTACATCGTCACCCCCATAGACTCCCAGGACCCCCAGGGATCCGTGAAGACCCACTTCGAGGACCTCGTCGGGGAGATCCGCCCCCACGGCTTCCTCCCTTTTCTCACCATGGACGTCGACAAATACCGGCTAGAGCTCAAAAGGATCCGCCAGACGGGCCCCCAGAGCCACAGGAGAAACCTCTACCTGTTCATCGCCACCATAGCCACAGTATTCCTCGACGGATACATGAGGAGCAACAACCCGGTTCTGACAGAGATCCTGATGCCCGACACCCCCGTCTACATGAACGCCCTGATGTTCACCATCGCCATCATCTCCATATTCGGGCTCCACGAGCTGGGGCACAAAGCAGCCACAATACTGAGAGGCGTCGACGCCTCCATGCCCTACTTCATCCCCGCCCCGCCCGGGATGGGGGGCACATTCGGCGCAGTCATCGTCCAGAAGGAGCCCCCCACCAACAGGGACGCTCTTTTCGACTTGGGCCTGAGCGGCCCCCTCGTGGGATTCATCGTCACCATACTCGTCACCATCGTGGGCCTGAGGCTCTCATTCGTCGTCCCCCTCGAAGAGGTGAACGGCTGGATGGTCCTTTTCCCCGAGATCCGGTTCCAATCCATCCCCTTCCCCTTGCTCCTCGAATGGCTCTCAAACATCCTGAGACCAGTCTCCGAGGATATGGTCCTCATCCTTCACCCCGTGGGCTTCGCAGCTTGGGTAGGGTGCCTCGTCACGTTCATCAACCTCATACCCGCCTGGCAACTAGACGGAGGCCACATCAGCAGATCCCTTCTCGGGAAATCCAAGCACAAGATCGTGTCAATGGCCGGAATCTTCATCCTGCTGGTATCAGGCTACTTCATCATGGCCATCATGGTCGCATTCTTCATGATGCGCACAAACGACCGAGGAGACGCGATACTAGACGACGTCTCACCGCTGAGCAAATCAAGGAAGCTACTGACGCTGGTCTACCTCGGGATGATGATCCTGACCCTCGTCTCCCTCTCCCCCTTCTGAGGGGACGATCACAGACGAGGCCCCGTGGGTCACAATCAACGTACGCCGATTCCTCCGCCTCTCCATGACCCTCTGGAAAGCGGCATTCGCCGTCCTCTCCACAGTGAAACCGAGGGGCTCAGCCAGATAACTGGGCAAAGCAGAGATCAGAATCACCTCATTATTCCCCCGTAGAGCGGATTTGACCGCATACACGGCCCTCGCCCCCAGCATATACCTCCTCCTCAGCTCAGCCAGAGTATCCACCTGAGCCAATGACTCCAACCCCTCGGCCCCAAGCCCCTGGGTGCACTCCGCCAAGAAGATGATCGTGGCCCCCCTCTTCACCAGAGGAGCGATCCCCCGGAGAGCCCAGACAGCATTATAGAGATCGAAATCATAACGATCCCCACCAGCGCTCACGACGATGATGTCGGCGTCAGCTTCAGCTCTGAGCTGAGGTAGTTCGCCTAACTTCTCAACAACAGTTTTCCAGGATGGCTCCACTCCGCCTGATACTGCTGAGGCGATCCTCCCCCAGCCGTCGGTGATCAAATTCAATGCGAGATCCACTCCCGCTAACTCGCAGGCCTCCATCTGATCGGAATGAGCGGGATTCCCCTCGGAAACCCCCGGGGCAACATCGCCTTGGAAAGCGATCTCCCTGTGGCGGATGAGTCCCTCCCGGGAGGCGAGCGCGGGCATCACCGTGGTCTGAGCCCCTCTCAACCCAGCGAAATGGTCAGGACGCACCTCCCCCACGGCTATCCTAACGTCCGCATCCATGAAAGGTCGTGCTAAGGACACCTCAGTCCTAGACGAGGTGACTCCAACATTAGACACGTCAACCGAATCCCTCGAATGCTCATGAATGCCCACCTCTCTAAGGGGCTCAGCCCCCTGGAGGGCCACGAGCATCCCCGGATTGTCATACTCTCTGAGACTATTGCCTACGACAATGGACACATTCTCCTTCGGCACACCATTCTGTCCCAATGTCCAGACGATGGCCGAAGCCGCAACGGACGCCGTGAAAGGGGCCAAGGTTCCGTCGAGGGCGATAGCAACTTGGTTCTTACCTTTCAAGAGGTCCTGAATTTCCCCCGATCCAATCGGATCCCCCAGTGCCGAGGTCACTACTTCGAAGGGATTCTCTGGCAGCTCCAACTCGGAAGGCTCGATCGTCCCCGCTAGATATCTTAGTGGCACGCTGACGTGAACCTCGGTTTTGCCATATGGGAGCCAGATCTCGACCATCGTGATCAACCTAGATTATTTTCGGACACATTTAATTCAGTTGCCCATCAGGCACTCAGCCTTGGGGGAGCCGTTCTTCACATCTCTTCACCAGAAGATTCGCGACTCGATGAACCCGTTCCTCGACTTCAGCCTTGCTCTGACCGCTGGATGAGACCCAGAGCCTGATCCCGGACTCGCCATAGGGCTTCACCATGGATTTAATGTAGACCCCGGGGACGTCCTGCATGACCTCGTCGATGATGGGGGCCAAGGTTGACTCGTCCCTGAGGGGGAGATATATGACATCCTCGGCGAACACCCCCTCGACCTTCCCTTTCAGCAACGTGAGGAGCTGGTTGTCAAAGATCCACATGAGTTCCCCGGGGACACCGGGGAGGCAAATTATCTGGGCTCCCTCAACATCGAGGACAACCCCGGGGGCCCCTCCAACCCTATTATCCAAAGGCCGGGCGCCCTTGGGTAATATCGCCATTTTCTTTCGGGGCTCTGTGATCTCCCCTGTCTCGATGACCCCTCTCTGATGCATATCCGAGTACTGTCGTGTGACGATCTTGAGGGCCTCATCGTTAAGCTCTACAGGGAGCTCGAATGCCGTCGCGACTCCCGCGAGGGTCTTGTCGTCGTGGGTGGGACCAAGACCTCCCGTCGTGAATAGGAGGTTCGCTCCAGACGAGAGCATGCGCCTTATGGCTTTTGAGATGACCGGGATCTCGTCCCTCACTGTCATTCTCTCGGATACCTGGAAGTTCAGCGCCTTTAGCTGATTGATGAGCCACTGGCTATTTGTGTCTAGAACAATACCGTCGAGGATCTCGTTACCTATCACAAGGATGCCTATCTGAGTAGTAGTCAAGGGCTTTCGTATACTGAACGATCGTTCCACGCATAAACTTTACAGTCATCGCTTAATTTCCAGGCATTATTTGGGAGGAAAGGGGAATAGTATGGTCTCGCATTACCCATCATTGGGAAATCTTAAATTATCGAAGGGACTGAAGAAACCGTTTCATGAGGTGTTCTGTCTGACTTGCACTGTTGTAGTGGATGGTTTTTTCGGGGATGGCGGCAAAGGGAAGTTGGTCTCATATTTAGCAGTCGCCGATGAAGTCGCGGTTTGCGCAAGGGGAGGCGTGGGCCCTAACGCGGGTCATACAGTCGTGGATGACGGAGTCACTTTCAAACTCAGGATGGTTCCCTGCGGATTCGTGAATCACAGCACAAGGCTCCTCATCGGACCGGGAGTGGTGGTGAACCCCGAGATCGTGGTTAAGGAGGTAAAGGAACTTGGGATCGAGGACCGGTTCGGCATCGACCCCCAATGCGCCATCATCGAGGCTAAGCACATCGAGGCCGACGGCAAAGGGCATCTAAAGGAAACAATTGAAACCACGGGCACCGGGACGGGCCCATGCAACGCCGACAGGGCTCTGAGGGTCGCCAAGATGGCGAAGGAGATACCTGAACTAGAGGAGTTCATCACAGATGTCTCGGCGGAGCTCAATGAGGCCCTCGACGCGGGTGCCAATGTCCTCCTCGAGGGGACTCAGGGAACTTATATCAGCCTTTACCACGGCACATACCCGTTCGTAACCAGCAATGATGTCTGCGCCTCCGCCATCTGCTCAGACGTCGGAGTCGGGCCCACCAAGATCGACGAGGTGATTCTGGTCCTCAAAGCATACGTCACGAGAGTGGGGGCAGGTTACCTCGCAGGGGAAATAAGTCATGAGGAAGCGAAGAAGAGAGGGTGGGACGAGTACGGGACCGTTACGGGGAGGCAGCGGAGGGCGGCTCCGTTTAACTTTGAGCTCGCCCGGAGGGCGATAATGCTCAACGGGGCTACACAGATCGCCTTGACAAAGCTCGACATATTATACCCTGAGTGCAAGGGGGCATCGGATTATGCTGCGCTGAACGAAGAAGCGGTGGCCTTCGTCGAGAATGTGGAGAAGGAGCTTGGCCTCCCGGTGACGTTCATCGGCACTGGTCCGGGTGTACGGGAGATAATTGACCGGCGCACCTAATCACGCCTGAACCATCCTTTCTTGTTTGATCGTGCATCAAACTCTTTACCGAGCTCCTCAACAAGCTCTCTCTGCCTTCGAGAAAGTTTCTTCGGTATCGTAACAGTCACGTGGACCAGCTGATCCCCTTTCCCGAAACGGCTGGGCATACCCTCCCCCCTCATCCTGAGGATCGTCCCGCTCTGAGTCCCCGAGGGTACCTTGAGGGATTTCTCACCGGTCAGGGAGGGAACACTGATGGAGGTCCCAAGTGTGGCGCTGGGAAAGTTGATCTCAGCCTCGTATATGATATCCTTGCCTCGTCGGAGAAGATGGGGGTGGGGTTTGAGCCGAACCCTCACATACAGGTCTCCGGGGGGGCCTCCGAAGGGTCCATCCTCGCCCTGGCCTCGCAGGATGAGCTGGGTGCCGTCGTCGATCCCCGGAGGGACCTTGACGTTGAGTCGATGCTTCCCGGGCTCCAAGCCCTTCCCCCCGCAGGTTCTGCAGGGGGTCTCCGGGATTCGCCCTCTACCCTCGCATCGGTCGCAGGGAACTACACGTATCATCTGACCGAAGAGGGATTGGCTTCTCTGCTCTATCCTACCTCGCCCATTACACCTCGGGCACATGGACACATCAGTCCCCGGCTCAGCACCATTCCCCCCACATCGGCTGCAGGACTGCAGCCTGTTGAGGCTGATCTCCACCTCGGTCCCGAACGCAGCCTGCTCGAGGGTGACCTGGATCCGTGTCTGAAGATCGCTGCCCCTACGTGGCCCAGCTCGGGCCCGCTGGAAGTTGAATCCACCTCCTCCGAACATACGACCCAGGATGTCCTCGAAGTTGAAGCCGAACTCGGAGAAAATGTCTCGAAAGTTGGCGCCCCTGAAGATGTCCTCGGTCGAGTATCGGCCGCTTATGCCCGCGTGGCCGAAGTTGTCGTACTGCTGACGCTTCTCGGCGTCGCTGAGGATTGCATAGGCTTCGGAGAACTCTTTGAATTTCTCCTCGGCGTCGGGCTCCTTGTTCCTGTCCGGGTGATACTGGAAGGCGAGCTTCCTGAATGCCTTCTTGATATCGTCAGCCGAGGCTCCCCGCTCAACGCCGAGAATCTCATAATAGTCTCTCTTGCTCGCCAAAAAGATGCACCGGAGTTGTTTGTCAAAGCCTTTGGATCATCAAGGACCTAAAAAGGTTTAGACGAGGAAAAAAATCGCAAAAAATCAATTGACATCGGCGGTTTGAGCGGGAAAGAATCTACGTGTTAGACATTCTGCTCGACTTTTTCGCAGAGGCTCTCGAGGCGATGCTGGATCGTCGAGAAGGCCTCGATCATGAGGTCTAGTTTCTCGATGAGTGTGTCGAGGGACTCCTCGTGCTCCCTCAGGACGTTCAATACGAAGTCGAGGGCATCCAGTTTCCTTTCGTTCATTACGGAGATTGCCTCTGCGCTGGAGTTTGATGCGGGGATTGCCCTCTCAGGCCTCATTGAAAAGCCTGCTGTCACTAAGAAGAAAATAGGAAAAAAGGGGAGGCTACCTCGTGCTGTGAGGGTGCCACTTCTTCTGGATCTCGAGGGTCTTCTTTATTCCCCTCTTCTCGAGGTTGGCGATGATCTCCTCCAGGGGAGTGCGTTCTGCGATCATTTCCTCCTGATTTGCGAGCCTGAGCACTAGCCTTGCGATGACCATCAAGCCTTCCTGCATATTCCGCGGATCCACCTTGTCCATCATGTCAGCGGTGGTATGGCCCCACCCACGCCCCACGATGAGCCGGGCCGGCGAAGGCTCGGAGCCCATCGTGACCGTAGGGATGCCCTGCATGAGGAAGGGCCAGTGGTCCGAGGCCGCCGATGTCCCTGTGGAGACTGTCATGGGGTAGCCGATCTCGTTCGCGAACTCCTCGAACTTGTCCTTCAAGCTCGGGGGCTGGAACAGAGTGAAGGCAGCGTGCTGGGTCCCGTCCTTGTTGGCCAAGCCGCCTAGCTCGAGGTTGAGCATTATGGCGACATCCTTCATCTCGTCAACGTGCTTAGCGACATAGCTCGTGGAGCCCGTGACGCCGATCTCCTCGCAGGCGAAGCAGATGAAGCGGATGCTCCTCTTGAATTTCCCCTCGTATTTCTTCAAGGCCCGGGCCAGATCCATGATCACCACGGTGCCGGAGAGGTTGTCCATAGCTCCCTGGGCGATATCGTGGCCGTCGAAGTGGCCGCCGATCACTATCCACTCGTCTTTCTTGGATGAGCCCTCGAGTTCGCAGACCACGTTCGCCGACTCGGTGTCGGGGTTGAGCCTGCTCTGATTGGTGAGCTTGGCCTTCAGGGACCTGCCCTTGGCCAGCCTCCTCATGTGGGAGCCGTGCTCTAGGCTGATCCCGACACCCGGTATCTCTCCGCCCAGCCTGTAAGCGGGTCTTACGCTACCGGTCGGGGGAAGTTGCCCCGGATTATGGTTCATGAAGATGAACCCCACGGCTCCGTACTCAACGGCATATCCGTACTTGGTTCTTCTGTGAACGCGTTTACCGGCGGGGCTCGTGGCACTCGAGGCTAGAACTATCTTGCCCTTGACATCCGAGAGATCGAGGGCCTCGAACTCCTCTGGGCTCCCCGTGCCCAAGTCGATCATCTCCGCTTCAACCTCTCCTCCCGGGGAGATCGCGAGGGAGATCACCGGGAACTCCTTCTGATATGGCTCAGTCACCGTGAGGCTGGCAGGGCCCCTCGTCCATCCGTAGTACTTGAAGGGATCGGCGTGGGCGTTCTCGTACCCGTACTCTTTGAGCTTGTTCACCATGTGCTCTATGGCTCTCTTCTCGCTCTCGGTTCCTGCGAACCTGCTGCCGATCTCGTCAGCCATGTAGAAGTGGTTTTCCCGCATCTCGCCGCTCTGCCAAATCTCTCCGATGACCTCGCGCTCGATCTTGGTCAATTTCTCGTCTAACATCTAGAACGGATAAATTATCTTTGATGGAATATAAACGATTTACTGAAAAAAGTGAAATAGTGGAGAGCCTGAGGCTGACTCACACTTTTTTATCTTCTTCGTCGACGACCTTGTACTCTGCGTCCACGGTCTTCTTCCCCGGATCGTCTCCGGGGGGAGGAGCCTGCTGGCCCGCTTCGGCTTGAGCCTGCTGCTGGGCTTGCTGCTCGGCTGCCTGTTGGTAGACGGATGCCCCGGCCTCTTGGACGACCTTGCGGAGTTCCTCGATCTTGGTGTTGATGTCGGCGGTGGTCCCGCTCTCCAGGGCCTGCTTCAGGGCCTCGTTGGCTGTCTGGATCCCCGACTTTTGGTCGTCGCTGAGCTTGTCCCCGATCTCTGAGAGGGTTTTCTCCGTGGTGTAGATGAGGGAGTCGGCGGTGTTCTTCGCCTCGGCCTCCTCCTTGGTCGCCTTGTCCTGCTCGGCGTACTGCTCTGCCTCGTCGATCATCCTGTCCTTCTCGGTCTGGCTGAGCTTCGTGGACGCCGTGATGGTGATGCTCATCTCCTTCCCGGTGCCCGTATCCTTCGCGGTCACGTCCAGGACCCCGTCGGCGTTTATGTCGAAGGTCACCTCGATCTGGGGGACCCCCCTGGGCGCAGGCGGGACTCCCGTGAGGTCGAACCTGCCCAAGCCGATGTTGTCCTTGGCCATGGGTCTCTCGCCCTGGAGCACGTGGATGGTGACCGCAGTCTGGAAGTCGGCCGCCGTGCTGAATGTCTGAGTCTGTTTCACGGGGATGGTCGTGTTCCTCTCGATTACCCGGGTCATGACGCTTCCGAGGGTCTCGACGCCGAGGCTGAGGGGCGTGACGTCGAGGAGAACGATGTCGCTGATCTCCCCGGCGAGGATAGCCCCTTGGATGGCCGCTCCCATCGCCACACACTCCATGGGGTCGAGGCCCCTCTCAGGCTTCTTACCTACGACATCCTCGATGAACTGCTGGACCAGGGGCATCTTGGTCTGACCCCCGAAGACGATGATCTTGTCTATCTGCTGCGATGTCAGCTTCGCGTCCCTGATGGTCTGGAGTATGGGTCCCCTGATTTTCTCGACGATGGGCCTCGTGAGCTGCTCCAGCTTGGCCCTGTTGAGGGTGATTTGGAGGTTGAGGGGCTGGCCGTCCTTTATGGCGATGTAGGGGAGTTCGATGTCCGTGGTCAAGATGGTGGAGAGCTCGATCTTGGCCTTCTCCGAGGCTTCCTTTACCCTGGCCATGGCGCTCAGGTCGCCGGTGAGGGTTACACCTGTCTCGGTCTTGAACTCTGCGACGACGTAGTCCATCACCGCCTTGTCCAAGTCAGCGCCCCCGGTCTGGGTGTCGCCGCTAGTGGAGAGCACCTCGAAGACTCCGCCCCCGAAGTCCATCACAGTCGTGTCGTTGGTGCCCCCTCCGAAGCTGAAGACCAAGATCTTCTGCTCCTGATCGGTCTTATCGATGCCATAGGCGAGGGCTGCGGCCGTGGGCTCGTTCACGACCCTCGTGACTTTGAGGCCGGCGATCTCCCCTGCGTCGATGGTGGCCTGGCGCTGGTTATCGTTGAAGTGCGCTGGGACGGTGATTACCGCCTTCGCGATCTTCTCTCCCATGTAGGTTTCGGCGTCCCTCAGTATCTTCTGGAGTATGAAGGCGCTGATCTGCTGAGGGGTATATTCCTTCCCGTGGAGTGTTATCTTCTTCTCGGTGCCCATGAGGCGCTTCGCCTCCCTCACGGTGCCCTCGGGATTGGTGACCGCCTGCCTCCTCGCGGGCTCCCCCACCAGAAGCTGCCCCCCCTTCGTAAACGCCACCACGGAGGGGAACATCTTCCCCGCCACGGTGGGCCCCTCAGCGCTGGGTATGATGGTGGGCTTGCCCCCCATCACCACTGCAGCCGCCGAATTGGTGGTTCCCAGGTCTATTCCGAGTATCTTCTCACGCTTCGTTTCACTCATCTTCATTTTCCTCTTTAACGTCGTTCGAGCCCGAGTTTTTCGCCACTTTAACCATGCTCGCCCTGAGCACCCTGCCCTTGAACTTGTAGCCCTTCCGGAACTCCTCAACCACGCAGCCGTTCTCGACCTCATCGGTCTCCACCTCAAGCACCGCTTCGTGGAGGTTTGGGTCGAAGGGTCGCCCATAGGCGTCGATGGGGTCGAGGCCCTCGGCGTCGAGGAGTTTCCATAGCTTCCCCCGGATCATCTCGACCCCTTCGATTATGTCCCCCTTGGAGTTTTCAGCCGCGGAGATGGCGAGATCGAGTTCGTCGAGGATCGTGAGGAGTTGCATCACGATGCGCCCGTTGGCCTTCTCCTTGGCTTCGTCGATTCTTCTCTGGGTCCTTTTCTGGAGGTTCTCCAGGTCGGCCTTGGCGTATTTCAATTGGCTCAGGTATTTCTCCGAGGTCTTCCGTTCATCCGCTAGACCTTTCTCTAGCTCGGATATCTTCTCCTCCTGTATTTTCGCTTTGGATTTCCTTGGAGACATGGTGGCACTCGGCTCAAGTTTGCATTCAGAATCGGAACTGCGGTTTATTTCTCTTACGGAAATCTCGAAGATAAACCATGCTAATCGCTCAATAATTGGGCGATGGACTGGATAGAACGTCTTTTTTAGGCCATTTCACCGTGAACTCCCTCGCCTTCTCGCCGTAACCCTAGGCAGCTACCTCCCTCCTTCTGCATTCCACTGGGTAGACCATGCGCCGCTCTTGTCTCGGATGCACGAGTGCTTTCTTCCGGATTTTTATATGACCGTGAGCCAATTGATAGGAAGTCATTTGGAAGAGTGATCGGAAACATGAGTGAAGGTTTGAATATCATCGTTTGCATCAAGCAAGTTCCTGAGACAACGGAGGTCGATTTCGACGAGGAAACGGGGAGGCTCCAGAGGGAAGGGGTCGCAGCTGTCGTCAATCCCTTCGACGAGTACGCGATCGAGGAGGGAATAAGGCTCAAGGAGAAATACGGGGGCACCGTCAAAGTACTGTCAATGGGCCCACCCCAGGCGGAGTCAGCGCTGAAAGACGCCATCGCCATGGGCGCTGACGAGGCTTACCTGGCCACCGACAGGGCTTTCGCCGGAGCAGATACATGGGCTACAAGCTACACATTGGGGCTAAGCATCAAGAAGCTGGCTCCTTACGACCTCGTGATCTGCGGACTGAAGACCATCGATGGAGACACGGGGCAGGTCGGACCAGAGCTAGCCCATCACCTCGGCGTCCCTCATGTCTGTTATGTAAACGAAATCCTCGAAATAAAAGGGGATGAAATCAGGCTGACGAGACTCCTCGACGATAAAGTCGAGACTCTCGGAACCTCTCTTCCCCTAGTCGTCTCAGTCAGTAAAGCCATCAATCAACCCAGATTGGCGACACTCCGGGGTAGACTCAAAGCGAAGAAAACTGAGATTCATAAAATCACTGCGAATGATCTCGAAGCGGATCCCATGAAGATAGGTCTGAATGGTTCTCCGACCCGCGTTGTAAAGATATTCACTCCTGCCCGACAAACTGCCGGAGAAATCGTCGAGGGGTCCCCAGAGGAGCTGGCGGAAAGGATTCTCCAAAAGCTGGTGGAGTGTAAGGTGATCTAGATGAGCGAGCTACCAATATCCGTCGACAAGGAGAAATGCACCGGCTGCTCTCTTTGTGAGAGTTCATGCGCATTCGGGTCCCTCGTGATGGAAGAAGGCTACCCCCGTTTTCTGGATGACTGCAGGCTCTGCGGCGAATGCGTCAAAGTGTGCCCTACGGACGCGATCATAATCAAAGAGGAGGGGACAGAGATTGAATTCTCGGATTACAAAGGCATCCTAGTCTTCGCGGAACAGTGGAAGGGGAAGGTTCACCCGGTCTCATATGAACTCCTCGGCAAGGGAAGGGAGTTAGCCGATCAGCTCGGGGAAAAACTCTTCGCAGTGATCATCGGGAGCAGACTTGAAGAAGCTGTAAAAGAACTGACGATTAGAGGAGCGGATAAAATCTTCGTCTTCGATCATCCAAAACTCGAGGACTTTAGGGACGATCCCTACTCCGCAATCCTCGATGATTTGGTTAAAGAGGAAAAACCAAGCATCTTCCTCATCGGGGCAACCTCCATAGGCCGCTCTCTCGGCCCCAAAGTGGCGGCGTGCCTCGAAACAGGCCTCACGGCGGACTGCACGAGTCTCGACATAGACCCCGAGAGTCGGCTGCTCCTCCAGACCCGCCCCGCATACGGGGGCAACATCATGGCCACCATTATCTGCACCAACACGAGACCCCAGATTGCCACGGTCAGGTACAAGGTGATGAAAGAGGCCGAAAAGGACCCCACAAACGAATGCGAGATAATCATAAAAGCAGTAGACATCAACAACCTCCCCGATCGTGTCAAGATCATCGATTTCAGTCCAGCCAAAGAACAAGTGAGCATAATAGATGCAGAACTTATCGTCTCAGGAGGAAAGGGCATGGGGGATTCCAAGGGATTCGAGGTCATTCAAGGGCTGGCTGAAGCCCTCGGAGGAGCAGTGGGAGCGAGCAGGCCAACGGTGGACGAGGGATGGATAGAGTACCCCCACCAGGTGGGTCTGAGCGGTCGGACGGTCCGCCCCAAGATATACTTGGCCTGCGGCATCTCAGGCGCCGTTCAACACCTAGCAGGCATGAAGACGTCCGATGTAATCATCGCGATCAACAAGGACGCAGAAGCCCCAATATTCAGCGTCTCAACCCTGGGCGCAGTCGGAGATCTCTATGAAGTCATCCCCCGCCTCGTGGAGAAAATCAAGGAGCGTAAAAAGAACGGATGAGTACGGCACACTAACCCAACAGATAAGGAGAGAACTAGAGGTTATCGTAGGATCTGAGAATGTTTCCAGCACATCCGAGGACCTGGAGAAACATGCGATAGACGAGAGCCTCGAGCCCCCTCATCCCCCCCACGTCGTCGTAAAGCCCCGTAGTACCGTGGAAGTCTCCGAGATAATGAAAATAGCGTACAGAGAAAAGATCCCCGTCACCCCCCAGGGATCGAGGACGGGGCTCAGCGGAGGCTCCCACCCGCTTCAAGGTGGAATCGCCTTAAGCCTTGAGAGAATGACGGACATCCTCGAAATAGACGAGGAGAACCTCATGGCGGTCGTCGAGCCCGGAGTTCTCATCATGGACCTTCACGAGGAGACGGAGAAACTCGGTCTCTTATACCCTCCGGACCCCGGCCAGGAGTCAGGCAGCCTCGGAGGAAACATATCCACTAATGCAGGTGGAGTCCGGGGCATGAAATACGGCGTCACCCGAGACTTCGTCCAAGGCCTCGAGGCGGTACTCCCCAACGGGGAGATCATAAACGTCGGGGGCAAGCTAGTCAAGAACTCAACAGCCTACAGCCTCATTGACCTCATCATAGGTTCCGAGGGGACCCTGGCGATAGTCACAAAGGCGATTCTTAGACTAGTCCCGAAACCCAGGCATACGGCATTGTTATACGTACCTTTTGAATCAACAAAAGATGCAGCCAGAACGGTCTCAGAGATCGTTCGAAGAAAGGTGGTCCCCTTCGCCCTCGAAATTCTTCCCCGCCACGCAGTCCTTACAGCTGAAAAGTACCTGAACACGAAGCTCCCCGATAACAGCCACCCCGCGTACCTGCTGATTGGGATCGAGGGCAACAGCGAGGCTGAGGTCGAGGAGAACCTCGAGACAGCTGGAGAGGTCTGCCTAGAGATGGGTGGAGTAGACGCTTTCGTCGCAGACACCGCCCAGCGGCAGGAGAAGCTCTGGGAGGCCAGGAAATGCCTCTTCGACGCCTACAAGGCATACTGGGAGATAGACGAGGTCGACGCCTGCGTCCCCCGGAACCGCATCCCAGACTACATCGAGGGAGCCGATAGAGTCGCTCAAGAAAAAGGGGTCATCGTTTCCACTTTAGGGCACGCCGGCGACGGCAATGTCCACAGCCTAATAGTTAAAGGCGAGCTTCCTGAAGAAGAGTGGCCCGTGACGCTAGAGGCCGTCATCGAAGAACTGATAGACATCGCCCTGAGTCTGGGGGGCACCATCTCAGGGGAGCACGGGCTGGGGCTAGCGAAGAAACGTTATCTCACTCGCCAAGTGGGAGAAACTCAGGTTGATCTGATGAGAGCCATCAAGAGGGCATTCGATCCACTGAACATCATGAACCCCGGGAAGACATTTGATCTATCCTGATCGGATACCCTGAATTAAATCAAAGACTGCAAATAAATTATGTAGAAAAAAAGTGGAGGTTAGTCTCCTGCGTAGACGTCCTCGAGAGGCAAAATATCCTTGGCCTTCTCGAAGTAATCGAGCACCTGTTCGCCTTTCTCTGTTATGTGGTATCGTCTCTTTGACTGCCTGCTCTCGGTGTTAAGCACTTCCAATAGGAGGCCTTGCTCCACCAAGTGAGACAGTACCCTCTGGACCGGTTTCCAGGACATGTTCGCTGCGTACATTATGCGGGTGGGTTTATCCACCCCTTGCCTGACGGCTGCGAGTATTTTCAAGCGTATTTCCAGTTTCGATCTTCTAGGAGACATCTTCGTCCTCCAGATACTGTTCTTTGGTAGGCAACGCTGTCAGCCATCCCACTACTGCGTGGTGGCTGACTCGACGTTTACCTCGGTTATGTACTGAGCGTTGTTCGTGGACACCGACATGCTCACGCTTGTGCCAATGTCATCCAGCTGTATGTTATCCGGATCCACGATGTACACCAGCAGCTCCCCGCCGGAGATCAGCGGAATGTCTGCTGACGACTGGGTGTAGTTATTACTGTCTATGATGACGAAAGCACCCGATAGGCCAGCGTACGCTGTGATGTTCATGTCCCCGTCGATTGCGGTGCCAGTTGGAACGCGGAAGACATAGATATCAGCCCAGGGCGACGCGACGCCCCTCACCGAGAATTTATCGATGAGGATGTCCTTTCCCCCCAGGTTCTGCAGTTTGAAGGCGGCGATGGCCCCGGTGCTGTTCACCCAGACGTGGGCCTTGGCGAATTGGATGTCTTCGGTCGCGGTTCTCGTCATTGTGACGTTTGTAGCGTAGTATGCGACGACTCCTGCCAGTAGTACGGCGACGACTAGTAGTATGAGTGTTGATACGACTTCGCTCAGTCCTCTCTTTTTCATTAAGGCTCTAACCACTTTTCGAACCCCATTACTTTGAGCCCCCCAACGCCGATATCTTATTTTGTGTGTAGAAAAAGTCTACAAATCCGTGTCATTAATCGCGATCAACGGCACATCAAAAAGGACTGTAGCTTCAGGGGTTGTTGCTTTGAGTTCAATATGATCTGAGACATATGGAATTAGTGTGAGAGGATCATTAAGCTACTGGATTCAGAAGGATTAGGTTGCAGGTTTAAATTCTCTCCGATTTAAAGCTACCGGCCATTTAGACGTTGTAGATAGGCAGTACACCATCTTGTTTAAATTCCGACATTTCGTAAGAAAGTAGATACAGCTTGTTGAGGCGGAAAGAGCTGTCCCCCTCAGACGTGAGGGAACTCGTCTTCGAGGCGATTCTTCTCGTGGCCGAGACCCAACGGGAGCTCGATCTGTCTATATGCCCAAACATAGAGATGACGTGGCAGATTCTAAAGGATGGAAAATTCAGGTCTACTCATCTGACCCAAAATCGAGTGGGGTCTTATCATATGGCCTTCGGAGCTTTCGAGCCCCCCGCCACGATTATCATGGATAGCAGGATACCTTTCTGCGATCGGCCGTTAAACATCCCCGAGGTTCCTCACACTCTCCTCAGGTACACCGCCACTCACGAGATAATCCATGTAGATGACCATCTGGGAGGTGACGCTCTATACTATGGAACGAAGGAGCACATCCTCTGTGACCATGGGGACAAGCTTGAGAGAGGAATGGAGTTCATCGAAAGGGAGGGACTCTGTGACCAGATCGGTGACCGGAGAGAACTCGCGAGTATCTGGGCGATACAGTACGTCGATATGGTGACACACTACAGAGCCTACGTGACCCTTCGAGCGCGAAGCTTCCCTCGACTCGAACTGATCTGGAACATGATGCAGGATACGTTGTTCCCTCCGGGAATGCTTACCGAGATCGAACGGGAGAAGGGGACAAGAAACGTCTTCGAGTCGATTCACCATGTGGGGGAATACTGCCTCATCGATGCACTCATGGAGTCCTCGAGTATCGGGGACCGGGCAGCCTGTAAATACGCAGTCTGACCCCCTTGGGAACAAGTATTATTACTCGTAGAGTCAATCCTGTAGACTGGTCCATATGCTGTATTCCACCCTCGTCGATTTCTATGCGAGGCTCGAGGCCACTGCCAAGAGGCTAGAGATGACGGATATCCTAGCTGAACTCTTCGGAGTAGCGGAACCCGATGAACTGGAGCATCTGATCTATCTGACTCAAGGGAAGATCCACCCGGATTGGACTGGAGAGCCAGAGATCGGGATGGCCGAGAAGATGGTGGTGAAGACCATTTCCAAAGCTTCTGGTAATAGCATAAACAAGGTGGAAGCCCTCCTTTCCGAGAGCGGAGACGTTGGACTGGCGGCAGAGAGGAGCCTCTTAGATAAACGTCAAGCGATGTTTGGTGAAAAACCGCTTTCAGTCTCAGACGTATATAATGCGTTTGACGAGATCGCAAATATGTCTGGGAAAGGGAGCAGCGGCAGGAAAATCGATCGTCTTGTAAGAGTAATGGGAAAGGCTTCACCTCTCGGGGCTCGTTACATCGCCAGAACCGTGGTGGGTACTCTCAGGCTTGGCGTCGGAGACATGACCATACTCGATGCACTGTCCCTAGCCTTCACGGGTTCCTCGGAAAACAGGGGTCAACTCGAAAGAGCTTACAATCTCACAAGCGACTTGGGCGCGGTTGCTAAGACTCTTGCAGAGGAAGGGCTCGAGAGTGCGGCTAACGCCCAGATTGTCCTGGGAAAACCCATACGGATGATGTTGGCTCAGAGGCTATCAACGCCGGAGGAGATAATCGAAAAGCTAGAGACCTGCTCCGCAGAGTACAAGCTGGATGGGGAGAGATTTCAGATTCACAAGAACGGCGACTCGATCCAGATCTTCTCCCGTCGACTGGAGAACATCACAGCGATGTATCCGGACGCAGTGAGAATGGTCTCAACACAGGTGAAGGCCAAGTATACTGTACTCGAGGGGGAGGCCGTCGCCATTGACGCTGATTCGGGAGAGATCAAATCGTTTCAGACTCTGATGAAGCGAAGACGGAAGCATCGCATCGAGGAGATGGCAGAAAAGTTCCCCATCGCCGTGTTTCTCTTCGAGTGCCTCTACGTGGACGGGGAGGACCTGACTCTCGAGCCTTACACGAAGAGGCGGGCGAAACTCCAAGATATCGTGGAGGAGACCGAACGTTTCAAGCTAGTCAGGGCGCTCCAGACATCGGAGGTCACGCCGCTCGTAGACTTCTTCGAGGAAGCCATCTCGGATGGCACCGAGGGGCTAGTAGTGAAATCCACGGCGGAGGACTCGATCTACCGGGCGGGGGCCCGCTCTTGGCTCTGGGTGAAACTCAAGGCGAGTTATCAGAGCAAGATGGTGGAACCCGTCGACCTCGTCGTGGTAGGTGCGTTCCACGGTCGGGGTCGGCGTGCGGGGAGATATGGGGCTCTGCTCATGGCGTCCTACGATCCCGATGAGGACATGTTCCGGACGGTCTGTAAGGTGGGTTCAGGGTTCACGGATGAGGATCTGTTGAGCTTCCCGGAGTTGCTGGATGGAGAGCGAGTGGAAGAGAAGCCCAGAAACGTGGACTCGATGCTGGAAGCCGAGGTCTGGTTCACCCCAAAAGTTGTGATGGAGATCCTAGGAGACGAGATCACCCTGAGCCCTATCCACACCTGCGCGTTTGAGCGACTCAGGGAGGAGTCCGGGCTCGCCATCAGGTTCCCCCGATACCTGCGTCTGAGGGAGGACAAGGCCCCTGAGGACACTACCCCAGTTGATGAGATTGTGAAAATGTACAAGGCTCAATCGAGGACGCAATAGGAAGAAGAAAAGATGATTGACGAAATAATTGGCAAGCTGGACAGCGCCTACACCCGCCGAGTTCTCGAAGAGATGATAAAGATAAACTCGGTCGTCGGCCGTGAAGGAGAACTCGCTTTTTATCTTAAAGAGGAGCTCGAAGCCCTAGGGCTCGACTGCGAGATGCACGATGTTGAGCCCGATAGGCCCAACATCTATGGGAGAATGAAGGTCGAAAGCCCGGGAAGGAGGCTGAATTTCAACGGGCACACAGACACCGTGCCCGTCGTGGAGGGCTGGGACATGGACCCCTTCACTCCCATCGTGCGCGAGGGTAAAATGTATGGCCTCGGATCATGCGACATGAAGGGAGGCATAGCCTGCACACTCAACATGTTGAGGGCGGTCTCCGACTCAGGGCATACGTTGCCGGGGGAACTCTCATTCTCCGGCGTGATCGATGAGGAGGCATACGGGAAAGGGGCCAAAGCGATGCTCGAGACCGACTTTGCCGGCGTCGACGCCATCGTCCTCGCCGAGCCGTACCCGGGGGACGAGTCGAAGCCCATCCCTCTTGGTATCACGGGGAAGATTCTCTACGACATCAAAGTGAAGGGTAAGGCCGCCCATGGATTCAGACCCCAGTTAGGGATCAACGCCGTGGAGGATGCGGGAAAGATACTCGCAAATCTAGACAAACTCGAGTTCATGGATCATCCAGACTTCGGTACAGGTAATTACAGCACTCTGAAGATTGAGGGGGGCTACGAGATATACTCGGTGATTGTTCCCGCAAGTTGTCGGTTTGAGGTGAACCGTCTAATAGTGCCTGGCGAGACGGTTCAGTCGGCTATCGATGACATGAGGAGGCTCATCGAATCCTTAGGACTGGATTCGGAGGTAGAAGTTGGGATTAAGCCTCCGCGTTACGAGGCGTATGTTATGAGCAAGGATGAGGAGATAATCGGCGTCTTCGACCCAATCTACCGGGAGGTGATGGGGAAAGCGCCTTCCTACGAGTACGCCTACGGCATCACCGACGCCAACATTTTCGCAGGAGAAGGGAGCATCCCGTGTCTACACCTCGGCCCCCAGCGAGGAGGCGCACACCAGAAGAACGAATATGTCCCCTTGGATTGGCTCCCGCCCGTATCAGAGATGTTTACACGCATTGCCGTCGAGTTTCTCAGTAATTGAAAACTTAAAAAGCGTGAAAGGGATCGATGGAGCAAGGCGTCCGAAATGAGTGAGGAAGTCTCGTTTAAAGATTTTAAAAAGCTGAAGATAAGGATTGGAACAGTCTCCGAAATTGAACCAGTCCCCGGTTCTGACAAACTCTACAAGATGCAAGTTGACCTAGGGGACGAGACACGACAGATCGTCACGGGGCTTGTAGATTACTACACACCGGAGGAACTCCAGGGAAAGGTGATCGCGGTGGTCACGAATCTGAAGCCCGCCAAGATATTCGGGCAGTGGTCCTACGGCATGCTCCTCGCCGCAGAGAAGGATGCCCAATTAGCGCTATTAACGGTTGACCGTGACATCTCTAACGGTGCCAAAGTAACCTGAGGTAGGATATCTCTTACGTAAGCGTCTTTCCGACTACGCGCTCGAGTCTTTGATATCTGATCGAGGGGCTTTGTCTAATTTCTTGAATGGATTTTTTGTTTTTTGAATGAAAAGATAGATATAGCGACCAAGATTTACTATTATTGAAGATCTGATAGGTGAGGTGTATGAAAGCGTTCGTCCTTATCAACACAGAACTTGGGCAGGAAGCTACGGTAGTTGAATCTCTAGACCACGTCCCCGGGATTACCGATGTCCAGGCTCTTTACGGAATCTATGATGTCATAGCAGAAGTCGAAGCGGATTCCATGGACAAGGTTAAGGAGATCGTCTTCAACAACATCAGGAGGCTTGAGAGCGTCAAGACCACCATCACTCTGATCACCTACGGTGAAGGGATCGAGAGAGGTTAATATCCGCATATCTCATAGCCATTTGTGACTACCGACTCTCTGAATCTGTAACAACAAAGGCAAATATCGTTGATCGCTTGGTTCACTGGGAGCCAGGGATAGGATGTGAACCCCCCTTCGACTCATCTCTGGTTTCCCATCCTGATAAGATTCTAAAACCTGTTGCGAGCGCGAAATTTAGGCAATTAAATAAAGCACATAGTGAGACTCATCTCTCAAATTCGCTCTCGTCAATCGGCGTCATAGTGTAGTTGACTTCTCGTATACCCCTAAGAGCCCTGACTCGGGAGACGAACTCTAGGACTTTTTCATACTCGTCTCGGACCATGAAGATTTCGACGCAGTAACCCTTACCGACATGGAGGTGCATATTGCTGAAGATGCTTTCCTCGTACTCGTGTCTCAGATCCATGAGGTGAACGTTTAGGGCGTGCTGTTCCCTCTCGGATATCACCGTGACGGTGGATACAACCTGCCCCCGCTCCAACCTCAGGAGAGCATATTTTGAAAGGGTATCCCTGACTGCCATTCGGATAGCTTCTGAACGGCTCGAATAACCCGTTTTTTTGACAAATAGATCGAGTCTCCTTAATAGCTCTGGGCTTAGTGAGACACTTATGACGGTCAATTCACTCTTATTAAAATAGTATACAGATATTATTAACATTTATTAAAAACAGCCCCATTTATAGCATTAAGTTAATAAGCGTTAATGCTCTCATTCCGCAGAATAGAAGGAACGAGAGGCATGCCAGAACACGATCACGACCATAACCACGAAGCCTCTTCTTCCGGAGCACATGTTCATGAACACTCGGAGGGGGGCTGGCTTCCTCTAGTACTCTCAGCCATAACCATGGTTCTGGGCCTTGGCTTAAGATATGTCCAAGGACAATCTCTCGTCTCCGATCTACTGTTGGTCTCCACGATGATACTATCTGGATACTCCATCGCCGAGTTGGGCTTAAAGAGCCTGATCAGAGGGAGCATCAGCATCAACCTCCTCATCACCATCGCGTCGATAGGCGCATTCACCATCGGGCATCTAGAGGAGGCGGCTGCGGTAGTTCTCTTATTTAATATCGCTGAGAGACTGGAGAATTACGCTGCGGATCGTGCTCGTAACTCCATTGAGACACTGATGGAACTGAAACCCGAGAATGCTATCCTGAGGAGGGATGGAAAGGAGGTGACGGTGTCCGTTCAGGAGGTCCTACCGGGGGAAGTGTTCGTCGTGAGGCCGGGCGACAGGATTCCCTTGGATGGTGTTGTCATCGAGGGGGCTTCCAGCGTTAACCAGGCAACAATTACGGGAGAGTCTGCGCCTGTTCCGAAGGTTGAGGGGGAGGATGTCTTTGCGGGCACCATCAATCTGGATGGGTTCCTCGTAGTACGAGTCACGAAGATGGCCGGTGAGACTGTCCTCGCCAGGATTCTGAGACTGGTGGAGGAGGCAGAGGAGAGCCGTTCTCCGACGGAAGCGTTTGTGGACCGATTCTCCAGGGTCTATACGCCCGCGGTGATAATACTCGCAGTCCTCGTGGCGACTATCCCGCCGATAATCTTACAGGAACCAATCCGTGACTGGGTTTACAAAGCGCTGGTGATGCTCGTAGTGGCGTGCCCCTGCGCTCTCGCCATCTCGACTCCTGTGGCCATGGTCTCAGCCATAACGAGCGCCAGCGGGAACGGCGTACTCGTCAAAGGGAGCACCTTCGTGGAGCGCATGAACGATGTGAAAGCCATCGCGTTCGACAAGACGGGAACACTGACCATGGGCGAGTTAGAGGTCACCGATATCGTCTCCCCGGGCCTTACAGAGGAAGAGGTGCTGAGGATGGCGGTCTCACTCGAAGCAAAGGCCAAACATCCAATCGCGAAAGCAATCTATGATAGAGCCGAGGCAGCGGGAGTTGAGGCCGTTGAAACCACAGATTTCAAGGCTTACGTTGGGCGTGGGGTCGAAGCATGCATCGATGAGAAGACATGTTGCATCGGTAATCTCCGCCTCCTCGAGGAGCTGGGGATAGCCCCTCTAGACGGCATCGTAGAAAAACTCGAGGCCCAAGGAAAAACGGTGGTACTCGTCTCCGAGGAGGACTGCGCAGTGGGCGCAATCGCGTTGATGGACAAGATAAGAGATGAAGCCTCTCATGCAATCGCTGAATTGAGAAAACGGGGTATGAACGTCCAGATGCTCACGGGGGATAATGAGGTGACAGCCAAGGCGATAGCCGAAAAACTGGGTATGGACGGATACATGGCCCATCTTCTCCCCGAGGAAAAACTCGAAGCCATCGAAAAGTTGAGAGCCGAGTATGGGCCGGTGGCGATGGTCGGTGACGGCGTGAACGATGCTCCGGCTCTTGCCGCTGCAGACGTCGGGATTGCCATGGGGGCGATAGGAAGCGACGTGGCGTTGGAGACAGCGGATATAGCCCTCATGGAAGACGATCTCAGCCGGATAACTTACCTCGTCCGGTTGAGTCAGGCAACCATGGGTCGCATCAAAGAGAACATCGCCGCTTCAATCCTAGTCAAACTTATTGTAGTCGGCCTTGCTATCCCGGGGTGGATCACTCTTTGGATAGCCGTCGCCGTGGGTGACATGGGGCTGAGCCTAGCGGTTATACTTAACTCCATGAGATTGGGCAGGATCAAAGCACAGGAAAGAAATATTGGATGATATCCCACGTTTCCAGGCAGTGTAAATCCTTAACCATTTAATCCACGAAAATATAATGATACCAATGGCGTCAGTAGAGATCACTATTCTCTTCGCAACAATAACCGTGAGTCTTTTCTCTTTAGTGGGAATTCTGGCGCTCTCGTTACGTGACGAGACTCTTCATAAGATTCTGTTCTTCTTGATAGCTTTCTCAGCCGGTACAATCCTAGGGGCAGCACTTTTTGAACTCCTCCCCGAGGCGGTGGAACACATCCAAGGATCTGTGGTCTTCGTATACGTAGCTGGGGGATTCGTGGCGTTCTACTTTTTGGAGCGGTTCATCTACTGGTATCACGGACACGGACATCACAGCGATTTAAGCGAACACGGAGCAGAGCAGTATACCAAAGGATTCGCCTACCTGAACGTCCTCGGGGACGGCATCCACAATTTTCTTGACGGGATGATCATCGCCGTTAGCTTTAACGTAGATTTCTCCGTGGGTCTCGCGACAACGATTGCGGTGATCTTCCACGAGCTCCCTCAGGAGATAGGAGACTACGGGATACTCATCTACGCCGGGTTCAACAAAGTCAGGGCTTTGCTCCTAAACTTCGTGGCCGCCCTTACTACAGTGGTTGGGGGGGTCTTCGCCATTTTCTTCCTTGATATGGTGGAAACCCTCAGTGGGACTCTCCTCGCGTTCTCCGCCGGGGCTTTTCTCTATCTCTCAGCCTCTGAACTTGTACCGGAGCTGAAGAAGGAAGAAAATTTCTGGAAGTCGCTTGCACAGTTCGCGATGTTCCTTCTGGGATTAGCTGTTATCTGGTATCTGGGAGTGTTTTTCCACCATGAATAGGCGGCGATCGCGACCAGAATATTCGCCCTCTAGGGCTAAATGTATCGGGAATTTAAGCTGGGAATCCCTATTTCGCTGATTTTTCACTATGGGTATACCGCTTGGAGGGGGCATGCGATACTTTTTAATAAGGTTTTTATGTTTAATGTTGACCTACAGAGTCGGGAGATTTCCGCGTGTCCAAAGAATTCAACTATATCGTGAGGCTGCACGGTTCCAACCTAGATGGGACCAAGCTTCTGCCCTACGCCATGACTGATCTAAAGGGCGTCGGCATCCGTGTGGCTAGGACGATGATCAAAAAGCTGGGCCTCGATCCATCCGAGCGGCTGGGCAACCTCTCGGAGGGTGACGTGAGGAAACTTGAAGACATCATCGATAATCCGTCCACCCATGGGATACCCATATGGATGCTCAACAGGCGGAAGGACCCGCAGACCGGCCTAGACCGTCACCTCCTCGCCTCCGATCTCACCCTCGCTCAGAGGGAGGATATCGACATTATGAGGGAGACCCGGAGCTGGAAGGGGGAGCGACACGCTCGAGGCCTCAAAGTGAGGGGGCAGAGGACCAAGACGGCCGCTCGGAAGGGGCGGAGCGTCGGCGTCAGCAGGGCTAGAATTCAGCAGAAGAGCCGAGAGGGATAGTATTTGGGTGATCCTAAGAAAAAGCATAAACTTTACACGACTCCGAAGCGTCCCTGGGATTTTGCGAATCTCGAGGCGGAGCTCAAGCTGGTCGGGGCGTATGGGCTCAGGAATAAGAGGGAGCTCTGGCGTCACAAGACGGAGTTGAGCACTTTGAGGCGGAGGGCGAGGGAGATGGTCTCGATGGGTGTCGCGGAGAGGGAGCAGTTGGAGGCGGAGCTCCTGGGTAGGCTCTACCGGCTGGGGCTTATCCCTGAGAAGGGTCATCTGGACGATATCTTGGGCCTGAACGTCCAGGATTTGATGGAGAGGAGGCTCCAGACGGTCCTGTTCAGGAAGGGGATGGCCAAGTCCCTCTTCCAGTCGAGGCAGCTCATATCTCACGGTCACATCAGTATAGCGGGGCGTAAGATGAAGGCGCCCAGTTACACGGTCACGAGAATTGACGAGGGGAGCCTGGACTACGCGGAGTCGAGTCCCTTCGTTGTCAAGACTCATCCGCTGAGGCAGGACCTCATCATTAGGGAAAACGTGGAGGCGGCCCCGGTTGAGTGAGGGCGAGAGATGGGCCGTGGTCCACATTCACAGCAGTTTCAATAACACGATCGTTCACATGACGGATCTCACGGGGGCCGAGACCATCGCGCTCGCCTCCGGGGGCAGGTTCGTAAAGGCGGACAGGTTGAAGCCTTCCCCTTATGCGGCGATGAAGGCTGCGCAGCATGTCGCCGATGTGGGTCGGGATCGGGGGATCACCTCCATCCATATTAGGGTGCGGGCTCCGGGTGGGTCCGGTTCCAAGACTCCGGGTCCCGGAGCTCAGGCGGCCATCCGGGCTCTGGCGCGGAGTAATTTCACGATCGGTCGGATCGAGGAGTCGACCCCTATTCCCCACGATGGAACTCGTAAGCCGGGGGGCAGGCGGGGTCGCAGGCCTTAGCGGGTCTGGTGGGGATATGGTCTTGAAGGTCGAGGTTCTCAGCGTCGATGATGACAGGGTACGCTTCCTCCTGGGGGGCGTGGATGTGGCGTTCACGAACGCCCTGAGGAGGACCCTGATCATGGACGTGCCCTGCATGGTGATCGACGACATCTTCTTTTTCGATAATTCGTCGGTGGTGCCGGACGAGAACCTAGCCCACAGGATCGGGTTCGTACCTTTGAGAACGGATCTGGATCGCTATGCTCTCCCGGGGGACTGCGACTGCGGTAGCGAGCTGGGGTGCGAAAAGTGCCGCGTGGTGCTCACCCTGGACGTGGCGGCGGAGACGGAGACCCGCACAGTATACTCCGGGGATTTCGTCTCGGAGGACCCTGCGGTGGTGCCCGTGTCCCCAAGCATTCCCTTGACCAAGATCGCGCCGGGTCAGGCGGTCAGACTGGAGGCCTATGCGAGGCTGGGGACGGGTAAGGAGCACGCCAAGTGGCAGCCCGTCTCCACGGCGGTGTATCAACACGTGGCCGAGATCGAGGTGGATGAAGACCGGTGCACCGATTGTGCCGAGTGCGTGAAGGCGTGTCCTCGGAACGTTTTCGCCATGGAGGAGGGAAAGCTGCGGGTGGTGGACGTGAATTTGTGCACCATCTGCGGGGAGTGTGAGAAGGCGTGCCCCGTGGATCCCACTGCGGTGAGGGCGAGGCCGCTGGATGACCTGTTCCTGCTCACGGTGGAGTCGACGGGTTGCCTGGAGCCGGCGAGGCTGGTGGCGGAGGCGGTTCGGATCCTGTCGGTCAAGCTGGACGAATTCGCGGGTAAGGTGGAACGGGGGGAGACGGAGGATGTTATCGACGTCTACGCGGTGGCCGAGGTGGAGAAAGCCAGGCTCGCCAGAGGGAGTATCGAAGACGTGGGCGGTGACGATGAGGATGCTGTTTCGGACGTCGGCGCTGAGGATGAAGGGGATGTAGATTCGGATGTTGAATAGTGAGCTAAAGATGGCGATCAGGGTCCTCAGGGCTGCCTCCCGTGGTGGGGGTAAGC
The DNA here is from genome assembly GCA_026014875.1 of Candidatus Bathyarchaeota archaeon. Lineage (GTDB taxonomy): Archaea > Thermoproteota > Bathyarchaeia > TCS64 > TCS64. The sequence goes on along the minus strand of JAOZHO010000034.1, from coordinate 120,452 downwards.
CGATCTGGGGGGCCCTGGCTGATGAGTTGGATAAGCCTAAGCGGCGGAGGGTCGCGGTGAATCTGAGCAGGATCGGTAGGCACAGCGGTGAGGGAGACGTGGTCGCGGTGCCGGGTAAAGTGCTGGCGTCGGGCTCCATGGGGGCCGGTGTGACTGTGGCGGCGTATTCGTTCAGCGAGGGGGCTAGGGCGAAGATCGTGGCGTCTGGTTCCCAGGCTGTGTCGCTGGTTGATCTGCTGGAGGAGGGCGTGGCGCCTTCCCGGATCAGGATCCTGAAATAGTTTTTTTTATCTCCATTCTTGGAGGGGGCTGGGTCCCCTCAGTTTGGGTCTCATTATTCTGGAGAGGGCTAGTCCTGCGGCGAAGCCTCCGATGTGGGCCCAGTAGGCGACTCCTGTGTTGATGGGGAGGCTGGCGAGGATGATCTGGTAGACGAACCATAGGCCGATCATGGCGGAGGCGGGTATGCGGATTATCCTGAAGAATAGGCCTGCGCCGATGAGTGTGCGGATCTTGGCTCGGGGGTAGAGTATGAAGTAGGCTCCGAGGACTCCTGAGATGGCGCCTGAGGCTCCGACGGCGGGGTAGGGGGAGTTGGCTGCGGTGAGGGTCCAGATGAGGCCCGCGGCGATGCCTGTGGCGGTGTAGAATAGGAGGTATCGTAGGTGGCCGCAGCAGTCTTCGATGTTGTCTCCAAATATCCAGAGGAATAGCATGTTGCCCCCGAGGTGAGCCCATCCTCCGTGGAGGAATATGTTGGTTACGAGGGTGGGGAGGTTCTGGCCGTTGATGATGAGTCGGGGGATGAGGCCGTACGTGTATAGGGTGGCTGTGAAGTGGGTGGGGGTTGAGGATGATTGCCAGAGGAATACGGCGATGGATGTGAGGATGATTGTGTAGTTGACGATGGGGGTTAGGCGGGTGGGGTTCTCGTCGCCGAGGGGGAGCATGGTTTGATCGTGGTGGGGGTTTCAGATATAGGTGTGGGTTATGAGTGGTAACATATTATAGCGGTTTCCAGGGCGTGGGTTTCTCGGAGTTGCCTGGGTTTATGTTTGGAATCGGATCCCAGAGGAGGGTATCTCGGGTTCCTTTCGGGGTTTAGCTGTGTTTTCATACGTGGACGCTTGATCCCCTATTATTAGGGTGGGGGTTGTTTTTTCGGTTTTTTTCGTGGAAGGAGTTACGGATCGTCTTACGTATTTTGTTTGGACACGCTCCTGCATTTTTCCGAGTTGATAAAGGGCTCTGAAAAGCTTCTGGACTCAAAACTACAGTAAAGTGTAGACCTTCTCTCGTTCTGGGGGAATGTGTGAGTAATCCTCACCTTTTAGTCAGAGCCTTCCTCGCTGAGTGATCATCACCGAAAGAAGACCTCCAGCACACGGAACATTAGTTGTTATTCAGTCCAGGAAAGCCTCAGCCTTAACCCTCATCGTTATCTCCCCCAGTTCCGTCAGGGAGATCCCTGTCTCTTTCACCACTTGGATGGCTAAGACCCATGAGGTTCCATAGCGATCAACGGGGAATTGAGCCAGATACTCGAAAAGCTCTTTCATCACATCTCGCGATGGCCAACTCCATTTTTTAAGGAAGACTCATGGTGTTGAGGGGGTGAGGTTTGTGAAACTTGGTATCCCTAGATGTTGAACCCAATTTAACCAATGGTGAGGAATTCGGTAATCGGAATTCAGAGGGGGTACTAGAAGAGAGAATGAATGAGTATTTACACCCTTGTTCCCATTTCCGGTTTCCGAACTGCCCAGCCTGCGCTTAGTGCGACTCTGCGACGAACTCCGTGAAGAAGTTAGCGTTGACCGTGCCCACCGCCACGGCAACGGGCTGACCGATGTTATCCCTGTAGATCATGGGGGGCATCCTCACGTAAACGATGAGGGTGGCCCCGGACCCGAAGTGGATGCTGCCGGTCGCCTGCGTATAGTTATACCCGTCAATCATGACCGAGGAGCCCGCGAGGGAAGCCCATGAGAAGGGGTCGAGGTCGCGGTAAAGCAGTGTGGGCTCAGATGTCACGTTCACCGCGTGGAAGTAGACGTCCAGCCAGTCCATCTCCCATCCCCGGATATCGATGAGCTCTATAGTCGTGCTCTTCCCCCCCAGGTTGTGAAGCTTGAAAGCCGCGACTCCCCGATCAGTGCCATTGCTGAGCCCCTCCACCCAGACATGGGTCTTATAGAATCGAAGATTCTCCTGGCCGGCGCTCTTGACCCTGGCTCTCGTGATGCTGCTAGTGAACGACGTGGCGGTTAGGGCGAGGAGCACCCCAAAAGTGAGGAGGATGAGGGTGGTCACGACGTTCGTGAGCCCCCTCCTCCGACGTAATCTACTGCGAACCAAAATGGACATGATTACCTGCGATAATCTTCTAGTAAATATAAAGATTCAGAACAACTTTCACTATCCCGTATCCTTATCACGTGAAGCCTATCGATTCTCCGGACAGATGATGTTCACCGGAAATCCGGTCCGATAAACCAGTGTACCAATAAATACCAACACTCCGGAGCATCACAGACAAGGTTTATCTCAACCCCCTTGAGGCATGTAACCGTGAGACCCCTCATCGTGGACGCCCTAGCCTACGGCAGAGGAAAAAGGCAGGCGACACGAGACGTCATCGGTGCGGGCCCCCGATCCATCGCCGGGGTCCTGGAATCTTCCGGGATCGAGCCAAGGGTCGCTCCCGTCGAGGAGGCACTTGGAAGAGCGTTCAATCACTCGGCCTACGACCTGCTGATGGTGAGCGGGATGACCTCCGATCTCCGCACCGTCAGGAAAATGGTGACCCGTTGGAGAAAGGAGTCAGAGGGACCCACCCTCATCGGCGGCCCCGTGGCCTCCGATGTCGAGGTCCTAAGAAGAGTCGACGCAGACATAGCCGTGACAGGGGAGGGAGAGGCCACCCTGTTGGAGCTCCTGAGCCTGGGTCTAAACGAAGGAATAATCCCCGGAGAGGACGAGCTGTCCTCGGTCAAGGGAATAATATACAGGACGGAGGCCGGAACCCAAATCAACCCCCTCCGACCGAGGATGAGCCGCAAAGAATACGACGAACTCACCCCGTCGACACGAACCATCTCCAGCTATCCCCTCTTCCGCGCCTCCAGAGTCTACGTCGAGGCCCTGAGGGGATGCAGCAACTATCATCGTGCTCAGGGAGCACTACCCGAGGAGACCTGCGAAGCATGCAATCTCTGCCGATCCGGAGGACTGGAGACGAGATACGATTGCCCCCACGGCGTCCCCCCCGGCTGCGGGTACTGCTCGGTTCCCAGCCTCTTCGGCCCACCCAAAAGTCGCTCCGTCGAGAAAATGCAGGAAGAGGTAGAGAGCCTCCTCCGGGAGGGAGTCCGTAGAGTGGTTCTCAGCGCCCCCGGTTTCCTCGACTATGGCCGGGACCTCCTGGTCGAACCCGAACCCCTCACCGATCCCCGAAGCCCCCCGCCAAACTACGACGCCCTGGAGAGACTGCTCTCGAGACTCTCAGAGCTGGCGCCCATAGCCGAGGGAGAGGCCTCTTTGATGATCGAGAACCTCAAGGGAGACCTCGTCACGGAAAGAGCCGCAAAAGTCCTGGGCCGGTATTTATCGGGGACTCCCGTCAACATCGGCTTCGAGACAGGCTCGGACATTCACAGCCGTCAGATAGGGCGCTCGTCTACTCCGAGGGAGAACCTCAACGCCGTGAGGCGGCTCAGGAAGGCAGGTCTCAAGCCCTACGTCTATTTCGTCAACGGTCTGCCGGGGCAAAACGAGGGAACGGTCAAGGCGACGGTCAGCGCCATCGCTGACAGCGTGGCTGCGGGGGCTTCCAGGATCATCCTCTACCGTTTCCAACCGCTTCCCATGTCGGCATTCCAGGATTTGCCCCGGGCCCCCCCTGCCGCAAGGGATCCGCTTAGTAGCCTGGTTCGCGATGCGGCGGTGAGGGCCAACTCTAGTCTCAAGGAGAAGCTGATCGGATCTCGAATCAGGGTTGTTGTTGCGGAGCCATACTCGAGGGACCGCAGGTTTCACGTCGCCTATCCTATGCTCCATGGACCCGTCGTGCTGGTTGAGCGGGCTCAGGGTCTGGAAGGAGAGGTTGTGGATGTGGAGGTTTCGGGTGTAGCCTCGGACAGGATCGTGAAAGGAACTCTGGTGAGATAGCCTCCTGCGAAAATCGAGAATCTTTCAGGCGGATGGGCTGAGACAAACTTCTATTCTTTTTTGTTAAACTTGTCAATCAAAGCGTTTATCACATACGGTATGTTTTAATGAAAGCCTGAAAGTTACTAGTTGCATCGGTGGAATCCCATGGACGAACAAGAGAAAACCAAAGCTCCGGAGCCCCGGAGCGGTCCAAGCTACGAGTGTGTCCGCTGTGGCCGTCGGGTCTCGTTCCAGGAGCTTGAGCGATACATCTCATTCCGCTGCCCCTACTGTGGATACCGCATATTCCGGAAGGTGCGGGCTCCCATCGTGAAACACATCAAGGCGAGATAGAGGCTGATCAACCGTGTCTAGAAAGGTGAAATCGGACGAAGAAAAGCGTGCAGCCCTGATCATAAAGTACAGGAACCTGAAGATCACGAGTAAGGAAGCTGAAGATCAGCAGATAATCTACCATCTCAGCCGGGGCGACGAGACATATATCATGCAGATTCTCATCGACCAGAAAACCATCGGCATCGCCTTCGTCCGGGAGCTTAGGGACCTCGTCGAGGAGGCCGAAGCGACGAAGGGGATCCTCGTGGGGGGCGGCAAATACACCTATTCGGCCAAGGCCAATGCGCCGAAGCTAAAAGTGGAGTTGATACCTCCATCCCTGCCCACGTTCGATCTCTTCGAGCACGAGTACGTCTCCCCGGCCGAGCTCGTGAGCGAGGATGGCAAGCAGGCACTCCTGGAGAAGTATCACTGCGAGCTATACCAGTTCCCCTGGATAAAGGTCAGCGATCCCGTCGCGATAATACTCGGAGCCGGGCCGGGAGAAGTGATCAAGATAAACCTGGAAAGCCGGACCGCAGGTCTCTCGGTGTCCTACCGCTACGTCGTCTGATCACCGACGTCAACGGATCCTGTTTTCATGCTTTAAGTCTGAATGAGCTTCTCATACATCTTGTCGAAGGCCCAGCGGAGGCTGCTCTGGATCTCCCTCAGCCGCCTCTCGCCACCGTAATTCCTGATGCTGATACTGACGATCCTCTCGCCATCGGTTGCCACCTCGAAGGAGAGCACCTCACCGGGAGAGACCTCCCCTCCAGCGGCCTTCCCTTCATCCGTCGCCTTCATGTTCCCCAGCACCCTCTCCAGAAAGAAGGACTGGAAGGGGGGAATCGAGACCGTGAACGCGAGGCTCTCCACGGGGTTGAACACTATAACCTCTTCCTCGATCTGCATGTGACCCAGGGTGGTTCCATCCTGGGACTTAACGGACATCCCCCCGACGCCTTCATCCTCGACGACGGGTTTAGCCTCCACCTTGGGGGGTACGGGTTGTCGAAACCCTTGTCTGACGATGCTCTTATCGATCTCTACGATGGCTTTTCTCAGATCCCCAATCTCCGCGTCCAATTTGCGAATCCTACCTTCTAGGTCTTCGCGGACCCTGAGGAGTTTCCTCGTTTCGTCTTCCCCGCTCACCATCGTCACGCTCGCAGCTTCCTGTGGATAGTCTCGTTGAGTCGATTAAAAGCAATCGGATGAGTCATCTCAGCATCCGTTAGAGAGCTTTTATTACTTCATGAACCAAGATCATTTCTGATATGCTTGGCCGAGGCTTCGTTGAGAGATACTATGAGTTAAGCAGGGAGAAGGACAGTTTCCTCTGCGTGGGGCTTGACCCCGTCACTTCGGACATGAGAGACAGATACGTGATCCCCCCGAAGCTTATTGAGCGCCATGGCGTGATTGAAGGAACCAAAAAGTTCTGCCTCGACGTGATAGAAGCCGTCGCCCCCTACACGCCTATCATGAAGCCCAACGCCCAGTTCATCGTCTACCCCTTCTCCTTCGAGGACCTCCGGGAGATCGTGGAGGCCATCCACGAGGGGGGATGCCTCGCCCTTCTGGATATCAAGCTCTCGGACATCGGCTCCACGAACGCCGCAGGGCTCCACTGGATAGGGGAGGCGGGGTTCGACGCGGTCACATTCAATCCATTCCCGGGGTACGAGAACGGCACCGACGCCATATACACCTGGGCCAGGGAGAGAGACAAGGGGATATTCAGCCTCTGCCGCATGTCCAATCCGGGGGCCCACGATTACATGTCTCAGACAGTGGGAGGCGAGCCCCTATATCTGAAGCTCGCAAGAGACGCCACAGACCATGGATGCAATGGCTTCGTGGTCGGGTGTACTGCATCCTCCGAACTAGGGGAGATCAGATCGATCATAGGAGAGGAGCGGCTCATACTCTCCCCCGGATTGGGCCCCCAGGGAGGCGACCCAAGGTCAGCCCTGGAGTTCGGTGCCAACAGCGAGGGGGAGGGGCTGATCGTCTCTTCGTCTAGGTCAATCGACTTCGCTTACGAGTCATTGGGCTGGGAGGGGGAGCGGTTTGCCGAGGCTGCCGGGGTCCAGGCGAGGAAGAAGAGAGACGAGCTCAACGAGATAAGGAATCAGTTGAGCTGATGGATCGCATTGTAACGACTATATTTTAATACTCTGTGGTATACAAAAGACTGATTCCACGGGTGTTATACTTGAAAGATAGTCTTATCGAGATCCGTTTCCACGGCCGGGGAGGTCAAGGGGCCTGGACAGCATCTCTGCTCCTCGCCCAGGCTGGGTTGAAGGAGGAGAAATTCATTCAGAGTTTCCCGGCCTTCGGGCCGGAGAGAGCCGGGGCGCCTATAACCGCCTTCACACGGATAAGCGAGGAGCCAATCAACATCCATTCCAGCGTCTACGAGCCTGACGTAGTGGTTGTACTGGATCCCACGCTTATGGGCCCTTCCGTCGTGGAGGGTTTGAAGCCGGAGACCAAGATCGTCGTGAACACCGACCAATCTACGGAGGAGATGAGAGCCACCATGGGAGTACCGGAAGGTAAACTCTACGTTCTCGACGCCACGAGCCTCGCCCTCAAAATACTCGGGCGCCCCATAACCAACACTGCAATGCTAGGGGCGGTCGTGAAGGTGACCGGGATAGTGGAGATCGACTCGATGCTACAGGTCGTAGGAGAGAGATTCAGCGGACGTATAGGTGAGCTCAACAAGGAGCTAATTAATATCACTTACGAGGAGGTCGACGGAGAATGAGCACTCGGAAACCAAGTTCAAAGGAGCTTCCCATAGGGGCTGTAGTGACAAAGTCCTCGATGGAATACGAGACAGGGGACTGGGGGGTCATGAAGCCCCAGACCGATCTCGAAAAGTGTACCCAGTGCACCCTCTGCCACTACTTTTGCCCTGAGGGAGCGATCACGATGAATGATGACGGTTACCCTGAAGTTATCAACAAGTATTGCAAAGGCTGCGGAATCTGCGCAGAAGAATGCCCAGTCAAATGCATAGAGATGGTGAGAACGAAATGAGCGAGAAACAAACACTCATGGGCATGAACGGGGACGAATCGGTGGCCTACGCCACGAAGCAGGTGAACCCCGACGTCGTAGCCGCCTACCCGATAACCCCCCAGACTATCATAGTCGAAAAGTTAAGCGAATACGTGGCGGATGGCGAAGTGGACTACGAGTACGTCGCAGTCGAGTCGGAGCACAGCGCCCTCAGCAACTGCGTGGGTGCCTCCGCCGCGGGGGCTAGAGCCTTCACAGCGACGGCCGCAAACGGGTTGGCGCTGATGTGGGAGATCACATTCATCGCCTCCGGCCTGAGGCTCCCCATCGTTATGGCGATAGTCAACAGGAGCCTCGGGGGCCCCATTAACATCCACAACGACCACAGCGACTCCATGGGCGCCCGGGACAGCGGATGGATACAGATCCACTGCGAGAACAGCCAGGAAGTCTACGACGCGAGCATCACGGCTTGGAGGATGGCCGAGCACCCAGACGTCCTGCTGCCCATCATGGTCTGCCTCGACGGCTTCACCCTGAGCCACACCATGGAGAATGTCCTCACGCTACCCGATAAAGTCGTCAGTGACTTCGTAGGGGAGAGGGAGTTCATCACCGTGAAAGGGCACATGGGCGAGACGGAGCTCAGGCTCAACCCAGACGTCCCCCTCACCTTCGGCCCCGTAGACCTCCAGGACTATTACTTCGAGCACAAGCTCCACCAGATCGACGCAATGAAGCAAGCCCTCAAAGTCATCCCGGAGGTCGACGCCGAGTACGCCAAGATCTCCGGCAGGAGCTACGATTTACTCCACCCATACAGGATGGAGGACGCGGAGGTAGCGGTCCTCGGCCTCGGCTCAACGATGGGGACAGTGAAGTACACCGTTGACCAGCTGCGAGACGAGGGTGTCAAGGCTGGTTTGGTCAAGATGAGGGTCTTCAGGCCGTTCCCATCTAGTGATCTGGTCGACGCCCTCAAGGATATCCCCGCAGTGGGCGTACTGGACAAGTCTCTGAGCCTCGGCGCCCCGGGAGGGCCTCTCTTCGAGGAGACGATGGCAACCCTTTACCACCTGCCCAAGAAACCTCTCATCGCCAACTACATCCATGGCCTAGGCGGGAGAGACACAGGGCCCCAGCTCATCAGAGGAGTCTTCGAAAGCCTCCTAGAGATCAAAGACAAGGGAGAGATCGGCGACCCGATGAACTATGTGGGAGCAAGGCCTTAGGAGGAATATGAATGAGCGAACTCAATCTAAAGCAAGCATCGAGAAAGCCCGAAGGACTGGCCGCGGGCCACAGACTCTGCGCGGGCTGCGGTCACTCCATCGTCGTCAGGATGATCCTCAAGGCGACCCGGGGACCCACCATCGCGACCTCAGCCACAGGATGCCTCGAGGTCGCGACCAGCATCATGCCCTACTCCTCATGGAACATTCCATGGATCCACAACGCCTTCGAGAACGCGGCTGCAACGGCTAGCGGCATCGAGTCCGCATGGCAGGCCCAGAGGAAGAGAGGGAAAGGACCTCTAGCGAAATACGAGACTCTGGATGTCATCGCCTTCGCAGGGGACGGGGGAACATATGACATCGGGCTCCAGGCCTTATCCGGGGCGCTGGAGAGGGGCCACGACTTCACATACGTCCTTCTGGACAACGAGGCCTACATGAACACGGGTATCCAGAGGAGCGGAGGGACCCCTTTCGCCGCAGCGACCACGACGAGCCCCGCCGGCAGCGTGATACCCGGCAAGAAGGAGTGGAAGAAGCCCATCGACGACATAGTGATCGCCCACGGCATCCCCTATGTTGCGACGCTGAACCCAGCCTGGCCCATGGACGTCATGAGGAAGTCGAGGACTGCCTTCGAGGTTGAGGGCCCGGCGTTCCTACACGCCTTCATCGGGTGCCCCCGAGGCTGGAGGTATCCCATGGAAAAGACCATCTCTCTCTCCAGGCTAGCAACCCAAACATGCCTGTTCCCCCTCTACGAGTGCACTCTTGAGGAAGGCCGACCCGTCTACAAGTTATCGGGGCCCAGCGCCGCGATAGCCAGGAGGCCGGCTTCGAAGAAACCCGTTGAGGAGTACCTGGTGTCCCAGGGGCGGTTCCGGCATCTGTTCAGGCCTGAGAAGCGGGATGACCTCATCGATAGCATCCAGGCTTGGGTCGACCAAAAATGGGAGATCCTGCTGGAGAAGGCGGGGGTCTGAGCCCCCACTCTTTTAACCATCCACATATTTTTGTTACCTGATGCTTTCCAAAGACTCTGTCACTGAGATGCTGGCGAAGCGTATAGCCGGCGAGATAGTCCTCTCCCTCCACCCGGGAGTCACCATGAGGAAGTGGCGTAGCCTCCTCCAGGTCAACCAGGTCGAGGTGGTCCACGAACTCGGGCTCTCCCCCTCAGTGATAAGCGACTACGAGACGGGGCGCAGGCGCTCGCCGGGGAGCGCGTTCATCAGGCGTTTCGTCGGGGCTCTCCTGGAGATCGACGAGAGGAGGGGAGGGCGCTACGTGCAGCAGATGGCGAGGATAGCCCTGACCCCCGGAGACGTCTTCCTCGACATCAGAGAGTTCGCCACCCCCGTCAGAATCGGAGAGATCTTCACCGCCCTGGACTGCGAGATCCTCGTGGGAAAGGAATCCATCGACCAAGAGGTCTACGGCTACACCGTAATCGACAGCCTCAAAGCGATCCAGACCCTCTCAGGCCTCGACTTCTACAGGATATTCGGGACCACCAGCGAACGGGCCCTCATCTTCGTCGGCGTGAGCCGGGGCAGGTCCCCGATGATCGCCGTTAAGATCAGCCCCTTCAAACCCCGCGTCATCATACTCCACGGAGCCAAAGGAGACATCGATCCCCTGGCAATAACCCTCGCCCAGAACGAGGGCATACCGCTAGCCGTTTCCCGATTGGAAAGCCAAGACGAACTCGTACAAGCCCTGTTGAACGTCTATCGAATCACACAAGAGTAGAGTCGGGAGACCAGTTTCGCTTACCTCCCATCCGACAAAAGATGGGTCGGATTTATCAAAACAGAACCGGAGCTAGACTCGGTTACAATGGGCTACAGGGTAATCGAGCTGGGGCCTTTCGGCAGCAGGATCTTCAGAGGAACCGCAGAGGACCTCAGGGACATCCCATTGGGATACGAGGCAATCCGAGTCGAGGATAAAAGACATTCTGCGACGGTCTACGTTGAGCCGATCCACGCAGTTGCAAGGAAAGGGTAGGCTGTCTAATCTTCTCAGTTATACGGAATTGGCCCCTCTCCCTTGAGCTGCCGCTTAGCGATGATCGGGCTGGCGATTGAGGCGAAGATCACCGTCCCCAGGACGATGGAGAAGCAGAGGTCTGAGTAGATCCCGGGGTTGGTTATGAACGTCATCTCCGGGTCGAAGATCAGGGGTAGCTGGGACATGACGAGGGTGGAGGTCCCCAGAGTGTAGACGATCCGGGAGATCACCTTCTCCTCGAGGGTGAACCCCATGGCCTGGCCTACTGCGGAGGCGACGCCGTATCTGACTGCGATCAGTAATATCACTATTCCCAAGCCCATCAGGATGTATTCCTGGGACAGGGTGGCTATCAGGCCGATGTACACGAAATAGTAGGACTTTAGGAGGAAGATGATCTCCTCGTTGAAGTCGATCAGCCTCCTCTTGTCCGTCCTGAGGCTTCTGTCGATGCTGAGCCCCCGGGCCACCCGCCGGTAGTTGGCGAGGACCAGCCCGAAGACGAAGGCCGCCATGGTCCCGGCTCCGTCGCCGGCCAGGTTCTCTGCGAGGAGGTATGTGGGGAAGAGGGCTGCGAGGGTCATCATGTAGTTGAAGGGTTGACCCCTGAGCTTGTCGAGCACCTCGGCCCAGAGCATGCTGATCAGGAGGCCTATGATGGATCCCATCACGAAGGTGAAGACGATGTCCCTCGCGCTGTCCCTTATGGAGACCCCGGGGAGCATGATCATCCTGATGAGGGTGATCGCAGCCACCACCCGGATCGGGTCGCAGAGGGTGGACTCCAGCATGAGGAGGGCTCGGGTGCTCTCCATGTTGGGGAAGAGCTTCCTGAGGCTATCCATGAGGCTCGTCACGGCGACGGTGCTGATCCCCGCCACCATGGTCCCCAGGAGCATGCCCTCGGTTAAGCTGAAGCTTCCCGGTGCCAGGAAGCTGATGGCCACGCCCACTACGATGACGATTGAGAAGAATGTAGCCAGCGTGAGGGCGATGGACTTTAGAAAGGTCTTCTGGAGAATCCGGAAGTCCAGGCCTATCCCCGAGTCGAAGGTGATTATGCAGATGGCGATCACCCCCATGAGGGGAGATATCGAGACGAATCCCTCCTTCTCGAAGACCCCTAGTATGGGCCCCAAGATCGTGCCGAAGCCCAGGAGCCAGAGGATGTCAGGTATCTTAGTCTTAGTATAGATGAGGCCGCTCACGTAGCAGAGGAAGAGAGTTGAGGAGATGAGCAGCAGGAATTTTTCCGTGGGGATCAAATTGGCGCACCGACCACTCCTTTAAGAAGTAAACATGATTATCCGGACGCTTGTAGGGAAGTAGGACACCGGGAAGCTATATATCCATTTTTTCGACAATCTTCACTGAAACGTTAAAGCAAATTCGAGCATCAAAGTCCCAACATTATTAATGTGCTCCGACGAAAGACCCCTCGAGGAGACCTAGATGATCAAGAAGAGGAAACTAGGCCAGATGGGCTATAACGCCTCAATTATCACCCTGGGAGGCTGCGGAGTCGGTAAAGTGGACCAGACCGTGGCTGACCGATATATCGAGCTGGCGTTAGAACACGGCGTAAACATGATCGACGTCGCCCCCACCTATGGGGACGCTGAGCTCAGGCTCGCCCCGTGGGCTCAGAAGATGAGGGGTAGTTTCTTCATCGCAGAGAAGACGAGAGAGAGGAGTCGCGAGGGTGCAGAGAAGGAGTTGAATGAAAGCCTCGCGAGGCTGGGCGTCGACAAATTCGATCTCTACCAGATGCACGGGATCGGGAACATGGAGGAACTCGAAACGGCGTTGGGGGAGGGAGGAGCCATCGAAGCATTCAAGGAGGCCCAGGAGACCGGGCTCACCGACTATATAGGAATCACGGGCCACGAGGACATGAGAGTCCTCAAGGAGGCTCTGACCCGCCAAGTCTTCGACTCGGTCCTCCTACCCGTGAGTCTGTGCAGCATGGCGAAGCCCCACCCCCAGAACGATTTCAGGCCCGTCCTCAAGGAGGCCCGTGACCAAGGAATCTCCGTGACCGCCATAAAGGCGGTGGCGAGGGGGAGATGGCCCGGAGAGCGGAAACTCAGAACATGGTACGAGCCCTCAGTCACACTCAGCGACATCGAGCTCGGGATCCGATACACCCTCTCCCAAGAAAATGTTGCCACCTACGCTTTACCCTGCGATACAGGTCTCTGGGGAATGGTCCTGGATGCTGCCGAGAGGTTCGAGCCGATGACAGATGCCGAACAACGGGAGGCCGTGAACTACGCTAAAGAGCAGGGGTTCAGCCCCCTGTTCCCCATGTGAGTGAATCGTTCATCACCATAGATTCGTAGTCTGGCCGCCGTCGATCGCAAACCGGTCTTTCCAAGCCTTGTCCCTGAGACCCAAGATGAACGCGGTTCAATAAGACCTGAAACGGCTCCAATATCCCTATTATATAATTGAATTTTCAGAGTTCAGGGAAGTCATGCCATGAGCGAGGCGCTCGACGAGGAGACCATGAAACTAATACGGCTCAGGAGAGTCACCCAGCAGCTCCAAGAGAAGAAGGACGTCCTCCAGAGGGTCTGGGTCAACATGCAGAACTTCGCCCAGGGTCTCAGGAACGAACTCGACAGCAACTACTGGTCGGAGAGCAAGATCGCTTTCTTCGACCTGGAGAATGCCCCCCAGTTCAACCAGTACAGGTTCAGCCACTCGGAGCTCAAGGAGCTCTTCGAGATCGATTTCATCAAGGAGACGCTTGATGCATTCAGGAGCCTGACCGAGGATAAGGCGCGCCTAGAATCTGAGCTCGGGATCTCCATGGGTCGCCCCGTGGCGAGGCCAGCCTAGCTCTCATTGATTCGAGCGTACTGGAGCCTATACCCGGTTTTTTCGGGAAAGGAACACGAAGATGCCGACGAGGACGGCTCCACCAATTACACCGGCGCCGATGAGGGTGTAGCTGTTCCAGAAGGATGCGTCGGCATTATCGAGGACTATGTCAGCGACGATGATGTAGATGTCGCTGGCGACGAGCAATTCCCGGGAGCTGCGGCTCCCCCCGATGTACTGCTGCTCTGAGACGTTGAATGCCGTGACGATGTTGCTCGCGTACTCGGGTGCACTTTGGATCATGTCCAGGGGGTCCCTTGCGCTGGTCAGTGTCAGGTCGACGGGGATCCAGCCCCAGGGGGGGACGTAGACCATGGCCCACCCGTGCCATCCCATCCCCTCCTGTACGAATGTGAGGTGCCCCTCCCAGGAGGCCTTCTCGCTGGAGATGCTCTCGCTGAAAACGACGCCGATCTGGAGGAAGGCGGGTATCCCGAGGGAGCGGAGCATCGTGATCATGAGGATCGCCTGGTCGTCGCAGTCCCCCTGGAGGTCTTCGAGGGTCTCGTCGGGGTATAAGGGGACCTCGAAGTTGCGATAGTTCACCCTGGAGACCACCCAGCCCAGGACGTCGGTGACGATCTCAAGGACATCAGTCCTCCCCCCCGCAAGCTCTAAAGCCAGGCCTTCGATCTCCTCGTTCCTCCTGAAGGTCTCCGTCTCCGAGGTATAGGTTTCCACAAGTCTTTCGGGGATGTCGCTTATCTCCCCCGACTGCGCGGGATCGATCAGGGGACTATCCATACCAATAGACTCGAGCAGATACTCAACCGAGAAAACTAGGGTCCCACCGGCTTGGATTTCCGACGGTAGATCCATGTACCCCACAGGGTTGCCGTCCTCGTCTGCGAGTTCCTCCAGAATTTCGTGGCTCGAGTCGATTATGGTGACGCTCTGCCATTTGTTATCGGTGAACAGAGGGATCTTTGCATCGTCCTCAACGATGATATAGGGTTCTTCCCCCCTGTTCTCGAAGGTGTAAGTGGACCGGTATGAGTACCGCGGCGGCTTCGCCCCCAGCGCCACGGGGATGGCTCCGAGGACGATGAGGACGCACAGGAGGGCTGCGGCAGTCTTGGCTCTCAAAATGGGGCTCAAAGGAAAGGTGGAAGCGGGGTATTTGTGGCTTACTGGTCACTCGACGTGTACCCTGAAGAGGTCTATGTCCCCCTGCAGCAACGGCAGGAACTCCTCGACGGATCTCTCCACGTCCTTCGACTGGGTGATGTATCGTCCCACGATGAGTATGTCGGCTCCGGACTCGAGGGCGAACTTGGCTGTGTTGGGGCGGATACCCCCGGCGACTGCGATGAGGAGCTTCGTGTCCGGGAAGGCCTCCCGAATCTTGGAGATGTAGCCCCACCTCGTCTCTCCTCCCCTCTGCTCCGTGTCAATAGGCCTGTGGAAGATGACTCCGTGTGGGAGTTTCTTGAGGCCCTTCAGCTTCTTTACGGGGTCTTCCACCTGCATGAGGTCGAGGAACGAGTAGATTCCGAGCCTCCGGGCTTCGTAGACGAATTCGTCTATTGTGGCCGAGGATGCGGCTCCGGCGCAGCAGACTGCGTCGGCGGTCTCCTCGAAGGCCATGTCTACCTCGACCTTCCCGACGTCCATGGTCTTGAGGTCGGCGATTATGAAGCTGTCTTTCCGGGCCTCTCTCAGCTCCCGGATGACGCTGACCCCGTATCTCTTGATGAGGGGGGTCCCCGCCTCGAGGATCACGTTGTCGTTCCTCGGGATGTTCTTTATGACTCGCTTGATCATCTCGATGTTCGGGTTATCGAGGGCGATCTGGAGATAAGGCGGCCTCCAGAGCCTCGGGGGCCTGAAGCTCATCAGGGGGTGCTTGACCCTGTCCTTGTCGTACTGGATCTTCTCCCACGGCGGATAGGACTCGAGGGCCCTGCTCAGGGCGAGCTTTGTGGCGCTGTAGTTGTACTGCCAGATCCGGCGCTCGTCCTCGGCCTTGGGGTGGATGAAGACGCTGACGATGACGACCCAGTCTTCGATAATGGCCATGGGGATGATGCCGTCCTCCACGGCGTCAGCCACCGCCTTCGCGACCGCGGACTGGGCCGGCCCGAAGATCTTCGCGGCGTCCTCCATGTTCTTGATTGTGACCTTGGGGACGATGACCGTGTGGGGTTTAGGGGGGAGGTTGGGGCGGATCACCGCTAGGAGGGGCGTGTGCCCCGCTGAGAGGTGGCTCAGGGACTGGGCGAAGGAGTAGCCCACGGGGCCCTGTTTGTCCCCGATCATGAGGTCGATGTGGGCGACCTCGTTTCCCTCTCCCACGAGGGCTTCCCCTATGAGGAAGGCTCCCCCTCTGTGAGCTGAGCCGGTGCTGAATCTGTCTATGGCCGCCCTCACGGCCTCGCTCATGGACCCGAATCTTCCCTGCTCGACTTGGCTCTCGAGAAACTTGTATTGTTCCTGTGTGATTCTTCCCGGTGTCCTCTGGAGGCCTTTGTCTTCGCTCATTGATATCCCTGCGATTAGGGGAATGGTCCGCCTATTTAACCCTTTTCCGATTGTGTGCCCTCTAGGTGTCACAAACTGTGTTTCGTATATGAATCTCTCACTTATTTCTCTCTCTTTGTGTCACAAAACTGCTCTGATTTTGATGTGAACCTCACGGTTGCTGTCTTCAAGGAGCCGGACGAACTCGGGAGGGATATCCGATGCTGCAATATCTGCTTTTATCATCAGAGTCCTATCGCAAATGAAGCTGCTTTTCCTGATCACCATGTCTGAGGGGGTGGTTAGCGTGAGCCCGGGGTGGCCTTGCCCCCTCACCACCAGTTTCTGACCGCCGGTCTCCATAATGAAGCTGACCTCTGCTTCCGAGTTTCTGATAATCTCCTTGAGATCCGGGAGAAGATCAGCGAGGCCCTTCTCGGCCCGTACCGCTACGATGCAGTCCCCCTTTTTCGATAGATGTTTGTCTGTTGTGACCATGATGGTGGTCTTGTGCTTGGATGTGATGTTGGGGTGGCCCCAGGCCGTGAACGAGTCCTCTGCCTCAGTTTTTCGTTGGATTATGCTGACACCCCGTATTCAGATGTTGAGTAAGAGAAAAAAGAGGATGGATTCGAGGCTATGCTAGGAAGCTGGCGTCCTTCTCTCGGCGGCGCTTGATGTTGCCCCTCAGGGCTGCGATCTGTCCCTTGTGGGTCACGATCTCCCCGAGGTAGGCGAAGATCCCGAACTCTCTCTTCTTGGTTCCTCCCCACAGGGAGATATCCTCGGCCAGAGCCGCGGATTTTAGGCCTCCCATGCTTTCGAGGGCGGCTTCTTTCCCTGTCTGGATGTCTGTGAGGAGCTTCTCGAGGCCGTAGGCCTGTTCTCTATAGTCTTCCGGCCATCCCTCGGGAGTATAGTTGGGGTCCCCCATGAAGATCCGGGGGAGAGAAATGTTCGCGATTCTTGCAAGGTGGTTGAGGATCCAGCGGGCGTTGTTGGCCTCCTCGACGGGTCTCCAGTCCGCCTCCGTCTCGGTGAGGCCTTCACATGTCCTCTCTAGGCTCGAGAAGGCGTACTCGGCGAATCTCTTCAAAATTGCTACATCGCGGTCCATGTTGTATCCCTGTTCTAGATGATCTGGCGGGATGATAAAAACTCTCTTGAAATCGGGGGAGATGTGGGGGAGGGTTGATGGTTTGTTCTCGTATTATATTCTTTTGATGTCCCGGGGGAAGGTTTTTAGGTAGTTTGCTTGATGTGTTGGTGAAGTGGGCTGGTAGTTTAGCTCGGTAGAATACTGCCCTGGCATGGCAGGGGTCGGGGGTTCAAATCCCTCCCAGTCCACCATCATTCTCAGGTTAATCGACCTCTATCCCTAACTTTCATGGTCTGGATTAAGGGAGCCTTTATTAACGCAGGCGAATGAGTCACACAGATAATTTCGAATAATATATTAACGTATATTCTTATACTACTCAAATCATGAAATCCTTAGTCGTTGTACCTAGCGGTAGAAGGAAAATCTGGGAAAACATACCAAATGCTAGACCTACTTTAGCTAAAAATGTATACACAGGACCGCCTTTCAAGGTAAATCGAGAGTACGCTGAAACCTTTTCTGATAAATGGGTGATTCTCTCGCCGAAATATGGTTTCATTGAACCTGACTTTGTTATCCCTGAAGATTATCACGTTGCTTTTAATGATCCCAAAACCAATCCTATCTCGTTATCAGAATTAAGGGAACAGGCGAAGGACATGTTTTCTGAATATCCCTGTATCGTAGCCCTAGGAGGAACAACCTACGCAAACTTGGTCATTGAAACTTTCAAGAGCACCGATCAAAAAGTCATAACTCCTTGCACTGGGATAATGATTGCGCGCGCAGTAAGGGAAGCCCTAAGAGAAAACAAACCATTCACTTGCACGTGATAGACTTTGGATAGATTTGTTTAGCTCGACTATTTCTATGAACTCATGGACAACCTTGAGAACAGGGTTGGAGAAAGAAGACTTCTCAGGTTTTCAGATGGTAAGATGAAATGTGTCGAAGAATATATCTTTCGTTTCCATTTCTAGAAGGGTTCGTACCCCGCCCAGAGATTAAACAAATCATTTCTGCCTAAAATTTTAGGGTAATCCCTCCCAGTCCACCATATAAAATTCTTGGCTTGGGTAGTTTATAGGGTGTTTTAGGGGAATATTCGGTTTTAATCCTTCTCCATTTTTATCCCCTGGATAAATTTTCCGATGATGCCTAACTATCTGGTCTACTATTGGATGGCTGAGGTAGAATGGGCGGATACACCACGACAAGAGATCTCGCGCGCAATTGGAGGAGCCTAGGCGTATAGTCATAATGTCTCATGGTGGGGGGATAGGCGGTTGTACAGTTTTCACGGGTGGATGTTAGAGGTAAAGGATAAACACGCCTTCATATAGCCGCGCGCGGTGATGCACCCTCCATAACATTAATGTGAGAGGCTAACAATCATGTGACGCTTGCGAATGATTCTATTGAATTTAGGCGATGGTCGATATGGATATCGGTAAACAGATCAGAATTTGGGTAAAGAGGCGCTTGAGAAAGAGTTCGTGGGGATACGGGACCAGGTATCTAGCATCTCCTCTGGGTTTGATGAGAGGGAGATAGGCGCATGGCAAAAAATATGATCTAAGATTGAGGAAGCATACCCAGGATGAACTGATGGCGGAGTACCGTAAAATCAAAGTAGAGCCGCATTAAACGACATAAGAGCAAGCCGATACATGAATCCTATTCAAACCGCCTCCGTAATTATCTTCTTGTTAACTATAATCCTAATAGTGACAGAAAGGATTCACAGAATGTACGCCGCTCTCCTAGGCTCAGGGGCTATGGTTTTTGTAGGAGCCGTGAGTGCCGAAGAGGTTCTTCACTTCATCGATATCGAGATACTAGGGGTCATCGTCGGCATGATGTTACTCGTGAGGGGCGCGGAGAGATCGGGGATATTCAACGTATTCGCAAAGAAGATAACCAAGGCCTCCAAGAGCATAACCTCCTTCGCCATAATTATGATGGTTCTAACATTTGTCCTTTCCATCTTTCTGGAGAACATCGGAGGAATGCTCATCATGGCCACGATAACCATACCCCTAGCCAAGTCCCTCAAGATAAAGCCCGAGACGTTTCTGATATTCCAGGCCATAATAGTGAACATCGGAGGCATGATGCTTCTGATGAGCTCCATACCCAACATAATCGTCGCCGTGGAGGGTGGGATATCATTCTCCGCCTTCTTGGTCAACATCGCGCCCATCGGGATAATCCTCTTCGTAGTAACCCTGCTCATATTTATCAGGGTCTTCGGTTCTGAGGTCGAAAAAGGAATCACGCAGGAGATGAGGGCCCTAGAATTCTCTGACTGGGTGAATATATCCGTAAGGGAGTTAGACGAAGAGGGTGAGGTTTGGAGAATGGCTGTAGCGGCCTTGATTATGGTTTTCACCATTATCGGCTTTGCGGTATACGATCAGATCGGCCTGACCCCCGCTTTCGTAGCGATGGCGGGTGGCTTCCTGATGATCATGTTCTCCGGGGAGGGCCCGACGGAATCACTGAGAGGCATCGACTGGTCCACGGTGATCTTCCTCGCCGGCCTCTTCGTCTTGGTGAACTGCCTCGACAAGAATGGGCTGATCGATATGCTCTCGGACTGGATGTTGAACTTCGTGGATCATTTACCCGTGAATATGCCCACGGCGGTCATGTGGCTCTCCGCAGTGCCCTCGGGCGTAGTCGACAACATCCCCCTTACAGCCACATTGGCCCCGGTTATGAGCCGATGGATCCAAGAGGGAGCTTCGGCTAAAGTCTGGTGGGGGCTAGTTCTAGGGGCTAATCTCGGTGGCTGCCTGACCCCGATAGGTTCCCCCAGCAGCATCATCGCCATCGGGGTCGCAGAACAAGAGGGACACCCGATACCCCTAGGACGCTTCTTCGTTATCTGCTTCGGAGTCACGATGGTGAACCTGATTGTATCCACGATTTACCTGTATTTCCTTTGATTCTCGCTTAATTTTTAAGCGGTGATTCGCCCCTACAGCATCATCAGATTTATCTCTTTATCCGACTCCGCATCCAGTCTAGAGGGCGTTGTATTTCATTTCAGCTGCACTGATCGCATCCAGGCAAATCCTTTCCCTGAGGTCTCTGTCATTTATTTTTCGATTGAAATAGACGTATCCGTTATTCTCTATGATCTCATCCTTCACGCGCTCTTTGAACCTTCGCTTGCATGATTCGTTGCCACTAAAGATCATCGATCTACCAAACACGTAAGAATACATGCCCTCTTCGACAGTGACGGCATTTCCTGTGTAGTCCCTCACAATCCTGCTCTCATCGACCATCTCTTTCAATGACAGTGGAAACTCCACCGCATTGTGATGCAACGGTCCGAATGGCACGACAGGCTCTTTGTCTTCTCTGCCATATTTGAAATGGAGCAAGGCCGACTTGGGGTCCGGAGCAAAGAAGAGCTTGTAACCGCTCTCAGTCATCCTTTGCGCCAGTTCGTGCTCCTCGCCAAGGGCGGGTGTGGGAAAATAGTCTGAGAATCCGCCGACATCGAGGTACACTTCTTTGTTGCACATGAAGACACCTGCAAGATTGTTAACCTCCAGGGGCTTGAGTATGTGTGTGCCCTTGAAATAGTCGTCCTCCTTAAACTCAGACCGTTCCTTCGGGAAGGAGCTAGTGCTGCAACGGATGCGGGCGTTCTCATAGTCTATGCCCAATATCTCTTTCACGGGCAGGACATTCTTGAATCTGTTTGACCGGTAATACACAGGCAGATGCATCGCCCCGATGTCGTTTCCCTCTCTCTCCGTCTCCTTGAATGAATACACCGCTGCGGCCACCGCGTCCTTGCTCATGAAGATGCAGTCATCGTCAAGAAAGAGAACCAGCTCGTTGCTTGCCAGGCTTGCACCGATATTTCTGCTTATGGATGAACCCTTTCTCTCCTCGTTTCGCAAGTATTTTAGATCTATTCCGTTTAGGTCTCCCCTGCATTTTTGTGTCATATTCGTGTGGGTATTATCAGTTGAGGCGTCGTCCACGACGATTATCTCTAATCCTTCATACGTCTGTTGCTTGATGGAAGAGATGCACCACATGAGGGGATTCCTTTCGTCATTTGGATGAAGACAGCGGTTGTATGTGGGTATCACTATGCTCACGCCATCCACGTATTCGGGTATGATTCCGTTCATTATTCTACACCGGTTCCCTTGTCTGGCAGGTTCTTCGGCACGCGTGGATCTGGTCGAGCAGCTCCCCATCCTCTTCGAGGACGGCTGATTGGTACCTTTTCTCTATGCACATTTATTCCAACATACTTCATGGGATATCACCCTGGGTGGTTTGCAGACGGCATGCCCCTTTTGGTCTTCAGGGATAAGTTGTGTAGCCGCTCTGGATCTGACCCATTCTTAAAGTGGGTCTATTTATGGCCCGTGGCTATTATAGTTATCATCACCTAGGATGCCCTCTGCGCTCGCGACCGGTGTAATCCGTCGTGGCCCATCCTATAAGGAAGGATAACGATGCCTGACGAGGAGTTCATCGGGGTCTGGCCGTGCAACCACCTTGGGTTCAGCTACGTGGACATCACGCCCGAGCTGGCTGAGCTAGCCTACAGGCTGGACATTGGGTGCACCATCTACGACGGAGTGGGGAGGAAGTACCAGAAATCTACCTAGGATACGCGTGACTCATTCGGTGTCCGAGGGTTTAGGTTTTTTCGGTTTGCGCCTTCGTAAGCCGTCGATGCCTCCGGATTTCATGATCCTGTCCACTTGGCGCTTCCTTATCTCATACAGCGAGTCCAGTTGACGGCTTCTATCCGTCGCGTACTGTTTTTCCCTCTCCCAGTAATAGTCCCGCCGAGCCTGTGTTATTCGCGTAAGGCCGAAGACGATCAAGTCGGTCGAGAACGCGAAGCCCCTTCTAAGCATGCCCCCTTCGGCCTTGGGCATCTTGGTCACCGCGTACATGTTGATGAACTCCAGCGCATGTTGGAGCCGCAGTAGGATCCACGTGCCAATCCTCGTCTCGAACACAAAGTACTCCGGCGCAGAGAATAATATCTTCTCCCCGATGCTCCCCTCTGTTTTGAATCCTTGAGAAGAGTACTCGGCGTTCATCCTTTGTGGGGCGACTTCCTTTGCTTCACCTGGGAGGTCTCCGCTTTGAGGGGTCAGTCCTAAGTGTGTGAGCACCTTGGAGATCGATAGCCCCTGGATTACATTGCTTGCCAAGACCACTCCGAATGTTAGCGCCATGATATCATCTGCGTGGGGGAGGCCCAAGCCGCTAACGCCTAGAGCGAGCACCACAGAGACGGCCCCTCGTAGACCTGACCAGGACAATCCCGGCATCCAATTCCCCGGGATCTTCTTGCTTCCCAGTCTCTCGATTAGGTTCCCCACCACGTAGACCATTATGTGCCTTGAGATCATGATGAAGGCGAAGAGGTATATTGTGGGATAGACGTTGGCGAAGAGAACGGAGATATTCAGATTCGCTCCGATGAATATGAATGCGATACTCGAAGCTGCGAAGCCGACGAACTCCCATATGGCCTCGAGCATCTCGAAGGAGTCCTTCCCTATTCCCCCGAAGGCATGGGTCCTGTAATTGATGATAAGTCCTGTCGTGACCGTGGCTATCACGCCACTCGCCCCTATCGTCTCGGAGATCCAGAAGACGCCGAAGGCGACGAGGAAGGAGATGAGGACCTCCGTGAACTTATCGTCGGTCCAACAGAACAAGATGTGGGCGGCGTAGCTGAAAAGAATCCCAAGAAGGACGCCTCCGAGTATGGCCATGGCTGTGATCTTCACCACACTGGTCGTTGTGATTGTGCCGAGGGTGATGATGCTCGCGACTATTGAGTAGAGTGCGATGGCTATACCGTCGTTGAAGAGGGATTCACCGCAGACAATTAGTTGAAACCTCTTGACCACACCTATATCTTGGAACACGTTAATTACCGCCACTGGATCCGTGGGGGCGATGATGATGCCGAGGAGGAACGCCTCCAAGAGGCTGAACCCGAGGACCATATTTAGAAAGAGGCTTACAGCGGCGATCATCAAGAGGGTTCCAAATATCGCAAATCCGAAAACGGGCTTTGATTCATCTATGAAGCCGTCAATATCCAGGTGAAGAGTCTCCTGGAATAAGATAGGAGGAAGAAGAAGGGACATGAATATCTCGGGGCTCAGAATAGGGAGGCTGAATGAGGTCAAAACCGTAGACATGACGCCCGCAAGTATGAGCGCGAGGGATGAGGGGAGCCGGAGGCGTCTCGTGGCGAGATTGATTACGGTTACGACTAGAAGGATGTTATATATCGCCTGAAGCTGTCCATGAAGCGGCAAAGTCTGTATTCCCTAAACATATCATGAATGCCCTAATAACTACATAGGTTTCATTAAAAAATTACAAAAAATACTTTGGATTATCCATGTGATTTATTTCGCGTTTACGTTAATAGCACATATACATGCCCGCCGAATGGAGAGAAACCGACGAACGTCTCATCAAACGCGGATAACTCGTACTAGAACCAAGCTTCGTAGAGACTACCCAGCAGAACTCGACTCCATGAACCACGGAAGAGAGGGCCGCCCAGTCTAGGAGGGGCTCTATTTTGGCGAGTTGGTCTCCTAGTTTCTGGATTCTCTCGCAGGCTTTTTTGAGCATGTGGATCTTGAAGGTGTTCATGTTAGGGCGGGGACCTTGTCGCGCTATAATGTTATTCGAGGGGTTAAGAATCGTGAAACCAGAGGTTTATCAAAATTCTCCTCAGATAATTTTCACGCGTGCTGAACTAGTAAATAGAGGGTAGACTTTGAAACTTCAAGATAGAACTCCATAATTATCCTTAATCTACCACATCATTTAAATATTTTAGTCCACCCTAAATTTGAACGGCATGATTAGCCACAGCGTCGAAGAATACCTCGAGGCTATCTATTATTTCAATGAGAAAAGAGAGTTGGCGAAAACCACGGACCTGGCGAAAAGGCTGAACGTATCTCCCCCCAGCGTCACCCAAATGATCAAAAGACTAGCTGATGAAGGCCTCGTTAAGCACCAACCGTACAAAGGTACTGCTTTAACAGGGGCAGGTGTTGCGCATGCTCAAAAAGTCGTAAGGAAGCACAGGCTCCTCGAGAGGTTCTTCCATGACATTCTCGGCATGGCTAAGGAGAAGGTCCACAATGAGGCGTGCAGGATGGAGCACAGCCTCTCGGATGAGGCAGCCATCGCTCTCTGTAGGACCCTCGACAACCCCGCGACTTGCCCCGACGACTCGATGACACTCCCCGCATGCACCCTCGATGTCGCAGACTGCGAAGAATGTCTAACCGAGAGGCCGGAGGCTTCCACGTTTCTCCTCACCGAACTATCACACCTTAAGCCTGGGGAGAGAGGTAAAGTCGCATTCATCAGAGCGGGGACCAATGCCTACCAACGTCTCCTTGACATGGGTTTAACCAAGGGTACAGTAGTTGAGGTTATCAACGCCGCTCCCTTTCACGGCCCCCTCGAGTTGAGCCTCAGAGGAGCCACATTGGCACTAGGAAGGGGCTTAGCCGCAAGGGTATTCGTGGAGGTCCTCAACGGGGACCTCGAGATGCCCCCTACGCATCCCCACGGTCCTTACCATTCAAAATAGGATTCCTGCAGGAGCAAAGATGTTCATGGACTACCCCGGTCGCAAGAATTCCCATTATTGGCATCGCCATGGTCGAGATCAAAAATGTCTGAAGGCACGCTCTTGAAGATCGCCCTAGCCGGGAACGCCAACGTTGGGAAGAGCGTCATATTCAACGAGCTCACCGGTTTACACCAGCACGTCGGCAACTGGCCAGGCAAGACCATAGATAAGGCCGAGGGCACCCTCAGCTTCCACGGCCGCACCATCGACATCCTTGACCTCCCCGGAATCTACAGCCTTTCCACATACAGCATCGAGGAGATCGTGAGCCGAGAGTACATCGCAGTGGAGAGACCCGACGTCCTCGTGAACGTCGTCGACGCCTCCACACTGGAGAGGAACCTCTTCTTCACACTACAGCTCCTGGAGCTCGAGCCCCGCATGGTCCTCGCCCTCAACCAGGTGGATATCGCGGAGAAAAAGGGGATTAAAATCGACGCAGAAGCCCTCTCCCGGGAGCTCGGTGTCCCCGTGATCCCTACAGTTGCGATCAGGGGAGTGGGGCTCGAGGAACTGATGACCGTCGTCGTGCAAGTCGCCGATGAGGACGGCGAGCCTGCCGCGCCTATCCATTATGGCCCGGAGATCGAGGATCGATTAAGAAGGCTTTGCGAGAGACTTCGAGGCCTTGATTCCCCTTATCCACCAAGATGGCTTGCCCTCAAGCTCCTGGAGGGCGACGAGGAAGCCATAAAAATAGCCTCCGATGCCCGACTTAATGTCATGGAGCTGGTCGAGCAGCTCACAGGAGAGGTCGAGGCGCTCCACGGCCACGACGTGCAAAGCGTCATCGCTTCGGAAAGATATGCCGTGGCGAGTAGGATCGCGTCCTCTGTGACTACTTTGGGTGAACCAGAAACAAAAAGGGGGAAGCGTCTGGAGGAGTTGACAGCCCACCCGGTGCTGGGTTACGTCTTCATGTTCACTGTGATCCTCGGAGTTTTCGCTTTGATCTTCACTCTCGGAGACTGGTTAACTGCCGTCCTCGAGACAGTCTTCGTCGCGCTCCGAGGACGTTACGACGTTTTCTTCGGCGTCGGACCCATCCCCTCCTTTGTCTGGGATGGCTTCGTGGAGGGCATCGTGGCGGGGGTCACAATCGCTCTTCCTTACATAGTGCCCTTCTATCTGGCTCTCTCGGTGCTGGAGGACTCGGGTTACTTGGCCCGTATCGCCTATCTGATGGACTCGGCGATGCATCACATCGGGCTCCACGGCAAGGGATTCATCCCCTTGATGCTGGGTTTCGGCTGCAGCGTCCCCGCGGTATTGGGGACCCGGATAATGGAGACTGAGAAGGAGAGGATGATCGCCGCTTTCACCGCAACCCTGGTGCCCTGTGCCGCCCGGAGCATAGTCATCATGGGTCTGGTGGCCACATATGTCGGCTTCGAGTGGGCCATCCTCCTTTACCTTATCGACTTTGCGTTGATCTTCGTCCTTGGGAGAATCGCCTTCAAGGCTCTTCCCGGGGAGCCCGTAGGATTGATCATGGAGATGCCGAGCTATAGGATGCCCTCCATAGGCGTGACGGCGAGTCGGACCTGGTTCAAACTGGAGCACTTCGTCAAGGAAGCGTTCCCAATAATGCTGGCGGGAAATCTGGCGATCCACCTCGCGAGCCTCGTGGGGCTCCTCGCTTGGGTCCAGGGATTCCTGAGCCCCATGACCGTGGGGTGGCTGGGCCTACCCGCGGCCACGGGGGTGACCCTGATATTCGGCATCCTCCGGAAGGAGATGACATTGATACTGCTGGGCACCATGTTGGGCACCACGAATCTCGCTGCGGTGCTCACGCCGGTCCAGATGTTCGTCTTCTCCTTCGTGGTGATGATCTACGTTCCCTGCATTGCAACTGTTGGAGCGCTTGTGAAGGAATTCGGGTACAGGAAAGCTTTCATCATCAGTGCCGCAGAGATAGTATTGGCTCTTGTACTTGGTGGAATCATATACCGTTTGATCACTTTTTTTGGGTTCATGTAAATCTGTAGCTCACTAGTAATGGAGAAAAATAATCCCCTTGAAGTAAATTGATGCCGAAGGGGCTTTCCTACACGAGATTAGAGGGCTTAAGGGAAAATTACGTCAAGATTCTTGTGTACCTGACGCTGGCACGATGTTACATCTGCTCCCTTAACTCTATCACGCACCTAAAGAGCGGGATCTATAGGATGAATGGTGGGGAATATCCAAAGTCGCTTTCCTTCTCTTGAATGACCTATGACTCTTTTCAGAAGATAGAAAAAATAAAAAAAGGGGTGTAGCTTCGAAGGTCTCAGCATAGATTAGCCGGTAACATTGGGGCAGACGCCCTGCCTGAAACCGCCGTTCCCACCGGAGCCTCGACCCTGGCCTCTCATACGAGAGCCCATGCCGTTGCTACCGTAGCCTTTCATCTGGCCATTGAAGCCCTGTTCATTATCCCCGTAGTGGGGACCGCTCCACATGGGAGCCTCTAGACCCCACTCATCGAGCTTACCGGCGATATACTCCCGGACCTCCTCGTGGGTGGCGTCTGCGTCTCTCAAAGCTTCAATTTCGGCGACCAACTCATCACTCTGATCCTGGGTAAGGTTCGCCCAGACGCCCCGGCCTTCAATTAAGCCCCTCGGGCCCAAACCTAGGCAAGGAATGTCTACGCCCTCCACTTGGCCTAGTATGGGGTCACCGGTGTCCGCGAGGACGAAGCCGATGCTCCCTATGGCCAAGGCGGCCAGTACCAGAGATGTTAGCAGGATTGTTATTTTCTTTTCCAATCGTTTCACCTCGAGACACTCAACGATGCGGTATAAATAAACGATTTTTCAAGATCATTTCAGAATCTGATCAGAATCGTGTATCCCGGTGGTTCCAGAACATTCTCCGGTCTCGGTGGCTTTGAGGGGGGGCTTCGGTTAGATTTATGTTCTCAAAGGGGTATGTCGAGATGATATCTCAAATCATTAACTGGTGTTCTGCATGGCCCCTCGATCCCGCTCGTTCAGGCATCTGCTCCATTGGCTGATAGCCGGGAGCAGAGGGGGCGTGAACCGCGCGAAGATCATCCGCATACTAAAAGATGAACCAATGAACGCGAACCAGCTCACGGGTATGCTGGAGGTGGACTATAGGACCGTCCGGCACCATCTGGACGTCCTGGAGAAGAATGGAGTAATCACGCCTATGGGTGAGCGATACGGAAAGATGTACTTCCTCTCCCCTGAAATGGAGGAGAACTACCCGGTTTTTGAGGAGATTCTGAAGAGATTTGGAAATAAGAAGAAAAAGGCCCAGGAGGAATGATGACACACATGGATAGGAACCAGAGAATAGCCATCATCGTAGTAACGGCGATTGCAGTAGGGGTGATCAGCCTACAGCTCGCCGCACCGCCACAGTACACAGAAGGAATATGGACCCCCCGGCGCGGCATGGGGATGGGGCCTGGGATGCGCGGTGACCTGGAGGTTTACTACACCGCGAAAATTCTCCTCTCGTCGGTGAACGCTGTGCTACTCCTCGGCCTCCTCTTCATATACGTCGATATATTCAACCAGGTGAGGTCAGAGTTCACTATCGGGCTCATTGCCCTGAACGTCGCTCTCCTCCTCTACGCCATAACGTCTAACCCGCTTATCCACCGATGGCTGGGATTCATGGGATCGGGGCTGGGACCCTTCGCGATGCTCCCCGACCTCTTCACACTCATCGCCTCGGCTATGCTCCTCTACCTCAGCCAGAAATGACCGGTTTACCCTTTCACCAAGACAAAGGATCTCGAACCATAACTGCGTCGTGTTCTCTAGACCACTTGGGCTTCCTAGCGACCAAGAAACATGGGGGGGTGTCGCCGCGCACGCGAGTGATGTCGATAATTATTTCACACGCGTGCAATCACATGTTTTTACTTGCTTGAATCCTACTCGGTTTTACTCGTTTATTCGCAATCGAACAGCCAAAAGGACATTTCTCAGGCGTGCAATCGATCTCTATTTGTATGTTGAACATTTTCACGAATTTGCATTCTTTTTTCATAGCTCTTCAATTTATTGTTAATGTTACCAGTCGCACTTAGTCAAACTGGTCTGCATCGATTCAACTGGAAACTATTTGATACTATTCTTGCACGTATTAGAATCTTATCGAACAAGATAATGAGAATAAGGATATCCTTCCACGATTCTCTGGAATAACCTTCTGGTAAACATGTCTATCACCAAATCTCGCTCAAGTATGCCTTAAAATCGATCTGAATAGAATTAATAGCTATGCAAAGCTCACCCGAGCTATGCCCCTATCTTTTTAATTCTTGGACTCTTTTCGTTTCAGATGCAATGCGTTTTTACGTGTCTGCAATCGGCCTTGTGGGGCCTGCAAATGTCTTTCTTGTAGTCGATGTTGACCTCGTGTTTCATTAGTGCCCATGTTTAGAATGCCATTTCAATAAGATTTTGTGCTCACCGCGCAAGCGGCTTCAGTTCCCGAGTGTTCACTTTGTTTTTTTAGGCTCTGTCTAGGGGTTCTCAGAGATTCGGATAGTCCTTCCATCGGTAGTGCTAGTGTCGTCTTACGTCTTGCTGATTGAAGCAATCTCCATTTTGTTCCTCTTGAGATCCCCATCTTCTCACCCGTTTCTTCTTGTGACAAGCCCTCAAGATCTACCAAGCGTAATGCCTCAAGTTCGTCGGGCTCTAGGATAACCGGCTCGCGATTACTGTCCGGATGAGGTTTGAACATCCTCGCCTTTGGATCGTGTCCAATGAAAACGGGAGAAGGAATACGCCCCCTTCTCCCATGTCTCCTTCTTCGTCGTTGCATTTTAATTATGTTCTTATGCACAATACCATATATTCCTAAACGAGTGCACCTAATGGCTCTCTTCATAGGCACAGAAGAAAAATGTAGAATCGCGCGCGACGTAGCCATAGCCGTGATCGCCGCAATTCGAAGCAGGCTAGGAATCATAAGAATGCACTGATAATGTAGTCATGGGGCGTGAGCGGTGTGCGGGGTTCAGGCGATGAGGACCCGGTGCCAGCCGTGCTGGACGCGGCTGTGCGGAGACTGACGGGGATAGACGGTATAGGTGACTACATACCCCAAGTCGGCTCCAACCTAGTCTACGCCAAGGCAGACTCATCAACCGTTGAAGACGCCGCCGCGCTGACGGGGAGGATCATCGCCACGATTAGGGGACCCATCGCTTGCGGGGAGGTGGCATACGGGGCCTCAAGCCATCTGGCGTCAGTGGTGATCGAGGCGCAGAGGCTCGACGGGGAAATACGTGCAGGTCTAAACATAAGGGCTGACGACGTAGCACGGCGGCTGAAAGAGGTAGGGCTGAACGTGGTGACTATCCCGAGCAGGGTCGAGGGGGAGGGGTGTCCCGTCACCCACTACATCAGGAGGACGGGGGAGCTGGCAGATGCCTACGTCCACCCCGGAGACTTCGGCGTCGAACCTACGACGACGATAATCGCGAGGCACCCCGACAGGCTCGTGGAGATAATGGCGGAGATAATCGAGCTTGAGTGACGCTATTCGGGCATTCGATCTCGTCGCGGTCACCTACGACGACTGGTACAACCACCCCCAGGGAAGGCAGGTCTTCGACGCCGAACTAAAAGCCGTGGACATGCACATACCGAAGGAGGGGATTGGTCTGGAGCTGGGCGCCGGGACGGGGATATTCGCCGAGCACCTGACGGGGGTGAGGAGGACGGTCGTATGCCTGGATCCCTCAGGGGAGATGCTGAAGAAAGCCGCCGAACGCGGGATGGCGTCCGTGCTGGGGGTGGGAGAAGCCCTGCCACTGAGGGTCGGTGTCCTCGATTTCACCTACATGGTCACCGTCTTGGAGTTCCTCGATGAGCCTGCGGCGGTACTGGGGGAGATACGGGAGACCGCCAAAGAAGGTGCCGAGCTGACCCTCCTCTTCATAAACTCGGAGAGCGCCTGGGGCGACTTCTACAGGGACATCGGCTCGAAGGGGGACCCGGTCTTCAGGCACGCAAGGCTCTACACGATGGTGGAGGTCGAGGCACTGATGACCGTATCGGGATACAGCGTCACCGAGAGGGCGGGGACCCTCACAACGCAGCCGATGGAGACGGAGGTCGAAGGAGCGATCACTGAGCCCAGCAGCGAGAACGGGGTCATTGTGCTAAGGGCACACGCAAGCTAGCGCGCGAGGCGGGTCATGACTCTTGGGGTGGGGTGATCCTGATGGGCCTCCCCTCGACGAGGGCCTGAGTGACCTTCCTCCTGGCCTCCTGGAGTAGCCTCCACACGGTTCCCCGGCTGACCCCCATCCTTTTCCCTGCCTCCTCCTGGGACAGGTCCTCGAGGTCGACGAGTCTGAGGGCCTCCAGCTCGGCGGGCTCCAGTTGGATGGGTGGTTCGTCGCCTCTGGGTGCGGGGATGAACTCCCTGGCGCTTGGTAGGTGGTTTATGTAGACGGGGGATGGGGGCCTCCCCCGCCTCCCCCGGCGTCTCCGTCCCCGGTGCATCATAGGGGATTATGTGCTTATGCACAATATTTATATGTTTCTTTGCATATGCACATAATTGAATCTGTGCATAAGCACGAAAAGAGATGAAAAATATGGGATATAGAGGAAGAAGAGGAAGGTACCCCGGATACGGGCCCTTCAGAGACCTGCCACCGTACCAGAGGCCGGGACGGCTCTACGGCTACGGCAGAGGCATGGGATACGGCAGAGGATCCGGCATGGGATACGGCCGAGGATACGGATACTACGGCGCAGGCTACGGAAGGGGCTACAGCTCCGTCAGCCCCTACAGCTGCGCCAGGTTCCCCTGGCTCCCCAGGTGGTGGTGGGATGACCCCAAGTACGGGTCGAGTTTGCCCTACCCCCCGACGCCTGACGCCGGCGCCGAGCTTGACAGGCTCCAGGCGGAGAGGATGGCCCTCGAGACGAGCATCGAGGAGATGAGGAAGCACGTCGAGGCGGGCACTATGCCGGCCACCTGGCCCACGCAGCCCCTCCCCTACTACGGCGCTGGGGCTTTCGCGCCTTCGCCCGAGCAGGAGAAGAAGCTCCTCGAGGGGCAGATGACGGCCATATCTTCGCAGATGGAAGCCATCCAGAAGCGCCTAGAAGAGATAAAGGAAGAGGACTGACCCCTTGAAGGTCGCAGTCTCCTCCATGGGCCCAGATCTGGACGCAGCGGTCTCCCCCCGATTCGGCAGATGCCCCTACTTCGTCATAGTCGAGACCGCGACCATGGGATACGAAGCAATGCCCAACACCAGCGCCAACAGCCCAAGCGGAGCCGGAATAGCGGCAGCTCAGGAGGTCGCCAGCAGAGGGATCGACGCGGTTCTTACCGGGCGCTTCGGCCCCAACGCTTCCCAGGTCCTGTCTCAGGTAGGCATAAAGATGGTGACGGGAGCCAGTGGAACGGTGAGGCAGGCCGTGGAGACCTACAAGAACGGTGGCCTCAACGAGGCGCCATCAATCCCCGCCGGCCCGGGAATAGGCTACGACCCAGGAATGGGCTACGGCCGAGGCATGGGCGGAGGCCGTGGGGCGGGAGGAGGAAGGGGAAGTGGCCGCGGAATGGGGAGGGGCATGGGATTCCGAGCCCCCTACACAGCACCGCAGCCCGGATACGAGGCGCCGCCAGCTCCGACGAGCCGCGATGAGGCAAAGGAAATGCTAAAAGGACATCTCACGGATCTTGAGGCACAGCTGAAAGAGGTAAAGAAGAGGCTGGAGGATCTTAAATGACACCCAAGGAGCTGATAGCCGTCCCCACCGAGGGAGACAGGGGAGTAAGGGACAGAGTATCCAGCATCTTCGCAAAAGCACCATTTTTCACATTCATCGAGGTCATCGACAAACAGAGAGGGGAGATCATCGTACAGGAGAACGATGCCGCCAAGCTCGCCCAGGGCACGGGACCCTTAGTGATGAAGAACCTCAAGGACAGGGGCGTGGACGTCGTCCTCGCCGGCGAGGTAGGCCCGGGCGCCAAAACATTGATGGAGATAAGCGGGATAAGGCTCTGGAAGATCGAGGCTGGCACCAAAGTCTCTGAGGCCGTAAGCCGTTACATCGAATCTCAAGCCTAGGGATTAAATTCCCTACAATTTTTTTTAAGGTCTTTAAACGAAGACATATTAACAACTTAAGCTAGCCTAAAAGGACTGTAATGGCCGCCTCCTTTGTCCGTGAACTCCGGGATGTCTGGAGACGGCAGAACCTGAACTGGAGGACCGTGGTCACCAGGCAGGTGTTCAACCGCTTCATCCGCCAGTTGACCCTGCAGTACAGCAACATCTTCATCAGGGATCTGGGGGCCTCGGCAATGGAGTTGGGTGCCGTGAACAGCGCCTCCGGCCTCGGCAGCACCCTCATCTCCCTGCCCCTGGGGTACTTCCAGGACAGGTACAGCATCAGGAAGATCTACCTGCTGGGGATCTCGATACTCACCCTCTCCCCCCTGCTATTCGCCCTCGCCGACAGGTGGGAGTTCGTCATCCCGGCGATCCTCATAGCGGGGCTTTGCGAGAGGCTGGGGTCCTGCGTCATCATCTGCGACCTCTCGCTCCCCAATGAGGACCGGGCTACGGGGAAGGCTCTCTGCGAGGGTATAGGCGCTCTGCCAACCCTTCTCTCTCCGACGATTGCGGCCCTCCTGGTGACCATGTTCGGTGGGATGAACGTCGAGGGCATCAGGCCCCTCTACTGGATACAGTTCGTGGCGCAGGTCCTGCTGGTCGTCTACACCGCTAAGCGGATGGTGGAGGTGGAGAGACCCGTGCGGAAATCTAAATCCATTAATCCCATCGAGGAATTTCGGGAGGTCTTCCGGAGGGGGACCGCCACCAAGCGGTGGCTCCTCTTCCTCGCCACCAACTACTTCACGATGAGCATGATAAACCCCTTCATGTACCTCTTCGCCCACGAGGTGAAGGGATCAGGCCCTTTCATAATAGGCGGCATTACGACCGCCATGATCCTCGCCGAGGCGCTGTTCGCCGCCCCCCTGG
Organism: Candidatus Bathyarchaeota archaeon; assembly: GCA_026014875.1. Classification (GTDB taxonomy): domain Archaea; phylum Thermoproteota; class Bathyarchaeia; order TCS64; family TCS64. The sequence goes on along the minus strand of JAOZHO010000034.1, from coordinate 86,553 downwards.
GAAGGATCACCGACAGGATAGGGCGTAAGAAGATGTTCTACATGCTCACGCCCGTCTACTGTCTCTCCTATGTAATCTTCGTCCTGGCTCCCTCCCAGGAGTGGCTCCTCCTCGCCGGGTTCCTAATGGGTTTCAAGATGCTCTCATACGTGGCATATGGAGCGATGACCCCTGAGCTGGTCCCCCGGGACTGCATCGGGAGGTGGAGAGGGTTGATTGGCCTCTGCCTCGGGCTGGCGGCGATACCCGGACCCATAGTTGGGGGATGGATTTGGGAGAACATTGGACCCATGTGGGTCTTCATAATCCCGATCTTCGTGGAGTTATTCATCCGGATGCCACTGCTCTATACGGTGCCGGAGACCCTCCACAATGCGAAGAATGACATCTAATTCTCCAACGCTCCTTCGAATCGAGCCTCGATGGCATTGATACGCTCACGAGGAACAAGACATATTAGGCCAGGTTAACAACTACGACGATTCGCAATGGTCAAGATAGGCGTTATGATCTGCGACAGGAACCGGAAATGCACAGGTAACAAGTGCTTCAAGTCGATACTGGAGCGCGACGGCGTCTTCTCAGAATACCCCGAAGACGAACCCATCGAGGTGGTGGGCTGGATAGCATGCGGCGGCTGCCCAGGCGAGAGGCTCGAGTTCGCCCCGGCCGACATGAAGAAGTTCGGCGCGGAGGTCATCTACCTCGCCTCCTGCTACCTTGCGGGATACCCCGTCTGCCCCTACATCAGGGACCACAAGACATACATCGAGAACGTCATCGGGCTTCCGGTGGTCGTCGGCACCCACCCCATGCCCCAGAACTACATCGACGCCCACGAGAAGGCGGGCGACTGGGACAGGGACGACGCACGTGAGTTCCTCAAGAACGTCACGGGGGACCCGGAGGCGGCCCGCAGGTACGACTCCACGGACCCCCACTTCCTCAAAGAGTGATGGCGGACTCGAACCCGCTTTTTTTCATCGCCCTTATCAACCTTGAAGCGAGTGTAAGCATTGAGTGACTCGCGATGTCGGAGATCACATATCGACCCATCGGCGTGATCCGGACCCCCTTCAAGGAGGTCAAGGGCACCCCGATCCAGCCCCCAGGGGCGTTGGGCGTCAGGGGGAGCGTCCACGTCGAGCCCGAGTACGGGGAGGGGCTAAAGGACATCGAGGGCTTCTCCCACATATTCTTGCTGTACCATTTCCACCTGACCGAGGGATACTCCCTCCAGGTCCAGCCCTACATGGATAAGGAGAGACGGGGCATGTTCTCCACGAGAATCCCGGGGAGGCCCAACCCCATCGGGCTCTCCATAGTGCGCCTCGTCGGCGTCGACGGCTGCACACTCCACGTGGAGGACGTGGACATCATCGACGGCACACCCCTCCTGGACATCAAGCCCTACGTCCCTGACTTCGACATGAGGGAGACCGACCAGATCGGGTGGCTCGCCGGAAGGTCGCGCAACGTGCGACATGCGAAGGCAGATGGCAGGTTAAAATAGTCCTGGTGGGTTAGACCAGGATTGAGGCCAGCCTCTCCCAAATGGCCTTTATGGCCTCCGATGCCGGTGAATCTGGCGCATATTCCACGACTGGACGCCCGGCAACCATGGCTTTGGTGACCTCGGGGTCGAAGGGGATCTGCCCCACCATTTCGATCCCTTCCTCGCTACAGAACTCTTTGATGGCCGCTGTGTTCTCTAAGTTGAGGTCGTGCTTGTTGATGCAGACGAGGGCCTCCACCTTGAAGTGAACCAGGAGTTCCAGGGCCCGCTTAAGGTCGTGAATACCCGAAAGGGTTGGCTCCACAACCACGAGGCCATGATCGATGTCGGCGAGGGAGGCTATGACTGGGCACCCGATGCCCGGCGGACCGTCCGCCAGCACGAGCCCGTGTCCTCCATCGTCTGCCAGCTTCTTGGCGTTCTGCATCACGAGGCTGACCAGTTTCCCCGCGTTCTCCATCCCCGGAATCAATCTGGCGTGGCTCATGGGACCGTACTCTGTCTCCGAGATGTAGGCGTGGCCGCAGATCCTCTCCACGAAGTCTATGGCCTGCACCGGGCAGATTATGACGCAGACCTTGCAGCCCTCGCAGTGGACGCTGTCGACCGTAAAGTTGTGGATGGCGTTGAACCGGCATTTCTCCTCGCAGAGGCCGCACTGGGTGCACTTCTCGGGGTCGATGACTGCAAGGTTGAGCCCCTGAAACGCGGTGGTCTCCTTGACCTCGGGCTTCAGGAGCAGGTGGAGGTTGGACGCGTCGACGTCGCAGTCGGCGAAAACGGCGCCACTGGAGAGAGCCGCGAGGGAGCCCGTGATCGTGGTCTTGCCCGTGCCGCCCTTGCCGCTCAGGATTGTCATCTTCTTCATTGTACCATCTCCTCGATCCGATCTACCAGATCTATGAACTTCTGCCTCCACTCGGGCATAGCCTCTACGAACGGGACGCCCCTGGAGTAGAGCTCGGCTATCTTACGGTTGAAAGGGATCTCCATCATAATGGGAATGCCCTGCTCCTCGCAGAAGTCGTACACACCCCTGTCGCCGATGCCGGCGAAGTTCACGAGCACGCCCATGGGTATATCGAGGATCTTGACGACCTCGACCGCCACCTCTAGGTCGTGGAGTCCGAAGGGGGTGGGCTCCGTCACCAACAGGCAGAAGTCGACGCCGTGGACGGTCTCGACCAACGGGCAGGCGGAGCCCGGCGCCGAGTCGAGGATGACCGTCCTCTTCTCGTCGATGTGATCCTTGACGGCCGCTATGATGGGGACCGCCAGGGCCTCGCCCACGTTGATCTCTCCGTAGATCAGGTCTATGTCCCCTGCTTTACTCTTGATGACTGTGCCTATCTGCCTAGGCTCCTCGATTATGGCTTCCTTGGGGCAGACGATGACGCATCCGCCGCAGCTGTGGCACAGCTCCGGGAACACTATGGCCGTCTCGCCCGCCACGAAGAGGGCGTTGAACTGGCAGAACTTGGCGCACTCACCGCAGTAATCGCATCGCTCCTCCAGTATCTTGGGCACCAGTAACTTGACGGGGAAAGTCTCCCCGACTTTTGGTTTGAGCAGTATGTGGACGTTAGGCTCCTCGACGTCGCAGTCGAGAACCTGAACCTTTCCCATGGATAGGGCGAGGTTCACGGCCACGGAGGTCTTCCCCGTGCCTCCCTTCCCGCTGGCTACAGCTATCTTCACGATTATCCCAGCATGAACCTGTTTTTAGTGCACGTGGAGGCAGCCCTCGGTGAGCTCCTTCAGTTCTCCTTTCACGAAGAGGTCGATGTTCTCGGCGGTCGATGTGCCCGTTGCCTGCAGCACGGCGGTGTTCATTTCCTGGAACATGTCGATGGCTCTGCCACCCATCCCGAGCACGATCATGACGTCGAGATTCAACATGGCTATCCGTTCCGGTGGGAGGCCCACGCCTCCGAAGTGCTCGCTGTCGTTGGGAACCACTCCCTTGTCGATTACCTTGCCATCCTTGACATCGAACCAGGCGTAGTAGGGGACCCTCCCGAAGTGCTGCCCTATCGACTCGCCCTTATCATCCACTGTAGGAAAAACGATCTTCACCATTTTCTTTTCCTCACATCTCTATTATTATGCTCTCAATTATACGTATCCTCAGAACGGCCTGCGCCTGCCGCCGCCTCCTCCGCCCCTCCCCCCGGTGCCGAAGTGGCCGCCGACGCTCGGTCCGCCTGTGGATTTGTATTCCCCCGAGCTGAAACGCTTAACAGCATCTCCCACAGTTCCTGAGACTCCCGTGACGATCTTTATCCCAGTAGCTGACAGGGCTGAATACGCGTTAGGGCCCACGTTTCCCGTCAGGACCGCCTTCACACCCATCGAGCCTACTAGCTGGGCTGCAGCGATCCCCGCGCCGTGGGCTGAGCTTACAGCCGTGTTGGGGATGACTTCGAACTCCATGGTCTCGGTGTCCACCACGATGAAACGCGGGCACCTCCCGAAACGGGGCTCCACTGGGCCTGACAGATCTTCACCTGAGGTCGAAACTACTACTTTCATTTTTACTTCACCTTCTCCTCTATTTGCTCTACAATACGCATAAATGCTTTGGACGCCGTCGAGTCGGGATGACTCACGACGAAGGGAGTGCCCTCGTCGCTGTCCGCCGAAATCCTGGGATCCAGAGGTATACTCCCGAGGAACTCGACGCTCATCTCCTTGGCCACCCTCTCTCCACCCCCCTTGCTGAAGACATCTATCGTCTCACCGCAGTGGGGGCAGACCATGCCGCTCATGTTCTCGACGATACCAAGTATGGGGACACCCATCTTCCGTGCGAAAGAAACCGCCTTCTTGACCACGTCTTGGGAGACTTCACTGGGGATTGTAACGATTATCACGCCTTCCATCTCCGGTATGAGCTGAAGCACGCTCAGCGATTCGTCTCCTGTTCCCGGAGGCAGATCGATTAAGAGATAATCCAAGTTGCCCCACGAAATTTCTGATAGGAACTGGCGTATCGCACCCATCTTCAACGGCCCTCGCCAGATCACCGGAGCGTCATCGGAGGGGAGGAGGAATGCCATGGAGACGACCTTCATATTTAGTGGGCCGAGCGCGGGGAATATTCCCGGAGGACCCGATTGGAGCCGTTCCCCCTTTAGACCAAGCATCTTGGGGACGCAGGGCCCGTGGAGGTCAGCGTCGAGGACGCCGACCCTTCCGTTCCGTCCCTTTATCGCCAGGGCCATAGCCAGGTTTACTGTAACGAGGCTCTTACCGACGCCCCCTTTTCCACTGATGACCGCGATTTTATGACGTATCTTGGTCATCCTTGAACGGAGCATCTCCTCATCGGGTTGCCTACTTACTTCGGGGTTGTCCTTGGTGGACGCTGATCCCGGTTTGTCTCCATTTTTACTCACATTTTTCACCTTTCTCGATTACACGAGTGCTTCTCATACCTTATTCTCTCCTCATGATTATCTTATGGAACAACTGCCCAACGTAGAGGAACACAAGCAACCAGACTAACAAGGCGCCGATGTTGGCTGCGAATCCAAATACCGAGGGGCTTCCTGTACCTAGGTTTAGCAAGCCTATCGTATGGGTCAAGGGCGACAGCGCTGCCACGATCTGGCCAGCAGCCGGCATACTTTCTACTGGAATGAACATGCCGCTGACGAACATGAGGGGGATCCTCACGAAGTTCAGTGGAACTATCACTTCACCGGGGCTTCCTGTGGGGATCGAGGCAAAGAGTATGCCCATGGCCGAATAGACCATTGAAGACAACCCTATTCCGAGAACCAAGGCAACGGGGTCCGAAACAGTCTGGTTACCCCACAAGATGCCGATAACCGTTGCGATAGTCGTTATCCCTGCGCCGAAGATGAAGCCCGCCATCATCTTGCCCCACAACACCGATATCAGGGAGATGGGGGCCGAGAGAAATCTCTCGAATGTGCGAAGCCTGCGCTCCATGGGAATCGCGACGGGTCCTATGGTGCTCGCCGACCAGAATACGGTCTGCGCGGAGAGAACGGGAATAAGTCTATCAGGGGACAAGTTCCGCCCAACTGTGAATGTGAAGAAGAGTGCCACGGGAAAGAGAATTCCGAACATCAAAGCGGGGGGGCGTAAGTAGTAGATCTTCATGTCCTTGACGGTTATCGCCCAGCTTCGCTTAATCTTATCACTGAAAGTAACCTGTGTCATTTTCTTCGATTCCTCCTGTGGATGATCTCAGACTCCATCTCGGCACCGGTGAGCCACAGAAAAGCGTCTTCCATACTAGCTCCCAGGGTGTTCAGCGAGATCGGTACAAGTCCGTTTTCATCGATTACCTGTAGGATCTGTCTTAGGGTCTGTGCTGAATCATTGGTGATCAGCCTCAGTTTGTCCCCTCTTTTTTGAACCTCAGTGACCGAGGAGAGATTCTCGAGCAACTCCCGTGTCCCCTTTTTTTGTTCTTTGAAAGCGATCTCGACCGCTTGAGTGCTCTTCATCGCCGTTCTGATCCTCTCGGGAGTATCGATCTCGGCTATCCTGCCCCTGTTGATAATCGCTATCCGGTCGCACATCTGGCTGGCTTCTTCGATGTTATGGGTCGTGAGGAACACGGTCAAACCGTCCTCGTTGAGTTCTCTGATGAGTTTGCGAATGCTCCGGACGCTTTTAACATCGAGACCCGATGTGGGTTCGTCCAGGTACAGGACTTTAGAGTCGCTGATGAGGGCCATGGCGATGCAGACGCGACGCCTCATTCCTCGGCTGAATTCAACCGTTTTATCATCACGTCGGTCGTAGAGATCGAAGAGTTGAAGCAGTTCTTCAGCTTTTTTTTCTCTTATGTCTTTTGAGACGCCGTAAAGTTTACCCGTGAAAATAAGATTTTCCCAAGCCGAGAGTTCCGTATAGATATTGCTAATATCAGGAACTATTCCCATAACGGATTTGGCTTCTACAGAATGCTTGAGGATATCAAACCCCATAATTTTAGCGGTCCCCTCGGTGGGTGTCGAGATACCTGTCAGCATCCTGATGGTAGTCGATTTTCCTGCCCCGTTTGGACCAAGGAATCCGAAGATCTCACCCTGTTCAACTTCAAAGCTAATATGGTCTACTGCCAGAAAATCCCCGTAATACTTTGTGAGTCCCTTGGCCTCTATGGCTTTAATTTCCGTCATCAGATTCACTCTCAGGGAAATGTTTCTCGTAGAATGTCTTCATCTCTTCGAGAATCTTTTTCTGTCCTGCAACCATGAGGCGCCCTTTTTTTAACCTCTCTAAACCCGCTTCGGTGAGCTTGTAGACTCTTCGTTCGAGGCGGGACGATTCTCTGTCCCACTCAGAGGCGAGTAGGTCGCTTTTCTCCATTCTCCTCAGGGTTGTGTATAAACTCCCTGGCTTGAGGGGTTTCCTTCCTGCCATGAGTTCGTTCACTTTTTCAATAAGTCTGTATCCATGGAGGGGCGTCTCAAAGATCACTCTGAGGATAAGTAGCTGAATCCAGCTCTCACCTTGGCCTCTTCCCCCCCTGCCAGCCATAGATAACATTGCTACCTATAACATCGTGTTATATATGGGTTTAGACGAAAAACATGGAGATTACAAGGTCATCGATCTCAGACATGCTCGCGCGTAAGGAATATCGCGATGTTTATTGGAGTCAATTGAGAGTTTATGTTAAGATGGTAGTGGAACGAGAGGTAAGAGAGGCCCTTGAAGATGTTCGTCCTCATCTTCAAGCTGATGGGGGCGATCTCGAATTTGTTGGGATTGAGAATGGTGTTGTCAAGGTGCGATTGAAAGGGGCTTGCGCTGGTTGTCCCATGTCTCAAATGACGGTCAAATGGGGCGTGGAGACTTATCTGAAAAAAAAGATTCCGGGGATAAAAGCAGTAGAAGCCATTTAATTACTCGCGAGGATTTCGAATAGCCTCCGGTTTCAGCGTTTTCCAATCCCCCCCGGCTAACCGTTTAACGCGCCAGACCAACCACCCAAACATGAACACCTTCACCCCCCACCATCCAGCCCCCCGACGACAATCAGAGCTCCCACGGAGGCAGACCCCACATCAACCCGGCGGCGATGGTGAAGATGGTGTTTGCGTGTTTGTGCTTCATTTTTGTTGGGTTGGGTGTATTGGCGGTGGGGTCGTAGCGTGGGTTATGGGTGGGGTGTTAGAGGCGGGGTGGAGGTGTGTACGGGTTTTTAGTTGTTTTATCTACAAGTTAGCAGTGAATCGCCCTTTCCAAGAGAAAACGAAGTTAAACGAAATCCTCAAGTAAATATTAGAATGAAAAAGGAGGAGCCCTAGGAGAGCCTCTTCTGGAAACTGCCGTAGCCCTCCTCTCCGACCACGACACCGTCCTCAGCCACCATCTCTCCCCGGACCACCGTCAGCACGGGCTTCCCCTTCACCGTCCAGCCGTTGAACATGCTGGTCTCCCGGGATTTACTGTACATCTTCTCAGCATCTATGGTCCACTCGGCGTCCATGTCCACGACCGTGATGTCCGCGTCTGTCCCCACCATGAGGCTCCCCTTCTTGGGGTACATCTTGAAGATCTGGGCGGGCCTCGCCGAGAGGTGATAAGCCAGCCGTTGCAGCGATAGGTCTCCCTTGTTCACCCGGTCCAGCATCAGTGGAAGGAGGGTCTCGGTGCCCGGGTTGCCGTTGCCAGAGTCCCAGATGTTCTTCCAGCCCGCCATCTTGCTGCTCTTGGGGTGGGGGGCGTGGTCACTGCAGATGTAGTCGATGGTCCCATCCGCTAAACCTCTCCACATCGCCAGCCGGTCCTCCTCGGACCTGAGGGGGGGAATGATCTTCGCGAAGGGGCCCACCTTCTCCATGTACTCGGAGGTCGTCAGCATGTAGTGAGGGCAGGTCTCCGCGGTGATCTTCATGCCCTCCGCCTTGGCGGCCTTGATGAGGGCCAACCCCTCCTTGGTGCTCAGGTGGATGATGTGGAGCGTGGCCCCCGCTATCCTGTTGAAGAGGATCAGCTTGGAGATGGCCTCGTACTCGGTGTAGTTGGGCCTCGACTCCACGTGGGCCATGGGGTCCACCCTCCCCTCCTCCTTCAGATTCTCCACCAGAGGATTGATGAGCAGCCCGTTCTCCGCGTGCCAGCCTGTGACCACCCCCGTCTCGGCGGCGGCTTTGAGCAGCCCCAGTATCTCGTGGTCGTTCCCACAGGAATATCCGCTGGAGCCCACCATGTAGGTCTTGAAGGAAACGCACCCTGCGTCGGCCATGCCCTGCAGGGCGGCGTTGTTGCCGTATCCGGCGCCTCCGTAGAGGGCGAAGTCGACGAACGCGTACTTCTCGGCCATCTCCCTCTTTTCCTCGAAACCTTCGGCGTCCAGGACTCCGGGGACTCCCGTGGGCATATCCCCGATGGTGGTGATGCCGCTGGCCGCGGCGGCCTGGGTCCCGGACTTGTAGTCCTCTCTCTCGGGATCCCCGACCCGGGAGCCGAAGTGCACGTGATTGTCGATGATTCCAGGCAGGACCACCTTTCCCCCTAGGTCCAACACGGTGTCCCCCTTTGGTAGGGCTGAATCTGCCCCGATGGCGACGATCTTACCGTCCTTGACGGCTATCCCGCCTCTGAAGACGCCGTGGGGGGTCACGATCTTGCCGTTCTTGAAGACCTTATCGACCTGTGACACTTACAAGCTCCTCCGATGGGGTGGTCTTAGACCTCGGGGTCCCTGTTTCGGTTCGAGTAGAGGAGGTATGCGCCCCTCTCTTCACCGTACCACTTGCAGGATTGCGGGACATAGGGGGCCATCCAGATGAAGTCGCCGGGCACCGTCTGGTACCAGGTGTCGTCCAGGAGGTAGAGGGACTCCCCTGAGAGCATATAGAGGCCGTGCTCGTGGAGGTGGTTCTCCACATGGTCCATGCCCGTGCCAGACTCAAAGTAGAGGATGAACCAGGAGAGGTCGTAGAGCTTGTCCTCTCCGAAGGGCACGAAGTTCTTTATGGCCCTCCCCGGCTGCCTCGAGGTCTCGGGGGTCTCCCTGTCGATGCCTATGATGAACGCAGGGAGTTCGGGCCCGATGGGCTCGTATCTCTTCTTCACCATGAGGAATTTCATGTCCTCCTCTGTGGTCCCCTTGATCTTCCAAGCGGTCTTTGGGGGGAGATAACCGTAGCTCCCCACCTCGAGGGGGTACTCCTCTCCGTCTTTCTTTAGGACCCCCTTCCCTTCGAGGACGTAAAAAACGTACTCGGGGTGATCCTGGACAGGTACAACGACCTTACCCTCCTCATTCACCGTGATCAGATATTCGACGAAATCGCACCCCATTACGGGGGCCGCGAGGACCTGAACCTTGGCGCCGTCCCATCCTGGAATGCCCGTAAACGGGGCATCTTCGGGAAGGATGAACGAGTAGGTGCTCTTGAGAACTTGCCTAATATTAAACATAGTATTCACCACATACCTTCTGGAGTTACGATTTAAAATTTATTGGTATTATCTCGGTTGATCCGATAACACGGATAAAAATGATTGTGGAAAAAATGAGCAAACAGAGGTAAATCTTCGATTATTACGAATAAAGCACGAAAAAATTATAAGCAAACTACGTGATGTAAATAGACCTAATCAAAGGTTGGAAATGAATATGGGTGAAGTATTAGAATTCGGAACTGCAAAAGCTGGACCCGGCGAGCGGGGAACCGGATACATCAAAGTCGGAGAGTTGTCTGACGGTGCCCCCGTGAAGATGCCAGTCATCATACTCAACGGAAAGAATCCCGGCCCTAAGATGCTGATCTGGGCCCTCGAGGACGGGGACGAGTACCCCGGCGCCCTCGGCGCGCTGGACGCCGCAAACAACGTTCTGCCCGACATGCTGGACGAGATGAACGGCTCGATGGTTCTCCTTCCCGCTACAAACATCAGCGCCTTCAGGGGCAACCCCTTCGGCGGCGGCACGCGGAACAGCCCCCTGGACATCGACCAGGGAGCCAGGCTGCCCTCGATACATCCGGGTAACGTCTATGGTAAGCACACGCACCAGCTGGCCTACCACATAAATCAGGTAACAGAGAAGTACGACCCCGACGTCCATATCAGGTATCACGGATGCAAGCAGATGAACGGCTGGGACAGGGTCCTCTACAGGAAGAGCCCGGAAGGATCCGCGCTGGACAAGCTGGCCAGGGCCTGCGTGACCAAGCCCGGCGAGATGTGTATGCTCACCTTCGATAGGGGAGAGCCCGTTGAGCGCCCCTTACAGGTGTCCATGGAGTCCAACGGTGGCGACAATGGAGTTGGCAACGGCTACAACGGCGACTCCATGAGGGACGGCCTCCTGAACTGCATGAGGCACCTGAAGATGATCCCCGGCGAGGAGATCGTAGTGGACAAGATCCAGTACGTCGGGTACAAGCGGGTTGAAAAGCCCGAAGGCATGGCGTCCTCAGGCGGGATCACCACCCAAAAGGGCGGCTTCTTCACCTCCCTTGTGGCGGTCAAGGACGATGTCAAGGCCGGACAGGTCGTGGGCGTGGTCAAGAACTTCTTCGGCGAGGTCGTCGAGGAGGTAAAGTCCCCCATCGACGGTGTGGTCCTGAGCACCTACGCGGAGGCCCCTCACATTGGCTCCGGCCAGTGGAGAGTCTTTGCCATCGCGGCCCGCACAGAGTACAGGTAGAACCGAAAAAACTCTAAGGGAGTTTTTCTCCCTTTTTTTAATATTTATTCTTGAGATAGCCCAAGGCTTAATGCACTCTTTGTTTTGGGCGTATTAACTAGGTATCTAGGAAAAATAAGATAAAAAATAAAAAAAAGTTGAATGAGACTACTCGTCGTGGGTAATGTAGGCGATGCTGCTCCCGGTGTTCACCGCTTGGTGGGCGGCCGCCCAGGCCCTGATGTAGCCATCGTGGGGGAACTTGATCTCCTCCACGATGTCCCCATAGGGGTTGTATGTCTTCGCCACGGTCTCGCCGCCCTTGATGAACTCCCCGGGGTCCTTGGTGAAGTGGAGGATTCCTCCCCTGTTCACTTTGATCCTACCGGCGTTCTGGACCCATCCGGGCCCCCAGACGTACTCTTCGGGCTGCTTCTCGATCTCTCCCTCGATCATGCTCCAGAGCTTCATCACATTCAGCACGGCCCTGGTGCCTAGATCGCCGGACACCTCGGTCACCTTGCCTGCGGCGATGAGCTCGAGGGAAACCGAGTAAACCGCCTTTATGCCCTCGGCTCTGGCTCCGCCCATGCCCTCCAGGGTACCCGTAGGTGGAGAGTACACGACTGTCAGGCCGGTAGCCCTCCCCATCTTCTCGTTCATATCCCGTGTTTTGGGATCATGGAGGCTGCAGAGGCAGAAAGCGGTGCAAGGCCGCATGTTGCCATGGATGTCTATCCTCAGATCCATCTTGGATGTGACCTGATCCCAGACGGCCGCTCCCATTCTCTGCGTGATCGAGCCCCCGGAGTCTCCCGGGCGGTTTATCACCGGGAACAGGCCATCCTGGGGGGCGGATCGATTACCCGCCTGGAATCCCAGGGGATTGCTTATGGGGATGCCCACCACGAGGCCTTTCAGCTTCTTGGGGTCCACCTTCTCCCTGAGCACGCGCCTGACGACCTCGGCGCCAATCAGCTCTGAGCCGTGTACGGCGCCCGAGACCACGAATTTGGGTCCGTCCTCGGCGCCGTTCATCACGATTATCGGGAGCTTAACGACGGTGCCATCCTTGAGCTCGACGTCGATGAGAGAGCCGAAGCCGATCTCACCAGGCTGGACTGTCACTCCTCCAAATGTTACTTCAGTTTTCAATTGTACTCACCAATAGTACGCGGTACATCCTTATGATCAAGTTTAAAAGATTGTGCCTACATCAGACCGGAAATTCGGGTCAGATATGAGACAAAACACCAGATGGAGCCAGACAAAGTATTTTTAATGGGATATCCTTCTTCTGTAGACACTAGCGGATGTAATAGTATGAGTGACGATAGAATTCTCGAATTCGGGTCGGCTAAAGCTGGACCCGGAGAGAAAGGTACGGGATTCGTCAAGGTCGGCGAGCTCAGTGACGGCAGCCCGGTCAACATGCCCGTGATTATTCTGAACGGTAAGAATCCGGGACCAAAGCTACTGATCGTGGCTCTTGAGGACGGGGACGAGTACCCCGGTGCTCTCGGTGGATTAGATGCCTGCAACAACGTTCTCCCGGACATGCTGGATAAGATGAACGGCTCAGTGCTGTTCCTACCGGCGGTGATGATAGACTCCTTCAGGGGTAATCCATACGGAGGCGGAACGCGCAACAGCGCCCTGGACATCGATCAGGGAGCCCGCCCCCGCAGCCCGGGCAACCCCTATGGCAAATACGGCCAGCAGCTTGGATACAAGGTACACCAGGTGGAGAAAGAGTACGATCCAGACGCCATTGTAAAGTTCCACGGATGCAAGCAGATGTACGGCATCGATGTGATCTGGTGCTGGTCCGCTCCCCCCGGCTCGGCGCACGACAACTACTGGAGGTCCGGGATAACTGACCCCGACAAGATGATCATCCTTGGACACAGCGCTGAAGATCGCGCACGGCGTGGCCTTCCCCCGCTGCCTGACCGCCCCCTCACCATGAATCTGGAATCGAACGGGGGAGAAGGCGGCATAGGTAATGGGTTTAGCGGCGACTCCATGCGGGACAGCCTCCTCAACGTGATGAGGCACCTCAAGATGATCCCCGGCGAGGAGATCAAGTCCAAGAACATCAGATACGTCAACTACATCGGAGGCGTGGGCCCCGGAGGCAAGATGCACTCTGCGGGCATCCAAACGACGAGAGGGGGTTTCTTCACACCATTGGTTGACATCATGGACCCAGTGAAGGAGGGGCAGACCATCGGTCTGGTCAAGAACTTCTTCGGCGAGGTCGTGGAGGAGATCAAATCTCCGATAGACGGGTTCTGTAAGAGCTACTACTGTGAGGCCCCCCACATCGGCTCCGGCCAGTGGAGAGTCTTCGCACTAGCCAAGGTCATAGAAGTGAGGTAGTGGAACTACCTTTTTCTATTTTTTTAATGTAGAAAATCCCCGCTTTTGAAGGGATTTCCCAAAGTATTTTATATTTTGTGCCGTTCTCTGTTAAGAGACATAGAAATGAAAAAACTACGCGCCGAAAGGTGGGGTTACGATTTCAACGAGAACCCAGCCCCACCTCCAACGTTAAGACAGACTCAGATGGCTTTGGCCAAGGAAGGTAAAAAAGTTCTGGCACTCGCACCGGGTGATCCCCCTGCGGCCGGATATCCTCCACCCCAGTGGCTCATGGATGCCGTCACTCAGGCGATGAAGGACGGCAGGCATGGCTACAGAGACACCAGGACTCCTGATCTTCCCATCGGCATCGCGAAATTCGAGAAAGAGTTCAGCGGCGTCGATTATCAGCCCAGCGATATATTCCCGGTTCCAAGCTCGACCTCGGCGATGGTCCTCTGCTACCTCTCCCTGCTGGACGAGGGAGATGAGATCATCAGCCCCGAGCCTATCTACCAGCAGTATTCCTTCTTCGCCAACTACTTCAAGTGTAAGATGGTCAAGACGGAAAGCTTCGAAGATGACCGCTGGCAGCCCGACCTGGACGCTATCAGGAAGGCAGTGACAGACAAGACCAAGTTCATCATCATCAACAACCCCAACAACCCCTCGGGGGCCGTCTACGACGACAAGACCCTGAAGGGGCTCATCGACATCGCCGGAGAGAACGAGATCATGATCTTCTCGGACGAGATCTACACGTTCCTGACCTTCGATGTTCCTCAGGCCACCTCCGTCGCCAAGCTGGCGAAGGATGTCCCAGTGATGCTGAGCAACGGCATGTCCAAGCTCTTCAACATCACCGGCTGGGGAGTCGGGTACCTGGCGTTCCATGACCCTGCGGACAAGATGCCCGAGCTAAGGAAGGCCATCGGATTGCTGAGGGGCTACTGTGGACGAGTCTCATCTCCTGTGGCAGTCGCAGCGGGTTACGGATACCAGAACTGGAAGAGGGCAATGGAGGACGTCCAGCCCGAGGTCAAGGACATCCGTAGACGCCGTGACTGGACTGTGAAGCGGATCGAGGAGATCGAAGGCGTCAACATGACCACGCCGGAGGGCTCCATGTTCGGATTGCCCGACTGCGTGTCTGCCCACGGCAAAGTGTGGAAGGACGACGTCGACTTCCTGGTACAGCTCATGAAGGAAGAACTGATCAACTTCGTCCCCGGTTCCAACTACTACAGCCCAGGCCACTTCAGAGTCGGATTCCTCTCTAGCGACGAGAACCTCGAGATAGGCTTCAATAAGCTAGAAAAGTTCCTGAAGAGACACACCTAAACCCCTTTCCCTTTTATCTTCTTTTTTCTAAAAACCCGTTCCAGTTTGAAAAAGGGAAAAGATCACTCGACGTCCGAGTATTTCTCGTAGAAGACGATTTTTTCCCGGGGCTTTCGGCTTCTCGCATTGGGCGCCTGGTCGGGATATCCCAAGGGCAACAGGCACGTCATGTACATCCTCTCCGGAACACCTAGGAGCCTCTTTATCGCCTCTACATCGTAGTTGGGGCTGGCTGGGCCGATCCAGCAGGTGCCTAACCCTAGCTCGACCGCTACAAGGCACATGTGCTCCACAGCGATCATTGGGTCCTGCTTATATGCGACCATGGGGTCCTGACGATAGCCCGCTGGGGAGTCATCGGGGTCGCCAAAGACGGCTATGACGACCGGAGCGGCTCCCACGAAGGTCTGGTTGTCTGCGAGTTCTGCCAATCTGGATCTTGTGTGTTCATTCTTCACAACCACGAAGCGCCAGGGCTGCCTGTTCCCTGCAGAGGGAGCCAAGCGTGCCGCCTCGAGGATCCTGTTCAGGTGCTCCTCCGGGATGGGAATCGGTTTGAACTTCCTGATGCTCCTCCGTTTCTCGATAGCTTCGAAGACGTTCATCGTGGACTCCTAAGTCTAGAATCGTTCGTGGTGAACTACCTTGTCGTATCTCTTCCTCTCAGTCGGATCGGGTGCCTCGTTGGGGTATCCGAGGGGTGTGACAGCCAGGACCCGCATGTGGTCGGGGATCCCTAGAACGTTTTTGATCCTCTCATCGGTCTCCCCCAGGTTGTCGTAGAACCTCCCCATCCAGCAGGTCCCGAGCCCCAGGCTCGTGGCCTCGAGGACCATGTGCTCGAAGGCGATGGAGCCGTCGATGATGTACCATCTCCCCTCCTCGGGGTCGATGCAGCATACGATTACGATAGGCGCCTCCTCGGCCCACTTGTGCAGGCCCATCCTGGATTTGGTCTCAGAGTCGCTGACCACGATGAAGTGCCAGGGCTGCCGGTTGCTCCCCGAGGGGGCCATGCGCGCCGCTTCCATCACCCGGGTTATGAGCTCATCGGGAACGATATCGGGCTTGAACTTCCTGATGCTCCGTCTCGCTCTTATCGCGTCCATAACTTCCATGTAGAACCCTCTCTTCACCGTCTAAACCGCGTTGGAGATAAGATAAGCCTTCGTTAAACTCGAAAATAAATGAATATAATAAAAAGAAAAAGGGAAATGGGTTTGGGTTAGTTTTGTGTTTATCCGCCTTTAGACATCTCGTAGACGTATCCACCGTCTACGACGTGGTTGACCTGGTACCAGTATCCCTCGACGTAGTCGTTGAATGCTGAGAACTGTGGGTTGAAGACCGTCAGGATGGCCGGACACTCCTCGGCGACGATGTCCATCGCTTCCTGCAGCAGAGGCAGCCGCTCCTCTATGAACGGTGTCTCCGTGGATTGGACGATGAGCTCGTCGACGCGATCGTTCTTCCAGCCGTAGCTGCTCTCGAAGCCGTAGTCACTGTGGTAGATGTTCCTGTACCAGACAGGATCGAGGCCGATGACCCCGACGAGCATGCCCAGAGGCATGTTCAACATGTCGCTCCATTGTGTGCCGACGGGCACTACCTTGAACTTGGGATCGATCTTGGCGAACTCTTCGCCCAGCATCTCGTAAGCGCGGCCGTGGGTTCCCATGGCCCAGAGCTGTGTCCCTGCGGCGACTTGGAATCCCTCGTCCCAATACTTGCCGCCGTGAGCGAGTTTCAGCTCTTCTTCCGCCTTTTCGAGGTCATGGGTGTAGGGGTAGTTCTCGTAGTGGCCCAACCAGCCCTCGGGTATGACCCCCTTGGCTGCCTCGGCGTAGCCTAGCCAGATCTCCTCGATATATCTCTCGTAGGGGAATGCGTAGGCGAAGGCTTTTCTCATGTGTTCGTCGTTGAAAAAGTCGGCAGGTACTTCGTGCTCTGGCGGCATCTGGGCGGGATCTACGTCTATGCCAAAGTACATGACCTCGACGAATCCTCTGTACTTGATTTGCATTGTGTTGATCCCGGGTACTCCCACCATTTGCTCGAACTCAGTTGGAGTCCCAATGGTTATTCCATCGGCGTCTCCAGCTTTGAGCATCAAGCTCCTGGTGCTCCACTCGGGCACCGTTAGGAAGCGGAAGTACTTCATCTTGGCAGGACCCTGCCAGTAGTTGTCATTTCTTTCGAAGATCATCCGTTCGCCCTTGCTCCACTCGAGGATTGTGTAAGGACCAGTGCACATGAGGGCGTCTCCGTCCTCCATGGGCTTATCAACGCCGTCTATGGCAGAGAAGTCTCTGGTGTCGTCCCAACTCCAGGCACCGTTGTCGATAGCGTACTTCTTCTGAACGATGCCTGTGCTCGGGTAGGCTACGTCGTTGAGGAACGGGGCGTAGGGTGAAGCTAGGGTGAATACCACCGTCTTCTCGCCCACGGCCTCAACCGCGACCTTTATGGCCTCGTCTGGAACCTCGTTGCCCGGTCGGTAGCCCATCAGTCGCTCGTACATTAGGCCCCACCTGGACCTTGCAACGGAGAGCGCCATGATCCTCTCGTAGGTGTATTCCACGTCCTCGGCCGTCAGCTCGTCGCCGTTCCAGAACTGGACGTCATCCCTCAGATGGAAGGTGTAAACCATACCATCGTCGGATATGTCCCAGCTCTCGGATAGGGAGCCCTCAACCTGAGGCTCGATGTCTCCCTGCCCCGTGAAGGCCAACGTGTCGCTCAGGGTTAGAACGACTTGCCTTCCGACGTTACCGCCGGAGATCCTCCAGAGGTCAACAGAAGGGGTCATAGTCATGACAGTAGCGAAGACATAGGTGTCAGGGTTCTTGATCTCACCCTCGTACTCGACGCCGGGGGGGAAAACTCGAATAGTCCTGACCACGGTGTCTTCCTTGCCCGTCGCGTCCGTGACGGTCAGCTCGACTAGGTAGTTACCAGTTACTGAGTAGGAATGTTCAACCGAGGCTTCGTCTCCGCTGGAACCATCGCCAAAGTCCCAGGACCAGTCTTCGATTTTTGTTGTATCAGGCGAAATCACGCCACGATATAGCTTCCAGCCGTATGAACCTGCTCCGATAAAGGAGACCTCCTCGCCTTCAGAGACCATCTCATCCGAGGCGGCCATGAGGGCGACGGGGGGCGACTCCAGAGTCGGGTCAAGCGCCTCGCGGTCCACCTTGATGAAGATAGGCGATGCATCGTTATTCGATGACGCATCGTCATCGTCGGTGACCGTAAGGCTGACGATGTAGTTACCTGGAAGATCATATACGTGGGAAGCGGACTCGCCAGTTGTAGTATAGGAATCTCCGAAGTCCCAGTCGAAACTCGCGATGCTACCATCGGGGTCCCTTGAACCCTCGGCGGTTACACCAACGCTCGCTCCTACCACGGCGAAGTACCTAGTGCTCGAGGCGACAGCGATGGGTGGCTTGTTCTCCTGGGGTGTTGGTTCGGGGGCCGGCTTCAAAAGGAAGTAGGCGGCTGCAGCGATTATGATGACTGCAACGACAGCAATGATCATAGTCTGATTGTTTGAACTTGCTTTTCTATTTCTCATTAGAATGTACTCCTTAGATTGTGAATGATAGACAGTGTTGCCTCTTGATAATATTTTCGAAGAAAAAATGATGAAACAAAGCTTTTTCCCTCATAGGCTAAGGATTAATTAGTTTATGTATCTAAAACGCTCCAAGAAGGAAATCAATAGATAAAAAAAGTGTTCTTAGTAGAATAGAAAGCGCTTAACCATAATGATTCCTCACGGGGGTCTCAAACATGAAGCTCTACACCCCAGTCGACATGGACGGCATAGTTGACGTCACAAACTACCAGTAACGGTGCAAACGGGGAGAGAACAGACGCGGGCGAGGCGCCTCATGCTGGGATAGGAGAACGCAGCCATCGACGGAGTCCTCGAAGCCAGCATCGAAGAGATCGCCATCTGCGATTCCCCTTTCAGCGACGATGCACGCAATCTTGCGCTCACGGTTCTTACGATTTTTATTCCAGACAATAAACAGTTATATCACAGTTTATTCAGAAACAGTTAGGATCTGAATTGTCGTTTTCGCCAATGAAAATTACAGTACTCAAGAAGCTGGACCGGAACCAGCTCTTCGAGGGAAACCCCCCCGTCGACTCCGAGGAGGAGCCCGTTTGCCCCGTCTTCGAGGAGGGGCAGGTGTTCGAGGTCCCCCCGGACGGCAAGATGCCCGAGGGCTTCTGCACCTGGGCATGGAACAACATCTACCTCCAGGCAATCCACCTCATGCTTGACGGGGATCTTCCCTGGATAAAAGAGAAAGGTGAGTGCGTGGCTTGTTGCACCGATGGGCTGAGGCCCGTGCTCTTCCACCTGCAGAGGACTTAACTAGGAAGGGTGAATTAGGAGATGAATATGTTGAAATTCGATCATTATTACCTCTACGACGAGCTCACAGAAACACTGCACGAGCTGGCGTCGGAATACCCCTCCATCGCGAAGCTCAAATCCCTAGGAAAATCCGTCGAGAACCGGGACCTCTGGCTAATGGAGATCACGAACACCGAGACAGGGCCGGCTGAGGACAAACCCGCCGTCTGGATCGACGGGAACACCCACGCAGGCGAGGTGATGGGTTCGATGGTCTGCCTCAAGACCATCTGGCACCTGCTCACGAAATACGGGGAAGACCCCGACGTCACGGAGATGCTCGACACCATCACGTTCTACGTCCTGCCGAGGATCGATGCGGACGGCAGTGAGTTCGTCCTTACCCAACCCTACTACGTCATGGGAGCCGACAACGAGACGGGAGGCGGGAGATGGTACCCCCTCAGCGAGGATGAATGGCGGTCAACCGAAAGCGGGCTACACTTTGAGGATGTCGACGGAGACGGATTCATCGTCAAGATGAGGATACCGGACCCCGTAGGCGAATGGAAAACCTCTGACAAGGATCCCCGGATAATGTTGAAGAGGACTCCGGAGGACCAAGAGGGCACTTTCTACAGGGTTTACCCGGAAGGCCTGATACTGAACTACCGTGGCGAGAAGGAGATCAAGATGGCCCCCGCCAGGTGGTCCCTCAACTTCAACAGGAACTGGCCCGGCGAGTGGGCAAAGGAGGAGGTCAGCAGGGGCAGCGGACCATACCCCTTGTCTATACCCGAGCTACGGGCGGTAGCTGACTTCCTCGTGAACCACCCCAACATCGGCCTTGGGGCGACCTACCACACCAACGGCGGGGTCCTGTTCAGCTACTCCGAGGACGAGCAGATCCCCGCCCGGGACAGGAAGTTGTTCAAGATCATCGAGTCGATCTTCTTGGATCAGACGGGCTACCCATCCATCTCCATGAGGCGCAAGGGGCCCAGCGGGAGCTTCTCCACATACATGTCGGTTCACAGGGCGATTCCCTGCCCCACCGTGGAGATCTGGGACCTCCTCGGGGAGATCGGGATGGAGAGATGGACCAATAGGAGGGAGTTCCTGACCACCCCGGAAGGGCAGGAAGAACAAGGCCTGAAACTCATGGCCTGGAACGAGAAAGAGCTCGACGGAGACGCCTTCATCGACTGGCACGAGTTCGACCACCCGCAGCTGGGGAAGGTGGAGATTGGGGGCTTTAAGAAGAAGTTCGTATTTAGGAACCCCCCCGTGAAGTTCATGGAGGGTGAGGTGGACAAGCTAATGTTCTACCCCCTCAGGCTCGCAAAACTACTGCCTAGCCTCGTAATCAAAGAGGCCTCAGCGACCAAAGTGGGGGAGGACCTCTACGAGTGTTCGATGACACTGGAGAACATCGGAGCCCTCCCCACGTACGTAATGAAGCATGCTGTGGATATCGGGAGCACGAAGCCTGCAATGGCGTCCATCAAGCTCGGCGCAGGGATGAAGCTCTTGAAAGGGGTAAACTTCGAGAAATTCCATCTCGAGGGATACCTAAACAAGGATCTCACCGAGGTCAGGCAGGAGCGTTTCAACGCCAGGGACAGTAACAAGGCCACTTTCAGCTGGATCGTGAGCGCAGAGGAACCCGGGGAGGTCACGCTGGAGGTCAAATCTCCGAAAGCCGGCCGAGACAAGGCGATCCTAAAACTCCCCCAATAATTCTTTTTCTTCTATTTTTCTAAACTGAACTAGTTATTTTACCGAATTATTACACTATTCAGATTGTATCATCCAAAAACAGTGATTAATTTTATCAAGAGAAAGGGGAATATAGCGTGAAGTGATTATTTGACGGATAGAAAAAACCCAATAGTAATCGACGCACACACACATCTCAGCTCGGGGCGCGGAGGGGTCAAGCTCACCGCTAAAACCATGATCGAGAAGATGGACGAGGCGGGAGTCGACACCATCATCTCCATGGGGAGCGGCGGCCAGTACCTCGAGCAGCTCCAGAAAAGCAACGACTTCAACCTCCAGTCGGCCAAGGATTACCCCGGGCGAATCGTGCCTTTCATCTACTTCGACCCCCGATACGAGGAGGACGGTTTGGATGAGATCGAAAGGTGCATGGGGATGGCCGGTGACACCTTCAAGGGAATCAAGATCGGCCACAAGTTCGCCGTCGCCCGTTACATGTACCCCATGATGGAGAAGGCCGAGGAGTACGGCTTGGTCGTGGGCATCCACTCGGACCACAGCGTCAGGGGCCACCCCTACATCATCGCTGACCTCGCTAACTCTTTCCCAAAAGTCACCACAGTCATACTCCACATGGGAGGAAGGACAGCGGCGGCCGCCGAGATGCTCTCCATTAAAATGGCGGAGAAAAACGCCAATGTCTGGCTCGAGACCTGTTTCTCCAACCCCTATCCCGTGAAGAAGGCAGTGGAGATCCTGGGGCCCGACAGGATAATGTTAGGATCCGACTCCTCAAACTCGGGATTCGGGTACGGGAGCGGTTACGAGCGCCAAGCGTACGAGATGATGATACACATGCATACAATACAATGCCTCGACCTCCCCCAGGAGGCGGAGGACAAGCTGATGGGACTAAATGCTGCAAAACTCTACGGCGTGAAGGTGAAGGCATGATCATCGACGTTCACTCCCAGCTCGGGAAGCACCCGCTGTTCATGTTCGAGCAGACCCTAGACGACGTATTGACGGAGATGAAGCAATATGGCATCGACAAGACATTCCTGAGCTCCGCTCCCAAGATGCGCTTCAAGGAAGCCAACGACAGGGTAGCCGAGGCCGTTAAGAAGCACCCCGACAAGCTCGTGGGCTTCTTCAACTTGAACCCCAATGATCCTGAGGCCATTCCCGAGATCGACAGGGCCCTAGACATGGGGCTTAAAGGTCTGATGTTGGACCCCGAGTTCCATTTCAGCATGGAGCGGGCGCTGACGCCGGGGAACAAGTTCCTGCCCCCCATCTTCGAGAAAGCGGTGGATAACGGTTTTCCGATCCTCATCTGCATGCCCAACATCAGGGTGGGACACGGCCACGACAACGCACTACTACAATACAGAGGTCTCGATGAGCTCATGGGCCGGTTCCCCGAGGTCAGGATGATGGTCGACCTCTTCTGGCCGGGAATCATCGAGCTATGCCAGAAGCATCCAAACCTCTACGTGGACTCCGCGGGAGCCTCGGCAGGTAGGGTCTCGAGCCTCGTCGCTGAACTAGGCGCAACGAGACTCCTCTACGGCTCCAGTTCGCCCCGGTACCATACAGGCAACCATAAGCAGACTATTGAGTGGTCCAAGATCACGCCATACCAAAGGAAGCTCGTCCTCGGCGGCAACGCCGAGAGGGTCTTCAAGGACCTGCTCTAGGACCCCCATTTTATCCCTTTTTTCTTTTTTTCCTCAACATCGAACGCGACGCTATAATGTATCGATATCCATGTTGAATGGGAGAATATCATGAGCACCGGATCCAGAGACGGCGAACAAGATTACAGAGGCTTCGTCGGGCCGTCTGAGAAATACGATCTCATCAGCGCTACCCAGTTCAACCTGCTCACCTTCCTCGATCTCAGGGAGGACCATTACCTCCTCGACATCGGCTGCGGCTCCCTTAGGGCGGGGAAACTCCTCATTCCCTTCCTTTTACCCGGGAGATACCACGGCATCGAGCCCGAGCAATGGCTCATAGACGAAGGGATAAGGAACGAGCTCGGTGAGGATATCCTAGGCGTAAAAAAACCAGTCTTCAACCACGACAACAACTTCACCCTTTCCGCATTCGACAGGAAATTCGATTACATCCTGGCCCACTCCATCTTCTCTCATGCCTCGGAGCGGCAGATCAGTAGATGCCTCTCGGAGGCAAGGAAAGTTATGAGGCCCACATCACTTTTCATCGCCACGTTCGCCAAGGGCGATGACAACTACTCCGGTGACGAATGGGTCTACCCCGGCTTCGTAATGTACACAGAGGATCACATGAGAGCCCTATTCGAAAAGGAGGGCCTCGCCTCGAGCATTCTCAGCTGGCCCCATCCCGAGTTTCAGGTGTGGATTGTTGCCGCGCTCCGCAATCATACAGAGGAAACGGAGACATCGGCTTATTCACGCCTAGAAAAATTTGGATCCGAAGTCAAGGAACATCATGAAAGTTTGCTGAGGAATCGAGAGGCGCTCTTCGGTCTATATTTTCAGAGCGACAAGTGAGATTTTGGAGCTAATATATTCCCTCTGAATTGGCCCGGGCCCGCTCATGATTTTTTATACATCCCTGTTATCATACTTCCGTGGTTATCAAAATGAATAGACGGAATCTCACATTAGCGGCAATTCAGATGAACTGCGCCCCATTTGATAAAGCTGCCAACGTCGAAAGGGCGATTGGCCTAATCGAGACCGCGGTCGAGAAAGGGGCCGAGCTCATGGTGCTACCGGAGCTTTTCACGATGGGGTTCTACATCTTCAAGGATCGCAACCCCGATTTCTTCGACATGGCTGAGCCCATCCCGGGGCCCACCACCGAGGCCATCGGGAGAATCGCGAAAAAGCACGGCGTGTACATCGTCGCCCCCGTCTTCGAGAGGCTTGCATCGGGGGTTTATCACAACACGGCGCCCCTCATCGGCCCCGACGGGGTGATCATCGGGAAATACAGTAAAACTCATGTCCCTCCTAGGCCAGAGGAGAAATTCTACTTCTCTCCGGGGTCGGAGTTCCCTGTATTCCCCACCGAGATCGGGAAAATCGGTATGGTGATATGCTACGACCGGGAGTTCCCGGAGCCAATCAGAGTCCTGTCTCTCAAGGGGGCCGAGATGGTTATGGTCCCGTCGGTGATCTTTCCCCGAGATAAGGCGTCCTACCCAGACGGCTGGATCTTGGTGAACAGGGCCAGGTCTTATGACAGCGGCGTTTTCGGCGTCTTCGTGAACAGGGGTGGGAAGGAGAGCGGAAAGGAGTATTTCGGGCACAGCATGATCGTGAATCCTAATGGAAAAGTCCTTGCCCAGGCGGGATTCGATGAATGCGTCATAACCGCATCGATCGACCTTGAGGATGAGGCGATCTGGAGGAGACGCAGAGCCTACGATAAGGAGCGGAGACCCGAGATGTACTCGAAGATAGTGGAACCAAGGAAGGGTCAGGGCTCCTAGGGTATACCTGAAGCATTATGAAAAAGAGGAGAGGGCAACAGCCCTCGTTTTTCTAGAAGAGGTCTCCGAAGATCCTCTTCGCGTTCTTCCCCAGCAGGAGTTCCCTGTAAACAGGGGAGAGCTTCATGGTCCTTATGGCCTTGACTCCCAGGGCTGGGTGGTTCTGGGGCGACTCCGAGCCGAAACAGACTCGGGTGGGTCCGACCTCAACTGCGAGCCTCACCGCCCCCGATATGCCGTTCCGGCCTCCGCTGTCGATGAATATGTTCTGGTACTGCCTCATCAGGTCCCTAATCCTGGGCCAGAAGGGGCTCACGACGAACCTGACCTCGGGGAACTTGAAGGCGAGACTGTTGAGCCCGTTGTAGTAGGGCTCTCGGCCCATCCTTGAACCTTCTCCCACCTCGATGTTCAGGGTGTTGAATAGGACGGGGAGGCCGTTGTCCATACACGGCACCATGAGCGCCTCCACCTTCGCCTGTCGTCGGAAAACGCCGTGGAACTCGGGGTCTAGCATCACTCCCTTTAATCCCAGACCTGCGATTCTCTCGACCTCCTCTAAAGCGTCATCGGCTGCCGGATCGATGACGGCGAAGCCCGTGAGTTTGCCTGGGTGCTTTTTGACGAACGCGGCCACGGAATCGTTGACGGTCTTGATCTTCATGGAGGGGAAGGGGAGAATGAAGCTCCTAGATATCTCGTATTTCTCCATGACCGCGAGGATGTCCTCTGGCTCCTGCTTGAAGTCCTGGAGCGGATGGTGTCCCAGATGAGCGTGGATGTCGATAATCATCAAGCATCAATCCCCATAAGATTAGCTATGGTTCCCCCCAGGATCGCCTCCTCCTGATCTTTGGGGAGCCCTATGACCCTGACGGCGTCGAGCATGAGGTCCTGATACTGGCCGGGCTTTTCGAACCGGCTACCATAGCCCCCGTTGGAGTCGTCCGAGCCGAACATCACTCTGTCGGCTCCGATTGTCTCCACCGCCTGCTTGATGGCGTAGGGGTTGGAGTAGCAGGTCTCCAGGTAGATGTTGGGGTTCTTTTCGGCCATCTTGGTGCTGAGGAGTTCGGAGTCGAAGCAGGTGCCTCCTCCCATGTGGAGGATGACTGTTTTCACCTTGGGGAAGCTGTTGGCTATGTCCCCGATGATGTAGGGATGGTTTCTGATGCTGTGATCAGAGTGTATGACCACCAAGAGTCCATGCTCCTCGGCCTTCTCCATCAGGGGGTACATGAACCGGGCTACGGCGTGCTGATGACCCACCTTCACGCCTTTCCAGCCAAGCTCTGTGGCGTATTTTTCCACGGTCTCGACTGCGACCTCCTCGTATCGGGGGTCGAAGTAGACGAAGGGGATGTAACGGTCGGGGAATTTTTTCGCTGCCTCTGCGACATACTCGTTATCGTTTCCGAAGACACACGCCATGTCGATCCCCGCAGGGTCCATGCTCTCAATCAACTTGGATGCTGGACCCCCTTTCGGGGATAGATGGCAGTGCGCATCAATGATTACCAAAATCAGGTCTCCTAGGCATTCTTAGTGTCTCCACGGTATTTGAGCCTTCACAGATTTAGTTTATGCGTACTCAAGAATATATCGAAAATCCTGCACATTATGGAGGAGGAAATAAAATAGAGCATGCGTGCGCATTTGTTAGAGATATTCTTGGAGTGAAATAAATTGAGGAAAATAAGAATCTTCGATCTAGAGGGAGTCACAGGCATAGTGTTGGAGACAGAATAGACCGGTCGAACACCGCAGTTCTACGAGCAGAGTAAAGTCCTCTCCACGGGAGACATCAACGCTGTTGCCCGGGGAGCAGTCGAGGCAAGGGCGGACGAGGTCTACCTTATCGACTCCCCCGCCGTCTTTCAAAGATTACATCCCCTTCCCTTTTTCATGAGTATCTCATGACCTGAGAAAAGATGGAGTTTTTCTCACAAGTAATCGGATCTTCGTCTTTATTGAGAAACCTTTTATCAATGAGATTAGTTATCCATGCTGTATTCAAAGGTGAAATTGTTTTGAAAAAGATTGGAATAATCGGCGCAGGGATCATCGGGACCGCCCTCGCCTACCATCTAACCAAGCACGACGACGCGGACGTTGTTGTCTTCGAGAAGAATCAGATTGGTTCGGGCACAACGGCCAAGTCTGCTGGTACCCTTTGCCTCATCGATGACTCGCTACCTTACGAGTTCTTCGAGCAGAGAGTCACCTGCCTGAACACTTACAAGAAGATGAACGAGGACACCCACAATGAGAGCGAGTTCGTGCAGTCTGGAACCCTCGTCGTCAGCCCCACCGAGGACGAGATGAAGAGGGCGAAGATGCACGTCGAGGCGAGTCAGAAGGCGGGGTTCAACGCCGAGTTCATCGAGGATCCGGAAGGGCTGGTGAAATACCTCCCAGACCTGACCCCTGAGGGGCTGCTGGGCGGAGCCTGGACCCCGGACGACGGCTACAACAACCCTACGGCTGCCTCCCTCATCTACGCGAGGTGGGCTAGGGAGCAGGGCGCCAAGTTCATCACTCACGCAAATGTGAACGAGATCCTGACCAAAGACGGCGCGGTAAGCGGAATAAAGTCCTCGAAGGGCGACTATGACTTCGACCTTGTGGTCTGCGCGGCTGGGCCCTGGTCCAACAAGGTTGGGGCTCTGGTGGGTCTCGATCTCCCGCTGGTTCACACTAAGGCCGAGGTGTTCATCCTGAAGACTGATGAGCCTCTCGACTACGAGTTCCCTATCCTCAAATATCCCCACTGGTATGCCCGGTCAGAGGGTCGTGCGGTCTTTGTCTGCAAGAGCCACATGGCCATGGACTATGGCAAGGCAATCGAGACGGGGGTATGGGACCCCGACGAGCTGTCCCTCAGCGGCGGCACCGAAGAGTACTTCTTCGACTTCCTCACCGAGAGGCTGGCGGAGAGCGTTCCCAAGCTCCTCGACGCCCAGCTCGTGAACGACTGGCTAGGCTACAGGTCTGTGACCACTGACAAGCTGCCGATAGTCGGTGAGTCTGATGTGGAGGGTTTCCTGGTGGCTACGGGCATGAGTGGCAACGGCGTCATCCTGGCCCCCGACACAGGCAGGATACTCACCAACTACATCATGAAGGATGAAGGGGATCCCCTGCTCGACAGTTTCAATCCGAGCAGATTCAAATAATCTAGGTTCCGAGGAGACTCGAGTAGGAGGTTGGGGACCTCCTCCTTTTTTTTAATAAAGGGAATATCTGTTTTTCATAAATATTTGGATAAATACTTTAGATACTATTAACATAAAAAATACCCTAGATGGGGGGCATAGTCCCTTAATATTTTGCACGAAAGATGCAATAAACGGCGATTCAAGGCCGGTGAAACAAAAAATATTTAAAACGTTCCAACGGGTAATAGCGTAGACTAAGGAAGAGATGAAAAAATGCGTTCAAGAAAAGCAAGTTCAAATAACAACACACTAATCATCGCAGTCGTGGTGATCATCGTGGTCGCCGCGGGTCTTTGGTACTTCACAAGGCCAGCACCTACACCATCACCTAGTCCTAGCCCCAGTCCAACTCCTAGCCCGACTCCCGCTCCTAGCCCGACTCCTCCCCCGGACAACAAGGTCCCCGTAGTTGCTTCGATAGGCTACTCGACTTCAGCCGAAGTCGGGGAGTCTGTTCTGTTCAGCGCTAAGGGATCGATCGACCCGGATGGAGAGATCGAGGAGTACGTCTGGTACTTCGGCGATGGAACGACAGGAGTGGGTGAGACCGCTAGACACAGCTACGATCTCCCCGGTTACTACGTAATTTACGTGGAGGCCGAGGACGACGTAGGTGGTAAGGCTGACACCATAACTGCTCCGATATTCCTCAAAGTTGATAGGGAAGAGGTCCTTGAGCTCAGTCTTGAGCTTCCTCCTGTAGCCATTATTGGCGCAAATGCCTCGGTTCTCGAGGTGGGTGAGCCGGTAGGACTCGATGGAGCTTCCTCCTATCACTATCGGGACCGGAGGGGAGAGATTCAGGCATACACACCAAACGTCAACGCTTGGAGTTGGGATTTCGGAGAGGGCACCATGGTCGATGGTGAGACCACAAGTTTCACCTATGACGATGCAGGGAGCTACTTCGTTATCCTGACGGTCAAAGATGCACTCAACGGAAAATCTGACTCTGTAGGTCGGACAATCATCGTTACTGAGGAGCCCGTAGACTACCAGGGTATCGTGAAGAATCCCGATACTTTGGTTATGGCGATGGGCGCTCCTTCGAACCTTGAGCCCCTGAGAATTTCCGAGGGAAACGTCGGAAGATGGGTCGACCTAGCTCTGTTCGACACTCTGATGAAGTTCCTACCCGGATCGACAGTGCCCACACTTGAGGGCGGTATCGCGGAGGCACTTGAGGTCTCCTCAGATGGCTTGACATACACCTTCACCTTGAGGGATGGCGTCAAGTTCTGGGACGGGTCGGAGGTAACTGCAGACGATGTCGTCTATACATGGCGCCGGAGCATGGGTACGGGAAGGAGCTGGGGAGCACTTTTAGTGAAACCCCTCCTAGGCATCGAATTCGGTGATCCTATCACCGTCGAGATGCTTGAGGAGCACATATACGCAGACGGTGACGATACCGTCGTGTTCGTGCTCACCCAAACTTATGGGCCATTCTTGTTCACGGTGGCATATCCAGGCAGAGGCATCATACAGCAAGCGGCAGCCGAGGCAGCTGGTTCATGGTTCTTGGGAGACACTCGAGACTGGTCCGACACTATCGACCCAGCCTTCGAGGACGTTGACGCGATCATCGCTGGCAAGGGGGTCATCGGTTCAGGCCCATTCATGGTAGATGAGTGGTCCAAGAACGAGAGGATCCAGCTTGTGAGATTCGATGACTACTGGCAGGGTGCGGCTCCAGAGGAGACCATACTCAGCCTCAACATCTTAGAGTGGTCAACCAAGTACCTGATGTTCAGGCAGGGCGACATCGACGCGATGTCTCCAGCCTCACCTGTACAGGCAGAGCAGATAATCGCACTACCGGCTTCTTCGCAGACTTATGTGACCCCCATCAAGCAGGAGGGATTCGTTGAGGTCTGCTACTTCGGCTTCGACTTCGACATAAACGCTGCGCCACCTGACAACGAGGTGCCATCGGACTTCTTCAGTGCAGACGTACACATGAGGAGAGCGTTCTCATACGCCATCCCCTACGAGACCTACGTAAATGAGGTCTATCTGGGATGGGCCGAGCCCGCCAAGGGTGTCCTAAACCCTGGTTGGCCGGGATACTATGAGGGCTTCCCCTTCACGTACGACCCTGTGAAAGCAGAGGAGGAGTTCAAGCTGGCATACGACGGGAAGTACTGGGATGAAGGCTTCCAGATTACGTACGCATATCAGGCATGGGCTGCGGATACCGGTGGTGTCCTCGGCACTCTGATAGCGGACTCTCTGGCATCCATCAACCCCAAATTCGTGGTAATCCCCGTCGTAACGACTTGGGGTGACCTGGTCGGCGGAGGTACGCCGATAGGGACCATGGTGGCAGAGAACGGACCAGACGCCTACTACATCCAGAACGTCTTCGGAGCTGCACACGGATACGCAGGCAGCTTCGGTTACGTAAACGACGTAACTGACGCCCTGCTTGAAGAAGCAACGGCAACCGCAGACCTAGAATTGCAGGAACAACTGTACATTGATGCCCAGGTGCTCCTCGAAGAGGATGTTCCGGGAATCCTAACAGTATACACTCCAGCATTCTTCGCTGCACATGACTACGTCTCCGGATTCCAGTACAGCATAGCCTGGATCACCGATCCTGGCTGGATCTACACACTGGAAAAGACTCCTTAAACAAAACAAATTTCCTTCTTTTTTATTTTAATTCAGCCAGATCACTCCCTGCCGGATAAACCCAAAAATGCTTACTGATGAACCCTAGGCGGGGTTTCCCACCAAGTCTACCCTAAACCCATTAGTTAACCTGAATGCGCCTGTATCGGAGGATAGGCCGCAGGAGGAAAAAGGAGCACTTAGCAGGGCTTACGTAGGACCTGCCCGGGAAGCGCTCCCGTCTGATCGCCACCATCAACGACGAGGCCCCCATTCACCATCACATAGGGTATTCCCTTAGGAAACCGGTGCGGATCGATGAAAGTAGCTTCGTCGTTCACAGTCTCAGGGTCGAACAGGACAACATCGGCCTTGAAACCCTCCCTCAGGAGACCCCTGTCCCTGAGGCCAATTCTCTGGGCCGGCAGAGAGGTCATCTTCCTCACGGCCTCCTGGAGGCTCAGGACACCCTTCTCCCTGACGTAGCGGCTGAGAACCCGGGGAAACGCCCCGTAGTATCGGGGATGGGGCTTCCCCCTATTGTGCGTACCACTGGGCGACACACCCAGGCCGTCGGAGCAGACCATCATGTAGGGGCTGCGCATCACCCGCTCGACGTCCTCCTCGGACATCCCGAAAACGACCATCCCCGCCTGGGCGTTCTCCGCCAGCAGCAGATCGAACACGGTATCCATCGGATCCTTATCCTTCATTCTTGCGATCTCGGTGACCCTTTTCCCCTCATAATCTGGGTTGTTCTTGGCGAAGGAGATCAACACGTCGTCGAGCTCGTTGGTGAGCCTGGTCGGGCCTTCCTTGATCCTCCTGCGGACTTTGGGGTCCCTCAGCCTCTCTAGGAGCCTGTCGTTTCCCCCCTCATGCGCCCATGGAGGTATGAGGGCCGAGAGGCCGATGCTCGAGGCGATGTAGGGATACTGGTCGAGGGTGATGTCCAGCCCCTGGGCTCGGGCTTCCTCGATTCTTCTCAGTCCCTCCTCGGTGTTTCCCCAGTTATCCCTCCCAGATGCCTTGAAGTGGACTATCTCCAGGGATACCCCAGACCTTCTCCCGATCTCGAAGGCCTCATCAAGCGCCTCGAATAGGGTCTCGCTCTCCCCCCGTAGGTGGATATAGTAGACTCCGCGGTGCTCCGCGACCACCTTGGCCAGCTCGGTGAGCTCATCGGTATCCGCGTAGCAGCTGGGGGTGGTGACCAGGCCCGAGGACATGCCCCAGGCTCCATCATTCAACGCTCCGGCTATCAGGTCTCGCATCTCCTCCAGCTCCCCCTTCGTGGTCTGCCGGTCCTCGAATCCCATCACGTTCTGGCGGACGCTCCCCTGGCCGACGAGGGGAACAACGTTGAATGCGGCGCCCCGTTCGTCTATCTTGTCGAGATACTCTCCCATGGTTTCCCAGTCAAGGTCGAAACCCTCGGGAAGCTGGGCCCGCATGAACGTCTCCCGGTACTCCCTCACGGCCCCACTCATCGGGGCCGGGGACGTGCCACAGTTCCCCGAGACCTCCGTGGTGACGCCTTGTCTGACCTTGCTCTCCACCCTCGGGTCGATGAGCACCGAGTAGCTTGAGTGGCCGTGGATATCGATGAACCCGGGGGCCACGACGAGCCCCTCAGCGTCGATGGTCCTCCCGGCACCGGAGTCATGCAGCTTACCTATGGCACTGATGCTTTCCCCTGTGATACCCACGTCCGCTTTAAACCAGGGATTCCCCGCTCCATCAACAACGCGACCATTAACAATGAGAATATCAAAATCCAAGGCGATCCAATGAGATCCAGTCTCTGGGTTTAAATTGCTTTTCAGTTTTCGAGGGGGATGAGGAAAAAAGGAAGGGGGATTAACCCCGTGCTACTTGTTCTTGCTCAACTTATCCCGGGCCAGGAAGCCGTAATATGCCTCTTTGGCGTTTGCCGCGGTGAACCTGACCTTGTCGCCTGAGACCCTCTCGTCCTGGGGCATGAAGAACATGTTGTTGAAGGCCCCGCCATGGTCCTTGTAGGCGATATCCACGGTGATGGGGGTCTCGAACTCGAAGGGCGGAATCTCGTGAAGCCTCTTCAGGCCGTCGATGACCGCCGCCTTGATGAGCTTCTGAGCCTTCTTCGGGTGCAGGGACACCGCAGCGTACCTGCCTATCCCCTTCTTGACGGAGGCAGTCGCGAACCCGGTCCCTATGTTCTCCGATATGTACTCCATGCTGTCCTCGTCCCCCGAGATCATCACGAGGGGAACCTTGTAGTAACCCGCCAAGGATGCGTTGAGGCACGTCTCCGTTAGGCTCTTCCCGTTATACTCCAACGCCCTGACATCCCAGATATGGCTGAGCACCCCGTCGGCCTGTAGGAGATGGCCGTGGGAGCCGATGCAGATGAGGGCGTCGAAGGTTTCATCTATCCCGAGGGCCTCGTCGAAGAGCTCCGCCGAGTTGATGACTATCTTAACGTTCTCCGGGAACTCCTCGAAGTAGACGTTCATCGATTTTCCGTGGGCGTCGTTGAACCAGATCTCAGCGTCCGGATCGACCTCGAGAACCCCATCGATGGCCGCCTTCACGTCGTCCGTGGAGAATCTCTGGCCTCTGGGGTAGGCGGAGGGAGTGCGGGGGTTTGGCCCCGTCATTCCCCCGCCTGCTATTCCAGATACTCCTTCCATGTCGAATGAGATGTAGACTTTCATAACGTACCAGAGCAGATTTCGCCTGCATTTTATTTAATTTTTTTTAGGGTATACGCAAGAAGCTCCGCCGTTTCCATCTTGGATCTTCCCTTTTTATCGTCCCCCTTTGTTAGCCCGAGGTTAAAGTCCTCGATCTTAATAACGAGAAGAGCGTGGTATCTGCGTTAGGAGTGTTGAATTAATTGGTTGTTATAGACGCTCACTGCCATTTGTCCCAGCGCTGGAAGCCCACGGGGCCCGCTACTCTTCTCATCGACGACATGGACGCCGCGGGGGTGGACATAGCCGTGGTCTTCGGTGTCTTCGGGGACGCTGAGGATAACGCCTTCGTAGCCAAGTCGGCGGAGGAGCATCCAGACAGATTCATTCCTTTCGTGAATTTCGCCCCCAGCTACGAGGAGGTGGGGCTCGAGCTGGTGGATAAGTACCTGGGTGAATACAAGTGGAAAGGAGTGAAGGTGGGGCACACTCACGCTGTCGCACGGTTCATGTATCCCATGATGGAGATCGCTGAGAGGCATGGTGCCGTGGTGGCCGTTCACTCTGATCACAGCATCAGGAACCATCCCTACATCATCGGGGACATAGCCAACAGCTTCCCCAAGGTGAAAACAGTCATACTCCACATGGGCGGAGGCACATGCTTCGACTCCGAGCTCCTCAGCACCAAGATGGCTGAAAAGAACCCCAACATCTACCTGGAGACCTGCTACTCCAACCCCTACGCCATCAAACAGGCGGTGGAGCGCATAGGCGCCGAGAAGGTGATGTTCGGCTCCGACTCCGCCAACGGGGGATACGGGAGCCGTTTCGAGAAGGCGGGGGACTACATGGGGCTCATGCTGGACGCAGTCCGCTTCGCCGACCTTCCGGAGGAACAGGAAAAGCTTGTCCTCGGGAATTCCGCGGCCAAGCTCCTGGGGGTTGATGCCTAATGATCGTGGACATCCACGCCCACATTGGCCACCACCCCCTCATGGACTTCAAGCAGACACCCGAAGAGATCCTGAGGGACATGGAAAAGTATGGTATCGACGTCACTTTCGTCATGCCTTTCCCGTCCATGAAGATCCAGGAGGTCAACGATAGAATCGCCGCGGTCGTCAAGGAGCACCCTGACAGGCTCATAGGGTTCGGCTGCGTCGACCCCAATGCGGATGGAGCCCTGGAGGAGGTGGAGAGGATCGTCAGCCTCGGCCTGAAGGGGGTGATGCTGGACCCCGAGTTCCACCGGGTATTCGGGAGGAGCCCGAAGATAGAGTTCATGGTGCCCTGCATGGATAACAACCTCCCGGTCCTCTTCAACAACCCAAACAGCGAGACAGGGGAGAGCGAGAGCATGGGACGGGAGACCTACTACAATGGCCTCAACCAGCTGGCCTACAAGTTTCCAGAGGTGAGGCTCGTGGTCAACACCTTCTGGCCCCGGATAAAAGAGCTGATGAGAACCCACAGGAACATCATCATAGACACCGGGGGCAGGAACGGGATCACCAGCGGCGTGGGCCTCGTAAAGGACCTGGGGCCAACCCGCATCTGCTTCGGATCCGAGTCTCCTCAGAATCACCCCGGGCTGGGGGTGAAGGAGATCCGCACCCTGAAGCTGGCCCCCGTCTACAGGGAGCTCCTGCTGGGAAAGAACGCGAAGAGAATCTTCCGGGACCTTTTCTAAACCCCTTTTCTTAGTCGAGGCGTTTTGATGCTTCGACGGCGAACTCCATCTGGAGACCCTGGAGCTCCTCATGCTCCAACTTGATGTCGTCCAGCTTATCCACTATCCCACGCAGGAACGGATCATCTGCAAGGCCTTCCACGTATACAGGCGAATCGACGAGTTTCCTGAGAGCGATCAAGAACCGGTTAGCCGAGTATCGGGGGGAGCCCTCCCGTTCTCCTGACAAGGCCATGGCGGCGCAAGTGACCAAGTAGCCTGCCAGCTCGAAGATGTATTCCTCGCCGCTTTTCTTGTCGCTCACGATCTGAAGCCCTCCCCGAACTTTTCGCTGAAGGCTATTTCGTTCAGTGGCTTCTTGGGTCTAGGTGCGGGGCTCTCGTCGGGGTAGCCCATGGAGAGGAGGAGCACCAGGTCCGTGTCGTCAGGTATCCCCAGGAGCTGTTTAACCGGCCCCTCGCTGTAGGAGGCGATGGCGCAGCTCCCAAGCCCCAGCTCGACGGCCTCCAGCATGATGTTCTCCGATGCCATACCGAGGTCGAGGAGGTTCATGGGCTCGGAGACCTTGGCGCAGATGGCGATGATGAGAGTAGGGTCTCCTTTGAGCCCCGCCGAGAACATCTTGATCATATCGAGTCTCCTAGGGTCCCTGACCTCGATGAACCTCCAGAACTGCCTGTTCCCCCCGGAGGGGGCCCAACGGGCTGCCTCCAACAGCCTCTCGACGGCCTCGCCAGGAACGGGCTCATCGGTGAAGGCTCTGATGCTTCGCCTCTTCAGGATCGCGTCCATCACATCCATCGTCTGAACTCCTGTTTTAATCGGAACTGGCAAATAGTGGGCCGTGGATGCTTTAAAGCCAACGCATCAGGGTTAGCTACGCTCTCCGGTAGACCACTCGCCCGCCTACGAGGGTCATATCCACCCGCGCATCTAGGATCTCGTCCACGGGAACAGTGAAGATATCGCGGTCGACCACGGCGAGGTCCGCCAGCTTCCCCACATCGATCGAGCCCTTGATATCCTCCTCGTTGGAGGCATAGGCCCCGTTCCAGGTGTAGGCCTTCACCGCCGCCTCGATGGATACTCCCTGGCTCGCCCCGAGGTCATTTTCATTCCACGTCCTCCTCGCCACGGCGGAGTGGAGGCCGATCATTGGGTTGCCCACGGAGACAGGCCAATCGGAGTTGCATGAGCCCACGATGCCGTGCTCCTCCAGGGATTTCAGGGGGTAGACCCACTCTGACCTCTCCGGCCCCAGGACCCTTTGATAACCCTCACCGATGTCGCGGATGAAGTTGATGGAGACCGAGGGGATGACCCCCAGCCTCTTCATCCTCCTCATCTGGTCGGGGTGGCAGAGACCGAAATGCTCGATGCGATGCCTCAGCTCTGCCTCCAGTTTCGCTTCCCTCGCCAACTCGATGGCGTCCAGGGCCGTGTCGATGCCCCTGTCTCCCTCAGCGTGAATGCAGACCCTGATGCCGGCTGTGTGGCAGGCTTTCACCTTCTCCTGGAGGGTGTCGACGTCGATGGTGAGGAGCCCCCGGTCGCCTTTCTTTCCTTCATAGTCCTCTCTGAGGGCCGCGGTCCCGCTTCTGAGCATGCCGTCCAGGGCCACCTTCGCACCCACGAATCTGAGCATGGGGCTCCCGAAGCCTGTCTGCAGGCCCAGGGAGGTTAGCTGCTGGAGGTAGTCCCCCTCGAATCTGTTGGCTATCGGGGGCATCAGGCCCACCCTCACCGAGAGCCTACCTTCGGAGAGGAGCTCCTGATAGATCCTGATCAGAGAGGGACCCGACCAGGCGTCGTGAATACCCGTCACGCCATGGGAGGCGAGCCTCTCAAGGGCCACCCTCAGGGCCGCTTTCATCCTTCGGCGGCCCCTGGGGGGGAGGTGTGCTTTCACCAGACGCTGAGCCCTGTTCCTGAGGACCCCGGTGGGCTCCCCGTCGGGGTTCCTGTCGATGATCCCCTGCTTTGGATCGGGCATGTCTTTCGACACTCCGCCTATATCTAGAGCTTTTGAGTTGGCTGCGGCTACGTGGCCGCATGTCTGGACAATGAAGACGGGGTTGTCGGGAGCGGCTGCGTCGAGTTCCCAGCGGTTGGGTAGCCTGCCCTCGGTGAACCTTTCCTCATCGTATCCCCAGCCTTGGATCCACTCCCCTTTTGGGGTCTCGGAGGCCTTATTTCTCACGATCTCTTGGAGCTGGTGTATGGATTCAGGCTGGAGGGTCTTGAAGTCGATGTCCCCGGTCAGCAGCGCCCCGGCCATGGAGGGATGAATGTGCGTGTCGATGAAACCGGGTATCACAAGCCGTCCCTTGAGGTCGATGACTTGGGTCCCGGGACCCGCAGACTCGAGCACCTCTTCATCGGAGCCCAGGAGAGCGATCCTCTCTCCAAGGATGGCGAGAGATGTAGTATAGCGCCCGCTACCAGTGTGAATATTTCCGTTCACGAGAACTTTATCGGCGTATATTGAGGTCATGATCGATGCATCCTCAGATTTGTTCGTCACCTCTATTTTAGAGATGCTGGCCTAGGCCGTTTCTGATTCGGGATAAATCATTCCGGTCATCGGAAGAGCAGTTTCACCAAGCCCTTCCCGTGGATCCAGACATCCTTCAACAATCGCTTGAGGGGGGTGCGGCTCCCCTTTTTCTCCTCCCACACCACCGGGAACTCGACGAGTTTGAATCCGCCTCGCCTAGCGAGCACGATCGCCTCAGTGTCCCAGAACCAATCGTCGTGGCGGCTCTCCTCCAATAAATGCTCCACCATGACCCGGGAGAAGGCCTTGAATCCGCACTGATGATCACGGATACCGTCGTTGAACACAAGCCGGATGATCCCATTGTACGCCTTGCTCGTGATCCCCCGCAGAAACGGTCGAGTGGTTACAGCTTCTTCGCCGTATCGGGACCCCGTGGCCAGATCGTAGCCTTCTTCGATGTATCCTAGTAGCTGGGGGAAGAAGCTCATGTCCGTGGCCAGGTCGCAATCTATGAATGCGTAGATCTCGCCGTCGAACATCTTCCAAGCATTCATCAGGGCGCGTCCTCTCCCCAGTTTCCTTTCGTCGTGAATGTGGATAATGCTGGTATCTGATGATGCCAGTTTCCCGGCAAGCTCGGCCGAGCCGTCGGTGGAGCCATCCTCGGCGATGACGATCAGGTAGTCGTCACCATAGCTCATCAGCCCTTTTTTCATTGCATCCACCGCTTTCTCAAGGAAAGCAACGTCGTTATGACAGGGGAGGGTGGCTATGATCTTGACCAAAGTCTTACTTCCTTTCCTTTCCAGCCAAATAAAGAATCCCTCTCGAGTCCGCCTAAACGCTATAAGAGCCGCGCTGAATTATGATCGGAATCCCCGGATGATGCCCCCTCTCAAGAGAGACACCGTTATCGTTCTCTCTCTTTCCATAATCTTCTTTTTATTGGCATCGTGGAACCTCGGCCATGACGAGATTCCGTCATCGGGATGGTCGGTCTCCGGGAGTGCCCGGGTCATCGTCGATCTCGGATCCCCGGTGGATGTCAGTGAGATCGTGTTCATGGTCAAGACAGGGGAGTTGAATCTGGAGATATTCACGGGGGAGCCTGATTCCTGGGACAAGGCCGCTGAGGCAACCGTGGATGGTTATAACCGATGGAGGAGGGTCAGCGTAGACCGTCTCACACGATTCTTGATGATAGACTTCGATAGCTCACACGGCGAGATCTTGGAGATGATCGTCGCAGGTGAGGATGGTCGCGTCGAAGACCTGACCGTTTGGGGGGCGGATGGTCCCTCAGGTTCCCTTGAGGCATTGACCGACGAGCAGGACCTAGCCCAATATCCGCCCACATACATGTCCGAATCGGTCTTCGACGAGGTCTATTACGTCAGGGCCGCCGAGGACTACCTCTCCGGGCGGGACCCCTTCGAGGACACGCATCCCCCCTTGGGTAAACTCATCATCGCGGCGGGGATCTCGGTTCTGGGCAACAATCCCCTTGGCTGGAGGATCGCCGGGGTTTTCTTCGCCTCGGCGATGATGCCTGTGATCTACCTCCTTGGGAAAGAGATCAGCGGGTCCTGGCTGGGGGGGCTCTTCTCGGCTTTGCTGTTGGGGTTCGACTTTATGCATTTCACGATGGGGCGGATGGCTACCACCGACATCTTCCTCGCCTTCTTCTCCCTCGCCTCGCTGCTCTTTTTCTACAGATACATGAAGGGCGTGCTGGATGCGGGTTGGGGGACCTCGCTGAGACCCCTCTTTGCGGCAGTAATCCTATCGGCACTAGGGTTCGCCACGAAGTGGACCGCCGCATTCGGCCTCGCAGCACAATTCTTCACTCTGGGGCTGATTCGCATCGGTTTCCTGAGGAGTAGGGATGGCCGAAAGCGATCGGGGGCAGTCAACGGGAATGTTTTCCTGGTCCTTGCGGGGACAGCGGCGGTCTTCGTGTTGGTCTACTTCCTGACCTACATTCCCTACTTGGGCCTAGGGCATTCGCTGAGGGACGTGTTCGCAAGGCAGTTATCCATGCTCGGCTACCACTCTGGCTTGGAGGCCGGCCACGGCTACTCCTCTCCCTGGTGGAGCTGGCCTCTCCTCACGAGGCCCGTCTGGCTGTATATTTCCGAGCTTGGAGGAGAGTGGGTGTCCACCATGGTAGCCATGGGTAATCCAGCGATTTGGTGGGTTGGTTTAATCGTAATGATCAATGAAACTTCGAGAGTAACCAGAGGGGGTGCTCCCTCCCGGGTTTTCCTGGTGACCATGTTCGCTTTCCAGTGGCTTCCCTACGCTCTGATTTCGAGGTCCCTCTTCCTGTATCACTTTTTCCCCAATGTCCCCATATTGTGCCTGGCGGTCTCGGAACGGATGACGGACATCTGGCAGAGGAATGAGAAGAGACCAAAGACTGTACTCTATCTGCTCCTAGTCATGATCGCCTTCGTGCTCTACTATCCCGTAATCTCAGGGAGCCCGGTTCACAACGGTTTGAGAGGCCTACTCAGGATTCTCAGGAGTTGGGCGTTCTAAGGTCTCTCCTGCAGAGCCTTCCTGAGAAGGTTCTGAACGTCCCCCGCTTGAGCCTTCCCCCGGACCTCCCCCATAATCAGCCCCATGAGGGGACCGAACGCCTTCATCCCCATCTGCTCAACCATCTCCGACTTCTCGGAGACCCTTGCCTCGACCAGTTCCCGCAGCACTTCGACAGCCATCATCCCGAGGCCCAGGGAGTCAAGGGCTTCGTCTGCGGACCGCCCCGGATTGGAGGAGAGCCATGTCAGGAGCTCGGGGACAGACTCTTTGGCCGTCCTCCCCTCGTTAACCAATGCGAAGACACCCGTCATCACTGGCTCATCGAGGCTTCCGACGGGAACCCCATCCCGCTCCAGGCTTTTCAAGGTCTCCGTGAGGGTCACCGCGAGGAGCGTGGTGTCCCCCAATCCTTCCTTCGCCAGCTCCTCGAAGAACTCGGCGTGGATCGAGTTCACTATCTGTCGGGCCAGTTTCTCGTTGAGGTCGTAATCGGCTTTGATCCGTTCTAGTTTCTCCTCGGGCATCTCCGGGAGGGCCGCCTTTAATGCCTCGAGCCTCTCGGAGGTGACGGGGATGGAGACGACGTCGGTTTCGGGGTACATTCTCGCCGCTCCGGGGCGGGGCCGTGTGAAGTGTGTGGTTCCGTCGGGGTTCGCTGACCGCGTCTCCCGGGGAATCCCATGAAGCGCTTGTTTAGCTCTAGCGACGACAGCCTCGAGGGCCTTCCTTGACTTGTCCTCATCGTCGGCGACTATGACTACGGCGTCCGATGCCTCCGCCCCCATTCGCTCCTTGAGGGCTTGGACCTCCCCCTCCGATATGTCGTAGGCGGGGAGCTCGTCTGTGTGGAATATCCCTTTGACCCCACCGTGGAAGCGGGCGTGGTCGGCCATCTCGGAGCCGAGCCTCCTCCCGGGGCAGAGCTCGCTTCCCACTATCCTCGCGAAACCGGGGAGCCTGACGGCGAGGACGACGCCCCCATTCTTGAGGGCGTTCTTGATGATACGGCTCTTGGTCCCCTTGAAGAGACTAGAGACGTCGACCAAGTCCCCGTTGAGATCCCCTTCCCCGACGCCTCGACCCGCCAGCTCCTCGGTCAACCCCAGTAGGGCCACCTGTCTCTGGACCTCATACTCCACGACCTTGGAGACGAGGCCCAGCTCCTGGACCCCCTTGATCTCGATGAGGGCGCCGTCGGTGATGGAGACGTTCACGTCCTGCCGTATGGAGCCGAGGCCCCTCCTCACCTTTCCCGTGGCTCTCAGTAGGCGGCCAATCGCAAGGGCCACCCTCTCGGCCTCCTCCGGGGAATAGATGACGGGATCGGTGGCCACCTCCATGAGGGGTATCCCGAGCCTGTCGATCCTGTAGCGGCTCACCTCCCCCTCGTCTCTGACTTTCCTCGCGGCGTCCTCCTCGAGGCCGATGTGCTGGATGCCGTAGGCCTTGCCCTCAGACTCGACGGAGCCCCCCACGCTCACCACGCAGGTCCTCTGGAACCCGGTTGTGTTGGAGCCGTCCACCACGATCTTCCTCATCACGTGAACCTCGTCGACGGGCTTGGAGTCGGTCAGTAGAGCGAATGTGAGGCAGACGTCGAGGGCTTCGGGGTTCAATGGCCCTGGGGGCTCCTCGTCCATCTCGACGAGGCAGCTGGTGGCCCTGTTCGCCTCGTATAGCATCGTCCTACCTTTCATGAACTCGAAGAGGGCTGCGGGGTCGATCTCCCCCAGCTCGCTCTGGCTGGGCCTGAGGCGGCGGAGGAAGGTGTACTCGAGCTCCTCCTTGAAGAGCTCCGGTGGACACTGGCAGAAAAGCTTGTGCTGGGTGGCGAGCTCCTGGTGGATCTCGAGGCCCACCTTGAGCCCCAGCTTCCCGTAGTCCATCAGCCGAACCTCCCGGTGTAGAGGGTCCTGTCCGAGTACTCACCCGCAATGTTCTCCCGCATCAGCGCCTTCGCCGCCTCCAGGTCCTCCGAGTTGGCGAGGGCCCACATCAGCTTCACGTAGGCGGTCTCCGGGAGAATGTCCCCGAGGGGCTCCACCCCCAGCTGCTGGAGTTCCCGGCCCGTGGTGTAGACGTCCATGTCGATCCTACCCCAGATGCACTGGGAGGTCATCCCGACGTAGAGCCCCTCCTCGACGGCCCTCTCGATGACGGCGTAGAGACCCGTGCTCACATGGCCGAGGCCCGTCCCCTCCAGGATCAGCCCCTTGTAACCATCGTCGACGAACCAATCCACAACTTTGGGTTGGAAACCCGGGTGGAACTTCAAGAGGGCGGTCTTCTCCTCGAAGCCGTCCATGACCTCGAGGGGGCCCTCATTCCTCCTTCGATAATCGTCCTCCAGCATCTCCACCCTTCCCTCGACCA
This sequence comes from Candidatus Bathyarchaeota archaeon, assembly GCA_026014875.1. Lineage (GTDB taxonomy): Archaea > Thermoproteota > Bathyarchaeia > TCS64 > TCS64. The sequence continues at coordinate 44,495 of JAOZHO010000034.1, read as the reverse complement.
CCCTGGCGAGGGGATCGGTGTTGACGGACTGGAAAGCGTACCTTGCGCTGGTGTGGCACTTCCTCACCTTTGTGCCCCTGTGGAACACGATGCTGGTATCCGACGTGGTCTCGTGCATCCCTAGGACCACCTCGGCGAAGGGTGCGGTCGCAGCGGCGGTGACAACTCCCACCAGGTTCGTGGCGGCGTCGCTGCTGGGCCGGTCGGAGCTCCTCTGAGAACCCACTAGTATAACGGGGATAGGCAAGTCTCTCAGGGCGAAGCTGAGGGCCGCCGCGGAGTAGCCTAGGGTGTCGGTTCCGTGGGTTATGACGACGCCCTTCACACCGTCGTCGACCTTCTCCTCCACCATCCTGGCCATCCCGGTCCAGTGGCGTGAATCGATGTCCTCGCTGAAGACGCTGTAGAGGATGTCTGCGTCGACGGCCGCAAAGTCGGAGAGCTCGGGGACGATGCTGAGGAGGTCCTTGGACGAGATGGCGGCATGGACTCCCCCCGTGGTGTAGTCGACCCGGCTCGCGATGGTCCCCCCGGTGCTCACGATGCTCACCCGGGGAAGCCTCTCATTCATGGTGGGAAGGGGAGGGGGCCTGAAATCGGGCTTCTCGGCCTCGCCCACGCGCTCGATCTGCGTGGAGGCGTCGAAGTTTATCCCGAGGTTGTAGCCGTTCCTGAGTTTGAGTACGACGTGGTGTTCGTCATCGCTCTCGAGGCGGGGCATCAGGGAGCCCTCGTACACCGCACCCCCGGACTCCACTTTGATCTGGTCCCCGATCCCGGCTCCAATGGCCCTGAGGGCCACTTTGAGTCTCCCCCGGTAGCCCTGCAGAGAGTCCTCGCCCATTTAGAATCAGAACTTCCTATGCCGCAGGGGCTTATATTTGGTACTGCTAGAGACCATGGATTTTTGATAGCCAAGTGGGGAGACCGTCAGGTTGGCGTACACAATTTATTCAAGATATGGTGCTTTCAACGCTATGTCGGATTCCGTAATAATCTATTTATCTAATTTCGAGAAGGGGGTGATGCGCGCGGGGATTAACCCCTAAGCCAGTGGACATTCAGAGTATATCGAGGCGAGAAACGGTGGTCGAGTCAAATCCTGGAAGAATCGTTAACTATGGCTTCATGGGCACAGTTCAAAAGGGGTATGATACGCTGGGAAACAAATTTACGAGAATGAAGGGTCCGATAATTTGAGAGAAAAAGGTCAGCAAGAGGGGTCCAGACCCGAAGTCCTGATAGTAGACGACGACAAGTATCTATGCGCGAGCCTCGAGATGATCCTCAACGAGGTCGGGTATGGAGTTCTCTCCGTATTTAACGGCGCGGATGCTCTACAAGCGGCACAGGAACACGAGTTCGACGCGGCTATCATCGATATTCGTCTGCCGGACATCGATGGGGTGGAGGTTCTCCGCCGGCTGAGCGAGAAAGACACTAACATGGGGATCATGATGGTCTCGGGTGAAGCCACCGTGGAGACCGCGGTGGGTTCCCTGAACCAGGGGGCCGACGCCTTCTTGCTCAAGCCGGTCAACGCCAGGGACCTTATCAGCATGCTCGAGAGGATAACCCGGTTGAAAGCGGCCCAGAGGGAGATAGAGAGGCAGAGGCTCCTGCTGGACGACCTCTACGAGAACGCCCCTGTGATGTATCTCAGCGTCGATACAAAGGGGATCGTCAGAAGCATCAACAGAACTATGGCGGACAACCTGGGCTTCTCGAAGGACGAGATCCTGGACGGGCCCATTTCTCGGTTGAGAGTAACTGACCCATCATGCGATACCAACAAGCAGCCCACATTCGATCTCTCCGCCGACCTCAACGGGTCCGAGTGGCAGTTGAGGAGGAAAGACGGTTCCATTATCGATACCCTACTGGATTTCTCTGAAGAGTACGACAATGAGGGTAACCTATACACCAAGCGAGTGGTCTTCAGGGACGTTACCGAGAAAAAACTCGCCGAGTCGAATCTAAGGGAACTCGTTTTCAAGTTGAATGGCGTATCGCAGGGCTGCAGCTATCTGTGTTCAGAGCACGAGTTGGCCTTCCGGATATTCCGCGATCTAACGTTCCATGGTGTCCCCGGACTCTGTCTGACACGGAACAACCCTGAAGAACTGGAGACGAAATATGGCATCCATTCTGAGAACATTATTTTGATCTCCTCCCGAGAGATGGTGGGGCGTAGGCACGTCTCGAATCTCCAGGAAGTCAACAGGGTTGTATCCGATTTCCTTGAGAACAATGTTTCTCCTATTGTGATCCTGGATGGGCTCGAATACCTGATAAGCCGTTTCGAGTTCGATATCGTTTACACGTTCATCCAGGAGATAAGGTTCGATTTCATGGAGAAGCGGGGCATACTGCTCATTCCCGTTCATCCCCAGACACTGTCTGAGAGGGAGATGGCCCTCCTCACCAGTGAGATTATGCTGCTTGAATAGAATTAAATTTAATAAACTATCATGTAACAATGGCGAAAATCGATGAGGGTCAAGACTGGAATAACCAACCTCGACAGAATCCTCGGAGGAGGGCTCCCCGAAGGATACTGCTACCTCCTACTGGGGGGTCCAGGCGCCGGGAAGACGACCTTCGGCGTCCAGTACCTCCTGAACGGCATCACCGAAAACGATGAAACCGGAATCTACGTCACCCTCGACGAGCCCCCATTCTCCATCGTCAACAACGCCAAGGAAAACTTTGGGTGGGACCTGATCTCCCAGCAGACAGAGCACAAGCTCGCCCTCGTGGACGCCTCCCCCATGGACATTGACGCCCCGGCGGGGACTTACAGGATCAAGGGGGCGTTGGGCACCGAGGATTTCAGCATCGACAGCGTCCTGGGGCTGGTGAGCACCGCGAAGAGACAACTGATCCCAACGGCTAGGCGCTGCGTCATCGACTCCGTGTCGGGGCTTCTCTTCCAATACGAGAAGCCATTCGTCCAGAGGCAGCAGCTCCTGAAGCTCATCAAGGGCCTCACGGAGATGAGGCTCACCACGTTTCTCCTCGGGGAGCTCCCGGAGGAGTCGATAGACTATCAGAGGTTTGGCCCGGAAGCGTATCTCGCTCAGGGAGTGTTCGTGATGCACAGCATCCGCTCGAAGAACGTGATGACTGAGGTTTTCCAGATCAAGAAGCTCAGGGGTCAGAAGTTCCCCAAGACGATGATGCCCTACTCCATCGGCAAGTCCGGCGTGGAGGTATACCCCGAGGAGAAAGTATTCGTCTGACTACAATCCATGGTACAGGAAGGATTGAGCCTATCAGAGCATCCTGAGATACGTGTCCTTCTGCGGGGCATTCCCCTGCTCAAACAGCCCCAGGAACTCCTCGAAGAGGGCCTCGATCCTCGGGTCCCCGTCGACCGCGGCGGACACATCTTCATAGTGCTTCTCGTCGTGGTACTTGTTGACCTCCATCCATTTCCGGGGGTTCTGAGGGTCCCTGTAGATCTCGACTCCGAGGCAGCCATGCTCGAGGTAGATCTGGATCGCTTTCTGCTCCAGCGTGATATAGTCCCTTGACTTCTCCGGTTGAAGGTTGTAGCGGTATGTGACGATGAACATGTTCAGCCATCGCTATTCCAGGCGCCCGAGGGTTAAATGTTTCCCCCGGGGAGGCGCTTGGAGACGTAAACCCCGTCCCTCCCGTACCCCAGTTTGGCGTAGTACTCCTTGGTCCCCAGGGCGCTCATCACAAGCAGCTTCTCGACACCGTGCTCCTCGAATGCAACCTTCTCCGCCTCTTCCAGGAGCCTCTTGCCCCATCCCATGTGCTGCCATCCCGAGTCGAGGCGAGAGCCGACGGGGACCATGGGACCGTAGACGTGGAGCTCTCTGACGAATGCTGAAGAGGGCTCCGCCTCGGGCCGGTGGGGGCTATCCGAGGGGATCCTGAGCCTGATGAATCCCACGAGGGTATCTCCTTTTACTTCCTCCACGGAGATGAAGTGCTCGACGCCTCCGGACGCCTCGTAGGTTCGTCTCCTGACCTCCAGGTTTTCAGGCGCCGGGTCTCTTCCGTCTCTGTGGCCCACCTCCCTGCAGCGGATGCAGTTGCATCGCTTTCCCCGCTTGGCTAGCTCGTCGTGGACCAGCTGCCTCAGGTTGGTCTTGTCTACGCCGGCTTCGATGATGGTGCTGGGGATGTCCCTCCCCACCCTCATTATCCGTGTCCACGGGGGCACGTACTCCTTCATTTCGGCGACGAGTTTCACGGCCTGCTCCGTCGTAAGGGGGGCGTAGGAGCCGTCTTTCCACCATTCGTGGATCTTGGTCCCCTCGAGGACCAGCGTGGGGTAGATTTTGATCATGTCGGGCTTGAAGGCCGGATTATCGAAGATCTCCCTGAACCCGTCCAGATCCCTCTCGGGGCTGGATCCGGGGAGGCCGGGCATCATGTGGTAGCAGACCTTGAGGCCCGAGTCCTTCAGGAGCCTCGTCGCATCGATCACGTCCTGAACCGTGTGGCCCCTCTCGACGAGCTCGTAGATATCGTCATAGACGTTCTGGACGCCCAACTCGACCCGGGTCACCCCGAGCCCCAGGAGCCTGTCGACCTCGGCGGGGTTTAGGGAGTCGGGGCGGGTCTCCACCGTGATACCCACGTTGCGGATCGCTGCTCCCTCTGCGAAGGATTTCGCCTCGGTCAGGGTGGGTGAACGTCTCTCGTTCAGGGCGTCCAGGCATCCGTGGATGAAGGATTCTTGGTACTCGGGCGGGGAGGCCGGGAACGTGCCCCCCATCACGATGAGATCGACCTTGTCCACCTCGTGGCCTATGGCCCTCAGCTGCTCGATGCGGCTCGTGGCCTGCTTGAAGGGGTCATACTCGTTCTGGGCGCCCCTCATGGAGGCCGGCTCGTGGCCGGTGTAGCTCTGGGGGACCCCGTCGTCGGGGCCGCCCGGGCAGTAGGCGCACCTCCCGTGGGGGCAGGCTCGGGGCTCGGTCATCACTGCGACGACGTTGACCCCGCTCAGGGCGCGAGTCTCCTTTCTTCTCAGGACGTGGATGAGGCGGGCTCTCTCCTCGGGATTGAGGGACGCGATGACCTCGGCGTTCCCCGGTATGCCGGGCAGGCGGTGCTCCCGGCTCACCTCGATCTTGACCCTTTCAACGTCCCCCCTGTCGGGGGAAGGAATGGCGAGAAGCCTCTCAACGATAAGCCTGAGGGAGGTCTCCAACTCGGGGATCTCTAAGAAGGGGGTGTTAAAAGGTTAAAGGAGCTATCTCCGCCGCCGCCGACGTCCCCCACGCTGGGAGAAGGGGTCTGGGGCTGCGAGGACTCTCTTCTTGTAGTTTGATCTGTTCTTCCGCCTTGGGGGCAGTTGCTTCCGAACTATGCCCTCAACCTTGGGGGTCTGAGCCCGGACCTTGCCCGCCTTCGTAAGTGAGCCGTGTGTAGGCATATTATTACCGCCAAACCCTACCGTGTAGGGCTCTATAAAGCTTTCCCGGTCTTGGGGTCGAAGGGCGCATCGTGTCCCGGGACTACCATGAAGGGATTCAGGGCAGCGATCCTCTTGAGGCTGTTGACGCTCACCTCGGGGGCGATGTTCTTGGTCACCACGGAAGGCACCCTGAACTCCAGGAGGTCCTCCCGGACGATCGCGGCGTCCCCGATGCAGGCGACGAGCCCCTCCCCGGTCTCGGCGAGGACCGAGATGCTCCCCGGGGTGTGGCCCAGGGTCTCTATGACCCTCACGTTCTCGGAGAGCTTCTTCTCCCCGGAGACGGCGTCTATCTCCATGATTCCCATGAAGGCCTCGGTGAACTCGGGCCAGTAGAGGTTACTGCAATATTCGACTTCCTTCTCGTGGACGATGAGGGGCTTCCCCCTGAACAGGTAGTTGGACTCGATGTGGTCGTAATGGCAGTGGGTGTTCACCACCATGTCGATGTCCCCGGTCTCCAGACCGAACTCCGCCAACCTCTTCTGGAAGGCACCATACCTCCCGAGCTGGAGGATCCCTGGGTCAACGACGATGTTCATCCCCCCGTCCCTGATGAGGATCGTGTTCGTCGAACCCAGGTTGAATGTGCGGGTCTCGAAGATATCGGCGATCTCGGGCTCAGGCATAGGGGTGAGGGGCCATCGGATGCTGAGGACCGGGTGGCCCTCCGTCACTCCGAGGGGCATGTAGAAGCAGTGGAAAAGGATATCTACTTCGGCTTTTCCTGCGACCATAGATGAGCTTTGAGGTTACTGGCTAATAACACATGCAGTCCTAGTGGTCCACCCCGACGATCTTCCCCGTCGGGTCCATCTTGCGAGAGCCGAAATCCTCCCTGACCTCCCGGAGCTTCTCCGAGTCGAAGACGGGGCCATCCATGCATACCCTGTAGGGGCCGATGGCGCAGCTCCCGCAGAGACCGTGGGCGCATTTTATGTACCTCTCGAGGCTGGCCTGAACGGGTATACCCCGGGACTCTGCCTCGTCGAAGACGGCGACCATCATTAGCTCGGGACCGCAAGTGTAAACTGCGTCGAAACTTCTCTCATCCATCAGCTTTTCTGCGCACTGGGAGGAGAAGCCTTCGAAGCCACAGGAGCCATCATCTGTGGCGAGGACAACACTGTCACCGAGAAGATTCTCCAACCTGTCCCTGAATGCGAGATCCGACTCGGTCTTGGCGCCGAGGATGAACGTCGGCTTGACTCCTCTCTCGACGAACGCCTCTGCAAGCGGAGCCAAGGATGCTACACCCGTACCCCCCGCCACCAGCAGCGGCGAATCACCGGTGATGGTGTATCCTATCCCAAAGGGCCCCCGGATTCCAACTTTGTCTCCCTCTTTCATGTCGCAGAGGGTCTTGGTGGCCTCGCCGACATCCCTCACGGTCAGTGAGGACTCGCCTCCGGGGTTGATGGTTGAGAGGGACATGGGTATCTCCTCGCCTCCGGGGATCCAGATCATGGCGTACTGGCCCGGAGAGGCCTTGGAGCATTCCTCGTCCTCGAAATATAGGGTGACCATGTCCGGAGCCATCCTGAGGACCCGGGTTATCACCGCAGTCCTCATCATATGGCCTCCTGGGCGAGGCCCACGATCCCCTTCACGCTCCCGAACCCATTGGCCTCGAGATAACCCTCGATCCCGGTGGTTATCTCCTCGTAGACGCCGAATCCCCGCTCCCTAATCGCTGTTCCAACTTCCACCGCTGAGGCCCCCGCGAGCATGAACTCCACGGCATCCCTCCAGTTAGTGATTCCGCCGCAGCCTATCACGGGCACCTCGACGGCCTTTGCCACATCCCAGACGCATCTCAGGGCCACGGATTTCAATGCCGGGCCCGAGAGCCCCCCAGTAACATTGGTGAGGATGGGCCTCCGGAAATCGGCGTCGATGGCCATACCCTTGAGGGTGTTCACCGCCGTGATGGCGTCCGCCCCGCCCAACTCAGCAGCCTTTGCTATCTCGGCAATGTCGGTGACGTTAGGGGATAATTTTACGAACACCGGGGGCTTGGAGACTTCCTTCACCGCCGCAGTGACCTTCTCGGTGTTGAGGCAGTCGGCCCCCAGCATGCCCAGCTCCTCCTGGACGTTGGGGCAGCTCACGTTCACCTCGAGAGCGTCGGCGCCTGCCTCCGAGAGCAGTTCGGCGACATCTCTGAAATCATCGATGGATGCCCCGAAAAAACTCGCGATTACGGGTATGCCCTCGGCCCTGAGGGCTTTGATCGCCGAGACGAAGTATTCAGCCCCGGGATTGGGTAGACCCATCGCATTGAGAACTCCTCCCTCCACGATTACCATAGTCGGGTTGAGATGCCCGGATCGGGGTTCAGGCCCCAGGCTCTTTGTGACGACGGCTCCGGCTCCTCCCTCGTAGACCCGCTTCAGGAGGGGGGCGGATATTCCTAGGACTCCTGCTGCGTTCATGGTCGGGTTCCGCAGCCTGAGGCCCGCGATATCCACTGATAGGCTTAATTGGGACATCTTGGTGACAACTACGCGCGTGCATATTTGAAAACTTTTGGAGTTACGACGGTTGAACGGGAACGCTGAATCAGGGAGCCAGATCCACGTCGTGGAGACGCTGATAGGGATCTTCGCATTGACCCATGACAACGACATAGTCGAGCGCGTCCTCTACCCCCGGGACGCGAAGCAGATCAACGCGGCCCTCGAGAGACACGCCGCGGGAGAGCCCTCCAAGGAGATGTCGGAGATGGTGGAGAAACTCGTCCAGAGGGGGTTCGAGACGGTGATAATATCGAACGAGCACTTGGCCGACGCTCTGAGGGGAGCCGGGGTGAACGTCGAGATCGTGGAGGACTCTGGGCCCGAAGACTTTGTCAGGGAGAACATCGAGAGCATCGCGGTGGACTTCAGGGCAGTCGAGGATAAGACGCAGTACTACGCGCTGAGCCGAGAGGTCTCGGTCCTCAGGACGAGGAAGGACATTCAGAAGGCCCAGTCGGAACGGGGGGCGACGATAATACAGACGGCGCAGCTCCTCAACGAGCTCGACAAGTCTCTGAATGTGCTCTCCGGGAAGCTCCGGGAGTGGTACGGCCTCCACTTCCCCGAGCTGAGCCGCGCCGTCGATGATCACAAGATCTACGCTCTACTTGTCGAGAGGCTCGGAGACAGGTCCAACTTCTCCCCCGAGAACCTGGGAGAGCTCGAGCTGGGGGACAGGGTGAAGGGGATTCTATCCGCCAGCGAGGACTCGATGGGAGCACCTCTATTGTCCGAGGACGAGGAGCACCTCAGGAGCCTCGCCGCCAACCTCGTCTCCCTCTACTCCTACAGGGAATCCCTGGAAGCACTCATCATGAGCATCGCCGAGGAGGCGGTCCCTAACCTCTCAGTGGTGGCCGGCCCCGTGCTTGCCGCGAAGCTCCTCGAGAAGGCCGGGGGGCTCAAAAAGCTCGCGATGATGCCCTCCAGCACGGTGCAGATCCTGGGAGCCGAGAAGGCCCTGTTCCGCTCCAAGATGACGGGGGCCAAGCCCCCCAAGCACGGGCTCATCTTCCAGCATCCCTACGTCCACGCCAAGCCCCGCAAGCTCAGGGGGAAGGCTGCCAGGACCCTCGCCGCGAAGCTCTCCCTAGCCGCCAGGGCAGACGCCTTCACGGGGAACCCCATAGGGGCCGAGCTGAGGAGGCAGCTGGATGAGGATGCGGAGAGACAAGCCACAGAGTCCGTGTAGCGCATATCAAAGGACCATGGAGTCTCGTCCGGGTCGCCACAGATTCGAGTTATGCCTTGGGCTTGGACAGATGAATCGATATAGTCGAGACGTTCCGCTCTGCGCCGGCTTCCCCGAGCCTCTCCGTCCCTATATCGATGCCGTCGACGATGATGTCTGTGAGGAAGCTTCTCTTGGTCACCTCCACGACGTCGACGGCGGTGCTTATGGCTCTCCCCCGGGCCATGACGCTGACGCTGTCGGACTTGGAGAGGGCGGTGACCACCGCTGTGACGTAGGCGAGGATCGGCTTCGAGCCCACGTAGATTCTTTCGTCGGCTGGCATTCTGCGTTCGTTCAGTCGTTTCTTTACATATAATTAAAACATATTGAACGGGGGATCTGTGCTTGCGGATGCCGGAAAAGAGTTACTGAACCCTGATACAGTTAAGTATAAATTTGATGATTAGGGTTTACTGATACGGATTATAAAGAAGTCACAGGCAGGTGTGGATCGGGTTGACGACGCTATCAGAGGCCTTCCAGAAGAAGCTTAACCGGAAGGGCTGCCCCTACCTCCACGACTGTGGCGTCTACATTACAGGCGACTTCTTCAGGAGGATCTGCAACACCCCCTCCTACCTCAACTGCCACCACTTCGCTAAGAGGGTCGGGGAGCTTAGACCCCCCATGGCGTGGCTCCAAAAGCTCGCCGTCGACCAGGCCAAGATGATGGAGCAGCAGATCGAGGCCGAGGTCTGACCGGGCGAGGGATCAATTTTTCACTGAGCACCCGCTTCTTCAGTGCTAGATTTGAGTCCCAAACGTATTTTCCCGGGAGTCTACAGGCTGGAGAGTGAGGCAGGAAAGGCCCTAGCCACGATGAACCTCACCCCGGGGAGGAGGTTCTACGGGGAGCAGCTAGTCACAGTCGATGGCGTCGAGTACCGCACCTGGAATCCTTACAGGAGCAAGCTCGCGGCGGCCATCCGTAAAGGCCTCGGGGTGATGCCCCTATCCCGGGGGGACAAGGTGCTCTACCTCGGCGTGGCCTCTGGGACCACATGCTCCCACGTCTCGGACATCATCGGAGTCGGGGGTCACGTCTGGGGAGTCGACTTTGCGCCCCGCCCCATCAGAGACCTCATAGAGGGCCTGGCTAAGCACAGGGCCAACGTCTCCCCAATCCTCGGGGACGCCCGGCGCCCCCGGACCTATGCCTTGAACGTCCCCAAGGTCGACGGGATCTACGCGGACGTCGCCCAGCCCGATCAGGCGGGCATCGTCATAGAGAACGCGAGGGTGTTCCTAAAGTCTGGGGGTTGGGCGGTCATGGCTGTGAAGTCCCGGAGCATCGACGTGACGAAGGCTCCCCAGAGGGTCTACGAGGCCGAGATCGAGAAGCTCAGGGAGGGGGGTTTCGAGATCGTCGAGTCCCTGGAGCTCGATCCCTTCGAGAAGGATCACGCGCTTGTCGTGGCGAGGCTCAAATCCTAGACCTGGGAGGTATATCGCTTGATGGTCTTCCAGGAGCCCCTCATGTACGGAGGGGGCAGATCGTTTTCCTGGAACCATGATTTGATGAAGGCGACGGTCTTGGGGTCGCTGGGATAGCCCGAGCCGAAGTCTCCGTGGATCTCCCTCAGGTTGGAGACGAGGAGGTCCCGCCTCACCTTGGCGAGGATGGACGCCGCGGATACCACGGGATAATTGATATCGGCTTTCTTCTCGCAGATGAGATGGGGTCTCCAGCCTAGGACTCTGAGGATGTCATCCCCGAACCTGTCGGGGAGGACGTCGGCGGTGTCCACGTAGACCCTGTCGGGGTGGAGGTCCCTGATCGCCTTCGCCATGGCCATCGCCTCGAGATAGTTCAACTTCCTGAGCTTCAGGCCGCGGTTCACCACCTTGTCGATGGCCCAGGGCTGGAGCTCGAAGTATGAGTGGCCTTCCGAGATCTCCTTTATCTCGGCTGCGAGGGATTCCCTCCTCCTCGCTGAGAGGGCCTTGGAGTCCCTCACGCCCATGGAGAAAAGATCATCCGCAGCCGCCTCCTGGAAGCTCACCGCCGCGACGACTAGGGGGCCTATCGCTGGGCCCCGGCCCGCTTCGTCCACTCCAGCGATAATGACCATGACCGTGTCGAGGCATTATTGATCTAGAGGATATTAAAGGGGCGACTCGTGCTGCGGCTGCTCCTAAAAAAGGGTTGATTGGGAGACGGGGGGTCAGACGGGTATCAGGTTCTCGTCGATCCCGAGCTCCTTGGCTCCCCTGAAGTATCTGACCACCTGCTCGCCTTTCATGGTGATCTCGTAGATCTTGGTGGTCCTCTTGTCCCGCTTCCTCCCCGTGTCGCTGACGTCGATCTCCCTCACGAGGTCCTGATTGATCATGGATCCGAGGACCCGCATCAATGGCTGCCAGGATATGTTGGCGTTGTACATGATCCGGGTCGGCTTGGACGTGCCTCCCTTGATGATCTGGAGGACCTCCAGATAGATCTCCAGTTTCGATCTGCGTTCCATAGTATAACCTTCTCCGAAGGGTGAACCCCACAGCGATCTTGGAGCGATTTTATAATAGCTCACGTATGTGAATCGGACCTACAGACGAAATACCCCTCTAAGAGTCATCGGAGCAGCCCCTCGTAGAGACTGATATATCTCGATACGTTTTCTCTGATATCGAAACCGTCCTGAATGGTCTCTCTGGCCCGCATCCCCAGGGGCGGATCTTCCAAAGCCTGGAAAATCTTCTGGGCGAGGCCATGGACATCGCCTGGCTGAAAGAGGTAGCCGTTTTCTCCATCCTTTACGAGTTCGCGGCATCCCACCCCGTCGCTGGCCACCGGCACGCAAGCCGTGGCCATCGCCTCTTGGAGGGAGATGGAGAGTCCCTCCCGGACAGAGGCCAGCACCGAGACGTCGCAGAGCCCGTGGAACCCCGCCGGATCGTGGACCTCGCCGAGGAAGACGATCTCGTCACGCCCCTTGGCCAAGGATTTCAGGCGTGCCTCCTCCGGGCCCGTTCCTCCGATAAGGAAGATCGCGTCGGTTTCCTCCGCGATGAGCTTGGCGGCCTCGATGAAGTCACCGATCCTTTTATCCCGCACCAGCCTGCCCAGGGTCCCCACGATAGGGCGGTCAACGGGGAGCCCCATCCGCTCACGAAGTCCCTTCTTATCCGCCAGGGGGCGGAACCTCTCGGTGTCCACACCCAGGTAGATCACCTCCACGTCCCGAGCGCCTAGGCTGACCGCGACTCTGAGAATATAGTCGGAGACCGCGACGACTCTTGTGGCTCGTGAGAAGGTTTTCCTTACGAAGGGCCTCAACCAGGGATTACTGTAGGCCAGGGTGCAGTCGCTCCCGTGGCAGGTCACGACAATTGGAGTCTTTCTGGGCGTGAGGGTGGCCAGGTATCCCAGGGGGATGGCCCAATGAACGTGGATTATGTCTGCGGCCTCTCCCAAGAGACGAATGTAGGCCGAGGCGAGGTATGGAGGGATTTGGGCCAGATGGGGCACCGGGGCTCCCTTCATGGTTCTCTCAGGGAGGAGCTCCAGCCTCTTCGAGGGCATGGAAGGGAACCGCTCCACCTCGAAGGGTGTGGGGAAGGAGCGGGTGCTCCTGCTCCGGGGGGCGAGAACGGTGACTTGGACCCCGCTCTCCCGTAGCGCTACGCAGTGGTCGTGGATGAAACGCCCGTGGTAATCGCCCTGGAACCTGGGATAGGAGGGGGTGACGGCGAGGACTCTCAACGCCCTGAGCCAGCATAGTTTTAATTTTATTTAACGATATGTTTAGCGGGATGGATCTCTCAGTCTGCCTCGTCTCGACCGAGTTCTTCGGATGGGGGAGGTACGGGGGGATAGGCAGGATCACACGTGACATCGGTGCGGGGCTCGTCGAGAGGGGCGCCGAGGTCACCGTGGTCGCCCCGAAAGGGAGAGGCCAGGGAGCCGTCGAGGAGGCGGAGGGCATGCGGGTCCACGGGTTCCCATTGTACTCCTACCCGTTGACCAGACCCATCTACGGGCAATGCGACGCCGACGTCTACCACTCGGAGGAGCCGAGCTGGGGGAGCATCCTCGCCAAGAGGGAGATGCCCGACAGGGTCCATGTCCTGACCTGCCAGAACCCGAAGACCAGGGGCGACTGGGAACAGGTGCACAGGTTCTATCCGCTCAGGCGAAGGCTCTTCAATGAGCTGTTCAGGGGGAGGCTGAAGCGGGCCGTCGGAGAGATGGATGAGGTCTACTGTCAGGCCAACTACATTCGCCCCAAAGTTAAGGAAATGTACCGTCTCGTGAGTGAACCCAGCTTCCTGCCAAACCCCGTCGACGTCCCCGAGAGAACCCCCCGGAAGGCTGATGGGCCCACAGTGTGCTTTCTGGGGAGGTTCGACGGTGAGAAGAGGCCCGAGCTGTTCCTCGAGTTCGCCATGAGATTCCCCGATGTGGAGTTCATCGCCGTCGGCGCCGCTCACGATAGAGGGAGAGACAGGCATCTGAGGGAACAATACGGAGGCACACCCAATCTGACGATGCCCGGTTTCCTGGATGGAGACGAGAAATCATCGGTCTTGGGGAGCGCCTGGATCCTGGTGAACACCAGCGTGAGCGAGTGCCTCCCGGTGTCGTTCCTAGAGGCGGCCGCCCACGGATGCGCGATACTGAGCTTCCACGACCCCGACTGCTTCTCGAGCAGGTTCGGCTTCCACGCATCGGAGGGCCTGCTGGAGGCCGGGCTGAGGTGGCTCCTGGAGGAGGACCGATGGAGGGAACTCGGGGAGAGGGGGCGTTCCTATGTCTCTGAGGTCCACGGGAGAGAGACGGTCATCGACCTGCACATCGAGGCCTATATGGCACTGCTGGAGGCTAGATGACCCCTTCCTTCCTCAGGTTCTCAACCTCTTCCTCGGTGAGTCCCAGGAGCTTGCCGTAGACCTCGGCGTTGTGCTGCCCCAGGAGGGGTGCGGGGGCGGTGTTGTCCCCGGGGGTCTCGGAGAACTTTATGGGGAACCCGGGTTGGATGATCTCGCCCAGGGTGGGGTGATCCACGTTGACGAACATCCCCCGGGCCTTGGCCTGCTCGTTCTCGAAGACCTCCTCGATGTTGTGGACCTTCCCGACGGGGACCCCTGTCTCGGCGAGGATCTCGACGACCTCGTCCACGGGGCGGTCCCCGATCCACTCGGCGAGCACATCGAAGGTGAGCTCCTCGACCCCCATCCTCTCCTTGAGCCACTCGGTGATGCGCCCAGCGGGGAGGCTGAACATCACGTAGCCATCCCTGGCCTTGTGGAGCCCTGAGACCCTGACCATCCCGGAGCTGAGCCTCGCGTTCGTGAAGGTGATGCCGGCCAGCTTCCAGAAGCTGAAGCTCTGCATCGTCGCGATCATCGCGTCCATCTGGGCGACGTCCACCCGCTGTCCCCGGCCGGTGTTACGCTTGTGGTTGAGAGCGGCGAGGATTCCGACGAGGCAGGTGAGGCCCGGTATGGTGTCGGCGATGGCGTCGGCGGCGTAGATTGGGGGCCCCTCAGGGTCGACTATCTCCTGCATTAGCCACATGTATCCGCTGGCGGCCTGGGCTATGGTGTCGAAGCTCCGGCGGTCCTTCCAGGGACCTGTCTGCCCGAACCCCGAGATGGAGGCGAAGACTATGCCAGGGTTTGTCTCCCTGAGGGTCTCCCATCCCAGTCCGAGCCGGTCCATGGTGCCCGGGCTGAAATTCTCCATCACTACGTCGGCCCCCTTCACCATCTCCAGGAACATCTCCTTCCCCCGGGGGTTCTTGAGATCGAGGGTAACCCCCTTCTTGGTGCGCCCGAGGAACGCAAAGTAGGGGCTGACGCCCTGAACGAGGGGCGGGAACATTCGGATCATCTCCCCCCAGGGGGGCTCGATCTTGATGACCTCGGCCCCCATGGACCCCATGAACATGGTGCAGATGGGGCCGGCGTGGGCGTGGGTGAGGTCGAGGACCCTGATCCCTTCTAGCGCCTTGTTAGACATGGCTGGGAAGAGGTGTGAGGATCGATAAAAAACGTTCCCGGGCTACTCCTCGTCCATCGACTTGAGCTCGGTGATCCCCAGCATCTCGATGTCCAGGGGGAATATGGGTCTCCTCAGCTTCTTGAAGCCGAAGCCGGCGAGGCGGGGGCTAGTGAGCCCCGGGGTGTCCAGCTCGATGACCTCCTCGGCGATGGGCTCGTGGGCCGCCCGGTAGTGGACCGAGGACTTGACCACGATGAAACGCCTCTCGGTGGGCTCGATGCCCAGGCTCCTGTAGAGCTCCAGGTCCATGGGCTGGAGGCGCTTGCTCGTCACGATCACCTCATTCCCCCCGACGAGGAGGACGGCGGTCTCCCCCATGTCGGACTCGGAGCCCGTTCCCATCGGCCCCTTCACGATCCACTTGCCATCTGTGAGGGTTTTCACCGTCCCGGTCACCTTCAGGGGCTTCCCGTGGAGATCATCGGTCTTCCCTCCCAGCTCCACCGTGACTTGGCTGCCTATGCCGGAGGCGGATGCTTTCTCGACGGCCTCGGGGTCCCACATCACCGCGAGGACGCCTCCCTTGAGGCCCTCCTCGAGGATGGCCCTCAGGACCACAGTACCGTCTTCGGGGGCGCCCCCTCCCGGGTTGTCCCCGATGTCAGCGAGGATGTAGGGCCCTCCTTCAGCGTTCTTCACCCTCCTCAGGGCGTCCCTCACGGGGACGGGCTTCACCAGGAAGTCCCTCCTCATGCCCCAGGCCAGGTCCCGCAGTTCGTCTGCGAGCCTGTCGGCAAGCGCCTGGTCGTCGTTGGTCGTGACAATGAAGCTGAGCCCCACGTCCTCAAAGTCGGACCAGGGGAAACCGGCGGCCACGGTGACGGTCTCCACCGCCTCCATCCCCTCCATCCTGTGGGCCTCCTCGATGAGGCGGCTCATGGGGTACTTCCCTGTGAACTGGGCCTGGAGGGCGGGCATCATCGGGGGCTGCCTGAAGGCCTTGGTGGGCACCAGGCTGCCGTCGAGGAGCCTCGCGATGACGTCGATGGCCTCGACCCCCCTCTCGTAGCCGTCGACGTGGGGGTAGGTGTCGTAGCCGATGAGGACGTCTGCGCTCTCCACCATGAGCCTCGTGTGATTGGCGTGGAGATCTAACGTGGAGACCAGGGGCCTGTCCCCGATGGCCTTCCTGACCTCGGCGAGGATGTGCCCCTCGATGTCGTCGTGGTTCTCAGCGACACCGGCGCCGTGGAGATGCATGGCTACCCCGTCGAACTCCCCCGCACCCTCGATGCCGTCGAGGATCTGCCCCAGAAGGGTGTCGAAGGCCTCAGCCGTGATGGTCCCAGAGGGGGTCGCCGAGGCAAACACCGTGGGCACGAGCTCGAAGCCGTGCTTCTCGCATCCGTCCATGAGCCCCCCGACAGGGGTCTTGGTGCCCCTGTGGTAGTCGAAGACCTCCTCGCCGTAGAGGAGGCGCCTCTTCCTGAACTGCTCGAGGTCGGTGGCGATGTTGGATAGAACGTTGGTCTCGTGGGATACTGTCCCCGTCACTATACGCATGGAATACTCACGGGTAGAAGATGTACTGTTATCTGGAAAACATTAGCGGTCAGCTATGGGTTCGACATGAATCAGATAACCGGCATTGGCCGAGTTGGCTCAGGCTCGTCACTTTTCGAAGAGGAGGGTGAGATCCACGTCTCTCTCGGGGTTCCCCTCCACCCGGGGGAGGACCCCCTCGGTCATGAGGAACCTCCTCTTGTTGTTCAGCTTCTCTGTCTCGAAGCCTCCTCCGAAACCCCCGAGTCCCCCGTTGGACCAGATGACCCTGTGGCAGGGGATGACGAGGCCGCAGGGGTTGGAGCCCACGGCGTTCCCCACGGCCCTCACCGCCTTGGGCCTCCCGATGGCCTCGGCGAGCCCCCCGTAGGAGGAGAGCTTCCCGTGGGGTATCGCGTGGATGGCCCGCCAGACGTCCTTCTGGAACTCGGTCCCACGTAGGTCGAAAGGCCGGTCGAAGACCACGGGCTTCCCGTCGGCCCATTTACTGAGCCACTTCTTGAGAGCCTTGAACATGGAGGGGTCCTCGATGTAATCCCCCGGGACCCTCCGGCTCAGCTCCGCGATGAAGCTGTCCCTCTCGCCGTTGGCGTGGACCTGGACCAGCCCTTTCTTCGTCTTGGCGGCCCAGACGGTCCCGACGGGGGTCTCGATTCCAGCGTAGTAGATTCTCTCCAATTGTGCATCATCCTTTAATCTCGAGTCGATTCCAGTGGAGCAGAGGAGAGTATGACTCGACCGTTTAAAATCGTGTTGGCTTCAACCTCGCCCAGGCGGCGGGAGCTGATGGAGAGGCTCGGCGTCCCCTTCGATGTGATCGCCCCGGAGGGCGTCGAGGAGATTCAGGAGGGCGACCCCGGGGAAGTCGTCACGAGGAACGCATCTGCCAAGGCGAGCGAGGTCGCATGTGGTTTAAGTGAGGGGCTGGTCGTTGGAGCGGACACGGTGGTGGTGGTCGACGGCATCATCATGGGTAAAGCGGAGACCCCGCTGGAGGCCAGGGTAATGCTTGCAGCCCTCGAAGGGAGGATGCACAGAGTGCTCACGGGACTAGCCGTGGTGGATGCGGAGACGGGGAGAAGGGATGTCGCCGTCGTCGAGACCAAGGTTTGGATCCATCCCTTGACAGATCAGGAGATCGGGGAATACGTCTCGACCGGGGAGCCGACGGGGAAGGCCGGCGGCTACGCCATCCAGGGGGCCGGAGGCGCGCTCGTCGAGAGGATCGAGGGCTGCTTCGAGAACGTTGTTGGGCTGCCTCTCTCGAGGCTGAGGTCGATGCTGGAGGGGTTCGGTCTCGAAACTCCGTCCTGAGGCCTCCTTGGGTAATATATAGAGCCTCTCATAGCCTATATAGTTTATATAAATTAGACTTTTATTCTATAACTCTGCGTTCAAAGCGATAGTGTTGAGAGCCGTTTCCACGGGCCAAACCCCCGGATGCACCCCAACGCGTAGGCAGCTTGGGTCTACGAGGGGGGCATCGACGGCTCCGAGACCAAGTATCGGGATGCTGATTTAACGGATGACTAGGAAGAGGCGGGGGCTCGGTCTGGGACGGGGCACTTCTTCATCCTTCCGATCGCCATCACCTACATCCCGTGAGGAATCAGAAATGAGGGTCAAACTCGTTATCGGAGAGGAAAACGGAGTATGAGTAAACGCCTAAAAAGCTGGTTCGGAGACTCCCGGAACAAGATCGTCCTAGACATGGTCAGGGAACACCTGCAGCTCACCAAGAGCGCCGTCCACGCCCTATCTGGCATGGTGAGCGCCGCGAGCGTCGACCCCTCTGAGAAGAGGAAGCTCTACGATGACATATCCGACTTCGAGATGAAGGCGGATGAGCTCCGCAGAGAGATGATCGTCAAGCTCACCGAGGGTGACATTTCCCCGTCGGAGAGGGAAGACATGATGGAGCTCGTGAGGGCCGTGGACTGGGTGGCGGACTGGTCCCGGGAGGCAGGGAGAATCTTGATCATCATCCCCTTCGAGAAGTCCCCCGAGGAGGTGAGGCAGAAGGCCCTCGAGATGAGCAGGGTCATCATTAGGAGCGTTGACACCCTGGCCGAATGCGTCAACATCCTCTCCGAGGATGGGCTCAAGGCCCTGGCGCTGGCGGATCAGGTCGAGCTCCTAGAGGAGGACATCGACGAGCTCTACAGCCAGGCGAGGATGAGCATCGCCACCCTGGAGTTCCCGGAATTCAGCCGTGGCGCATTGATACTCCTCAACGAGTTCTTCGACGCCCTAGAGACGGTGGCTGACTGGTGTGAGAACACCGTCGATATCGTTCGAGCCATCTCAGTGAGGAACCTATAATGATCTTAATCCGATGGCATGAGCCATTTTTGACATTATTTCGGGATGATCTTTTATTCCCTTCACTCAAATGCTGTTGATCGATTTGGGCACAAACCTGAAGAACGCTCTGGGCTCCATCGCCGCCATCTATGTCTTCATCTCCGGCATCGTCCTCATAAAGTCCTCAGCGGTCATCATGGCGGAGTCCCTCGCCGAGGGCATCGTCCTCCTGATCAGTGACACCACCAGCGGGGTCTTCGCGGGCTGGATAGGGACAGCGCTCCTTCACAGCAGCGGCGCCTTCGACTCCATCGTCGTGGCATTCACATCCTCCGGGGTGATCCCTCTCCGCCTTGCGGTGGCCACGATAATCGGGGCTGAGATCGGGACCACTGTGACCCCTTTCTTGGTATCGGTGCTGGGGCACCTCAGGAATAAGTCTAGGCTCAACGCTAGTTTCACCGTCACCCTCACCCATGTCCTGTATAACCTGTTCACGCTGATGCTGTTCTACCCCGCCGAGCTCTTAACCGGGGTCTTCACCAAGATCGCCGAGCAGGGGAGCAACATCTTCGTGAAGGCCACGTGGATCACTGCGGTCCCCGACCTCATCGAGGTGGTGACGCCCTGGATCGATCCGTTCCTCGCGTTCTTCCCTGCGTGGGTGGGCCTCGTCGTGGGGGCTGCGGCGCTCATCGTCGCGCTCCTCGGCCTCGAGAATTATATGACGGCGATATTCAGCATGCCCATGTCCTGGAACATCATCAGGGCTACCTTCACCAAGCCTCTCAGGGCCTTCGTCGCGGGCTTCCTGTTCACAGTCCTCGTCCCGAGCACCACGGTGATGGTGTCCCTCCTTGTTCCCCTGGCGGGGAGCGGGGTCATCCGCGCGGACTACTTCATCCTCCCCTACATCCTAGGGGCGAACATCGGCACGGTCTTCGACGTCATGATCGCGGCCCTCGCGACGGGGGACCCGATAAGCATGGGGGTCTGGCTCGTCCACCTCACCATCAACGTTGTGGGTGCCCTCATATTCTTCCCTCTCCTCAAGCCTTTCAGCAGGCTGGTGCGTTGGTGTGCCGATAAGATCGCCGCCTCCAGGAGGCTGACACTGATCGTCACGGTCGTGTTCCACGCCTTGCCTATCTTGGTGATATTGGGGTATATCCTCTAAACCGGGGGGCTGTATAGGTAAAATATTTAATCGATAGTGAAAATGGATAGGAAGGTGGAGCGGATGGTAAGGAGGCTTTTCGGATGGATCGCCCCGAAGCGGGGAGAGGACGTCCTCAAGATGGTGGAGGACCACCTCGAGCTCACCAAGAACGCCGTCAGCAGCCTCTACAGACTTGTAGAGTCCGTGAGCGAAGAAAGGGATGACGTCAAGCAGCTCTACGACAGCGTATCCGATCTCGAGATGGAGGCTGACGACCTGAGGCGTAAGATGGTGGACGAGCTCACCAAGGGGGAGATGTTCCCCGAGGAGAGGGGGGACCTCATGGAGCTCGTCAGGGCCGTGGACTGGATCGCGGACTGGTCCAAGGAGGCGGGTAGGATATTGATCATCATTCCCTTCCAGAAGGCTCCCGAGGAGATGAAGAAGGCCGCCCAGGACATGTGCAGGGCGAACCTAGACTGCGTCACAGTTCTCGCAAAGTGCATCCACGAGCTCCACAGCAACAATCCCAAGGAGGCCCTCAACCTCGCGAACCAGGTGGAACTCCTCGAGGAGGAGCTGGACGAGCTCTACAGCATCGCGAGGGGACACCTGGCCACCATGGAGTTCCCCGAGTTCAGCACCGGAGCCCTTATCCTCCTGAACATGTTCCTCGACGCCCTGGAGACCGTGGCCGACTGGTGCGAGAACACCGCCGACATAGTCAGGGCCGTGGCAGTCAGGATCCAGTGAGTGGTCTCGGAGAAGGGAACATAAAAAGAAGAATGGTGCTCCCGAGGAACTGGGCTCACTCTTCGACGGTGATGGCCTGGGTGGGGCATGCGCTGACGCACGCCATGCACATGATGCAGTCCTCTTCGCGCGTGGAGAAAGACTTTTCCTCGTTGTTGTGTTCTGCCGATGGCTTGATGTCGAAGACATTCATCGGGCAGACATCCGCGCAGACGCCGTCTCCGTTACAAAGGCTGTGGTCTACTATGACTTTGGGCATTTTTATACCTCTCGTGCTCTTACGACAGTGTTTTTCGCAGTCTTTAAATCTTTTTAGAGAATATTTAATTGAGAGTCAATGAAATTTTTCTCGGCGGTTTTTATTCGAAAGGATACAGGGGCAATCCTCAAATTTCTATTGAACGGGATTAATATTGGGATAGACTAGGTGATTGATGATGGGGTCTCCAACAGCATTAGAGAACAGAATCACGTTCCTGATCGGGGGAGAGGCAGGCCAAGGGATCACGAGGGGCGGCTCGGTCCTCGGGCGGTCCCTCACTAGGGCGGGGCTCCACGTCTTCGGGACCATCGATTATCCATCGATCATCCGGGGAGGACACAATTTCTACACTCTCACGGTCTCCGGGAAGGAGGTATACGCCCCGGATGACATGGTCGATCTCGTCATCGCCCTCAACAAGGAGACGGCGCTCCTGCACCTCCATGCGCTGCGAAAAGGGGGAGGTATCGTCTACGACGAAAGGATCGATTTCGAGGAGGGGGAGATACCCGAGGAGGGCGTGAAGCTCTTCTCGATACCCCTGACGGACATCGTCAAAGAGGTGAAAGGACCCCCCATCATGAGGAACACTGTCGCCCTGGGAGCCGCGCTCGCCCTCGTGGGCCTCGACACAAAGCACTTGGAAGGGGTGATCGCCGAGGCCTTCGCCGGGAGGGAGAAAGTGGTGGAGTCCAACGTCAGCGCAATCCGTATGGGGCACGACTTTGCGTGGGCGCACCACGAGTTCGATGGCAGATTCAAGACCGAGGAGTCGAGCCCCGACCGGATAATGGTGACGGGGAGCGAGGCCATAGCCCTCGGGGCGATAGGGGCTGGATGCATGTTTTACTCGGCTTACCCTATGACGCCGGCCAGCGCAGTGCTCCACTACCTCATCTCCAAGGACCAGGAGACGGGGATGATCGTCATCCAGGCGGAGAGCGAGATCGCCGCAGTCACCATGACAGTAGGAGCCGCCTATGCGGGGCTCAGGTCTATGACCGGGACATCCGGAGGAGGATTCTGCCTCATGACCGAGGGCTTCGGCCTCGCCGGGGCCACCGAGTCCCCCATCGTGGTGATGCTGGGGCAGCGCCCGGGGCCCAGCACCGGGATGGCCACCTACACCGCCCAGGCCGACCTCCTCTTCGCGATCCACGTCTCCCAGGGGGAGTTCCCCAGGGTTGTAGTGGCCCCCGGGGACGTCGATGACTGCTTCACCCGCACCGTGGAGGCCTTCAACCTCGCCGAGAAATATCAGATCCCCGCGATCATCCTCGCGGACAAACACATCCTGGAGAGTCACCAGTCCACACAGCCCTTCGACGACGAAACAATCGAGATCGAGAGGGGAGAGCTCATCGACGTCGACGAGTGGACCGGGGAAGGGGAGTACAAGAGATACGAGATCACCGAGAGCGGTGTCTCCCCCAAGATCATCCTGGGAACCAGGGGGGCGACGATGCTCGCCAACGGTAACGAGCACGACGAGTACGGTTTCACCACCGCCGACCCCGTCGGGGTCGTGGCCATGGCTGACAAGCGCTTCAGGAAGAGTCCTCGCCTCGTCGAGGATATTAATGGGCTTGAGCCGGTGAAGGTGTACGGGGGGAGCGACCCCGATGTGACCCTCGTGGGCTGGGGTTCCACGAAAGGGCCTGCCCTTGAGGCGCTCAAGCTCCTCGGGGAGGAAGGGATCAATGCTAGGTTCATCCAGATCGTCTACATGGAGCCCTTCCCGTCGGAGGCCTTCGCAAAGGCGATGGAGGACGGAGGTAAATCCATGCTTCTGGAGACGAACATCACCAACCAGCTCGGGAGGCTCATCAAGGAGCACACGGGGCTCGGATTCGACAAAGCATGGGCCAAATACGATGGGAGGCCCTTCAACCCGGGGGAGATCGCCGCCGAGGCGAGGAGGCTGGCCTGATGGCTTCGATAAGGGAGCTCGGCACCGACCAGAAGAACTATTGGTGCCCGGGCTGCGGCAACTTCGGGCTCCTCAACGGGGTGAAGAGGGCCATTGTCAGGCTCGGGCTGCGGCGGGATCAGGTCACCGCGGTGACGGGGATCGGGTGCCACGGGAAGACCACCAACTACCTCGCCGTCAACGGTTTCCACGTCATCCATGGCAGGGTCCTCCCCGTCGCCACCGCGATCAAGCTCGCTAACAAGGAGCAGACGGTGATCGGATTCGCGGGGGACGGGGACGCCTTCGGGATCGGGATGGGGCACTTCCCTCACGCCGCACGGCGGAACCCGAACATCACTCTCGTGGTCCACAACAACCTCATCTACGGCCTCACCACTGGGCAGACCAGCCCCACCACCAAGCTGGGGCACGTCACCAAGACCTCCCCGAGGGGCGCCTTCGAGGAGGCCATCAACCCCATCTCGACGGCTCTAGCGAGCAACGCCGGCTTCGTGGCCCGGGGCTACGTCGGGGAGATGGATCATCTCGTCGACCTCATGGAGGAGGCCCTCAGGTTCAGGGGCTTCGCCCTAGTCGACATCCTCCAGCCCTGCGTCGCGTGGAACCGCATCAACACCTACGATTTCTACAACAAGAGGGTCTACAAGCTCGGGGAGAGCGGCCACGACCCCACCGACCTAACGGCCGCCTACGAGAGGGCGGAGGAGTGGTCTGAGAGGATCCCGATAGGGGTCTTCTACAAGGTGGAGCGCCCCACATACGGGGACAATTTCCCAGTGCTCGCCGGTGAGCCCATGGTCAGGAAGAAACTGGACAGCGGCAAGGTCGCCAAGCTGATATCCGAGTTCGCCTAACCCCGCTCTCCTCTCAGCTCGAGGAGCCTCGCCGCGGCCACCCCGGCGGCTATCCCGCATACCTTGTAGCATCCCTCGTCGCTGTGTCCACCCGCCTCGAGGAAGGCCTCATAGTCCTTCTTCTCCCGGAGGTTGAAGGAGCGCCCGTAGATCTTCTCCTGGATCTCACTGCAGAGGGTCGAGGCGAGGGGCTCCTCGAACCCGAACTCCTCCCGGAGCTTCTCCTGGAATCCGTCGCAGATCTCATCCGCTATTCCTGTGGCTCTGACGTAACTGGGCCTATCCTCCATCTGCTCCCTGCCCGCCATGAGGCCCAGGGCCATGAGGGATCCAAGCAGGGCTCCGCAGGTCTCCCCCCTCCTCGCTACGCCCCCGGAGAGGACCGTGGCTGACCTGAAGGATTCGGCGTCCCCGATACCCAGGCCTTCCTGGAGGGCAAGCAGGACTGCCTGGGAGCACCCGCTGTGGCTGTCGTAGGCGTGAGCCTTCCTCCTTATCTCGGCGACCAATTCCTCGTCAACCATGATGATCGGGGATCGGGTGGATCGGGGTGGTTAAATCGTTTGGGATGACCCGGGCTGGGGGTGGGGTATAAAAATAATGGATGAGAGGCTTGCTGCAGTTATTTTATGAGTTCCTTTGCCGCCTCGACGAGTTTAGCACAAGTCTTGGCGGATATCCCTGTCTTCTCTGAGAGGGCTTCCGGATCGTAGGATGCGAGGGACTCGACGGAATCGACGCCGGCTTTTTCCAGCTTCTCGTTGGTCGCTTTGCCGATCCCCTTGACGTCGGAGATCGCATACTGTGTTTGCTCGGCTACCTCGGCTTTAGGCTCTACCACCTCAGGGGTTTCTTCCCTTGGTCTGGTTTCCTCCCATTCAAAGGTCTCCCTGTCCCCGGGTAGCTGGAAGCTTATCGCGATGGAGGAGACGCCCCTTGTGCCGCCGTCCAAGGCGGGCAGCTGCTCGGTGTCGATCTCGATGGCGGGGGTCTCTAATCCCGTGATGAATCGGTTCCTGGTGATCTCTGCGACGTCTACGGCCCTGGAGATGGATCTCCCCCGGGCCTTGATGGTGATGCTGTCCACATCCTGCTGGTTGTACGCCGTGATCATGGCTGTGACGTAGCGCATCGGCGGTTTATTCCCGATGTAGATGATGGCTTCTTCGGACATCGTCGAAAGATCAGAATCTGGCTCGTTTATAAAGCGTTTTGGAGGCCCTGAAAGCCGGTTTCAGGCTCTCTCAGTCGGCCACGGGGTAGTCCGGGGCCTCTCCGTTCAGCACCTTGAGGACCCCCTCGGCTACCTGGACCGCCATCCTCTCCATGGCCTCCTCGCTGCTCGCCGCGAGATGGGGCGTAAGAACAACGTTGTCCATGGACGCTAGGGGGCTCCCCGGGTCCAATGGCTCTTCCTCGAAGACGTCGAGCCCCGCCGCGGCTATCTTGCCGCTCTTCAGGGCCTCGATGAGGGCCGTCTGGTCGATGATCCTTCCTCTGGCGGTGTTCACAATGTAGACGCCGTCCTTCATCGCCGCTATCCGGTTCGCGTCGATGAGGTGGTGGGTCTCCCGGTTGTAGGGTAGGTTGAGGCTGATGATGTCGCTCCGCTCGATGAGGGAATCGAGGGTCGCGTACTCGATGCCGATCTCCGCCTCCAGGTCGGGCTTCCTCGTCCGGGAGTTATACAGGAGCTTCACCCCGAAGGAACTCAGCCTCCTCGCGGTCGCGGCCCCTATCCTACCCAGGCCCACGATCCCCACGGTCTTCCCCATGACCTCGATCCCCCTCAGGTCACCGTATTTCCTGTGCCACTCCCCTGCCCTCACGGCCTTGTCGGCGCTCACGACCCGCCTCGAGAGGGCAAAGAGCAATGCGATGGCCATCTCGGCGACGGACTCGGAGAGGGCGAAGGGGGTGTTCAGGACGATCTTGCCGAGCTCGGAGGCGGCCTCCAGGTCGACGTGGTCGCAGCCTATCCCGTGTACTCCTACGGCTTTCAGCAGTGGGGCCGACTCCATGAAGCCCCGGGTGACTTTGATGCCTCCCCGGGTGATGAGGGCGGCGGCTCTTGGGGCTTCGGCTTGGAGTGTCTCTTCGTCGGAGCCGGGTGGGAGCTGCACGACCTCGACTCCGTTCCTCTCCAGGAGCTCGACGCCCGCCTGGTGGATGGGCTCCGTCACTATGACCTTGTGCGCTGTCATGGGGCCTCCTCCTTTGATCGTCCCCGAGACGGTAAAAGTTTGATCGTGGCTCTAGCGCCTCGACCTTCTCCGCCTGAGCCTCCCCGGGGCCCTGGGCTTGCTCCTGCGGATGGCCTCCCCGAGGCGGCTGGTGAGCACGTCGAAGGCCTCGAGGAGGTCCCAGCCCCCGGCCTCCGCGTTGATCTGCCCCTCCTGGCCTAAAGCCCGCCCCGTGAGCTCGTAACGGGTCCTCTCCCCTCTGAGCTGGGACCGCTTGATCCTGACGGAGACCTCGGTTATGTCGGGCCGGAACCGTCTGGACCTCTCGACGACCCTCCTGAGCTTCGCCTCGGCGACGGCTCTCTCGAAAAAGTCCTCCTCCTCGATGCCCATGACGTAGACCGGGAGCCCCTCCGGGGCCCTGAGCCTTAGTAGGGGGGCCATGAGGTCCCGGGGGGCGAGGATGCCGAGTATCCTGTTCTCGGGGTCGGTCATGAAGCAGGCGCTCTTCCCCCGGTCCCTGAGCTCGGTGACGGCGTCGAGGACGGAGGCGTCCGGGGTTACGGTGCAGGGGCGGGTGTCCATGATCCCGGTGACCCGGCCGGGGAACCTGCGGGTCCGGCTCCCCACCCGTTCTCCCGTGGTGGTCTTCGAGGATGGGGCTATGAATGCGTGGACGATGTCCCCGGCGGTGACGACCCCCACGAGCCTCCCGTTCTCCACCACGGGGACGTGGCTGACCCCCCTCTCCAGCATGGTGCGCCGCGCGTAGGCGATCCCCTCGCCGATGTCGAGGGACCAGACGGGGCTCCTGATGAGCTCTCTGGCCGGGTGCTCGGAGAGCTCCGATATCTCCGTCATCGCCGAGACGACGTCCATCTGCGTGGCGAGCCCCACGACTCCGTTCTCTACGACGGGTAGCGCCCTGATGTTGTTCTTGACAAGGATCTCGCAGAGAGTGAGAATTGGGTCCTCGGGGCTGACGCTTCCCGTGGCCCTCCAGATGCCGTCGATCTTGGTGTGGGCCGGCTGGTCGACGTCGAGTAGGTCCCTCACTGTGATGATCCCCTGAGCGTTGCCGGAGGTGACCGCGGCCTCGTATGCGTCGGCCTCCTTTAGAGACCCGAGGACCCTGGCGACGGTCTCATTCGGTGTGAAAGCCCCGGCTCGCTGGGGGATGATGTTTCTGATCTCAGTTAATGCGAGTTCTCTTAGGGTTGTTGACAAAACGCAGAACCCAATTAGAGTTGGGGGCCGCCCGTTAAATAAAGGTACACTAATGCGGGGCGCTCCGGCCTCATGCGAAGAGCTGCAGCGTCTGGGTCTCCTCGTCGAACCTCTTGACCATCTCGATCCCCTCAAGCTCCAGTATGGCGAACTCGGAGAACCCGAAGACCACGCATCCCTCGATGAGATGGCCCCCGATGACGGTGATCTCCTCCCCCTCGACTTGGGAGAGGGTGAGGTGGGCGTGGACGAGGGGCTCCCCCTCGGCCAGGGTGACATTCCCGGAGATGGAGAGGATCTCCAGGGGCTTCTCGAATGAGAGATAGGTCCTGTTGGCGTCTGTTATAGGGTACTCCTCGGGGAGGCTCCTGCAGTTCCTGAGCTTAGCCTGCTTCAAGAGGCCTACCCCGGAGACGATGACCCCTGACGTGACCCCCTCCTCGGCTACGACTTTCTGGAGGCTGCGGAGGAGGTCGCTCCCCGGTTCAACCCTCGCGACTATAACTCGGCCGGGCCGCCCGGATCTGACGATGTATCTGTCAGTCATGTTCAACCACGTGGGATGCGTGTCCCGGGGAGTATAAAACGGTGACCCGGGCTGGGTAAGAGATTAATAGTTTACGGTGCAATTCAGGGATGTCTCTGGGTGAACTTGATTGAGCGATGACAGGCCTTCCGAAGACACGGTGGACCATCGAGAGGAGCTTAGGAGGCAGGAGGAGACCTCCGCGAAGCGCCAGCACGCGAAGGGAAAACTCACGGCGAGGGAACGGATAGCAGCCCTCCTCGACCAGGGGAGCTTCGTAGAGCTCGATCCCTACGTGAAGCATCAGGCCGTAGCCCTCGGGATGGATAAGAGGAAGTGGCTCGGGGACGGCGTGGTCACCGGTTCCGGCTCCATCGACGGGAAACAAGCCTACGTCTACGCTCAGGATTTCGGTTTCATGGGGGGGAGCCTCGGGGCAGCACACGCCAGAAAGATCTGCCGGGTACTCGACCTCGCCATCCAGAACGGTGCACCCCTTATTGGGTTCCATGACTCGGGGGGCGCCCGGATCCAGGAGGGGGTCGCCTCTCTGGGGGGTTACGGGGAGATATTCAGGAGGAATGTGCAGGCTTCGGGTGTGATCCCCCAGATCGCTGTGATCGCTGGGCCCACGGCGGGGGGCGCGTCTTACTCCCCGGCGCTCATGGACTTCACCCTCATGGTGGAGGGGATCGCGACGACGTTCATCACGGGTCCCAGGGTGGTGAAGCAGGTGACAGGGGAGGACGTGGATCCGGAGACTCTGGGTGGGGCCGAGGTCCACGGCTCCGTGACGGGGGTGGCATCCCTCACTGTGGGCTCCGAGGCGGAGGCGATAGAGGCCGTCAGGGCGATTCTGAGCTATCTCCCCCCAAACAACCTCGACGCCCCGGTGCAAGCAATCTCGTCAGAGCCCTCTAGGGATGCTGAGGGAGTTATCCCCGACGAATCGAGCCAGGCTTATGACACCCACGACCTCATCGATGCCATAACAGATTCCGGGAGTTTCTTCGAGATCCAGCCCTCCTACGCGATGAATGCAGTGGTGGGATTCGGGAGGCTCGGAGGGAGAAGCATCGGCGTCGTCGCGTCCCAGCCCTCGGTGATGGCGGGGACCATGACCATAGACTCCTCCGACAAGATATCCCGTTTCGTGAGGCTCTGCGACGCCTTCAACCTCCCCGTCCTCACACTGCAGGACGTCCCGGGCTACATCCCCGGCGTAGACCAAGAGCACAGGGGCATCATCCGCCACGGGGCCAAGGTGATATACGCATACTCGGAAGCAACCGTCCCCAAGGTGACCGTGATCCTCAGGAAGAGCTACGGAGGCGCCTACATCGCCCTAGGGAGCAAGCACCTGGGGACCGACTTCGTCTACGCCCTGCCTGGGGCTGAGGTCGCGGTGATGGGTGCCGAGGGGGCGGTGGAGATCGTATACAGGAGGGAGATCGCCGCGGAACCCGAGAAACGTGGTGAGCTCATCGCGAAGTATCAAGAAGAGTTCTCTAACCCCTATCAAGCCGCAAAGCTAGGGTTCATCGACGATGTCATCGAGCCCGGGGAGATCAGATCCAAGGTTATTGCTGCCTTCGAGTCCTTGTCAAAAAAGAGGGTGAAGGTTCACCCACCCAAGAAGCACGGGAATATGCCGGTCTAGCCGGCGAGGGTTGTCCCGATCCCCTTCTCCTTCGCGAGCTGGTAGACCTTGTAGGCCGTGCCCACGTCCTGGATGGCGAGGCCCGTCGCTTTGAAGAGGGTTATCTCGTCGGGGCCGGTGCGCCCCTCCTTGTGGCCAGCGACGATCTTTCCTAGCTCCGCGTAGATGTCGTCCTCTGTGATGACCCCCTCTTCCTTGGGGACTCTAAAGTCTCCCACCACGAAGGCCTGGGAGATGAAGTCGACCACGAGCTTGTCGCATTTTTTTATGACGCTGGTCATGAGCTCCCGCTTGGTTCCGGTGTCGGCTCCGATTGCGGAGACGTGGCAGCCCTTCTTCAGCCATGCCCCGTCGATGAAGGCCTCGGGGCTGGGTGTGCAGGTGATGACTATGTCGCTCCCCTCGGCTGCCTCCTTGGCGCTCTCGGCGGCGACCCACTCGACTCCCGGGTACTTGGCCTTCATCTCGTCCGCGAAGGCGGCTATTGCCTCGGGAACTATGTCGTAGACCTTCACCGTTTCGACGTTGGGGCGGACCTCCATGAGCCCCATGATCTGGCTCCGGCCTTGGACTCCGAGGCCGCAGAGGCCCACAATCTTGCTGTCCTCGCGGCTCAGGTACTTGATCCCGGTGGCACCTGCCGCCCCTGTCCTGAGGGCGGTGACGTAGGTCCCGTCCATGATGGCGAGGGGTAGCCCGTTGTCGGGGCTGTTGAGCACGATGCGGGCGATGACCGCGGGGAGGCCGTGGGCCTGCTTGTTCCCCGGGTGGACCGTGACGAGCTTGGTGCCGGCGGCGCCGAGGCCCGGCATGTAGGCGGGCATCGCGATGAGGACCCCCTTGTCGAAGTGGAGGTATACCCTGGCGGGCATCTCGATGTTGTCGTTGCCCATCTCCCTGAAGGCGCTCTCGACCGCCTCGAAGGTGCTCTTCATGTCCAGGACGGACTTGACCTCGTCCTGGGTTAGATATAGAGTCATAACTGATCTCCGGATAAAATAGGGTGAAGGGGATTTAATAGTTTCACCCGGGGCTACGTGGTGAAGGGCTCCCCCCCCATGAAGACCCGGCTTATCTCCGAGTAGAGCCTGTTGAAACCGAGGTTGGTCCGGGTGGAGAAGGGGATGGGGTTGAACTCCATTCCAAGCCTGCTGATGATCTCCATCATGTCCTGGCTCATCAGCCTGTTCATCCCTGTGAGCCGGGCGTCGATGGCCGCCTCCAGGAGCATCGGGTCCTCCCCCCAGCCCTCCAGCTCCTCGAGCTCATCCCCTAGGAGGTCGGCTTTGGAGAGGACTGAGATCTGGGGCAGGAGGAACCTGTTGTTGATGGCCGAGGCGAGGAACATGCTCATCACGTAGTTGAGCGGGTCCCGGCTGAATCCTGCGTCGAAGAGGTAGATCACTCCCTTCCCCTCGTCGCTGATCTCCTCGGCTATCCGGGCCCCCACGTCCCTGAAGGCGAACATCTCCATCTGGCCCGGGGTGTCCAGGATGGCGATGTCGGGTCCGAAGTCGTCGATGTCTGAGGAGAGCTGCTCCACGATCTCCAGCATCATCTCGGAGGCGAGCATGAGCCCCCCGTTGGGGCCCAGGCCGTATTCCTCCATGAGGTTCTCGACCCGGATGTAGTCCCGGACGTCGACGTTCGCGGAGTATGGGATGGATATGGCTCCGGGGTCGAGGTTCACCGCCATGGCGTCCTCTCCCTGGAGTTCGAGCCACCTTGTGAAGACCCCCGTGAGCTCCGATTTCCCGGAGCCGGCGGTCCCGAGGACGAATATCAGGAACATGGGATCACGCTTGAATTAGTCTCCGACGAGGCTCCTGAAGAGCCCGTAGGCCTCGGCGAGCTCCACCCTCTCCGGGGGGCGCTTGAATCCGTAGGCGCAGATGGGCTCCACGGGGCCGGCTAGGCCTTTATCTGAGGCGATCTTGAGCCCCCTCACCACGTCGAGGAGGATGGACCCGGCGTTGGGGGCGTCCACAGTGTTGAGCTTCACGTCCATGGCGAAGGGGGCGCCCCCGAAGTAGCTCCCCTTGAACCAGAAGAAGCTCTCCCGCTGGTTCCCTAGGAAGTCCACGTAGTCGGTGGAGCCGGAGACCAGGGGGAAATCGTAGGGGACACTCGTTCCGACGGCTGTGGTCTTGATGTCCCGCTTCAATTCCCGGGTCTTCCAGAGGGTGTTCACGGACTCGGCGCCGCCCCCGACGTCGAGCTGGTAGCTCTCTTCGATCTTGGCTCCCCGGGAGTGGAGGAACTCCAGGAGCGCGATATGGGTGACCGTGGCCCCGATCTGGTCCAGGAGGTCGTCCCCGGCGACCGGGACCCCGGCCTCTCTGAATCTCTCGGCTATGTCCCCGTCGTTCACCACGGGGGAGGGCGCGGCGTTCAGGAAGGCGCACCCCGCTTCGAGGGCGGCCTCGGCGTATTGCCTCGAGGCTTCCAGGGCGCTCCCCGAGATCATGTTCACCAGGACGTGGGCGCCGCTGGCTTTCAGGGCCTCGGTGACATCCACGGGCTCCTCGCTGGAGGCGTCGATGAGGCCTACGCCGCTATTCTCGAGGCTGTCCCCGATTGGTCCCATCTGGACCTTGATGCCTAGACTCCTCATCTCGGTGATGCGAAGGGTCTTGTTGGGATCGCTCAGGATGGCGTCGGCGAGGTCTAGCCCCACCTTCCTCCTGTCGATGTCGAAGGCCGCCACGAGCTCGATGTCGGAGACCGAGTATCCCCCCAGGGTCTCGTGGATGAGCCCCGTCGCCTCCCCGTCGTTGTAGTACTGTATGCCCTGGACGAAGGCGGAGCAGCAGTTGCCCACCCCCGCCACGGCTACCTTGATCTTGGTCAATCTGGAACCTCCTTCACTGAGTAGGATATGGTTAGGGGTCGAATATTTAACGGAGGCGCTTAGCAGGCGTCCCTGCTGAAGGCCTTGCACATCACGATGGCGTCCTCGTCGGGGTAGTAAGCCCTGACGCGGCCGATCTCGTTGAAGCCCCGGCCCTTGTAGAAGCCCTGGGCGCCGATGTTGGACTCCCGGACCTCGAGGGTGACGCTGCTCGCCCCGGCCTCCCGGAACCGGGACTCGATCTCCTCCATGAGCCTCGTCCCCACGCCCCCCTTCCTCCTCCTCGGGTCCACTGCGATGTTGATGATGTGCCCCATCTTGGACATGTAGCTCCGGCCGCTGAACATCGCCTCCTGGATCTCCCCCACCACGTACCCTAGGAACCCCCCGTCGTCCTCGGCGACGAGGAAGAGCTCAGGGGCAGTCCTGTAGTTGTATGTGAAGAAGGCGTCGGGCCAAGCCTCGCGGAAGGAGGCGGCCTCGATCCTGGCGATCTCCGGGAGATCGTCCTCGGTGAAGGGCCTGAGCCTGAAGAACAAAACTATCATTTGATCAGGAAGTTGGGGGCGACTTAAAACTTCTGACGGGGCTGTCACTGGGCCACGGAGCCCCGGATGAAGGGGATCTCGAAGAGCTCCTCGGAGTAGTGGATCATGCTCCTCTTGAGGAGTGTGAGGTCGCTGGGGTTGTGCCCCCACTTCACCGGACCCAGGAGGTCCCCGTGGTCCGAGGTAACGATGATGTCGTGGGGGGTCTCCCGGTCCCTGAGGGCGTCGAAGAGGGGCTCCAGGGCCCCGTCGATGAATGTCACCGCCCGTTTCTGGAAATCGTAGACCGAGGAGGGGCGCTGCACCGGGTAGGGGACCTTCACCTTCTCCCCGTCGTACATGGGGGCGTGGGTCTCCATGAGGAGGAGGAAGAGGAACGCCGGGGTGTGCTGCCCGAGGAACTCCACCGCGTCTTCGACGATGGCCTCCACCGCGGAGGGCCCATCGTACTTGAGGAACTCGTGGACTGTGAAGCTCTTCCTGAAGATGCCGTCCAGGGAGAGGTCCATCGCCGCCACCGCGGCGTTCGCGGTCAGGAAAGCGGTGCCGTAGCCGTCGTTCCTCAGCTCCGTGGGGAGCCACCCCCACTTCCTGTAGGGGTAAAGGCGGCCCATGTCGAGGCCGATGGGGTTGAAGTTCATCAGGTAGCCCAGGATCGAGGACGGGGTGAAGCAGGCGAAGCTGTGGGCCCGCTTGAGCTCCCCGAGGGATTTCATGTTGGGGGCGTCGGCGGCCTCGAATGTGTCGTAGCGGCAGCTGTCGAGGCAGATGAAGACATAGTCGGGTTTGGTCACTTTCATGATTCTCCTGTTGAACTCCTTCTTGAAGCGGACGAGGCGCCACCAGAGGTCCGTCGAGAAGTTGAAGTTGATACCTGTTCTCCCCCGTACTCTGAGGGTGGCTCCCAAGATGAATCTTACGCAAATGCGAAATTTGTTTATCTTCTTATAGGGGGATAGTTTTTTCTGGATAGAGAATGGGGGCACTGAAGAGCCGGCGCTGGCTACTCCTCACGACCATAGGCCTCGTCCTCTTCGCAGTCTACCTCGCCTACACCAACCCGTTCCAGGTCCTCATGGAGGTGGGGCGCTTCGACCCCTGGGCCTTCGCCCTCGCAGTCGCGATCAACTACGCGGGGATGTTCTTCTTCGCGGCGTCCTGGTACGTCCTGCTCCGGGTGCTGGGGGTGGGGGTGGGGCTCTGGGAGGCGGTGCGGGCGATGTTCGCGAGCCTCTTCGTGGTCTGGCTGATACCCATCCCCGTGGGGACGGAGATCATCAGGGCCTACCTGGTTCGGGACGAGGAGAACTCGGGGATGGGGAAGGCCATCGCCTCGGTGGTGGTCCACAAGGCCTACTACAACATCAGCTTCGGGCTCCTCATCGCCCTCGCCTCCCTCATGGTCACAGTCTTCTGGCGGGGCCCCATGCCGGTGAGCCCCGGATTCGTCGCCGTCGTCATCCTGTTCGCCCTGGGCTCCAGCGTCATATACGGCCTCTTCCTGAGCCCGGCGACGCTGATGGCGGTCTACGGGAGGAGCCCGGGCTGGGTGAGGAGGAACCTCTTCGACAGGCTGGTTGACACGAGCAGAGACGAGGGGGGGTTCCCCTCGGTGGTGAAGGAGATCGAGGCCGCCGTGGAGACATTGAAGGGGAAACCGCTGCAGAACCTTCTCTCGATCCTCATGGTGGCCTTCCACTGGGTCACGGGCTCGGTGACCGCCTACATCATCGCCCTGAGCTTGGGGTGGCGCATCGACTTCTGGGTCATCGTGCTGATCTACGCCCTCATCGAGTTCATCCAGCAGCTCAATGTCTTCATCCCCGGGGGGCTGGGGATCATCGACGCGAGCCTGACAGGGGCCTTCGTCGTTCTCGGGGTTCCTCTGTCCATGGCCTCCGCTATCTCCCTCCTGACGAGGCTCGCGACCTACTGGCTGGAGCTGGTTCTGGCTGCTGCGGTGAGCTTCCTGTATGGTTACCAGGAGGCGCTGGGGGAGTACCTCGGTTAGGGGTCTCCCCGGGGGTGTATCGCTAGCGATTGGTTTTTATATCACTAGCGACCGGAATATCACTAGAGATATAGGTGAACCAATTTGGAATGGTACATAAACACCCTGATCGCCATCTGCAGCTACCTCCTGGGCATGGCCTTCGCCGGAAGCTTCATCGGCAGGAAGTGGATGGGGACCGTGGACGTTTTCCTCCACAAGCTCTTCAAGAAAGAGGTGACCATGAGCAAGTACCTAGTCTGGAAGCATTTCTACTGCATAGACGACCCCCCCAAGCCCCGGAGCCTCGTGAAGCCCGTGAAGTGGAGCGAGATCCTCCTCGCCAAACTCGTCTAGGCCCCAGACTCTGGAAGACTAATAAACACCGATCACAACCTGTGAGATGCTATGCTCCGGCTGGGGATCATCGGCTGCGGGAAGGTGACCACCATGTTCCACATCAAATCCATCAAAGAGGTAGAAGAGGTCACAGTGACCGCGGTCGCAGACCTGGACCGGGCGCGGATGGAGGAGGTCAGACGGAAGGCGGGGGCCGAGAGGGGCTACACCGACCCCAAGGAACTCCTGGCCGACCCCGATGTGGAGGCCGTGGCCATCAACACCCCGCCCCGATTCCACGAGAGCCTGGTCCTCGAGGCCATCGAGGCCGGAAAGCATGTCCTATGCGAGAAGCCCCTGGCCCAGACCATCGAGGGCTGCAAGAGGATCGGGGACGCCCAGAGAGGCACAGAGCAGATCGTCCTCCCCGTCCACAACTACGCGTTCACCCCCTGCCTCATGACCGCCCAAGAGCTGATCGAGAAGGGCGAGATAGGCGCCCTCCAGGAAATCGACATCAGGTTCGACAACAACCTCTGGAGCTACGGGGCCAAGACCGATTTCAGGACCAAGGAGACCCACGGAATCGTGGAGGACATCCTCCCCCACGCCCTCTCGGTGGTCCAGGTGCTCTCGGACCCCATCGCGGAGGTCACCGAGGCCAAGGGCTGGAAGAAACGATACCCCGTCCTAGACAACATCAGGCTCACCATGGCGACCGGAAGCGGCGTCACGGTCCGGGGAGAGATGAACTGGACCAGCCTCATCCCAAGCTTCACGGTCGAGGCCAAAGGGGAAGAAGGCGCCATCCACATCGACCTGATGAAAGCCCCCCACGTGGTAACCATCAAGACGGACAGGGGGAGAAAGCAGATAGGCGGGATGGGGTTCGGCCAGTATCTGGACCTGATACGCCTCAAGCACCCCGCCTTCGTGGGACAGTACGAGCACCTCGTAGCCACCGTCGGGGGCACCGAGGAGCCCCGGTTCACCGTGGAGGACGAGATCAGCATGATGGGAGTCCTCGAGAACGTCGTCAAAGTCCTCTCCGAGAATGAACAGGGGGAGCAAACGTGACCCCGGACAGGGTCTCACTCGTCGAGGCGGGCGACGACATCCAGAAGGCCATCGCAAGATCCATCGAGTTCATCGGGGGGATGGGGCTCCGGGAGGGCGAGGCGGCGGTCATCAAGCCCAACCTTTGCAACGCGAAGAACCCCCACGGCATGGTCATCACCGACTTCCGGATCCTCGAGGCCGTCATATGCCTCATCCAGGAGAAGACAGATAACATCACCGTCGTCGAATCCGATAACATCTCCGACACCGCGGACAACCGGGCCGCCAATTCGGGGCTCCTGGACATGCTGGACGAGCTCGGGGTCGGGTTCATGAACCTCACCGGGGACGACCAGGAGGTCCACGAGGTCGCCGGGAAGAAGCTCAGGCTCCCCCGGACGGTCCTCGACGCAGACTATTTCGTGAACCTCCCCAAGATCAAGACGGAGGGCCACGTCTCTGTGACCCTCAGCATCAAGAACCTGTTCGGGGTCCTCCAGAGGCGGAAGAAGAGCGTGCTCCATAAGAAGCTCAACGAGATCCTCCCCTACCTCGCCAAGACCGTGAGGCACGACCTCATCGTCGTGGACGGCCTCGTCGCGATGGAGGGCAACGGCCCCCTCATCGGGACACCGAGGGAGATGGGGGTCATCGTCGCTGGGAGGAGCCCGGTCTCGGTGGACGCCCTCTGCGCCAGGCTCATGGGCTTCGACCCCCGGGAGATCCCCCACATCGCGAAGGCCCACGAGATGGGGGTGGGGGAGATGGACCCGGAGGTCCTGGGGGACGGCTGGGAGAGATTCGTCTGCGATTTCGAGAGACCCTACTCGTTGAAGGCCTCCCTGAAGTCCATCGGCTCCATCAGGAAGGTCTACTTCCAGGGATAATCTGAGAGCCCTCGTCTATCAGGATTGTCACCAGCCAGCGCGCACGATGAGTGCCCACAGTAATTAGGTCGATAGATATTTATCGAATATCTCATGTAGGGTTTACATTCCCTTTTCTCTTCCCCGAGCAGAACGATATATTCGTCAATCGTCGAAGTTCTCATCGATTCATGTCGAAGTGTTTAAATAGCGACTAAATCACCCAATTCAAATCAGGACAGGACCATCAACATGAAAATCGATCGCGGAGTGGGCATCGTGGGGTACGGCGCGTACATCCCGATGAACCGGCTCAGGGCCTCCGAGGTGAAGCGGGTATGGGGGGGCTCCGGGACACCCATCGAAGAAAAGTCCGTCGTCGCCATGGACGAGGACACAATCACCATCGCCGTAGAGTGCGCAAGGTACGCCGTGAAGAGGGCGGGGATCGACCCCCAGGAGATCGGGGCCGTATACGTGGGAACCGAGTCGAAGCCCTACGCAGTGAAGCCTTCGGGGACCGTCGTCGCCGAGGCCATCGGGGCCACCCCCAACGTCCTGGCCGCGGACTACGAGTTCGCCTGCAAGGCGGGCACCGAGGCTTTCCAGACATGCATCGGACTCGTCTCCAGCGGGATGATGAAATACGCGATGGCCATCGGGGCCGACACCGCCCAAGGGAGGCCCGGCGACGCCCTGGAGTACACCGCCTCCTGCGGAGGCGCGGCATATATATTCGGGAAGAAGCCTGCCCGGACCCTCGCGGAGATCGAGGGCTCCTGCAGCTATGTGACGGATACGCCGGACTTTTGGCGCAGGGAGCACGAGATGTACCCCCGCCACGGGAACAGGTTCACCGGGGAGCCCGCCTACTTCAAGCACGTCATCGGGGCCGCCAAGGAGCTCATGGGGGAGCTGGGCACCGAGGCCGGGGACTACAAGTACGCGGTGTTCCACCAGCCCAACGTCAAGTTCCCCATCAAGGCCGCCCGGACCCTAGGGTTCAGCATGGACGCGATCAAACCGGGGCTCATAGTCCCCTTCGTGGGGAACACCTACTCCGGGTCCACCCCCCTGGGGCTCGCAGCGACCCTAGACATCGCCGACCCCGGGGACAGGATACTGGCGGTCAGCTACGGCTCCGGGGCGGGGAGCGACGCCTTCAGCCTCACCGTCCAGGACGCCATCACCAACGACCGCAGGCTGGAGCCCGCGGTCTCCCGATTCGTGGACCGGAAACGGTACATCGACTACTCGGTCTACTCGAAGCTGAGGGGTAAGATCGTCAAATGAGGCCCGTCGCCGTAGCCGGGGTCGGCCTCACCAAGGTCAGCGAGCACTGGGAGAAGGGGCTCAAAGACCTCTTCACGGAGGCCGCCTACAAAGCCTTCGAGGACGCGGGCACCAAGGAGATAGACGCCCTCTACGTAGCCAACATGGGGGCCCCAATCCTGCAGGATCAGATGCACCTCGGGGCGATGCTCGCGGACGCCCTCGGGATGCGGGGGGTGCCGGCCCTGAGCGTGGGGGCGGCCTCGGCCAGCGGGGGCGTCGCGTTCCACGAGGGTGTAAAGGCGGTGGCGTCGGGGTTCGCCGACTGCGTATTGGTGGGGGGCGTCGAGAAGATGAGCGACGGCCTCCCCGAGGACGTGCTCTCCATCCTCGCGATGGCGGAGGACCAGGAGTACACCGCCTACACCGGGGTCACCAACACGGGGCTCAACGCCCTCATCCACAGGAACTACATGGAGACATACGGCGCCACGGCCGAAGAGATAGCGATGTTCGCCGTCCGGGGCCACGAGCACGCCGTGGGGAGCAAGCACAGCCAGTACCCCTTCAAAGTGGCCATCGACAGGGTCCTCTCCTCCCCCATGGAAGCAGACCCGATACACATGCTCGAGTGCGCAGCGGTGGGGGACGGAGCCGCCGCACTGATACTGATGCCCGCAGAACAAGCCCCCGAGGGGGTGGAGGTCGCGGCGACGTCAGTCGCGACGGGACCATACTACCTCGCAGGTAGGAAGGACATACTGACATTCGACGCGGTGAAGACGGCGGCGGAGAGGGCCTACAAGACTGCAGGGGTCACCCCCGAGGAGGTGGACCTGGTGGAGGTCCACGACGAGACCACCATAGCCGGGGTCGTCAGCCTCGAGGACCTGGGATTCGTCGAGAAGGGGAAGGGCGCCGCCTTCGTAGCAGACGGATGCACCCTCCGGGGCGGCGAGGTCCCCACGAACACATTCGGGGGGCTCAAGGCCCGGGGTCATCCCCTGGGGGCGACGGGGCTCTACCAGGTGGGGGAGGTCGCGCTCCAGCTTCAGGGGAGGGCCGGCCCGTGTCAGGTGGAGGGGGCCCGGGTGGGCCTCGCGGAGAGCTTGGGAGGCCTGGGTTCGACGTGTGCTGTCACGATTTTGAGGAGGGGCTGAGATGAGCGTTCCAAGGTACTGGCGGGAGACCAAGTACAGGTACAGGCTGATCGGTCAGATGTGCGCCCAGTGCGGGAGTGTAATGTTCCCCCGGAGCGGCGTCTGCTCTCCATGCGGCTCCGTTGACCTCGAGGAGGTGAAGCTGGCGGAGACGGGGCACGTGGTGACCTGGACGGTGGTCCGGAATCCCCCGGCGGGCTACATGGAGTACGCTCCCTACTTGGTGGCCCTCGTGGAACTCGACGACGGGGTGCGGGTGCTCTCCCAGCTAGTGGACATTGAGCCCATCAAGATGAAGACCGGGATGAGGGTCGAAGCCGCGTTCCGCCGCGTCAAAGTGGACGGCAACTCCGGGATCATAGAGTACGGCTACAAGTTCCGGCCCCTCATCGAGTGAGAGTACCCCCCCCAAACGTGTGCCCCCCGCCAGCCCCGACGGATACTTCACGGCACCCGCGCGTCGGGTTTTTATCTCCAGCGTGCACCCTTGTCTGATATGCAAGGCGTGGTTGGAGTCTATTCCAGGAAAGAAGCCGTGAGGAAGGCGCTGTACACCCTCTACGGGGTCCAGCACCGGGGCCAGGAGAGCTCGGGGCTCTCGGCGGCGGGGGACCATTCGCTGAGGACGTGGAAGGAGAGGGGGCTGGTTTCCAAGGTCTTCGTGGACAGGTTCAAGTCGTTCATCCATCCCGACGACTACGTGGTCATCGGGTGCGCCTCGGGGGAGAACGCCGACAACGAGATAGCACCCATCTACCTCGAGACCGACCGCTACCAGATCTCCCTGACTTTCGACGGATATGTCCCCGACAGGGGCGCCGGGACGAACGAGGAGGCATTCACAAGGGTCCTCCGGGGGAAGCTCGAGGGAGGCCTCGGGATCGAGGAGGCCCTCAGCGAGACGATGGTGGATATGCCCATGGCCTACTACAGCCTCGTGATGGCTGTGAGGGACAAGGAGGCCGGTGAGAGCTCCCTGATTGCGGCGAGGGACCCCGTGGGGGTGAGGCCCCTCTACGTCGCGTTCAACGGGGAGGACGTCTTCGTCGCCTCCGAGTCTGCGCCCATCGACGTCATGGAGAGCATGGGGATAACATTCGATGAGAGGAGGGACTTCGCCCCGGGCTCCATCCTCAAAGTGGACGGGAGCGGAGTCGAGGAACACGAGGTGCTGGAGCCCCGGAGAGGTCATTGCATATTCGAGTGGATCTACTTCGGGAGACCCGACTCGGTGATCGAGGGGCAGACGGTGCACTCGGTGAGGAAACGCCTGGGCCACGCCCTGGTGGAGACCCACGGGCTGCTGGAGGCCTACGAGGGCGAGGACGTCGTGGTGATCCCTACGCCCGACTCGGGGAGATCCGTCTGCACGGGGGTCGCGGAGAGTCTGGGGGTCTCCTCTGACGAGGGGGTGATCAAGAACGCCTACCTGGGGAGGACCTACATCATCGACGACCCCGAGTCACGGAAGACGGCTTCCGACCTGAAGCACAACATCATCCGTGATACGGTCCGGGGGAAGAGGGTGGTGATCACCGACGACAGCATCGTCAGGGGGACGGTGAGCGAGTCTGTGGCCCAGAACCTCCTCACGGCGGGGGCCAGGGAGGTGGACTTCCTGGTGAGCTACGGCCCCATCTACTACCCGTGCTTCTCGGACCCCGAGGACAAGCCCCTCGCTGCGAGGGCGTTCGAGGGGCAGCCGCTCGATGAGGTGGGGAAGCGGGTGGCGGAAAGGCTCCCGTCGATCCAGAACGTCATGTACAACTCCCCCGAGAACGTGGTGGAGGCCACGGGGCTCCCCCGGGAGCATCTCTGCATCCGGTGCATGACGGGGGAGAGCCCCTTCAAACGAGGGTGACCCGGCGCCTAAAAGGGAGCCTTCAACGATCAACCGATCGCATATTTGTCTGTAAAAACATGCTAGAAATCATCAGTGGATTAAATTACTTGCAGATGGCAGGCGATTAAACGTCGTCATTGGGGTTCCAAACACTTGGCGTCTATCCACTTCCATCCATGGGTGATATGGGGGGTAGTGCTGGAGTTGAGGGCGGGGTGGAACATGGTATCCCTCCCCGTTGTTCCTGACGACA
Organism: Candidatus Bathyarchaeota archaeon; assembly: GCA_026014875.1. Classification (GTDB taxonomy): domain Archaea; phylum Thermoproteota; class Bathyarchaeia; order TCS64; family TCS64. Next base: position 2,735 of record JAOZHO010000034.1, on the reverse strand, counting down.
TGTAGGCAGCATCGGATCTCGACGACATCTGGGTTCTATCAGCTGGTGACCTGGAGTGCTTCAGGGGATTACTCTGTGACTGACTTCGAGACGGGACATGGATACTGGACCCTAGTCCTATCGAACACGCAGATCGAAATGCCCCCCGATTAACCGCTAATAACTCAGGAGGCGGAAAAAATGGAGGGGGACCTCTCCCTGGCTTTCAGCCTATCGGTTCTCCCAGTACTCCTCGGCTTCCTCTTCCATCTCCAGCAGCCGGGTGTAATAGTCGGGGAACTCGTTGAGGTGGGCGAGGGCGACTTTGCCCGTGGCGAGCGGGTCGTCGTCGGTGACGTTGGTGTGGGGGTCCACCGTGCCGTGCTCCAGCTCCACGTCCATCCCCACCCTGAACTGCTCCACGTCGAACTTGGACCAGTCGACGCCCAGGGTCTCCCCTATCTCCTTTGCCTTCTCGGCCGTGAACACTTTTTTTGGCATGGATTGAAAACTCGTGACTGAGAATATAGGTGTTCCGAAGGAGAGCCTTCATGGACCCCGGATTCCACGATATCTACATCTATTCTAATGACTGATGCACCGTGTCCCCGCACACGTGATTTTCGCGAGCGTCTGCTTGACCAACAGGTTTAATATCGAGTATTCTGGCAATGTGATGAAATGCCGAGAGTATAGTTTCCGCTTATTCTTAGTATACCAAAACGAAAAGGAATGAATTACATGGGTTATAGAGATACAAAGAGTTACAACGCTGCGCGCGAGAAAAAGTTAGAAAAAGAGAGAAAATGGAGTTGGGCTTGGACTCTGGGATAAAATTATTCCCCACACACTCGTTCGGGCGCGCGAAAGATTGGCCCCCTAGATTTGGTTTCACATTATCTGCTAACAGATACACGATAATCTGAGGTAGCATTTAACCATCCGAGAGAGGGACCAACGGCTTTTTTTAATCAAAAACAGTAGAGCCAAGCTACCTGAACCCCGGGGCGTTCTTCAGCGTGGAGGGCTACCTGAGGATATGCACGGGGATGCCCGCCGATGCCCTGAAGGGAGGGCTTGGCCGGTTAGACGCGTTCACGGGCCGGCTGAGGTAGGCGCGCCCGAGGCGAGGGTCTGCAGGAGCTCCTGGGCCGTGGCGCTCAGAATGTACCGTAGGCCGCTCCGGCCCCTCCTGTAGACGAGGACCCCGAGGCCTAGGAGGCGGCGTCGAAGGCCCTTGGGAAAGAGTTCGGTGGCCCGCGTGCCCTCTGTGACCTGGGCGAGCTCGTCGCGGTAGAACCAGACGATGTTCTCGAAGCTCCTCTTGTCCATCTCTTCTTTGGCCATGCATGTCTTTTGGGGGTTTTGGGAGTGTTAAACGTTTCGTGGAGGAAGGGGTTCTCACTCCTGGACGGGTGGTCCCGGGGGCGGCTGCCTGGATTTGAGGGTGTCCGGGATGGTGTTCAGGAGGGGCATCCGGACCAGGGCATCCAGGAGAAGGGGGACGATGAAGACGAGGGTCGGATCTATGTTCTCGTAGATGTAGCCTCCCAGGAGGATCGAGGGGACCCTGAGGAGGTTCTGGAAGAGGCTGACGAAGCCCGTCCACCGTCCCCTGTACTCGGGGGGCACCATCTCCATGCTCATGGTGTTGAACGCCTGGGCGCTCATCATCACCCCCCTGCACCCCCACGCCAGGATGAGCACCCACGGGGCCCCGACGGGGGCGAGGACCAGGAGAATGCTGCTGAGGTAGTAGAAGGGGCGGGTGACGAAGATGATGAACTTCCTTCCCCGGGTGTCGGCCAGGTTCCCGATGGGTATCGCCAGGAGCATGGAGACCAGGATGAAGCATGTCCCCATGTAGCCGATGGTGAGGGAGTCCGCCCCCTTGATATCCGCGGCGTACACGAAGGAGAAGGGCATGCTCATCCCTATGGTGACTGAGCCCATGGCCTGGACCACGGCGAATCTGCCCAGGTTCTTCCCCGAGGCGAACATCTCCCTGAACTGGCCGATCAGTTTGTTAGGCTGGACGCTTTTCTGTGTCTCGACGTCCTCGAGGTTTCGGGCCACGTATATTGAGACGGCCGTGTAGCCGACGAGCTGGATGAAGTAGAGGGGGCGGATGCCCTGGATGGAGATGCCGCCTGAGAGGTGGACGAGGGCCCCGCCGATGGTGGGGGCGAAGATGGCGAGGAACTGGCGGACCACGGTGCGGATGGCGAAGCCCGTGGCCCTGTTGGTGTCTGTGAGGCTGTTCGCGATGAGGATGTTCTGCATCCTGAAGACCAGTGTCATGGTGAGGGTGCCGAAGATAATGGCGGCGATGATCCACTGCCAGTTCTGGGCGAAGGCGTAGCAGGCCACGGAGAGGACCTGGAGGACCATGCCGATGATCATGATCTTCTTGAGGCTGTAGACGTCGGAGAGCCATCCCGCGGGGATGGAGACGAGGGCGCTGGCTGCGGCGCCTAGGGCCCTGACGGCGCTGAGCTGGAGGGGGGTGGCGCCGAGTTCCACGATGTAGATGTTGGTAAAGTTCTCGGCGAGCTGTCTGAGGAACGTGGCGACGACGCTCCGGGTGAGGAGGACGTTATAGTTCCTGGTCTGGTCTCGCATGAAGTCGCGGAGCCGTCTCAGGTACGCCACGGAGTGTTCACTCGGGAGGGATTAGGTGGTATTCATCAACTTCGTATTTAACAATGGATTGCCCGGGGGGGCATTCTCCGTGGGGTTGCCGTTGAGGGCTGTGG
>JAOZHO010000033.1 GCA_026014875.1 Candidatus Bathyarchaeota archaeon | reverse complement strand
TTGGCTGTAATCACGCCTAGGTAGATGTGCTCCGCCGTCTTGGAGACGGGGGTGTCCTTCCACGCCAGGGTGGTGATCATTATCGTTAGGATAGCCGAGATCCAGAGTCCGATTACATCTGCCATCTAACTTTTTCCTCCTTTTGTCATTAAGAAGCCGATGTTTCCAAGAATCAGGAATACGAGTACCACGAGTCCTCCCATGGTCATCATGTCTGAGAGCTTGATCGCCTCCCCGGCAAAACCAGATAGGTTTTCATACTCAGCGGCTCCTATACCGCCGTTTATGATCCCATCGCAGTTTATCGGGTAGTAGGGCAGTATCGTGGGCACCATCATCTCATTCACCTCGGTGATGAATGTAAGATCGTACTTTACTGCAGCCTGTCTAATCCAGCCCTCGACGACGTCGCCTCCGGCAGTCCAGATGCCCACCAGATCGATTTTGTCAGCGGTGGGCGCTCCTAGTTCTGCCATTAATGGTAGTTGGCTCGTCGGTGTCTGCTGATAGTCTTCAGTGACCAAGCCGTTGATATCCCCGAGTAGGCTTGCGTATGCGGGCTCGCCTCCGGCAAAGTACCCGAGGTGAACCCAGTCCGTGCCATACACGTATCCGAATGATTCAGGCTTGACTTTATCCATAAGTCGCCCTACCAGCATCGGACTTTCAACGGCGCTGCTCACAATGACTAACTTGACTCCATTCGTCATAGCGTGCCTGAAAATAGCCACCATTCCCGGTTCCATGAAAGCAATGGTTCCCGATTCGTAGCCCATGTCAACAAAGAAGATGTCTCCGGGCTGCAACTCGTCCACCGCGGCATACACATATCTTGTCTGGTCAGAAATTGGTATCGGAAAGCCGAGAGGATACAATGTGATATAGCCCATCGCTAAGATGATGAGGCCGAAGTACAGCCATGTAGGCAGGTTCATAAGTGTCTTACCTATTCCACCGTTTTCACCCATTCACATCAGTCCTCCGTTCCTCCGAGGAAACCAGTCTCCATTGCCAGCAGCGTTCTGACCCCCATCAATATGCCTCCGAGGCCGACTCCGATGGTGATGGCCCTGTAAGCGGCCGTCACCACGACTTCGGCGAGCCAGTTCTTGACGGTCATCAGAGCGGGTATGTAGGTTACGAACATCGGCATGTTGCCCATGATGACCACAATGCTGACCACCACAAGTATCGTGGTCTCAGTCGACCTGGCCCTGATCACCCTGTAGGTGGCCGAGGCCAGATAGAACAGTGTAGCTGCATAGGCTGTCGAGCTCAGGGGGAGGTTGAAGTTGGTGTACATCCACTGGTATGTGTCGCTGCTTCTACCCATGAAGATTCCAACGGCGGTCCAGATGATCAAAGCGCCGAGTAGCAATACGCTAAAAAATACATCTAACATATTGCCCTGGCTCATGTTCTTCTGGATTCTTCTGGTGTGGATCATCAGAATGTTTACGCCGGCGAATCCCATCATGAAGGCAACCATCACCGTGTTGAAGTTCGTGATGGTGTTTCCCAGGTCATTCAGTGGTGTCAAATCGATGAACCAGTTGGCCGTGATTATGATACCGACAATAAATGTCAGAGCCAGCGGGATCTGACGCCTAATCGTTCTTTGAGACATATCAAATCACCATGAGAACAGGTTCAACAATGGGGTTGCCATCCCCAAAGTTGCCAGTATGGTTCCTAGTAAGATGAAAGCGATACCGGCTATTTTGAAGTAGTCCTGAGTAGCCATGCTCGCGAGCATCTGCGGAGTCTGGTTGATGTATGCGCTGACGGCGTAGATCTCCTCTCCGATGAGGTTCATGTCACAGACGGCGGCGAAGAACGGGATCTGGTATAGCCTACCAGTTCCGCCTATCTGCACCGCCCCGACCATCCCAAAGGCCTCTGCGACCTGGATCGATTCATGCCAGAATGCCCCGATGAGTATGCCCGTGGCCGGCTTGGCCCTGAGGATCAAGGCCACCATGGACGCCTGAGTTTGCAGCCATGGTAGATGCTCTTCCCGATTGGCAAGGTACTCATCGAGTTTTCCTTCGAGTCTGTACGCAGTTCTCAAGACCTCATCTGCTACCGGCACGACGCTCTCGGAACGCATTGATGCAATGATCATTGTGCCATGCCTGGCACAGATCTTTGCAGCGTGTCCTAGAACGGCGAGACCAGCCATAATTTGTGGAGCGATCGAGCTCTGCATGCCCGAAGTGCCAGAGCCGAAGCCCTGGCACACCACGGGGCGACCCATCTCGGCTGCCCTGCCTACGGCTTCCTCGATGAAGTCGAGGGCGGGGAGCCTACGGATCCAGATCTCTCTCTTGCTGTAGATTAGGTACAGTGAGACAGCCCATATTCCTGCAAGTGTTACTAGATCTAGCATTTTTCCTGCTAAGATTAATCCCATTTATTTTCCCTTCCATTCTTTTTTACGACCGATCGGAAATCCCGGCGAGCTCCTCGATCCTTCGAACGAGCTTCTCGACGTTCTTCCTATCCTCGAAGACCTCCATGTAATTGTCGGCCTTCATCATCGCACCCCACCCGAATATCCCGAACCATGGTGCTATCATGGCCCTGCCCATCTGGCTTCCTATGAAGCTCAGGGGCCTCGCGGTCTCGAGTGCGAGGATAGCTGGGGCCTCCATGCCTATCTCGACAACCTTTTTGGCGATCTTATCGACTAGTTCGTCGACGTTCACCGGTTCTGTGTCTTGATCCAATATGGAGTCCCATCACGCTTCCTTTCGGTCAGGCTTGGTTATCTCCATGTTTTTATTTAACATTTATTATAAGGTCTATCCGTAGATTTTTTTAGTGATAAGGCCCCCAAAAACTCCTCCTAGTAAAAATCCGGTGAGTATATAGGCCCCCCCGACTCCCTGGCCCAGCAAAGACGTGTAGAGGAATGTGAGGAAGAACCCCCCAACCCCAATTTTAGCCCCATCCACCACATAATTGACCCTGCTTATCCGTGTGAAGAGGTATGTCGCGACCATGCCTCCCACCATGGTTGGCAGGATGTTGAGCGCAAGGATAATGGGCACAGTCAATTCGACCCCGGCATACTGCAACGACCAAGATACGACCAGCATCAACAGGGTTCCGAGGCCCCATGCGATTCCGCTTCCACCCAGGTAATGGTCGAACGTCAATCCTCTGGGCTTGGTCGTCTGAGGTGCACTCGAATCAACGTCTGCCTCAGACTCGACATCGTTTTGAACGTTTTCTTCCTGAGAAACAGATTTTTCAGTGGAATCACCGGCTTCTTCGGGTCTGCTCTCCTCTTCACCGTCCAAGGGCCCACGTTCCATCGAATCGGATGAAGGTCATCTAGGAGGCATATTAACGTTTTTGGGGCCTATACAAGCAACCCTAGAAAGGGCACTTTCGGACATATCCTCTCCCAAAAAACTGAAACAACGCGACGCGAGAAATACCAAGATAAAAAGGAAAATCAGGAACTAACACCCGTTAAAGCGGACCCGCCAACCCAGGAATTATTAAATCTCGTCCTCGAACGTTTTAAACCATCTTAGGCCTGAATGGTAGGAGGAAAGAGAGACGAAAGACAAATACGGGCCACAAAACCGAGGGACGACACACGGCTCAAGGTCGAGGTCTCTGAGAGTGAAGTCTTTGCCTGAGCCCATCGTTCAACACCAATCAATAAACGATAGCGGGTCCGCCCAGACGATTTAGGGTGAAAAACGTTGCTTGATTGGGTCACAAAGGACGGCAAGCTTCTCCTATTCGCTAGGCCCATGCAGTCCTTCTCAGCTAGTTTCGTCTCTATTTTCATTGCGGTCTATCTCAGCTTTCTGGGGCTTCCACTTTGGCAGATAGGGTTGGTTCTAACTGGAGGGCGCCTCGCGTCGACGTTGTTCAATATGGTCGCAGGCTTCTTGGCTGACAAGGTGGGCCGCAGGAGGATGCTGGTGTTCTTCGGGTTGATCCCCGTGTTTGCCGGTGTCGTATACGCGACGATGACCAACCCCTATCTGCTGGTACCCATCGCGGTCGTCTCAACCCTGGGCTCCAGAGGAGGTTTCGGTCCCGTCAACATGCTGGAGGGGGTCATCTTGGCCCAGGCCTGTTCCGACGAAAAGAGGACTCGGTTATACGCGATTCGAAGCACGTTGAACTCTGTTGCAGTCTCGGCCGGCTCGCTCTTCGCAGGCGCGATAGTCATCCTTCAGGGCAGGTTCAGCCTATCCGTGGGGGCATCGTACATGTGGATGTTCGGGATATACGCCCTTCTCAACCTGCTGACCGTGGCCCTCTACTCCCTGCTCTCCGATGCGGCCGAAGTCGAGAACCCAGCGGAGGAGGCCCTGCCTCTCTCGCCTGAGACCCGGAGCAACGTCTTGAGGCTATCTTTGCTCTTCAGCGTCGACTCCCTGGGAAGCGGCTTCGTAACCCAGAGCCTCGTCTCTTACTGGTTCTTCGACAGGTTCGGCCTCGGGATGGACGCCATCGGCACTATCTTCGCCGCCTCGAGCCTCCTCGCCGCGGTCTCCTTCATGCTCGCGGCCCGGGTCTCCGAGCGGATCGGGCTCATCAACACCATGGTCTACAGCCATCTTCCTGCGAACCTGATGACGATGTCCATCCCCTACATGCCCAACCTCGCGACCTCGTCCACAGTCTACGTGGGGCGGTCCCTCCTCTCCCAGATGGACGTCCCCACGCGGCAGTCTTACACCATGGCCATCGTGAAGCCCGAAGAGAGAAGCCGGGTCGCCGGGATCATAAACCTCCCCCGGAGCCTCACCTCGGCCCTGGGGCCCAGCATCGCGGGAGCCATCATGCAGTTCGTGGGGCCCTCAATTCCCTTCCTGATCGCGGGAGGTCTGAAGGCGGCGTACGATCTCGGGCTATACTTCATGTTCAGAAATGTAAAGCCCCCAGAGGAGGAGAAGAGCGTCGCTTAGCGGAGGGGGACCTCGCCCTGCTTCACGGGGATGCGCTCTACCTTGAAGACGACTGGACGCTCAGAGTCGGGGCAGCTGTAGTACTTGATCTGATCCATGTAGTCCCAAGGCTCAGTGATGTCCCTGCAGAAAGCGGACGTGAGGGGGAGGATCGCGCTGAACGCTGCAAGGCAGACGCTGTCGGTCTCCCCGAGAACCAGCCTCCCGGGGTTCCCCGTGATAGTGATCCTGTCCCCAACCTCGTAAATTTTGCAGGGACCGGTGACGTGGATGGCCTCACCGTCGAGGCTCTCGGGCTCGTTGACCTCGACGACCGTGAAGACGACCTTGTACAAACCTCTCACCTAGTACCGGCTAAGGCTCATTTGAAAAATAAAAAAGGGTAGTGTTTGTCGCGATCTACTGGAAGCTGAAAGCCACCTGGACGCTGACCGAGACGCTCAGTGTTCCCTCGATGATGGGGGTGGGCGCGGCGAAGCCGCTGTCCATCGATGCCTCCGCGTAACTCCTGATAGGGGAGTAGGGGGCATAGTAGCTCTCGCTCACGTATAGGACGCCGGTGATCTCCAGGTCCAGAGTGCTGGCGATTAGCTCAGCCTTCCCCTGGGCGTTCTGGAGGGCTAGGACGTAGGCGTCGTTGGCCAGGGCCGCGGCTTCCTCATCGGAGATTCCGAAGCTGATACCCTGGATGCTGTTGGCGCCTGCCACCGCAGCGGCGTCAATGACCTCCCCTACCATGTCGATGTCCTCGACTACGATCTGGATCATATTTGTGACCCGATAGCCTGTAACGGCCTTGGCCTCCCAGTCGTAGTTGGTGCTGACACTGTAGGTGACGGTCTTGATCTTGTCCTCCTCGATCCCGAGTCCCATGATGGCGTCGATGATCGAGGTCATCAGGAGGGCGTTGTCCTCCACGGCCTCGGCGGCGACGGGGTCCTCAGTCCATGCCCCCAGCGTAAGGGTTGCCTGCGTCGCCTTAGCGGAGACGCTCCCCTGTCCGGAGACCTGGATCGAGTTGACGTCGCCTTCACCCAAGGAGGTGGCGTACCCCACCCCCAGCGAGGGCGGTATCCCTGATGGGAACTTGAATACATTGTCATCTCCCTTCTCTTGGAACGGGTTGTAGGCGATGATCGCCCCGGCTACTATGACCGAGAGGCAGATCGCGACGACGTAGACGTATTGCCTTTTCAAGCTCATTTCTTCGTCGAGCAATAAGGAACCACGCGTGGGTAATATTACCACGCTTTAGAACAACTGTTCAAACTCATTGTGGATACGTTCTAACCCTTAGAACAGGTCCCTACATCGGTGAATATCGCGCCCAATTCAGGTCTCAACCAACGTCATCCCCAGAGCGAACTCATCCCACACGGCCGGGAATACGGGCCCATGCACCGATGTTATATCGTCTAGCTTGGTATGATCACTCCGGAGATTCAGTATTGTCCGTGAAAACAGGCAGAGACGCCGAGATCGATGGGCTTCTCAATATCGCGGGGCTGATGGCGGTCGCCGCTAGGACGGCCCCCAAGACCAGGGGAGTGGACGAGATAGTGACTGCGGTGCTGACCGGGGAGGGGAAAGACAGGATCGCTGACGAGATGGAACGTCTATACAAGGACAAGAGGAACCCTCTGGCGTTTTTTTCGAGGGATGCCGGGAATCTCAGGGACTCCCCCGTCCTCGTTCTGATCGGAGTCAAGGGGACGATGCCGAAAAGACCTGAGAACCCCTTCAACTGCGGGGCATGTGGCTATGAGACCTGTGCCGAGTTCATTGCCGCAGAGAAACGGCTTGGAGAGGATTTCACTGGACCCCTATGCATATGGCATGCCGTCGACCTCGGGGTCGCTATGGGATCCGCAGTGAAGATAGCTTCTACGCTCAATGCCGACAACAGGATCATGTACTCCGTGGGGGTGGCGGCGAAGGCCCTGGGGGTTATCGACGCCGATGTCATCGTTGGCATCCCGCTCTCCGCAGAGGGAAAGAACATCTACTTCGACAGAGCATGAAAAAAGGTATTCTTAGCTTCGGTGAGTTCTCCCCTAAAAATCACCGGCCCTACTGGGTCGCACCGGCTATAAGATATATCCCTCCTGCGCGGATAAAGTATTGAATCTCATGTTTGACCTGATAATAAAGGGCGGAAAGATCTACACCGGCGCCGGGAACCCCTGGTTCAAGGGGGACGTCGCCGTTAAGGACGGGCGGATAGCCGAGATTGGCAAGTTCTCCAAGGAGGCTCGGGACGTCATTGACGCTTCTGACAGGGCTGTCTGCCCGGGCTTCATTGATCTTCACGACCACTCCGACTTCACCATTCTCGTGGAGCGGAAGGCCATCAACAAGGTGAAGCAGGGGGTCTCCACCCTCGTTTACCCGAGCTGCGGGAGCGGGGCGGCCCCCCTCAACGACGATATGAAGGACAACATCCTCCGGAGAAGCCCCTGGCTCCGGGAGGCCGGCGTCGAGATCGACTGGTCCACCACGGAGGGGTACTTCAAGCGCCTCGAGGAGGGCATCTCCGTGAACGTGGCTCCCCTCGTAGGCTTCGGCACAGTCCGCCAGTACGTGATGGGGATGGAGATGAGGGCCCCCACCGCCGGGGAGCTCCAGGCTATGAAGGGCGAGGTCGCGAAGGCCATGGAGGCCGGCTGCCTCGGACTCACCACGGGGCTCAGGTACGATCCTCAGAGCTACTCCGAGACCGAGGAGGTCATCGAGCTCGCCAAGACCGCAGCCGAGTACGAGGGGTTCTACACGAGTCACCTCCGGGACGAGGGGGATCGAGGCGATCCCGTCTCCGCGATTGAGGAGATCATCCGGATCGGCCGGGAGGCGAAGATCCCGGTGAACATCTCCCACTTCAAGATACTCGCGAAGCGCTTCTGGCACGAGGGTCCCAGGATTCTGGAGATGATCGAGGAGGCCCGGAAGGAGGGCATCGACGTCACCGCGGATCAGTACCCGTACAGGGCGAGCGGAACGGGTCCCAGGGCATGGATCCCCCAGTGGGCCAACGAGGGGGGGCTCGAGTCCCTGGCGAAGAGGCTCGTCGACCCCGACGTGGCCCCAGAGGTCAAGGCGGGGCTCGCGGTCTCCATGGAGGAGAGGGGAGGCCCCGAGGCGGCCCTCATTGCGAGTTATTCCCTGGACCCCTCCAAGGTGGGGAAGACCATCGCCGACGTCGCCGAGGAGCGAGGCGAGGACCCCGAGACCACGATATTCGAGCTGTTCAAGGAGCACACGATAAAGCTGGCGTCCGGGGAGCTCAAGGGGGGCTTCGGCTTCGTCAACTTCAACCAGAGCCCCGAGAACGTCGACATGTTCATGAAGACTCCCTGGGTCGCCGTGGGCTCGGACGGGATGGCCCACTCCCCCGAGGGGGTTCTGGCCAAGCATATATCCGCTCCCCACCCCCGGTTCTACGGGACGTTCCCCCGGGTCCTCGGGCGCTTCGTCCGGGAGAGGGGGGTCCTGGGGCTCCATGAGGCCGTGAGGAAGATGACGAGCCTCCCGGCGAGGATCGTGGGTCTCCACGACAGGGGGCTCATCGCCCCGGGGATGTGGGCCGACCTTGTGGTCTTCGACCCGGAGACGGTGCTGGACGGGAACGATTTCACACCCGCCGAGGCGACTATGCGCTTCCCCGTGGGTATCGACCACCTTGTGGTGAACGGCGTCGTCACGATGAAGGACGGGGAGCACACGGGGGCAATGGCTGGAAAGGTCCTGAAGAGGACCTAGTTCCTTTTCCTGCGAACCCGTTAAATCCCGTTAGCCCCATCTTTTTCTGGTGAACTTATTGTCAGAGAACGGTAAGCTGAACAAGTTCTGGCTCTGGGAGCTGACCAGACCCGCATTCGAGGACTGGGTCGAGAACGAGTCCGAGCCCGTGATCGTCTTGGGTATGGGCGCCATCGAGCAGCATGGCCCCCACCTCCCTCTGGGGATGGACAGCCTGGGGGCGAAGCACTTCGTCCATGAGGTCGCGAAGCGGACCAACAGCGTCTGCTTCAACCCTTGCTGGCCGGGGTACAGCCCCCACCACATGGGCTTCAGGGGGACTGTGACATTCAAGGAGGATACTCTCCTCGCGGTGTACATGGACACCATCGAGTGCCTCGCAGATCATGGGGTGAAGCGTTTCGTGATGTCCAACCACCACGGGGGGAACAGCGACATCTTCTCCCTTACCGCCCGACTCGCTAAGCAGTACTTCAACGTCATGGTGGCTCAGCCCTCGGGCCCCAGCAACACGGAACTCGCGAAAGTGTACGCCGACAGGCAGAAGAGGCACTGGGATGTCCACTCGGGCCCAACTGAGACCTCTGGGGCTCTAGCGCTCTTCCCGGAGCTGGTGGAGATGTGGCGCCTCGAGAACTGGGAGCCCGCACTAAAGATGGATCCGAAGCTCTACGAGTTCATGGATCCAGACAGGGAGGACTTTGAACTGGTGAGTCAAGTCCGGAACGCGACGATGCCCCCGGTGAACATCGACTTCACCTCCACGGGCGTATACGGAACCAACGACCCTCGGACCGCCGACCCGGATGAGTTCAGGGCACGCTTCGAGGAGCGGGTGGGCTTCTTCGTCGACTTCATCAACTTATGGAAGACGATACCCGTCCCCGACGCTTTCAAAGACTAGCCCTCCCCCTTTGTTCCGTTTTTTTTACTTGGAGCTAGGGGGCAGCTTGGACATCTGCTTGGATGGAGAATTGGTAAACCAACGTTTTTCTTTGGGAGAATGATACCCTTAGGACACGCGCGGCTTTATTTCTGCCTCGATTTTTTATTTCACCGCTCCAGATGTGTGATCCATGAAGCCTCGGGTCGCGGTGGTCAAGGTCGGGGAGAGCGTAGAGGACGCCGTCAGGGAGGCCGTGGGGCTCCTCGGAGGCATGGAAAAATTCGTGGAGCCTGGGGAGTCGTTCCTCGTCAAGCCCAACCTATTCACAGTCAAGAGCGCCGAGACGGGGGCCACCACCGATCCCCGGGTCTTCATGACAATAGTCGAGTTGATCAAGGAAGCCGGTGGGAAGCCCGTCGTGGGGGAGTGCCCCGCTACCGGTTCATATGCTAGGCCCGAAGTCGTGTTCGACGGCCTCGGGATCAGGAAGCTCTGTGATGAGGCGGGGGTCGAGATCAACATACTGGACCGCGAGGAGCCGGTCCGGGTCGGGAACCCCGACGGGGAGATCCTGAAGGAGGTTTGGTTTCCCCGGTTCGCCCTAGAGTGCGCCGGAATAATTAACGCTCCGAAGCTCAAAACCCACGTCCTCACCGCCCTCACCTGCGCTGTCAAAAACCTCTTCGGTCTCCAGCAGGGGGGTACCAAGGCCCACCATCATGTCCAAACCGGCAACGACTCTGAGAGGTTCAGCCGTCTTCTCGTGGATCTCTATCAGGCCATCCGGGGGCAGGTCCGCCTCAACGTGGTGGACGCCGTCGTCGCGATGGAGGGGGAGGGTCCCAACACGGGGGATCCCGTGGATCTCGGTGTCATCATCGCGGGAGGGGACGCAGTCGCCGTAGACCTCGTAGGCACTGCTTTGATGGGCTGGGACCCCCTGGAGGTGGGGACCAATTTCATCGCGGCTGAGAGGGGACTTGGTCCATCGTCGCTCGAGGAGGTGGAGGTCGTCGGTACGCCCATCTCCGAGGTGTCGAGGCCCTTCAAGAAGCCCCGGACCCACCAGGACGACCAGATGTTCCTCGACGTCAGGATGCCCATCGAGTGCGACCCCGAGAAGTGCACGAGCTGCGGGATCTGCGCCAAGGTCTGCCCCGTGAACGCCATCACCATGGCGGGCATCCCTGAGTTCCAGGACCAGAACTGCATCCAGTGCTTCTGCTGCATCGAGCTCTGCCCCAACGGAGCCCTGAGCGTCGTCAGGACCGAGGCCTACAAGGCACGGGTCGGGGGCAGCGCTGCCAGCTGAGGTGATTTGTATATGGCTGATCACTGCATCTTTTGCGCCATCGTCGAGGGGAAGATCCCATCCCACAAGGTCTACGAGGACGAGAAGACCCTAGCCTTCCTCGACATCCACCCCTCAGCCCCTGGCCACACCCTGGTCATCCCCAAGGCCCACATAACCCGGGTCGAGGACCTCCCCGAGGAGGACGCCCGCCACCTCTTTGCGGCACTCCATAAGATTGTGGGGCGGATCCAGGAGGCGATGGGGGCCCCAGCGAGCACCATCGGCATCAACAACGGGCGGGAGAGTGGCCAGGAGGTCCCCCACGTTCACATTCATGTCATCCCCAGAAATCGGGGGGATAGGGGGGGCATGATCCAAGGCGTTTCCGGGTCTCCTCAGCGTCTCAACGACGAGGAGATGGCTCGCATCGCCAAAGAGATCAGGGAACGAATCAAAGGCGTGTAAACGCCAGCCTGATCAAGTGCCTGGCAGACTTCGGAACAAGTATAAGCCTCTCGCGATATGAAGCTAGAAGGTCTCACGATGTCGAAGCTGTTCGAGCCTTTCAAGATCGGATCCATGGAGATCCGGAACCGGTTCATGAGGTCCGCTACGACCTCCTACTGGTCCGACGAGAACGGGATAGTGCGCCCCGAGATCATCCGGCTCTACGAGGGCCTCTCGAGGGGGGGCGTCGGCCTCATCGTCAAGGGCCACACCTACGTCATGGACTCCGGGAAGGCCCACGTGGGCATGGCGGGAATCAGCGGTGACCATCAGGTCTCCAAGCTCCGGGAGCTGACGGACGCAGTCCATAGACATGGTGGCAAGGTGGTGACCCAGCTCAACCATGCCGGATACAAGAGCATCGTCGACAGGGCAGGCCCCTCCGAGTACCAGGAGGGAGACTGGAAGGGAAGAGCCCTCACCGTCGACGAGATCCACGGTATCGTGGACGCATTCGGCGACGCGGCGGAGCGGACGATAGATGCCGGGTTCGATGGGGTCATGATCCACGGAGCCCACGGCTATCTCGTCTCCCAGTTCCTCTCGAGACTCGCGAACAGACGGACCGACGAGTACGGGGGGAGCCTCGAAAACCGGATGCGCCTCCTTAACGAGGTCTACGACGAGATCCGGGCCCGAGTCGGGGGCTCTTACCCTGTTCTCATCAAGATGAACTGCGACGACTTCAGCCCCGACGGGTTCACCGTGGAGGATAGTGTCAAGGTCGCATCGGCGCTAGCGAAACACGGCATGGATCTCATAGAGGTCAGCGGAGGCGGCGTGGGACAGGTGAGGGAACTCCGTCAGACGAGGGCTAAATCGGACGACCCAGCTCTTTCCGAGGCGAATTTCGCTGGCCACGCCGCGAAGATGCGGGAGGCGATAATGCCCACGCCCATGGGGCTCGTGAACGGGATCAGGACTCTTAGTTGCATGGAGGCCCTCCTCGAGAAGGGTGTGACAGACCTCATCTCGATGAGCCGTCCCTTCATCCGGGAGCCCGACCTCATCAGGAACCTCGAGGCTGGCCAGCCAGAGGCTACCTGCATCAGCTGCGATGGCTGTAGCGGACGCGGCGTCTTCAGCAAGATGATGCTGATGTGCCATCAGGAGTAGCCACAATGCGTCCGCTTTGCCGTCGTCTCAAGCGCTAATTATTTGTGATCTAAAGCCGTATTCCCTTTCATGACCGAGTATTTGCCCGATGGCCGTTCCTTCGAACTCTCTCAAGAGCTCCTCATTGGGGCCATCGATATTCACGTCCACCCTGGCCCCCATATTTTCAGCAGCCCTCGCAGGGTGGACCCTTTCCAGGCCGCCATCCAAGCCCGGGACGCAGGTATGCGGGCCGTCGTCTTCATGGACGTCTTCGAGATGAGCAATGGCACCGCCTGGCTGGTGAATCGGGCGGTCCCCGACTTTCAGACCTACGGGGGCATCATACTGAACACCGTCTACGGTGGAATGAACCCCCGGGCCGTCAAGACAGCCCTTCACTACGGTGACGGCGCTAAATACGTCAGCTTCGGCGCTCACTCCACGTACTACCAGGCCGCCCGGGAGGGCAGATCGGTGGACGGGAAATTTACGCCCCTCAGCGAGCTCTACCCTAAATTCAAGGAGGAGGAGCTCGACCGATGCATCAGGATACCCTTGGAGGAGGAGCCGGGGCCAGAGCTTGACGAGATCCTCTCCCTCATCGCGGAGAATCCTGACGTCTACATGATCACAGGGCACGTCTCGGTGGACGAGGCGGTTAGGCTTGTGGGCCTCGCCGGGGATTACGGGATAAAGAGGGTCGTTGTCTCCAGCGCGGTCACCAAGATCGCCGGGATGGACGAGCTCCGACGTATGGCCCGCGGGGGAGCGTTTATCGAGTACACCCTCGCCGCATTCACCCACACGACGAGCATCCCCAAGACCCACTACTACGTCGAGAAGGAGTACGCCTCCATCGACGAAGGGATGAACGAGGGGCCCGGGGGAGGCGTGAAGCACGTTGCAGAGCAGATCCGAGAGCTTGGGGCCGAGCACTGCATTATAGCAACCGACTTCGGTGTTTACACTCTGCCCGAGCCGGTGGAGGGGCTCAGGGAGTTCATCGCCTGTCTCTTGGACCTGGGGATCCCCGGTGATGACATCGGGAGGCTTGTGAAGGAGAATCCCGAGAAGCTGCTCGGTCTCTCCTGAGCATCTCCCCTCTCATGGGAAAATATTGGTGCCCCCTTCGCGCGCAACAAAGATTCGGGAGGAAACATATTATTCACAGTAGGAACGATGTAATGCGTGCCATATTCGCGGTGACCTAGATGTACGAGCCCAACGAAAATTCATCCGAGCCCCTGTATGTGGAGGACAGTCACCTCAAGGAGTTCGACGCCCGGATCGTGAAAGCGGGCCCCAAGTTCGTCATCCTCGACAGGACCGCCTTCTACCCCGAGTCGGGTGGGCAGCCATCGGACACGGGCAAAATAACCTACGCAGGAGGAGAGACTTCAGTCCGCAAGGTGATGAAACGGGGGAAAGACATCTACCATTACCTCGCTGGGGACATCCCGGTCGGGACTGAGATCCATGGCACTATCGACTGGGAACCCAGGCACTGGAACATGAGGCGACATAGCGGGGAGCACCTCCTCACAGGCCTCTTCGAGATGCGGGGAAGCGGGCCCAAGGTCTACTCCGACCTAGAGCGCCTCGACTTCAAGCCCTCGGAGCTCGACGAGGCGACCGTCCGGGAGGTCGAGGCCGTGTTCAACAGTATCGTGGATGAGGACCTCCCTCTCCGAATATTTTTCGTTTCAAGGGAGGAGCTCGATGTCGGGGACGACGCACGGAAGCGGGAGTTCCTCGCGAAGATCCCAAGGAACATCGACCGGCTCAGGATGGTGGAAATTCCTGGGCACGCCCTCACCTTCTGCTTTGGAACCCACGTCGGGAGCACGGGCGAGATCGGGCGCCTATCAGAGCTCACACTCTCCAAGGCCAAGAAGGGGCGGAAGATCGTGCACTTCCTCCTCGAACAGGCCCCATGAGCCGGCGCTAATTTTCAATATGTTAATAAGATTACCCTTCAAGTCTCTTATCATTGGTGTCGTGAAATGGATTGGACAATTCTCATCGGAATCGTGGTAGTCATCGCGATAGTCGCATACTGGTTCATATCGATCTACAACAAGATCAAGGTCCTCGCAAACCGCATCGAGGAGGCCTGGGCCCAGATCGACGTCCAGCTCCAGAAGCGGTTCGACCTGGTGCCTAACCTAGTCGAGACCGTGAAGGGCTACGCCACCCACGAACGGGAGATATTCGAGGGCATCGCCGCCGCCCGAGCGGGGATGATCACGGGAGGCAGGGAGGAGAGGATGCAGGCCTCCAACGCCCTCACCGGGGCGCTGGGCCGCCTTTTCGCCATAGCCGAGGCCTATCCTGACCTGAAGGCTGCGGACAACTTCAAGCTCTTCCAGGAGCAGCTCGAGGGGATCGAGAACAAGATCGCCTACGCCCGCCAGTTCTACAACAGCAGCGTGCTCCAGTTCAACAACATGATCACGACCATCCCCGGCGTCTGGTTCGCGGGGGGCAGGGCTAAGCACGAGTTCCTCGAGGCCCCTGAGGCGGCCCGCGAGGCCCCCAAAGTGGAGTTCTGATGGGCTCTAGAAGCCTCTACGACGAGATCTCGAGGAACAAGAGGAGCTCCATCTTCCTCGCCTCCATCCTCTCCATCATCATAGTTGCACTCCTCTTCTCATTCTCATACATTTTCGCACCTGAATATCTCTACGTTATCCTTCCCCTCAGCCTCGTCTTCGTGGTGGGCTACAGCTACAGTTCATGGATGTACGGGGACCGGGTTGTCCTCAGCGCCACGGGCGCAGTTCCTGCTGAGGGCAGGGAGCACATCTACCTCAGGGACACCGTTGAGGGGATCAGCCTCGCCGCGGGAGTGCCCACCCCAAAGGTCTACGTCGTCCCCAGCGACGAGATCAACGCCTTCGCGACTGGTCGGGACCCGGAGCATGCGAGCGTCGCGGTGACCCGGGGGCTCCTGAATGCTCTGGACCGGCAGGAGCTGGAGGGAGTCCTCGCTCACGAGCTCAGCCATATCAGGAACAGGGATGTGACCTTTATGACCCTCGTAGCCGTGCTCGTGGGGCTAGCTGCGATTCTGAGTCACATCATTCTCAGGACCTATCGGTTCGGGTCCGTCAGAGGCGGCAGGCGCGGGGGAAGGGGACGAGGCGACGGGGACAGGAGGGGCGTCGAGATAGCGATTCTCGCAGTGGGCTTCTTCCTCGCGATATTCGCCCCACTACTAACCCGCATCGTCCAATTCGCAGTCTCCCGAAAGAGAGAGTATCTCGCAGACGCCTCGGGGGCGGAGCTAACCCGCTACCCTGAGGGGCTCGCCTCGGCTCTCGAGAAGATCAAGGAGCACAATAAGGGGAATATGGATGTGAGCGAGGCGGTGAGCCACCTCTTCATCGCCGATCCCAACAGGAGCGCCCTCGACCTACTCTACGCCACCCATCCCCCCCTCGAAGAGAGGATCAAACGCCTAAGGGCGATGTGAGCCCAGCTCGAGGACTTAGTTTCCCCTTCTATAATGGTCGTAGACGTCGATGAATGCAAGGTCCAGTACTAGGCTGAAGCACGACGTCAGGAGACCCCCCACGAGGGGGACCCATCCCAGCACAGCGTAGCCGATAACGGCCACGAGCAGTATCACGATGATGTCCCCCAGGTCCCTGCTGAGGACTGCGAAGGACTGGCTGAGCGCGTCAACGATGCCGGTCTCGTCCACGACGACTATAACCATCATGAGGATCGCGACGGGAATGAGGATGATCGTTATTGAGAGTATTCCTGCGACGACGGAGGCCACGAAGAAGGTTCCAATCCTCCCCGTCGCATAACTGAAACTCCTCCCCAGGTCCAACGGCTCGTTCGTGTACGCGTCCCGGGCCATATCTATCGCCGCGAAGTTCAGTATGAAGCTCACGACCGCGCCGATGATTGAGATCAGGAATCCGATGAAGAACAAGGGCACATGCCCCGACTGGTTGAGGGACTGGGGCCCCCAGACACTTATCGCGCTCGAGATGAGCCCCCCTATGATGACTGGGGCGAAGACCATGGGGTTCGCCAGCGCGAGGTTGAAACCTAGAGATAGGTGGTCGCCGGCCCTCGCATCGCGCCCTCCTCGCGCTGGGCGTCTTCCTGTCTCTCTTAGACTTTGCCCACAACTGGGGCAGAACTCGGGGTTTCCATCAAACTCGATGCCACATTTGGGACAGAAGGGTATCCTATTCACCGTTGGATAGAAAGAAGAACACGGGATTAAACGTTTCCCCGTAGACCCCTGATCAGCATTGAGGCGGGGCTCTTCTTTTTTACTTGTGGAGGGCTTTGCCCGTCTCTGGGATTTTCAAACCGAGAAGAGGCATCCTGAGCCCCAGGTCTAGGATGAGGGGGATGAGGAAGATCAGATAGGAATGACTCCCACGGTAAAGGAACCCGCCGATGAGAGGGGCCGGTATCCTGACGATGCTGCTGAAGGCGTTCGTGATCCCTAGCCACCTCCCCCTCTGGCTGGGAGGCACCAGCTCCAGCGCGATGGTGTCATAGGCCGTGGAGCTGAGCCCGATCCCCCTGAAGACCCAGGCCAGTATGAGCCATGAGGGGCTAGGGGCCAGGACCACCATGAGCATCCATATGTACAGGGCGGGTCTGACGAGAAAGATAGCGAACTTTCGCCCCTTGGTGTCCGCGATCTGATTCACCGGGAGAGAGAAGACGATGGAGGCGAGGATCGATACCGTGGTCATGATCCCCAGGGTCAGAGCGTCCGCTCCCTTTACCTCGGCGGCGTAGAGGAATGTGAAGGGCTCCATCATCCCCCATACGATGGACCCGAGTCCACTCACAACTATCCAGGTCTTGAGCCCCTCCCCCCCTGCAAGCACCTCCCTCAAATCTTGGAGAACAGAGCTCTTCTCAGGCCTGGGTTGAGGGGGCACATCATCGAGCCTCGTGTAGACATAGGCGTATAGGAGCACGAGCCCAATCGTCCGCAGGTAGAAGAGGGGGCGGATACCCTCGACATTGAGCCCTCCGAAGTACCCCACGATGAGAGCGGCGGGGATGGGTGCTGTGATCCCGACCATCTGGCCAAAGACCTGTCTGAGCCCGAAACCGGTGGCCCGGTCCCCGTCCTTGAGGGCGTTGGACATCATCACTGTCTGGCTGCGGAACATCAGGGCCATCGTGAAGGGGTCCAAGGCCATGGAGACGAGGACCCACGTCCAATTCTTAGCCAATGCCAGGAGGGCGACCATGACGATCTGGATCGCCATCCCGACCCCCATCACCTTCTTCAGGTTGTAGGTATCGGAGAGCCAGCCCGAGGGAATGGAGATGAGCATGTTCACCGCGCTGCTTATGCTCCTGATCCCGCCAAGGGTGACCGCGTCCGCGCCCAGCCCCGTTGTGTAGATGGAGAAGTAGTTTCTCGTCAGGTTCATCAGGAAGTTTGCCCCGGCGGTCCTCACGAGGATCATCCGGTAGTTGTGGCTCTGCTTCTCAACGAAGCCTCTGATACCGCTGAATCGCACCAACCACAACCACCGTCCGACGAAGAGATCTCAAAGACTTCCCTATCAAAGACCTGACCGTTAAATAACGTTCCTTCGAAGGGGAGATGGGATAACACCTTTTTACTTGACGTGCCGGCCGAGGCTCGAACTTTCACCATGATGGCAAGATAGTGCTCCTAGGGCAAATCAAAGTAAGCTCTTAATAGGACAAGAGATCGAGACCCAAAGGTATGAAACATGGACGAGAATAAGAGCCGAGTCGATGCCTCCGAGACACTGGAGCTTCTAAAAGACCTCGTGAAAATCAACTCGGTCAACCCGAGCCTCGTTCCCGGGGCTCCGGGAGAGGCGGAGATCGCCGAATATATAGGGGAATACCTGCGCGGCCTCGGCCTCGAGACCAGGGTCGAAGAGGTGGAGCCCGGGAGAGTCAACGCCGTCGGCACCCTCAAGGGGAAGGGCGGGGGGCCCGTCCTGATGCTGAACGGACACACCGACACCGTGGGCATCGAATACATGGAGATCGATCCCCTGGACCCCATAGTCAAGGATGGGAGGATGTACGGCAGGGGGACCAACGACATGAAGGGAGGCCTCGCAGCGATTCTCTCCGCTGCAAAAGCCCTCGTAGACTCCGGGGAGCAACTTAAAGGCGACCTAGTCGTCGCGGCGGTCTGCGACGAGGAGTTCGCGAGCATCGGCACCGAGCGTCTCGTGGAGAGCATGGAGGTCGACGCTGCGGTAGTCTGTGAGCCCACCGAGTTCCAGGTCCTCGTGGCTCACAAGGGGTTCGCTTGGATCGACATCGAGACCCGGGGGGTCGCCGCCCACGGGAGCGCTTGGCAGATCGGCGTGGATGCCATTGCGAAGATGGGGAAGGTCCAGGTGGGCCTAGAGAGCCTCCAGGAGGAGTCTCTAATGAAGCGCTCCCACAGGCTCGTGGGGCCCCCCTCGGTCCACTCCTCCATCATCGAGGGGGGCAGGGAGCTGAGCACATATCCAGACCTCTGCAAGCTCAAAGTGGAGAGGAGGCTCATCCCCGGGGAGACCAAGGGCGACGTCGAGACCGAGCTGGACCACCTCTTGAGCTCCATCGGCGATATAGATCCCAAGTTCGACGGGGGCTATGAGATCACCTTCTACAGGGCCCCCCTCGAGGTCTCCACGGACGCGGAGATCTGCAAAATACTCGTCGAGTGCTCCCAGGAGGTGAGGGGGGAGACTCCGCACTTCGTCGGGGGCTCGGGTTGGATGGACACCCAGATCATCGCACAAAGGGGTGCCCCCGCTGTGGCCTTCGGTCCGATAGGCTCCGGGTCCCACGCGGCGGTGGAGTACGTCGAGGTTGACTCGGTGGTTGACGTCGCGAGGGTCCTGGAGAAGGTGGTTCACCGATTCTGCGGCTGATCCGCTCTCCATGGCAGGTTTTTTCTTCTCGGGGATCGACTATTTCTCGAGGTTATTCTGTTGAAGGTCGAAGCCGTTAACGGCCTGATCAAGATTCTCAAGGCGGAGGCGGTAACGGAGGTATGCACCTTCCCCACCAACGTCTTCACAAACGCTTGCGGGGAGGAGGGGGTCCCCAACTTCATGGTCCGAGACGAGCGTTACGCCGTAGCGGTCGCCGACGGGTTCTCTCGGGTATCCAACGGGAAGCGCTTCGGCGTCTGCTCCGTGATGGGTGGGCTCAACCCCGCCGGCACCCAGATGGCATATGGCGCTCTGGCTCAGGCATACGAGGACTCGACGCCCCTCATCTGCCTCACAGACGGGGTCCCCGCTGACTCGGTGGGGAGACCCATGTATAATATCGAGGGCGCATTTCAGAGCGTCACCAAGTGGAGCGGGTACATCAACGCGGCCCACAGGGTCCCGGAGTTCATGAGGCGGGCCTTCACCAGCCTCAAGAGCGGGCGCCCCGGTCCCGTGCTCCTCCAGCTCCCCAGGGGCCTCGGGGAATACGACACAGACGAGTTTCCCTATTCCCCCGTGAAGGGTTGGAAGACCATGGCCGACCCTAGGGACGTGGAGATCGCCGTGAGGGCTTTCCGCTCCTCCGCGAAGCCCCTCATCATCGCCGGCCAGGGGATTTTTTATGCAGACGCCTGTCAGGAGCTCCTCGGCTTCGCAGAGCTGGCTAGAGCCCCCGTCCTCACCACCCTCAAGGCGAAGAGCGGCTTCCCCGAGGACCACCCCCTCTCCATAGGGGTCCGGGGGGCGCCCGCTGAGCACTTCCTCGAGAAATCCGACCTCGTTCTCGCTGTCGGATGTGGCCTCTCCACCACCCGCTTCGGCCACGGCATCCCAGACGCGTCATCGAAGAAGATCATCCACTGCGTCGTCGAGGAGTCGGACATCAATCGGGTGTACCCCACGGAGCACGCTGTGCTCGGGGACGCCAAGCTCGTCCTCGGACAGCTCACCGCGGAACTGGAGCGGCAGGGAGCCCCTAAGCGGAAGGGTATCACGGATGAGATCGAGGCCGCCAAGAAGAAGAAGGCGGAAAAGTACGGCCCCCCCATGGAGTCTGGGGAGACCCCCGTCAATCCCTATCGGGTCTACGCTGACATCATGGAAACCCTGGACCGGGAGAACAGCTTCGTCACCCACGAGTCCGGGAACACCCGGGACCAGCTCAGCACCGTCTACGAGGCCCTCGTCCCCCACGGGTTCATGGGATGGGGCAACGTCTCCACCCTGGGCTTCGGGCTCGGCGCCGCGATGGGGGCCAAGCTCGCGATGCCGGAGCGCCAGATCGTAAGCGTCACCGGGGACGCCGGCTTCGGCTACCAGGTGGGCAACTACGAGACCATGGTCAGAAACGGGATGGGCATCACCACGATCCACATCAACAACTCAGGATTCGCGGGCTACGGCCCCGGATTCTGGGGTCACGGCCACTCCCCCTACACCTCAGAGGTCACCCCGTCAGACATCGTTAACACGGCCAAGGCCGTGGAAGGCCTAGGTATCCACTCGGAGAGGGTCGAGAACCCCGATGAGGTCGCCCCGGCCTTGAAGCGGGCCCTAAAGCTGAACGCATCCGGGAAGCCCGCGTTCATCGAGGTGATATGCTCTAGGTACCCGGTCTACGGCGGATGGATAAGGGCTTGACCGCATAGTTCCAGACTCTTCTTTTTATTTTATGCAATGAATGGGCAGGTTAACCTACCGAGAAGCGTTAAATAAACGCCATCTCCTTAATTGGTCCCGTCTAAGGGGGATGGAGATGAAAATAACCGTTTTTGGAGCCGGAAAAATGGGTGAATGTTTTTACGAGGCTCTTCATCGAACAGGGTCACGCGATTAAACTTTATGACGTAGATTCTAGGAGAGCCCAGGAGGTGGCTGAGCGCCACGGCGTATATCGCGCTATCTCGGTTCAGGAAGCGGCATCCGGAGCGGACCTCATATTAATCTGTGCTCCCACCGAGGCGGTCCCCGGGATCATAGACGAGGTGATGCCCCACACGAAGAGTGACACCATCATATCCGAGATTGCGTCATTTAAGACCAAGACGATCCCCGCGCTGAAACGATCCGACGGACTTGGACCTCTCGCCATTCACCCAATGTTTGGCCCCGACATAGCCACATTCCAGGGGGAGACGATCGCGGTGGTCACCGTCAACGACTCCGTGAAAGAGATGGAGACGGCAAGAGCCCTCTTTCCCGAATCCAAGCTCGTCCAATTAGACCCCGAGACCCATGATCGATGCATGGCCTCGATACTATCTCTCCCATATTTCATGAACCTCGTCTTCGCCCGCATCATGGCAGACGGGGACCTGCAACTCATGAAGGAGCTCGCTGGGCCAAGTTTCGAGGTCCAGATAGCCGTGACTCAGTCGATAATCGGTGAATCCCCCGAGCTGATACGCTCCCTGATCAACGATAACATGTTCTCGTGGCCTTTGATCCGTAAGTTCATGGACGAGGCTAACCACCTCACCACGCTTCTCAAATCTGGTTCCGACATCGTAGACCCATTCCTTGAGAACCTGAAGGGTTCGATGGGAGGAAAACTGGAGCTCGAATCCGCAAGGGAATTCAGAAACCAGATATTGGAATCAATAAAAAAAGAATAGAGGGTGACACACTGCTCCCGGTTGAAACCCGGGTGCGGTGTATATTGGACCCCCCTCAGAGGGGGTCGATGGGGATTATCTGCATTATGACCCGACCCTTGGGATCGGGGCATTGGACCTCCCAGGTCCCAGGCATCCAGTCACCGGGCTCGTCCAGCTTCCTCTGCTTCGCCGGCAGAAGAGGGAGGATGCTGTTGAGGGCCCAGTAGCAGAAGTGGCCCTCGGGTATGCTGATCCTCCCTCCCCTGACGATGAAGTAGGCGCCCTCCTCGATGGTGTCGCAGAATCCACCTATCTCCTTCACTACGACTTTCAGGTCTTGCATTGTCACATCCTCCTCACTTGTTGAGGCCCGGGTACATCACCTTCACCCTGTTCACGCTCCGGTCGATCCGATCCTGGGGCAGCGCGAATGGCTTCAGCTTGCCGGCGTTGAAGTCGTCGTAGGCCTTCATGTCGAAGTGTCCGTGGCCGCAGAGCAGGAACAGGAGTGTCTTCTCCTCCCCGGTCTCCTTGCAGCGGAGGGCCTCGTCGATGGTCTCCTTGATGGCGTGGCTGGGCTCGGGCGCCGGAACGATGCCCTCGGTCTTCGCGAAGAGGGCCGCCGCCTCGAAGGCGTCTATCTGGTTGTGGGCCTTGACGTTGATGGTACCCTCGTTGGCCATGAGGCTGAGGGTTGGCGCCATTCCGTGGTATCTGAGTCCTCCTGCGTGGATGGGGTCGGGGATGAAGTCGTGTCCAAGGGTGTGCATGAGCACGAGGGGTATTATCCTCCCGGAGTCTCCGTGGTCGTACATGTACTCGCCTGCGGTCATGCTGGGGCACGCCGTCGACTCGACAGCCGTGAACTCGACGTCCTTCGGGGCCCTGCCGTTTATCTTGTCGTAGTAGAAGGGCTCGAATAGCCCGGCGAAGCTGCTGCCGCCTCCGACGCATCCGATGATTTGGTCTGGGTAGTCCTCCACCATGGCCATCTGCTCCTTCGCCTCCTGGCCGATGACCGTCTGATGCATCAACACGTGGTTGAGGACGCTGCCAAGGCAGTACTTCGTTGTGTCGCTTCCCATGCACGATTCCACGGCCTCGCTGATGGCGATGCCGAGGCTTCCGGTGCTGTCCGGGTTATCAGCCAGTATCTTCTTCCCCGTGTTGGTGCGGTCGCTGGGGCTCGGGTAGACGTCAGCCCCGTAGAGCTGCATCATCACCCTGCGGTAGGGCTTCTGGTCGTAGCTGATGCGGACCATGTAGACCTCGACGTCGATATCGAAGAACGATCCGGCGAAAGCTATTGAGCTTCCCCACTGTCCTGCGCCGGTCTCGGTGGTCAGCTTCTCGGTGCCCTCCTTCATGTTGTAGTAGGCCTGGGCCACCGCCGTGTTGGGCTTGTGGCTCCCCGGGGGGCTGACCCCCTCGTACTTGTAGTAGATTTTTGCCGGTGTTTTCAACGCTTTTTCCAGACCCCTCGCCCTGTACATGGGTGTGGGTCTCCAGAGACGATACACGTCCCGTATCTCTTCAGGTATCTGCACAAACCGTTCTCCACACATCTCCTGCTTCAGAAGCTCCTTGGCGAAGATGGCCTCGAGCATCTTGGGGTCTATGGGCTCGAGGGTCTCCGGGTTTAGTATGGGTTGCAGGGGCTTGGGGAGGTCGGGTAAAACACAGTACCATTTCTTGGGTATTTGATCCTCTGTCAGGAGGATCTTTCTGTCCAGTCCGAGTGATACACACTCATTTCTCCTTTATAGGTAGAACTCATTTCCCCGCTCTGCAGATATAACATTTTTGTACTCGGAAAGGCCTAAAATGACACTCTGTGATTAAACATTATTTTCACATCTCTGACAGTTACAGCAGTTTTAGCCGTTGGACCCATCAATGACTGACCGGCCAAAATGAAAAAAAGAGGATAGCCGTAATCCTGACAACCCTCGCGCATCACGCAGGGACGAGATGATTTTCATCATCCTCATCATGGGAAATCTCCTCGAGAAGTTCGACGGCACCCAGATCATGGGCAGGACTATGTCTGGCTCAAATAACCTAAAGGCAAGGGAAACGACTAGACCGCCCCCGATCCCATTTTTTTTTATTCTTGCGCGTGGATCAGGATGTCCTCCACGCTCAGGATCTCCAGGGCGCTGGTCCCCCCGGGGGCCTCCAGGGTAGAGCCGGAGACGATCATCACGGAATCGCCCCGGGCCAGGTAGCCCGCCTCGACGCTTCCCCTCACCGCCCTCACGAGGAGCTCGTCCCTGTCCTCTATCCACTCCACGTTCAATGGCTCCACGCCCCAGTAGAGCCTGGCCCGCCTGTTCACCTCGGGGCTCCTCGCCACGGACAGGATCGGGGTCCGGGGCCTGTGCTTAGAGACCATACGGGCGCTGAAGCCGCTCCTGGTCACCACGATGATCGCCGCAGGCCCCACCGCCTGGGCTGCTTGCGCGGCCAGTTGACCTATGACATCGGGGACCGAGCCCTCCACCATGCGCTCCGGGCGGACCCTCGGGGCCTGCTCCTCCACGGTCTGTGTGATCCTGTTCATCACCTTGACCGCCTCCACGGGGAAGAGGCCCATCGCGGTCTCCTCGGAGAGCATCACCGCGTCCGCGCCGTCTAGGATCGCGTTCGCGACGTCGCTCGCCTCCGCCCTGGTCGGTCTCGGGTTCATCACCATGGACTCAAGCATCTGGGTCGCCACGATCACGGGTTTCCCCGCCTCGTTGCATCTCCTGATGATCCTCTTCTGGATCAGGGGCACCTCCCAGGAGGGCATCTCGATCCCCAGGTCCCCCCGGGCCACCATCACCCCATCGCTCGCCTCCACGATCTCGTCGATGTTCTCAACCGCCTCCCGGTGCTCGATCTTCGAGATCACCGGCTGGTCCCCCCCAGCCTCCTCGATAGCCTTCTTTACGCCCTCGACGTCCCCCCGCTCCCTCACGAACGAGGCTGCGAACCAGTCGCAGAACTCTACTCCGAACGCGATTCCCGCGAGATCCGTCTCGGTGGGGGGCCTCATGGACAGCTGGGCCCCCGGGGCGTTCAGCCCTTTGAAGCTTGTGACCTCGCCTCCCGAGATCACCCGTCCCGTGAACCCCTCGAGGCTCTCGTCGATGGAGACCACTCTAATCTCGATGAGGCCGTCGTTGATGTAGATGCTTCCCCCCACGGACAACTCCAATGGGAGCCCCGGGTGGGACACGGGGAACTCATCACTGTTGCCGAGCACGTCATGGGTCGTGAAATGGACTCTGTTCCCAGGAACGAGCCTAACGTTCCCCTCTAAACGCCCGATGCGGATCTTTGGCCCCGGGAGGTCGACCAGGATCGCGACACTTCCGATGTCGCGGAGGCTCTCGGCGACTCTCCTGTGCGTCTCAAAGTCTCCGTGGGAGAAGTTGAGCCGGGCCACATCCATGCCGGCCTCCGTCATCGCCGCTAAGGCTTCTGGCCTCATCGAGGCGGGCCCGATGGTGCAGACGATTTTTGCCTTCACGAACTCTCCGCTAGTCACATTCATCACCCGGAGGATAAACGGAACCTGTTATTAAGAACCACAAGAAGTGAGCGTTCATCTGAAAATATAAATTATTCACCGATTTCCCCGCTGGCAGCTAGATATGCCTAAAATATCAACCCGATGAGGCCTCATTATTTCCCGTAAATCCTCCTTGGAAACGATTTATTAGCGGGCTCCTTGGTATCCCTCAGGACTCGGGATGGTATACTGTAGCAAATGTGGCGCGATGAACGACGATGAGACGGAGTACTGCAAGAGCTGCGGCGAGTCACTCCGCAGGAGGCGACGGACATCCCGCCACTCCTACGACAGGGATATCTGCTTCGGCGTCCCTATGCGGAGGAACCTGATGGGGCTCCTCTTCGGCTTCTTCATCGTCCTCTGGGGGGTCACCGAGCTCATTGGACTCAACATTGACCTCTGGGCGCTGGCATTGATCTGCTTCGGGGTCCTCCTCATACTGAACGTCCTGAAGAAGCCCATTCGCGGATTCCTCTGAGGCCCTTTTCTCTACAATTTCCCAGAGCTTCTTTATGTCAGACGCTTTTAGCGTTCTCAGGGGTTACTTTGACCGCTCCGACCTGGGACCCCCCTCCCCTGAGGTATAGGATTGTACCCGCCGCTATGAGGAGGGTGAAGACGACCCCGATGATGAGGTGGGGGTAGGGCAGCCCGGCGGCTTTCACATCAAGGAACTGGCTCATGTAGGGGTATCCGAAGTAGACCCCCGCAGATATAGCCACGGTCCCAGCCACGAGTTGACCCAGGTAGACCATCTGCCCCCGGGAAACCTCGTCGATGTCGTCCTCTTCGGCTCCCCGCTTCTCCAGCTCTTTCCGCATCTCCCTGAATCTCACAGTGTACCTTAGGGTGAGGTAGGTGGCCTGGAGGAGGAGGCCGACCCCGAAGACCCAGTGTATTGTGACTGCCGCGATGGATTCATAGGGGAGGATGAGGTTGATCCAGTTGAATGTCGAGAAGTCGAGGACCGAGGGGAAGAACATGAGCATGTTGAGCATGAAGAGCCTCCCGAACCCCACCTCGTTCCCCTTCCGCCAGAACGTGAACGAGAGGGCCAGCGCCATCCCGATGATTATGAGGTCGAGGGCCGAGCCCCCCTCCCCCGTGGGGCCCCCCCCCAAGGAGGACGCTATGGGCCCCAGGATGACCGCGATGTAGGGCCTCGCCCGCCAGTAGAGGCTGGTCTGGACCATGGTCACAGCCGCCATGTATGTGGAGGCGAGGGCGACCACGAACTCCGAGCCCCTGATGTACGCGTCCGTCCTCATGTCATGCCCTCTGCTTGATCAGTGCCTGGGCGAAGCTCTGTGTCTGGGGGTTCCAGTTCACGACGGTGGCCCCCATCTTCCTCAGGATTCCCGTGAGGGGCCTGTTCCTGAAGTCGAGGAGCTCCGCCGCGATCCCCTCCACCTCCCTCTGGGCGGCTATCTTGTAGCCTTGGACGTTGAAGACGATGATGGAGGGCCTCCTCCTGAGCCGCCCCGAGTACTTGTAGAGCTCCTTGATCCCCGCGTAGA
The DNA here is from genome assembly GCA_026014875.1 of Candidatus Bathyarchaeota archaeon. Lineage (GTDB taxonomy): Archaea > Thermoproteota > Bathyarchaeia > TCS64 > TCS64. The sequence continues at coordinate 82,316 of JAOZHO010000033.1, read as the reverse complement.
GGGCGTCGGTCTTCGAGGCGTCGAGCATAGTGATGATGATGAAGAGGGGGAGGGTGCCCACGATATGGCGGCGGCAGCTGTGGATCGCCTCCTTCAGGCTCTCCCCGCTGTACCTGATGTCCACGTTGAGCATCTCCCGCATGATCCTGAACTGCTGCTTCTTCCCCGTGTCGGGGAAGAGGTACCTGCTGAAGGAGGCCTCCCTCGCCCCCTTGGGCTTCTCGTGGGCCTCCTCGGCCTCGACCTCGGGCTCCATCTGCTTCACGCCGAAGAAAGCGACGTCGAGGTCGGGGGCCCCCTGAGTCTTTTGGTAGCTCCCCTCCCACTCGTGGGCGTCGTAGTCGTAGATGCAGAGCCCCACTTGGCACTGTCTGCTCAGGTAAAAGTCGGCGAGCCCCAGGGTCGCCCGGACCGCGTATTCCATGGTGTTCTTCGTCGTGGTGCCCAGGGCCATGTGGGTGGCGCTGTCCAGGAAGATCCAGACCATCTTCTTCCCCTCCTTTTCGTACTCGTTGACCTGGAGGGCCGAGGGAGAGCTGCTGAGACGGCGGGCGGTGACCTTCCAGTTGATGTTCCTGTAGAGGTCACCCGGCTGATAGTCCCGGACCTCGAGGAAGTCGGTGGTGGGGAACCCGAACTTGATCATGGCCTCCATGGGCATAGGGATCCGGGTGATGGCCTTCCTCTCCCGTATCCGGCGCACGAACATGGGCCTGGGCTGAACGATATAGGCCCGTGGTGCCGGGGCCTTCCCGATCTTGTTGTCGGTGATCTGGAGGGGGTGGCGGGTCTCGTAGTCGACATCGTTGAGCTCGTACCTACCCCGCTTGGCGCAGGTGGCCCTGTAGCTGATGGTCACTTGCTTCTCCGTGACCCCCTTCCAGAGGAACTTGACGTTGGTCCCCTCGTCGAGGCTGAAGCTTGAGGGGATGGGGTCGCTGAAGCTGACGAGGCCGACGCCTCCCTTGACTGTGGCGGTGAGGGTGTCGGCTATCTGGTTGTCGACCCAGACCTTGGCGTCCTCCCCCTCCCGGGTCACCGTGACCTCCTGGGGTTGCCCTATGAGGATCCCGAGGGCGAGGAAGACGATGGGGAAGAGGCCGAGGACGATGAAGATGAGGTTCCCCAGGAACATCCCCATCACCAAGAAGGTGACGCCGCTCACCACGAGCTCCTGGGTGTCCTGGGTTATCAACTAGTGCCTTCACCTGTTCGTCGCAATGAACTGCTTGGGGACCTCGACCTGGTCCACGATCTCCTTGAGGATCGCGGAGACGCTGAACGCCCCCTCGATGGCGTACTCCATCTTCATGATCATCCTGTGGCCCAAGGCGTCGTTCACGAACATCTTGACATCGTCGGGGGTCACGAAGCTACGCCCCGATATCGCGGCGTGAGACCTCGCCACCTTGAGGAGGCTGAGGCCCCCCCTGGGGCTGGCGCCCACCTCTATCATGGGGTGGCGCCGGGTTAGGCGGACGATGTCGGTGATGTAGTCGATGATCTGGTCGTCGACGTAGATCTCTGTCTCGATGAACTGCTGCATCGCGACGAAGAGGGCCTGATCCGTTACCGGCTTGATGAAATCGGTTGGGTCGTCCCTGCGCCAGCCGATGCGCCGCTTCAATATGAGGCTTTCCTCGTTCTTGGTGGCGACGTAGCCCATGCTGAGCTTGATGAGGAACCTGTCCATCTGGGCCTCGGGGAGCGGGTAGGTGCCCTCGAGCTCGATGGGGTTCTGGGTCGCGATGACGAAGAAGGGGGCGGTGAGCTTGTGGGTCTCCCCCTCGATGGTGACCTGGCGCTCCTCCATCGCCTCCAGGAGGGCCGACTGGGTCTTCGGCGGGCTCCTGTTGATCTCGTCCGCCAGGAGGATGTTGGTGAATATCGGTCCCTTCTCCAGAACGAACTTGGACTCCGTCATCCTCCAGACCCTGGTGCCGAGGATGTCGGCGGCCATGAGGTCCGGCGTGAACTGGACTCTGCCCCAGTTGCAGCCCGTGACCCTCGCGAAGACCTTCGCGAGGAGGGTCTTACCCAGTCCCGGGTAGTCCTCGAAGAGGATGTGGCCGTTGGCTAGACCCGACGCCAGCAGCTTCCTGAGCATGAGTTTGTTTCCTACGAAGTACATACTTATGCTGTCGAGGATCTTAGTGCAGACGTCCTTTACTTCCCATACGTTCATCTTAGATCTCCTTCATTCATTCCATTACTGTGCTCGATTCCTGCTGGAGAGGTTCCCCGCCCTCCACGGGCTCCCCCGAACCAGGGGGAATTATGTGTCTTATCGTCTCCTGGAGGAGGCTGAGGCGCCTCAGCTTATTCTCCTCTTCTACTGCTTCAGCCCGTCCCGAGCGGGCCAGTTCAGGGAAACTCTCATCCCTATAGTTGACTAGGGGGGCGAGGTGCCCCGATATCTCGTCGTCACCGGCCTGGTTCTCGTGGAGGAATAGGGTGAGTCTGACGAGGAGCCTCTCCCGGTTCCCCCGCTCCACGAAGTCGTCGATGACCTCGGTGAACCCGACGAACCTGTCACCCTTGTAGGTGGTGATCTCCTGCATGTGCTTCCCCCACTCCCCGAAGCGGTTCTTGACCATGATGGACCCCTGCATCCCCCGTCGCATAACTGTGAAGATGATCGCCGCGAAGACGCAGATGCCCGTCCACTCGATATACGGGCTCAGGCTCTCGATCCCCGGAGCGTATGACCTGAGGCCCCCGAGGAAGAACCCGTAGTAGAGGGCCCCTATCAGGCTCAGGGAGACCGAGAACAGATAGTTCCCCGCGATGCTCCCCGTCGCGGCGAGGTAGGTGTTCTTCGAGGACTTGAAGACCGCGAAGAGGGTGAAGACCCCCGCGATGGTGATCCCGAGACTCACGAAGCCCGTGATCCCCTCCGCCATGCCAGGGGGCATCGAGGCCCCGCTCGCGCCGATGAAGAGGGAGATGAGCCTCAGGACGATCTGGCCCACCATGAAGATCGTGGCACTCACCGTCGCGGCCTTGAGGGCCTGGGCTCCCCTTATCCTCGCCAGAGTCGAGACGACGTTGTAGACCAGGAGGACCCCGAATGCCCCGGAGATGAGGTAGCCTGCCTGAGAGAAGACTTGCCCCGGCTGAAGAACCAGGAACAGGGCGAAGAACGAGGCGAACCCCGCGCCGTAGAGGGTTCCCGTGAGGACCTCGGCGAGGACTCCCTCGAGGGTGATCGAGACGATGCTCGCGACATAGAATATGGTGATTGATGCGAGGAGAGGTATCAGGATGATGTCCATGTTCGACCTAGCTAGCTGGTCCGACATGGGGAGGAAGCTCCCGAGGTCTCCGAGGCGGAGGTCGTGGAAGTAGATTAGCCAGCCCAGGAACCCCGCTGAGACGGCCCAGATCAATGTGCGGCGGACGATGTCCTTACGCGCCACGTTCAATCATCCCTCCCAGCAGCTCGACGGCGGCCAGACTCTTTTCATACATCTCCTGGCTCGGATTCGACGCGCTATAGTCTGCGATCTCGAAGGCGGTCACCAGATATTCGAGGGCGGGCGCTCCCTTCTCCGGGATCCACTGCAGGACCACGTCCTGGAACTCTCTGGGTGTCAAGCTGTCGTCTATCCCCTCGATTCTTCTCCTTGATCTGGCGTAGAACCAGTTGAAGAGCTTCACTATCCCGTCCTTGTAATCTTCATAGTCCCGGGGCATCTCTTCTTCTATCTCCTCGACTAGGACGGATTGTGTGATGCTCTCCTTTTTACGCGTGAGAACCAGGACGCTCCCTATCACCACGGCGAATCCCGCGAAGATGATCAAGTTGTAGGGGAAGGTCGTGATGATCATGAATACGCTGGGCTTCGGCGTCGGGGGTATCCTCACGGCGATCCCGAAGCTGCTCTCGGAGCCCAGATAATAGTCCGAGTCGTCCAATGCGAGTTCCACCGTAGCGTTTCCTTCGGCCTCGAATGTGTGGCTGAGGCGAATGTTTCCGTCATTATCCGTGCGGAGGCTCCGGGTCTCGTTCCCCACCTTGATCGTGAGGGTCGCGTTCGGGATGGGCTGCCCGTTGGATTTATCCAGCAGTGTCCCATGGATCGAGACTCGGTCGCCGACGTATGCCGACGCCGGGGCCTGTATCGTGACGTTGGTGTCGGCCATGATCCTGATGGGGGGGTCGCTCCACGACTCCTCGTAGATCCCTCCCGGTAGGGTGTGGGCTGTCAGGTTGTAGTCTCCCACTTCAAGTCCCGGGTTGGCGTCGCAGGTTATATTGAAGAAGCCATCCTGGACGACTCCCGTACCGCAGGCGGCGTCGGTCTCGTTCTTATTCAGGGTGAGGAAGAGCTCCACTGTGAGGCCGCTGACGCCGGTGCCGTTCTTCAGAGTGACGGTCCCGTGAGTCTGGAATGTGCCCCCTTTGAGGGCGACGGGATCGTTGTACGTGATGTTGGTGACTGTCTTGTAGGTCGTCACCTGGGGTTGCACCTCCTCCATCCTCGGTGGAGTAGCGTCGAAGGTGACCCAGCCCAGCCCCTCGAAGTGGGCCTCCGCCCAGAGATGGGCGTCCCTGCTCAGCACAAGCTGGTAGGTTGCCTCGGGTTTGATGAGGTAGCCGGCGACGGGCCGGACGGCGATGCCTAGGCTCCGTGCTAGGAGGACGAACGCGGAGTTGAACTGGGTGCAGAGCCCTTTCTCCTCCTCGAAGAGGAACCACTCGACGGGGTCGGTCCCGTTGGGGGCTCTCTCGTAGCCCTGATCGTAGACATAGTTGGCCTTGAGGTAATCCTCGATGGCCTTCAGCTCATCGTAGGGTGTGGAGGCGCCCTCGACTATGGTCTGGGCCAGCTCCTCGATGCTCTCCTTCATGTCTTCGGGGATCTCGAGATAGTCCGTGTATGGGGTGACCTCGGTGGAGTCGAAGGTTCTCTCCGTGAACCTGTAGATCTCGTGTTCGATTCCGTATGTTCTGTTGAAGGGCTCTATGCTGTTGAAGAGTTCGAGGTGGCGGTTGTACTCCATGTCTTCGAGGCCCCCGACGCGGATGGTGTAGAGGGTCCCGGGTATGGTCCCGCTCAGCATCCCGATGGGTCTCACGGTGAAGTAGAATCGCTGCTCGAACGCCGCGCCCCTGGGCTCGGGCTCCAGCTCCCCACCATCGTAGGGCGTCCATCCCCCCGCCTCGACGGGCGCCCATGTTCCATTCTCGTATCCCGCCCCGACGGTGGTCCTCAGATATCGGGTTCCCGGAGAATTAACAATCTCTAAGAGCACCCTCTCTTCGCTGGCGGATGCTCCCTCCACCTGCACGGCCTGGGTCTTCCGCAACTCCTCCTCGCCCTTTTTGGTGCCCGTCTCGACCCCGGCGACGAGTTTGGTCCCGGTGCTGAACTCGACCTCGGAAAGGTCGCCGAGGATATCGATGGCGACCGACATGAGCCCCACGGAGAAGAGGAGCACAGCTAGGAACATAGCCAGCTTCTGATAACCCTTCATCCGTCCAGATAATCCCCCTCAGGCGTTTTATCTCTTATTGGCCCAGTGGCTGTGTTTCGTGCCCTCGATGCGTTAAGGGCGCCCACCGGATTTTAACGTTCTGTGCATTACCGGGCTAACTATATCCCCTTATTTTAAGAAAACGAGTCATAATTCAGGACCTTTCACAAGTTCTAGATCTGTTTTCAATTATACCTGATCTTATTAACCTATCAAATTTGATAAGGCCCTGGAGCCCTTGGATCCGTATATGTGGACCGTCAGATCCGAGGCGGGGCCCCTCCGGGCCGTTCTGGTGCAGGAGTCTATCGAGCAGTTCTGGGAGGGGAAGCTCCCCTTCGTCGGGATCGAGTCGAACAGCAATTACCTGGCCCGTTGCCCCCACGCCGACATCGACGGGGGCCGGGAGCAGTGGAGGATGCTCCCCCGGTTCCTGGAGGAGGAGGGGGTCCGGGTCTTCGAAGTGGTCTCAATACTTGAGAAGGCCCTTGAAGGCGCCACAGAGGGGGAGAGGCGGGAGATGGTTGAGGCAGTCTGGGCGGGGATGCCCGTCGCCCCTGAGCCCGGGGAGCTCACGGTCGAGCATCTCCTGTGGGGGTACCCCTCCAGGGCCTACTACGACGAGGAGGCTGACAGGGTTGTGCTCCCCGACTTCCAGAGGGTGGGCTGGCCCTACCCCCGGGACACCAGCTTCACCACCCAGGTGGGCACAGTCATCTGCAACATGAGGCGGTACAGCCGCCGCTTCGAGCCTAGGGTCGTGAAGCTCTGCTACGAGCTCGATCCGGTGCTCGGGGAGAAGACGGAGGTGATCTGGGACGCCAACGGGGAGGACCCGGGATTCACGGAGCCCCAGTGCATCGAGGGCGGGGACACCCACATCGTGGACGAGGAGACCGTCGCGATAGGCCTAGGCCAGAGGTCCACGTTCACGGGGTTCATGGAGACCGCGAGGAGGCTCTTCGAGGCGGATGGCGACGGGGTGTTGAGGCACGTACTGGCGGTAAAATTGCCCGACTACCCCGCCTCCGACTACATGCACCTCGACGTGGTCATTAACTACCCCGCCGGTGGAAGGGCCCTGGTGATGCCCTACTTCTTCGAGAGCGAACTCGTCCCGGACATGCCCCCGCGGGGGCTGCTCCTCAAGACCCTGGAGGCTGCGAGGGCGGGGAGCGAGGCCGACGACAGGCCCATGGAGCCCGTGGTTCACCCCCGCGACTTCGAGGACGCGGGGAGCTGCGCCGTCTACGCCAAGGGGAAGAGCGGCCCCGAGCTGGTGGGGCGGGAGACGAGCCTGATAGACTACATGGTCAGGGAGGGAAAGCTTGAGCCCGACGGGATAATCTACGTTGGCGGACGCCCCGAGAAGGAGAATGATGTGGAGCATCTGATGCTCGCCCTTATGGAGCAGGCGCGGGGGGCCTCGAACATCGTCACCGTCAAATCTGGCTTGGTCATCGCTTACGAGAGGAACCACGCCACGAACGAGGCCCTGAGGGAGCACGGGATAGCGGTGAAGGAGTGGCCGGACAGCTACCTCGACCTGCTGGGGGGCCCCCACTGCTCAACCTCGCCCCTGTGGCGGGAGCCCGCCTGAGGTAGGGCTCCTATACCTCATGATTCAGGAACAGCTTATCTAGGGTGGCCTTGCTCGAGGCCCGGGCCTCCTTCCCGAGCATCCCCCACTGCTTCTCCAGCTTATCGCAGACGTACTCTTCGCACTCGGCGCAGTTCGCGACCCCCTTCTCGAGGCCGCACTGCCTCGTGATGCACTCCGGGGTGAACTTGGCGACCCTCTCGGCGTGGCAGCCGTCGCATAGGACATCGTCGGGTCCCAGGGGGAACTCCTCGCTGGACCAACCTTTCGCGACCTCCGCGAGTTTTTCGGCGTCGTTTGCCTGGGTAGCGAGGTATGCGGGGCATGAGCTGCAGTCGATGCCGCAGAACGAGATATTGGATTCAACCATTTCGGATACTTGAAACGGGAATCCCTCTGGATTTAACGGTTTTGAACGAGAAAAGAAGGGGAGAGGGGCGGCTAGAAATGCCTGAAGCAGCGCTCGTCGGTGAAGGCCATCGCGATACCGTACTCGTCGCAGGCCTCCCTGACAGACTTGTCCCGTATTGAGCCCCCTGGCTGGATGCATGCGGCCACCCCGTACTCGGCGAGGAGGTCGATGCTGTCACTGAAGGGGAAGAAGCCGTCGGAGGCGAGGACTGAACCGGGGAGTTCATCGCTGTGACCCCTAGCAACCGCCTTCTCCAGGGCCAGCTTAACCGCGGTGACCCTGTCCTGCTGGCCTGTGCCGACGCCGAGGGTCGCCTTGCCCTTGGAGAGGACGACCCCGTTGCTGCGGACGTTCATGCAGACGTACCATGTGAAGATGAGGTCGGCGAACTGCTCGTCCGTGGGCCTGGTCTCGGTGACGACGCGGAGGTCGTCGGGGCCCCTGATCTTGGTGAGCATAGGGGCGGAGAGGACGATGGAGCCGTCCATCTGCATCGAGACCATGATGGGCCTCAGGGGTTCCCCGGTGAACCGGCTCATCTCTCCGAGGTTATCCACCTGGATGACCCTGAGGTCTTTCTTCCCCTCGAACAGCTCGAGCGCTTCATCATCGTATGCGGGGGCCACGACCCCCTCGACGTAGCTCGCGAGGATCTCCTCTGCGGTCCCCTGGTCGACGGCGGTGTTGAACCCCACTACGCTCCCGAAGGCTGCGAGGCTGTCGCTGTCCCGGGCCCGGGCGTAGACCTCTCTGAGGCTGTCCCCGGGACCCCTGGAGGCGGCGACGCCGGAGGGGTTGAGGTGCTTCATCACGGCGCAGGCGGGCTCCTCGAAGTAGCGGACGATGTTCATGCTGTTGTTGATGTCCTCGAGGTTGGTCTGGCTGAGCCCCCCCTTCCCCGTCTTCAGTATTTCCATGGCCCCGGTGGTGAGGGAGCCCTGGTTGGGGCTGTAGAATGCGGCGGGCTGGTGGGGGTTCTCCCCGTATCTGAGGCTCATGGATTTGGTGTACTCGATCTCCTCGTCGCCGATGACGAGTTTCATGGTCTCGGGGAAGCCCTCCTCTAGCCTCGTCCTGTAGCTCTTCCTCAGCGACTTGGGTTTGGACATTTCAGTTCTCCTCCAGATAGCTCACTATAGCGGAGTCGTATTCCTTCGTCCGTCCGAATGCTTTGAGAGCGTATCGTTTCCTCATCTCGGTGGTAAAGTCCCCGTCGTTCTCCTTAAGGGCCCTGATGACCTCTTGGTACTGGGCCGGCTCGGTGACTATGAGGACGGAGTCGTACAGCAGGGCAGCCTTCGCCCCTGAACGGACCATGGAGGGCCCCCCGATGTCGATGTTCTCCGCCGCAGTCTCCAGGTCGGCTCCCCCCGCCACCGCCTCCTCGAAGGGGTAGAGGTTGCTCACCACCAGGTCTATGGGCTTCACCCCGTTCTCGTTCATCCACTCTGCGTGGGCCTCATCGTTCCTGTCGAGGAGTAGGCCCCCGTGGACCTTGGGGTGTAGGGTCTTCACTAGCCCCCCGGGGCTCTCAGGGTGACCCGTGTAATCGGAGACCTCCACGAGCCACTTATACCCCATCTCCCTGATCCTCCGCGCAGTGCCCCCGGAGCTCACGATCTCGACTCCGATGCCCCCCAGAGCCGCCACGAGCTCCTCGAGGCCGCTCTTATCGTAAACGCTTATCAAAGCTCTCTCGATCAAACAGTCCGACTCCCGAACAGTTCCACAGCCTACCCACCCCCTAAATGAGCCTTTCCATGACCCGGCTCCCCGAGGCAAGACTAAAATCCCCCAGAGGACAGGAGCCCCCCAGGTGCTGCGATGGTAGAGAATGTGAGGCTGGGGGGCAGCGATCTGGTGGTCTCCCGGCTGTGCTACGGGACGGAGCCCTTCGCTATCGAGAAGGGGCCAGACGGTATGAAGAGCCAGGGGGATCTCACCCCTGTGCAGGGGGGAGGAGTGCTGAGGGACGCCCTGGGTATGGGAGTGAACTTCTGGGACACCGCGGATGACTACGGGACCCACCCCCACGTCAGGGTCGGGCTGGGCCTCGTGGACCGGGGGGATGTTGTGGTCGCGGATAAGTCCAACGCGCTCACCTTCGAGGAGGGTGAGAGGGCCGTCGAGTTTTCCCTGGAGAGTCTGGGGACCGATTACGTCGACCTGCTCCTCCTCCACAATGTCCCCCTGAGAACCGTCCACAGGACGGACACCTCGGGGAAACCCTACGAGTCGGGGAACCTGGAGCGGAGGATGGGGGCCCTGAGGGCTTGGTGCGAGGCCAAGGAGAGCGGGCTCGTCCGGGCGGTGGGACTCACCACCCACAGCACCGGAATCCTGAGGCAGGCCGTGGATGTCCCGGAGGTGGAGGTGGTCTGCACCACACTGAACCTGACGGGTATGGTCGTGGAGGACGGCTCCCTCGCGGAGCATCTCGACGCGATCAGGGCGGTCCACGACGCCGGGAAGGGGGTCTACGTTATCAAGCTTCTCCACGCCGGGAGGCTGGTGGATCGGGCCGACGAGGCGATAATGTGGGCCCTCCGGCATCACGCGTTCATCGACGCCTGGAACATCGGGATGTACGACACCGGGGACGTCGCCCGGAACCTGGAGCTCCTGGGCGAGGCCCTCCCCTGATCAGGGCCCGTAGTCGAGGTAGACGGGGCTGCTCCAAGCCATCACCCCGTCGCTCTGCACCACCCGGATCCAGTAAGCGTTCACCCCGGGCTGGGGAGCCTCGTCTATGAACTCGAACTCGAGGTCCTTCGGGAGCTCCTCTGCCTTGATGGCTGAGACCTTCACTCTCTGGTTGACGCCCCCCGCCTCGACCACCATGGGCTCGTAGCCGATCTCCGATGGTTTGAATTCGAAGCTGGCGGGTCCCGTGTGGAAGCTGATCACTGCGTCCTTGGGGGCGTTCAGCTCCAGGAGGACTCCGTCCGGGTCCCCCCCTGTGGTGGAGGTCCATCTGAGCCTCTGGTTGGTGATACGCCTCACTCCCTGGCGTTTGTCGTCGAAGGCGAACTCCTGGAATGAGGTGATGCGCCCCTTGTCGATGTGGAGCCCCCCATGCCAGTCCACCCTCTTAGGCCTGCTCCTGACCCGGGCGCCGCTCCACTCCACCTTGATGAGGCACTTCTCGCCGTCCCCGGCTTCCGCGAAGGGGTGTCTGTGGATTGTCTCCGTGCCCCGTTTTACCTCGACCTCGTGGAGGGGCGCGGTGCCGTGGATCTTCACCTTGATTCTGGGGGTCTTCTTCCCCTTGTATTCCTCCCCCATCGCGTGGCCGTCCACGTTTACGTCGAGGATCACCCTTTCTCCTGTGGTCGCGTAGCAGCGCCTGCTCCAGAGGGCTTCCCAGAGCGCCTCCCGGGTGAGCTCCTTGGCGTAGATTCCAGTGTATCCGCCTCGGGTGGTGAACCTGTCCGAAGTGAGTGTGAGGCCGGGGCGGCAGGTGTGGTCGTCGCTGTTCCCGACGAATCCCACCTTGAGGCCGCGGCTCATGGCCTCCTCGAGGAACCATTCGAAGGTGCCGTGGTGGCTGTGGATCTCGATGAGGGGGACCCGCTCGGGGTCGTGGAAGTCGAGGTTGGCGTGGCGGCCCCCGATGTGGGCCACCGAGATGACGTCCCGGCGCCCCCTGAATGTCTCCCAGAGCTTGGTGACAGGGTAGCGGTCCGAGGGCTCCTCTCTCCTGTCATCGATGAGCCAGTGGTTGCTCCTGTGGAGCTCCCCCTCGTCCCCGAGGAAGTAGACGTTGTGGTCTCCCCCGGCGGGGGTGAGCCCCGACCACTCGTACCCGAGGAAGGTGACGAACCTGCCGGGTTCGTGGTACTCCTTCACCTTCCGGGTGACCCTGTTCCAGAGCTCCCGGGTGATCTGAAAGTCGTTCCCCTGCCACGCCGCGAAGTCGACCCCGCCCACGTCCCGGGCGAAGCTGAAGTACTCGTCGAGGCTGCCGGTGGCCACGGTCTCCTTGGTCTGGCCGTGGAAGTCCCCCCAGAAGAGGGAGCGCTCGGGTTTCTCCTCCCGGACGATGATGGTGCTGGAGGTTGCTTCTCTCCCAGACCCGTCTTTGACGGTGATGGTGTGGAGCCCCACGGTCTTGAGGACCACGCCTTGGAGCCGTTTTGCGCCCTTGTCCGGCTCTTTGAACGTGTACCCTCCAGGGACCTCCGCCAAGGGGTCGGATGCTCCGAAAGTGACAGAATCGCTGTACCCGTCGGAACGATTCCCCCAGCTGTCTATGGCTCGCACGAGGACGGGGAAGGGCTCCCCGACCACCGCACCGCTGGGGGCTACTATTGTCAGCTCGTCCGCGGGTCCCCCGATGAGGGTGACGACGGGGGAGCCCTCGATCTCCTCGTACCGGCCCGACCCGAAGCAGTCCACGAGGACCTTGAAGATATGCTCCACCTCCCTGAAGGTCTGGAGCCTGAACCCGGGGCCGCCCCCGCTCCTGTCCCCCATCACCACGGTGACTGTGTCCCCGGGGTAGAGGGAGCCGTCGGTGACGTTCACCTGGAGGGTCCCTCTCCAGGGGCGGATGTGGCCCCTGCGGTTCCACGCGTAGCTCAGTTTAACGTCTCTGTCCGTGGATACCGTGGTGTACCCCGAGGCGAGGGGGTCGTCGAACTGGTAATCCTCGGAGTCGCTCACGCTCCTCCTCGCGATGCGGATGGAGCCCCCGTCGTCGATGCCGAACTCGCCGACGCGGTAGCTCAGGGTGAAGGTGACGAAGGAGCCCGCGATGAGCTCACCGGCGGGCTCGATCTCGGCCCGTCCCAGCCAGGATCTGTCCATAAAACCTCGGGGATATATCTCCCCCTCCGGTTTTTGAAACCTTCCAGCGAGAGGGCTCACGCAGAGTGACGGTTGGAATGAAAAGGTTGGTTAGGGTTCTCTGTTGGGCCCAGGCCTCATGATGTCGTGGGGTGCAATCTCCTTGGCCCCCCGCTCGGTGATCAGGGCGAGCCTCGCCTTGTCCCAGATCTCGGGGATGGTCCTCGCCCCGACGTAGCCCATCGCGGCTTTGAGTCCTCCCACGAACTCGCTGATGATGTCGGTGACCGGCCCCCGGTAGGGGACCCATCCCTCGACTCCCTCGGAGATGGCCTTGCTGGGCTGGGAGTACCTGTCCTGGACGAAGCGCTTCCTCCGGGCCCTGGGGCTCCCCATGCCGTAGTACTCCTTGTAGTATCTGCCCTCCAGCGCGACGAGTCTCCCCGGGCTCTCGCTGCAGCCGGCGAAGACGTTTCCCATCATGGCGCAGGAGGCTCCCACTGCGAGGGCGACGGCGATGTCCCCGGGGTTCCTGAGGCCGCCGTCCGCGATGACCGGCACGTTCGCCCCGTAGTCCTTCACCGCGTCCGCTGCCTGGGATGTGGCGTACAGGGTGGGCGCCCCGGCCCGGGTCACGACGCTGGTGCTGCAGATGCTGCCGCTCCCGATGCCCACCCGGAGCCCTGCGACGCCGTCGAGCTTGGTCAGGCAGTCCTCGGCGGCCTCGTATGTGCCGATGTTGCCGACGATGACCTCGGCCTCGACCTCTTTGAGGATCTTCTTGGTGGCCTCGAAGCAGTTCTTGTTGTGGAAGTGGGCGACGTCGGTGATGAGGATGTCGACGTACTTGTCGAGGGCCTTGGCCCGTTCCAGGTCGAAGGGGGAGGTCGCGGCCGCACAGATGAGGCGACCCTCCTCGTCCCTGAGGGCGTCGGGGTAGGTCCCCTTGAGGGTGATGTCCTTCATGGTCATTAGGCCCCGGACCCGGCCCTTCCCGTCGACGATGGGAAGCTTCTCGATCCTGTGATCGTGGAGGATTACCATAGCCTCCTCGAGGCTCGTCTCCTCTGTGCCGGTGATCACGTCCTTGGTCATGACGTCGCCGACTTTGAGCCCCTTGTCTGCGAGGCGGACGTCCCGCCAGGTGACGATGCCTGCGAGGCTGTCCCCGTTCTCCACGACGGGGAAGCCGCTGATGCTATGCTCTTTCATGAGCGCCAGGAGCTCCTCGATGGTGGTCTCGGGGTTCACTGTGATAACGTCCCTGATGATGAGGGCCTCGGCCCGCTTCACCGCCCTGGCCATGTCCACCTCCTCCTCTGCGGAGCAGTTCCTGTGGAGGACCCCGAGGCACCCGTTCCTGGCGAGGGCGATGGCCATCTCGCTCTCGGTGACGGTGTCCATGGGGCTCGCAATGAAGGGGGCGTTGAGGGAGACGCTCCGGGTCGCCTGGGTCTTCACCGACGCCTCGTCGGGCTCCAGGGTCGTCCAACCGGGTAAAAGAATCACATCGTTGAATGTGAGGGCGTTATCCGCGTTCTTGAATTTATCACGGAAACCCATCTCGTATCACTCGAATTTTGAAGTTTCAGCAGGGCCGAGGCTATTAACATTTTCGTTTCAAAAACGACGCAACCCATGGGCCCTTGATGCTCATTTAATGGGCTCTGAAGATTCCGGACCCCCAACAGGGCTCACGCAGAGACTCCCCGTCAGACGCTAAGGTTTTATTCCCCGGGCGTCTAGACCCGACCGTGAACCTGTTTTGAAGAAGGTGCTTGTAGGAGCCGGGAAGATCAACTTCCCCGAGGAGCTCGCCGACGGACTCAGGGACCTGGCCGAAGTGGTCTATGAATCCCCGAGGGAAGAAGCGTACATCGAGGAGCTGAGGGATGCCGACGCCTTGATCGCGGGAATGGAGACGGTCGACGACGCCTTCCTAGACAAGGCCCCAGGGCTCGGGATCGTCGCGAGGTTCGGGGTCGGCTACGACAGCGTCGATGTCGGGGCCTGCACCAAGCGGGGCATCCACGTCACCCACACCCCCGGCGTTCTCTCGGGGGCCGTCGCCGACCTCACATGGGGGCTCATCCTCTCCCAGATGCGGGGCATCGTCGAGTCCGACGGACACGTGAGGGAGGGCTGGGCCGGGAGGACCCGGAGGCTCCCCCTGGGCGCCGACACGGAGGGGAAGACCCTGGGAATCGTCGGCATGGGTAGGATCGGCGTCGAGGTCGCTAAGAGGGCTCAGGGATTCGACGTCGATGTCGTCTATTCTGATGTCTACAGGCGGGAGGACCTCGAGGAATCCATGGGAATCAAATTTGTGGAGTTCGACGAGCTGCTCAAGAGCGCCGACATCGTTTCCATCCACGTGCCCCTGATCCCGTCGACTAGGCACCTCATCGGAGCCAGGGAGTTCGAGCTGATGAAGGAGGACGCGATCATCGTCAACACCTCCCGGGGGCCCGTCATCGACCAGGCGGCCCTTGTGGAGTCCCTGAAGGAGGGGAAGATCGGGGGCGCGGCCCTCGACGTCTTCGAGGAGGAGCCCCTGCCCGCCGGGGACGAGCTGGCGGGGCTGGGGAGCACGGTGCTCGCCTCTCACATCGGGTCGGCGACGGTGGAGACCCGGAGGAAGATGGCGGAGGTCTGCGCCGTGAACGTGAGGGCCTTCCTGGAGGGGAAGACGCCTCCTAACCTGGTGCCCGAGCAGAGGAAATAGCGACCTCTCCAAGCGGCACCGGGACCCCGCACATCTCACCCAAGTTTTGCCTTCATCCAAAGGATAATATTACAATCCGGCTCCCTTACGAATGGATTCTACGATGGTCGAAGACGACTTCGTTCACCCTTACATCCCCAACTCCGTCCCCGATGTGAAACGAGAGATGCTCCGAGAGATCGGAGCCCAGGACGCCCGGGAACTCTACGCGGAGATGATCCCCGACCGGCTTCTCCTCAAGCGCCCCCTCGACCTCCCCGAACCCCTCCCGAGCGAGTTGGACCTCAGGAGGCACGTGGAGGGCATCCTCTCCAAGAACGGGACATGCGCCGACCACCTCAGCTTCCTAGGGTCGGGGTGCTGGCAGCATTACGTCCCCGCTGTCTGCCTGGAGATCATGGGGCGCAGCGAGTTCCTCACCGCCTACGCCGGGGGCCCCTACTCGGACCTCGGCAGGTTCCAGGCGATATTCGAGTTCCAGAGCATGATCGGGGAGCTCGTCGGGATGGAGGTCTCCGGTCTCCCCACCTACGACTGGGCCGGAGCCGCGGGGAACGCGGTCAGGATGGCCCAGCGCCTCACCGGCAGGAACAGGGTGCTCATACCCCGGATCATCAGCCCCGGGAGGCGTTCAGTCATCGAGAACTACGCCCAGCCGAGTCAGATGCCGGGCCACATCGAGATCGAGGAGGTGGGATACGACCCCGGAACCGGGGCCCTCGACCTGGGGGACCTGGAGGCTAAGATCGATGAGGAGACCGCGGGGGTCTACGTGGAGAGCCCGTCGTACCTGGGGGTGGTGGAGACCGAGCTCAAGGAGATCGGGGAGATCGCCCACGACCACGGCGCAGAGTTCATCGTGGGCGTCGACCCCATTACCCTCGGGGTCCTCGCACCCCCCGCAGACTATGGCGCAGACATCGCGTGCGGGGACATCCAGCCCCTCGGGGTCCCCATGTTCGCGGGGGGCGGCCTAGGGGGCTTCATTGCGTCCCGGGACGAGGAGCGGTACGTCGGGGAGTACCCCCTCCGCCTCATCAGCGTCACGGAGAACGAGCGGGGCGAGTACGGCTTCGGGCAGTGCACCTTCGACAGGACCAGTTACATCGGCCGGGACAAGGCCAAGGACTGGATTGGGACCTCTACGGCCCTCTGGGCCATCGGGGCGGGAGTCTACATGGCTCTCATGGGACCCCGGGGCATGAGGGAGGTGGGGGAGGCGATCCTGAGGAAGTCACATTATGCAGCCCGCCTCGTGTCGGAGCTGGACGGGGTCAACGTTCCCTTCAGGGGCTTCTTCAAGGAGTTCCTCGTCAACATCGACGCCACGGGCAGGGATGTCGCCACAGTCAACGAGGGACTCCTGGAGCGGGGCATCTTCGGCGGGAAAGATGTCTCACTTGAGTTCCCGGAGCTGGGACAGAGTTCCCTCTACTGCGTCACGGAGATGCACACGAAGAATGAGCTGGACAGGCTCGCAGTCACTCTCGAGGAGGTGCTTAAATGACGGGGGTAGCCAAGCTGAGGCGATACCACGCCCCCGTCTGGGACGAGTCCATCATCCACGAGCTGGGGAGGAAGGGCGAAAGGGGCATCAGCGTGCCCCGCGTCGAAGATGAGATAACGGCTCAAACCGGGGCCATCGACTCGATCCTCCCCGGGAAAGTCCTGAGGGAGACGCCCCCGAATCTCCCGGAGCTCTCCCAGGCCCAGGTCCTCCGCCACTACCTCCGCCTCAGCCAGGTGACCCTGGGGATGGAGCTGGACATCGACCTCGGGGTGGGCACATGCACCATGAAGTACAGCCCCAAGGTGAACGAGGGGCTCGCCGCGCTGACCGCCGACATCCACCCCCTCCAGCCCGAGGGGACCCTCCAGGGGCTCCTGGAGATCCTCTACGAGTTTGGGCACACCTTCCTCGGGGAGGTCTCGGGGATGGACGAGTTCAGCTTCCAGCCGAGCGGGGGCTCCGCGGCGGCCTACAACAACGCCTGCATCATGCGGGCTTACCACGGGGAGAACGGGGAGCTGGAGCAGAGGAACGAGATCATCACCACGGTCTTCAGCCACCCCTGCGACGCCGCCTGCCCCGCCACCGCCGGTTTCCGGGTGGTTACCCTCTACCCCGAGGAGGACGGCCTCCCCAGCACCGACGCGCTGAAGGCCGCGGTCAACGAGAACACCGCCGGTCTATTCATCACCAACCCGGAGGACACCGGGATATTCAACAGGGAGATCGACGAGTGGACCCGGATCGTCCACGAGGCCGGGGGGCTATGCGCCTACGACCAAGCCAACGCCAACGCCCTGCTGGGGGTGACCCGGGCCCAGGAGGCCGGCTTCGACATGTGCTTCTTCAACCTCCACAAGACCTTCGGCAGCCCCCACGGCTCCTCGGGACCAGGATGCGGGGCCGTCGGGGTCACCGAGGAGCTGGCGCCCTATCTCCCGGTGCCCGTGGTGGTCAAGGAAGGCGACCGTTACGGCCTCGACTACGACCGGCCCCGGAGCATCGGGAGGGTCCGGGACTTTTTGGGGAACGTCCAGGTCGTGGTCCGCAGCTACGCCTGGGCCATGGCGCTGGGGGCCCGGGGGCTCAGGGAGGTCGCCGAGGTCTCCATGATCAACAACCAGTACCTCGAGAAGAAGCTGCAGGGTATCAAGGGGGTCACCAAGCCCTTCGGCGGCAGGCGGATCGACCAGATACGCTACAGCCTCCAGACCCTCAAGGAGGAGACCGGGGTCGGCGTCGACGACGTTAACAGGCGCATCGTCGACTACGGTATCCAAACGTTCTTCACGAGCCACCACCCGTGGCTGGTCCCCGAGCCCTTCACCCCGGAGCCCTGCGAGACATATTCCAAGGCGGACATCGACTACTGGGCCGAGGCCCTCAGGAGGGTTTGCGAGGAGGCCTACAGCGACCCGGAGCTCGTGAGGTCTGCGCCCCACAATTCATCGATGCACATTTTCGATCCCTCCTCCTTCGACGACCCCGAACGATGGGCGATGACCTGGAGAGCCTATAAAAGGAAACGAGGCGAAAAATAATGAAGAGACTAGAGGGGAAGGTCGCGCTGGTCACCGGGGCAGCCCAGGGGATCGGCGCAGGGATTTCACGGGTCCTCGCGACCCATGGCGCCGTCGTGGCGTTGACCGACGTCTCGGATGCGGTGAATGAGACCGCCGAGGCGCTCCGGGGGGACGGCCTCACAGCCCACGGCTGGGTGATGGACGTCACCGACAGGGCTCAGGTCGACGGAGTCGTCGAGAAAGTCATCGAGGAACACGGGAAGATCGACATCCTCGTGAACAACGCCGGGATCTATCCCCGCCGGAGGCTCGTGGAGATGGACGATGACTTCATGACCCGGATCTTCGAGGTGAACGTCTTCGGGATGTTCCGGTGTGCCCGGGCTGTCCTCCCCGGGATGATGGAGAGGCGATACGGGAAGATAGTGAACATGTCCTCGGTGACGGGCCCCATGGTGGGGACCCCGGCGGGGGGCCAGACCGCCTACGCCGCGACAAAGTCGGCGGTGCAGGGCTTCACCGTGGCCCTCGCCCTGGAGACCGCCCAGCACGGCATCAACGTCAACTGCGTCATGCCCGGGTACATCGAGTCCCGCAGCGCCTGGGGGCTCAGGGGGAGCCGGGTGGAGGAGGACGCCGAGGAGGCGATGAAGGAGTTCGGGATGAATATACCGTGGGGGCGCCAGGGGACCCCGGAGGAGGTGGGAGAACTTGTGCTCTTCCTCGCCTCGGACGAGTCCCGGTACATCACGGGGGCCAGCATGGTCATCGACGGCGGGAACATCCTCCAGGAAGAGTTCCTAGGCCCCTACCATCCGAAGTGATTTTACAGAAACTCACTGGGCCCTGACCTTGTAGACGGATCTCCGGGCGTACCCGATGACCACCTTCCGGTAGCCCGAGAGCATCTCATCCACCTCGGAGTCTCCGGTGTCCACAAGAAGGGTCCTCCCCTTCAGGGCCGCGAGCTTCCCGGGGGACGCGACGATGATCAAGTTCTCCACCCCCACCCTCCTGATAACCTCGGGGCTGATCTGCTGGTTCCCCCGGCCGAAAATGAATCCCTGCCCCCCGATGACTGTGACTATGATCTTGGCCCGCCTCCCCGCGATGAGCGTGAGGATCTTCTCCTCGTTGACGTCGGAGGCCACGAGCCCCCCGTTCTCCACCACGTCCACCCCCAGCAGGGTCTTCTCGAGCCCCAGCTCCTCGGCGATGGGCCTCGTCGTGGTGCCGGGGCCGATGATGTAGAGGGTGTCCTCCTCCATCCCCTCCACCACCTCGCTCGCGATGGCCTCGAGGCTGATCTCCTCGGAGCCCCCGGTGGCCTCCTTGGAGC
Source organism: Candidatus Bathyarchaeota archaeon (assembly GCA_026014875.1). Taxonomy (GTDB): domain Archaea; phylum Thermoproteota; class Bathyarchaeia; order TCS64; family TCS64. The sequence goes on along the minus strand of JAOZHO010000033.1, from coordinate 62,938 downwards.
CCTGGACAAGCGCCTCCTCGTAGGGGACCCTGAGGTAACCGTAGAGGCGGGCGGAGAGCCGGTTATCCCTGTAGGCCTCCTCGTCGATGTCCATAACCTCGAGCTCTTGGACGGTCGTCAGCTCCCCCCGCATGAACCTCGCGGCGATGTCCCCCGCCCGGGCGGGGTTGATGGCGAAAACTCCCGACTGGATCTTGACCCCTGCCGGGATGCCGAGGACCGGGACCTCCCCGTCCACGGCCGCGTGGATGTCCCGGGCGGTGCCGTCCCCCCCGGCGAAGAGGATGAGATCGACGCCGAGCCCCATCATCTCCGAGGCGGCGGCCCTGGTGTCCACGGGGGTCGTGTTCCCCGGGGTTATATCGCCGATGACGGTGGGCTCGAAGCCCGCCTCCCTCGCCTCGTCCTCCCCCATCTCGTGGGGATATGTGATGATCTCTATCGAGTCTTTGAGGTGTGTGAGCCTCGCTAGCGCCTCGACGGCGCGGCTAGGGGCCGTGGAGACTGCGCCGAGCGTCCTCGCCCTGTCCAAGATTTCCTGCCCGTCGGTGCCCTTGAGCCCGACTCGGCCTCCCATCCCCGCGATGGGGTTCACGATAAGCCCAAGCCTCTTCACGTCAAGTCAGCTCCCCGGGATTCTATGTACTTCCCGCTTCCTCATTGAAAAAGGGATTGCGGTGCCTCAGGGCTCCTCGTATCCGCAGAACCTGAGGGCGGTGAGGGCGAGGACCCGGGCGGCGGTCACCAGTTCCCCGATCTCGACGTACTCGTCCGGCGCGTGGGCCTGTCTCACGTCTCCTGGTCCGAACAGGACGGTGGGGACGCCCCCGGTGTTTATGAGGTGGCGCATATCGGAGGCGTAGGTCATCCCCTCGAGCCGGGCCTCCTCCCCCGCGGCCTCGGCGTAGGCTTCTCGAACCGCCTCGACGATGGGGTGGTCGCTCTCGATGCTGGCGGGGTCGAACTGGTACCCGCTCCACTCCAGCCTCGGAGGGTTCTCCCTGAGCCAGGGGTCGGCCCTGGCGGCTTCGGCGATGGCATTCTCGACGCTCCTCCTAGCGTCCTCGACCCTCTCCCCCACGACGACTCCGACCCGCCCCTGGAAGACGAGGCTCTCCGGGACGCTGCCGGGCCAGTTGCCGCCGTGGACTGTGCCGATGTTGATGGGGTAGGGGATGCCGTAGCGGGCGTAGAGGGGGTCGTCGATCCCCAGATTCCTCTCCGTCTCGAGGTCCCTGAGGGCGTTGAACAGGGGTATGAACTTCTCGATGGCGCTCACCCCCTCCTCCCTTACGCAGGCGTGGGCGGAGCGCCCCGGGACATCGACGGTGAACGCGAGGGCGCCCGAGTGGGCGGGGGCCACCTTGAGCTCCGTGGGCTCCATGACCACGGCGGCGTCGGCGGTGTGCCCCCTGAGCACCGTCGCGAGGGCCCCGACCCCGCCGTCCTCCTCCCCGATGACGCTCTGGATGGAGAGGGTCCCCTTCAGATTGACTCCGGAGTCGATGATGGCCTTCGCGGCGTAGATGGCGCAGCAGAGCCCCCCCTTCATGTCGGCGACTCCTCGTCCGTAGACCCTGCCGTCCACAATCGTGCCCTCCAGCGGGGGATGGCTCCAGTTCGCCTCTTTCCCGGGGGCGACGGTGTCGATGTGGCCGTTGAGTATGAGGCTGCGGCCCCCGTCTCCTCCCTTGAGGGTGCCCACGACCCCGAGCCCCTCCTCCCGTTCGATGGGCATGCTGAACCCGGGGTGGCCCCGGAGGGAGTCGAAGTCCAGCTCCCAGGCATCCACTTTGAGCCCCAGCTCCCCGAGCTTCGCGGCGACGCATCTCTGGGCGGCGGACTCTTCGCCCCCGTGGCTGGGGATCGAGACGAGCTTCCGCAGGTACCATAGCATGGCGTCGGTGTCTATGAGGTCCAGCACCCTTCTCTCCGCGTCGTTCACGTGCATCCGTCTCCAGTGTCAGCACTTAGTTTTTCCCTGGGAAACCGTTAAGAGACTTTAGGTCGAGTTGTCATCAACTTGAAGGCGGTCGTGAAGGCGAGGCCGGAGCCAGGCGTCGAGGTCCGAGAGGTGGAAACCCCAGCAACGGGTCCCGGGGATGTCCTGATCCGGGTGAAAGCGGCCTCCATCTGCGGCAGCGACCTGGGGATCTACGACTTCACACCAGCCTATTCCGGTATGGCGCTCCCGGTGGTTATGGGGCACGAGTTCTCAGGGGTCGTCGAGGCCATCGGGGAGGGCGTCGGGGACTTCGCGGTCGGGGACAGGGTTCTGAGCCGGTCCGTGGTCTCCTGCGGGGAGTGCCGTTTCTGCTTAGAAGGCATGGATAACCTCTGCGAGTCCTCGAGCCTCTTCGGCATCCACCAGGACGGGGGCTTCGCAGAGTACGTCTCGGTGCCCCAAGGGCTCCTCTACCCGATCCCCGGGGGGATGTCCTTCGAGGAGGCCGCCCTCGTGGAGCCCCTCAGCAACGCCGTCCACTTCGTCAACGACCTGACCCCCGTGGAGCCCGGGGACCTCGCAGTGGTCCTGGGTATCGGCCCCATAGGGCTCTTCTCCGCCCAGCTCCTCCGCCTCGCGGGGGCCGAAGTGCTCGTGACCGGGATAAGCATGGACACCGAACGATTCAAAATTGCGGATAAGCTGGGTCTCGAGGCCGTGAACGTCGATGATGTGGACCCCGTGGAGCTGGTGATGGAGCGTACCTCGGGGAGGGGCGCGGATGTCGCCTTCGTCGCCGTGGGGGCTCCGTCGGCGGTGCACCAGGCCGTCAGGCTTGTGAGGAAGAGGGGGCACGTCACCATCGTGGGGATATTCCCGGGGGACGTGGCTGTGCCGATGACCACAGTGGTCCGGAGGGAGATAACCCTGGCCGGAGCCTACGACGCGAGGGCAGAGAACTTCGAGGCGTCCATCGAGCTAATAGAGTCGGGAAGGGTTGAAGCCGCCGAGTTGGCGACCCACAGGTTCCCCTTGGAGGAGGCGGAGCGGGCCTTCGAGGTGGCCAGGTCGAAGGCGGGGTGCAAGGTTCTCTTCGTGCCCTGAGGGGGCCTCTCAGAGCTTTTTCTCGGCGAGTTTCTTGATCTCCGGTGATAGCATCCGGAAGACGGTCCAGTCGTCTAGGGGGAAGGCGCCGAGGTTCTTGTAGAAATCCCAGCTGGGCTTGTTCCAGTCTAGGACGATCCAGTCCATTCTGGAGCAGTCTTTTTCGACCGCTATCTTCGCGAGCTCCACCAGGAGGCGGGTGCCGATGCCCCGGCCCCGATACTTCTCGGGGACGAAGATGTCCTCGAGGTAGAGGGTGGGCTTTCCCGTGAACGTGGAGTAGGTGTAGTAGTAGAGGGCGACTCCGAGGTAGTCGGGCCCCTCGCCCCCGGTCTTCTCCACGAGGAGGGCGCCGAAGATGGCGTCCTCGCCGAAGCCGTACTTGCGGTAGAGCTCCACGGTGGCGGTGTAGCTGTCGATGAGCTTCTCGTATACGGCGAGCTGCTTGATGAGGTCCATGAGGACGGGGAGGTCTTCCTCCTCGGCGGGGCGGATCTCGTAGGATAATTCTGCCATGGGGGGATCCACGTTTCTCTGGGCTTATGGTTCTTTCGAGTTCTTTCATGCGCCCGCTGGTGGTTGTGAATGACAACCCCGGGGGGCTCTACGCGGTGACTCGGGTCCCACGCTGTCTCGATTAATAAGGGCTATGCGCTTAGGATACGGTATCGAAGAAGTGGCTCCATGGAGAAATATTACATCATGAACAAGCGGCGCTGGAACGAGCTGGTCGGTATCCACGCAAAGTCGGACGAGTACGATCTGGATGGGTTCATCGCTGGCAAGAACAGTCTTCACAGCATCGAACTCGAGGCCCTGGGGGACGTCTCCGGGAAGTCCCTTCTCCACCTCCAGTGCCACTTTGGCTTGGATACTTTGAGCTGGGCCCGGCTGGGAGCGAAGGTGACCGGTGTCGACTTCAACGAGCCGGCTGTCGAGCTGGCGCAGGAGATCGCTAAGAGGATAGGCGTCGACGCCGAGTTCATCTGCAGCAACGTCTACGATCTCCCCGAGCGCCTCGACGCCGAGTTCGACATAGTCTTCACTAGCTACGGGGCCCTCTGCTGGCTCCCCGACATGGGGGAGTGGGCGCGAATAGTCTCCCGCTTCCTCAGGCCCGGGGGCACATTCTTCGTCGCCGAGTTCCACCCTTTCATGTGGGTCTTCGATGACGAGCATCCCTCGGAGCTCGTGATCAAGTACGGCTACTGGCAGGGGGAGGAGCCCGACTATTACGAGTCCGAGGGCACATACGCCGATCAGGACGCCAAGGTGGAGAACCGGGGGATGTACAACTGGGCTCATCCCATGAGCGAGGTGGTGAACACCCTCATCGGCGCAGGCCTCACAATCCGGGAGCTCGGGGAGTACCCCTTCAGCGTCAACGGCACTCAGATGGCCTTCATGGAGAACGGAAAGGACGGCTACAGCAGGCTCCCCGGGTACGACCTCCCCCTCATGTACAGTATCAAGGCGACGAAGTGACCCTCCAGCACCGTTTAGGGCCCTGTCGCACTCAACACCCCCTGATAGAAACAAGAGGCCGCATAACCCTTATCCGGGCCCCCGGGAAACCCGGACCTGATGGCGCAGAGCAAGGCCGATGAGATCCTCGAGGAGATCGAGAGGTCAGCCCATGGTCGGTATCTCCCCATAATCGGGCCCAGCCGGGGGCGGGTTCTCATCGAGGCTGTGCGTAGATACCGGCCGAGGCGCATCCTGGAGGTGGGCACCCTCGTGGGCTACTCCGCGATACTCATGGGGAGAGAGCTCGGGGAGGGCTCGGAGATCGTCACCATCGAGTACGACAGGGACGAGGCCGAGCAGGCGAGGGCCAACATCTCCCGGGCCGAGCTGACCGCCATAATTAAAGTTCTGGTGGGGGACGCCCTGGAGATCATCCCGACCCTGGAAGGCTCCTTCGACATGGTCTTCCTGGACGCCGCGAAGCACCAGTACCTCGACTATCTCCGGCTCGTCGAGGATAAACTTCGCAGCGGGGGAGTGGTGGTCGCGGACAACGTTGGCTTCATGTCGAGATCGATGAGGGGCTACCTGGGTCACGTGAGGGACTCGGGAAAATACGAGAGCACTTTCCATAGGAGCGGGTCGGATGGTATCGAGATCAGCGTGAAGCTGTGACGCCATGATCCTGTTCAGGTGTTTCCTCTAAACCTGATCCAATATCCTTGCCCGAGGTCTCGAGCCTGTGACCCGGCGAACCGGACAGCTAACCATATATGGGGCCTGCTGTATCTCTCTCCTCTATTCGGATTGATCGATGTGGATACACCCGAAAAGAAGGATAAACAGTCATCGCTCATGGTCTGGGTCGCGATCATACTGCACATGCTGAACCACATGATCAGCGGGGCGATGCCCATGCTCTACCCCGAGATCATGGCCGAGTTCTCGCTCTCCTACTCCCAGCTGGGCCTCCTCCGGTCCGCCAACACCTTCGCGACCGGGTTCCCCCAGATGTTCGTCGGGTACCTTCGGCGCTGGACCAGCGGAAGGATGCTCCTCGGCGTCGGTAACCTGATCAACGCGGTGATGAACATCCTGGCCGGGATGAGCCGGGGCTTCCTCCAGTTCTTCGGGTTCAGGATCCTCGGGGGTATCGGGAGCAGCCCCCAGCACCCCGTGGGCGCCTCCTTGGTCACCTCGGCGACCGATCCCTCGAAGCGGGGGCGGATGCTGGGGCTCAACCAGTCTATTCCCTCCTTGGCGTTCACGTTCACCCCCCTCATAACGGCGTATATGCTGACGTTGATGGGCTGGAGGCCGGCCTTAGCGATCCTCTCCCTCCCCGCTCTCGTGTTCTCACTGATCCTCATTTTCTTCGTAAAGGGGTCGAGCTCCTCGGAGGCGAAGACTAGGGACTCCCTTTCCTGGGCCAGTCTCCGGGAGGCGTTGAGGAACCGGAACGTGCTCTCCATCAGCGTCCTCCGGAGCGTAATGGCCTTCAGGATGGGGGTCCGGGCCTTCCTCCCCCTCTACTTCATCGACATCTTGGGCTTCACCGCTGAGAAGAGCGGCCTCCTCTACAGCATATTGCTCGCGGGGGGCATCTTCGGTCCCTTTTTCTGGGGGAACGTCTCCGACAGGGTGAACCGCAAGCCCCTAATCATCGGGGTAACCGCGATGAGCGGCCTGGGCTACTTCCTCCTGAACTACGTGACGGGGTTCTGGGCCCTCGCAGCGCTCCTCTTCGCCATAGGATTCCTGGTGCAGACCGTGGTGGTGCAGAGCGTTTTAAGCGACAGCGTGGAACGGACCCAGTTGGACCAGATCTTCGGGTTCTACTTCACCATAGGGTTCACCATCGCCTCCTTCTCCAGCGCGATCTTCGGTTACATCGTCGAGTTCTACAGCTTCAACTGGGGCTTCACATACATCGCGGCGATGACGCTCATCTCCCTGGTCCCGGCCTTCTTCATCCAAGAGCCCAGGAACATGGTCTCCTAGAACGGATGGGCGCGACCTCTCTGACAAGCGTATTCCCGTCAATCGAAGTCGCGTCTGAACAGTTCCCAGGCTATCACGCTGAAAATGAATAGTAGCAGAAGTATGATGAAGGCGGTGACGAGGCCTATGATGGTTCCAAGGTTCATGCCATCAACTAGAAGGTTCGACAAGTACCCTTTTGCATCAGATTATTTTATCATTGGGAATTCGACGCCGTGGGATATCTTCGTTCGGGTGAAGTCGGGGCTTGATCTGGATACTCTCTCATGGCATTACACTCTGTAACGCCTAGATTCTGCTCGGCTCTACGGGTACTCGACTTGGGGGCGAGGCTCAAGTCAATTCTTCTAGTACACGTCGAAGCCTCTGAGCGACGATCTGCCATTCACCGTCCCTGAGGTAGTAGGGGTCGACCTGGCGCCACTCCTTTTTCGTGAAGTAGCTATAGTACTTCCCGCTCCTCAGGAAGATTGGTGGATCCTCCTTCGCCATCGCCTCGTCGACGTCCACGCCCGTGAACCCGAGCTCTGGGCCCCACTCCAGGAGGACCCTTGGGACGTGGGGGTAGTAGACGTGCTCATGGAAGGACTCGTCGTTGGGCAGTATTCGGACTTCTATGCCGGGGAGGCCCCTGAGCTCCTCCGCGATGCTCTCGACCACCCTCATCTGCTCAGCGTAGAAGGAGTCCCCCTCCTCGACGAATATCTCCAGGGCCGTGACGAGGCCCACTATCTGCTCCTTGCTGACCTTGAAGCCCCTCCCCCAGCCCGAGTTAGGGAAAGAATGCTCCCTGACCGCCCTGATGATCTCAGCCCCCCTGCCGTTTCCAAGCATCATCCCGGTGTTGTTGGGAGCCTTGATGGCTTTGCCGCCGCTGAAGATCACGATGTCGGCGCCCTCGTCCACGAACTTGTGAAGATTCCCGACGGGGGGAAGCATGGACGCGGCGTCCACCACAACGGGGAGGTCGTGACCATGAGCTGCCTCCACGACCGAGTCTAGGGGGATGAACCCCCGGGGAACGACGTTATATGAGAGGGTATGGGCCACGCAGCATGTGTCCTCACCTATGGCAGCCTCAAGCTCCCGAGTGAAGGGCCCGAGGGACCCCGCCTGGCCGTACTCCACGACCCGGGCCCCGGAGGCGGTCCACTGGGGCGTGTAGGCGATGTTGTGCCCCCGCGCCATCACGACCTCGTTCCTCATCCCCTCCGTGTGGGGCAGCCTCATCCACTTCGAGTAGTCGGTTCCAGCCATGCAGCCGGCGACTGCGAGGCCCATGCATGCGCCGCTCCCCGTTGAGATGTGGGCCTCCTCGACGTGGCAGAGCTCAGCTATCCTCTCGTCCACCTTGGATATCAGCTCGTACATGTCGACGAATGTCTTGGCCACCTCGTCCATGGCCTCCAGAACCCGGTCGTCCAACCAGGTGCCCCCGATGACCGTGGCCCAGTTCTTCGCGTTGATCCAGGACCTCACGCCCAGCCTCTCCAGGGCCTTGCTCTTGTATCTAAATGTCAAATGACTCCCTTCTCTACAGCATGACATATGCCGGTATACTCAAAATAATAGTATCCCCTGCCGAAGGTTGAAATGTGGACGAGAAACATGGCCTCCTAGAATTTGACGGGCGCGACCTTTACCCCCTCCGGGAGTAAAGATGTATATATCCCTGGGCTCGGATATTTCCTGAATCGCCTGGGTAAAGAGGATGATACCGGAGAAGGTGAGGGTGAGCACCGGCACCGTGGGGCTGCTGGGGCTGGACAATATAATGCTCAAGGTTAAGCCTACCACTGCCTACCTCATGACCCACACCGAGGACGGATGCGTGGGCAACTGCACCTTCTGCCCCCAGGCCAGGGAGAGTCCTACCGACAAGTCCCGCCTATCCCGGGTCCTCTGGCCCACGTACCCCAGCACCGATGTCATGGAGGCCCTGGGCCGTGCGCCGGAACGGGAGCTGAGGCGCGTCTGCATCCAGGCCGTCAACTACCCCGGCTTCTTCGAGGACGTCCACGCCCTCCTCCGGGGAATAGGGGCCGCCACCGATACCCCTGTCTCCCTCGACACGTGCCCCCTCACCGGGGAGCAGATGCGGAAGCTGAAGGAGGCGGGCCTGGACCGCATAGGCATCCCCCTAGACGGGGCGACTTCCGTGCTCTTCGACAAGGTGAAGGGATCGGAGGTGGGGGGCCCCTTCAGCTGGGACGATCACATGGAGGCGCTGGGGGAGGCGGTGGAGCTATTCGGGCGGGGCAGGGTGATGTCGAATCTGATCATCGGCATCGGGGAGACCGAGGAGGAGGCCGCAAACTTCATCCAGGCGCTGATGGACATGGGCGTCCAGACCGCCCTCTTCGCCTTCACCCCGATCCGGGGCACCAACCTCCAGGGCCATCCCCAGCCCCCCCTGGACTCATACAGGCGGGTCCAGACCGCCAGGCACCTGATCACCCTCAGGCACGCCCGATCCGGGGACATGGAGTTCGACGACGGGGGCGCCATCGTCGGCTTCGGAGCCGATCCCGGCGTCCTCGCGGGGGCCCTCGGGAAAGGTGATGCTTTCTGCACCAGCGGCTGCCCCGGGTGCAACAGGCCCTTCTACAACGAGAGGCCCTCGGGTCCATTATTCAACTATCCCAGGAGCCTCACCCCGGAGGAGGCGGCGAGGGAGGCCGAGCGGTTGGGATTGAGGGATAGGAGAAAATAGGAGGCGTCCACATCATGGAAGACCCAAGCAACCTACCGCATGCGACTTGGCGGCTGGTCAACACGGGGGTCTCCGACGGCGCCGTCAACATGGCCATCGACGAGGCCCTCATGCGGTCGGTGGCCGAGAACAGGTCCCCGCCCACGCTGAGGTTCTACGGATGGGCTCCTCCCTGCGTCTCCGTGGGGTACTCTCAATCGGTCCGCAAGGAGGTCGACCTGGACAGGTGCCGGGAGCGGGGGTACACCTGGGTGCGGCGCCCCACCGGGGGCCGGGCGATACTCCACATCGACGAGCTGACCTACAGCATCGTGGCTCCCCAGGGGGAGGCCCGGGTGGCAGGTGACATCATAACGTCGTATCGCAGGCTGAGCCTGGGGCTGGTCGAGGGGCTCAGGACACTCCATGGCGGCGTCGTCCAGGCGGACCGCATGGAAACCGATGGCGGGTCCGAGAAATCGGCGGCCTGTTTCGACGTGCCCTCTCATTACGAGGTGACGGCGTACGGGCGGAAGCTCGTCGGGAGCGCCCAGGTTCGCAGGAACGGGGTGGTTCTGCAGCATGGCGCATTGCCGTTGGAGGGGGACGTGTCGCGCCTCGTCGACGTTCTGGTCTTGCCGGAGCCGGACAGGGTTGCGCTCCGGGGTAAACTCCTGGAGAGAGCGATAGCTTTGGACGAGGTGGTGGGTCGAGTGGTGCCCTTCGATGAAGCTGTCGAGGCTCTGACCCGGGGATTCGGGAGAGCATTGAATCTCGGGTTCACGCCGGGGGAGCTGTCCCCGTTCGAGCGTGAAGCGGCCGAGGGTTTGATGTCGCGATACACCGGGGACGAGTGGACCCACGTCAGATAGATGGAGTCGCTTCGCCTAGCTGCTAGGGCTCATCCCTCAGGGCGAGGTGTTCTAGCCCTTTGGGTATGGCGCAGCAGCCGTCCAGGTGCTTCACAGTGAATCCTTCTCTGAGGGCGTACTCCACCGTGGATCTGGAGGGGAGGACGATCCTGTCGGCGCCGGCCATGAGTGCGAGCCTCTCCCCCAGGGGCTTCTCGGTTCTGGGGCGCATGCACCCCATGGCGACGCTGGCGTCGCCGTGCATCAGCCTCGCCGCGGCCACTGTCTTGGCGATTGCCTCGACGGAGGGGGGCGTCACGTCCTCCATGCCCGTCCCCTTCGTCGGGATCAGGGCGAGGATGACGATGGTCTCGGGGTCGATGTCCTTCATGATCTCCAGGGCTCTGGCCTCTCCCTTGATCTCCCCGAAGTCCAGCCCTGCGCAGACGTGGGGGACGATGTGGGGCGCCCGGGCGTCTCTCAGATTGATCAGGGTCTCGGCGTAGTCTTCGACGGTTGCGTCCAGCCCGTAGACCCGTTTGATGGTGTCGTCGCTCCCCACGACGTCCGTGGAGACAATGTCGGCCCCGGTGGAGGCTATGGCCTCCGCTTGCCGGGGGTCCAGGAGCCCGGTGTGGAGGTTGACTATGAGTGAGGTGTTCTCCTTCACCCATGTGATTGCGTCGAGGAATCCTTCGAGGGGGACACGGCCCCGGGGGTCCGAGCCGCCGCTCACGAGGACTCCGACTCCTCCCTCGGCGTCGAGCCTGGAGCAGAAGCCTTTGAGCTTCTCCGGGGTGTCGGTGTTCTCCATCCCGGTGAGGAAGTGGCCTCCGCAGTGCTCGCATCTCAGGGCGCACTTGGCGCCGGTGACTGAGACGCTGGGGAACCGGGGCTGGGGGATGTGGAACCGGAGCTCCCGCCCGAGGCGTTCATCCCTGAGAGAGCCTGCGATGTCCAGTATGGTCTGGGGGAGGCCGTCGAGGGACAGGATGTTCTCCGCCTCCTGGACGGAGATTCCTCCCTTCTTCAGTGCGTCCAGATCTAGCAAGCAGCAACCCCCGAGTTCGTCACGTGGCGTTATCCATTGCCCCCATTTTAAAACCTTTTTCGACGTGCCCGTCTCGAGGCCCGTGATCTTGAGTTCCTAATCCTATTCTACCGTGCATAAGTACGCCTAATCCGGATGCTCACTGATTATGGAGCCTCGGGCGGGCTTTCAACTTGAGGTAGAAAAGCACCTATGACATTTTGGGAACGCGCGCGTTTTATTGCATCTCATTTACCTGCGCGCGCGGCTCGTTTCTCAATACATCCCGATTAATAAGGTCGAAGTCAGATAGCGTATCAACTCGGAAGAGGGGTGTCCATGGAGAAGTACTACACCGTGAACAAGCGGCGTTGGAACGAGCTGGTCGGCATCCACGTAAAGTCGGACGAGTACGATCTGGATGGGTTCATCGCCGGTAAGAACAGCCTCCACAGTATCGAGCTCGAGGCCCTGGGGGACGTCTCAGGGAAGTCCCTTCTCCATCTCCAGTGCCACTTCGGCCTGGACACGCTGAGTTGGGGGCGCCTCGGAGCCCGGGTCACCGGGGTCGACTTCAGCGAAACCGCCATCGAGCTCGCTAGGAGCCTCGCCGCAAGGATCGGCGTAGATGCCGAGTTCATCTGCAGCAACGTCTACGATTTCCCCAAACATCTCGACGGAAAGTTCGACGTCGTCTTCACCAGCTACGGGGTCCTTTGCTGGCTCCACGACATGGAGGCGTGGGCGGATATCGTCTCCCGCTACCTCAGACCCGGGGGCACCTTCTTCATGGCCGAATTCCACCCGTTCATGTGGGTCTTCGACTACGAGTTTCCCTCGGAGCTCAAGGTCAAGTACCGCTACTGGCAGGGAAAGGAGCCCGACTACTACGAGGCAGAGGGCTCCTACGCTGATCCCGACGCGAAGGTGGAAAACAAGGGCTCCTATGAATGGGCCCATCCCATGAGCGAGGTGGTTAACGCCCTCATCGGCGCCGGCCTCACTATCCGGGAGCTCGGGGAGTACCCCTTCAGCGTCGACGACACTCAGTTTGCCTTCATGGAGCCAGGGGAGGACGGCTACAGCAGACTCCCCGGATACGACCTCCCCCTCATGTACAGCGTCAAAGCGACCAAGTGACCCCCGCGCGCGTGCGCAATGATTTAAAAGGGAGAATCGCCCATGCGTGGGCAGTGTGCGGAGAACACCGTGAGGCGTTCTGAGCATACACACAGAATAGGAGTGAAAGTATTGGGTTATAGAGATAGGCGCGGTGGATCAGACCGCGGCCCGCGTGAGATGACCAAGGTCATCTGCTCTGATTGCGGGAAGGAGGCGGAAGTCCCCTTCAAGCCAACAGAGGGCAGGCCGGTTTACTGCCGTGAGTGCTTTGCTAAGCACAGGCCGCCAAGAAGGTTCTAGATAAGCTCAGACGCCGAGAGGCGGCCAGGAGTTTATAGATCGAATCGAGTTTCAAGTTGTTTTTTTTATTTTTCTCATGATATAACACGCCAAGCGAGAAGCATGATATAAACTGCGCGCTAGAGAATAGATCATAAATTTGAGGGCAATAATTTATACATTCTTCATGCGCGCGCGTACACTTTCACATCCGCGAGCGCATACGCAGCGTGGATAGCACAGTTGGTGATAGGAATGAGCGACGCTAAGGTCAAGACGACCGGAAACCCCGGGCGGGCTACTAACTTGAGGCAGAAAAGCACTGCGTGCGCACTCTACGTTCTTCTTCTCATCCCCCATAACAGGAAGGTCACCATCACTATCCCGAGTATGATTGACTCGTAAGGGAAGCCGGGGATGCCTTTCGCTTCCTTCTCGAGGAGGATGGTTAACTCAGCTGTCTCCTCTATTATGGCGTTCAATGTTCCCTTATCCGTCGTGTATCCGCTCTTGCTCGCCTGGATCGCGTAGTCGCCCTGCCTCACATTCGTGAAGATCATACAACCATCGGAGTCCGTGGCGCCTCTCAGCGTCTCTTGACCCTCCGGCTGGGAGATGGAGGTCACAGAAGCGCCACTGATAGCCTTGCCCTCGTTATCCTTCACATATATCGTCATGTCTGTGTTGAACAAGCTATATTCTAACTCTACGCTCATCAGAATCTCGTTGTAAAGCGAATCGCCTGCATCCCCATTTGTCATCACCACAATGCCATACCCTCGTTCTGGATAGGCCAATATGATGCATCTAAATCCCTCATTACCCCCGACATGCCCAAACCAATGATCTAGGCCTTCGCCTTGTGTCGTAAATCCCAATCCCATGAACCCCTCGACCTGAGGAGAAAGCATTGCTTCCACCATCTCCTCGGAGAGAATTTTATTCGATTCTCCACGGTAGGAAAGCATCATCTCGATGCCGAAGCGTGCGAGATCAGAAGCGGTTGTCCATAGTCCCGCTGCCGCCATCTCAGGGTAGATATGCCATTTTCCCCCGAGGGGCCCACCATTGATATTGTGCGCAGTGGCTGCTGTAGCTCTGCGGTCCTCAGGGAGTGGCTGTTTAAATGTGCTAGCCATCATTCCTGTTGGCTCGAGGACTGCTTCCTGCATGATATCAGGAAAGGGTTTGCCTATAATATCCTTGAGCAGCTGTTGCACGATCGTGATGCCGCCACCCGAGTACCGCCATTTAGTCCCTGGAACCATGTCGACGCGAATTGGTGGATTATCGGCCGGCGGCTCCCCATCAAGTATCTGCTGGAGGGTGGGAATCTCCTCATTATATGCGTACCCTCTGAATCCGTGGACACTAGTTCCTGCGGTGTGGCTTAGTAGACGGCGAAGCGTAACCTTTTCCTGTTCTGTCAACTCATTCTCAGGCACTTTCCAAGAAACTAGCTTATCGTTGACGTTTTCGTCGAGGTCAAGGAGACCCTGTTCCACAAAGTGCAGGGCTGCCGCAGCAGTAACGGGTTTGCTGATGGAAGCCGCTTGGAAAAGAGTGTCGGGGGTTACGGGCTGATTTCCTCCAGTTTCTAGAACGCCATAGCCCTTGGCCCATTCAATTTGAAAATCATTGATGACGGCGATGCTGACCCCTGGGACTTTGTAATATTCCATGCGTTCCGCGAGCGTCAACTTTTCTCCGATAGGCAGACCCTCCCAAGAGCGTTCGTATAACCCATTCTCAACCCTCTGGATTCTCTCATCCAGGTCGGAGGCGGATGCCCCCCAGCTCAGGAACGGGAGAGACGACGAGACGAGTAATAGAGTCAGGACTGCACAAACCCCGAAAAACCCATTATTATCGCCTCTCATAGACGATCAAACACAAGTCCAGTTCATTTAATTCACTTTCTCACCCGCGCACGTTCAGAGTTCACTGCGAATTCGGCATCTGATACACGTAAAAGAACCATTAAAGACATGTAAACTGAAACGCGCGCCGGGCGGGTTTCCAACTTGAGATTGAAAAGTACCTGTAACCTCTTTGGGTTAAACTTCATCACCCACCGTCCCTTAGAACGTCCAGCATCACCTTAGTCACCGCCGGATATGAGCTGCCCACCATCGCTTTCTTGGACCAGGCCACGGGCTTGGGTTAGGTGCACAATCCGTCGCCTGAGGGGCTACGGATATTCATTCGTGTGATGAGGGAGAACGGCATCAGCGACGGTGAGATCGGGATGATGGTGAACGAGAACCCGGGGAAGACGCTGGACATCTAGTTACCAGCGTGACTTTAGGCGTCCGTTAACAGGCGTACGTGGGACAAAGGCACTTTACACCTCACACATTATTATTCGACATATTGTCCTCTTCTTAAGAGGAGTAAATCATGTTCGAGCTATCTAATATGACCTGGCCGGAGGCCGAGGAGAAGTTCGGTGAGACGAGGCTCGCCATCGTGCCGATAGGCGCGACAGAGCAGCACGGGCTTCACCTAGGGGTCGGGGCGGACTGGATCCAGGCCTGGAACATCGCGAGGAAGGTTGGGGAGAGGACGGGCGCTCTGGTGCTGCCTGTCATGCCATACGGCGTCTCGGGCCACCATAAGGAGTTCCCCGGGACGATAACTCTCGCCCCGGAGACCCTCCAGGAGGTGGTCTACGAGATCATCGAGAGCCTTGACCGCTATGGAATAGATCGGGTGGTCTTCATGAACGGTCATGGGGGGAACCTCGGCGCCATCACCGGCGCCATCAAGGAGGCCCGGGAGGACATGGGGACCCTCTGCGCCGTCGTCCAGTGGTGGGACATACTGCGAAGCAGGTCCATACACGGGCACCCCGCCGAGGAGCACGCAGGTTACGCCGAGACCGCCCTCATGCTGGCGTCGAGGCCCGAGGCTGTGAGGATGGACCGGGCGGTGTTGACGCCGACGAGGCAGGTGGATGATGAGATCCAGCTTGTCAGATCGGGGCTCGCGAGGTTCAAAGACGGTCTCGTTAGGATACCGCTGAGCACCGTCGACGTATCTGAGACCGGCTCCATGACGGAGGCCCACCCCGACGACGTGCCAGGCACCAGCGACTACTCCAAGATAACTCCCGAGTTCGCGGAGACGCTGTTGGAGGATGTGGTGGCCTGGATGTCCGACTTCGTCAAAGGGTTTGAAAGCCTCAGCGTCCCCCTCAGTGAGCCGAGGAGTGAATGAACGCATAAAGGAAGGCCCGCGCTCCACTTCCAGACAAGAGTTATTCCCTCCTTAGGCTGCCCTCTAGAAAAAGGGGGATTAGACGGCTTCCCCTCTCTACAGGAGCGGAGGCACTCCGCCTGCCTCTCAGTGGTAAAATTTTATTTTCCTCACACACGATTTCCAGAACAGGCGCGCGCGATTTTAATTTTTTCTTCCCCATAGAAGCGTGTATCTGGAAATATTTTGAATATACCCTTTTTCATCTAATTCGTCCTCCAATCGAGTGATTCCTCTCTGAAACGCTTCTTCTGAAATCAGGTGTAATGAACTATATGCTCTATCTCGAAATGCCTGAATATCCTTCATGTGGAATGAGAACTCTACGAGTTTATCCTGAATGTCCGTGAATCCCGCTTCCCTCATCAGCCCGGTTAAATAATGAATCCTAGGATATCTGGCCAATTCGACCTCAACGGTCTCTGGGAAGTGAGTTGCCAGGGGTACCCGATTGCTGAGTGTCCACTCGGAATCCGTAACGGTACAAATTCGATTTCCCGGTTTTAACGTCCGAAAAGCCTCTTGAAAGTATTCTAGATGACCTTCCACGTGATGGATCACATCTACGGAGAATATGAAATCGAAGAAATCATTTGAGAAATCCAGTTGCTCTCCTCTGCCATTTTTAAAATCTATTGTTTTTGACCTTTCTCTGGCCACTGATAGCATTTTTTCTGATGGGTCTATGCCCCAGCATCTGCTTCCTGTGAGGGATTGTATTTCGATGATGTAATTCGCTGTTCCGCAGCCCACTTCGAGAACAGTCGAATTGTTTTGATATTCAGATCCGGATAGGAGTTCCTTCAATATCCCTGGATGTACCTTTTGGCGGTGTTGTGTGTAATGCCCAGATATTTTATTGTAGTCGATCATAGACGGAACATAACCTGTAATAAGATAAATTTATTCTCCATCAGCCTTTTCACGCGCGCGTAAGCGCGCGCACCATCTTCCTACTGGTGATCTCACTCGGGGTGATCACACATACTCGGACTACCGCCATCTCCTTCTCCCTGCTCCGCCCTGGCCTGCCGATGTACTCGTCGAAGCCCACGGGGACCCTGTACTTGTTAATGAGGCTCTGCAGGTACGGCAGCATCCTCTCCCCGTCATCGATGATCTCCACGGACCCCCTGACTATCACGCTCTTGTACATGGAGCCGTCCGAGAGGGACTCGTCGACCAGGAAGCAGACTTTGGGGTTTCGTGCCATGCTCCTCATCTTCAGCCCGCTGAAGCAGGAATGGAAGAAAATCTCACCGCCCTCGTAGCAGTAGCCGACGGGAACAACGTAGGGGTTATCATCAAGGGATATGCCGATCCTCCCCACCCTGGAGTGAACCAGGAACTGGTCGATCTCTCCCAACTCCATCTTGGAGATTGTCTTCCGGCTCCTGTTGGCCTCGTTCACCTCATCCAGAATTTTCTCTAACATGGGATAACCTCCCCCCATCGTTGAGATAGGTTTTCTGGTAGGCGTTTTACTGATCGCGCGCGATGTTAGAAGGTTGGGTCCTCGCTATCCGGTTCTACTTCATGTTCTTCGAAGGATGCAACAGACTCGTTCCGTTCAACGATATCGGCGACCCTCACATCCCTCAGGATCGAGACAATCTCAGGGTGGCGCCTCTTCAGAAGCTCGAAGAACTCTTTCGTCTCCTCCTTCGTGGGCATACTATTCTTGAGAATGAGGAATTGCATCAGGAACTTCGCATACGAAAAACCCAGTATGAAACCGAACTGGGCATCAAGCTTCGATTTGATCTCTTTACTGAAGATCGCCGTTATCCCCTTCAGATTCTGAACCTCGATCTCCGATAGATTAGTGTCCATCAAACTCTCGTTGAAACCCCTCAAAAACGGATCCAAAACACCACCCATTTTCGTTAGGAGCCCAGTAGATAATGAACCCGTGTACGGGTCCGATCACTACATACACGGCTCCCGCACCGATGATGGAGCCCCGGGCGGGGTTTACTGTCTGCTGAGGTAGAGGAGTATGGCTGCTGCGACGACCATGAAGAGGTCAGGGAGCATCAGCAGGGGGCCCAGACCGATCCTCCTGAAGCCCACGAGCCTGTGGAGCATCGGGTTAGAGGCGAGGGTGTAGAGGATGAGGGCCACTGAGAAGATTACTAGCCCCAGGCTGAACCGGGTCCCCGTCTCGCGATAGACTCTGACGTGTACCACGATGAGCCCGATGAGGAGGATCGATGTGAGGGTGGTGAAGGCCATCTTGATGGTGAGGACTCTGGGCAGCTCGTCCCTGAGCCGCTCCAGCTCGTGCATGTCAAAATCCCAGTCTCCCTTGGAGAACTCCCCGTGGGCGACCCAGACGGACGATACGCTGACCAGCATGATCGCTAGGAGCGTCAGGGCTGCACGGGGCCTATTCCTCATTCTCAGTCTCACTCATTATCCTCCTTTTTCAACCTTTTTCCAATTTCCACCCAAATCTCATCAAAAACGTCGAGGTGCTCCTCGAGCTCCATGGAGACGAAGTACATCTTGCCGTAGCGGTCCCCCATCGAGGCGAGGAGCTTGTGCTTCTCCAGGGCTTCCAGGTGGTGCCTGATGGTCCTGTAGTCGAGCTCTAGAAGTTTTCCCAGCTGGTTCGCGTTCATGGGCTGCTCTCTGAGGGCGTTGATGATGCGGCCCCGGTTCACGCCGCCCCTGGTGCCCCCTATCAGCCACTGGAGGAGGTACCTGTAGGTTCGGTCCCGGGCAGACATCGGCATATACCTTGGTGGAAATCTCAGTTCAGGTATCACGGATATCGTATTAAATGATTCCAGGGGCTCAAGATTCTGTAATGATTAGGGGGAGATTCTGAAAAATGATTTTTAATCATCTCGGACTCAGGGACCCTTGAGCAGAATTGAGGCTTAATGTGGTCATCCCGATAGCCTTGGTCCTATTCGTCTTGGTGGGTGGCTGGGCGTATCTGGGCCAGGTCAACAATGTCTCTCCGCAAACGGAGGAGGAACTGCCGATCCATGAGGACGAGCAGAGGCCCTTCCCGCCTGATGGTGATAGACCCATGGGGGAGAGGGACGGCTTCTTCCAGGGGGTCATCCACGAGCTCCAGGCACTTGTTAACGCGAGCGCCGAGCCCGAGGAACTCCTAGAGTTCGTTGTTAACATGACGGATCAGATGGAGGCGATGCTCAACGAGACAGAGGAAGTCTTTGCGGAGCGGATGGCCCCCATGCTCGAATTCATCGAGGGGCTGGAGCCCGAGCTCCAGGGGTTGATCGACCAGGGCGCCTCGTCGCAGGGCCTCCTGGATCACGTCACCGAGAAGATGGATGAGCTGATGGAGGGAATGGCCGGGAGGTCCAAGCGGGGTTGACGCCAGGAGGATTAGGGGTAGATTATGGTATGATTCTGAAAAATGGTTTAATTAGCAAAACTTATGGAAGTCTCTGAACTCGAGGTGACGTAATGATTAACAAGAGGAATGGAACGCTAACAATGATCCTGATCTCCCTCGTCCTAGCATCGACGATGGGAGCCTGGGTATACGCTCCCCCGGCAGGCTCCGGGAATGTCCACGGGACAGTACTGGATGAGAATGGAGCCCCCCTCACCGATGTCAAGGTGATGGCGTACTCGAACTCGGGAAGCCTCGAGGCCACCCAGTACACCGATGAGGAAGGATACTTCAGGTTCGCCCTCGTGGACACCGGCCAGTACACCATCCACTTCGAGAAGGACGGATATTCTGGGGAGCAGACCGGCATCAACGTGCCCGCCGGGCTGTTCTTCGACGACGAGAACGACCCCGTGAAGATGGGGGAGATCGTCCTCCTCCAAAACCTGAGGCTCACCGCCTCCGTTCTAAGCAGGGTCGTCTCCCCGGGGGACACGGCGAGCTTCCCCTTCACGGTGAGCATCCTGGACGAGCCCGAGGTGATCGAGTTCGGCGTGGCCAGTCTGGAGGGCTGGGAGGCCCGGGTCCTCGACTCCACGGGGGAGATCGGGAGGGCCCAGCTGAACTCGGGGAGCCTGAGCCTCACGCTGGAGGTGGATGTTCCGGAGACCGCGGCTGAGGCAGAGACCGTGAGCCTCACCGTCATCGGCAGCCTGAACGCCACTCTGGAGTTCACGATTCAGCCTTCTCAGGCATCCCAGCCAGAGACGGCGCTTGCCTCCGCGTATCCCTACATCATCGGGGAGCTGGGGAGAACCATCAGCTTCCCCGTCACCGTCACTAATACGGGCGACTCCGATGAGACCGTCGAGCTCTATATGGATGTCCCCGAGGGATGGGAGACGAGGTTCGTCACGGGGGGCGGCATAGAGATCCGTAGTCTATTCCTCGAATCCGGTGATTCTGAGGCTCTCACCCTTGAGGTCGAGCCCGCCATCACCGCTTTGGTTGGTGAGTATGAGATGGAGATTCGAGCCGTCTCTGAGGAAGGAGCGCTGCGGGGCTCTCTGGTGTTGAGGGTGAGCCTCAAGGAGGCCGAGGGAGAGGTGGAGCTCCTGAGCGCGTACACCGATGTGACAGTCGAGGCCGGGAACGCTATCAACTATCCCCTCACCATCCGGAACAAGGGGGACAACGACGACCTGTTCATACTCACGGTTCTCTCAGCCCCCGAGGACTGGGACGCCGTGTTCAGGTCCGATACCGTGGAGGTCTCCAGCCTCCTCATCTCTGCTGGTTCATATTCAAGCCTTGTCTTCGAGGTGACCCCCCCGGATGACTACGAGCCCGGGAGTTACACCCTCGTGGTGCTCGTGGAGTCCGAGGGGGGGAGCGTGGGGGACAGCCTCGCCCTGGGTGTCCGCCTGAGGGAGTCCTTCAGCGACATCGAGATCGTGGGCACCTTCACGGATGTCACGGTTCAGGCGGGGAGCTCCATCACGTATCCCCTACGAGTCTGGAACATGGGGGAGAGCAAAGACCAGTTCACAATGAAGGTAGTCTCGGCCCCGGACAACTGGGACGCCGTCTTCAAGTCGGAGAGCATCAAGGTCTCCAGCTTCTACATTCCGGCGGATGACTATCAGGATCTTAGCCTAGTGGTGGAGCCTCCGAGCAACGTCGAGACCGGCGATTATATCCTGGTGATCCAGGTCGAGTCGGCGGAGGGGACGCTATCCAAGGAGATCGAGCTCAAAGCCACCGTCGTGGGCTCCCACGATGTTGAGCTCGAGCTCTCGACGCTCTACACCACGATAACCATCGGGGACTCGGTGGAGTTCAGCGTCGAGGTCACCAACGCGGGTCTCTCCCCCCTGACATCCCTATACCTCGAGACGACCGTCCCCGCGGACTGGGATATAACGGTGACCCCCTCCCAGCTGGCTTCTCTGGGCCCAAAGGCCTCGACAACTTTCACCATATCGGCGGAGACGCCGTCCGACACCGTGGCGGGGGACTACATCGTCACGGTGCAGGCCCTGAGCGACCAGGCGGAGTCGGCGGAGGCCGACCTCAGGGTCACAGCGAATGCGTCCACGTCGTGGGGCTTCCTCGGCATCGGGCTCGCGATAATAGTAGTGATCGGCCTCGCGATAGGCTTCACGAAATTCAAGAGGAGATAGAAAAAATGGTTGAAAACGTGATAGAGACCTTCGGTCTGACGAAGAGATACGGGGATTTTACCGCTGTTGACTCCCTGGACATGGTCGTGGAGGAGGGAGAGATCTACGGCTTCCTCGGCCCAAACGGGGCTGGGAAGACCACCGCCATACTGATGCTCATGGGGCTCTCGGTGCCCACCACGGGCACGGGCGTCGTCGCAGGCTATGATATCATCGAGAGTTCAAGGGAGGTCAGAACCGTCGCAAGCATCCTCCCCGAGTATAGCAGCCTCTACGGGGAGCTTACGGCAGCCCAGAACCTGGATTACATCGGGAAGCTCAACGACCTCACGAAAGATGTGCGGGAGGAGAGGATCGGGGAGATGCTGGAGATCGTGGGGATGTCCGAATGGGCAGACGAGAAGTACGAGAAATTCTCCCGGGGGATGAGGCAGCGGGTCGGGATAGCCGCGGCCCTGATCAAGCAGCCCAAAATCGTCTTCCTGGATGAGCCCACCCTGGGCCTCGACCCCGTGGGCACCAAGGAGGTGCGGGAGCTGATAATCCGTCTCAACAGGGAGCAGGGTCTCACAGTCGTGCTTATCTCCCACCTGCTCAACGAGGTCCAGATGACCTGCGACCGGGTCGGCATCATCAACAATGGGAAGCTCATCGTAATGGAGACTCTGGAGAACCTGACCAAGGAGATGACCGGAGGCGAGGAGAGGAACGTCGAGTTCATGCTCTCCGAGGTGCCCCCGGGGCTCGTCGGGGACCTAGAGTCCATCGAGGGCGTCAAATCGGTGACCCAAGAGAAAGATCAGCTCTTCGTTTATGGAGGAATCGAGAGCGACTACGAGGTGTCCAAGACGATAACGGAGAACGGCGCAGTGATCCTGCTGATGAGGCCCAAGGAGTACTCCCTGGAGGAGATCTTCATGAAGTACTACGAGGAGGGATAGAGATGGCCGGAACATTCACCGTTGCGGCGAAGGAGCTCAGAGACCAGTTCGGGAGCAAGCGATTCCTCATCCTGTTCGCCGTGGTTCTGCTCCTCTCGACACTCACCGCCTATCAAGGCGTAGACTTTATCAGGAACAACGAGAACGCAGGCTTCGTCAACATCTTCTCAGGAGGGCAGTTCGGCTTCTCCTTCATCCAGATCATGGTCTTCTTCGGTCCCCTGCTGGGGCTTGCCCTCGGCTTCGACGCTATAAACAAAGAGCGGGCAAATGGAACCCTGTCCATACTGATGGGCCAGCCCATCTACAGAGACTCGGTGATCAACGGGAAATTCCTCGCGGGAGCCGCAGCCTTGTCGACCCTTGCGGTGGGCACCATAGGGATTCTCTCCGGCTTGGCGATCCCCATGCTGGGCTTCGGCCCCACTCTGGGGGAGGTCACGAAGATATTGGCCCTAGCCCTGCTGACCATCGTCTACCTGGTGTTCTGGTTGAGCCTAGGGATTCTGTACTCCGTCCTGACGAAGCGGACCAACACCTCGATCATGGCCTCGATAGCCACCTGGCTGATCTTCTCGATCATCATCAGCATACTGGCGAGCGTCGTCGCGAGCTCCATGGTGCCCCTCCCGGGAGGGGGATTCAGGACGGGAGTTCATGGAGGCCTGGGAGACCTGGGGGAGTTAAGGATGTCCCCCGAGTTCATGGAGGCTATGGAGAAGAGAAGTGCGCTCCAGTCTAACATCGAGAAAATATCACCGACGAATCTCTACGAGGAGGCGGCAACCGACATCCTCGGCGTAGCCGGGGGTTTCATGAAGGGCATGGGATTCCAGGAGTTCCAGAGGACACTGACGCTGACCGAGGCTCTCGCAGCCAACTGGGCCAACATCGCGACCCTCGTGGTGGGCCTGGTCATCTGCTTCTCCGCCTCCTACATGAAGTTCCTGAGGTCCGAGATCAGACCCGGAGACTAACACCAATCCCCCGAGACTAGTAGAAAGGGAGCCCCAGGCAAGGCCAGAACTCGACCGCAAGCGGAGTCCAACCAGCACTGACTCCATCTTTCACCGCGCAACCAATCTAACACACAAGCAATCCAGTAGCTGAACAGTAGCTAAACAATACCAACACACACCCAAAACAACCCCAAAAAACAACCCAAACACAAAAACAACACCAAAAACAACCCCTCCGACACCACAAACAAGACGGGGAGGGGGGTGAAACACCCGCATCACACCACCATCCATCAACCCACCGGCCCCGAAACCGCTATCCTAAGCCAGCCGCATGAAATGGAGCCCCGGGCGGGAGTCGAACCCGCGGCCAACAACTTACGAGGCTGCCGCTCTGGCCACTGAGCTACCGAGGCACACTCGCCAAACCCTAGAGAACACCGGACTAATAATAGATACGATCCAACCCTGTCAAGCCTGGCTGGTGACCCCAGCCCTCACCAGCTCCACGAACCTCTCCTCCGACATCCCCAGAACCCCCATCAACAACTCCTTACTATGAGCCCCCAGAACAGGAGCCGCCGACCTGATCACCCCCGGAGTCTCAGAGAACTTCACCGGGAAGTTAGGCACCTTCACCGTCCCCGCCAACGGATGCTCCACCTCCACGAACATCCCCCGAGCCGCCAGATGAGGATCCGCCACAGTCTCATCCACGTTGAAGACGGGAGCACACGGCAACCCCAGCCCCACAAAGTGCTCCACCGCCTCATCCCGGGTCATCTCGCTAACCCTCTCCCCGACGAACTCCTTCTCCACCATATCGAGACCATAATGCTGATTCAGCCTGTCCAAGAACCGAGGCCCAAACGCCGCAATACGAATCCAACCCCCATCCTTCGCCTCATACAGGCCACCCACGCCCCGCCCCAAAGAATACTTCCTCCTCAGCTCCAAGGGGAGCAACCCCGACAGAGTGTAACCGGTGATCGCAGTATTGTAAGCCACCATGCAGTCATACTGAGCCACGTCGATCATCTGCCCCACCCCCGTCCTATCCCTGTAACGAATCGCCCCCAGAATGGCCATCGCCGCCATCGTCCCAGGCCCCAAGTCACCATAAGCCTGGGCCATCTCAAGGGGGGGCCCCTCCGGATCGGCCCTCTCCCCCGTCAACTTGGTATGGCCGCTCATCGCCTCCGCGATCATCGCATAGGACTTCCGACTCGCGTAGGGGCCATCCTGACCGAAACCGCTGAGGGCAGCGTAGATAATACCCGGGTTGAGCTCCTTGAGAACCCCGTATCCCAGCCCCAGGCGCTCCATCGCCCCCGGGCTGAAGTTCTGGACCACGACATCAGACTTCTCCACGAACTCCTTGAAGATCGCGATCCCCTCCGGGTTCTTGAGGTCGAGAGTGATGTCCTTCTTGTTCAGGTTGAGATGGTGGAACGTATAGCTCGCACCCCCGAAGAGGGCCCCATCGGCGAGCCTGTCAATGGCCCCCCAGGGAGGCTCCACCCGGATGACCTCCGCACCCATGTCCGCAAGCATCATAGTGCACCACGGCCCATACCAGACGTGGGTTAGGTCGAGGACCCTGATATCGTCGAGTATCTTCATCCCAATTCCTCCGAGCAATCCAACTTAGGATTCAACACTGTTATAATACGTTTCCGAAAACCTCTCAAACGCTTTATGAGGGGTCCACCCCCAAGACTCAACGGAGCACAGATGGCGACGGCAGGGGAGATCGGCGAACGAGCCCTCATCGAGCGCATGCTCCGATGGATCACCCCCATGCCCGGGATGCCCCTCCCCTTCTGGGACGACGCCATGGCCATCGACCTCGGGGACGGCAGGGCAGTCGTACTGAACACCGACATGCTGGTCTGGGAGACCGACGTCCCCCCGGGGATGACCCCCTACCAGGCGGCGAGGAAAGCCGTCATCATGAACTTCAGCGACCTCGGGGCGAAGGGCGTCCAACCCCAGGGATTCATGGCATCCCTCGGCATACCACGGGACCTAGAGGTGGAATCCATCGAGGAGATGGCCCGGGGATTCGAGGCGGGCGCCCGGGAATACGGAGGCTACGTCATAGGCGGAGACACCAACGAGGCCTCGGACATTATCATCAACGGTGTCGCCCTCGGGATCGCCCGAAAGGACAAGATCATCAAACGGGAGGGAGCCAAGCCAGGTGACATCCTCGCCACCACGGGCCCCTTCGGCCTCACAGCCGCATCCTTCAAGATCCTCCTCGAGGGGCTAGAGGCCCCCGAGAGGCTCAGGGAGACCCTCGCCGAGTCAGTCTACAACCCTAAGGCCCGGATCGTGGAGGGGATCGCCCTCGCCGAATCGGGGGCGGCGACCTCCTCCATCGACTCCAGCGACGGGCTCTCCGTGAGCCTCTACGACCTCTCCAGGAGCAGCGGAGTCGGCTTCAGGATCAAGAACCTCCCGATCCCCCCGGAGGTGGAGATATACTCAGAACACCACGAACTGGACCCGGGCGACCTCGCCCTCTACGGCGGGGAGGAGTACGAACTGGTCTTCACCGTGACGCCGGGGCGCCTCGAGGACGCCCGAGAAGCCCTCGACGCCGTAGGCTGCGAGCTCCTAGAACTCGGTGTCGCGACACGAGAAACAGGCATCGTGATGGCCAAAAATGGGGTGGAGAATCCCATCGAGAAGAGGGGCTGGGAGCACTTCATGGGGGCCTGAACGGGGCCAGAAACCTCCTTAGAG
Organism: Candidatus Bathyarchaeota archaeon; assembly: GCA_026014875.1. Classification (GTDB taxonomy): domain Archaea; phylum Thermoproteota; class Bathyarchaeia; order TCS64; family TCS64. Next base: position 36,982 of record JAOZHO010000033.1, on the reverse strand, counting down.
CCTTTTTTAATTCATAAAACCGGCTCTAAAACCCTCAAGACAGGCTTTTTCAACCCTTTCCCGCGTGATTTTTCCTTATCCTCCTGAGGAGGCCGGAAATACACTTATTCGTGAGAAGCGCCATGTTTAGCATAAGAGAGGGAGAACAGCCTATGAATTCGGCTTCTCTGGCCAAGGTTCTCAGGAGGGTCGACGACTGGAAGCACAGACTCATCGACCTGAGCAGGAGGAACCGACTCGTCAACTTCAGGCCCACCCGCAGCTCAAACCTCAGGTTCCAGCGCCCCGGCATCGACGCAGTCTTCGAGAGGCTCGTCGTCAAGGACCGGGCTTGGTCGATCTGGGAGCCCCCCGAGGACGACGGGGAACCCCGGGGCAAGCATCGGCCCAGGAAAACGCAGCTCGTCCCCGAAGGGATCGAGGCCCCCCGGCTGAGGCGGGTCCTCCGGAACCTTGCGAGGCGCTCCGCCTCCGAGTACCGGGAGAGAGGGGTCCGGATCCTATACGTCGCCTTCGGGATGCTCAGCTGGAAGGAGGGCGGGTCGAACCAGCCCATCATGTCCCCCATAGTCCTCACCCCCGTGGAGCTCACACGGAAAACCACCCGGGACCCCTACACGGTCCGGGTGCCCGCCGTCGAGGACGAGGCGATCCTCAACCCCGCCCTCCGGCTCAAGCTCCAGTACGAGCACAAGATCGAGCTCCCCCCGCTCCCCGACTGGGACGAGGAGGCACTCACGGGCTACCTCGCAGACGTGAGGGAGGCCATCCTGGAGACCGGGTGGGAGGTGGAGGCCAGCGTCCATCTGGGCCTATTCTCCTTCCACAAGCTGGTGATGTACCAGGACCTCATCGACAACGTGGACACCATCATCGAACACCCCATCATCAGGGCCCTCGCCGGGGTGACCCCACCACCCGTAGCGGGGGACTCCCTGCCCGTAGCTGGAGAGCTGGACAGTTTAGACCCCAAGGAGGTCTTCCAGGTCCTGGACGCAGACAGCAGCCAGCAGCTCTGCATCCAGTACGCCCTCGCGGGGCAGAGCTTCGTGATGCACGGCCCCCCGGGCACCGGGAAGAGCCAGACCATCGCGAACATGATCGCCGAGTTCATCGCCCGGGGGAAGAGCATCCTCTTCGTAAGCGAAAAGATGGCCGCCCTCGAAGTGGTCTACAGCCGCCTCAAGGCCCGGAACCTGGACGACTATTGCCTCGAGCTCCACAGCCACAAGGCCAACAAGAGGGAGGTGGTAGCCGAGCTCAGCAGGTCCCTCAACGAACACCTCAAGGCCCGGGGCGCGATGACCGACGAGGAGCTGGAGCGTCTCATCGCGAGGCGGGACCAGCTCAACGAGTACGTCAAGGCCCTCCACACCCGCAGAGAGCCCATAGGGCTCACCCCCCACAAGATCTTCGGGACCCTCGCAAGCCTCGAGAAGACCCCCCTTCTCCCCACCGGCTACGGGGCCTTCGACTCCCTGGACCAGGGGAGCCTCCTGGGACTCGAGGACAGGATCCGGAGGCTCTCCAACGCTTGGAGAGTAGTCGAAGAGGGGGACGCCTTCCCGTGGAAGGGGTGCACCGAGGAGAGGTTCACCCCGGAGACCCTCTCCCAGTGGATCCACCTCCTAGAGAGCGCCGTGGCGACGGCCAACGAGTTAGAGAGAGGCTCCAGAGTATACGCCGAGGCCCTGGGTCTCGAAACCCCGGGCACGATTGAGGAGTACGAGCGCCTGCAGAGGCTGACCGAGATCATCGGCGCGACCCCGAGGCCCCCTCAGGGATGGCTCGTGGGCGTAGACCTCCGGGAGATCCGGTCCCTCGCCGAGAAGAGCAGGAAGGAGTGGGGCGAATACTGGGCCTCAGTGGGGGCCCTCGGGAAGAACTATGACACCCGGCTTCTCATCATGCCTCCGGGGACCGCCGGCAGGATCGAGGAGGCCTGGAAGGATCTCACCGAACTCCTTGCCCCCGTGTCGAGGGGGGACGGGGGGCTCCTCAGACACTCGAAGGAACTGGACGCCTTCCTCCGGGGGCTCCCGGGGAGGCTCCGAAACATGAGGGGGAGCGCCGAACGGATTTCATCGATCCTTGGGCTGAAAGGAGAATCCCAGATCCTTGAGAGGATCATCCACGTCTCCGAGCTCGCCCGCATGTGCGAGGCCGAGCACAGACCCATGAGATCGTGGCTTGACCGGAGCGGCCTTGAGGAGACCAAGGGGCTTCTCGAGACTCTGAAGATCGATCACTTCCACAGGGAGGAGCTCAGGGGGAGGCTTGAGGCCTACGATGACGCAGTCCTATCCCTGGAGCTCGACGAGATAATCGAGTACCTGGAGGGCCCCGGCAGCTCTTTCCTCAGGGTGTTATCCCCCAGCTACTACAGGATCAAAGGTGCCGTCTCCAAGGTCACACGAGACGGGGCGTTCCCCGAGACAGCCGTCGAGGACCTCAAAGCTGCAAGGGAGCTCCGGGAGCTCTTGGAGAGGCTGGACGCCAACCTCGAGCGCTCCCGGAAGACCCTGGGCGTCTACTACCGGGGGGAGGAGCCCGATTTCGACGGAGCCGAGGTGGCCCTCAAGAACGCCTCCAAGGCCCTCCGCATAGCAGGCACCGCCAGAGCCCCTAAAGCCCTCAGGGACAATCTATCCTCCCTCTCGAAACCCGGCGAGGACCTCCTTCGGCACAGCGAGGATCTGTCGAGCTCCCTCTCCGCTTGGAGAGCCGACTCGAGGAAGCTGCGGGGGCTGATCCCATCCAGACGGATGCCGAATTCGGGGGCCTCGATGCGGAAAAGCAGCCTCCGGGAGGTGGAGTCCTGGGCTGTGGACTCCCTGCAGAAGCTCACAAGCCTTTCAAGATTATCGTCCGAGGCGCTGGCCATACGTCTCCACAAGCACCCGGCGACCTATATGGTCCTGTTGAAGGATCTGAGGACCGTGGAGGGGCTTCAGAGATTCGAGGATGAGGTCGACAGCCGCTCCGAGGAGATGAGAGGGTTCTTTGGCAAACTCTACAGCGGCCTCAGGACGGATTGGGACGGGGTCCTCGAGGCGCTGGGGTGGACCCGGAGGCTGATCAGAGCCCTCCCCCGGGGGGTCCCCGAGAGGCTAGCCGGGGGCGTCTCCCAGGACGGGCTGCCTCTTCCGCCTGACCCCTTGATCGGAGCGAGGTGGAGCGACATCTCCTCGTCCCTCGACTCCATCGACGACCGCTTCGAGAGAGAGCGCTGGCCCGAGCCGAGGGGGGGCCTGACCCTCGAAAAGGTGCGGACGAGTCTGGGCGTCCTGCGAACCAGTATAGACGGCCTCCAGACCTGGGTGGACTTCAAGGCCCAGGAGGCCAACCTAAGGGAGGCGGGGCTCGGGAGATTCCTCGAGAGCCTCGTCGCTGAGAGGGTCGAGAGGGGGCGACTCGTGGATGTCTTCAGGAAGGCGATGTACCAGGGTCTCCTGGACGCCGTCTACAGGGAGGACGCGGTCCTCGAGGCTTTCAGGGGCCAGAACCACGAGCAGCTCATCGAGGATTTCCAGAACTTGGACCGCCGGTTCATCCAGCTCGCCTCCCAGAGAGTGATCGAGATCGCCAACGAGCAGAAGCCCCAAGGGGTCTTCGTCCAGGCCCCGGACTCGGAGATCACGGTGTTGATGCGGGAGGCGGCGAAGAAGCGTCGCCACATGCCTCTGAGGAACCTGTTTGAGCGGATCCCCAACCTCGTGAGGAGGCTGAAGCCCTGCCTCATGATGAGCCCCATCAGCGTGAGCCAGTTCCTCATCCCAGGGGGGCTCCACTTCGACCTCGTGGTCTTCGACGAGGCGAGCCAGATCTACACCGAGGACGCTGTGGGCTCCATCTATCGGGGGGACACCTTTGTCGTCGCCGGGGATCCGAAGCAGCTCCCTCCGACACCTTTCTTCCAGCACACCCTGGACGAGGATTTCGACTGGGACGAGGACGCCTACGAGTTCGACGTCTTCGACAGCGTCCTCGACGAGTGCATGAGCATCGGGCTCCCCGTCCAGATGCTCCGGTGGCACTATAGGAGCAAGCACGACTCGCTGATCCGCTTCAGCAACGACAGGTTCTACAACGGCAACCTCGTGCTCTTCCCCTCCTCGAGGATGAGCTCCTCCGACCTGGGCCTCGAGTTCGTCCACGTCAAGGACGGCGTCTACGACCGCGGGGGCAAGAGGAATAACGTGAGGGAGGCCGAGGTGGTGGCCAACCTCGTCTTCGAGCACTTCGAGAGGCACCCAGAGAAGACCCTGGGGGTGGTCACCTTCAGCCTGAGCCAGATGAACACGGTGCAGGACACCGTCGAGGCGCGCCTCCGGGAGCGCCCCAGGTTCGAGAAGTTCTTCGTCGAGGACAGGCTCGACGGCTTCTTCGTGAAGAACCTGGAGAACGTTCAGGGCGACGAGAGGGACGTCATGATATTCAGCGTCGGCTATGGTTTCGACGCGAACGGCAGGATCACCATGAACTTCGGCCCCCTCAACAAGCAGGGAGGGGAGCGCCGTCTCAACGTCGCGGTGACCCGCGCCCGGGAGAAGGTGATCCTCGTTAGCAGCATCAAGTACGACGACATCAGGCTAGAATCCACCCAGGCCGAGGGAGTCCACAGCCTCCACCACTACATGAGGTACGCCGAGAGGCGCCCCCGGAACCTGGACGACTTAGCCGCCGAGGAGGTCAGCCTCACCTCCCCGTTGGACGACGAGGTCGCCGAGGAGGTGAGACGCCTGGGCTACAGGACGGTGCCCTGGGTGGGCTCCGGGGTCTTCAGGGTGGACCTGGGAGTCGTGGACCCCGACGATCCGGGGAGGTTCATACTGGGGATCATGTGCGACGGGGAGAACTACGTGACCGCCGACACCGCCCGGGACAGGGACCGCCTCAGGATTCAGGTTCTGGAGAACCTGGGGTGGAGGATCCACCGTGTCTGGTCACCTGACTGGGTCCAGAGGCGGGAGACCGAGGCGAAGAGGCTCGCGAAGACCCTCAAGGACGCCGAGAAGGGGCCACGGAAGGATGTCCGTAAGGCTGCCAAGAAGCCCCCCGCCCGGCCCAAGAGGAACTCGGTGAAGAAGGTGAAGGTGTTGGACACTCCCCCGGGGGAGCTCCCCGAGGTGGAGCCCTACAGGTTCGTGAAGCTGAAGCCCGAGCACCTCTTCACGAGGTACTCTTCGGAGCACAGGGAACGGTACCTGAAGCAGTACCACTCGGAGGTTAGGCGGCTCCTTCCCCAGCTGGTGAGGGGGGAGGGTCCCATCCACGTGGACCTCGCGTTCAGGAGGATGAACAGCGCCTTCAGGCTGAGCCGGGCTACGAAAGCCTTCAGGGCGGCCTTCCAGGAGGAGGTGGATGAGGCCGGGAAGGACAGGATCGATGTGAGGGGCGATTTCCTCTGGCCCAAGGGCCGGGACACGGTCCGGGTGAGGGCCCCTGTGGATGGCGTCGCCGAGAGCTTCAGGCCCATCGAGTACCTTCCCCCAGAGGAGACGCTGACGGCGTTGACAATGGTCGCCGGGTACTCCCTCGGGATAAGGGAGGAGACTCTACTCAACGAGACGGCCCGCCTCCTCGGATTCAAGCGGATGGGACCCAAAATCCTGGAGGCCCTGCGGGTGATCTACCGTGGGGCCCTCGATTCCGGGGCGCTGGGTCTGGAGGACGGCCTCGTGGTCCTCAAGAAGCGTTGATCGGAGAGTGTTGGCGCCGCCGATCGGATTTGAACCGATGACCAACTGCTTAACAGGCAGACGCTCTACCGAGCTGAGCCACGGCGGCAGGTTCTACAAGCATATGGAGGCACACATATTAATCTTTGACTGGTATCGAGCGGACGGAATAGGGTGTTCTCATACCGTTTTTTCACTGTTGTCGCTGAAAACAAAGTGTTTTTCATCGTTTTTGACCAAATTATTGGGAGTGCGACAAACTTTTAATAGGTACGTGCAATATGTAGCACACCTAAACCGAAAAGATATTCGGAGAAGTCAAATGTCGAGATCGAACACCGTTTTCATCGGCAGGAAGCCGGTCCTGAACTACGTATTGGCGTGCCTTACCCTGCTCAAGAGCGGGGAGAGCGAGGTCCTCATCAAGGCGAGGGGGCGCTCAATCAGCACAGCGGTCGATGTGGTCGAGGTGACGAAGAACAGATTCGTAAACGACCTGAAGATCGTGGACATCAGCATCGGGACCGAGAGGCTCACGTCCCACGACAGGGATCAGCCTACTAACGTGAGCAGCATCGAGATCAAGGTCACACGGTGAGAAGAGTCAAACGGGTGTCTCGCATCTGGCTTCTCCGGGGATCGCCGGAGGAACAGCTGAGTGCAAACCCAACTATGTGAGTTCTGTTTGAAGAGCGGGATGCTCTGCAACAAGTGTCAAGAGAAGGTCAGCACAGGCGTAGTCAACGATCTCTACATTAAGGTGGCCCAGTATCTTCTGAAAGTCGAGAACCGGAACCCCTCGCTCCAAAAGGCGAGCCTGGAGAGGGTGATCGATGTGAGGGGCTTCCTCGTCCTCGTTGTGGGGCGGGGGGACCGCATAAAGTTCACGGGGGGACCCGGGAGGCTTCCTAGGGACATCGGGGACCAGTTCAACCGCAGGGTTCTGATAATCGAGGAGGGGGTCAACGACAGGGGTTTCCTAGAGGACCTCTTCACGGGGCAGCACATCGTCACCATCAACATCATCTGGCTCCCCGATGGGACCACGGAGACGCGGGTCGTCCTCCAAGGGCGAGGGGCTCGGCGCCTGAGCCAGAAGAGGATTACCGCCCTGACTGAGATCGCGAAGGGGGTCCGGAACATGGACCTCAGGGTCGAGTACGTCTACTGACCCACCAAAGTTTTTATTACCCACGAGATTGTTAGCCCATTGGCTCTACAGGGGTAGGTGTAGCCTAGATTGTTTGAACGAGTTTATGTCGAAGATGCCAAGGGGATGGTCGGGGAAACCGTCACCATCGCCGGCTGGGTCACCAGAGCCCGGGACCTCAGGAAGATCATGTTCATAGTGCTACGGGACAAGTCGGGGGACATCCAGGTCACGGTGAAGAAGGATGGGTCCAACGATTTCGCCGACCTCGACTTGGGCCGGGAGGATGTCCTCAAGGTCACCGGGAAGGTGGTGGAGAGCAAGGTCGCTAAGGCCGGTGTCGAGTTCATCCCCGACTCCATCGAGGTCATGAACAGGGCGCAGCAGCCCCTCCCCTTCGACCTCTTCGGCCCTGTGAAGGCCGAGATCGATACGAGGCTCAACTACCGTTTCATGGATTTCAGGAGGCCCCGGACCAACGCGATATTCAGGGTTCAGAACACGCTCCTGACGTCGTTTCGCCGTTTCCTCTCGGACCGGGGCTACCTCGAGTTCCAGCCCCCCTGCGTCATCGCCTCGGCATCCGAGGGGGGCGCCGACCTCTTCAGGCTCCCCTACTTCGAGAAGGAGGCGTTCCTCGCGCAGAGCCCCCAGCTCTACAAGCAGATGTGCGCCATCAGCTTCGAGAAGGTCTTCTGCGTAACCCCCATCTGGAGGGCGGAGAAGTTCAACACTCCCACCCACCTCAACGAGGTGCGGCAGATGGACATCGAGCAGGCCTTCGCCGACGACGAGACCGTGATGAAGGTTCTGGAGGAGATCCTTGCCTACATGCTCACAGAGGTGAAGGAGAAGTGCCCCGAGGAGCTGAAGCTCTTGGAACGGGAGATCACAGTCCCCGAGCTTCCCCTGAGGAGGATCACCTATACGGAGGCGGTGGAGATGCTCCAGGGCGCCGGGGAGGAGATGGCATGGGGGGACGACTTCTCGAAGCCCCAGGAGAGGAAGCTCACGGAGCTGGTGGGGGACGAGGCGTTCTTCATGAAGGACTGGCCCAGCGTCCAGAAGGCCTTCTACGCGATGCCCTACCCGGAGAACCCCGATGTGGTCCACGCCTTCGACCTGCTGTACAGCGGGGTCGAGATCAGCAGTGGTACTATGAGGGTTCACATCCCGGAGCTCCTCAAGCAGCAGATCAGGAAGAAGGGGCTCAACCCGGACAACTTCACCCACTACATCGAGAGCTTCAGCTACGGGGCCCCGCCCCACGCGGGGTGGAGCATCGGGCTGGAGAGGCTCACCATGACGGTGACGGGGATGAGGAACATAAGGGAGTGCTGCATGTTCCCACGGGACAGGGACCGGCTGGTGCCCTAGGTGGGCAGGAGCCCCTTCGATTACAAGATGTGCATCATCCTCCGGATGGACCTCGGGATGAGCACCGGGAAGCTTATCGCCCAGGCCGCCCACGCCGCAGTCGGGGCCTCGGAGCTCGGGAAGAAGGAAAGCCACAAGGCCTGGCGCAAATGGAGGGACGAGGGGGCCAAGAAGGTGGCCCTGGAAGCAGAGTCTCTGGAGGAACTCGAGGAGCTCCAGGAGAAGGCCGACGACCTCGACATCGTCAACATAATCATCCAGGATGCGGGTCACACCGAGGTGCCCGCAGGCACGGTCACCGCCCTGGGGTTGGGCCCGGACAGGTCCGACCTCCTCGACAAGGTGACGGGCGCCCTTCCCCTCATCAAATAGGGCCGCTAGCCTTCTCCCCTGGCGAACAGGGGCTTGAATCCGTCGGGTAGGGCGATCAGGGTGTCAGCGAGCTCGGGCAGGAACCATTTGCTGATGGAGACGATGAGGATAGCGACGCCGATGACCCCATAGATGAAGCTTAACGGATAGTGGTAGGTCTCCACCGTGGGATTCGTGAAGAACCACGTGAAAGGAGGCACGTCGAAAGCCGTCAGATAGACAGTGAGGAAGATCCGGGAGACGTTCATGAGGAATACGAGGATCCCCCCGAAAGCGAGGCCTGCAGCCTTCCTAGTCCAGCTCCCCCGGCTAAGGGGCAGGATCAATGCTGCAAGGATGCCCCAGACATGAATCGCGGTGCACCCCCTGATGATGGTGACGTAGACATCCCGGACGCCCCCCACGAGGCTCAGGTACGCGAGCCCGTTCTCGACCCCGTGGCTCGAGGAGAGCCCCAAGGCGTTGAGGAGCCCGCTCATGGTCTCGGCGGTCAGCCTCTCGAGCCATGCGCTGGGGACGAGCTCGAACCCCCAGGTTATGGTGACGAATAGGAGGGCGTAGAACAGGGTCGCCCGCACCGGCTCGGGGAGGCCCCTGGCAGTCATCTTCATTAATGGCTTGTCCGGCAGTGAAATATGTTTTGGGGCGACTCGGAAGTACTGGTAAGACGGGTCAAGAGTACGCTTCTCGGCGCCCCATTTTGATCAATCCTCCATCAATGATCCATGTTCTCTGGGATGCTTGACGATTTACGCGACGTAGCGCCAAAACCCCGGATCATCTCGGGATGATCGGTTCAAGTGAGTTATGCGCGGCGAAAAATCGGGGTCTAGGGGCCTTTGAACCCGCACCCGGGGCAGGTGTATGTCCTTCCGAAGAGGCGGCATCTCTCGCATCGCCAGATGGTGACGGTGCCACAACTGGGGCATGGGAATTTGACTGTCTTCTCACCGGGGGCTATCCTCTTGCTGCAGGAGATACAGGACGGCATTTTGCTCAGCTTACTATCAAGCCTACAGCCGATTATTTAAAGGTTAAACAGGCTGTTGAGCTCCCCTAGGGCGAGGCGGCCCAGGCTGCTCGCCATGACCCGGAGCATCCCGGGGTGGGTGAGGGCCTTCCTGAGGACCCCGCTCTGGAGGTCCATGTCCCCCTCATCGATGAACGTCTCCAGGGTCGGCTCGAGCCCCGCGGACTTGACGGAGGCGAAGATCCGGTTCATCCGGGGGTCCGGGATGGAGTTCAGGAACCTCCGCATCCCGAGCATGGAGGAGAACTCCCCGCCCAGGGTTTCCCTCCACCTCTCATCGTATCGCCTCAGGAAACCCGCCGAGTAGTCCCCTTCCTCGAGGGCCTGGATCGCAGTCTCGGCGGCCATCATCGCGCACATGCCCCCCAAGATGACCCCACCCCCCGTGGTGGGCTTCGTGTGCCCCGCAACATCTCCCACCAAGAGCAGTCCATCCCCGTGAGTTTTATCAATGGGGCCTCCCGTGAGCACGGGCCACCTCGCGGGCTCCCCGCACTCCGTGAGCCCGAAACGGTTCTTGATGAATCCCCTCAGTAGCTCCAATGCGTCCCCCTTACCCGTGGCGAGACCGCAGCGCACCTCGTCCTCCCCAACGGGCACCGCCCAGGCGAACAACCCATCCGCCAAGCCCTCTTCGAACCAGACCTCCACCATACCCGGCTCCAGTTGGGCGCCTGGGACATTGGCGTTGATGCCCGCCAGGACGCCGCCTCCGGGTCTCGGGAACCCCGCCTTCCTGGCGAGAGCCCCGGAGACTCCCTCGGCATCGATTACAATGCTCGCTTCAACGTCCCTGTCTCCCCGGACCCCGGCGACCCTGCCATCCTCAAAGATAAAATCCCGGATTCGGTGGTTCCTCTCGATCTCGGCGCCCGCGTCCCTAGCCGCATCTGCGAGGTGCCTGTCGAATATGGCCCTGTCCACGATGTAGGCCCGGGTCCTGCTGCCTGTTATCCTGATCCCGGTGCCATCCGGGGCGAAGGCTGTGCCTCCCCTGATCTCGTGTCTAAGAAATTTGAGGTCAGACTCCACCCCGATGCGCTTGAGTCCCTCGACGCTGAGAATCCCCGCGCAGTGGTTGGGGGTGCCTATCTCGGGGTGCTCCTCGAAGACCTTGACTTGGATACCTCGAACTGCGAGCTCCCGCGCCGCGATGAGCCCCGCGGGCCCCCCGCCGACGACGGCGACCTCGGTCCTCAAGGGGCTCCCCTAGGAGGCCCGCTTTATGACCTCGGTGTACTCGACCTCGACGACGTCCTCGTAGTAGCGTTGGATGTCGAGGGCGACGCCCCTCTTCGCGATCTGGATGTTATCCCCGAAGAAGATCTCCTCGGGGATCTCTATCTTGACCTTGGTCTTGAGCTTCTTGAGCTTGAAGAGGTCTAGGTCGATGCCCAGGAACCTGCGCCCTATGAGAGCCCTGATCTTGTCCTCGTCATTCTCATGCTTCACGGTGGGCTTGACGTGGTAGACGATCCTCCTCCCCGCGAGGGGGTGGTTGTAATCTAGTTGGACCCGGCCCGCGCCGATGCTCCGCACCACGGCGTTCCTCCCGTCGAGCTCTATCTGCTGCCCTATGACGGGGTTGACTCCCTTCGATCTGAGAACCCTGAAGGGCACGGTCCTCACGTTCTCGGGGTTTCTCTCCCCGAAGGCCTCCTCGGCGGGAATCTCCACTTCGGCGGTCTCCTCGAGCTTGAGGCCTGCGAGGCGGTCGTCGAGGCCTTTGAGGACCCAGCCCTCGCCGACGACGACAAGCTTGGGGCCGTAGGTCTTTTCCTCCTCGTGGATGCCCTCCGTCTTGGCGAGCTCCTCGTCGGTGGTGTCGAAGACCTCGTCGGTTTCTAGGGTCCTCCCGGTCATCTCGACCAAGATGAAGTCGCCCTCCTCTATGACAGGCTCCTTCTTCTTAGCCTTCTTTTTTGTAGCCTTTTTCTTTTTGGCGGCCTTCTTTTTCTTGGGTTTCTCCTCTTCCTCGGGCTGCTCCTCGGGAGCCTCCGCTGGCTCCTCCACGGGGGCCTCCTCCTGCTCCTCTTCCTCTGTGATCTTATCCTCTTCGCTCATTGCGATTCCTTCAATGTCAACGCTTGATGATTATATGCCCAAGTTATACCTTGGGTCTCATCTCAGAAAAACGGGTCGAGGCTTAAAGTCTTTCTGTGCATTCAGAGTAGGCGCTTATCCCCTGTTCTCGGTCTTCCAAGACAACCGTTTAAAGCCCTTGCACCAGATCCTTCTCGGTGAAATTGTCGGACAAGGACTCCAAGACCATCGGGGACTCGATGGAAGAGACCAAGGAGTACCACGTCAGGTACCTCAGGGCGATAAACAGCCCGGTGAGGCGGGAGATCCTCCGGGCCCTCAAAGGCGGGAAGGCCACCGTCGAGGCCCTGGCTGAGCGGACCGGGATGGAGGACAAAGCCCTCACCTGGCACCTGAGCTTCCTGGAGCACGGGTTCTGCGTCGAGAAGCAAGACAGGGACGGCGAGGTCGTCTACGATCTGACCCAGGAGGGGAGGGTCGTGGACTTCATGGACGAGTGAACTATAATCCGCGTTGGAGGAGACCGAGAAGGTGCCCGACCCAGAAAAAATCCTTCCCCCGTCGTTCTATTCGAGGGATCCAGCGGTCGTGGCGCGGGATCTCCTGGGGAAGCGCCTCGTCCGCGTCCTGAACGGCGAGACACTGGAGGGGACGATCGTGGAGACCGAGGCATACTACGGGGCCGAGGACCCCGCCTCGAGGGCTTTCCACGGGAGGAAGAACTACAACCTCCTCATGTGGGGGGAGCCCGGACGGGTCTTCATCTACAACGTGCACAGGTACTGGATGCTCAACGTCGTGGCCCACGAGCCCGGTGAAATTGGTGCGGTGCTCATCAGGGCGATTGAGCCCACCCGGGGGATTGAGTCCATGCTGAGCAACAGGCCCGTGAAGGATCCGAGGGCTCTCACGAGCGGCCCCGGGAAGCTAACACTCGCCCTAAGGATCGATAAGGGCTCCCACGGGGCCTCGGTTCTGAGCCCTGGGAGCGAGATCCGCATATTGGATGCCGCCTCGGATCCGGTGATCGGGACCTCGCGTAGGATCGGGGTCACCAGGGACCTGGACCGGGATCTCAGGTTCTACGTCGAGGGGAACCCGTACGTCTCCCGGTGAGGGGCCCGTCACTCGATGAGGGAGAAAAAGTCCTCGGAGACGTAGCCGATGAACTCGTCGAGACTGGCCTTGCTGAACAGGGTGACGACGCAGTTCCTGGAGACTCCCACGGTGATCCCCCGCTTCTGGATTCCGAAGACCACGTACCAGATCCTCCCGTGCTCCTTGTATTCCTGGTAGAGCCCGGTGTCGGCGAGGCTCTCCCCTGCGAGGCAGAGCTTGTTGACGCCGGGGATGTCCACGTCGTCGAACCAGATGAGCCGTGTGGCCCGGGGGTTCGACTCGTGGAGGTTCACGAGGGTCTCGTCGGGGATCCGGACCTCCACGATGGCCCCTGTGACCCCGAAGAGGATCTCGCTGACCTTGTTAGCGACGTGGTTGGTGAGCAGCTTCTTGACTCCCCTGGCGACGCTGGGGGCCACCACGACGAGGAATGTGCGCCCCTCGTGGGGCCTGACCCAGAAGGGGGCCTCCTCGGTGACCGGGGTCTCCAAGACCTTCCGCTTGTAGTGCCGGGGTTTCACAAAGTCCCTCGCGAAGACTCCTTTGATGGAGGCCTCCTCCAGTTCCAGGTCGAGGATCTCGGTGACGAGGGAGACGTCCTCCTCCCCTTCCCAGTCCTCCTCCTCCCTGAAGCCCTGGAGCTTCTCATGGATCTCGGCGAGGGATATCTCCTCCCTGATCTCGAACGTCTTGGCGGGCATGACCATGTTGAAAATGTTATTATGACCCTCAGTTTTAAGGTGAACGGAGCCAGGGATTGTCTTTTCAACCGAACAAACAGAGATAGAGCCGGTGATTCTATGCCAGGCATCGAGGCGGATCTGGTTCTACTGAACTGCAAAGTCGTGACCATGGACGACGCGGAATCCATCGCTGAGGCGGTGGCCGTGAAGTACGGAAGGATCGCCTTCGTGGGATCCAGCGAGGGGGCCGCGGCTCTCGTAGGGGATGAGACGGAGGTCATGGATCTCGGGGGGAGGACCGTGATCCCGGGGCTCATCGACTCCCACGCCCACATCGTCCGCGAGGGGGCGGTGCGGGAGATCCTGGTGGACCTCAGCGAGGAGGCGGGGGTCACATCCATAGCGGATCTCCAGGCCCGCCTCGCGGCGAAGGCCGCGGAGACCCCAAAGGGGGAATGGGTCACGGGCTATCAAGAGGACGACTCCAAGCTCGCGGAGAAACGCCACCCCACCCGATGGGATCTCGACGGGGCCACCGAGGATCATCCAGCGATCATCTCCACCGTGGGGGGGCACTTCTCCATCGCTAACAGCCTCGCGTTCGAGATGGCGGGGGTTAGCAAGGACACCCCGGACCCCGTGGGGGGGAGGTTTGACAGAGACCCCGAGACGGGGGAGGTAACGGGGGGGCTCCACGAGACGGCAATCCAGGTGGTGCGCCCCGGGGGGCCCGTGGAGCCGACCCGGGAGCAGTCATCGAGCGGGGCGAAGAGGATTCTGGAGGAGTGCGCCTCCCTGGGGCTCACCTGCGTCTACGACACCGTTAGGAGGTCCGAGATCAGGGCGGTTCTGGACCTCAAGAACCGGGGGGTGCTCCCCATCAGGGTGAGGATGGACGTGAGCGTCGACCACTACAAGGAGTTGGAGGCCACAGGGATCTACAGGGGACTCGGGGACGACTGGGCCAGGATCTGCGGCCTCAAGTTCTTCTTCGACGGGGCCATCTCGGCGAGGACTGCGGCGGTCACAGAGGAGTACCTCAACAAGCCCGGGTTCTACGGGGTGATGGCCACCACCCGGGAGATCGCGACGGAGACCATCATGGAAGCCTACGCCGAGGGGTATAGAATATCGGCCCACGCCAACGGGGACAGGGCCATCGCCTTGTACCTGGACATCATGGAGGAGGCTCAGGCCCGGTACCCCCGGGAGGACCCCCGGAACAGGGACATCCACTGCACCGTGATCACCCCTGAGCTCGTGGAGAGGATCAAGGACCTGGGCATCCTCCCCACCATATTCGGGCCCTACCCCTACTACCACGGGGACAAGCTCCTCCCGGCCTTCGGGGAGGAGCGTCTGGAGAGGATGTTCGCGGCGAGGAGCTTCCTGGACGCCGGGGTGAAGATCGCCGCTCACAGCGATCACCCCTGCGCCCCGTTTCCCCCGCTTATGGCGATCCACGCCCTCGTGAACAGGACCACCAAGGCGGGGAGGCCCATCGGGAGGAGCCAGAGGGTCTCGGTACTGGAGGCCCTGAGGCTCTACACTGTGAACGCGGCGTATCAGCAGTTCGACGAGGACCGCCTCGGCTCTATCGAGGAGGGGAAGCTCGCGGACATGGTGGTCCTGGGGAGGGACATCCTCACGGTGCCCCCCGAGGAGATCATCGACATCCCGGTAGACATGACCATTGTAGAAGGGAAGGTGGTCTATGATAACTCCAAACCCTAAGCGACTATGGCTTAATCAAAAATAGTCTTTCATCGAGTTTTTTCATGCGAGCCCGGGGAGAGAGGATTTCTCGTTGGGCACATTCTGTTCCTCTTTCTAAGAATTGACAGTTACAGTATACTTAGCCAAAGAACGGTACAGATGGCGAATCGGATAAACAATGAAAAAAAAGATAGTTGCGACGATAATAATCGTGGTATTTGTTCTGTCAATATTCTCGATGTTACCTATTTCCTTCGCAGCGACAGAAGATGAGATAGAGCAGTCAATAATCGACGGCCTCGCATGGCTTGCAGGGATGCAGAATCCCGATGGTTCATGGCCTGGATATGAACCCGTTGCCAGAACAGGCCTAGCCGTTTTAAAGTTCATAGACAGGGCCAAGGAGCTGGGCGAAAATCCCTTCGAAGAGCCGTATCAATACCACATGCAGGTTGTGGATGGCCTGAACTACATATTCCTGAATGCCCACGTCATGGACATTACAGTTCCACCGCAGCTCCATGGAGACCCCGACTCCGACGGCGATGATATGGGCGTGTACTTTGATTCCGGTGATAATTGGCACCGTACATATACGACGGGAATCTGCCTGATGGCGACTGGGGCCGCCGACGCGTGCGCCGACATGTTGGGCATCCCCAGCCCCGTTGTCGCCGCTGGGCCCCTAGTGGGTCAGACATACGAGGATGTGATAGTGGATACGGTGGACTACCTGGCATTCGGTCAGAACGACGGGGGCCCCGAAAGGGGTGGCTGGGGTTACTATGAAAACTTTGTTGACTGGAGCGACAACTCGAACACCGGATGGGTGACCCTCGGCCTAGGCTACGCTCTGGCGTCCGGGGCTACGATACACCAATTCATCTATGATGAACTCGAAATCTGGATCAACTACATCCAGAATGTCGTTGATGGAGATCCTAATGATGGAGGCTCAGGCTACGGTCATCCCGATTCGTGGGTCAACATGCTCAAGACAGGCAACCTCCTCTACCAGATGAGATTAGTAGGCTATCCGATAGATGACACGAGAGTCACCGACGCCATCGACTACCAGGTGAGACACTGGAACGACGCCAACTGGGACCCAGGATGGAAAGGACCCGGTTGGGGAGGGGACTGGGCCCATCACCAAGCAACCTTCAGCATAATGAAGGGATTCGAGGCTTATGGAATAGAACTCATCGACCTGGATGGCGACAGCACCCCCGAGCACGACTGGTTCGACGAAATATCCAGCAGGATAGTGAATACGCAGAATCCCGATGGGTCTTGGAACTTTGATGAGTGGGGCGACGATATACTATCAACCACATGGGCGCTCCTGACCTTGGAGAAGACCGTGGCAATCCTCGTCTTAGACGTATCTGTCGACATAAAGCCGGGGTCATGGCCCAACCCGATAAACAAGGGAAGCAAGGGGGTCATATCCATAGCAATATGCGGGACAGAGGACTTTGACATCATGACGATAGACCCCGGTACAGTGCAAATGTTCATCGAGGGCGTCGAGGGGGGCGTCTCACTGCTCCGCTGGAGCTACGAGGATGTCGCCACGCCGTATCCCGACGAAACCCCCGAGGAACCTGACGGACACGAGGAGACAGCTGACGGTTACGTTGACCTAGTCTTAAAATTCGACACTCAAGAAGTCGTAGGCACACTAGGCTTGTGTGAACTCGAGGACTGGATGTTCGTAAAGCTGTTCATACGAGGCAACTTGATCGATGAAGAAGGCGGCACACCAATCGAGGGCTTCGACTGGGTACGGATCCAATCTCCCAAGGGAAAAGGCAAACCATAGAACCATAGCAAACCTCTCCCTTTTTTTCAATCATCTCTTCTGAAAAGCATTTATCGGCGAAGGGTCAATGCCAATCAGGAGATTCTGAATGAAGGTTTTCATCTCAGTGGACATGGAAGGGATATCCGGCATCGTCGACGGAACCCAGACGGGCCGGGATAAGGCCGAGTACAAGACGGGGCGGGCCCTCATGGTGGCCGATGTGAACGCCGCCATCGACGGCATCCTCGAAGCAGACCCCGGGGCCGAGATCGTGGTGAGCGACGCCCACGGGGGCATGAAGAACATCGAGCCCGAGGCCCTCAACAAGGCCGCGGTGCTGGTCCGGGGGACACCGAAGCCCCTCACCCAGATGGCGGGGATCGACGGCAGCTTCGACGCCGTCCTCTTCGTGGGGTACCACGCCAAGAAGGGGACCGAGCACGGAATTCTGAGCCACACCATCTCGGGGAGGGCCATCGAGAGCGTCACCATCAACGGAACTGAGGTGGGAGAGACCGCGATCAACGCGGGGATCGCCGGCCACTTCGGAGTCCCCCTGGTCTTCCTTGCAGGGGACAAGGCGACAGCGCGGGAGGCGAAGGAGCTGGATCCGGGGATCGAGGTGGCCGCGGTGAAGGAGGCCATAGGAAGGACCTCCGCGAAGTGCCTCCACCCCAAGGTGGCGAGGGCACTGATCAGGGAGAACGTCGCGAAGGCGCTGAAGGGGGGCGTGAAGGTGAAGCCCTTTGCCTTCAAGCAGCCCGTAGAGGTAGTCGTCAGATTCACCAACGCGAGGATGGGGGACGCCGTGGAGTTCATGCCCTCGGCTGAGAGGCTCGACGGGAAGACGGTGAGGTTCGTTCAGGACGACTTCATCGGGGCCTTCAACGCATTGAGGGCTTCCATCTTCATCGCCGGGGCCGTCTCCACCTAGCCCCCTTTTTTCTTTGTACTCCTTAGGTAGAAGGATGCCTCTACGGCTGGAAAATATCCAGGAGCTCTGATAGACGGGATATGACCTTGGCATCGCCTCCGATGTCCCCATCGTCAGATTGGTTTCTCCTGATCAGGATAGGAATGGATCCGACGGCTAATGCCCCCCGCACGTCTTCAGGTGCGTCGCCCACGTAGGCCATCTCCCCGGGCTCGAGCCCCAGCCTTTCCAGGGCGATCCTGAATATCCGGGGGTCGGGTTTGGCGCATCCAGCTTCGTCGGAGATCACGATGTCCTCAAACCATCCGCCGACGTCGGAGTCGGCGAGCCATCTCCGGATCCACGGTGTGTGGTCCCAGTTGGTGATGAGGGCGGTCCTGTATCGGGGTCTCAGGGCCTCCAAGACTGGCTGCGCCTCGGGGTCCATGTACATGCCCCTGTACCATATCCCGATGATGTGGTCCACCATCCAGCCCATGTACTCGCGGTCCATCTCGAGCCCGTGTCTGCTGCAGAGCTCCATGACCCTGCGCTCGAAGACACTCAGCCCCGGAGCGTCATACTCTGGCTCGGGCTTCTCGAAGATTCCCTCGACTTCGACCTGGAACTCTTCCATCGATGTCTCGAGGCCGCAGTCAACCATGCATCCGTGGAACGCCTCCCGCCACTCCGCCCACGCCTTCGAGATGTCGTCGGATATTAGGAGGGTCCCGTGGAGATCGAAGAAGACCCCCCTGATGCCATCCATACCCCCTCATCAGGGAGCCCCGAATTTAAGTCGAACCCAGGACTGGGAGGGCTGCCCGTCCACACTGTTTCACTGTGTCTTGACCTCTACTCGATGAGCAATCCATTGGTTGAGCGATTCCAAGGATAAAACATCCCCAAAAACCGCTATAATATGCTACCACTCATAAAAAGTGGGCCCGGAGGGATTTGAACCCACCACCACCTGGTTATGAGCCAGGTGCTCTAACCAAACTGAGCTACGGGCCCCCAACAACAATACCCAACCAACCCAGATAAAAACACGACCCCCCCGGGAAAACATATAAACACCCCAACCCCCATAAAACCCCCCGAGCTCCGGTGGTGTAGTCCGGTCAAGCATTCCGGCCTTTCGAGCCGGAGATCCCGGGTTCGAATCCCGGCCGGAGCACCACCCACAGAAAACAATTCTAGAAGGGAGGAGCCCGTCCACGGGCTATACCCGCAACACGACCTCGTCCACGAAACTCTCCATAAGCTCCCCGAAGCCCTCAATCACACCCACGCTGAAAGGCTCAACATCCCGAAAACCGGGGTCCAACGTGTCCCCGGGGACAAACTGCTGAAACACGAAACGTCTCGCCCCGGACACCGCCCTCCCCATCTCCAAGACCGCCCCCTCATCCACGAAACCCGGAACCACAGTGCACCGGAACTCGTAATCTACACACCCCTCCAACAGGAGCCCCACGCTCTCCAGCAGCGCCTCCGAGGAACCACCCCCCAGCTCTCCGTAACGCCCCGGAGCCGTCTTAAAATCCATCGCAACGTAATCCACGAGACCCAGACACTCCCCCAATACATCCGGCCTCATCCCATTCGTATCCAGCTTCACGGAGAAACCCTCCCCCCTCAGCCTGCGGAGAAAACCGGGAAGCCCTTCCTGGATGGTGGGCTCCCCCCCGGTCACCACTACCGAGTCGATGAACCCCCGCCTCTCCCTTAATATCTCCAGGGCTTCGTCCTCGGATAGGAAGGGCTCCTTGGGCTCCATCACAATTCTCCAGTTATGGCAGAAGGGACACCGGAGATTACATCCCGGCGAAAAGAGAACCGACGACAGCCGATCCGGGTAATCTACGAGGCTGGAGCCCCGGAACCCGCAGAATCTCAATCCTGGGGGGCCTCGATCAGGTTCACGGCCCCATCATAGGTCTTCCGGATACGCCACTCCGCCCGCTTCCCGTCATTCCACTGATCCACGGGCCTCAGATAACCCACAACCCGGGAGTAGACCTCCGCCGGGGAACCGCACTCGGGACACTCCGGATGCTTCCCCCGCAGATACCCGTGGCTCGGGCAGATGCTGAATGTCGGGGTCAAAGTGAAATAAGGAAGCTTGGACCCCTCCGCAATCCTCCGCACCAGATCAGCCGCAGCCCTCCAACTAGGAGCCTGCTCCCCCAGGAAAACGTGGAGCACAGTGCCCCCCGTATACAGATGCTGCAGACGATCCTGATGCACCAAAGCCTCGAAGATATCATCGGTGTGATCTACCGGGAGATGCGTCGAGTTCGTGTAGAACGGCTCCGCACCCCCCGACAGGTAACCCTCATTCGCCACCTTGATCTTCGGATAACTCAACTTATCCAGCCGCGCCAGACGATACGCCGTCCCCTCCGCCGGAGTCGCCTCTAGGTTGAAGATGTGTCCCGTTTCCTCTTGGTAGTCGGAGAGCCTATCCCGCATGAACCCCATCACCCTCTCGGCGAAACCGAGTCCCTCCCGGGAGGCGATCCCCGTGTCCATCAGGTTTAGGCACGCCTCGTTCATCCCGATTATTCCTATCGTCGAGAAGTGATTCTCCCAGTAAGAATCGAAAGCCTCCTTCACCCTTCGCAGATAATACCGGGAGTATGGGTACAGCCATTTCTCCGTGAAGCTCTCTAACACTTTACGCTTGATGATGAGGCTGTCCCTCGCAAGGTCCATGAGTTCCTCCAGCCTCTCCATGAACCCATCCTCAGACTTTTGCTCGTAGCTGATCCGGGGCAGATTCACGGTCACCACACCGATGGATCCCGTCAACGGATTCGCCCCGAAGAAGCCCCCGCCCCGCTTCCGGAGCTCCCGATTATCGATCCTGAGGCGGCAGCACATGCTCCTCACGTCCTCCGGGCTCATGTCGCTATTGATGAAATTTGAGAAATATGGCGTACCATACTTCGCCGTCATCCGGAAGATCTGCTCCGCAACGGGGGACTCCCAATCGAAATCCTCAGTGATATTATATGTCGCAATGGGGAACGTGAACACCCGCCCTCGGGCGTCCCCCTCACTCATCACCTCTGCGAACGCACAATTGAAAAGCGCCATCTCATCCTCGAAATCACCGAAAGCAGCATCCTGAATCTTGCCCCCGATGACGACAGGCTCCTCCCTGAGAAACTCCGGGATATCAATGTCTAGAGTGATATTCGTGAACGGAGTCTGGAACCCCACCCTCGTCGGCACATTCGCGTTAAACAGGAACTCCTGAATAGCCTGCTTAACCTCCCGCTCCCCCAGTCCATCATATCTGATGAAGGGGGCCAGATACGTATCGAAATTACTGAAAGCCTGGGCACCCGCAGCCTCCCCCTGCAACGTATAGAAGAAATTCACAATCTGACCCAATGCAGTCCCGAGATGCTTCGCCGGCGCACTCTCCACCTTCCCCGGCACCCCCTTAAACCCAGACAACAGCAGATCCGGCAGATCCCACCCCACGCAATACGGCCCCAGAACCGCAAGATCATGAATATGGAACGCCCCCGTCCTGTGTGTCTGCCCGATATTCGGGGGATAGATCCGGGTCAACCAATAATTCGCGATCACAGCCGAGGAGAGATAGTTATTCAATCCCTGGAGGCTGTAACTCATATTCGAGTTCTCCTTCACCCTCCAGTCCGCGAGATCCAGGTACTGCTCCACCAGGTCATCCGAGCTCAGCAGAGCCGCCATCTCCCGCAGCTCTTGATGCTGCTGCCGATACAAGATGTAAGCCTTAGACATCCTCGCGTGTCCATTCTGGATCAGAGTCTTCTCCACGAGGTCCTGGATCTCCTCCACGGTGGGAACCCCGTCCAAACCGAACCTCTCATGGAGCTGCACCACGACCCGATCACTCAATCTTTGAGCGAGGTGCTGATCCTTTCCGCCGACAGCTCTGACCGCTTTCCTGATCGCATTAGTGATCCTGTCCTGGTCGAACTCGGCAAGTCGTCCATCCCTTTTTCTCACGTACGCCATTTTTCCTCCCCCGAACCCCAAACGATACGACTCAGACCAATAGCCCCAGTCAACGAACTAAAAAAACCTATGTGCGAATAACATGGTTCCGTCCTCAACTTGGCGGTTTCTTGGCCTCGATTATCTCCTTGCATGCATCAGCGTACTCGCAATAGTCGAGACAGGAGACATCTTTATCTGGCTTAGTCCATTCGGCATTACAGTCTAGGCAGAATCCGCTGTCCTCGTCGCTCCAGATCTCGACGGCCCCACCACATTCATGACACTTCACGTACTTCATGGTGGGCCGGATGAAATCCCGTATCCCCGGACAAGTCTGGGGATCCGTCACAGCTGGCCTCTGGATCCTGTGGGCTAAGTCATATTCCCCCTGACGCTCACGATGTGCTTCCTGATGGGGATCGCCTTCCCCGAAGCCTCCACCGCCCAGTCCACGACCCGGTTCAAACCCGAGCAGCAGGGGACCTCCATGATCGCCACCGTTACACTTCGCACGTCATTCTTTTTCAAGATTTCCTTCAGCTTCTCCCCGTAGCCCGCGATGTCATCCAGTTTCGGGCACCCCATTGCCACCGTCCTCCCAGACAGGAGAGAGGCATGGACATTGGGATGGGCGACGGGAACACAGTCCGCGACAACCAATAGATCGGCATCCTGGAAACGGGGAGCCTCGATGGGCAACAGCCTGAGCTGAACAGGCCAATGCCTGAGCGCCGACTCCCTCTCAGCTGGCCGAGGCGAGGAGTCGTGCAAGTTCACGGGGGACACGGAGGGGCATGCAACCGGATGCTCCTTCTGGGAAGCGAGCAGTCCATGGACCGCCTCCATATCGAATGGAACCGCCTCCCTCTCGATGACCCTCAATGCGTCCTCGGGGCAATGCCCTAGGCACGCCCCCAGACCGTCACAATAGACATCTCCCACAAGCCTCACCTTACCGTCGACGATCTGCAGGGCACCCTCCGCACAGTTTGGGATGCAGAGGCCGCAGCCGTTACACTTCTCCTCATCGATCTCGATTATCTTCCTGATTCCGGAATCCCGAGTCTCACCCAAGTTCGTCAGCACCCTTCACACACCTCATCTCCTATTCCATCCGCCTTCATGGCAATGAAAACCGAGCCACCCGAGTCAAGCCTAGACATCAACTCCCGGACATCGAGCTCGGTCTCCTCTCTGACGATCACGTCGTCAGGGTCCTCCCCCAGATAGATAACCACCAAGTGCGAACCTTCCCTACCAACTCTGGGAAAGGATTCTCCCGCTCCTCCGCTTGAAAAAGAGCTCATTTCATTCTCTCCAGGCATTTACCACCAGTGGGACAGTAGTTGACGGCGTGATTCTCGATCACTTTGAAGAGCGGGTCAATGGTCTCATGGTTTATCGAGTAGAGGCGCTCCCTGCCCTTCCTCTCGACATGGACAAACCGGCACCGAACTAAAGGACGTAGATTATGGGAGATCATGCTCTGCTCCTGGCCCAGGGTTTCCGCAAGTTGGGTCACATTCATCGGTTTATTCATCAAGTTCTCTAAAGCCGCTAACCTCGTCGGATTTGCCAGAGTCGAGAAGAAACGGTAGCACGTTTCGTTCATTCCCTTTTTCACCATGCCCATCACACATGAAACTTTCTTCATATGAAGAATATCTCATTAATATATAAAATTTACGAAATAAGGCTGGAGCATTCCATCCGCCTTCGTTAAATAATCTATTGAACCAACAATCAATGTAGACCAAGATGTCCATTGACAGAAACATTCGGGAGGTCAGGGATGAGTTTCCAATCCTCAAGTACAAGACCTACATGAACAGCGCTGCCCACGGCCCGGCGCTGAAGAGGGTCTGGAATGCTATCCGGGAGTACTGGTCATTCCGGATGAACGAGGACTTGAGTGCCCGGCATCCTGACGCTAAAGGAGTGGCCGCCGAGCTGATCCACGCCTCGAGGGAGGAGGTCTGCTGGTGCACACGCGTAACCCAGGGGTTCAACATGATCTCGAGCATGATGGACTTGAAGCGAGGGGAAAACGTCGTAGTGACGGACCTCGGGTATCCCTCCACTGTTTTCGTGTGGCTTCCTTTCAGGGAGATGGGGGTCGAGATCCGTCGGATCGAGAACAGAGAAGGCCGTATCGAGACCTCAGATTTCGAGAAAGCAATTGACGACAAAACCCGTGTCGTGTCCCTGAGCCATATCGAGTGGACCAGCGGCCTACGTTACGACATGAGATCCATTGCAGACATCGCGCATGAGCACGGCGCCCTCGTCGTCGATGACGCCTACCAAGCAGTTGGCCCCATCGATGTCAACGTCCATGACGATGGCGTTGACTTCCTCCTAGTCGGGAGCGAGAAATGGCTGTGCAGCCCAGCCTACGCGGGGATCTTCTATATCAAGAAAAGCCTCATCGACGACTTCGAGCCGACCTACCGATTCTACAATCAGGTCGAGGAAGCGTTTGCAAACGAGCCTCCTTGGGTCCACCCTGACTCCGATAATATAGCCAGCTATGACAAACCCCTCTACCCTACCGCTGACAAGTTCTACAGGGGATGCGTTGCCGAGAGTGCCGTCTGGGGGTTCAACGCCGCGATGGAGTATTTCAACGAGTTGGGGGGCGCAAATAGGGAAGAGAAAGTTTTGAAGATCAGCGGGTATCTCATCGACAGACTCCGGGAGCTGGGCCTGAAAGTATACACCCCCCTGGAGCCCAAGGAGCGGGGGGGACTGGTGACATATACCACGGGGAGACACGAACTCGACGTCAAAAGCTATCAGACACTGAAAGACGAGAGCATAATAGTGGCTCTCAGGTATCAGAAAGGCGTCGGGGGGATCAGGGTCTCGACAAACATCTTCAACACGGAGAAGGATATTGACCGTCTCATCGAGGTCCAAAAACGAATATTAGCCTAGATTTTTCCATACTCTTTGTTTTTAAATTGGGGAGAGATTGATCTTCTCAGTCGGGTGACTGCCGAGTGAAGCTCCTAGAGTATCAGGCGAAAAAGATCTTTCTTGATTATGGTATCCGAACTCCGAGAGGCGAACTCGTGGATTCGGCTATTAAGGCAAGGGAGGTCGCTAATGGGCTTGGAGCTGTGGCGATTAAGGCTCAGCTACCCGTGGGGGGAAGAGGAAAAGCGGGGGGCATACAGTTCGCGGGCTCGTCTGATGATGCAGAGATGGTCGCCAGGGGGCTTCTGGGTACCGAGATCAGAGGTGTCAAGGTCGAACGTCTTCTTGTGGAGGAGAAGCTCCATTTTACGGATGAGCTGTACCTCGGAGTTGCGGTCGACCGGAGGAGCAGGTCTTACGTGGTGCTGGCTTCGAGGGAGGGGGGCGTCGATATCGAGGAGGTCGCCTCGGCGACTCCCGAGAGGATCGTGAGGCATGCCGTGGATCCCGTGTTTGGCCTGAGGGATTATCATTGTAGGAGGGTCGCAAGTCTGCTCGGCTACTCCGGACAGGAGATGTTCTCTTTAGCTTCGTTTATTGAGAGATTGTACCGTGTCGCCTGGGAGATGGATGCTGAACTCACCGAGATCAACCCCTTGGCTCTGACTCCTGAAGGGTTCGTGGCCCTGGATGCTCGCCTGAATATCGATGATAATGCTCTTTTCCGGCATCCGGATCTCGTGGATGCTCATAGGTTGGGGGGCTTCAGCGATCTATCGCCGAGGGAGAGGGAGGCTCGTGATCTCGGGCTTACCTATGTGGAGTTGGATGGCGACATCGGGATCGTGGGGAACGGGGCGGGGCTCACCATGGCCACCCTCGACACCGTGGCTCTCCATGGGGGGCGCCCGGCGAATTTCCTGGATCTGGGCGGGGGAGCCTCCGCGGAGAGGATCGAGTCCGGGGTCTCCTTTGTGATGGGAGACTCCCGGGTGAAAGCGGGCTTCATGAACATTCTGGGGGGCATCACTCGCTGCGATGATATAGCCAGGGGGCTGGTGATGGCGAGGAGGCGGATAGGCACTGAGAAGCCCCTCGTGGTCAGGCTCGTCGGCACGAATGAGGAGGAGGGGAGGAGGATCCTCGGGTCCCAGGGGATACCT
Organism: Candidatus Bathyarchaeota archaeon; assembly: GCA_026014875.1. Lineage (GTDB taxonomy): Archaea > Thermoproteota > Bathyarchaeia > TCS64 > TCS64. The sequence goes on along the minus strand of JAOZHO010000033.1, from coordinate 11,007 downwards.
ACGTTGGAGACGATGGAGGAGGCGGCGGAGAGGGTCGTCTCCTTGGTCGGAGGGGGCTGAGCTGGTCAGGTTCATCGACGGGGACACCCGGATCCTCGTCCAGGGGATAACCGGCACCCAGGGCAGCTTCCACACGAGGCTCATGCTCGATTACGGGTCGAAGGTCGTCGCAGGGGTTACCCCAGGCAGGGGGGGGATGGAGGTGGAGGGTGCGCCGGTCTTCGATTCGATCTCGGAGGCACAGACTCATTTTGACGTCGATGCGTCGATCCTCTTCGTCCCGCCTCGTTTCGTCCTCGATCCCGCTCTGGAGGCTGTCGAGGCGGGGCTTGACCCGGTTGTGGTGATCACCGAGGGCGTTCCCGTGAGGGACACCATGGAGATCGTGGCGAATGCCCGGCTGAGGGGCACGACCATCATAGGGCCGAACTGCCCAGGGATAATCAAGCCCGGGGAGGTGAAGATGGGGATTATGCCCGAGCAGGTGTTCCGGAGGGGGAATATCGGCATCGTGTCGCGTAGCGGGACTCTGTTCTACGAGATTGCGTCCCACATCTCCAGGCGGGGGCTGGGTCAGTCCACATGTGTGGGTATAGGTGGCGACCCCGTGGTGGGCCTAGATTTCATCGATGTTCTCCGGTGGTTCGAGGCGGACGATGAGACGGAGGCCGTCGCCCTGATCGGGGAGATCGGCGGAGACTCGGAGGAGAGGGCTGCCGATTTCATCGCCGGGGGCGGGTTCACGAAGCCCTTGGTTGCTTATATTGCGGGTAGGACGGCGGTTCCGGGTAAGAGCATGGGCCACGCGGGGGCCATCGTCCAGGGTGATGCGGGTACTGCCCTCGGTAAAATTGAGGCACTCAGGGATGCCGGGGTCACCGTTGGTGAACTGCCTGGGGATGTGGCCGAGGCGCTGGTGGGGCTCCTCGGGGGTTGAGGGTTATCCCTCGCCGTGGAGTATGCCGAAAAATTTCTCAAGCATCCTGTATGTGAGGCCCCAGACTGCTTCTCCCTCGACGAGGTATGCAGGGAATTCTCGGGAATCTATCCTGGTTTTGCCCCGGGACCGGTTCAGCTCTTCCAAGGGTATCCAGTAGTGTGCCATGAGCTCCTCGTTCAGGGTCACCTCCGGGGGCTCCGTACAGGAGAATATGAAGGGCTGTATGCACAAGTCGGGTCTCACTGTCGAGTGGAGGGCGGCGAGGCTCCCGATGGTTGTGCACTGTGTCAGGTCTATTTCCGTCTCCTCCCGTGTCTCCCTGCAGGCGGTCGCCATGAGGTCGCGGTCGCCATGGCCTCGTCTCCCCCCGGGGAAGGCCATGTGTCCAGACCAGGGGTCTTCCTCGCGTGTCGCCCTCTTCACCAGCAGGACTTTTACTGTGTCGTCGGTCTCGGCGAGAAGCATGGCTACGGCTGCGTGGGCTGAGTCGTCGGGCTTTGTTTGCCTGTTCCGGATTAGCGTGGTGATGTGGTCGAGCATGGGGGTGCTGCCGTATTTGTGATGGGGGGTGGGGCTTAATAATCTGTATTTTCTGGAGTTCGAGGGAGGGGGGAAAGGGGGTGTGAGAGGCGGCTGATCCTAGAGCTCTACATCGTCTACCTCTGAGGCTTTCCAGCCCTTGACGCCGTTGATGGCATCGGTGGCGGCTGCTCTGAGGAAACCCACGTCGCTGCTGACTGCGCAGAATTTGAAGCCCTGCTCGATGGCGTTGCTGATGTTGGTGGGGCCGGGGGTGGTCTGGCAGTGCATCCCGGGGGCGACTCCGTGCTCCTCGCCTGCTTTTATGATCCTGTCCAGGGCGTCGGTGAATCTGGGGTGGGTGTACTGGCGGTGTATCCCCATGTCGAGGGTAAAGTCGGAGGGGCCGACGAAGCAGGCGTCGACGCCTTCCACTGCGAATATCTCGTCGATGTTGTCGAGGCCTCTCTGGGTCTCTATCATGACCACGACGAGGGATTCCTCGTTTATCGTGTCGAAATAGTCGGGGTCGTGGAATGCGGCGAGTCTGGGGCCTGCGCCTCTCTCGCCCTGGGGGGGGTATTTCATGATGCGGATGGTCTCTCGGGCCATCTCGGCGGACTCGACTCGGGGGATGACGAGGCCTGTGGCGCCTGCGTCCATGGCTTTCTTGGCCCAGATGAGGTCGTTCCAGGGGATGCGGGCCATGGGCATGCAGTTCTTCCGGTTGTAGAGCATGGCCTGGACCATGAAGTGGTACGTCTCGGGGCCGAAGGGTCCGTGCTCCATGTCGCAGACGAGCCAGTCGAAGCCCAGGTCGGCGAGGTACATTGTGATGTCGGGGTGTCCGACGCTGATCCATGTGCCGATGCTGGGTTTGCCGGCTTTGAGTTTTCTCTTTACCAGGTTCTTCATGATTGAATCTGGTTATGTCTGGTTGTATGTTGATTTAAGAGTGAGGTGGCTACTGGGCCGTTTGTTCCTCGGGGGCGACCCAACTGAACTTACTCTGGAGGGTCTTGGAGTAGTATTTTCTCCAGTCGTAGTCGACTTTTCGGCTCCAGTTGTAGTAGATGCGGGGGTCGACGTAGCTCTTCATGGAGGTGCCGAGGTTGTAGTCCCGGGTCTCCGCCTGGGCTGTGATCTGGAGTTTGAGCTTCTCGATGGCGTTCTTGTCCCTGTCTTTGGTGGATATGAGCCTGACTTTGAGTCTCTCGATGCGCTCCTTGTGTTTGGTCTTGAGGTTCTTGGTGCGTTCCCTTTGGGTCTGGATGGCCTTCTTCTTGGAGGCGATGCGTTTCTCCAGGCCTTTCGTGGATTTCTCCTGCCGCTTTTTTTCCTCCAGCTGTGTCTTGTACTCCTCCAGTTTTGACTTGTGTTCCTCGAGTTTCAGCTGGTAGTTTGTGAGGCGTTCCCGGTATTTTTCCTCGGTTTCCGTGGTTTTCTGCTTGATCTTTTTCTCTTTCTCTCTGGCTTTGGCTCTCCTGGCTTTCAGGCGGTCCCTCTTCTTCTGGAGAGACTGTTCCCAGGTCTTGGGTATGGTGCGCTTGTGGTTGCAAACCTTCGCGGCCTCGAGGTTGGCCATGGTGGCGGCGTGTTTCTTGACGTACTCGGGGGCGTCGGGGTCGACGCGGGTCCTGTTGAGTTTGGTCTCCACGGCTGACGTGGCGTAGTGGGTCCTGAATACCTTAGAGGAGAGGCCTGTCATGACCTCGTCGAGGAAGTCGCTGACCCGTTTGGAGTCTACTCCCTCGAACAGGGGGCGCTCTGGGTTGACGCTGAATTCCTTGAGGTTGTCGATGACGGGGTCGGGGACCTCGACGCAGAGGTTGTGGCGCACCGAGTCTTTTCCCAGGAAATCGAATGTGACTGTGCCGTCTCCGTTGAAGCTGATGTGCTCGGGTCGGAGGGTGGAGGCTCCGATGGTCTCGGCTTCATCATCGTCTTTCTCGTCTCCCACCCTGAATTTGCAGTGGTCGATGAGGAATGTGACCGTGGCGGTCTTCTTCCGGGTGGGGTTCTCGGAGTCCAGGTTGTCGTTGATGTGGGCTTTGACCTTCTTGATCTGTTTCCTGAATTCGAGGGCTTTGTCGAATTTCTCGATGTCCTTCCTCTGCTTGATGGGACTGGAGTCGTGGGGCCAGACGTATTTGGTCTTGTTGCTGAGCTTGTCTTTCCAGCGGGCGATCCACATGGTTTCGGGTTCCCAGCGGATGTCCTTCCAGTTACCGGGGGGTGGAGGGGTGTCGGGGGAGTGGTTGAGCTCGACGTCCTCGTGTCTGGGGCCTTCCTTCCATTTTCCCCTCATGGGGTGCTGTCCCCGGCCCATGAATATGCTGCTGGGCTCCACGGTGTAGTTGCCTAACTGGGTGCGTTCGCCGTCGATGGTGGCCCAGCCGTATCTCTCCTTGTTCGCCTCCCGGATCTCCTTCCTCCGGGCAGCGAGGGCTTTCCTCTCCTCCCGGGTCATGTTGGCCCTGGCTTCGCGTTCGTCGAGGACTATCTGGTGGATGACGGTGTAGTCGACGTCGCCGGGGAGGACGGTTGTTCCGAGGATCTCTGAGAGGTCTTTGTGGAAGTTGGCGGCGAATTCGGGGTCCTCGACGTAGGGTGTGCCGATCTTTTTGGCCCAGGCCATGGCCCTTTCTTCCTGTTGGTCGTTGAGGGTTAGGGTCTGGCCTTTGACTTTGATGGTGAGGCCCTGTCCCTGGTATTTGGGGGGGACCATGACTCCGTTGTGTGTGAGTTGCTTCATTTGGATCCTCTTGATGCGGGTTTCAGATGAGATGTTGACGGTTATCTATATTGGTTGCTGGTCCGTTCATCTGGTTTCCGGGTATTTCTCTCTGATCTCCCTGTCGACCATGGCGGCTATGCTGGCGGTGGTTATCAGGACGTTCTTGGCGCCGAGGAGGTCGGCTAGTTCGGCGGGTTTCTGGTCTTGGGTTATGAGGAGGAGGCCGTGTTTCTTGGCGTGTTCGGCTATTTCGCGGTCCTGTTTTCCGGTGATGCCTGCGTCCTTGACGGTTGTGACTTTCCATCCCAGGACGGTGAGGTGGTCTTTGAGGCCTGTGTACATCTCGTCGAGGAGGAGTTTCATGTTAGGATGGGGTGGTCGGGGGGTATCTATCGTTTTCGGGTTAGGGCTTGTGCGTGTAGCTTAGGATAAGGGTTCCTGGGGGGTCACTGTTCCGTGTGAAATTCAGGTAGAGGTGACCTGATCCCCTCCCCTATTTTTCTCTGGAGTACTCTCGTATCGCGTGTTGGGGGAGTTCGTCGAAACGGTTAGCTCATGTCGGTGGATCGTTGTCAGGTCTTTTTCTTTTTGGGTTTCAGGAGTTGCATGAGCTCGTCCTCGCAGATGTCGAGCCTGAGGGTGCCGTTGGCTCCTTTCAGTTCTAGGACCCTTCCCTCGATGAGGGTGATCTCCTCGAGTTTTCCGAGGGATCCCTCGATGAGGATCCTGTTGGTGAGGGTGATGTTCTTGATGTGGTTCTTGGATTTCAGCTCGATTGAGAATGAGTGTTCGTCGCATCTATCGTCCATGTCGGTTTCAATTTGGCAGAGCGTGGATTTCACATAAGGGCTCCGCATGAAGGATGCTACGGTGTTAACATCGATTATGGAAAGCCATGAGTTCACTTCGATCTGAAGATTGGGGAGTCGATGATTGGGTCATTTTATGTTGCTGGTTCAGGAGGCCCGCTATTCGTCGGAGGCATTGAATGTCTAATACTCTCTTCCTCTGGAGGCTGCGCGGTGCGCGAGCATGAGGGCTTCACGCTCGCTGATTATAAACCAAAAATATGCCTTAATGTTTCAAGCCTCTCGGATCAAGCCGTATCGCTCTCTCATGCCCGCTATCTCGGCCAGGTCGAACTCGTCGAGCACCGGGCTCCACTCGGGTTCAACCTGAGGCTCACTTTCTTCGCCCTCGGCCTCCTCCCCCTCCATCCGTTCCAGCATCTCCTCGAAGAGGTCGGCGTAGCGCTCGAACTCCTCCAGGGAGAAGCTCACCTCGGGCTCATCTAGACTCAGTATGGAGACGGTTTCCTCCACCTCTACTCTCGCAATCACGTACATCCTTCTGGCTGCATAGACCCCGATTTTGGGGATAAAAACTCCGCATGCCCGATGATGGATTCCATGCAACGATGATGGGCTTACAGCATCGTTTTTGGGGGCGTCAGGCTACCGATTGCGGCTCGGTCTAGGCTCCCAGGGCCTTCTCGATCTCGGCGGCGACGGGCATCGCGGTGAATCTCTCGGAGGCCTTCCCCGCCCGGAAGATGATGACCTGGGGGATGGACAGGACGTCGTAGTCCCTCCAGGTCTCGGTGGCCTCGATGTCCATCTCGAAAAAATCGGCCTCCCCCCCGAGTCTATCCGCTAGCGCCAGGAACCCGGGCTTGAAGACCCTGCACGTGGGGCAGGTGGGCGAGGAGAAGAGGACGACCGCGGTCCTCGAGGCGTGGAGCACCTTCCCCGGGAAATCCGCGTCGGTCAGGGAGGCCGCCTTCCCCGCCGTCTCTTTCTTGAAGAGGCCCCGGAGCCTCGAGAGGGCGCCGGGATACTTCTTGTAGGCTATGCGGTAGCCCACCCGCTCCACGGCGGCCTCGATCTCGGCGAGCTGGGTGACCTCGGGGTCGTATGTGACCCTGAGAATCTTGGTCATGTAGCCCCCCCGCACGGCCTCGACCCCTTCGAGTTTCGCCACCTCCTTCTCCAGGAGGGGGATGCAGGTGGGGCAGTCCATCCTGAGGATGGGAATCGTCTTCACGGTCAATGCCTCGGACATCTGCTACAGCTCCGGCTTGAACCTCCTGAGGAGGAGGCTGTTGGAGACCACGCTCAGGGAGCTGGAGGCCATGGCCGCCGAGGCGAATATGGGGTGCATCTGGATCCCCCAGGGGATGAGCACCCCTGCGGCTATAGGTATCAGGGCGGCGTTGTATCCGAAGGCCCAGAACAGGTTCTGCTTGATCTTGGAGTATGTGGCCTTGCTGAGCTGGATCGCGGTGACCACGTCCATGAGGTCGTTCCTGATGAGGATGATGCCCCCCGTCTCCACGGCGACGTCCGTCCCGCTCCCCAGCGCGATGCCCACGTCCGCCTGGGCCAGGGCCGGCGCATCGTTGATGCCGTCCCCCACCATCGCAACGACGAGCCCCTCACCTTGAAGCTTCTTGATCTCCCCCACCTTGTCCTGGGGCAGCACCTCGGCGAGGTAGCGGTCGATCCCGACCCGCTTGGCGATGGCCTCCGCGGTGCGCTCGTTGTCCCCTGTGATCATCACCACCTGAAGCCCCATGCTCTTGAGCTTCGCGATGGCGTCAGGGGCGTTGTCCTTGAGCTCGTCGGCCACCGCTATCAAGCCCACCACGGCTCCCTCGACGGAGACGAAGACCAGGGTCTTCCCCTGGTCGAAGAACTCCTCGGCTTTCCCGCTGATCTCGGGGCTCATCTCTGCCCCGATCTCCTCCATGAGCCGCGGGGTTCCCACGATCATGGATCTTCCGTCGACGGTGCCCTTGACACCCTTCCCCGCGATGGCCTCGAAGTCCTTGGGCTCGGGCAGCTCGAGCCCCTTCTCCTGGGCCTCCCTGACGATGGCCTCCCCGATGGGGTGCTCCGAGCGCCTCTCCAGGGAGGCGACGAGCCTCAGGAGGCCGTCGGGGTCGTCTCCGAATATGTCTGTGACTGTGATCTCCCCCTTGGTGAGTGTGCCCGTCTTGTCGAATGCGATGGCCTGTAGCTCCCGGGTCTTCTCGAGGTACTCGCCCCCCTTGATGAGGATCCCGTTCTCGGCGCCCTTCGCGGAGCCCACCAGTATCGCGGTGGGTGTGGCGATGCCCATGGCGCAGGGGCAGGCCACGATTACCACGGAGATGAAGGCCGTGAGGGCGAACCCGAATGTGGCTCCCAGCACGTAGTACCAGACCGCGAAGCTGACTATGCCTATCGCGATGACGACGGGTACAAAGTATCCTGCGATGGTGTCCGCGAGCCTCTGGATAGGGGCCCTGCTGAGCTGGGCGTCCTCCACCATCTGAACGATCTGCTGGAGGGTGGTGTTCATCCCGATCTTGGTGACCTCGATCTTGAGCGCCCCCTCCATGTTCACCGTGCCCCCGATCACCTGATCCCCCACCTTCTTGGAGACTGGGATGCTCTCCCCCGTGACCATGCTCTCGTCCACCGAGGAAGCCCCCTCGATGATGTCCCCGTCCAAGGGCACCTTCTCCCCGGGCTTGATGATCAGCACGTCGAAGGGCATCACGGTCTCCACAGGCACCTCCTCCTCGGAGCCGTCCTCGTGGAGTATCCTAGCCACAGGGGGCTGGAGGTCTAGGAGGCGCCTCACGGCCTCGGACGCCTTCCCCCGGGCTATTTCCTCCAGGAGCTTACCCACCAGGATGAGGGCCAGAATCATCGCGGCGGTGTCGAAGTAGAGGTCGCTGCTCGGAGCGAGTCCCGGGAAAAAGACGACAAAGGTGCTGTAGGCCCAGGCGGTGGTGGTCCCCACCACGATGAGGGTGTCCATGTTCATGTTCCTCGCCTTGGCCGCGAGCCAGGCCCCCCGGTAATACTTGCCCCCGGCTATGATCTGCACGGGGGTGGCGAGGAGGAAGGCCCAGAGGGGCTTGGAGAAGAACGGCAGGGGCCCCTTGTAGAACATGAGGATCATCCCTGCGGCTGCGAGGATGGAGCTGAAGACGACCATCCGCTTCAGCTTGACGCGCTCCATCTCCGGCTGGACGAATGTGAGCATGCAGGACTCGCTGCAGAAGAAGTAGGTCTTACCATCCACGTCCGCGGTGAATGCGGCGTGTTCCTCGTCGACGTGCATCCCGCACACGGGGTCCCGTGCCATGATGGTCAATGAGACTGTTTCAGGGGGATTAATAAATATATGTCATCTCCAGATATATGTTGACTCGAGGCGAGGAGTAACATTTCTTTCCCCTCACAACCAAGCTCGCGCGCACGGGATGATGGGGCAGGGGACCGACTCTCCCCCGCCGCTCGAAGCATATCCCCTCTTTTTCTATCTTTTCGGTATCCCATCCCCCGAGGCACTCTTGGCCCTCTCCCCCTGGACCCTGTCGTAGGGGCCAAAGACCGCCTCTCCCAGGGTCAGGTACGAGACCTTGGACGGGTCCACTCCCATTATGGCGGAGGTCACGGCTTCGAGGTTCATCAGGTTCCCCCCCAGGGATGCGAAGCCTAGATCTTTCACGACGTCGTATCTCCCCCACTCCACTTCCACATCGCCTCAGGGCGTGGGCGTCGGTGAAGTTGGCGGGGTGGGGGCTGAACCAATTGGGCTTCACGATGACTGTCTCGGAGCCCGTCAGGCTCGACGGTAAAACCTTTCTCAGATCAGCCGAGTCCCGGATCTTGGCCAGGGTGACGCCGCCGAATCTCTCCATGGGGGTTCCGTGTTCTGGAGGAGTCTGATCGCTAAAAGCGGTTTCCACGCACGGGACCCGACAGGTCATCCATGCATGATGGGATGATTAAAATGGGCCCACGTTGCCGTAGCGGAGCCTGAGGTGCTCTATCTCGGCGCGGTCAAACTCGTCCAGAAGCCCCTCTAAATCGTCGATTCTATAGGATTCCCTCCGGTCGAGCTCAACGAACATCTCCTCGAACAGATCGCAGTAGAAATCCATCTCAGCGAGGGAGACCTCCATGACTCTGCCCCTAACCTCGACCGTTATGCTCCGCTGGTCCCGGACTGGGTCCGGGGTCCTGATGACCTGGAGTTGGCCTGAACTCAACCCCTGTGTCTCCTTCGTAGCTATTACCTGCATCGGCGTCTCACTCGGGATGGATACCCCCGCTGGAGATATAACCCTACATTTTCGAACAGTTGAACTAGAATGTAGAACAGGGCGCCCAGGGTCGTTTCATGGGAACGTGCTGAGGGACTCCTCCAGAAAATCGAGGCGCCTAGACAGGGAGAGACCCAGATGCGCTGGATGCACCCCCACCTGACGCTAATCGACCAAGGGATCACCGCCCCGGCAGGCGCGTGAGAACGATCTCACGGATCGACCTTGAGTATGGCCAAGATCCGTTCCTCGATGTCCTCCTCGGATCCCGTTCCGCTGATGATGGTCCAGCGGTTGGAGCGAGCCAAAGCCCGGGCACGGGAGCCTATCTTTTCGAGCTGCTCCTGGGACTCGAACATCTCCCTGTCGGACTCCCGCAGCGCGACGCGCCTGTGAGCCTCCTGGGGATCGATGTCCAGGAATATTGTGTGCCTGGGCCTCGGCAAGAGGGTCGCGAAGAAATGGTAGGCGAAGGCCCCAAGGGGGAAGGGGAGATAGGCAGTGCCCATGAGGTACCGGACGTAGACGACGTAGTCACAGCCCCACCAGGGGGTCCTAATGACGCTCATGAGAACGTCGGCTATGTAGAACATAGCGGAGGCGAAATGGGCGCTTCTTCCCTCGGCCAGCAGGAAGCGCCTCGCCCTGATCCCCGCCCAGTTGTCCCCCGCGGGATGGAAACGCGCGTAGACCGTGCATCCTCTCTCCTCGAGGCGATCCCTGAGCCTCATGGCCTGAGTGGTCTTCCCCGAGGCGTCGATGCCCTCGACCACCACGAAGACCAGCTCAGAGACCCCCCGAGGCCAGATAGAAAGTGAGCGCCCCCAAGACTGGAACCGCAAGGTTATCCAGACCCCGGGGGGACAGGGCCTCGACCAACGTGCAGACGATGGCTACCGTCACAGCTGGCACCAAACTCTGGGTCAGGTCGAAGGAGTGAACCGTTGAGATGAATGCGAGGCCCAGGATAAGGCTGATGAGGCTCACGGTGAACATCGCAGCCGACCCCTCCACGGTCTTCCCGTTCAGGGTCTCCCGCTTCCCCAGGCGACGCCCCACCAGAGCGGCCGAGCTGTCCCCATACGCCATGGGGAGGATGCCCGCGACGACGACATCGGGCCTCATCGGGAAGAGCACCACCAGGAGGGTGAACGAGAACGAGTAGAGGATCAGCCCCAGGTGATGCCCCTCCTCCGTCAGGTCGACGAGGCCCCCGAGCAGCGCCCTGAGCCTGGGGATCGGAGAGTAGGGGGAGGCGAGGACTGTGACCAAGATGAACGGCGCCGCTATGATCACGGAGGCCGGAGGCCACCGGAAGAAGGGTACCACCAGGACGAGGTTCCCGATCATCACATGGAGGAACTTCCTGGCGGAGCCCCTGGAGAGCCCCAGCACCCCCTCGAGGCGCCCGGAGATCAGGATCAGTGCCAGGATGTAGCCGTAGGAGACGAGAATTAGGTTGATGTCCCCCCAGCCGATCCCCATCATCCTGGCAACGCTCCAGATCAAAGAGGTTGAACGACGCCGTGAAAGAGTTTTTCCCTCCCCACCCACCCCGTTTTTATAAAACTCCCCCGAATGATCAGCAGTCCAACCATGGCCGATGGAGATTTGGGGCTCAGGGTCCAGGAAACCGTGAGGGGCTACGTCAACGAGTCCCCCGAGAACACGCTGCATAATGAGGCCGGGGAGAGGGCCTGGGCGGACCCC
>JAOZHO010000032.1 GCA_026014875.1 Candidatus Bathyarchaeota archaeon | reverse complement strand
CGTTCGCTGGTACTCCCGTTGCTTGACGACGCTCTCCGTGCTGCAGCGGCGTTGTGAACCCTCGAAGATCGACCTGCCTGCCTGATCGAAGTAGACGATCTCCACGTCGAGGATGAACGACCCGGCGGGGATTCCCGGTATCGAGTCCCTCACCTCGGCGAGCCTGTCCGTGTAGTCGCTGGATATGCCTTCCCGAGGCTTTCCGAATATGCCGGTCTCCTCGTCCTTCACGATCCATGCACGCGTGCCGTCGAGCTTCAGCTCGGCCGCCTTGCTGGGATCCTGTAGGTCTCGCTCTGTTCCTGTCTGGGCTAGCATAGGATTAATGTTCATTTGCTTTTGCCTCCGTTCGTTCCAGAGGCAGCCTATGAAGGCTTAGCGACTGTCCTCGATGCGCATGCTAGACGAAAAGATTGGTACCATTGTAAAAGATTGGTACCATTTTCCTAATCGCATTGGAATATTTTTCTGATATCTCTAAAGACCTCATGCGGGTTTTCGATGTAGTGCTCGTCGACCTCGCAGCCGCAGGTGTTAATGAACCAGTCGGCCTTATCAACGATGTCGAAGAAGTCGACCCACTTCTGTACCAGATGGTCCCTCGGCACGGTCTTCCAACCATCCATGCCCTCGATGAAGCTCTGGTTGCCCTCCTCGAGGGTTATGGGATCTAGGGGGCATACGCCGGTCTTGTCGGGGAGCCTCTTGCGGACGACCCCGTATTGCATGATGTCGCCGTTGTAGACTACTCTTCCGCTTCTCATTGTGTTTCACTTTTCTCCTGCTCGTTTTCAGGAGCCCGCTCATGAAGCGAGTTAAGGACCATGGAGAGGAGCTCCCCCTGGACGACCCTCTTCGGCCTGTCCGCGTCGACCTTGACGAGCTCCCCCTGGTTCACCAGCTTGATGTAGATGTCCCTCACCTTGCGCAGGTAGTCCGAGTCCTCGTAGATGCTCCTCCGCCTCTTCAGCCGGTGGAGGCTGTACTCAGGCAGGATGTCAAGAAGGATCGCCAGATCGGGCTTCAATGCGAAGCGGTTCATCTCCCTGATCCAGTCGAGGTCGACGCCCACCGCCCCCTGATACGCCATGCTCGAGTAGTAGTAGCGAGCGGAGATGACTATCTGATCCCTCCGGAGAGCCGGCTTAACCACATTCTTCAAATGTTCGAAGCGGTCAGAGGCGTAGAGGAAGGCCTCCGACTCTGCTGGTAGCCGTTCTTTCCTCTTAGCGTATCCCTTGAGGAATGTGCCCACCCTGCCCCTGCTGGGCTCAGCGGTCTCAACAACCGCGTAGCCAAGCTCCCGCAGCTCCCTCGCCAGTAACTTGAGGTGAGTGTCCTTGCCGCTGCCGTCGATGCCCTCGAGGACAATGAAGAGCCCCTTCCCAGCCATCCCAGAAGAACGTAGCGGGCTAGCGTGCTGTAAGGGTTACGGTGCGGCGCTGGCGCACATCACCGCTTAAAATTTATGCGCGCGCTTTCCTATGTTTTTCATGTCTCCTTGAAGCTGAAGGAGCCGTTGGAGATTTTAAGCTCGTAGAGCTGATTCGGATAGGGCTTCAAGTTGAAGGCCTCGAGCTCCTCCGCCGTCATGATGAGTGTCATCTTCCGGAGTTCGTACTCCTTGGCATCTCCCCCGGGCATGACCCTCTGGACCCCTTTCGTTATCTGGACGACCATCTGGCCTATCTCCTGGGGGAGGTCCATAGGCGTCATGGTCATCATGGGAGGGCGAATCCTGACCTCAACGAAGTCGATCTGGAAACCATCTCTAGCCTCGATGTCCCTGACAGCTTGCACGGACTGCACTTTCACTTTTATTTTTGAACTCAACATTTTCGATGCACCCTTGTATGGGGTGCATCACCGCTTAAAGGTTACTTCAGCCTATGCCGCTTTCACTAATCCGACCAGCATCTCGTTGAAGGTCTTGTTCAGGACCACCGTCTTCGCGGCCACGGTAGGCATCTCTCCCTCCATCGGGATCTCCATGCCCTGGCTCCACTTGATCCTCGTCTGAGTCGTCTTCATCACCCAGATGAACCGCTCCACGCCCCCCTCGTCGACGTAGGTCAACGGGGCGAGCAGGCATATGTACTCCTGGGTGGTTCCGCTGGTCGCGTGGTAGCCGTCCACGACTATCATGGCCTCGCCCTTGGTCCCGTCGGGAAACTGGTGTTCCCCGCTCATG
>JAOZHO010000031.1 GCA_026014875.1 Candidatus Bathyarchaeota archaeon | reverse complement strand
TGTTGGCAGGAGCACCCAAGATCTAGCCGACGAAATAGGCCGCCCACGCAGCACCGTAGAAATGTGGATGGAAAAAGCGGATATCCCCAGAAGAAGCCTCGAGGAGGCCCGTCAGCTTCGCATGGTCAGGGATGATCAGGTCAGGAAGTTTGGGGGTCGCGCTACCATAACCGCCCTCGGCACAGGTGCATTCACCGACATACCGAAGGACGATTGCCCCCAGTGCAAGGAGGCCAGAGCAGGTGGAAGAAGCAAGCGCAACCAAACGGCGACACTCCTCAGTATCGGGAATGAGCACCTGCTCATCAATGCTCCAAAGGGCATATCTGGAATGCTTGGTCTGAAGAAGGTCAAGCCGAATTACGTCCTGCTCGAGCACGTGCACGACGATGTCATGGGAGGCCTTCACGAGCTAAGGCCGCTGGATCCCGTTGTCTTCGCAACGAAGCCAGCATGGGATTATCTAAGGAAGCACTATGGAGCTCTAAGCGGCGAGAAGGGCAGATTCGAGGATATCTACCCCTTCAAACGGTACGTTATCCAAGATCGACCCTTCCGATTAGGGGCTTTCACGGTGAAGGGCGTGAAGGTACAGCACGCGAAACCCGGAGATCCGAAGGCCCTCGGCTTCAGGATCGATATAGGCCCCAAGGTCCTCTGGCATTGTAGTGATGTCTACAGGATCCCCAACTATAAGAAAGTGCTCAAGAATGTCGACATATTCATTGGGGACGGGGCCTCTCTGAAACGCGAGATCGTGCAAAAACGAGGGAAATCCGCATACGGCCATACCAGTATCGAGAAACAGATCAAGTGGGCGCAGGAAGCCGAGATCCCGCGGATCTACTTCACCCAGATAGGTCACATAGGAAAGACCCACGCAGAACTCGACGATTCCCTCCGAGAGATGGCGCCCAATGCTCAGGCACTCTTCGATGGGGCCGAGATAAGTCTAGGAGGCTCCGCCCCAGGGGCAAGACACTCCAAGGAGATCGCGGAGGGCCTCCTCAAAGGTATGCGCACCATGATCGTCAGGGCCAAACCCTACTCGGAATACGCAAAGCAGGCGATCTACCTTCTCGGGGAGGACGAGGTGCTCGGGCTCTACGTGGAAGGGTATCCAGAGGGACCCTACGACGCTACCAAAGCCAAGACGGAGATGCGCAACGAGCACGGAATGAGCGACAAAGAATGGCAAACTCAAATCGGCGCCGCCGAGAAGGTATGGATCTACAAACCACGAATTATCAAGAAAGCTGATCCTGCTAAGAAATATGATCCACCCAAATCCGAAACCCCCTTCATCCACGATGTCAAGATAAGCTTCGAATAATCAATCACAGGGCAACCGTTTTTACGAACATCCCGCAATCATTAAACGAGCAGGAGCTGAGATGAAGACATGCCTGTGTTAAAACTCCACTTAGAGTCTGAGCTGATAGACCGGGAGAACTTCGATGATCTACTTACCTTCGCTAATGAGGCGATCCAGGATAAAACCAAGCAATTCAAGAACCGCGCGCAATATCTGCGCCAAATCCTGCGGGATTACACCACAGCCACCAACGCCGGTTTCCGCCGATGGGAGGTGAACGGAGTAATAAACATCCGGGGCAGAAGTGAGAAACACCCTGATCTCAAGCTCTGGTCAGGTCCGAATATCTCTGAGCTGGAAGGTGGCGAAGGGGTTTTGTTCACTCTAAACATTGGGAAACTACAGGTCAAATACCTAGAACGAGCCCTCATCTGGGAGAACACATTCCAAAGCAGAATCCTGGGTTCAAACATCATCCACAAAAATGTGGCAGAACTCGCCCACTTCGTCCTCACCAACGCCATTCTCGATCTTCAAAGAAGGGTGCTTGATGAACAGCTACGGCTGGAAGAAGAAGAACTCCTCGCTGAGCATCCTGATGAAGAAGATGAAGTTGCTCCCTCAGAGGGCGATTCCGCATAAACTGGTTAATCCTCGGTTGAGATCTTCCGTCACTGTTTTCATTCTTTTCTGTCTTATGTGGCTGGTCCATTCCAGTTTCGCGAGCCTAGCTATGAAGACCTTTCTCTCATCTTCGTCCATCTCCTCGAAGTCTTCAAGTTCCTGGGGTCCCAGCACTGTGGCGTTGTACTCCTTTTCTCCATTATAGGTGTATGTGAAGTGGAGTTCCAGTGCGAGGCCATAGGCCCCGTGTTGTCTGTACTCGATTTTCCTCAGTATTGTCTCCTCTGGCTGGGGGATCACTCCGTATTTGAGTTCGGCAGGAAGCCGGTCCAGTTTCTCTACGAACATCCGCCCGCATACAGGACACCAAACCACCTGATAGTCGACGTTGAATCCTGCGTAGATAGTCCCCCCTGTGCCCCTTATGCAGTAGACCGTTGTGTGGATTTCACATAATTTCTGGCTTTTCACGGTTCGGCTTGTGCCATTGGTGACACTCACAATGAAGGAAGCAGCCCATCTGTTAGTCGAGGCCCCGAGGCCTAGCCCCTTATTCGTACTTGGGTAAAGAGCCTCGGCCCAGATAGCCATCTCA
>JAOZHO010000030.1 GCA_026014875.1 Candidatus Bathyarchaeota archaeon | reverse complement strand
CTGGGGCACGTCGGGGAAGTGCTCGGAGAAGCGCCTGTAGAACTCGCGCTTGAACATGACGAGGTACCGCTCGTTCAGGTCCTCGAACACGGCTCCGATTCGCGCTCCCTCGAAGTTCACGTCGGTGACCTTATGGGCTCCGGGCTTCCTTGACCTGAAGCGTCTGAGTGCCTCCTTCAAGGTGTAAACCTTCTGGAGGTCCAAATCCTCCAAGCTTCGTCTCCGTTTCGGCTGGACCTCGGGAGGCAGAGACTCCGGTCTGACGGGCACCTCGCCCGCATATCGGAATCCCTCCGGCAGCTGCTTCCCCTCAGACACGCAAATCACCTTCTCACTACGCTTGTTACTTAACAGAACGATGCAATCCGTGGTATTAATACATTAGGTCTACGTCAAGCTCGCAACCATCTGCAACAAGGACCTAGCGAAGACCGCGCACGGGCGCGCAGTATGAATGCCTGAACCACATCTCGGACAGGCAGTAATCCTGGGGTTGACTGAGTGGGGAACTAGAGACTTAATTGGACCCCACCACCCACAATCTCGACACCCGATAAAGTCCTTCCTCATTCTTCTCGCCTTTTAGTAACCCCGGAGTTTATGTAATATTTTTGATGCCTCTCGAAAGTCTTTACAGTGAACATCTCCATCGGGCTTACGAACAAACCATTCACCGTTAGCAACATAGCACCAACAAAGGACTGGATTTATCTTTTTCTTCAATAGGTAGTTCACCGGTCTTTTCTATCTCTTGACGCGCGCGCATTTGGTATATTTTATTTTGCCACCTATAATCGTCATCTCAACGCTGATATCCTTAATTTTTTTAGGATCGATTTTCGTTGGGTCATCAGATAACACCACGAGGTCCGCCAGCTTCCCGGGCTCGATGGAGCCCTTGTTGTCCTCCTCGAAGGTCGCGTAGGCGCAGTTCAGCGTATAGGCCTTGATCGCATCCTCGACGCTCACCTTCTGGCTCGGGCCGATGTCATTCCCCGCGTCCGTCTTGCGGTTGACGGCGACGTGGATGCCGAGGAGGGGGCTGACGAGCTCGGAGCCTGACGTTGCGGGGCAGTCGGAGCTCATGGCCACGGTTATCCCCGCGTCCATCCAAGTCTTGACGGGATAGGCCCAGTCGGTCCTCTCCTTCTCGAGGCCAACGAGGTAGCTCTCCCCTTCCCCCCAGAGGAAGATGGGCTGAGGGACGGGTATGACGCCGAGCTCCTTGATCCTCGACACGATCTCCGGGCTGTTGATCCCGCAGTGCTCGATCCTGAGCCTGTGGTCGTCCCTCGGCGCCTTCTTCAGGGCCTTCTCGTAGGCGTCCAGGACTCCCGATATGGCCCTGTCTCCTATTGCGTGAACCCCCACTTGGTAGCCGGCCTCGTGGGCTTTCAGCACGTTCGCCTCCAGCTCCTCCTGGCTCATATAGAGGATCCCCCTGTTATCCGGAGTGTCTTTGAAGGGCTCCTCCATGGCGGCCGTCCTCCCCGTGAAGCTGCCGTCGAAGACCATCTTTATCGCTCCTATACGGAGCTTTGAGCTTCCAAATCCCGTCCCGAGGCCGAGGCTCGTCAGGTGCTCCAGCGATCTAATTGAGGGCATCAGGTTGACCCTGAGGTGCATCCCCTCGTCTATGGCGGCTTGGTAGGCTTTGACGGCGAGGGGATTGCGGACACCCGCGTCTGAGACCGACGTCACGCCCTTCGCGATAAACTTGGCTGATGATAGTCTGATACCCTCCTTCAGCCTCTCCAAGCTCGGAGGCGGGATCAGCCCCCTGAGGAGTGTCCGCGCCCCTCCCCGGAGGACGCCAGTGGGCTCCCCCGTCTCAGGGTCCCTGTCGATCTTTCCCCCCTCGGGGTCCTTTGTGTCCTTCGTGATCCCGCCCATTTCAAGGGCTAGGCTGTTGACGACGGAGACATGCCCGCACATCCGGGTTATCATCACGGGATTCAGGGGGGCGGCCTTGTCCAAGTCCCACCTGTTCGGGTTCCTCTTCTCTGATAGTTTGAAGTCGTCGTAGCCAGCACCCCGTATCCATTCTCCCTCCTCACTCCTGTCTGCCGCCTCCATGATGCTATCGATCATCTCTTCGATGGAGTGGATGGGGGGTGTCCTGCAGTTGACGTTGAGGAGCTGCTGCCCGTAGCTCATCGGGTGGGCGTGGCAGTCGACGAACCCGGGGATGAGGGTCATTCCCTGAAGATCAAGTATACATGTTTCGTCGTCGGTTAGGTCCCTGACCTCCTTCTCCGATCCCACCTTTACAATTTTTTCTCCTATTATGAAGACTGCGTTCGCCCTTGGTTTTGATTCATAGTTGGTAATAACGTTGGAATTCATTAGAGCAACTTTTTTGATTGCAGAACCCCAGATCATGGTATTCTAGTGCAGGATATTTAAAATGTGACATCCTCGTTTCTCGTGAATACCATACGCATATAGGTTTCCCTTAGAAGTCCTCGAGTCTCTCCGGGACGAAGCGGAGTGCCTCGCGGACCGCCGCAAGATCCTTGTTGACCGTCCAGATGTTGTAACCTATGCCCAGTAGGACGCTCTGCTGAGAAGATTATGATCCATAAACCTTCAAGGGATTGGAAAGGTGGCTATAGCGAGTTTTCGGCCTCAATTCAGCCCGTTTATCCCCTACTGCTCCGGGTGTTAGTGGGTTGTCGAAGACCCTCTAGCCTCTTGGACCGGATTGTCCAGTTTGGGTGTGCTCGCGGGCGCGTTGGACTGGGTCCTTCTAAAACCCAACGAAATCTGTGACTGGGTCCTACGGTCTTGATGAGCGCGAGCGGGCAAATGAGGCACTGGCGCACATCACCGATTGAAAGTTATGGGGAGTATTGCCGGCCCTGGAGCAAGGGTGAGAAAAACCCGGGAGCAGGAGCCCCGCCTGGTCGGGGCATGGTACAGTTTCTCCCTGCAATGATTTACCCGATATCCAGGATCCAAAGGCTCCATTAGGCCCCTAGCCCTCCCCAACACAGAAAGGATATATCACCGATTAAAGGTTGCGTGGGGCGCGTCGATTTTACGCGGTTACGACGCGGGCTGAAAATTGACCAGAGATGGGAATCTCCGCCGCAATACCCTTTCCCTCACGCACAGCTAGAGAGGCGCATCACCGCTTAAGGGTTACGCATATGTGGCGCTGGTGCACATCACCGCTTCAGCCGTTGTAACAGCTTCTCCTTCACCTGAGGGATATCTATGTCCTCTATGAGAACTTTCATCGCGTCGAAGTTCCGGTCTCTAGCGGCTTCGATGATGTCTTTCAGCGTTCCACAGACAGCGGGCTCCT
>JAOZHO010000029.1 GCA_026014875.1 Candidatus Bathyarchaeota archaeon | reverse complement strand
CGACGGGATAGACGCCGTCAAGAGGGTCTTTAAGAGGCCCTGAACTCGGAGAACTATATCCCGTTCCCACCCGCCTTCCAACGAAAGGAGACCGGGAACCGCTATCATATGCTACCACTCATAACGACAATGGCGCCCGTGAGTGCCCCTCAACTCACCAGCCGATGGCCTGCGCCTCAGCCCTCCGGGGCGACGCCCCCCCGAACATCACCCCCGAGTCCGGGTCATACCTGATGGCGCAGCACCGCCCATGGCTCCACGGAGGGCTCACCACCACCTTATGCCCTAGTCTCGCAAGCCCCGCCAGCACATCCCCCGGGATCCTCGGCTCCACGTAGACCCGCCCCGGATACGCCGCGTGGGGCCAGAAAGACCCCGGCACGTGCTGGATGTGCACCGTGGGCTGATCCAGGGCCAACTGCACCCCCATCCCGAAATCTACGTGATTCAGGAACAACTGCAAAGTCCACTGATCCTGATTATCCCCCCCCGGGGTCCCGAACACCATGTAGGGCCGCCCATCCCGCATCACTAGGCTCGGCGTCAGCGTCGTGCTCGGCTTCCTACCCGGACCCAGACACTCCGCATGACCCGGATCCAGGTGCAGCATCTGCCCCCGGGTCCCCATGCAGAAACCCAGCCCCGGGATCAACGGGGACGATCTGATCCAGGCCCCGCTGGGGGTCGCCGAGAGCATGTTCCCGGAGCCATCCACCGCCTCTAGGTGCACAGTGTCCCCCTCGAACCAGTCCCCCTCCCCAGACTTCGCCAACAGATACGGCTCGACGCCCCCCGGCCTCATCTCTAGGGACGCCCTACCCGGATCCACCAGCCCCCTCCTCTCCCCCGCATACTCTTTAGACAGCAGCATATCCAACGGGACATCCACGAAATCCGGGTCCCCATAGTACTGCTCCCTATCCGCAAACGCCAGCTTCGCACACTCGATGTACGCGTGGAGATACTCCAGCGAATTATGCCCCATGGACCCCAGATCGTACCCCTCCAGCAGATTCAACTGCTGCAAAAGAACCGCCCCCTGGCACCACGTGTCGCATTTGTAGACATCCAGACCCCTGTAATTCACCGTGAGAGGCTCCTCGATCCGGGCCCGGTACCCCGCGAAATCCTCGAGGGTCAATAAACCGTGATGCTCATGACCGTAGACATCCCGGCACCTGAAACTCTGCATGTAACCGATAATCGCCTCAGCGATAGGTCCCCTGTAAAAATAATTCCGGGCGGCGTCGATCCCCGCCGACCTTCCACTCCCCGCTCCCCTCCTCTCCGCCTCGGCCACCGCCTCGAAGGTGCGGGCCCAATCCGGATTCCTGATAACCGAACCCACCTCGGGCACCCCGCCACCCGGGAGATACGTCTCCGCGGAGGCAGACCACTCCGCCCTGTACCTCTCCGCATTACCGGCGATCGCCTGCTTCAACATGGGGTAGACCGGGAAACCCTCTCCAGCCAGCCCTATCGCAGGCTCCATGACCTCTGCGAGGCTCATCGTCCCGTACTCGTCCAGAAGGGTGAGCCAAGCGTCGAACGAACCTGGAACGACCGCGGGCAGGAACCCATCCTCGGGGATCAGCCGGTAGCCGTGCTCTGTGAACCAGTCGATCGAGGCGCCCTGGGGCATGGGACCCTGCCCATTCACCGAGAGCACCTTCCCCTCGTCGGCCCAGTACACCAGGATTGGAACCTCTCCCGCAACGCCGACGAGATGCGGCTTCAGCACCGTCATGCAGAACCACATGGTCGCCCCCGCATCCACGACATTACCGCCCCGCCTCAGCGCGCGATTCCCCGCCTCGGAGGCGAGATAATGGGTCGAGGAGACCATCCCATGGGTCCCCATCACTACCGGCCTCGTGGTGAACTCCAAAGTAATCAAAGCGGAGTAGACCGACAGGCTATATAACAACTGACGGGGCAGAGTCTCCGGCTCATGCGAACCCCTGCCCTAAACTACTTTTAACCCAAAAGAACGATCACCCAACAGAGGAACCGCACATGACGATAAAGATCGAGGGCGGAACCGTGATCGGCTTCGACGGAGAGAAGCACAGGATCATCCAGGATGGAGTCGTGGTATTCGACGAGGAACAGATAATCCACGTCGGCAAGAGCTACACGGGCAGAGTCGACGAGAATGTCGACGCCAGGGGCAAGCTCATCACCCCCGGATTCATCAACACCCACTGCCACGCCCACACCCCCCTCTCCCCCCACCACCTCACAGTCGACATCCCCCTCGACCCCTTTTACCAGCATGCGGGGATCGGGATGCATATAGCCCGACGAGGCGCCACCAAGAAGCCCCTCACTGAAGAAGAATCATCGAAGATCAAGAAACTATCCCTGGTGAAGAGGCTCCTATCGGGGACCACCACATACGTCGAGGTGGGAGGAGGAGACGAGTCGCTGGTCAGGCTCACCGAGGAGATCGGGATCAGGGGCTACATCGCCCCCGGATACAAATCCGCTTCCTGGTGTTTCGACGAGGAGGGGCGCTTCGGCTACGAGTGGGACGAGGAGAAAGGCTGGAATGGCCTCGACGAGGCCGTCAAGTTCATCGGGAAGCATCACGGGACCGTCGACGACAGGGTCCGGGGGATGCTCTACCCCGCCCAGGTGGACACCTGCACCCCCGACCTGTTCAAGGCGACTCGGGAGAAGGCGGACGAGCTCGGGGTGGGCATCCAGACCCACGTGGGTCAGAGGCTCATCGAGTTCCAGGAGATCGTGAGGAGACACCTCAAGACCCCCATCCAGTTCCTCCACAGCACCGGCCTCCTGGCCCCCGACTTCATCGCCGGCCACTGCATATTCGCCAGCGGCCACAGCAGGACCAGCTGGCCCGGCCACGGAGACCAGCGCCTCCTAGCGGAGACCGGATCATCCATAGCCTACTGCCCCGTGGTATTCACCCGCAACGCCGTCGCCATGGAGTCCTTCGGCAGAAACATGCGCCTCGGCGTCAACATGACCATCGGCACCGACAACTACCCCCAGGACATCGTCAACGAGATGAGGTGGGCCTCGATGCTCTCCAAGGTCGTCGACTTCGACAGAACCTCCGCCTCCTCCGCCGAGACATTCAACGCCACCACCCTCAACGCCTCCAAAGCCCTCCGCAGAACCGACATCGGCCGCCTCCAGAAAGGAGCCAAGCCCGACATCGTGATCATCGACCTCCAGACGACCCGCATCGCTCCCGTCTATGACCCCCTCAAGAGCATGGTGAACGCCGCCACCAGCGACAACGTGGAGCAGGTCTACTGCGACGGCAAACTCCTCGTCAACCACGGCAAGGTCCTGGGCATCGACGAGACCAGACTCCTTGCAGAGGTCCAGGAGATCGCCGACAACGACTGGAAACGGGTATCCGACTGGGACTACGCCGAGAGGGAGCTAAGAGAGTATGCTCCCCTCAGTTACGATGAGTGGGCGCCCGAGTAAACGCCTAAACCATTATGTCATGGGAACCGTCACTCCCTCCCCAGGGAACCCATCAATGGCCTTAGACACAAAATCATTAAACAGCATCGGGATCATCTCAGAATATCGCGATAAAACGGGTGCACAGGAGATCAGATGGGAACATGATGACAATCGAGATCCGGACCCACACCGCGCTCCACGTTCTGAAAGGTGCTGTTGTCAAGGTCCTCGGCGCCAGATGGACCGCCGGCGTCCACGTGAAGGGAAACCACGGAAGGCTTACCCTCCAGTACGACCGGAAACCAACCCCGGAGGAGGTCACCCGGATCGGGGAACTCGCCAACTCCAAGATAAAGGAGGACGCCCCCGTAGAGGTCACCGACATGGAGAGAACGGAGGCCGAGGAGCTATGGGGCGACGCCATCTACGACCTATTCCCCATCCCCCCCTCCATCACCCGGCTCAGCATCCTTCACATCCCAGACTGGAACGTAAACGCCTGCAACAAGCAACACACCCAAACAACAGCCCAGATAGGCCACCTCACAATAACCAAGACCCGGCACAGGGCCACAAAGAGACTCTTGGAAATCTCTTACGATATCCAATAGTAAACCCAAGCAGCTCGTCGAGCCCAGAGATACCCCAATTAACTATAGGATGCGAGCGCTCCGTCCAACTCCCCTAGGAACCTCTCGAGGGCTTCCCCTGGTATGCTGGCTCCGCTGGCCCGTTTATGGCCTCCCCCGAAGCCCCCGAGCCCCGTGGCAATTTGTCTCGTGATCTCCCCAAGGTGGTAGGGGAGCCCTCGCCTGCTCCGGAGGGAGATGTTTATGAGATCGCCCTTCAGTTTGTAGCAGAGGCCTACCTGGGTTCCCATGGCGTCCGTGATGAGCCCCGCAACGGAGCCTATAGAGGTCCCTTCGTCGGCCTTCGTGTAGGCCAACACTCGGAGGCGTTTCGCTTTTCCTATGAGGGTCTCGATGAGTGTGGCGGTCTCCTCGAGGTGTTCGAGGGCGGCCTCCGGGACCCCGGGGGTCCTGTGGGGGGGCTCGAGGCGGTTTATCGCCTCCAATACCCTGGCTCTGAACTCTTTAGTGGGCCTCTGGGGCAGGGCGTGGGCCAGGAGGAGCCCCTCATGCTGGACGGATTGTCTGTCGTACTCCCGGAGGAGGTTCTCGGCGATGGGGCCGTCCTCGAATTGGTCCGCCCAGGCGGCGAATGCGGCCATCCTCCCGGCTTCTCTGCCCAGCTCCTCCTTGAATCGGTTGTAGAGGAGGACGCTTGCACAGTCCCGGGTGTCGTGGACCACCTCTGCACCGGCTTTCTCGAGCCGCTCTAGGATGCCGGTTGTGGTGGGGTGGTGGTCGATGACGGTGACTCTGGCGAAGCCGGTTATGCGGAGGATCTCCTCGACGAGGTCCTCCCTGACGTTGAGGTCGCAGATGTACAGTTCGTCTAGGGGGGGCTGGATGCTTCTCAGAGAATCTTTGAGGTCGTCGTAGTTGGCCAGGATGGGGTGTGCTGCTTTCAAGCGCTTGAGGAGGGCGGCGCAGGTGATTCCGTCGGCGTCCTCGCCGTGGGAGACGCAGACTATCGCTGGGGGGGACATGTCACTCTCAGTGCTCGGGGGTGTCTAATAAATTAAGCCTGAAGGGGTTGGGGAGTTAGAGGGGGGTCTCCTCGACGAGGACCCCTCTCCTCTTCAGCTGGGCCATGAGGTTCACGGTGAAGCCCTTTTTCATCCCCAGTTTCTCGGGGGGTATCACACCGGGGCCTTTGATGGCTCCCTGGGCCAGCATCCCGGCCACTATGGAGGCCGTGTAGGCCGTGGTCCTCGCCATCGCCGTCACCCCTGTCTCGTGGTCGAATCGGTCGATGATCCTGTGCCTGTAGCCCGTCTTTTTGCCGCCGGCTTCTCCTCGGACCTCGATGTTCATCGCGAGGAGGTCCCCGATCTCGGGTTTCCAGAGGCTTCTCTCCAGGAGGCGGGCGGTAACCAGGCGGGGCTGAACCTCGGCGCCCTTCACGGTGACGGGCTCGTCGCTGAAGAAGCCAAGCTCCCTGAGGAGCTTGACCTTCTCGACGTGGCCTCTGTATCTGAGGGTCTTCTCCCACATGTTCTCGACTTCCGGGAAGGATACGGCGAGGGTGCGTAGTCCATCGGTGTAGAATGCCTCGAGTTTTCCCACTCCGGGGAAGTCGATCTCCTCGAGGCCGCTCAGGGCGGGGACCTGGACTTTTTTGCCGTTCTCGATGATGGTGACCTCTCGTACGTATTCGTCGACGAGGCCTTCCGCGGACCATGTGATGGTGTATCCCAGGGGGGGCACGGGGGTCTCGGGGATGCCGCCCACCATGATATGCGCCTCCCGGACATTGTCGAGGCGTGACACCGAGTAGCCCGTGAGGATGTTGGAGAGGCCGGGGGCGACGCCGCAGTCGGGTATGATGGTGACATCGGCGTTTCTCGCTTCTTCGTCGAGCTGAGTCGGGTTCTCGGGGGTGAATGAGACATCCACCGTGTCGACCTTGGCCTCGATGGCGGCCTCCAGGGCTCTGTATCCGTAGTCTCCCGGGAGGGCTCCGAGGATGAGGTCGTATCCTGAGAGCTGCTCGGTTAGGGCCTCGTGGTCCGAGGTGGTGATGGTGGTCCCTCTTGCTCCTTTGATCCCGGATGCGGCTTTCTTGGCTCTCTCCTCGCTTATGTCGCCTAGGGTTACCTTGGATCCGGGGTTGGATTCTGAGAAGTCTCTCGCCATGATGGATCCTATCTTCCCGGATCCCAGAACTATGATTTTCATGGGTTTCGACCTTGGTTTAATGTGGTGGTTGCGGGTTTTTCACAGTTTCCATATCTGGGAAACCATTTTGCGTCTAGATGCCGCTTTTTTCTGAGCGTTGGATTTGGTTACTGTTTTTTTTAGGTGGTGGGGCGCGCTCGTTTGCTGGGAAATGCAGTGAACCAGCGGATGTTCGTGGTTCCGAGGTGCCCCCCCGTTGACTTGTTTTAGGCTGGGTTTTTAAGTTTTAGTTTCTCATGAGGGATTGTTTTTTTGGGTCCGTGGTTCTTCACGAACCGTGATAAGTGAGTGTCGCCTTTTCTCCCTCGGTGTATTTGGCTCGAGTTGTATCTCAGCGATCGATTCTGACCTCGGTGACCGCGAGGAGGCTCCTCGATAAAGAGGGGCAGGTCACCCTTGATCTCGGGTTGTCTGAGAGCGAAGCCGAGTTTTCGGATGCCGGCGTGGTCCTACCGGATGGAGGAGTCGTCTCCTGGGAAGATCTAGAGGAGATCTCGGGTCGGGGAGACGCGGCGTTTTTCGTCGAGGAGGGGACGGTCTTTCAGGTCGCCATCTCTGACTGGGGCTATCTGAAGCTTCTCCCGACGGCGGGGGCTCCCACGTTGGAGATCGACGGCGTGAGGATGCACCGGACGGTGGGGACGACCCCTGAGGTCGACGCCCGGGTGAAGCTGGAGGCTTTGGGGGTAGACGGGGGGCGGGTCCTGGATACGTGCACGGGTTTGGGGTACACGGCCTTGGAGGCCCTCCGGCGGGGCGGTGCGCTCGTGGTCTCGGTGGAGAGGCGGGCCGGGGTTCTTCGATTGGCGGGTTTGAATCCTTGGTCTGCGGGGCTTTTCGATGATGGGCGGGTGAGTCTGGTGTTGGGGGATTCCGGGGGGCTGGTGGGGGGGTTTCCCGGGGGGTTGTTTGATTATGTGGTGCATGATCCCCCTCGTTTCTCTCATGCGGGTCATCTGTATGCCGGGGCGTTCTACCGTCAGTTGTTCAGGGTGCTGCGTCCCGGGGGCGTCTCTTTCATTATACGGGGATGCCGGGGTCGAGGAGGCGGAGGGTGGATCTCAGGAGGGGG
>JAOZHO010000028.1 GCA_026014875.1 Candidatus Bathyarchaeota archaeon | reverse complement strand
GAATGGCTACTGTTTTGCTACTGAATGGCTACTGTTTTGCTACTGAATGGCTACTGTTTTGCTACTGAATGGCTACTGTTTTGCTACTGAATGGCTACTGTTTTGCTACTGAATGGCTACTGTTTTGCTACTGAATGGCTACTGTTTTGCTTGAGTGGTTTGGTTGGGGGTGTTTTCAGGGTGCTCCCGGTGTTTGGCGGTGTTTTCATATGTGGATGGTGTGCCCCCTCTCTCTCTTTTCTGGAGTCGTTGAGTGTCACTGCGTAGATTATTTGATTCAGATGAATTTTCGATGAGCCTGTATACGAGTTCGAATCTTGACTGGCTTATTCTTTTCTTCTTTTTGGCCGTTGAGTCGGTGGAAGATCCGTATTCACTCAGTCTAGTGAGAAGAGCTGGGCTCTCCCGTCCAGGTGCCCCAGCAGTATGTCGCCGTTGGGTGCGACTGATATGTCGTGGGCAGTTGATATCTGACCCGCGTTGTCACTAGGTGTCCCGAAGAAGCCCACGATCTTCCCCGATGTTTCTACCTTGGTGACTCTGGCGTTTGTCCCGTCGCAGATGTACAGGTATCCGTCGCTCGCGTAGACTATTCCGAAGGGCTTCCCGATGTGGGTCCACATTTTGAGTTGCTTCCCTTCGGGGCTGAATATCTGGACGCGCCACCGGTTCCGATCCGCGACGTATACCCGCTCCTCCTCGTCCGTGGTTATCGCGTGGGGGAGGACGAACTGCCCCGGCTCCACCCCCTCGGAGCCCCATTGGCCCTGGAAGTTGAGGCCCTTGTTGAACCTGGCGACCCGCTTGTTCCCGTATCCATCGGAGACGTAGAAACCCCCTTCCCGGCCATAGGCGATGTCCGTGGGTTTGTCGAAGTGGCTCCCGTCCTCCCCCGGTGCCCCCTTCGTGCCCAGGGTCCTCAGTACCTCCCCCTCGGGGGAGTACAGGTAGAGGACGTGCCCGTTGTCGTCTATCGCCCATATATTGTCATCCCCATCGCACTTCACCATGTGGGGCCTTACGAACACGCCCACACCCCAGGAGCGGATCACCTCTCCCGCCCTGTCGAAGCAGATGAGAGGGGGCGCCCCCTCCCCCCGGTGGAAAACATAGTATCGCCCTTTGCTGTCCGTGGCGACTCCCGCGACTTGACCCAGCATCCATCCGTCGGGCAGCTTGGGCCAGCCTTTGACGACTGTGTAGCCGAGGGGGGTCGGGCTCTCCTCGACCTCCCATGCCCTCACGTTGAGGAGTTCCTCGGTGCTGCCTGCTTGAGCCTCCAAGACCTCGTCGGAGGGGCTGTCGATTCTCTCCCAGATTTCCATGGTCCCTCAGACTCATTCAGTTTTTTTTGGTAGAAAAGCATTGGCATACTCGTCCGAGGAGAGCGGATCTTGGGAGCTTCTGAGTGGAATGGGTTAAGCCGCGCCCGGGCGATCAGCCCCATCCTCCGCAGCTTTCCGCGAGGCGTGAGATCTTCATACGCCTTCATCTAACCCACTCCCCGCAATCTTCTCAAATGTATGCTCTTTCGACGAAAGGCGCTCACGCGCGTTTATCGTCGTTGCCAGATCTCAAGGTTTATCCCGTCTGGATCCTTGAACCTCACAACCCTCCACGGCTGGTCCTCATCCTCGGAGGGAATCATGCATCCTAATAATTTTTGGTCTGAAGGCTCGGGTTCGGCGTGCTCTATTATTCGAGCATCCGGGCTAGATTGCTGTGAACGAGACATCGTGGTGACCTGTAAGATTTCGATGCCGTGCTCATTGAGCCTTCTCACATCCTCATCGAGATCGTCGGTGTAGAAAGCTATATGATATGGAAATGGAGGCGAAAATCCGTTTCTCCTATCGTCTTCTAACCGAGGAATAATCTCCAAGATATCGTTTCCTAGATACATCATTGCGTGAGGCCTGGTGGTTTTTCGCAAGATTTCGAATCCAAGTTTTTTGTAAAACTCTATCGATCGTTCCAGATCACTGACCGATATGCAGGTATGCTCTATTCCTTTCATCTTCATTCTCCTCTCCAATGACATGCAAATATCCCCTTGATGTAATTAAAAAAAGCGCACCGCGCCCCCAACGCTTGCACGCTCAAAATCTTGTTCACTCGCGATATATTCTGAATTGACCGCTTGCGCGGAAAATACTTGCACTCAACACTCTCGCGCACAGCCAAATTGACGTGAATTCGAGACCTTACTGGAAACGCTCTTAACCGGTCGAGGCAACTATAGATTGATCCACTATGCCTCTAGTTGAGATCAAGTGGTGGGCAGGCAGGGACGACGCCACCAAGGCGAAGACCATCGAGCTGGTGACCAAGGCCGTCTGCGACGCTTGCGGGTGCCCCCCGGAAGCGGTGACGGTCATCATCCAGGACTTCGACAAGGCGGGCTGGGGAAAAGCCGGTAAACCCGCAGCCTAGTCCCAAACCCATTTTTTTATTGTCCAATCAATTCACCTCCGGCGCGCGAAGGCTCGTTGGACACAGACATCCTCACCTGCGATCCCGGCGACATCCACAAGACCAAAGTCGTCTACCCGAGAGAGGGCTAGCCCCTCAACGCCCCTTCTCCACCATCGGTACGGCAAGGATTTTATCGAATCAGCCGCAGTCATGTCGCGACAATGGATATGAACGACATCGAGGGGATGATCACGTTCACCTACTACCATGACCTCGCCGCCGCTGAGAGGTTCTACGGGGAGGTCATGGGCCTGGATAAGGTGGTGGACGTCGGGTTCGCCAAGGTCTACAAGGCCGCGGGGAACGCCCACGTGGGCATCGTGGACAGCGCCGAGGGCCACCTCAAGGCATCGGAGGAGAAGCCGGTGATGCTCACATTCATCGTGGAGGACATCGAGGAGTGGCACAGTCACCTCGAGGCGAACGGCGTGGAGATCACACAGCCCCCCAAGGAGGCCCCCTACCTGGGGATGAAGACCATGCTCTTCAGGGACCCCGAGGGCTACGTCGGGGAGATACTGGAGTGGCTGAAGAAGCCCTACGGCCTCTGAGGCCCTGGATCGGAAATATATGAGAGCCCCCCCTAGTCGTTCCCAGTGATTGATGCATGAACTGCCAGATATGCGGAGCCGAGATCAATGACAGCGACAAGTTCTGCTCGAGATGCGGAGCTTCCGCCTCCCCCGACGCCCCCGGATTCATCATGGCCACGACGCCCACCATCCAGGGCTACAGAATCTTGAAGGTCCTCGGAGTCGTGACGGGGCTCACCCCCAGGACCCGGGGGATTCTCGGGAAGTTCATGGCCGGCATCGAGTCCATGTTCGGAGGGGAGGTCACCGCATTCACCACGGAGCTCGAGAAGGCCAGGATGGAGGCCATGGAGAGGGTGAAGGATAAGGCCATCGCGAGGGGGGCCAACGCCGTGGTGGGGCTCGACCTGGAGACCTCAGACGTGGGCTTCCAGATGGGCATAGTGGTTATCTCCGCGACGGGGACAGCCGTCATCGTGGAGCCCGAAGAAAACTGAAAAAAGATAAGAAAAAGAGTTGATCCCGGGGGGTCACTTGGCGAGCTCGAAGCCGAGCTCTTCCACGCCGCCCCGGTGGTCCACACTGCCCTCCCACTGGAAGGCTGTCGCGCCGTCGTATTCGGCCTCGACGCTGTAGACCGGGAACCTCACCACGGACCAGCTGACGGTTATCGTCCAGCCGCTCCCGGTGAATCTCTGGGTCGATGATCCGACCATCCCCCGGAGGGTGAGGTCCTCGACGCTCCATCTCGAGGAGACTGCGACCTCGTCCAGCTCGTGGCTCCGGGCGATGAAGTTTACGGCCTTGTTCACCGCGGTCTCCGGGGATATGATCGTGTCTTGGGGAACATCATCGTTGAAACAATGATCTCGCTGGTCGAGTTCATTCCAGATATCGTCGATGACGGCCTGCACGACCTCGCCGTTCACCACCTTCACCGTCACGACGTGGGTCGTCACGACCTGGGCGACCATCTCGCCGGATCGGTCGCCGTATCCTGCGTGGCTGGACTCGAAGGAGAGTATCACGACATACTGGACTGGCCAGCTCTCGAGACTCGTCGTCTGAATCAACAGGAGGGTCCCGTCGATGCCGTCGAAGGCGTAGGTCGGGGCGTTCATGATGAAGTGTTTGGCTATCTGCAAAGCCGCTTCCTCATCCGAGATGATCCCGTTCCCCGGGTCGTACGCGTTGAGTACCACGGCCGACGCTGCGAAGGCTACTAGGAGGGCGAGCACCAGGCTCATTTTACCATTCATACGTTTCTACCTCTCCGATAATGCCCGGAGGGTTTGGTATAATACCACATATTCGAACAATGCGATGAAAATGTTCTAGAGGATAGAACAAAGAGGAGAAAAGGGTTTAGAACTCGGGTCTGGGCTTCCCCCTCTTCCTGTCGAGGCTCGCCTTCACGAGGCCGTAGTAGGGGGGCGAGGGGCTCCAGGGGCGGCTCTTGAACTCTGGGTGGAACTGGGTGCCCAGGAAGAAGTAGAGCTCCGGCAGCCAGAGAATCTCCTTGAGCCCCTTATCAGGGCTCCACCCGGGGAAGACCGCCCCGCCCTTCTCCAGCCGTTCCCAGTATTCCGGGTTCACCTCCCACCTGTGCCTGTGGCGCTCTCTGATCTCCGTGGAGCCATACAGCTTGTGGGGGAGGCTCCCCTCCTCTAGGATCACGGGGTTCGCCCCGAGCCTCATGGTGCCCCCGAGCTCGCTGACCTCCTTCTGCTCGGGCAGCAGGTCGATGACCGGGTGGGGGGTCTCGGGCACGCACTCGGTGCTCGCGGCGCCCTCGAGGCCCACCACGTACCGGGCGTACTCCACTGTGGCGAGCTGGAACCCGTAGCATATGCCTAGGAAGGGCTGGTTCTGGGTGCGGCAGTGGTTGATGGCGATGATCTTCCCCTCGGCGCCTCGCTGCCCGAAGCCCCCGGGGACCAGGACCCCGTCGTACTCCTCGAGGACCTTCACCTGCCTGATGTCCTCCTCGAAGAACTCGGTCTCTATCCAGTCAATCTGCACCCGGCACCCCGCCTTCGCCGCGGCGTGGCGCAGCGCCTCGTTGACGCTCACGTAGCAGTCGGCGAGCTCGGCGTACTTGCCGCACATAGCGATCTTCACCGTCTCGGTGGGCTCCTTGAAGGCCCGAACCATGTTCTCCCACTCGGACCAGTCTAGCGCGCAGTCCTTGAGGCCCAGGTAGCCGCACACCACGTCGCCCATGCCCTGCTCCTCCAGGACCAGGGGCAGCTCGTAGAGGGTCTCCACATCGACCGAGGAGAACACGGCCTTCTCCTCGACGCTGCAGTAGAGGGCGATCTTCCTCTTGGGGTCCTCGGGGAGGGGGTCCCCCTGGGTCCTGGCGACGATGAGGTCGGGCTGGAGACCTATGGCCCTCAGCTCCTTGACGCTGTGCTGTGTGGGCTTCGTCTTGGGCTCCCCCACCGCGTCGAGGGTGGGGACAAGGGTGACGTGCACCAGGAGGGTGTCCCCCCGGGGCTCCTCGAGCCTCATTTGCCTGAAGGACTCGAGGAAGGGGAGCCCCTCGATGTCCCCCACGGTGCCCCCGCACTCCACGAGGAGAACATCGGCGCCCGTCTTATCCGCCACCAGCCGGAGGCGGCGCTTGATCTCGTCTGTGACGTGGGGGATGATCTGGACGCAGTGGCCCAGGTACCCCCCCTCCCTCTCCTCTTGGATGACGTGCTGGTAGACCTGGCCCGAGGTGATGTTGTTGAGCCCCGTGAGCTCCACCCCGAGGAACCTCTCGTAGGCCCCCAGGTCCATGTCGGTCTCGTAGCCGTCGTCGAGGACGAATACCTCGCCGTGGATGTAGGGGTTCATGGTCCCCGCGTCCACGTTGAGGTACGGATCGCACTTGACTGCGCTCACGTCGAACCCCCGTGCCTGGAGCATCTTCCCGACGGAGCAGGTGACCAGACCTTTCCCGAGGCCGCTCAGCACGCCCCCCGTAATAAAAACATACTTCGTCAAGAGGAAGACCTGCCCATAAACAACCGTCTTAAGCATTTTAGGAGCGTATAAATCCTTCGATGAGTTGAAGAAAGGGTAAAACTAGTTAAAAAAGACAAATGCGGGCGTTTATCGGGTGTTTTCGTCGTAATTGTTCGGGAAATACAGCCTTGCGTCCGTCGTTATCTCCAATCCCAGTTGTTTCAACGGGTTTTCGTCTCCTGACTCCATCAGGTGGGTCGAGTGCATCTCGCACCCCCTCAACTTCACCAGGGCGTCCATGCACAGCCTCGCCTTGGCGTCCGAGACCGCGCTTGCGGCGAGGGCGTCCAGGACCTCCCTCACGTTGAGTGACAGGTTCGTGAGCCCCATCGCCTTCTTCATGCCCATCACGCTGTCGATGACGGCCCGGGAGATCACCTTGAGTTCATCCGGGAGACCGGTCAACGTCTTGGTCCCGTTCAGCAAGGCGGCCGATTCTGCGTGGAGGAGGGGCGAGTTCTTCCCCTGGACGATCACGGCGCGCCCGGATTCAGTCACAATCTCGATGGCCGCCCCGGTGAAGATGCCGTTGTAGCCCTTCCCCTCTGCGCTCCGCCTCTTTGCGCCCTCAGCCGCCTCCCTCGCAGGGAGCACCACGGACCTGTCCCGGGGGGTGACCCCAACCCTCTCCATGATCCTCTCCATCCGCTCCAGGGTGGTGTGGGTGGTGCCCCCCTCGACGAACTCCCTGTAGTACCTGAAGTGGCGCCGGACAATCTCCTTCTTCGCCGCCTCCTTAACGGCGTCGTCGTCCACGATACCCTCTTTCGCCATGTTCACCCCCATGTCTGTGGGGGACTTTATCTCTGCGAAGGGATCGTCGGCGGGCACCATCTTCTCTATGATCTTCCTCATGATGGCGAAGTTCTCGACGTCCCTGTTGTAGTTGACGGCCTTGACGCCATAAGCCTCCAGGTGGAAGGGGTCTACCAGATTGTAGTCTCCGATATCCGCCGTGGCGGCCTCGTACGCGATGTTCACGGGGTGCTCCAGCTCCAGGTCCCAGATGGGGAAGGTCTCGAACTTGGCGAAGCCCGATTTTATCCCCCGCTTCCTGTCCTGATAGACCTGAGCCATGCAGAAGGACATCTTCCCGCTTCCCGGGCCGGGGGCCGTCACCACGACGATGGGCTTCTCGGTCTTGACGTATTCGAGCTTTCCGTACCCCTCGTCGCTCACCACCAGGTCCAGGTCGGTGAGGTAGCCGGGTATCTCGTAGTGGATGTAGACCCTGATCCCCCGGTGCTCAAGCCTCTGTTTGAATCTGAGCGCTGCCTTCTCCCCGCTGAACCTGTTTATGACCACCGCGGAGACGTCGAGGCCGAACTCCCTCAGGTCGCCTATGTCCTTGAGCATCTGGTCCTCGTAGGCGAGGCCAAAGTCCCTCCGGATCTTACGCCCCTCGATGTCCTGGGCGCTGATGCAGTGGATGATCTCGATGCTCTCCCCCAGCTGCTGGAGCATCCGCATCTTGGTGTCCAGCGCGAACCCCGGGAGGACCCTTGCGGCGTGGTTGTCGTACCTGAGCTTCCCTCCGAACTCCAAATATAGCTTGTCGAAGAGCCCGGTCCTCTCCAGTATCTTCTTGACCTGGGCCTCGAGGTATCTCTCAGTGTGGAATCCTTTCATCATCATAGAATATCATCAATTTCTCGGTATAACGCTCCTGGGCAATAGGAAGCTCAGATCAGTACAGGCCGTAAGCCTGACAAGCCCATAATAGAAGCCTTCCACCCCATTTGATTGAATACCTGAGGGTTTGAAGCGCATATCCAAGAGTGGCATCCATAAGGGATAAGATTTTCGCGACTGCACGCCTACTCCTTGATTATCAGGCTCTCCCCCGTCATCACAAGGGGCTTCTCAAGACCCATCAGGTCCAGCACGGTGGGGGCGATGCTCGTCAATCCCTGACCCGGGCGGAGTCCAGCGCCTTTCAGCTTGGGGTCGTCGCTCACCAGTATGAAGGGAACGGGGTTGAGGCCGTGAGACGGATTGGGCTCCCCGTCGGGATATAGCATCGTCTCGATGTTCCCGTGGTCCCCCGTGACCAGAATGGTGTAGCCCCTCGCGAGGGCCTCATCGACGAGGCGCCCGAGGCAGGAGTCCACGGTCTCCACCGCCTTGACCCCGGCCTCGATGTTGGCGGAGTGGCCCACGAGGTCCCCGTTGGCGTAGTTGACCAGGATGAAGGAGTAGACGCCCCCCCGGATCTCTTGGACGAGCCTCTCGGTGATCCCGTGGGCGCTCATCTCGGGCTTATCCTCGTAGCTGGGCACCTTGGGGCTGGGGACCATGATCCGGTCCTCCCCCGGATTGGGTTCCTCCTCCTGACTGTTGAAGAAGAAAGTGACGTGGGCATACTTTTCGGTCTCGGCGATACGGAGCTGCCTGAGGCCGTGGGAGGCGATGACATTTCCCAGGTTGTCGGTAACTTTGTTATGGGGGAAGGCGACGGGGAGGGTGAGCCGTTTATCGTATACGCTCATGCAAGCGAAGTGAATCCTCGGAAACTTCTTCCTGGGAAAATCGTCGAATTCGGGCTCCGTGAGGGCGTAGGTTATCTGACGGGCCCTATCGGACCTGAAATTCCAGAAAATCACGGAATCCCCGTCATCTATCGTGGCGACGGGTCTCCCGTCTTCCCTCGCCATCACCGTGGGCTCGACGTAATAGTCTGTGTCGTCACCCCTCCGATAAGCCTCAGTCATCGCCTCGACGGGATCATCCGCTTCGTGGCCGATGCCAAGGGTCAGCAGATCGTAGGCCTTCTCGACCCGGTCCCAGTTGGTGTCCCTGTCCATGGCGTAATATCTGCCCACCAGTGAAGCGATGCGCCCTACCCCGATCTCCTCGGCCCGCCTGAGGGTCTCCCGGATGAATCCTCCTGCGCTTCTCTCGGGCACATCCCTGCCATCCAGGAAGCAGTGGATAAATACGTCATCTAGGCCCTCCCTCCGGGCGAGTTCCAAGAGGGCGTAGAGATGCGCGGTGGTGCCGTGGATGCCCTGGTCGCTGAGGAGTCCCATCAGGTGGAGCCTGCCCCGATTCCTTCCGCAGGCCTGAACCGTCTCCAGGAGGGCCGGATTTGAGTAGAAGGCCCCGTCCTCGATGCTCCGGTTGATCGCCTCCAGGGGCTGCCAGACCACCCTCCCGGCCCCCATGGTGAGATGCCCGGGCTCGCTCCCCCCCTGGATGCCCTCGGGGACCCCCACGGCGTTCCCCGTGCACTTGAGCAGAACCCACGGGCGGCACTCCATGAGCCCGTCATCCACCGGGGTCCGGGCCATGCGAACTGCGTTCCCCGCAGTCTCCTCCGTATAGCCCCATCCATCCCGGACAACTAGGAGGACCCGCCTCATGAGAGGGTAATCCCCCTCCTCGATGAATATACCTTTTCATCCCGAGGCGATGCACACGGCTGTTCGCATGATTGAGGAATAATTAGCCGGGGCCGTCGATCTCGGTTCACCATATCCTTTTCTGGGGCACGCGGAAAGATTATATCTGACAAATGGATTATCACGCGGGAAGATGGGTGAATATATTCCCTATTGACGGACTTCTTCCTAGCCACACCCATCATTCAGTAGAAGGTGCATGATTTGACCGATAACCAGACTGAAAAATTCGAAAACTTCAGCGAGTGGTTCGACAAGGTGCTCCTGGAGGCAGAGATAGTCGACGACAGGTACCCCGTGAAAGGCTTCTCGGTCTACCGGGGATGGGGGTACAGCATCGTGAAACGCATCTACCAGATGCTCGAGGAGAAACTCGAAGCCACAGACCACCAGCCCATGCAGTTCCCCGTGGTGATCCCCGAGGACACTTTCCAGAAGGAGGAGGACCACATCGAGGGCTTCTCCACCGAGGTCTTCTGGATCACCCACGCCGGGGAGAACGAGCTGGACCGGAGGCTCCTCCTGAGGCCCACATCGGAGACCGCCATCTACCCCATGTTCAAGATCTGGATACGGAGCCACGCAGACCTGCCCCTGAGGATGCACCAGACCTGCAACGTCTACAGGTACGAGACCAAGGCCACCAGGCCCCTGTTCAGGGGAAGAGAGTTCCTCTGGAACGAGGCCCACACCGCCCACGTTGACTTCGAGGACGCCGAGAGACAGGTGAATGTGGGCGTGGAGGCCTACCGCTCCGTCTACGACGCCCTGGGCCTCAGCTACCTGATACTGAAGCGCCCCGACTTTGACAAGTTCGCGGGCGCAGTCTACAGCCTCGCCTTCGACACATGGAACCCCGACGGGAAGGTCAACCAGATCGGCACAGTCCACCAGCTCGGCGAGAACTTTGCGAAGGCATTCGAACTCACCTACGAGGACGACGACGGGAACAGGGCCCACGCCTCCACCACGTGCTACGGCATGGGGATGGGGAGGACCCTGGCCGCCACCATCGCCCACCACGGCGACGACAACGGCCTCGTGCTCCCGCCCGTAGTTGCCCCCAGGCAGGTGGTCATCGTCCCCATCCCCTTCAAAGGGAAGGAGGACCTGGTGTCTCAATACTCCAACGAGGTCAAAGCGATCCTCATCGACGCGGGCTTCAGGGTGGCCCTCGACGACGGCGACAGGCTGAGGCCCGGAGAGAAATACTACAAGTGGGAGATGTTCGGCGTCCCCATCAGGGCCGAGCTGGGGCCCCGAGAGGCGAATGCGAGGGCCGTGACCCTGGTCAGGAGAGACACCAAGGAGAAGAAGAAGGTCCAGCTCGACGACCTCGTCGAGGAGGTGACCGCCATGGCCGCCGAGATCCAGGCGAACATAACGGCAAGGAGCCGGGAACGCCTCGAGGGAGAGCTCGCCGACGCCTCCAGCCTCGAAGAGCTGAAGAACCGCATGGACGAGAGGAGGATCGTCAGGGTGAACTGGTGCGGAGACCCCTCCTGCGCCTTCGAGATAAAGGATCAGGTCGCCGGGGAGGTGAGGGGGACCCTCTGGGAGCGGCACGAGAAGCCCACGGGGGACTGCCTGGTCTGCGGCGACGGGGGCAAGTACATCGCCTATGTCTCCCGCACGTACTGAAAACGGCCCAATCCTCCGTCCATCATTCAATTCCGGCCGTAACAGTCCGATTCATAGAATTTGCCTGATGGTGAACGGGGGAAAAACTGACGCACAAATTTAAATTCCTTGTTATATGAAGGTAGTTGGGGGTGCACACGAATTTGCGCAGAACCGGATTAACGGCATTATTTTTGATTATAATCATTTCTCCTCTCCTCGCATTTGGGGCTTCGGGAGTGGATGGGAGATGGATCGTGGCGTATAAGGTCGTGGATCTTTCATCCAAGCAGCTGGTCCTGGAGCGCGACTTCGAGCTGGACAAGGACATCCAGAACACCCCCCTCCTAGCCGGCGGCGAGTACAACATCACAATATACCTCAATGTGGATCTGACGGCGGCCTACGCGAACCTCACCCTCTCGGTGAACCTGGACCACGCGAGCAACATCGACCGCTACTGGGAGATCCACACCACGGAGCTCAACCTCACAGAGGACTATAACCCCAACGAGGCGGAGTTCAAGTTCAGGCAGGTCGAAGGGAGATACAGC
This sequence comes from Candidatus Bathyarchaeota archaeon, assembly GCA_026014875.1. Classification (GTDB taxonomy): domain Archaea; phylum Thermoproteota; class Bathyarchaeia; order TCS64; family TCS64. The sequence goes on along the minus strand of JAOZHO010000028.1, from coordinate 111,846 downwards.
GTCTCCACATTCGGGAGGATACCCAGCGACCGGACCGTGACGGACCTGGGCCACGGGGAGAGCCTTCACAGGCCGGTGAACCACAAGTTCATCCAGCTCACGGGGCCCGACGGGAGCCTCCTCGACGAGATCGCCCTCACGGTCATCGACTCGGAGATCGACGGCTACAGGTACTACCTGGGCCAGCGGCAGGCGGATCTGGAGGGCTACCTGGAGACCCAGGTCGACCCTGCGTTCACGAGTCTCTTCGAGAGCCTCATCGCCCTCGCCGAGGTCCAGGCGGAGGCCGGCTTCGTGGGGACCGCCCAGAGCATCCTCGAGTCCATCGACATCGATATCCCCCCGGTGAGGACCGAGGCAACGTTCCAGGAAAAGTATTTCCTCCCGGCTGTCGGGGGGCTGGGGACGCTGGTGATCGTCCTGGGCGCCCTGTTCTTCAGGGCCAACGGGAGGCTCTCGTTCACCAAGATGATCGTGGAGGATCAGATCAGGGAGCTCGAGGGGCTCACATTGAGGGCCTCGAGGACGGACAGAGCCCTGGGCCAGAGGCTTCAGGAGATTAATGACAAGTTGAAGGAATTGGAGGGTAACTAGGATGGCTGAGATCGGATACTCGAGCGTTATTCACATCGTGGGTCTAGGCGGGGCGGGGACGAACATCGTCGAGTCGTTCCTGAAGAACGAGAAGACCATGGACCTCCTCAAGACGGGAGTCTCGCGGCTCTCGTTGATGGCTCTCGACATCGCTGACCCGGACATCAAGAGCCTCGAGGAGACCCACAAGAACGTCATCGAGGTGATGAAGCGGAACGGGGTCCCCCAGGAGCGCCTCAGCCTCATAGCCCAATCCATAAAGTTCCCCAGCGCCGAGGCGATGTTCGACTTCGTCCAGCACAAGTTCAAGGAGCACCTCACCAACGACGGGATCAAGGTCAAAAAGTACAACCCCTGGCTCCCATCAACGGTGGCGATCCCTCCCCTCGCGGGGGGCGCCGGGAGGCGGAGGTCCCTGGCGAAGGCGATCTATACCCTCAACTACTACCAGCTGGGCATCATAAAGTCCCTCATCAACATGTTCAAGGATCACGCCCTCTCCTCCATCACCAGCCCCATCATAGTCATCATCTTCGGGCTGGGCGGGGGCACCGGCAGCGGCATCGTCCTCGACTTCGCCCGTCACCTCAGGGCATCGGTGGGCTCCGGGGTTCCCATCATCGGGATGGGCATCCTCCCCTGCGCGGGCGACGACCCCCCGGCTAAGGGCTACTCGGGGTACAACGCGATCATGGAGTTCTCCACGGTGCTTAACAGGGAGACCAACGAGGCCATCGTGAAGGGGCTCGGGGAGGTCTACAGGAACCCCTTCAACGCGATGCTCTTCCTCCCGTTGATGCCGGCGTACTCCAAGACAGGGAACATCATCTTGGCCAGGGACGAGGTCGACGAGATGGTCACCGAGATGATCTACGTCCTCATGGACTTCGACATGGCGGACGTGCTCAGCGGCATCGGGACCGAGGTGGGCCTCGGGGAGAACAATATCCACACACTGAGCATGGTGAAGGTCAACTACCCCGTGGACGCCTACGTCAACGCGTTCAAGTCGAAGCTGGAGATGATGCAGCAGCTCCACTCGATCAGGCTCGAGAAGCTCGAGGTCCTCGAGATGATCAACACCGTCCTCGGGGTGAAGCACAGGGAGGTTTCCCAGCTCTACAGGCAGTACCTCATCAGGACCAACGCCTACAGCGAGGACGAGTTCGACGAGAAGCTCCGGCAGCTGGTCCACGGGAGCCCCCGCTTCGATGAGGACTACAACCTCTACATCAGGGGGGTTCAGGGCCAGATCAGGGACTGGATCGATGAGGCCCTCCAGTTCATCACCACGATCAAGGTGATGGCGGAGGAAGGGACCATCGAGGACTCCATAGTGAACCTTGTGCTCCAGAGGGAGGACGGTCAGATCCAGGACAACCTCGAGGGACTCATGAAGAACCTCCTCAGGACCCACACGGACTTTTCGGTGCTCAAAGGCGCCATATTCGAGAGGCTCCAGCAGCTGGTCCCCAGCTCCCAGCTTCTCAGCGTGCAGCAGAAGAGGCTCCTCGAGGACTTTATGAACATCGCCGAACTCACGGACAAGACCCTGGAGATCCTCAGGTTCTACAACGAGACCAGACACCTCACAGACGCCATGATCAGGCGCTACGACATCCTTCCCCAGGACGAGCTGCAACCCATCAACTTCCAGGAGATAAAGTCGGAGCTCACCACCCTCTACCACCTCCTCCAGCTCATGGTGAGGACCCCCCGGGACGAGGTGAAGATGATCGACGAGCACCTCACCTACCTCCAGGCCCTCATCGGCAAGTTCAGGGGCAGGAGGGAGGCCGTCGAGAACGAGATCTTCCGCCTCGAGGAGCGGAAAAAGAGGAAGGAGTTCGACAGGGACAAATACGAGAAGGAGTCGGGGGGATTCCTACGGTTCGGAAAGAAGCGCTACGCCCGGGACAGGCTCAGAGAGATCGAGCGGGAGCTCCGGGTCATCGACGAGGAGACCCTCAACCTCACCGACGACATGGGCGGCGTGGAGAAGGTGATCGAGCTCTACGGAAACCTCCTGAAGAAACTTGAGGTCACATCCGACTACAGGAAGAAACTCACCGCCATCCTAGACCTCGCGAAAAAGTACCAGGAACTCTTCTCCGAGATAATCAAATCCAAAAAGTTCTACGAGAGGACCACGGAGCTCACCCAAGAGGAGCAGGTGAAGATCATCCACAAGATCGTCACCGAGCAGGAGGACGCCCTGAGCAGGGAGGGGATACTCACCGAGATCCTGGACGTGGAGCACTTCAAGGACTACATGCGGAGCGTAGTCAGGGTCTACAGAACCCCCAACATCATGGGGCTGAAGTCCAGCTTCCGATCCGACTACCTATGGGTCACAGTCCAGTCTCCCCCCGGCCTCTGGGACTCCGACCTCACCCAGGAGCTCAACACCGCCCTGGCGGGCTACGTCACCGGGGACGTCTCCAAGACCATCACCGTGAGGGAGGTCGCGGCTAGGGACCCCTGGGTGATACGGATCGTCGTGGTGGGGGCCAGGGGAAAGGTCGAGGACCTTGCGTCGTACGACGAGATGGAGAGGATCAACAGGAGGGCTTCGGATTTCGAGGCGAGCCTATCCAGAAGCTTCCTCGTGGAGCACAACCCGTCCCTCGAGGAACTCCTCAAGAAGCTGCGCTAGGACTCCTCCACCCCTGGGAGAAGGGTCCCACAGATCTTTGCCCAGACGTCCTTATCGTAGAAGTCGTGCTCCTTGATCAGGTTGTCGAAGCGAGAAACCCTCTCCCTCACAGTCTCGAAGAGGAGATTAGTGTCGAAACCCCCCACGAGGACCACGATGTCGATCCTGTCGTTAAGCTCGTCCACGTAGATGGGCTCACAGATCTGGGGGACGTCGATCTCGAGTCTCTCTTTGAGCCAGCTGTTCACCTCGAGCTCTATGAACCCCTTGGTGAGCCGCCCCTGCAGCCTCAGGGGAGCCTTGACGAGGACGTAGATGATGGAGGCGGTGGAGATCTTGAAGTCCAGGAGAGGCTGCTCCAATGTGATATCCAGGATATTCCTCAGGCTCTCGTAGATCTCGAGGCTCGAACCCGCAGCCATGAGGACTGTGAAGAGCTCTACACGGAAGGAACGGGACAGCTTGACCAGATCCCTTACGAGGCCCTCCTTATGGAGGAGCAGCTCCACGAGATATCTCGGCACGAGGTCCCCGGAGAGCCTGCCCCCCTCCCTGTTCACGCTGATGAAGGTGTCGAGCCGGGCCCGGTCCAGAAGAAGCACGGGCCCGGAGCCCTGGCTGAGGAGGAGGCCTAGGGATGAGAAGGCGTTGAAGAGGGCGTCGGAGCTGTGGGTCACAGAGGGGAACACCGACACGAGCAGGGTGTCCTTCTTCTCCTGGATCAGATGCTCGTTTAATACGGGTAGGGCGCCGGCGGTGACTCCTTCTCCGAGGGAGCCCAGGATCACGAACTCTTTCTGATAATCGAAGATATTCCCCTGGAAGGCTTCCCGGAAGCTCGAGTCCTCCCTGAGGAAAGTGTGGATGTCGAACCAGTAATGGGGCTCGAACGCGGTGTCGAACTGGATCGTTTTCTCCGGTTCGTTTCCGCGGGCTGCGCCGAGTAGCTCTGCTTCCTTCCTGTGGATGATCTGGAGGAGGGCGGGGGAGTCTTTCCTGTAGAACTTTTTGGAATCCATCAAGGATTTATGGGCGTACTGCCCCACCGATATCGCTATCTGGCTGGGGATAACTGGGAGAATATCGTCGATATGATCCTTCACCCATCTCATAATGTTGGGGCCGCTATCGCTCGACGCCATCTGAGGACACAAGTTATAATCTAATCCATATAAAGTGTCGTGGAGGACATGGGTATCTCGCTGATCACAAACCCCCAAGCCTCGGAGGCTGCGGGGAAATTCGTCACCCTAGTCGTGACGGCGGCGAGCATGTCCCTCGCATTCACCCTCATCCCCCTGTTCCCCTTCCCCCTGCCCTTCATCGTTGCGGCTCTCGTCGCCTACGCCACATACCGCAACCCTCCCGTCGGCGCCTTTACGGGGAGCATGATCATCCTCCTGGGCCTCTTCTATCACCTCTCCCGGATCGGTTTCTTCGAGCTCTTCCCCGGCCCCTGGATGAGGCTGCTGGCCATGATCATCCTGGTGGTACCCTTCTTCATCTTGCCTCCCATGCTCACCACAAACATCTCGATAATTGCCATGGACATTGGCATCCTGGCGGTCTCCCTCCTCTTCTTCACCGAGACATTCTACCTCGCCGTCCCCCTGATACTGATCTTCGCGACCATTTACAACAAGAGGGGCATCATCGTGACCATATCGTATTATGCGTCCATCTCCCTCCCGCTGCAACTGATGCAGTACCTCAAGACCTTCAGCGTCGGGGTCCCTCCGCCCCTCTACGCACCTCTGAACATTATCTTCGTCGACATCCAGGAGGCGATGAGGGAGGTCAGCCTCTCGGAGATCTACAAGATCTTCAGAGTCATCGGGGGGCAGCTCCTCGCGGCGACCAGGAACGGGGGGGCGATCGACCCGGCCATGGCGAGCTTCATCAACTCCCTCCCCGGGATGCTCATGTTCATCATCATTGTCTCGGCCCTCATCTCGGTGGCCGCCCTAGTCTCATTGAAGCTCCCCGAGCCCCTCAAGAAATCTAAGCTCCCCCGGAGATACGAGGAGGCGATGATCTACATGATACCCACCGTAACAGCCTCCGTGACCAACGTCGCTTTCTTCGTCCTCCTGGGGACCCTCAAGGGACCCCTCGCATTCGGAGCCGTCGTGGACCAGTCGATACTAGTCCTCTCCACGATCTTCACGGTGGTCCTCTCGACCCCCGTGAGTCTCTCAAGGTACTTCGTGGACATAAGGGAGGTTCTGGAGAGGCGGGTAGCGGAGACGTCGAGGAAGGCGGAGGAGCTCCTCGGGGAGATCGAGAGCTACGTGAACTTCATCGAGGAGACCCGGGGATCCCGCCCCTCCGCCTTCATGTCCCTCAGGACCCGGATGCTAGTGGTCGCGGACGAGCTCAGAGACATACTCTCCAAGCTCTCTGCTTACCCCAAACTGAAGGACGTGGACAGGTATATGAGGAGGGTCTTCACCCAGATGAACGACGAGGTAACCAACTTCAAATGGCAGCTGGGGGTCGCCATCGATGACCACATCATCTCCACAAAGTACGAGTACCTCGAGGCGGGGAAGGAGATCCAGGACCTCGGCCTCGCCATTGAAGCCCGAATGATTGAGAACCCCTCGGAGGACGCGTCCATCGAGGACAAGATAGCCTATATCGAGGAGCTCGTGGAGGCTGGGGGCTCCCTCGTCGAGGAACTGATCCTCACATCTGACAGGATCTACGAGATCATCCACAGCCTCTTCGAGCCCAATCTCCCCGGGGTGAGCCCCATACTTCAGATCTCCCGGGAGGAGGCCGACAAGGAGGACCCCTGGATCATCGTGGACGCCATCGTCTCCAGCCTCAAGAACTGGGAGAAGCAGTACTCCGCCGAGATCGAGAGGTCCACGCAGCCCATCAAGGACTCTGTGGAGACCATCATCGAGCTGAGCAAGCGGGAGTACACCCTCCTCCCCATCCTCGGGGACAGGTTCTACATGATCAAGGAGCTCGCCGGGGAGCTCGAGGTGAAGGACTTTAGCGGGGACGGAGACGACCTCAAGGTGCTCCGGGTCATCCTTATCAGGGACACCATCCTCGCCACGGTCGACGTCGTGGCCCGGGTCATCGGTATCCTCTATGACCACCTCAGGGACCTGGAGAGGACCATCGACTCCCTGATGCCCCTCGAAGACTATGAGTGGAACAAGAACCTCACCCTCATCGACAGGATGAACACCAGCCTCGAGATCATCAACGACTACGGGAACAGGGAGATCAGCGAGATCATCAGCCACCTCTACAGGACCCTCAGCTACATCGACGAGGCCGTGGACACCATCGAGTACTACAACGAGAGGCGGGAGCTCCTCCTCAACTACGCCATCCTGGAGAAGAAGATCGACAGGATACTCGCCAACAATCACGAGGTCCGCCTCGAGGAGCTCGGGGTCTCCGAAAAGTTCGGGAGGGAGTATCTCAAGCTCTACCTGAGGAGCCACTCCAGGGAGACCCCCCTCGAGGAGGTTGGCGACACCCTCCGGAGGATCACCTGATGCCCGGGATAAGAGGTAAACTGGTCAGAGGGAAGACCGGGACCCTCGAGATAGAGGAAAACAGGGTCGTCATCAAAGAGGAGAAAGGCTTCTTCAGCAAGAGGCTCGAGGAGGTCAAGGGGATCCCCCTCTCAGAGGCCGTATCCACCTCCATCGAGGAGAAACAGCCCCCCTTCAGGAGCCTGATCCGAATCAAGATCGAGCACCAGGAGAGCGAGGAAAGACTGGAGTCCCTCTTCTTCTCCGAGGATAGAGAGGGCCTCGAGGCGGTCAAGGCCGAGATCGATGCGGACATCGAGAAACGGAGGGAGGCCGCTGAGCGGGAGGAGGCCGCGAGGAGGAGGGAGCGGGAGTCCCATGTCCACCACATAAGCTTGGTCCTCGAGATGGTGGACCAGGTCTTCCAGATCCTCGTGGAGCTCCACGGGGAGCCAGGATGGGAGCTTATGTCGAGCAGCATCGCGGAGGCGGATCGCATCGTGCTGGATATGGAGTCCCTCGGAGTGGTCGCCCCCGTCGCCATGGACGTCCGGGGCCTCACATCGGCCGTCACGGAGAGGAAGGCCGACGAGATCAAGGCGGAGGCCTACGCTATCCTATCCGTAGCTCACAGGGACGCGGAGAGGCTCGCCAATTATGAAGGGATAGAGAGCTTCGACTTGGAACTCCACGAGGTCTTCGTGAAATCCTACCTCCTGCTCTGGGACATATACCTCGCCGAGAGCATCGGAGACCAAGTTGACGAGGAAGAGGTCACAGCCCTCAAGGAGGCCTTCCAGAGATTGGGCCGATTCACCGACAGCAACGCCTGCCAAGTCGCGCTCCAGGAGATGGACCGGCTGGATGTCCTGGAGGGCGTCGCTCCGCGTTTCGAGGGGCTCAGGCTGCTGATGCTTCAATGCCTGGAGAGCCTCATCGAGTAGCCCCGTCATCTCCTCCCGTACAATTGTGCGATCAGGGATAGCAGGGAGAGAATGATTAGGAGAGGGGACGTCACGAAGTAGAAGCCGTCCCTCCTGTAGACCCAGATCAGCAACCATGGCATCTGGTCTAGACTCGGGAGATAACGGGCCAGGAAGGGGAGCAGGACCAGCAGCAACCCGGAGACGATCAGTATGAGGCCGAGGGTCGTGAAAGGCTGATAGTTGGGCTCCAACGCGTCACCCGTAGAATGTGAAGGGCTATCTTATTAAAGCCATGAGGAATAGGCGAAATAGTTATAACGTATACGGCACTCCCCGATCTAGACTCTCGGGAGGATTATATACGCGGATTATTGTGATGGGTCCCCCGGGCTCCGGCAAGGGGACCCGGGCGAGGATCATCGGAAAGATGTTCGATGTCCCAGTGATAACAGCCGGCGACATGCTGAGAGATGCGGTCTCTAAAGGGACCGAGCTGGGCCTCGTCATCAAGAGATACATGAATCTAGGGGAACTGGTCCCCGATGACATCGTCATCGCGACCGTGGAAGAGCGCCTCAGCATGCCCGACGTGGAGAAGGGCTTCGTTCTGGACGGCTTCCCGCGGAACATAAATCAGGCGATCGCCCTCGACAGGACCCTCAAGAGACTGGACGCCAAGGTCGACTATGTGGTCACGGTCGCGGCGAGACCGGAGACCATCGCGGCCAGGGTATCCTTTCGGAGGATATGCTCAAAGTGCGGGGCGGTTTACCATCTCAAGGACATCGTGCCCAAGGTTGAGGGCATCTGCGACGAGTGCGGTGGCACGCTCATCCAGCGTGAGGACGACAAAGAGGAGATCATCCGGCGTAGGTTCGAGGTCTACGAGATGCAGACCTTCCCCATCATCGAGAGGTACTCCACGGTGGGGAATCTCAGGGAGATAAGCGGGGAACTCGAGATCGAGGAGATCCCGTCCGTCCTCGAAAAGCTGCTGAGCCCCCGAGACTAGGTTTTATACCCGAATTTCCGGAGGAACTCCTTCCTCCAACGCACCCCTTTCTCGTCCTCGACACCCAGAGGTGGATGACCATCGATAACCCCGATTATCCCTCTGCCCTGCTCCGTCTCAGCGACCACGACCTCCAGAGGGTTCGCCGTGGCGGCGTAGATGGTGCAGACCTCGGGGACCACTTTGATCTGGTTCAGGACGTTGATGGGAAAGGCGTCCCTCATCAGTATCACGAATGAGTGGCCGCATCCGAGCCTCAGGGCGTTTCCCGCCGCGGCCTCCTTGAGCCCCTCGTCGTTGCCTTCCACCCGGATGAGGCGTTCCCCTGAGGACTCGCAGAAGGCGAGGCCGAACTTTACCGTGGGGGTCGATGTGGTCATCGCCTCGTAGAGGTCTTCCACGGTCTTGATAAAATGGCTCTGGCCCAGGATGAAGTTGCACCCCTCCGGGGTCTCCATCTTCACGGCTTTGATATCCATCGAGAAAACCATGATGGATCACGGTCGCCGCCCATTTGAGAGTTGCGCTTCCCTGGGAAACATATTATACCGTCGGCGGAGGAGGATAGACTGATGTCGGGAAGTAGGAGGTACGACGGGCTCACGAGCCTGAGACGGGATAACCCCTTCCTCAGCTGGGGGGATGTCCCCCACAGCGTGGCGCCTTATGTACCGACTCCCATCAACGTGGCCCGAAGGATGCTGAATCTCGCAGGGGTGGGCGTCGATGACGTGGTCTACGACCTGGGCTGCGGGGACGGCAGGATACTCTTCATGGCCATCGAGGAGTTCGAGGCCGAGCGAGCCGTCGGATACGACATCAACCCCTCGATGGTGGAGCCCCTACTTGAGAGGATAGAGAATAGTGGCCTAGAAGACAGGATTGAGGTCGTCAACGCCAACTTCTTCGATGTGGACCTCTCCCCGGCCTCCGTCGTGACGATGTACCTCACGACCTCGGGCAACTCGAAGCTGAGACCAAAACTTGAGGAGGAGCTCGGGGATGGAGCCAGAGTCGTGAGCCACGACTTCCCAGTCCACAATTGGACCACAGAAAAATCATCGGAGCCCCCCCACTACACCATTGGATCCCACAAGATCTACCTGTACAGCATCCCCGAGGCCTTCGAGAATGAGATCAGGATAAGACGTAGCAAAGAAGAGGAGGGGCGATGGAAGAGGATAAGGAGCCTCTTCCTCGAGGATGATTCCTAGACCGCTCCCAGCACCAGGGCTAAGAGGGCCATCCTGAGATAGATCCCGTGCCTCATCTGCTTGAAGTAGAGGGCGTAAGGTGTGTCGTCGATGTCGGTGGAGATCTCGTTGATCCTGGGGAGGGGGTGCATCAGCTTCATGTTCTCCTTGGCGCCCTTGAGGAACTCCTTGTCGATGAGGTAGGCGTCCTTGAGCCTCTCATAGTCAGCGGGGTCGGAGAACCTTTCCTTCTGGATCCTCGTGGCGTAGACGATATCCATCTCGGGCAGTATGGACTTCAGGTCCTCGGTCTCCGTGTAGTCCAGCTTCCCCTTGACGTCGTCGATGACGTCCTGCCTCATCTTGAGGGAGTCGGGGGAGACGAAGTGGCACTTGACATCGTAGTTCCTGAGGGCGACTGCGAGGCTGTGGGTGGTCCGGCCGAACTTGAGGTCGCCCGCGAGGGCGATGTTTAGTCCGTCGATGGTTCCATTCGCCGTCCTGATGGTGTGGAGGTCGAGGAGGGCCTGTGTGGGGTGCTCCCAGGGGCCCGAGCCCCCGTTTATCACCGGGACCGAGGCCACCTTGGCGGCCATCCTCGAGGAATCCTCGTCGGGGTGGCGCATCGCGATGATATCCGAGTACTGGCTCACCGTCCTGATGGTGTCGGCGAGGGATTCCCCCTTCTCCACAGAGGAGCCTGCGGGGGTCGCGAAGCCTATCACGCTCCCCCCCAGCCTATTCATGGCGGACTCGAAGCTGAGCCGGGTCCTCGTGCTGGGCTCGAAGAACAGGGCCGCCAGGACCTTTCCCTTGAGGAGGTCGGATCCCTCCTGCTCCAGCTTGACCATATCGTCGGCTGTGTCGAGGATGAAGTCGATCTCGGCGCGGTCGAACTCCCTCATGGAGATTATGTTTCTACCCTTGAATGTCTCCGCGCTTACCATTACACATCACCCGATTATCCGCGTATTGACGATATAAATTTCAGAGAAAGTGAAAAGAGGATCAGGGGACGATGTGGGTGCCGGTCTTCCCGTCGATGGCGTCCACGGCGTTGTCTAGGGACGTGATGGTGGCCCTACTGCCCCCCCACTTGACGAAGCGGATGCAGGCCTCCATCTTGGGGCCCATGCTCCCCCGGAGGAAGTGGCCCTCTGCGAGGAGTCTCTCCGCCTCCTCGAGTCTGACCTCACCAATAGGCTCCTGGTCGGGTTTACCGTAGTTAATCATGGCATGCTCAACATCTGTGAGGACGAGAAAGTCGGTGGCATCGATGGCCTCGGCCAGCCTCTCCCCGGCCTTGTCCTTGTCGATGACCGCGAACACACCCTTGAGCTCGCCGTTGTCGCTCTTCCTCATGACCGGGATGCCGCCGCCGCCTGACGCGATGATAACGACGCCCTGGTCTATGAGGCTCCTGATGGTTTTCCCCTCTACGTTCTCGATGGGATCGGGGGACGGGACCACCCTCCGGTAGGGCTTGGGGCTCGAGCCCTCGGGGAGAACCCGCTTGATGACGAATCCAGCCATCTTCTCCTCGCGGTACTCCTCCCCTGCCGGGGGGTCTATGACGTATCCCTTGGTACGGGCGAGCTCCTCCGCCTCCTCCCTGGAGAAGAAGTTGCCGATAGGCTTCGAGGGGTCGAGGAACTCGGGGTCGTCGGGGCTCACGAGGACCTGGTTGATGACCGCAACAACAGGGGTATCAGCAGAGTCGCCGCCCGCTTTCTTGAGGTGGTTCTGGAGGGTCTGCTGGAACATGTAGCCGATCTGGCCCTGGCTCATGGAGCCCACCACGTCGAAGGCCTGGGCGGGGACGATGCCCGATCCGGCCTCCTGCTGGACCAGGAGGTTGCCCACCTGGGGCCCATTCCCATGGGTGATGGCGATCCGGTCCCCCTCACCCTGCCTCCCGATGAGCCTGACGATCTGCTCGCATGTGATCGCGACGTTCCTCAACTGCTGGGCTGTGGTCCCCTCCTCGGTCCTCCGCTTGATGGCGTTGCCCCCGAGGGCGATTAAAAGTCTCTTTGTCATTCACTGCACCTTTTCCTCGTTGAATGGTATCGAGATAATTTTAATCAGTGATTTAAGAGTTCCGGGGGAGCATTAAGGCGTCACGTTTATGGAAAGATACACGATATCTGTTCGAAATAGTCTAAAAGTTTCTGAAATTATGCGGATGCTCTCGGAAAACATGGTTCTGACCTTAATTTCGTAAAGAATGGGATTGAATGAATAATAAAAAAGAAAGATGAACGGATAGGAACTATCCATTCACCTTAGACGACGAGGGAGAGCACGGCTTTCTGTACGTGGAGTCTGTTCTCTGCTTCATCGAAGACCACGGAGTGGGGTCCATCCATGACCTCGCTGGTCACCTCGTGTCCCCTGTCCGCGGGCAGGCAATGCATGAAGAGGCTTCTCTTGTTGGTCCGCTCCATCAGCTCCGCCGTGCAGGTCCAGTCACTGTACTTGTCGATGATCGCCTGCTCCTCGACGTCGCCGTGAACATGACGGTTCAATGTGCAGTGGCTCCGCATGTAGACGACATCGGCCCCATCAGCGGCCTCCTCCAGGTCTGTGGTCTCAGTGAACGATCCCCCATAGAGCTTCGCGTTTGCCTTCGCCTGCTCGATTATCTCAGGGGCCAAAGTGAACTCCGGGGGCCGGGCGTAGACGACATCCATGCCGTATCTGGGCATCAACAGGACGTTGGATGTTGGCACTGCGGCGACCCTGAGGGCATCCGGGGAGTAGCCCCAGGCCTGAACGTACTTCTTACCCTCCGGCTTGGGGATCTTCTCCTTTATCGTCAGCATATCCGCCAGGGCCTGGCAGGGATGGTAGACGTCCGACTCCATGCTGATCACGGGGACCTTCGACCACTTGCCGTACTCCCTGATGAGGCGATCCCCCTCACCATAGTTGGGGAAGTAGCACCTGATGGCGATGGCGTGACCGTACCTATCGAGGACGCCGACGGTGTCCTTCACCGCCTCGGGGGCACCGGCGTCACCGATGCGCATCATCCGGGGGGCTAGATAGTGGGCGTGCCCGCCCAGCTGGGTCATAGCGGCCTCGAAGGAGTTTCGGGTCCTCGTCGATGAAGCGAAGAAGAACATGAACAAAGTCTTGTTCTTGAGGATATCGGTCGTCTGTCCGGTCCTGAACTTCAGCTTCAGGTCCCTTGCGAGTTCGAAGACGGTATCCAGTTCCTCAACGGTCCATTCCTGACACGTATACAGATCTTTTCCTTTGAACGAAGAACTCATCTAGATCGAGAGATTTCTATCACCTGACAATTTAAGGCTTTCAGTTTTCTCGTCTATACTGTATAGAGTCAATGTCTCGATGTTTCCTTTCACTAAAACTACGTGTTTTTTAGATTAGTAAGTATGAATTTCATGATATTCTATTTAGTTTAAGGGTTGAAACTAAAATCTATTGAACTTCATCGGGACTCGGGGTAGAGCCCCCTTTCTCTTAATAACTGGACGAGAGTTGGGGAGAGCTCGTAGCTGGGGAACTCCGAGGCTTCCACCCATCGGGCATCCGAGGCGTCGGAGGACGCTTTCAGATTCCCTCTCCTCACCTCTGCGAGATAATCCACTATGACGAAATGGTATTTGATCCTCTCCTCGTCGTCCACGATGATCTTGTCGACGACGCTGAGGACCTCCTCGATCTCCACATCAAGTCCCGTCTCCTCCAGGGCTTCCCGCTTGGCTGCCTCCGCCGCCCTCTCCCCGAGCTCCACCATCCCCCCGGGGATGGACCAGAGCCCCGCGTCGGGCTCAGCCGCCCTCCGGATCAGCAGGTACTTGTCGCCCTCTCGGATGAGGACGCCGACCCCTACAAGGGGCTTCTCGGGGTAGAGCCGCCTCTCGCTCATGACTCGGATCAAGGCGCAAGTGTGATTTTAATCTGGTCCCCCCTCGCAGAGGGTTTATTCTGCTTTGATCTCTAGGACCCTGAGAGATCGGCTTTGAGGCTCATCGTTTTCACCCAGGTCTCCTACGGGGAGCGTATCCGCGAGAATCTGAGGCTCCGGGCGCCGAGGGAATGGGTCACAGATGAATCGGTGATACTCGGGGGTCTGCCGGCGATGGTCGAGGAGATCGTCGAAGGCCTGTAGCTGAGCGGGAAAGGGGACCTCGTCCTGTACATGGGGGAGAGCCCGTCAGCATTCACCCTTTTACCCCGCATTCTGGAGAAGCTCCCGGGCACGAAGGTCGGGGATACAAACCCCGGGCTGGCACCCTTGTCCAGATCTATCTCTGCCTCGCCTCTAGGAGGGTGGACTGCTTTTTCGGGGATTCGCCGATCCACGTGGCGGGGAAGATCGCCGAGAAGGCCCTGGATAGGGCCCTCGGGGAATAGGCCTCAGTCGTCCAGGGCTATCTGGGGCTGTGGGGCCTCGCCCTGGGATGCGAGCTCCATGTGGACGAATCTGCTCATGGGGGTCGTCGTCGCCGAGGCCGGGTAGACCTCGGGGAGGACCTTCACCCATATGGGGAAACGGCATTTGAGGGCCGTCCCCTTCACGATGGCCTCTCCCTGGGGGAGGTCCCCGATGAGGCGGCTGAACTCTTCCCCCACGATCTCGGCGAGGCGCTGCCTGTCGAGGTCCTCGAGGCTGTGGCAGATGATGTTGTTCGCGCACTGGGTCACCACGGTCTTGTCCACGGTGGCGAGGCGCTGAGTGACGATCCAGAGGCCCACACCGTTCCGACCGCCGTTGGTGGCGATCTCCTTCACGACGCCTAGTAGCTTCCCCCGGACATCCTTGTCCCCGAGGTCGAAGACCCCCCGCTGAGGGGCGTAATACATCGCCTCCTCGAGGACCACGACACATCCGAACCTCCGGTTCTCCAGAGCCTCCCCGAAGATCCTCCGGAGTACCTGGGCGACGACGAGGTGCTTCTGGGACCATGTGTTCTTCCCTCTTGAGATGTCCATGATGACTACATGGCGCTCCTTGAGGAGTTCCACCGGGTCGAGGGGCATCAGGTCCCCGTCCGGTATCAGTCTGGAGCCCGTGATGGCGTTCAACACCTGCTGCCGGTACTGCTCGAACTCGTCCGCCTTCTTGTTGAACCCGAGGGACTCCGCTCCCACGTACTCCACCGCCCTCCCTAGATTGTGTTTCGTGACGGGTGAGCCTTGAGCGTAGAGGATCTTCAACGCTTTTACGAGTATTTTGGAGTTCCACCAGGTCTTCTGCCACCCGAACTCGGAGAGATAGTCCTCCCAGGGTATATCCGAGGGCTGGAAGAACCGCATCCACGGGACCTTGAGGACCCTGTCGACGCCGAGACGCTCGATGAGGCTCGAGTACTCCCCATCCTTGTCCACCACGAAGAACCGAACCGGGGGATTCAGGCTGGCGGCCCTGGCGACCATGGAGATCGCGGTCGTCGTCTTCCCTGTCCCGACCGCACCGCAGATGAGAGCGCTCTGCCGGATCAGGGGATAAACGCCTAACTCGACGTCGAGGTCGGTGCTCGGGTCGGTGCCCAGGAGGAGCTTCCAATCGCCGTTGGGCTTCGTGAACCTGGCCACGATCTCCCTCTCCGCGATGCGGACGGGGGTATTCGGGCTTATGGGGTGCCTGAGGGGCCTGAGGCTCCCTCCCTCATCGAGCCATCCCCACTGGTAGGCCCTGGCGTGGATCGTGGTGCCCTCCGGGTCCCCCAGGATTCTCCCCTCTTGGAGGAGGGCCTCCTCGTACTCTCGGACCCTCCTGTGGGGGTGGACCCCGGTCACCTGGTAGACCACGGGGGAGCCGTTCTTGGGGTGCTCGACGTAGACGAGGTCCCCCTTCGCGAGCTCCCTGCCCCTGACTAGGATCACGGTGATCTTGTCGACCCGGTACTCCCCGGTGTCGCTGTAGGTGTATCCGACGGTCATGCGCCCATCCATTGCCCCTCACCCCAGTACGGAGCCAAATGGCTCAATTCGCCGGTGGTCCTCCCTATCCTGCCCACGATGTCCCTGTAGACCTCCCCGATGAACCGCCTCGAGATCTTCACCTCCTCGTCGGCCTTGACAATGGGCAACGGGATACCCCTCCAGACGCTGGAGTCGTAGCAATAGTCCGCCATGTCATCCAGACTCCCGAGGCAGAACGCGGGGAGATCGATCCTCACCGGGGGGATGGACCACTCCCGGGAGAGGCGAATGTAGAACGAGTAGATGGGGTGGCCTATAGCGTCCATGAAGGGGGACGCCCGCACCGCCTTATGGACTGCGGATCTTGGGGAGAAGATGTCTGTTCTCTCCCCCGGCTTCAAGGCGTGGAGGAGGAGGAACGAGTCGGGGAGTTCCGTCACCCTCTCTAGCCCCAGGTTGTAGACGAGGTACCGGGCCGAGGGGCGCTTGACTACGCCGGCCACCGACACACCTTTCTCGCGGCACACGTCGAGGAAACCCCTGACCGCGGTGATGAGGCGCCTCCTATCCGCCTCCCCTCCAGCCCTGCTCCACCAATTGCTGAACGCCAGGGGACCATCCACCAAGATAAGCCGGGCCTCCGGATCACCTTCAACGTACCGTGTAGCGGTCTCGAAGAGCTTGGCCTCCCGCCGGGAGTTGATGACTCCCCCGAGCCGCCCTCCCTCGAGGCGGTACGGGAAACAGAAGGACTCGGGCTCCAGGAAGAAACGCCTCCCCGAGGGGAAGGAGTAGACCAGGGCGCTGATGACCGCGAAGCGCCTCGAGGCTAGGGGGAGGATGTGGCTACCCGCGTCCACCCCCGCCACCTCTTTGAAGAGATCCCTCTTCGTGGCGGAGTGTATCGCGATCTCCTCCCGGATCACCTTCGCAAGCTCCTTCACCGTGGGCATGTCGCCCTCAACCTGGCTCGTCACCTCATCCAGGAGGAGGTTCCGTATCGACAGATACAGATTCGGGTGCACATTGAGGTCGAGGAGATCGCTTTCTACATCCGCATTTTCCCTGTACGTGAGCACCCATCATCGACCTCAGAATGAATACATACAACACTTTTTTTCCTGGATATTTAAACCCTATGATCGGAACGAGCGTAATTTCCGAAAAAGGCCATTTTATATATAAAGGAAGAAATTAACACGCTCATGAAATACTCATATCTTACCCGACTCGGTCTTCACCCCAAAAGTAAAGTTAATAAGAAGAACCGGAAAAAGTAGGATGTACACCATGAAACACGATTATTCTCTCAAAGAACAAGTCTTCAGAACCTTCCTCGTCGACCCGAGCCTGGGGCCCAGCGAGATGACCGAGAAACTGCAGGCGAAATACAACTCCGTGAAGGCTGCTTACGCGAAGCTCTGCGACGAGGGGATGCTGAAACGGGAGGGGAGGGGAAGCTACACGCCGGATGTATCGGGGATCCTCCTCGACCTCATGGACCGTGTCGAGGCCCTCGAGAGGCGGGAGAGGTAAGGGGTTCCATTGTCGAAGTTATGGGAAAAAGCGTTGAAGGAGCTCAGCCCTAAGAGCAGTCAGTTCAAGGTTCTGATCTATCTAGCCTTCGAGGGGCCCGCGAGCCCCACCCAGATAGCTGTGGAGACGGGGATCTCCCCCGGGACGGTGCGACCCGCGCTGAGAGCCTTGTTATCGAAAAAGTTTGTGACCCAGGAGAGGGACCGATCCTACAAGTCGAAGGTCCCCTTCACTGAGATCGTCTCCGACCTCTTCACAAACGTGATACGCCGAGATTAAACCACGGACCGGGTTCGATATGGGTTCCGAAGAGCTCGACGGGCTGAGGCGGGCTGATAGCCAGCGTCAGGTCCTTCTCTACCTGATTGAGCAGGGGGAGCCCTTGTCGTCTCAGGAGGTCGCCGACGCCCTGGGGCTCACGGTGAACGCCGTGAACATAGTCCTCTTCAACCTCAACAACAAGGGGCTCGTGGACAGGGTCTCCAGGGGAGTCTACAGGTACAAACTGGGACCCATCATCGTGAAGCTCTTGGAGAGCTATCTGGACAGGTGAGACTGTGAGCTGGGAGGCGGAGCTGGACGGGCTGAAGCTGGACACTGCTGCGTTCAAGGTGCTCAGCTACCTGACTTTCCGGGGGGCGCCTCTCAAGCCATCCCAGATCGCCGAGGGAACCAACCTGAAGCCCTCGACGGTGAGGGCGAGGCTCGCAGAGATGAAGGATAAGGGCTTGGTGACCCAGAACTCCGCGGGCTACATCTCCGCCGTGAACCCCTACGATATCCTCATGAAGCTGTACAGAGTTATAAAGAAGGAATCGGGTGTTTGATCCCATGTCTGAAGAGAAACGGGGGAAGCTCAACGAGAAGATGGAGGCCATCATCGGGCTCGGCAAGGCCCCCAGCCAGAACATCGTTTTCTTCAGTCTCCTGGGGACGGGGAAGACCATGACCGTCGGGGAGATCTCCAGCGAGGTGGGCCTCACATCCAAGGCCACTGAGAGGGCCGTCGCTAAGCTCCTAGAGAAGGAGCTCATACAGCGGGCGCCCTTCAGGGCCCGGTCCTACTCTTGCGACAGCAAGGAGATATTACTGGGCTTGCTGGTGACGGTCCAGAATCTGAAAGAGAGGCTCGACAAGAGAGGTCTCTAGGCCTATTTCTTCTTGAGGGGAGGCAGGATTTCCTCCTCGATCCACTTTACGCCCCTAGTGGTTAGCTTGTAGTAGGGGGCTCGGTCCACCGGCTTGAAGATGTGGCCTCGTTTCCTCATCTCGTGGAGCCTAGCGGGGACGGTGACCTTCTTTCCGCTCGCCGCCAGCCTCTTGGTGATCTCACGGGAGCTGGACTGGTGCTCCCGTAGGGCGTAGAGGATGAGGCCTATGCACGCGTAGTGGGAGAGCTTAGCTTTGGTGACGATGATGGGGCCGTCCCGCCCGATCTCGACTATTCCCTTCAGGTCATCCTTCGCCTGGGTCACGAGGAGCTCGGAGACCCTGTCGTTCACCTCACTCACAAAGTCCTGGTCGAGCTTCGAGAGGGCCTCCAGGACCTCCTGAGTGGTGTCGCCGCTGACGTTGATCTCCCCGAATGGGGTCTTGATGGCGAGGGATATGCGGGCCATCACGTCGCCTCCGGCTCGTTGTTCACGTAGAGGTAGCCTTTCTTCTTATCCTTCCACCGCCTGATCCTGCCTTTCTTGACGAGCCAGACCAGGACCCCGGAGAGAGTGGTCTTGGGGAAGAAGATCGCGTTGGCCTCCATCGCCTCCCTGAGCTCGGAGATGGTCCGGGGGCTGTTACCCCACTCCGTGGTCAGGAGGGCCACGACGGCGTCGCCGCACTTGCTGGTCCTGCTGATCTTGGGAATGTCGAGCAACGAAACAGCCTCAACCTCCCTCTGCTCAGAGGCTCCCGGGAGGACGAGGCTCTCAACCTCGAATGCATGGGTCACCTTCCCGACGATACTGGATAGCTCGTCGAGCGTGGACAGGACTTCGTCCTTGTCCCCTCCGAGTTCTACTTCCATGTCCCCGATCTTGACCTTGAGGTGGAATGGCAGCCGCTCCATGAGATCACATCTGATTAAGATAATCAATAATATTTGCGGTCTTAGAATATAATACTATAACGGCGCGGGTGCCGACGCCATCTTCATCGAGGCTTCGTGTTGATCTTCCACGGTGACGCATAGGAATCTGCTTGCATGGTTTCCCGAAATTCTCTTCAAAGGGGAAAGGGTAGAAGGGTGGGATGGGCGAATACAGGGACTTTCTCAGATATGCGCTGATCTCTTTCTTCGCGCTGGCTGCCCTGCTTGTATTCTGGAATATTTTGGTGACGTATCTGGGGGATGTGGCCGTGGTCCTCTACAGATATGAGGGCGTCCTCATCCTTGCGATGTTCCTCTTCGTAGGCTTTTTATCGGCCTCGGCGTTGCACCTTGAGCCGAAAAAATTCCTTCTCTACCCGATTAGATGGATTCATTTCAGACTGAAAAGAATCGAGAAAGAGTGATTAGAAAAAAAGGGGTTCCTCGGAGAGAGCCTCCGAGTCATCTGAGCCATGAAGGATAGCTTCCAAGGATTTCCATTACCTCGTCGTATCCGTATCCTTCGAGCATCTCCCTCACCTCGGCGTCGGTCTTCCGTTTCAGGGGTATCTCGTCCATCGTGGCGAGTCTCAGGAGGATGCGGGCTAGAGCAGCGGAGACCTCCCTCAGGTTCCTCACGTCCACTTTGTCCTCTGTGTCCGCCTTGGTATGCCCCCAGCCCCGTGTGCCCCTCACGCCGCTGAAGCTGTTGCTCCCCTTGATCCGTGCCGTGTGTATCCCCCTGACAGAGAAGGGCATGTGGTCGCTGTAGATGCTGTACTCCACGTTGACGGGCATGGGCTCTCCGAGATCCTTGGCGATCCCCTTGAAGAGGGGAATGGAGTCCGGCCACCCCTGGACCATGACGCCGGGCCTCGAGGCTCTACCCGCCCCGTCCAGGTTGAACATGAACACTATTTTGTCCAACTCGTCCAGGTGACTGAGGACGTACCCCGCGGACCCGAAGTCTCCGTTCTCCTCCCCGGGGAACGCGATGAACCTAACGGTCCGCTTCAGGGCGCCTTTGTGTCTCGCCAACAGCCTCGCAGCCTCCAGGACGACGCAGGCCCCCGCCGCATCATCCATGGCTCCGACGGCGATGTCGTGCCCGTCAAAGTGAGCCCCGGCGACGATGACCTCGTCAGGCTTCTCGCTGCCCACGATGTCGCCGACCACGTTCCAGGTCTTGGCGGGCCCCGAACTATGGTTGGCTGTGATCTTGAGCTTCACTGGGCCCCTTTTCTGGAGTCTGCCTAGGTAGGCGGCCACCTCCTTCGATGTCCCGACGGCGGGTATCCCAGCGATGCTTCCCAGGACCTCGGGGGGTTTCCAACTCGCCACGCCTGTCTCGTACAGGAGGCCCGGGTCGTTCTTGGCGTAGATGAAGCCCACGGCTCCCAGGTTCTGCGCGCGGCAGAGTTTCTCCGCCCTGTGCTGCTGCCTCATCCAGTTGGGGGTGAAGGTGGTGGTCATAACTATCTTCCCCGGAACCTTATCCCCGTGGAGCCCGTAGTCCACGTATGTGCCCTGCCCCATGTTGAGGAGTTCCGCCTCCACGCCATCCTCGGGAGTGCTGGGGATCCATGGAAGCCCGATGCAGTCAAGTACCTTCTGCTCCGGCTCCAGGACCTCGAGCTTGGTCGTTCCCCTGGTCCAGCCGAGGTATTCCACCTCCTCTAAGCGGGGATCGTCCAAGCCGTACTCCTTCATCTTTTGGTGCATGTACTCCACAGCCTGCCGCTCACCGGGCGTGCCCGAGAAACGGCTCCCGAAACTGCAGAGGCGAGAGAGGTTCGTCAATGTCTCATCGGAGACGTAGGCCTCTCCCAAAATGTCCTTATCTATCGCACTGAGATCATCCACGTTCGATCACGTCAGGTATAGATACCATCGTTGATGGGAAAAGGTTAGCGCGGCTCTCGCCCGATCACCAACGTATCCCGCGCAAATATCAATTAAATACGTCAAAGCGCCTTTCTATCTCCCATGGCAGGAAAGGTCCTCAAGATAGGCATCGGCATCCTTGGTGGAGAGATCCTCCACACCCTGGCCCGGGCGGGAGTAGACGAGATCATCGTGGGCTGCCGCGACGAGGAGACGGGCAGGCAGAAGGCGACCCAGGTCGCGATGGGGGCGGCTGCTCAAGGCCTTTATCCTGATATCTCTTACAGGAAGATCGATCTGAACGACGTCGAGGGCACGGCCCGCGTCCTCGGCGAGTTGGAGCCTGATATGGTCTTCAACTCCGCTGATTTTCATCCTTTCTGGAGGTTTCACACGGATCTGCCCCGGGACGTTGCTAGGAAGCTCGGGGAAGGGGGGCCCGTGGGTTACAGCTTGGCGCTCCCCTTCAGATTGCTGCTGCCCTACAGGCTCATGAAGGCGGTGAAGGCTTCGGGGATCGATGCCCACGTCTTGATAACCAACGATCCCTGTGAGATAGTCAACCCCATGCTGGCCGGAGCGGGAATGGCGCCCACTACAGGCATCGGGGATTTCGCCCACATAGTGGAGCCTATTCGGAGGGTCGTGAGTGCGAAGACCGGGGTTCACGTGAGGGACGTCAAGGTCTACCTTGTGGCAGACTTCGCCACCTACCACCTTCTCCGAAGAAATGTTGCCCCCCCCGAATCCACGTACTACCTGAAGGTGATTGCGGGCGACCGCATCGTGACGGACGAGTGGAAGCCGATAGAGATCCTTTTCGCCGCCGTGGAGGAGTCGAGGTCAAGGGGGAGGAAGGGCCCCATCGCCGATCAGCACTACACTGCCTCCATAGCCGTGGGGGACATGATGGCCATCCTCAATGACACCGGGGAGATACGCCACTGCCCCGGCCCCGCGGGGCTGCAGGGGGGATACCCCGTGAGGTTGGACGCAAACGGCGCCGAGGTGTTTCTCCCCGAGGAGATAACCCTGGAGGAGGCGGTGAAGATGAACGCGGAGGCCCAGAGGCGGGAGGGCATTGAGAAGGTGTCCCGGGATGGGACCGTGGTCTTCACAGGCGAGGCCGTGAGGATCATGGATGACGAGATGAGCTGGGACCTCAAATCCTTCAACGTGAGGGACTGCGAGAAGGTGGCAGAGGACCTGGGTCAGGCTTACGGGTCGCTGGTGGAGAGATACAGGGATAAGCCCAAGTCCCTCGAACTCTAATATTCCTATCAGCTGGTGGCCTCTCTCACTACATCGATGAAGGCATCAATCTCCTCCACGGTGTTGTAAAAGTGGGGGGCAACCCTCATCGTGGATCGGAAAATCGGCGAGCATCTAGCCCAGTCAGGCCTCGCCCCGCAGGGAATTATCCCCTTAACCTTCAGCTCCTCAACGACTCTCTGCGGTTGATCCACCCGGAAGTTCAGTATTCCGGATCGGGAGGAGTCAGCCTCCGGCGTTGTGACATGGAGCCCCATATCCCGGAGAGCGTCTCCGAGGCGCCCCGTGAGCATCAGGATTCTCTCCTCGACGAAGTCTATCCCTGCATCCAACAGGAGCTTCATGGCCTCCGCGGCGGCGACGAGGCTGATGTACGCCGGCGCGCCGACCTCGAATCGCCTCGCATCATCCGGATATTTCAGAGTCATGTGATCCCTATCACTCACCCCCGACGTAGACCGCCACCCCGCGAGCGGGGGCTCAAAGTCCCCGATCAGTTCCCCTCGAACATAGAGATATCCAGACCCCGGTGGGCTGAGGAGCCACTTGTAGCAGCCGGCGGTCAGAAAGTCCACCCCGTTCCGCTTCACGTCTATCTTCATGGCGCCGGCCGACTGAATCGCATCGACTATGAGGTATGCCCCGTGTTCGTGGGCTATCTCCGCTAGGGCCCTGAGATCGTGCCTGAAACCGTTGAGCCAGTGAACGTGGCTCACCACCACGGCCACGGTCTCATCGTCGACTGCTTTCTCCATGTCCCCGAGGGGGACCACACCGTCAACGTTCTCCACGAACCTGACCTTGACGCCGGGCTCTCTACGGAGGAACGGATAGGTCACCGAGGAGTACTCATAGTCCGTGGTGACGACGTTGGAGCCTTTGCTCCGGTCGACGACTCCGGCGGCGATGTTGAGGCCTACGGACGTGTTCTCGACGAAGGCGATCTCATCCCTTTCTGCGCCGACCAGCCGGGCGAAGAGGGCTCTCCCCCCATCCGCGGGGACACCGGCATCCACAAGGGTCAGCCCTGAGTGCATCGAGTCGTGGACGTACCTCTGGATCGCCTCGGCTCCACATACCGGGAGGGGTCCGCGGGACGCGTGGGCAAGATACACCTTCTCTTTCGTGATAGGGAACTGTTCACGGATCTTACCGAGATCGACCATGGATAACCAATAAACGGTCGACCAGTTATTAAAACGAGATTCACCCGACTCCGGCAGACCTCGACCGTGAAAAGTCTATTATGGGATGACTTTGACTCTCTCTGAGAATGTCGCATGGAAGATTCTGAAAAGCCGGTCTTACCGAGGATCGTGACGGAGGTACCAGGCCCGAAATCGAGGCGGTTGATAGAGCGATACAGGAACATTTTCGGGGAGAGGGGGGTGCCCGCGATCGCCGTGGAGAAGGGTTTCGGCTGTATCAAGGAGGACGTCGACGGGAACAGGTTCCTGGACTTTGCGCAGTCTCTTTGCGCGGTGGGCTTCTCGAACCCCGACGTGATCGAGGCTTCGACGGGGCAGCTTCGTAGGATGATCCCCCGGGATAAGGGTGCCGAGGCTCTCTTGGGGTTCACCGAGTCGGTGCTCAGCAGGCTCCCGGGAGGGCTCAAGGAGGGTAGGCTGAACCTCGTGGTGAGCGGCTCCGAGGCGGTGGAGCTGGCGGTTCACCTCGCAAGGGAATACACCGAGAGGCCATTGATACTGAGCTACCTTGACTCCCATCACGGCCACGTGGGGACTCTGTTCGAGCTGAGCGGGGAGCTAGGCATCGATGTCTGGACGGCGAAACTCTCGGACATCGTCCATATACCCTACCCCAATTGCTACAGGTGTCCCTTCAACCAGGAATATCCGGGTTGCGACATGCTGTGTCTGGGATACATCGAGAACATCTTCGAGACCGTCGCCAGACCCGACCAGTTCGCGGGTCTCCTCATGGAGCCAGTTCTCCTGAACGGCGGCGTCTACATCCCCCCCGATGAGTACATGGAGGGCATCATGGAGATTTGCAGGGAGAACGGCATCCAGTTCATCGCCGACGAGGTCTACTCGGGCATGGGGTCCTCAGGCGAGTTCCTCGCAGTCAACCACTGGGGGATAACCCCCGACATCCTCTGCTTGGGGAAGGCGATGGGGGGAGGCTACCCCATAGCCGCCGTCGCGACGAGGCGGGAGATCACCGATGAGACACGGGGGGGCGTGGCGTTCACTGGGACCTTCGCCGGCAACCTCGTCGGGTGCGCCGCGGGAAAGGCTACTCTGGATTACATCGATGAAAACGATCTGATACGCAACGCCAAGGACCTAGGGCGTTACATACTCAAGTCCCTGGTCTCCATGTCCGAGGGAAAGGAGTCGATAGGAGACGTAAGAGGGAGGGGCCTCATCATCGGATTCGAGCTGGTGAAGGATAAGTCGACGAAAGAACCCGCTACCGAGGAGGCGTTATCGGTGACGAGGAGGGCGATGGGGGAGGGCCTCCTCCTGAGGCGCTACGGCAGATACAGGAACGTCCTGATAATGACTCCGCCGCTGACTCTTAGCAGGGAGCAAGCTGACGTCGCGCTGGAGATAATAGAAAAAGTGGTGAAATAAGGGGGAGATCAGCCGTACTTGCTGCTTCTCCAGAAGCCCTCGGGGAGCCCCATGTATTTCTCTAGGTCGTTGTACTCGACGACCTCCTCGGCTACCCTCTGAGCGTGGTCCAGAGCCCTCTCCTCGTTTATCGTCTTGACCACCCGGTTCTCCATCACTATCTTGCCGTCGATTATGGAGGTCTCCACGTCGTGGCCGTAGGCCTCGTAGACGATCCTCTGGGGAATCATGAACCGGGGCGTCAGGTGGGGCTTGTTCATGTTCAGCAGGATGACGTCCGCCCGCTTCCCGACCTCGAGGCTCCCGACCTCCTTCCCGATTCCGAGAGCGTTCGCCGCATCGATGGTAGCCATTCCCAGGACCTTCCCGGGGGGCATGTAGCTCGAGTCGTGGAAGTAGTGGCGCTGTATCGTCTGGGCGGTGCGCATGTCGGCGAAGGTGTCGAAGGTCCTGTCCGGCGCCGAGCCGTCGGTGCCTAAGGCGACGTTGACCCCTGCGTCGATGAGCTCCGGCACGGGGCATCTGCGCCTCATTATGGCTCTCGCCCTGGGGCAGTGGGATACGTGGGTTCCTGTCTCGGCGAAGATGTTGATGTCCTCCTCGGTGAGGCCGCCACAGTGGATGAGCATGACGTCGGGCCCCATGAGGCCCAGCTCCTTGGCGGATTTGATCACTCCTCCGCCTCCGTGGGCCATGATACCCCGGCCCGATTCGTCGGCAAGCGCCCTGATCTCCTTGGCCTGCCGTCTCACGATCGCCTGATCCTCTGCCGATAGATCATCAAGGTTCGGCGCGATGCTGCTCACGGTCATCCGGGCGGTCACGAGGCTGTTGAAGTCGCCATACTTCTCGACGATCTTCCGGGTAGTCTTCATCATGCCGTCGAAGTCCACGGTGCGGCTCGTCTTCTTCTCTCCATCGAGATCGTGGTACTCCCTGGGGGTGTAGGGAGCTCTCCCCACGGGACCCAACCCTAGGATCTCCCTGATCCCTACTTCCCTCGCTCCGTCCATGTGGAGCTCGGCGAACTTGGGGTCGTCGGTCCTGTAGGCCCCTCTGCCTCCCCCGAGGAAAGTGGCGCCCGTGGTGACCCCGAACTTGAGCCGCTCCAGCGAGGCCAAGACGGAGTCGATGTACCAGAACTCCTCCTTAACGCCCCTGAGGTAGACCTCTTCGATCATGGTCCCCCAGCCGGGGACGGTCTCAGCGATGGTCTTCATCATGCTGTGGCCGGAGTGGCCGTGGGTGTCGATGAGACCCGGGAGCACGGCATGCTTCTCAGCGTTCAAAACCCGTTTAGCCTTATACTCGGCTGAGATGTCATCCCTATTTCCAACTTCTAAGATGGCACCTTTCTCGATGGCTATACCGCCATCGTGGATGATCCTTCGCTCATCATCCATGGTAACGATGGTCCCACCTTCAATGACTATATCGATCACAATGTATCGGGGCAATAGATGATTAACTCAAAATATAACCTTTTTTTGGTATGTTTTTACATACTCTAAGTTTCAGTCGCGTATTTTGAACAAGTAATTCTAAGAAAGTATTAAATTAACGTTGTAGGTAGACATAGAGGTCCATGATGTCAACCGGAGAGAGTCCATCAGAAGATGAAGTTTTTCTTGAAATAAAAAACTTGCATCTGGACTTTAGTGTCTACCAAGGCACGGTCCAAGTTCTGGACGGCATTGAGCTTTCGATGAAGAGAGGCGAAATCTTCGGCGTGGTAGGCGAGACCGGGTGCGGGAAGACCGTGACCACCCGGAGCATCGTGCGCCTCTTGGAGTCGAATGCCGTCATCGATGAAGGCACCATCACTTTCATGGGGAGCGAGAACCTGCTCAAAATCCCGGAGGATGAGATGGCGAAGATCCGGGGAAGAAAGATCTCGATCATCTTCCAGGAGCCCATGACGTCCCTCAACCCCACGATGAGGATTGCGGATCAGGTGGGGGAGGGCATCCTGCTCCACTTCAGGGATGACATGCTCAAGAAGGGCATCGAGCTGGCCGAGAAAAGGGGAAGCCCCCTCGCAGGGCTCCATAAGCGGCTTCTGGAGACGGAACTGAAATCTCCTAACTCGATACTCCTAAAACTCGCACGGAGAATCCCCTTCATAAACGGATACAACAAGTATCCGAGAAACGCGTCGAGGATCGACAGCGTCGAGATCCTCAGGGATGTCGGGATGCCGTCCCCTGAGAGGATCGCGATGGAGTACCCTCACGAGCTCAGCGGGGGGATGAGGCAGAGAGTCCTAATCGCTATCGCCCTAGCTTGTCAGCCCGACCTCATCATCGCGGACGAGCCCACGACCGCGGTTGATGTCACGACCCAGGCGAAGATCCTCAATCTGCTCCTGAAGCTGAGGGAGGAAAGAGGCACATCAATCCTGGTAATCACCCACAACCTCGGCCTGATAGCCGAGATCTGTGACAGGGTCTGCGTCATGTACGCGGGCCAGATCGCCGAGATCGGGGACGTTGTTGACATCTTCAATCATCCCCTTCACCCCTATACCCGGGGGCTGATGAGGGCGATCCACAACATCGGGGACAATAAGGAGCTCGAGGAGATACCCGGGAACGTCCCCATACTCCTTACTCCTCCCTCGGGATGCCGTTTCCATCCTAGGTGTCCCCGTGTAATGAAGATCTGCAGCGAAAAGAGACCGACCCTGCAGGAGATGGAGACCGGCCACAAGGTCCATTGCTGGTTATACCAAGAGGAGGACGCCTAGATTGTCTGACATCGTCTTCGAGGTTCAGCACCTGAAAAAGTACTTCGGCTCAGTGAAGGCAGTCGACGACGTCAGCTTCCATATAAAGCGAGGCGAGACGTTGGGCCTCGTCGGCGAGAGCGGGTGTGGCAAGACAACCCTCGGCAGGACAGTGCTCAAACTGCTGGAGCCTACCGACGGGAAGATCTTCTTCACGACGTCTCTGGAAGAAGGAGAGTCCCCCCGGAGGTACGACATCACAGCGGAGGAGCGCCTCAGGGAACTTAGGAGGAAGATGCAGATCGTCTACCAGGACCCCGCCTCCTCCCTGGACCCTCGGTACATCATCAGAGACCTGATTGCGGAGCCATTGAAGGTTCACACCCCCCTTAAAGGAGCCGAGCTCCGAGACAAGGTCGTTGATCTACTCCTAAAGGTGGGGCTCCAGGAGGATCACCTCTGGAGATACCCCTACGAACTCAGCGGGGGCCAGCGGCAGAGGGTGGCCATCGCCAGGGCGATTGCCCTCAACCCCGACTTCATCGTCCTCGATGAACCCACGTCGGCCCTCGACGTGAGCGTCCAAGCCAAGATACTGAAGCTGCTGAATCAGCTCCAGGACGAGTTGAACCTCACGTATCTGTTCATCACCCACGACATGAGCGTCATCGACTACATGTGTGACAAGGTCGTCGTCATGTACGTCGGGAAGGTGATGGAGTTCTGCGACAAGGATGTTCTCTTCAGCAAACCCCTTCACCCCTACTCCAAGGCACTCCTCTCCGCTGTTCCCTCGATGAACCCAGCCCAGCGAAAGTTGGCCTCAGCAGAGATCCTGCCTGGCGAGGTGGCCTCCCCGGCGAACCCACCCACGGGATGCCGGTTCCATCCCAGATGCAAGAACGCGTTCAAAGAGTGTGGCTGGGGCGCGGAAGACATGGCGGTATATCTGAAGGATAAATTTGTGGAGGAGCTCAACGTAAAGACGTTCGTGACGGAGGACTACCAACTAGAAATAGCCTCCCCCGGAACGGACATCCAAGAAACGTTGGGGAAGCTCAACGAGATAATTGAGAAGGAAAAGGAAAAATTACCGCTATTGGAGAGCATAACCCACGTCGACGTTCACGGTGAACGGATCTTCGTAAAGTTCGATGAGAAAGCGGAGCCCCCCCTCATCGAGCGCGAGAACGAGGATCAATACGTAGCTTGTTTGTTGTATCCCTCATTATCAGGAGACAAATGAAAGGAGAACGGTGAAAAAAATGGCTGTTAAACTGACAAACATGCAGAAATACATTCTGAGGAGACTGCTCTACTCAATCATCACGATCTTCGTCATCGTCTTCATGGTATTCACCATATCTCGCCTCGCAGGAGACCCCGTCGAGGCATACGTGACCCCGGAGACTCCACCGGAGATCATCGAGATCATCAGAAAAAAATACCATCTAGATGAACCCATCCCGGTTCAGTTCGTGTACTGGGTAAATGGGCTTCTCCACGGCGAGTGGGGCAGGGCGTTTAGCTTCGGAGAAGAACCGATCGTGCAACTGATTGCGCGCCTATTCCCGTTGACCCTGGAGCTGAATCTATACGTGATGGCCATATCCCTACCCTTGGGATACTGGATCGGAACCAAAGCAGCGGCGAACAAGGACTCATGGATCGACCACCTGGCTAGAATCCTTGCCATTATGGGCAATTCACTGCCCTCTTTCTTCATCGGTCTGGCCCTGCTAGCATTCCTCTATGTCAGGGGGATTGTGGTCATCGACCCCAGGTTCACATTCGCCACGATTACGGGAATGCCCACCATTGATGCAATCTTGGCCGGCGACTGGAGAGGATTCATAGAGGCATGGAGATACCTGATAGGCCCCCTCATCACCATGGTCTTTGCATCGCTCGCCACGAACACCCGGGTACTCCGGTCAAGTATCCTGGAAGAGCTCAACAAGGACTATATCACCACGGGAAAGTCGAAAGGGCTGAGCAAAGACTATATCGATAAAAAGTATGCCCGCAGGAACGCCCTGATCCCGTTCATGACGCTCCTGGGCTTCACGATCGCCGGCCTAGTCTCGGGCAGCGCTATCGTCGAGGCGGTCTTCAACAGACAGGGACTTGGGAGCGTGGCTGCCGCCGCGGCGAGAGCTACGGACCACAACACTGTGCAGGCATTTTCGCTGATATATGCCGTCATGTTGGTATTGGTCAACCTAGGGGTTGACATAATATACGGGTATATCGACCCGAGGATCAAGTATGGTGAGAAAAAATGAGTGACACCGACCCCCAAGCGGATATCAGAGTGGCGCTGAAAGAGGGCGAGGAAGAGTACAGGAAGCGAGAACGCTCTTTCATGATGTACCGGATACGGAAGAGCCCCCTCAGCATGATTGGCATAGCGATCGTGATGGTTTTCATCCTCATCGCAATAGCGGCCCCATTGATCTGTCCCCCCAACCAGCCGGACCCATTCAGGATGCCCAAGACCTTCTCGAGGCTCCCGCTTCCACCGAGCAAAGAGCACCCCTTCGGGACTACCGGTCCAGTCACCTACGGCGACGTCTTCTATGGAGTCATCTGGGGTACAAGGTATTCCCTCATGCTCGCGTTCTCGATTACAGCGATATGCTTCAGCGTCGGACTGATGGTCGGTGTCATCGCCGGCTACTACGGGGGCCTGATAGACGACATACTGATGCGGATAGTCGACCTCTTCTACTCGCTGCCCTGGCTGGTAGTCATGATGGTCATCCTCATCGCCCTCGGCAAACGAGGATTCTGGACCATGGTCATCGCCTACTCCATCCTCGCATGGCCCGGCTACTCTAGGATCGTGCGCGGGGAGGTTCTCAGGGTGAAGAACGAACTCTACGTCGAGGCCGCTAAGGCAATAGGTCTGACGGATCTCCAGATCATCTTAAGACATGTCCTGCCAAACTCGATCTACACGGTCGTCATCATGGCCTCGATGAGGTTGGGGACCATCGTCCTGTCCACCTCAAGCCTAGGCTTCCTGGGGCTCGGATTCAACCCTGGAACCGCGGAGTGGGGGATCATCATCAGTGAGGGCAGGAACTGGCTGCTCCAGGGGAGCTGGTGGATCGCCGTATTCCCGGGGATATTCATCTTCTTCTTCGTCCTGGGATGGCAGCTTCTGGGCGACGCCTTCAGAGACATCCTAGACCCCAAGTCACGGCGCGGCGTTTAAGCCGCCTCCGTTTTTTTATTCTTTTTTAACGTATCGTTCCAGACTTGGGAATAAAAAAAATAAGAAAAAAGAAGAGAAAATTAGGAGATGATCGAGCTGACCTTTGGCCCTAGCTCGAACGTCTGCAGAAGGATGCTTCCCTGGTTGACCGCTGGCCTCGTCCAGATGAGGGAAATGATCCCGTCAGAGGGTGCCTTCACCTGCTCCAGGAGCGCGCCGAATGTATCCTTAACCTCCCCGATGACCTGATCCTTCTTCACCTTGGCGCCGTTTGGAGCCAGGGGATAGAACCAGCCCGCCGACTTTGACCTGAAGTGGTAGACTTCGGTGACTGCGTATGGGTCGTACAGGACGCCTTCGCCGTCTATTATCCCCAGATTTCTCAGGAAGTTCTTCATGCCGTCCATGAACCAAACTATGTCTTCCTCGTTCAGCTGGCCTGTAATAGAGGATATCCCCCCGGCGCTCCCCGCCTCAGGAAGGATGCACGGGATCCCCATCTTGGCGCACTGGGTCATGAGACTGTGCCCCTTCTCGGGCAATGGCTTCACGTGTTTGTCCATGGCTCTCCGGACATATTCAGTCTCGAAGCTCCGTGCGAACATTATGTTGGCCTTGTCGTACTTTTCGTCTCCTGTCCGGATCATGATTATGTGGTTCGGGCAGGTCTCTTGGAAGTTGCATCCATGGGTCTCAACGGCGTAGTCAGCCTTGGGTAAGATCTCAGTCGTGATGAAGTGGGCCGCCCTGTCGTTCATGCCCCCCTCAGGGTCTCCCGGGAACGCCATGGTGAGCTGCGTCCTCTCTAGGGGCGCTCCGGGCACGCGGGCCTGGAAACCGGGCATGTTGAATATCGGGACGGTGATGACGGTGCCTCTCATTTTCTTAGGATCTAGTTCGTTTGCCAGCCTGATTGTTCCCTCCATCGGGGGATACTCGACCGGGTGGATCCCCGCGATTATGGCGACGGTGGGGCCAGGCTCTGCTCCGTTCAAGATGACGACGGGGAGTTCTATGTCGAAACCCGCAGCCTCAGCTACCTTCACGTAACCCTGAGCTTTCTCTCCTGGTTTAGCTACAATGTCTCCGATTTTAATCGTTTCAGACAATCTCTTTTCCTCCAGAAAACGCCATTTAAAACACAATTGGATGATTTAAAGTCTTCGAGATTGTTTTGACGGGATAGAGCAGATATCCCTGAAAAACTTGGATTCACTTGGAGCGGTTCTTCAGAAACGGTAGTCTCAGTGATCGGTCAACGCCAGGATTCGCCCATCCATAGACTTGGGGTATCACGAGCCTGATCAGTATGTAGAATATGAAATTTGCAGTGGCCTGGAATACGATGTTAGTTCCCCAATAGAGGTGGACGACCACCTGCTTGTAGAGAATGTAGTGGACGAGAGTGGGATGGACGATGGCGCTTATGAGGATCCCCAACGGAATAGCGATGATGTCGTAGGGCGGCTGAACCTTCTTATGGAGATACCCGATCATGAAGAACTGGGCGACCTTCACGATAATCAAGACCTCGGGCAGATACACCGGGTTCCAGGCGACCAAGCCCAGAATCATGCCTGCGATGGGACCTGCGATGGTTGCCCCCAGTATGCCGAGAGTGCTCCCGGGCTCCAGTGTCAGATAGAACGGACGGATAGATGAAGGCTTCGTCAGCCGCCAAATATTGACCTGAGGATAGACCCTGAAGACGACCAGAGCGATCGCAGCGAGCACTATTGTGAACTGGAATTCCTTTGTGTTCATCATGCACTCGCTTCGGTTTTTCCCCATAAGATTCACCAATCTATCTCTTCATCGCTTAAAAAAGATGTAGATAAAAAATGAGAGAAAATGACTGTTCTCTCCCAATCTATTTGTCGTGAGTGATATAGGCTATAGTGTCCCCGGTGTTGATAGCCTGATGCCTGGGATACGTATAGGCCCTTATGTGCCCATCGAAGGGGAACTTGAACGTCTCCACTACATCTCCCCATGGATTGTAGATCTTCGCCACGACGTCTCCTTCCTTGATGAACTCTCCCGGCGTCCTCGTGAAGTGGACGATCCCGCCCCTCGAGGCCCTGATGGTTCCGCCGTTCTTCACCCTGCCTCCGCCCCAGACGTACTGCTCGGGCTGCTTCTCGATCTCTCCCTCGATCATCCCCCAGAGCTTCATGACGTTCAGGATGGCCCTGGTGCCAAGATCCGTGGAGACTTCTGTGACCCTCCTCGCATCTATGAGCTCAAGGGTAACAGATGGGGGAGGCGTGTAGCTCGGGTCAATGGCCCCACCCATGCCGTCGAGGGTCCCCTTAGGCGGGGAGTAAACGATAGTCAGTCCCGTCGCCTCAGCCAGTTCAGTGTTCTTGTCCTTGATCCTGTCATCGTGGAGGCTGCAGAGGCAGAAGGCGGTACACGGAGGATAGTTACCGTGGATATCGACCCTCAGATCCATCTTCGACGTGACCTGATCCCATACCGCTGCCCCGAAGCGCTGGGTTATGGAGCCTTCCGCGTTTCCGGGAGAGCCGAATCTTGGCCCTGTAACTAGGTCCTGGGGGCTCGCTCGGTCGCCGAACATGAAGCCGAGGGGGTTCCCGATGGGGATTGCCACGACCAGACCCTTCAGCTTCTTGGGGTCCAGCTCCTCCCTCATGACCCGTCTAACGACGTTCGCTCCGATGAGTTCGCCGCCGTGGACGGCTCCGGAGAAGAGGAATTTGGGTCCATCCTCAGCGCCGTTCATGACGATGATGGGGAGCTTTACGGGAGTAGAGTCGGCAAGTTCAACCGTTGTCAGCGAGCCGAAGCCTATTTCTCCCGGCCCGACTGTGACGTCTCCGAAAGTTACACTGGTTTTCATATTTTTCACCTTGGTATGCTCAGATGATCATGCTATAAAAGTAATAAAACTAGTGGTCACTCAAAAATTTGTAAGGAAGCACCGCCTGATGCAAACAGGGGTAGGGCACTCCGTTCACTACGAGAGGGACCCAATATTCCGGGAGGAATTGGTAGGTGCGTAGACGAGAAATCCATGGATCTTCTCGATATGGGGATGAGGGGTCTAAAGACTGCTGAGATGATTAACCGTGGATCAACGTCACATGGAGTCATTGAAAACGCTCACTGTCCCTTAATCCTCCAGCGATGAATTGCGAGTATTAAACTAATAATATGGCAGATTTAGAGTTCGCGAAAAACGCCTGTGTATGTGGTGCAGAAATGTATGGGCGAAGCGATGAACCTTCGCCTTGAGATTAGAGAGGAAGTTCAGATATTCGCCATTTCTTTTTTTCCTCTTTCAGGGTCAGGGTGGCTCTGACTGTTTCATCGTCAACATGCTCGATCTTGAACCCCATCGCCTTCACGAGACTTATCGCCCGGGTGTTGTCGCGCAGAATCACACCGTAGAGGGTCTCCAAGCCCTTGCTCGTGCAAATCTCGATCATATAATCCACCAGCTTCGAGCCCAGACCCAGGCCCTGCCACGGGTCAGCGATGATAAAAGCGAACTCGCCGGTCTTCCCGTCGGGCTCGATAGGGACCCTGACGACGCCCATGATCTTCCGCTCTCCGTCCTCAGTCAGCTCGGCGATGATCGCGAGCTCTCGGTCGTAGTCGATGTTACAGTACCTCACCCTCATCTCGTGGGGGGTGTCCCTGATGGCCCGGAAGAACCTGTACCGTATCGACTCGTTAGAGAAGTTCCGGAACATCTCGAGCCAGAGGAGTTCATCCTCGGGCTTTATAGGCCTCAGGAGGACTGTCCGCCCGTCTCGGAGCATCCAGTGGGTCTCATACTTCTTCGGGTAGGGGCTGATCACCAGGTGTTCGTGGGGTTCAAACTTCCGATTCACCCGCTCCCTGTCGATGATAAAGCGGGCATCGAGGGCGAGTGCCTTCTTCCCGTCGATGAACAGGGGGTTGATATCCACCTCATTCAGCTGGGGGAAGTCGACGAGTATCTGGGAGAACCGCACCATGATCTCCTCAAGGAGCTTTAGGTTGGCCGGGGGCATGTTCCTGTACCCCTGCAGGAGCCGATAGACCTTTGTTTCCTCCATGATCCTTCTGGCCAAGGTTTGGTTCAGCGGCGGCAGCCCGACGGCGACATCCTTGAAGATCTCGACTCCGACGCCGCCCATCCCGAACAGGATCACCGGGCCGAAGAGGGGGTCCCTCTTGGCCCCGAGGATTACTTCGTAGCCCCCCTTGATCATGGGCTGGACCGTCACGCCCTGGATATCGGCATCCGGATCGTGCTCCCTGGCACGGCGGGTGATCTCGTCGAACGCCTCCCTGAGCTTGGTCTCGGATTGGATGTCTAGGATGACGCCTCCCACGTCGGTCTTGTGGACGATCTGCGGAGAGTGAATCTTAAGAACCACAGGATATCCCATTTTCGAGGCGGTGATTGCTGCCTCGTTCGCAGTCCTCGCCTCTATCGTTTTGGCCACGGGGATGTTGTAGTACTCTAGGATCTTCTTCCCCTCCGTCTCAGTCAATGCCTCCCGCCCCTCCCCGGCGGCGTTCTTCATGATCACGTCGAGGGGGCGCCTCGGTGGGGCGCTGTCCACGGGTAGCTCCTCCGGTGTCTCATAGAGCAGCTCCAGGTTCCGCTTGTACTGATACATGTGCATGTACGTCGCGATGGCTTCTTCCGGCGTTAAGTAGGTCGGTATGCTGTTATCCGATAAGACCCTGTTAGCTCCCTCAACCTTTTCGTAGCCTATGAAGGATGTCAGCAGCGTCCTTCTGCGGGTGCCTCCTCGTCCGGACATCTCCACGATGCCTTTTGCGATATCGACGGGGTCGGCTGCGCCCTGGGGCGTGTAGATTATCAATATTCCATCGATGTTCTCATCCTTCAGACACGCCTCCAGCACTGACCGATACCTATCAGCGTCGGCGTCCCCCAGGACATCGATCGGGTTTCCTCTGCTCCAGTATGACGGCAGCGCCCCGTTGAGGGTCTCCATGGTCTCCTGGCTCAGCTTCGCCAGGACCCCTCCCCTGGCTATTAGAGCATCCGCGGCCATCACCCCGGGTCCGCCGGCGTTCGTGATTATGGCGAGGCTCGGGCTGCTAGGCAGGGGCTGCATCCCCAGAACCTCAGCGGCGTTGAAGAGGTCGCCTATCTCATTGACCCGTATGATACCTGCGCGCTTGAAGACTGCGTCGTACACCATGTCCTCGCCGGCGATGGAGCCCGTGTGGGAGGCGGCGGCCTTAGCGCTCTCCCCGAACCTCCCGGACTTCATGACGATGATGGGTTTCGTCCGGGCGAAGTGCCTCGACGCGCTCATGAACTCCCTCGCGCTGGTCACCCCCTCGATGTACATCAGGATGCTCCGCGTCATCGGGTCGGTGCCGAAGTAGTCGATGAGGTCTCCGAAGTCAACGTCGATCATGGAGCCCACGGAGACGAAGTTGCTGAAGCCGATGTTCTCGTGGGCCGCCCAGTCCAGGATGGCTGTGCCCAGCGCGCCGCTCTGGGAGATGAACGCGATGCTCCCTGGCTTCGGCATCTCATCAGTGAAGGTGGCATTGAGGTTGATGTCCGGGCGGATGATGCCCAGGCAGTTCGGCCCGAGGATTCTCAGGTTGTACCTCTTCCTTATGTCCGTTATCCGCTCTTCCAGCGCCCGGCCTTCCTCGCCAGTCTCCTTGAATCCTGCCGAGATGATGATGATCCCGATTATCCCATTTTTCCCACACTGCTCTACCATGTCGGGGACGCCCTCGGCCGGGATGGCGATGATGGCGAGATCAACCGTCTCGGGGAGTTGATCGACGGCCGGATAGGCCTTGAAGCCGAGGACCTCCGTCTTGCGGAGGTTCACCGGGTAGACCCTGCCTCTGTATCCCGCTTCGGTGAGGTTCTTCATCAAAAAATATCCGACTGAGCCCTCTCTATCGCTCGCGCCGATTAACGCGATGCTCTCCGGGTTGAAGATCTTGTCAAGGTTCAGTGTGCCCATTTCAAATCCTTGCTTCAGCTCTCCTCTTAAGAAGATTTCGTATAACTTCTGGTTTCAGCGTTTTCCAATCTTCCCCGGCTAACCTTTTAGCGCGCCAGACCCCCCTCACCCTACGAAAACTCTACCGCAAAATCCAGAAATCAGGATTTTAGATTATTTATTCACGCGAAATGTCGCCAATAGATAATCGCCAAGTGAAGATATCGTTAATGTTGAAGAGTTAACGATAATGGAAATGAAAATTAAATTATCGGCGATATGATTGAGGAATATCCGGAGACTGGACCTTTAAAACTCATTTATCGATATTCGCCTCTTTCTAAGCCCACCGCGGCGGTTAACGTTCGGTGCCCGATGATAGGAGATCGTATCGAAGACTTGAATGAGGCTTCTCGGGGAAGAGGGAATCTAAATTTAGAATTCTCTCGCGAGCTACGGTCGTGGCAATCATTATCTTGGTTTTGTCCTGATGAATGTTCCACGTTTAGTAGGTCCTGCGTGCAATCATCATCGTTGTTACCCTCGCCGCCCTCGAAATAATTAAAAGCGGCTCTCTGCCATTCATATAGATTTCATCATGCGTGCACCGGATCGTTGGTTAAGGAGAGAATGACGTGCAAGCTCTTGCGTTAGACTTCGATGAGGTGGTTTCATCCTTTAAAGCTGAAAGGGGAGAACTAATCCCTATTTTACAGGAAATTCATAGACGATTAGGATATTTGTCAGAGAAGGCAATTATTGAGACCGCTAGATATCTAGGCATATCGGAGACCGAGGTTTTTGGAGTTGCGAGTTTCTACTCTATGTTTCGATTCACCCCTCCTGGTGAACATACCCTTAAGATATGTCTAGGAACTGCCTGTCACGTCCAAGGTGGTAAGCGTATTCTCGAAACGGTGGAGAGGGAACTTGACGTAAAAACCGGAGAAACAACCAAAGACGGAAACTACAGTCTAGAGGCAATTGCTTGTTTTGGTTGTTGTTCCCTGGCTCCAGTAATGGTGGTCGATGATAAGGTATACGGCAGAATGACGCCTGATAAAGCAAAGAAAATCCTGGGAATCAGATAATTTAGATCAAAATTATGCGGTGAGAATAATGAATTTTGAAGATATTCAAAAACAGGCGAAAGCCGAGTGGGGGCACCTTCAGCAAAGCAGTAACCCTCGAATTTTAATTGGATGCGCCACATGTGGTCGAGCGGCGGGCGCTCAAGAGGTTCTAGATGCTTTCAAAGCTGAGCTTACGAAACGTGGTGTAGAGGCTACCCTCATCGAAGTTGGGTGCATCGGACTCTGCTACACTGAACCCCTTGTAACAATATACAAACCAAATCGCCCCGGCGTCTGTTATGGAGACGTTACCCCCAAAGTCGTCTCTACCCTCATCGAAGATTATCTAATTAACGATGATCCACGGCCCGACTTGGCATTGGGTACTGTAGGAGACGAGGCGATCGAGGGCATCCCACGGCTTTTTGACTTGCCCGTTCTAAAACCGCAAGTGCGGCTGGTACTACGCAACTGCGGCTGGATCGACCCCGAGAACATCAACCATTATATCGCCAATGGTGGTTACGCCGGATTAGCCCGAGCACTGAAAATGCCCCAGGAGAAAATAATCGAGGAGATCAAAAATTCCGGGTTGCGCGGACGTGGAGGTGCAGGCTTCCCTACGGGGAGGAAATGGGAGTTCTGCTACAGGACGGCTAGCGAAGAGAAGTATTTGATCTGCAATGCCGATGAGGGTGACCCCGGGGCCTTTATGAACAGGTCATTGCTGGAGGGTGACCCGCACTCCGTTCTTGAGGGAATAGTCATCGGCGCGTATGCTATCGGGGCGCGCCAAGGATACGTTTACTGCAGAGCAGAGTATCCTCTAGCCCTCAAGCGGATTGAAACCGCCATTGGTCAGATGGAAAAATTCGGCCTCTTAGGCGATAATATCCTGGGTTCTGGTTTTGATTTCCACCTTAAGATTAAGGAGGGCGCCGGAGCGTTTGTCTGCGGCGAGGAGACCGCTCTGATGGCTTCCATAGAGGGCAGAAGAGGGATGCCTCGGCCTCGCCCCCCCTTCCCCGCAACCTCGGGATTATGGGGTAAACCCACTAACATCAACAACGTAGAAACGTGCGCCAACGTCTCTCAAATAATGCG
The DNA here is from genome assembly GCA_026014875.1 of Candidatus Bathyarchaeota archaeon. GTDB lineage: Archaea > Thermoproteota > Bathyarchaeia > TCS64 > TCS64. The sequence goes on along the minus strand of JAOZHO010000028.1, from coordinate 72,604 downwards.
TAACGGCTGGAAATGGTTTACCCAATATGGTATGGAAGGCTGCACGGGGACCAAGACCTTTTCGCTAGTGGGTAAGGTCAAGAGACCCGGTCTCATTGAAGCACCCTTCGGCATAACCCTGCGTGAGATCATCTTCGGCATCGGCGGCGGGATAGAAGGGGATAAGGAGTTCAAAGCGGTACAGACCGGTGGCCCATCTGGAGGATGCTTACCCAGCAAATTTTTGGATATGCCCGTCAACTACGAGACCCTCACAGCGGCAGAGTCAATCATGGGCTCAGGCGGCTGCATAGTGATGGATGAGGACACTTGCGTGGTTGATATAGCCCATTATTTCCTGAGGTTCACCAAACAGGAGTCCTGCGGCAAGTGCGTACTCTGCAGAGAAGGAACAAAGCAGATGGTGGACATTCTTGAGAGGATAGCCAAAGGCGGAGGGACTTCCGAAGACATTGATTTGTTGCAGAGACTGGGAAAGGTCGTCAAGGCGGGTTCTCTTTGTGGTCTAGGCCAGACCGCTCCGAACCCCGTTCTCACCACTCTCAAATATTTCCGCGACGAGTATGACGCACACATATACGAGAAACGTTGCCCCGCTAAGGTCTGCAAGGATATGATCTCGTATGCCATCCTTCCCGAAAAATGTGTTGGGTGTGGGCTATGTCTCCGATCTTGCCCCGCAGATGCGATCAGGGGCGAGGCGAAGAAGGTACACATTATCGATCAGAGCAAGTGCATTAAATGCGGAATATGCTACGACATCTGCCCCCCGAAGATAGCGGCGGTCACAAAGCTTTCTGGCGCGGAAGTGGAGACACCAGACGAGCCCATTCCCGTAGGTACTGGGGGAGAGGAACATGTCGGGGGATACTGACATGGAAACCATCCATCTAACAATTGATGGGAAGGTGATCGAAGCTAAGAAGGGGATGACCGTTCTGGAAGCAGCCTTGAACGCGGGCATATACATTCCGCACCTGTGTTATCACGCCGACTTGTCACCGTCTGGGGCTTGCAGGCTGTGCATCATCGAAATCGAAAAGGGGCGTGGTTTTCCCACATCATGCACGACTCCCGCTATGGATGAGATGGTGGTACATACCGACTCACCGGAGATCCATGAAATTCGCCGCTTCGCGATTCAGTTGATGATAGCTGACCACAAGGACGACTGCCTGACATGCAACTCAAATATGGGCTGCGAGCTGCAGGCTTTGGCAGCATATCTGGGCATAACAGACCTGCCCTTCCCAAAAACAACAGAACGTAAGGAACTAGACCTGAGGAACCCCCTATTCACCCGAGACCCCAACAAGTGCATTATCTGCGGTCGATGCATCAGAGCCTGCCAGGAACTACGCGGCGTCGGGGCGATATCCTTCATAAATCGTGGTAAGGAGGTGGTTGTTGGAACCGCCTTCGACCGACCGCTTGCAGATGCGGATTGCAGGTTCTGTTTAGCCTGTGTCGAAGTCTGTCCAACAGGGGCCCTTACCGACCGCGATATGGCGTGGAGAACCCGGGAGGAGCGTGAAGCCGCACTAATCCCTTGTACGCATGCGTGCCCCGCCGGGATAGACATCCCACGCTACGTCTGGCTAATTGGGGAGGGAAGATTTTCCGAAGCGGCTGCGGTGATTAAGGAGAAAGTCCCCTTCCCTCAGGTTCTGGGTCGGATATGTCCTCACCCCTGCGAAGATGAATGCAGACGTGAAAAGTTGAATGAGCCAATAGCGATAAGGATGCTGAAGAGATTTGCCACAGAAAACGATGACGGTCTCTGGAAGAAGAATAACATAAAGAAACCACCTACAGGTAAGAGAGTAGCCATTATCGGTTCAGGTCCAGCCGGTCTGACGGCTGCGTATTACCTGACGAAGCAGGGTCACTCCGTCACAGTCTACGAAGAGTCGTCCCGATTGGGTGGAATGATGGCCGCCTGTATCCCAGAATACCGGCTGCCAAGTGACGTGCTTAGCGCAGAGATAGAAGAAATTCTACAGATAGGTTTTGAGGTGAAAACAGACACAAGAATCGAATCTTTAGCCCCTCTCTTTGAACAAGGCTATGATTCGATCTTCGTCGCAGTCGGAGCCCAGCAATGCTACTCCTTGAGAGTAGACGGAGAGGACTCTCCAGGGGTGATGAATGAGCTTTCGTTTCTTAAAGAGGTGAAACTAGGTAACAAAGTCGAGCTCGGTAGCAAAGTCGCGGTCATAGGTGGAGGAAACTGCGCCATGGATGTGGCTCGAACTGCCATACGGCTGGATGTGAAAGAGGTGGCTGTCTTGTATCGCCGTACGCGAGAGGAGATGCCAGCCGACTCGGAGGAAGTGGATGAGGCGTTGAGGGAGGGCGTGAAATTCATTTTCCTCGCCAATCCAACAAAGATCACAAGCGAGAATGGGAAGATCAAGCTAGAATGCATCCGAATGGAGTTGGGTGAACTTGACTCGTCAGGAAGAAGACGCCCTACCCCTATAGAGGGCAGCGAGTTCGTCATGGAGTTTGACACCGTTATACCCGCTATCGGACAGATGCCTGAAATCCCGGACGCATTCGAAATCAATGTAGAACGGAGAGGCACCGTGCAAGTCGACCCCAACACATTAGAAACAAGCAGGAAAGGTGTCTTCGCCGGCGGTGATGCGGTGAGCGGCGCCGCAACAGTTATCGAAGCAATCGCTTCAGGGCGAAAAGCAGCATCATCCATCGACCAGTATCTCGGAGGCACCGGGGTAATCGATGAGGAGTTGATTCCGCAGGAAGAGTGCGACCTCTTCTTGGGAAGATGCGAAGGATTCAGTGACTCACTACGAGAGATGCCGAACCACATTCCGATGGAAGAAAGACTCAGCACCTTCAAAGAGGTAGAGCTTTCCTATCTTGAGGAAGTAGCGATCAGAGAAGCTCAACGGTGTTTAAGATGCGACCTCAGGCTAGAAATTTCGCCAGCCATCTTGCCGCCATTGAAAATCTACGGTGAATAAGGTTTCATAATCTACGTTGAGGCTGAGACGCAGGGGCTCAAAGACTTCTATGGAGAAATCTTACTGCCTAGAGGGCTACAAGAAGTGCGGTCACTGCAACATCGGCCACAAGTACGTCTGCAAGGACTGGTCCCTCTCCACATACGCGGAGAAACTGGTGTCTGAGGGCGGATAGAAACTTTATAAGAGACTTGAGGAAAGAAAGGGGGATTCACTAAGGTGTATATAATGAGTTCAAAATCTCCGACTGAAATCGCTGAAGCGATGTGCAGCGCAGGATACAAGAAAACCACTCTACCAATTGACAAGATGCTCATCCTCGGCATCCTCGCCGGGGTCTACATCGGCTTCGGAGCCCAGCTTATGACGACCGTGAAAGTCGGCCTAGCTAACGCCGTCGGATCGGGTTTCGCAAACTTCCTCGGAGGAGCAGTCTTCTCTGTAGGGCTGATGCTCGTCGTCCTCGGTGGAGCCGAGCTCTTCACGGGCAACAACTTGATCATCACCGCTTGCTTGAACAAGAGGGCGACCTTCGCGGGGCTCCTCAAGAACTGGGGGGTCGTCTACGTGGGCAACTTCGTCGGATCCCTTCTCCTCGCGTTCATTATGTTCAACGCTTTCTACGCTTACAGGGACCCAAGCAGCATGGGCGCCTTGGCCATGGCCATTGCGAACGCCAAGGTTAACCTCCACTTCGTCGAGGCGGTGTACCGGGGAATCGGGTGCAACTGGCTGGTCTGCCTCGCCGTCTGGCTGGCGGTCTCCGCTCATGACACGACGGGCAAGATCTTTGCCTGCTTCTTCCCTATCATGGCTTTCGTGGCGATGGGGCTGGAGCACAGCATCGCCAACATGTACTTCATAGCGATGGGGCTCTTCTTGAAGGGGGTGGGACTCGAGGCGAGTCCCCAACTGAACTGGGGGGGCTTCATAATGAACAACCTTGTCCCAGTGACCATCGGCAACCTGATCGGCGGAGCCCTTTTCGTAGGGATCGTTTACTGGTACACATATCTACACGGGAAAGAATAAAGCGACCCCATTTTTTCATTTTTTTCTACACAGCGAAATAGGGTGCTGAATCGAATTTTACTTGTAGATTTAAGGCAAAACTGTTGGATGGAAAAGTCTTGTAGTGAATGCGTTGCGTGTATGAACAAGGTGGGTGAGCTTAGACCCTACCCCAGAGCCGGCATTGCCTCGGCTACCCTTTCGATGAAGTATGCGCACCTATACGAAGGCGTTTAAAATCTCTTTCCTCATTCTCCGCCCAAATAATTCCCAGTGTAGATTGATACGCACCTATTCGCCCCTCCAGAGGAGGGAAAGATGACTCCGTCTCCGGGCTCCCTCAATCAGGCGGATGCCCACACGCTAGGCGGGGCGGCGCGCATACGAGGGGACATGCTACCCCTGATTATGAACGGGGTTAAAGTAGGGCCGCCGGTTCACCAGCAGCGCCCACCATCGCCCACCGCAGCCACCTTGATCCCTCCTTGGTGATGCGCCCCAAATATGGGGGAAGATTGAAAAAAGGAGAATTAGAATCGCTTGTGCGTGAATAAGCTCAAATTGTGATATGCGGAGATAATCCCTTGATTCTAGTAAAGTAATTTCTTATTATCGAGGATCAATCTGATCTTCTCAGCTGCTTCATAGGCCTGCTCCTCTTTCTTGGCTCCAGTTATCACGAGCTTACCAGTGCTGAATATCAGGATCACGACCTTTGGCTCTGCCATCCTGTAGATTGCTCCTGGAAACTGTTCAGGCTCGTACATTATATTATCCAGCACATACGATGCCGCCTCAAGATCCACTCCTCCGTTGATATCCGCGGAGGCGACAATATTCTGTATGGTTATCACTGGCCTCTCAGGGATTATGAATCCTGCATTCTTAAGCTCCCCAACCACCTTCCTGACTGCGGTTCCTGCAATCTTCGCCGACTTGGCACCGGTGCAGACCATCTTCCCCGTCGTGAAGATCAGAGTCGCCGTCTTCGGCTTCTTCAGTCTGAAGACGAGGCCTGGGAACTTTTTGGGCCGGTACTCGACGTTCCTAAAGTTCTTCACGATGGCTAGCAGGTCGATCTCCTGGTTGAGGGAAGAGGTCGCAACTACGTTCTGTATCTTAACTTTATTCATCTCATCGCTCCGTTTTCTGGGTTCAAATTCGCACTTATCGAATGGTTGTCTCCATAGATACGGCAGAGGATCACTATATCCCATCCTCTTTCCCTACCCGTATATTCATTGTACTTCTCGGATGCCTTCTCATGTCTGGTCTTCAAGCAGTTTTTGCAGCTTGGGTGTCGCGGGTCGCAAGGTCCGTCGCAGGAGCCGCAGTTAAGGATAAGGGCTAGGCCGACACCGTTCACATTCTTCCAGGAGTATTCATCATCGTCGTGGACGGGCTCGAAGTCTGGCCAAATCTCGAATAATTCCGGTCTGTTAAGAGTCCCTTTCAACGCTTTGAAGAATGCCTCGAAGCAAACCAATTTGAAGCCATCACGAGTTACGGTGTACGTAACGATAACGTTTGCTATACAACTCATAACCTCTAAGCGATGATGCGCTCCCGCGCGCTCTGGCTAATCGATCTTCTCCCCTAGCTTTCAATGTCTGGCTCACGGGAGACTTTAACGCAGATGGATGAGTCACACAGATAACTCATGAGCGATTAAAACGGGGCAGACTATGTTCGAGGATAGTGTTTTCTGGGATATCTTGCTCTCGACTGTTCCGGTGTGGTCCCGGATACTTGTTAATTTGTTCACGCTTTCAACGAGGGAAACGTTGTGGAGATAGCTGCCTATTGCTTCCTCTATTCCTTCCCCTCAGTCTTGATTCTTTGTGGGTTCTCGTAAAGATTGAGTAAAAAGCCTCAAAGAATCTCTACTGCTGCATGCTCATCGAGTCGCCGCGATAGTCCTCGAGTCTCCGGTCCTCTATGAGCTGTTTTCTTTTCCTGAACAGATTCAACAGGAAAATCAGTACCACGGCCGCTGCTCCGATGCTCGCCCACATTAAGACATCCGTGGATATCATGGATGTCTTGTAGCCGAAGTAGAGCGCCAGGCCTCCGGCGATGAGGAGCAGGTCGAGGCCTTTGTTCCATTTGAAGAGGTCTATGCCCTCCCCCTTGTAGGGGATAGCGGTGTAGAAGAATGTCATCAGGACGATGAGTATCCCGGTGGTGGCTACGAGGAAGCTGCTGTCCCCCAGGAGCCATTCCTGCTGTACATACAAGAGGGGAGCCACGAGGGTAAGCAGGCCGAAGTTCCTCATGAATGATAGAATGCCCCGATCCTTCACGGTCACATAACCCTCGAAGACGGTGGTCATGGGGAACCCATACGGATGTGCGAGGAGCGTCGTCCCGACTAGGGAGGCGGCCCCGATCTTGTTCCCCACGAGGGCTATCTTGATTCCCAGCACCTTGGCGGTGATGGTCTCGAGGATAAATCTCCAGAGGAAGACGATCCCCGTGCTCAGGAAGATGGCCGGGAGAGCCTGAAGGAACAGGCTGACGGATACTCCTGAGACGTAGCTCACAGGGAGGGTGCTCCCGATGACGGGGAGGCTCCACGGGAGCACCAACAGGTAACCCACGGAGAAAGTGCCCGCTGTCACCAAGGCATAGGCCGCTCCGATGAGGAGGACGCTTTTGAGGAGGGTCCGGGCTTGCCCGAGTCTGGAGCGTTTAATCTTCTTGCCCTTCTTGAGCCCTTCGTCGACCCTCCCCACGTTGAGGAGGCTGTTTGCCCCTCCGGTCGCGAGCCCGGCCCCGATGCTGCCTACGGTCGCCACGGCGGTTGTGACTGCCACCTCACCCGGATTCGCGTATAACCCGTGATGGTCGTAATCATGCCCCGTGTCCTCCCAGGGCTCGATGTAAAGGATAATGTCCGTATGCCCCAGTACTTCATTATTTCCCCAGACGGTGATGGGTATCTCGATGGTCGCGGGGGCTTCCTGATCGAAGGGAGTGAATACGAAAACGTCAAAGAACACATCCGAGTCCGGCACCACATTTTCGTAGAAATGGGGCTCCCAGAAGATGTACTCCTCCATATCGTAGGGACTCTCAAGGTAGATCGAGCTGATGTTCCGGGCGTCCATGGCGTTCAACGCTTCGCTGATAGCCTCCGGTGAGACATGGAGGCTGAAGCTGGTCTCCTCATGAGGCTTGAGCGTCGCCTCAAAATAGGTAGGGTCCACCCCATGGTCCGACCCCTGAGCTAGAGCAAATGAAAAAACAACGATTTGGAGCAAGATTAATGCTGATACTAATGCTAGTGTTCTTCGTTGTGTCTTCATTTTCTATCTGTCTTTCATGGATGGCGCTGTTCCCATATAAATCAATCCACGAAAGAATCTTTGCGCACGTGGACGTGAATCTGGTCAACAGCCGGATCATTCTCACCACCCTCCTCATCGTCTCGGGTATAACCCTCTGAGCCCTAAGTGTTAATGCCTCCCAAAATCAAGATATACCCATGATCGATGAGAGTTCAAAGGAATCAGATTTCCTGTTCGATATGGTGAGGGACCGATACGGGAATCGGCTCAGCGCCGAGGAGCTCGAGGAGGTCCGGAAGGGGGTGGAGGGCATCGTGAAGGCCGCCGAAGCCCTGAGATCCGTGAAGCTGGGGAACGGTACGGAGCCCTTCTCCATCTTTAAGCCCTACAGGAAGGGGGCGTGAGGGACGCCGAACCCAGTTTATAAGTCGATCAGGGAGCTCGGTTCTCTCATCCGAGACGGATCCGTGTCCCCCATCGGGCTTGCCGAGGTCTTCCTTGAGCGCCTGGAAAATCTGGGACCCGAATACAACGCCGTGGTGACCATCACCAAGGAGAGGGCCATGGAGCAGGCCGAGAGAGCCGAGGCCGAGATCAGTGAGGGGAACTATAGGGGGCCCCTACACGGGATACCCTACGGCGCCAAAGACCTCCTGGCCACCTCTGGGGGGATACCCACCACCTGGGGTGCCGCCCCGTTCAGGAATCAGACGTTCGACTTCGACGCCAGCGTTGTCGCCAAGCTGGAGGAGGCGGGAGCCGTATTAGCATCGAAGCTGGCGATGGTGGAGATCGCCGGGGGGATGGGCTACCGCCAGCCCAACGCATCGTTCACGGGCCCCGGGAAGAACCCATGGAACCCGAACACCTGGACCGGAGGCTCCTCGAGCGGCTCCGGAGCAGCGGTAGCTGCGGGGCTGGTGCCCTTCGCGATCGGCTCCGAAACCTGGGGCTCCATCCTCAGCCCCGCCAATAACTGCGGCGTCACGGGGCTCCGTCCCACATACGGGAGGGTGAGCCGATTCGGCGCCATGGCCCTGAGCTGGACCCTGGACAAGCTCGGGCCCCTCTGCCTCACCGCTGACGACTGCGGCCTTGTCCTGGAAGCTATAGCAGGCCCAGATCCCAACGACCAGACCGCAGCCGACTTGGAGTTCACATACGATGACGGCTCGAAATCCCCTTTCAAACTCGCCGTGCTCCAAGGGGTCCTTGAGGGATGCGGCGAGGCCGTCAAAGAGAACTTCGAGGATGCCCTGAAGGTCCTCGAGGGCTTCGCGACCGTTGAGGAGATCGAGTTCCCCGACCTCCCCTACGAGGCGGTCACTCGGACGATCCTTAACGCGGAGGCGGCGAGCGCCTTCGATGAGTTCACCGAGAAGGGTACTGCGGGGGAGTTGACTGCCCCCGAGTGCCATTATGGTCCGTATGCGAGGACTGCGGTGTTGGCCAAGGACTATTTGAAGGCCCTGAGGCTGAGGGGAGTCATCTGCAGGGTCGTCGACGAGGCGATGGCGCCTTTCGATGCCGTGGTGGCTCCGTCGAGGCGTTCACCGGCGTCCCCCATAGATCAGGAGTTCAGGAAGATCGTGCCGGGGACCGCCCGGGACACCATGGGTGCCGTGGGGAACGGGGCGGGTCTGCCCTCGATCTCCGTCCCCAACGGGTTCACGCCGGGGGGCTGCCCACGGGGATCCAGTTCATGGGGAGGCCCTACGAGGAGAACACAATAATCGCCGTGGCGAGGGCGTACCAATCCAAGACAGATTGGCACCTCAGGCATCCGAAACGTCTCATCCCAAGGGAATAAAGCCGGGATTTCCTGGCTTGACCCTATACGGTGACCTCTGGGGATTTCTTCCCCGACCAGTAGTCAATGACGATCTTTCCGATGACCACGCTGTCGAGGCTCTCCGGCTTCCTCTTCGAGATCATGTCCTTGGCGTTGGGGTCGAGCTGCCTATTCATCGATGATATCGCCTTCCACCTCTCCTCCTTGTCCTCGATGAAGGACGCCTTCCCCGAGAACATCACTGAAGCATAGTGGTGGCTGCACTCTATTTCGACGTAGCCGTGATCCAGCAATGCCTGGCCCCAGACCATCGGAGTGGCACGTAGGAAGTCGAGTTTTTTTCCCTTCTTAGCGCTGTGAAAGTAGATGCAGTGGTTCTCTTCGTCGTAGCCGTGGCTGAGGGAGACGAGGTAAGGCTCGTTATCCTTGACCATGGCCATGGTGACGTACTGGGTGGTCTTGAGGATCTTCTTCAGTGTCTCCTCGTCCGTGATCTCCTTGTCGTGGCGGAGCATGTGGTACTTCATAGCGATTCACTATCTGAATCCACTTTATGATTAAAAGTTTCTACGTGCGCCAGGGGGCGATTGGCGAAACCGAGATGCAGACGCCCTAGTGGCAACAGAGATATAATGGATGGTCCAATCGTTTACTGTGAAACTTATGGCCGAGTCCGACGAAAAATCGAAGAGAGTGACCATCGACCTCGACGAGATCATCATAAGGTCCGACGGCTCCATGGCGACCATGAGGGAGTTCGTCAAGGAGATGCTCTTCTACAACCCGAATTTCTACATCGAGAAGGATGACGACGGAGAGTCCTGGTATCTCCGAAAAAAGGAAGAGGACCCCGAGTAGCTAAAACACTTTAAATTCTTTCCAGCGGCTTCGGCTTCTATTGCGCGATGCTCTTCTCATCCTATGGAAAATAGAACGGACACCAAGTGGCCGAAGAACATGCCACCCAGTATTCCGGTTGAGACGATGTGCTTCGGGGACTTTGAGCCGTATTCATGAGCCATGGGTATGAGCTCGTCAACGGTAATGTATGTCATTATCCCCGCGGCTAGGGCCAGGCCCATCCCGATGATATAGTCGCTGGCCCCCAACCTCACTATGATGATGGAGCCCACTAGCGCCCCCAGGGGCTCCGTCATCCCGGAGAGAAGCGCGATGAACGCCGCCTTGCGTTTGCTGACCCCTGCCAGGACGAGGGGGGTAGCCGTGGCGATCCCCTCCGGGATGTTGTGGAGGCAGATCATGATGGCCATCATCAGACCCAGAGAGGGGAGGCGGCTGTAGCTTGCGCTCACAACGAGGCCCTCGGGGAAGTTGTGGAGGGAGATGCCGAAGGCGATTATGAGGCCAGACTTGAGGAACTCGGGCCTAGCGACTCCCCTCTCCCACCTCCCCGCCTCCATGTGGGGCAATGTGAGGTCGACTGCCATCATGAGGAGGGCCCCAACGATGAATGCGAGGGTCGCCTGGATGTGGCTCAAGAGCCCCAGCGCCTCGGTGAACAGCTCGAGGAAGGAGACTATCAGCATGACGCCTCCGGCGAAGCCCATCAGGAACCCCATGAGCCAGTCCTTCACCTCCCCGAAGAAGTAGACGACGAGCCCCCCCAGGCCCGAGGCTGCCCCCGCTATCAGGCTGAGGAGGACGGGGGTGAGGATCTCTTTCATTGCGGAAGCCTTACCCTCCACAGATGTCGGATTAACTATAAAAAATTAGACTGGCCAAAATAAAGGGAGTAAAGAGCGGGGAGGGAATGCGCTATTCCACCAGAGGCCGGACTTTCACGACTTCGGGGTTTACGATGTTCGGAGGAACCCTGCCCTGGAGGACGTTCACGATGTTCGTGGCCGCGGTGGTAGCCATCTTGGTCCTCGTCTCGGTGCTCCCGCTCGCGAGGTGGGGCGTGAGGACGATGTTGTCGAGTCCCAAGAGAGGGCTATCGTGGCTCACAGGCTCCGTCTCGAAGACATCGAGACCCGCCCCGGCAATCACACCGTTTCTGAGGGCGTCCGCGAGGGCTTTCTCGTCGATCACTGGCCCCCTGGACGTGTTGATGAGGAAGGCCGTCTCCTTCATCGAGGCCAGCTCCTCGGCGCCCATCATGTGGTGGGTCTCCGGGGTGAGGGGGACGTGGAGGGACAGGAAATCCGCTGAACGCATCACCTCATCCCTGGGCTTATAGATTATCCCCAGCTTCTCCTCTAGGTCCTCCCTACGATAGACGTCATGATAGACGACATCCATATCGAAGCCCTTCGCCCTCCTGGCCATCGCGGACCCTATCCGCCCCATGCCCAGAATGCCCAAGGTCTTCCCGTGGACGTCCGAGCCCATATACATCTTGGGCCCCCAAGCGTGGATCCATCCCTTGGCCCTGATGTGGCGGTCGGCCTCGGGGATCCTGCGCGCAGCTGCCATTAGGAGGGCGAAAGCGGCGTCTGCGGTCGTCTCCGTGAGGATGCCCGGCGTGTTGGTGACGTAGATCCCCCTCTCCGTGGCTGCCTCGGTGTCGATGTTGTTGAATCCAACGGCGTAGTTGCTGATGACTTTGAGTTTCTCGCCCACATCCATCAGCTCAGCGTCGATTCTCTCGGTGAGCAGAGGGAGGAGGCCTTCGACGTCCTTCACCTTCTCGAGCAGCAGATCTCTCGGGATCGCGTTGTCGACCCCCTCGAAGACCTCGACGCTCGCGACCGCCTCCAGGATCTCCATGGCCTCAGGGAAGAGCTGCCTCGTCACGTAAACGTTGGGTTTACCCAAGATCAATCAATGATACCTGGCGCTCATGGAATATATTTGCTTGCGCAATCTCCCTTCTCATCTTTCAGGCTCAATTTAATTAAAGGGGGATGAGAGTATCCAACGTGTATCGGGTGACTATCGTTGTTTGACATTTTGGAGAAGGCCGTGGAGAGGGGCCAGGAGCTGGGAGCCGCCTACGTGGAGCTGAGGGGGGAGTCGGGTTTCATCGAGTACATCCAGATGGACGACCTCCGGGTCAACGCCCTCACCCAGAGGATAGAGCAGGGCGTCGCGGTGAGGGTGCTCGCCGACGGGGCGTGGGGATTCGTATCCACGGGGGATCTGGGGTCCCTTGATGGTGCCGTCGAGGACGCGTTCAAGATGGCGAAGGCGGCGGCGCCTACGCGCCGGGAGCCCATCGTACTCTCGAACCTGAAGGCCGTGCGTGATGTCGAGAAGATCAAGGTGGCGAGGGACCCCCGCCACGTCCCCATCGAGGAGAAGATCGGCTACATGGAGTCCATGACCAAGGTGATCAAGGGCTACGACCCAAGGATCACAGCGGTCACCGTCAAGGTCAGATCCGCCTCGGGGAAGAAGTATCTCGTCACGTCTGACGGGACGAGGATCCAATCTGATGTCATGCTTGTCTGGAGCTACCCCTGGGTCACGGGCAAGGAGGGGGACCGGCTCAGCGCCGCGAGGCACGAGGAGGCCTCCACGACCCGGGGATGGGAGTACATGGAAGATTTCGCGACCCCCGAGTTCATGGGGGAGGAGGTGGCGAGACGGGTGAATCTCCAGCTGGGAGGCGTGACCCCGAAGGCCGGCACCTTCCCCTGCGTGATAGGGCCCAGGGTAGTCGGGACCCTGGCCCACGAGGCCCTGGGGCACCTGGCCGAAGCGGACCTCACGGTTAACAGCGCCTTCAACGGGAAGCTGGGGGAGGTCGTCGCATCTGAGGGGGTCTCCATGATCGATGACGGCACCATCCCGGGGAACGTGGGCACCACCCGCTACGACGACGAGGGGGTCCCCGCGAGCAGGGTGAAGCTAATCAAGGACTCTGTCCTCACGGGGCTCCTCACGAACAGGGAGTACGCCGCCAAGCTCGGGCTCCCCGCCTCGGGGAACGCCAGGGCTGAGAGCTACCTCCACCCCCCCATCATCAGGATGAGGAGCACATTCTTCGAGACCGGAGACTGGAGCCACGATGAGCTCTTCGAGGGCATCGACTTCGGATACTACTGCCTCGACATGCGGGGCGGCCAGGCCCAGATGAACGCCAGCTTCCAGGTGGGGATCCAGGAGGCCTATGAAATCGTCGACGGGGAGGTCGGTAAGCCTGTGACGGACCTCTCCATCTCCGGGATAGCCACCGACTCCCTCTTCAAGATCGAGGGCATCTCCAGGGACGAGTTCGCCTTCGGAGCCGGTCGCTGCGGGAAAGGGCAGGAGGCTTTCATCTCGGACGGGGGCCCCAACATGAGGTTCCTGGCGGGCGGGATTACCTTCGGAGGGCAAGGTTAGGAGGCGAGTGATATGGACGAGAACAATTTACTGGAGCTGAGCGGATACATCGTGGAGAAGGGGCGGCGGCTGGGGGCCTCGGATGTCGAGGTGCTCTCCAGGTCCTCCTCGGATGTCGACGTGGTCATCGAGAGCGGTGAGATCAGCGGAGTCGAGAACAGGCTCTCAGACGGCATCGCCATCAGGCTCTACATCGGCAAGAGGATGGGCTCGGCCTTCACCAACATCCCCACAACAGAGGCGGCTGACGAGGCCATCGCCATGGCGTTGGCAAGCGCCAAGGTCACCACCGAGGACCCCGACTGGGTGGCTCTCCCGGAGCCCAGGGAGTATCCCTCCATCGAGGGTCTTTGGAACGATGACATCGCGAAATGTGAGCCCGCGAAGGCCGTGGAGATAGCCGGGGAGTTCATGAAGCGGGCGACGGAGGCCGAGGAGGGGCTGATAGCGGCCTACGGCGGGTCGGGGGTCAGCCTCTATCATACGGCCTTCGCCAGCAGCAGCGGGATATCCCACTCGGAGAGGGGGAACGTCGCCTACGCCTACCTCGGCGCCATAGCCCAGATCGAGCAGGGGGTGACCCCGATGGTCATGGCATTCGATATCAAGAGGCACATGGATCTGGACCTCGAGGCGGCGGTGGACGACATAGCCGGCCTCCTCAGGGTGTGCAAGAACACCGTCGAGGGCAAGTCCGGGGAGCACACCGTGGTGATGCACCCGTGGGCCTACGGCCAGATCCTCAGCTACACCCTCTTCCAGGCGGTGAGGGGGGACAACGTCGCCAGGGGGAAGTCTAAGCTCGAGGGGAGGATCGGGGAGACCATAGCCCCGGATAACGTCACCATCGTAGACGACGGGACCATCCCCACGGGGATCAACACCTCCTTCGCGGACGACGAGGGGGTCCCACGACGGAGGACGCCCATCATCGAGGAGGGGGTCCTCGAGTCGTTCCTCTGGGACACCTACTGGGGGAACAAGACCGGGGAGGAGAGCACCGGGAACGCCCGGAGGAGCATGCGCCAGGGCCTCGTGGAGATAGGGCGCACCAACACGGTGGTGGAGCCCGGGAAGAGGGGCATCCGGGACATCGTCTCCGAGATAGACCACGGCTACCTGATAAGGAACGTGCAGGGGGCCCACAGCTCCAACCCCGAGTCCGGAGACTTTAGCGTCGTCGGGAACCCCGCGGTCCTCATCGAGGACGGGGAGATGGTGGGGGCGGTCCACGGCCTCATGGTCTCGGGGAACGCCTTCGACCTCCTCGGTAAATGCGTCGAGGTGGCGAAGGATCCCATCGCCCTCCAGGGCCTCATCGGGCCCGAGATAATCTTTGAGGGCGTCAACGTGATAGCCCGGGGATAGGCGATAGGGCCTTCCCCCTGATTTTTTCTCAGTGAAGTCTCCGTCTTCTGGACGCAGATAATATTATCCTCGCACGAGGTTCCTCAGGCCCGCCTCGCGGGCGATCCTCCGGGCCTCTTCTATCTCCTCGCCGTTGAGCCGCCTTCTAAGCTCCCTCCTCTCCTTTGCCCTCCACTCCGGTCGATACTGAAACATCAGGTTGACTCTGGTCCAGGGGCCCAGGTTTCCCGCTATCCACTCGAGGATGGGCCTGGTGCAGCACTCGTTGTGCCCCGGGAGCACCAGCACACGGATGATCAGCTCCCCGTATCGTTTGGCCGTCAAGTGGTTCCGGGTGCACGCATCCCAGTACCCCGGGGCGCCGGATATCTCGGTTGCGCATTTGTCGTTGCCGTACTTGAAGTCGAGGAGGTAGAGGTCGATGAACCCCGCGAGGAGCTCCGCAGTCTCCCTGCTGTAGTAGCTGTTGCTGTTCCAGACCGTGGCGATGTTGGAGTCTACGTGGGCCATGGTCCGGAGCCAGAGCCAGCAGTTGGGCGTGGGGTCCCCTCCCACCATGTTGAGGTTCCTGCACCCCTGGCCTCTCAGCCTCTCCACCAGCACCGCCATGCCCTTAGGGTCCACCGGGGTCCCCCGCTCTCGCCACTGGCTTATCTCCCAGTTCTGGCAGTGGAGGCACCGGATGGTGCAGCCCAGGGTGAAGACGGTCCCCGACGGGACGAGCTCTGGCTCCTCCCCCATGTGGGGGAAGCAGCTGGAGACGCTGAACATGGTTCCAGCTCTGCACTCGCCCTTCTCCCCGGAGAGGCGGTCCGCATCACACCTCTTTTCACAGAAATGGCAGCCCTCCATGATGCGCTTCCCAAGCTCTATCTTGAGATCCAAGAACGATCTACTGCCCTCCAACCGCCCGGGATGTTGTCCCCCGTTGGCCTCCCTCTCTATGCGGCTATATGTTTCCAGCAGGTCTCCATGGAGCTCCCAGAGTCTCTCGGTAGCGTCCTCTGGCGAGAAATTGGCTTCCATCGCCGCGTCGAGGAGGAACTTTGCGCGCTTCTCGTTCTTCACCACATCGACGTACCGGGGCAGGCTTCTCCGGACGCCCGCGTTGTCGAGTGCCGATGCGGCGTCGGGGCGGTTGAGTCTCCACATCCTGCTGATTATTGATGGGATGGAATACAAGGCTTGCTGAGGCGTTCATCTTCTCCGCGGTCGCTGACTCGCGAATAGGCACACCAGCGCAATTTTCATCGTGTGATGCCCTCTCATATTTACTAGAAAAAAGGGTGGGGAGGGCACGATCGCATTCCCCCTTCAAACCAAGTAATATCCCCCGTGGGCCGCGTTCCAATGCCGCTACCATTCAACCCACAAATATCTGGACCGAGGTTCCCAGGCGGTTTACCTCTCCCCATGCCAAGCTTTGTTCAAGGATATTTAACAACGGACGTGGATCTATCCGGTTTGAGGGGTAGGGTTCTTTTCTTCACCTTTATTACTTAACCTTGACTGTAATAATCTAACTATCCGATTTTTTTAGGTAATATACGAGTTTTATCAATCGATCTTGGCTAGGTCCTCGAGGATCTCGATTATCATAGCGACCTGTTTGCGATACTGGTTGGTGGTCATCAACTCGTACATCTGGACCTCCTTCGTCCTCCGCTTCAGGTTCTCTATCTTCTCCAGGACGTCGCGCCTACTCATCCTTCGCCACTCCTAGAATCTTCAGGAGGTGACTCCTCCATTTGTTGAACTCCTCGATGGTGATGCACGTCTCATCCTCGATCTCCTCGTGCACCGTCTTCCACGGCTCCACGCCCTTGATGAAATCCCTCGCAGTCTCTATCATGAACCTCTGGTTTCTGATGACCTCGTAGTCGATCCTGTCCTCCTCGCCACCATTCTCCGTCAACAAAAAATCTCCCGTAACCAGTCTCGCATATCAACCTTTATCGTTTATCGTGGTAATAAATCAGGGTATCCAAAGTCCCCCCTGTCCCGGGAGGAAACGATTTATCGAGGGTTTACACTGTTCGTCTTGGTGCCCATGGAGAAGGAGTCGAGATTCTACGAGACCTTCAGCGACGACGCCGTCAGATGCACCATCTGCCCCCGGAAATGCGTCGTCCAAGCGGGAAAGCGCGGGTTCTGCGGTGTCAAGGAGAACCGGGACGGGAGGCTCTTGAGCCTCACCTACGGCCAGCTCTCCGCAATGGCCGTCGACCCCATCGAGAAGAAGCCCCTGGCCCATTTCTACCCCGGCAGCCGATCCTTATCCATTAGCAGCGTGGGATGCAGCTTCACCTGCCCCTGGTGCCAGAACTGGCACCTCTCAACATCGAAGCCCGGAGAGGTCACAACGCGTTACGTCTCACCCCGAGAGGTGGTTTCGATGGCCCTGAGGCGGGAGTGCACTAGCATCGCTTACACCTACAACGAGCCCCTCATCAACCTGGACTACGTCGAGGACGTCGCACGCCTCGCCCGGGCGAAGGGCATCAAGAACGTCCTTGTCACCAACGGCTACATCTCCCGGGAGGCCCTCGCAAAGGTCGTTGATGTCATCGACGCCGCGAACGTCGACTGGAAGGCCTTCAACGCCCCCTTTTACAGGGAGCACTGCGGCGGGGACCTTCAGGACGTCTTGAACGCCACGGTCGAGATGAAGCGGAATGGGGTCCACGTCGAGGTGACATTCCTCATCATCCCCGAGACCAATGACGACGAGGACGAGACCCGAGCCATGGCACGGTTCGTCGTCGACAATCTGGGCCCCGACACCCCTCTCCACCTCAGCAGGTTCTTCCCCCACCACGAGTTCAGCCATCTCCCCTCGACCCCCGTCGAGACCCTCCGTAGGGCCAGGGAGATCGCATTGAAGGAGGGGGTCAGGTACATCTACGTCGGGAACGTCCCCCTCGACGAGTACGGCGACACCTACTGCCATCAATGCGGGAAGAAGGTCATCGAGCGCCGGGGCTACACCATCACTGGTTGGCGCCTCGACGATGAGAGCCGATGCATCGAATGTGGGGCCGATATCCCCATCGTGGGGAAGTTTGAAGCCTAGAACAGGGTCCCTGAGGCATCGGAATCCTTTTGTTTCATCGCAATCACATCCTGAGCGTTCGGAGCGAAAACGCATGAGCGTCAAGAGAACCACTGTCTATTTCGAGAAGCCCGGGAAGGAGCACACCGAGGAGACCCTCAGGATCGCCCTCGAGGCGGCCAAGGAGAGGGGCATAGACACGGTCCTCGTCTCATCCACCACGGGTTACAGCGCCCTGGAGGCCCTCAAGGTCTTCGAAGGGAGCGGCCTGAAGATCATCGTCGTCACCCACCAGACAGGGTACAGGGCCCCCGGAGTCCAGCTGCTGCCCCAGGAGACCAGGGAGAAACTCGAGGAGGCTGGAATGATAGTCTACACCGGCACCGATGTCCTGACGGGCGGAGTCGAGATCGGCATGTCGAGGCAGCGCCCAGCGAAGACGACCCCCTTGGACGGAAGGCTCCCGCACATCGTCCCCCCGGTCACCACGGTGGTCGCCCACACCCTGAGGCTATTCAGCCAGGGTGTCAAGGTGTGCCCCGAGATCGTGATGATGGCTGCCGATGCGGGTATCATCCCCCTCGACAAGAAGGTGGTCTCGGTGGCCGGGAGCCACGACGGGAGCGACACCGCGATGGTGATTACCCCCTCGACCTCGAACCGCATCAGGGACATGAAGCTCCACGAGATCATCGTGAAGCCCCTCTAACGGCTAAAACACTCCTTTTGGGATCCTTGGTGTACTCTGTGAGCGAGCTCTCCGTGGAGGAAAGGAGGGGGCTGCTCAGATCCCTATATCTGACCATCTTCCTCATATCGACTGCCTACGGCACCATCACTTTCCTACTCCCCGTATACGCGGAGGGCCTCGGCGCCACCTACATCGAGCTGGGTCTCCTAGGGTCCATCGGCTCCGTCGTCTACACGGCCATGACGCTCCTCACGGGATTGATGCTCGATCGATTCGAGAAGGTCCGTTTTTTCCTCGTGTTCACGGCGTTCGGGGCCCTAGTTCTCGTCCTCTTCAGCCTCACGAGCAGAGTCCCCGAGCTGTTCGCTTTGAGGGGCCTCCTTGGCATCGCCTCCGCCGCCTTCTGGGTCACGGCCTGCACGCTGACCGCCGACATATCTCCCCCCGAAGAGCTCACAAAATCGGTGGTGCGCTACAACATCTCGTGGATCTCCGGCTTCGTCGCGGGCCCCATCCTCGGCGGGATCGTCTCGGATAGATACGGCTTCCCCGCTCTGTTCGTCTTGGTCGCGACGCTCATCATTCCCAGCGTCTTGCTGATTGCGACGAGGCTCAGTGGCCGGGTGGCCTTCAGGGCTGTGACCGGGGGCATCTGGAAGGGGTTCACCTCCCTCAGGCCCATCGCTCTCGCGTACATCACCATCATCCCCTACGCCATCGTCCTCGGAATCTACATGGCGATCCTCCCGGGCCACATGGGAGTCCTCGGCATATCGGCCTCGGCCATAGGCTTGCTTCTAACGATGACCAACTCCGTGAGGGGGCTTGGCTTCCTCTCCAGCGAGCGCTGGGTGAGGTGGGGCACCCGGAGATCCCTCTGGGTCTCCTCGATACTCATGAGCGGAGCCCTCTTCTTGGTCTCCAAGTCGAACAGCATATGGGAGTTCGCTCTGCCCCTGGCACTGTACGGATTCGCGGGAGGAATAATCACCCCCGTCATCCTCGACTACATCGCCCACGAGTCGCCGAGCGAGGCCCTGGGCGCGTCCATGGGGCTCCACGAGTTCGTCTACGGTGTGGGGATGAGTCTGGGGCCCATAGTTGGGGGCGCCATCGCGGAGGCGTACAACCCATCGACCCTCTATATGACTCTCGCCGGGCTGGTCCTGCTCATACTTCCCCTGTCCCTGGGATTGAAGGAAATGTCTCATGGATCCTGAATCTGAAACCCTCAAATACGGGTATCCTCCACTAATCCCAGAACGGAAAAAGATGATTCATGGTACAGTGTGACAGGTGCGGCAAGGACGACGATCTCCCCTTCAGGTGCAATTATTGCGGTGGGTACTTCTGCTCAGAGCACAGGCTCCCCGAGTTCCACGAGTGCACGGGCCTATACCAGCAGAGGCCCGTATCCACCTGGAGAAGCGGATCGTCGGGGCCCGCCAGAGATTACGTGTTCCATAGCTCGAGAAACCGCTCCAGTGTCAGGAACCTCTTCCGCTTCAGCGAGAAGGAGGTGCGGCACCTGGGTATCAGCCTCATCATCATCGCCGCGCTTCCTCTTATGTCCTGGAAGTTTCTACTTCAAAGCCCAACGCTGGCCCTTGGAGCGGTCCTCATCTTCGCCGCCGCGTTCCTCCTCCACGAGCTCGCCCACAAGTTCATGGCTCAGAGGCTCGGGTACTGGGCGGAGTACCGCCTGAACAACATAGGGCTCATGATAACCCTGTTCTCCTTCTTTTCCAACTTTAAAATCGTGGCCCCGGGAGCGGTGATGATCGCGGGGTTGATGTACGGCGATGATTACGGGAAGATCTCCGTGGCTGGACCCGTTACAAACATCGCCCAGGCAATCGTGTTTCTCGCCCTCGAGTTTTTCACGACGAACACCTTCGTATCCGTCTTGGCGTACATCGGGATCCTCATCAACTCGAGCCTCGCCCTCTTCAATCTCTTGCCCTTCGGAGTCTTCGATGGAGCCAAGATCCTCAGGTGGGACTGGAGGGCCTGGCTGGCCACGGCAGCCACCGCAGGGCTCCTCTTCTTTTACGTCTCCTAGGGGGAGAGCTATATTATACACCTGCAGAGATTTGTACGGTCGAGATGAAGGTCATCCCGGGGCCCGCGTCACCAGAGCTGGGCGCAAGGATCGCTGAGAGGATGGGGGTCGAGTCCCATCCAGCAGTGCACCGCCTCTTCCCCGACGGGGAGAGCTACATCAGGATCACGGCGCCGCTGAAGGAAGAGACCGCGGTCATCGTCCAGACCACGTTCCCCGATCCGGACAAGTCGTTGCTCCAGCTTTTCCTCATGGCTGATGCCGCCAGGGAAGCCGGGGCCAAGGAGGTTGTCTGTGTCGTCCCGTACCTCGCCTATGCCCGCCAGGACAAGAGGTTCCTGGAGGGGGAGGCGCTGAGCTTGAAGACAGTATCCAAGCTCCTGGGGGCGGCGGGGGTGGACCGGCTGATCGTCGTCGATGTCCACGAGGCGGAGGCCCTAGAGGGGTTCTGCGAGGAGGCCGGCGTCCAGATGACGAATCTCTCGGCGATGCCGGACCTGGCCGAGTATCTGAAAATGAATGGGTTCGATGGGGCTTTCAGTCTATCCCCTGACGAGGGGGCCATCGGCCTAGCGGAGTCCGCTGGGGCGGTCCTCGGCGGCGAGGTCAGCTTCTTCACGAAGGAGAGGGACCTGCACACCGGCGAGATCGAGATGGTGGTGAAGGATATCGCAGTCTGGGCTAGGCGTGTCGTGGTCTTCGACGACATCGTCAGCAGCGGAGGGACAACCGCCAGGGCAGTGAAGGGACTGAAGAAACAGGGGGCCAGCCAAGTCGCGGCTGCCTGCACCCACGGCCTCTTCATGGGGGGCGCACGGGAGAAAATCCTCGACGCCGGGGCCGACATGTTGGTCGCCACTGACACGGTTCAAACGCCGACGAGCCTAGTCTCCGTCTCGAGACTGATAGGGGATCACCTCAAAAAAGCGTAGTTCCCTTCGGGGGGCCCCCGGTTCTGAATATGAATCCGTCAGATTGGTTATCGTACCACAACGTATTTGATTGAGCGGCTTACCGTGATCAGTGGTGCCCCAATGCTGAGTTCAAGGATCAAGATCAAGGTTCAATCCGTCAAGGCGACGAAGGACATCGAGGGGAGGGACGGCTTTCAGATCGAATTCGTCGAGGTGAGGCCTCGCCCCCCGTTGGTGACAATGACTCCTACGGAGCTCCCCGCTGAGATCAGCCAGATGGTGGTCCAGATCAGCAAGGGGGTCCAGAAGGCCTTCCCGGGCGGGGACGCCAAGGAGTACCAGGTCAGGAAGCTCACCCTCATACTCACGGGGGAGGAGCTCGAGAGCTTCAACCTCAAGCCTTACCCCAACCAGCTCTACGAGCTCACCATCGCCAACGGGACCCTGAGCTTCAAGGAGATCTAGGCCAGTCTGAACGCCTTATTACATCCCCGAGCCAACCCCCGGATGGAGTAGATTCTATTCTAGGCGTATCTGATATTCAAGCTTCGTAATGGGGCTCGGAGGTCGTGAGGCCGAGGGGCATGACTTCGCCGCGTTCACCGTCGAGATCAACGAGAGGATCGCCGAGTTCGAGAGGAAGGTCGGGGAGCTCAAGAGGCAGAAGAAAGAATCTTCCCGTTTCTCCTTTTCTTCGTTTGATCCCGTCATTTGCCTTCAGGCTTGAAATTGATGCGGCAAAGCAATTGTAGTTCTAGCATTATAAACGCACGAAAGTTGATCTATTATATCGATTACCGACATATGCCTTAAATACACTAAATTATAGTTTCTCCTTTGGAGACGCGCTCACAATTGGTATAACCGCCAAGTACCCCAATATCGGGTGACGCTCTCCTCTTTTTTTTTGTGAACAACTACCAGGGGAAGACTTTATTCCAAGAGCCCCCCCTAGGCATGGGATGACTGTTATAGGTGAGGGCGACGACGTTCTGCTCTATCTCGACGGGAAGAGGACCTATTTGGTCCGTGTCGAGGAGGGGGAGCAGTTCCACACCCACAAGGGCTTCGTCGAGCTCGGGGAGCTCATAGGCCGGCCCTACGGCTCACCCCTGATGAGCAGCCTCGGGGTCCGGTTCACCGCCCTGCGGCCCCTGATTCGGGACCGTATCCTCAAGACGGATCGACGGACCCAGGTGCTCTACCCCAAGGACATCGGGTACATCCTGATCCAGCTGGGGGTGGGCTCGGGGAGCCGGGTGGTGGAGGCGGGGACCGGGAGCGGGGCCCTCACAATGTCCCTCGCGGACGCCGTGAGGCCCGACGGCATGGTCTACTCCTATGAGATCAACCCCAAGTTCCAGAGAGTCGCGGCCGGCAACATAGAGAGAGCCGGGCTCGAGGATTATGTGGAGCTTCGGGAGGGGGACGTGACCCAGGGTATCGATGCGGTTGATGTGGATGCCGTGGTCTTGGACTTGGCGGTCCCCTGGCTCGTGGTGCCCCACGCCTACGAGGCGCTGGCCGGAGGAGGGGTCTTGGTCTCCTTCAGCCCCACAATCGAGCAGGTGATGAAGACGACGTACGCCCTCGACGAGCTGCCTTTCGTGGAGGTGGGGACCATCGAGCTCATGCTGAGGAACATCACCGTGGCCGAGAACAAGACCCGCCCCCAGACTCGGATGCTGGGACACTCGGGGTACATCACCTCGGCCCGGAAGATCCTCGAGTAGCCCCAGGGGAATCGATAATCATTAATTCGTGCTGGGCCAAGCTATCGGTGATCGATTATGCTGGACGACAAGTCACTGGGGCTCATGAAGGAGCTCATGGAGGCCTTCGGGCCCTCGGGGTTCGAGCGGGAGGTCAACGCTATCTGCAAGGCTTACATGGAGCCCTACGCCGACGAGGTCATGGTGGACAGGCTGGGGACGGTCACCTTCTTGGCGAAGGGGGAGTCCGAGAGGCCGAGGCTGCTCATCGCGGGGCACACGGACGAGGTGGGTTTCATCGTCTCCTCCCTCTCCAAGGAGGGGTTCCTCACATTCAACGCGCTGGGGGGCTGGTGGAGCCAGGTGCTCCTGGGGCAGAGGGTGGTGATCCGGGGCAGCAAGGGGGACGTGGACGGGGTGATCGCTTCGAAGCCGCCTCACGTCCTCCCTGCGGAGGAGAGGAAGAAGGTGGTGGAGAGGCACCAGATGTTCATAGACATCGGGGCCAGGAGCAAGGAGGAGGTGGAGGAGGCGGGGATCAAGATCGGGGACCCCGCGGTGCCCTGGAGCCCTTTCAAGATCGTGAGGGACGGCAGGGTCGCGATGGGGAAGGCATTCGACGACAGGATCGGGGCCTTCATCCTGATGGAGGCCATCAGGCGGATCAAGGAGCAGGGCATCGAGCACCCCAACACCGTCTACGGTGCCTGCACCGTCCAGGAGGAGGTGGGGCTCAGGGGGGCTCAGACCACGACCCATCTGGTGGATCCGGATGCGGGGATCGCGTTGGAGGTGGACATCGCCGGGGACGTCCCGGGGATCAAGCCCCACGAGGCCATCACCAAGATGGGGGAGGGCCCCGGGCTGCTGACCTGGGACAGGTCCATGATCCCCAACCAGCCCTTCAAGGAGTTTGTGATCCAGACCGCGAAGCAGGCCCAGATTCCCCTCCAGTTGAGCCAGCTCTCGGGTGGGACGGATGCGGGGAGGATTCACCTGAACCGGGGGGGATGCCCCAGCGTGGTGCTCAGCGTCCCCACGAGGCACATCCACAGCCACGTGGGGTTCCTGAGCCTCAAGGACACCGAGAACGCGATCAGGCTCACCATCGAGCTGATCAAGAGGCTGGACGCGGAGACGGTGGAGGGCTTCACGGCCCTCTAGACTTTTTATAGAATCCCTCTCTCTATACCTGAGTTGAGACCCCTCCTGAAGTGGGCAGGCGGCAAGAGGAGCCAGGTGAAGAGGATAGTAGCCCTCTTTCCTGGGGATATCCGGGAGAGGGGGTATCATGAGCCCTTCATCGGTGGTGGCGCTGTATTCTTCCACGTCGAGCCCGGCTCCGGGAGCATCAACGACATCAACCCCAAGCTCATGAACTTCTACAGGGTGGTGAGGGACGACCCGGAGGCGCTCATCGAGGAGGCCTCGAAGTACCGGTACGAGGAGGCGGAGTACTACGAGCTCAGGACCAGGTACAACTCCCCGGGACTATCGAAGGTCGAGTACGCGGCCATACTCCTCTACCTCAACAAGACCGCCTACAACGGGCTCTACAGGGTCAATTCCAAAGGCGAGTTCAACGTCCCCTTCGGGAGGCACGTGGACCCCACCATCGTGAAGCCCCGGAGCATCATGAGGGCGAGCAAGCTCCTAGGAGAAATCGAGATCCGCTGCGGGAGCTACGACTACGTCCTGGACGCGGCCGAGGAGGGAAGCCTCTGCTACATGGACCCGCCCTATCACCCGGCGAGCGAAACCGCTAATTTCACGGACTACTCGATGAACGGCTTCAAGGTAGGAGATCAGGAGAGGCTGAGAGACCTCTGCTTGGAGCTGGACCGGCGGGGGGTGATCTTCGTGCTGAGCAACTCCTACACGGAGAAGGTGATGGAGCTCTACAGTGATCTCGGGTTCCAGATCGAGTCCCTGAAAACGAGGCGGAGCATCAGCAGCAAGGTCTCCAGCAGGGACAGCGGCTACGACCTGCTGATAACCAACAACGTCTAACCCTTGATCGATTTGAGGTCGCTGTCATCGATGAACCTTGTCCAGTCGATCTTCATCATCGCGAAGAGGATGATCACCAATAGGGCTACCGAGGCAATGCCTCCGACGATACCCCCGGACTCGAAGATGTCCTTCACGAATGTGTAGCTGAACCGGCCTGCGTAGGCGACTATGGTGCACATCGCGACCTTCCCTAGGAAGGCGGCCACGAGGGTTTTTTTGAGGTCGTATCTGAGGACCCCGAGGGGTATTAGGATGACGTCGTCTGGGAGGGGCAGGAGGGCGAAGAGGAAGATGATGGCTGCCCCGTACCGCTGGATGAGGCGCTTGGCGCTCTCGAGGCGCTCCTCGAAGCGTCCCTCGATGACCTTGCGTCCCCCCATGCCGACTAGGTAGGCGGAGGCCTCACCTATGGTGGAGCCGAGGCCGCAGACGATGCCCAGCAGGAGGGGGTTGAGGGTGGCCCCGAAGGCGTAGATGGTGATGGTGAAGGGGACCGGGAAGAAGATGGTGAAGTTACCGAAGATGGAGATGAAGAATGCCCCGAGGTAGCCGTGCTGTGTAACGATGTCCGCCATCCACCCCCAAACGTCCACCTGCGATTCTCCCTCCGGGATTTACGGGGAAGAGAACGGATGGATCACTATATGAATCTACGCCAAGCCCGAACACGGCAACCCCTGCTTCTTCCTTATCCAGCCTCTAATCAAGAAAGGGGGGGCTCTGCCCCGTCAGATATCCTTCAGATCATCGACCAGGTGACCCAGGCCGAGGCTCTCCACTGTCTCCGGGAGGGGCACGCCGGTCTCGGGAGGCACCTCCTCGTAGAGGACCTTGGCGCCGATCCCCGTGCCCCCTAAGAATGTCCTGAGGGTCTCCTCGTCGAAGGCGACGTCGGTCAGCGAGCCGTTGCTCATGTCGACGCGCAGGTACTCGCCGGCGTAACCCTTCACTGAACTTGACATATAACCGTCTGATCTTGAATCTTATCTAGATTAAAGTTGCGCACGCACGTATTGTTTAAAAAGCCCTCGTAACTTTTCTAAAGTGAGAAAATTGAGTGGTCGAGGGAGAGGCAGGGGCCGGGGAGGAAAAAGGCAATTTTCGGGAGGCCCAAGGGAATGTGTCTGTCAAAAATGTGGGGCTAGAGTCCCCCATGTGAAGGGCGTGCCCTGCTTGGATTCAAAATGTCCAAAATGCGGAGCACGCATGCTTCCTGCAGATTAGATTTCTTCATCGCGCGCAGGCGGTGTCCCCATCGCGCAATCGGGGGGTCTGACCCATTTATTGAGGCTAGCCGTCTAGGCGAATCTCAAGATTCGGATCTTGTCTCCCCGATTCTCGGGAGCTGTGACGCAAACACAATGAAGAAAACGACAATTAATGCGACCAAATATTTCCCGTTCTGATTCTCATTGCCGGTAATAGGCGTTCCAGACTAATTCTGGCTGCGCCAATGTGGGACTGAAAGGATTCCTGTAATTCAGACATATAGTCTGCTACGACTCGCGAAATACACGCGCGGGAATAAAAAAGTTGAAAATCGATCCACAATTTACCACAAGGTAACGGATTATTTAACGAAATAAGCCTTTTTAGGGGATATTGATTTTCTCAATCGAATCAAAAACCGTTTCACTCGCGTTTCATATCGTTTTATCTCCGTGATTATTCAGAAAAAGTTTTTTTTGCGCGCGCATACGACGCATGCAAATTGACGTGCTTCCTGCAACTCATTGCGCGCTTGTTTGGACGATTACCTGTGTTGTATGTCTAGTTTGATGGGGGAAGCTTTATTTCTGTGTGAAATTTAATTCGCATCTGTGATGGACGAGGAGTCAGGCAATGGGTGGCGTGGAGTCATTGAGGGGTGCCTAGTTCTATTAAAGTTGAAGAAGGGGTCGCTTGAGACGTTGCTGTTTTTAAAGGAGAGGGCGTTGAACGAAGATAATGAAGAGGATATTTTGAGGTCAATCAGGATAAAGGAGGATGAAATCAATCGCCTTGAATTAGTTTATGCGGTTTTTATAGAGTTGGAGAAAAACGGTGAGTTTCATAAAATATCTCGTTATCACGATCCAACGTATACAATTGATCCTAATTCAATAATGTAGATGCGTGAGTTCACTTCTCGCTTTTCTCATCATAGGGGCCTATACTGACGGCTTTAGCCTCGAAGCTCAACTTCCTGTTGCACTCAGGACACCGACCGTCGAATTTCTTGATGATGTCCTGAGGCGACTTTAAGATATTATCCTCGTACAGCATGGGGTTGCACTCAGCACAGGTCACCATCTGCGGCAAGCGAACATCCCCGATGCCCTGCGAAGGGCATGATTAAAAGAGTTATTCTGGGCGCGCGAATTTGCTGCGGAGATAGGAAGTGAAGTTATATAGCATCTCGCGCGCGCTGCTCCTCATTGTCTTGAGTCTATACCCGTGTTTCTTTAACCACGGCTGCGTGCGTGCGTTTTTATATGCTACTTCTTTTTCATACAACTGTTCTTGAGTGCTTCTTATCAGTTGCACATCAAATGGGACATATTCAAACGAATCGGAATCGTAGTAAATCTCTCTTTTTTGACATACTATAATTTGTGTTACATAATGAGAACCGCTTATTTTTTGTCCCGTATTGGTGAACCATTCAGGGTTAACGGGTATCTGCTCAACTTGGTTAGTGCCTCGTGCTAGTCTGTATAAGTTCTCCAATGCTCCCACTTTTGTTAACTCATCGGGTAATTGGTATAACTCCGTTTCTAAGTTAGTATCGTGGAATAAAATTAATTCCTCATATGTAGCCTCGATAAAGTGGTGTTGAATCAACTTTATCGATATATCATTTCCGTCTACATTTATTTTAAACAACAAATCCACCTGTTCTTTTCATCTCACGTGCGCGAGCACCACTGAAGTGAAACCACGTGCGATATTTCAATAACAATGGACGTTGAATTAGTTTCATTCATATAACTCCTCAACCACATGCGCGGACATTATAAGAATAAAGCCACAGACACTCCCTTAAATACGCCCCCGGGCATTGGTTTATGTGATTAATTTTTGACCAACTATCAAAGTAGGCCGGACTGTCTCGAATGCGGTACCGACATGGGGACAGGAACGAAAGGCCACAGCAGATATTTCTGCTCTAAGGTATGCACTAATGCCTATATTATTAATAGAGCAAAACAAGAACGGGCTCACTAGAGTACGCGCGAAAAATTTCATGCTGAAGTAATGAGAAAAGTTAGGGTGAGCACATGGACGAGGAGTATATCTGTGTAGTACAGAGCTATCGAAGAGGCCCAAAGTCCCAGAGGACCCAGAAGTGTCTAATCAAGGTCTTAGACATAGAATCTAAAGTAGCCAATCTCATAGGGTGGAAAGTTGGCTGGCCTCAGGATGAGCCTAGATTATTTGGGACCATATTGAAGCCCCATGGGAAAACAGGGACTCTCAGAGTAAAATTCATGAAGGGCCTCCCAGGTCAGGCTCTGAGTACCAATGTGAAGATAGTGAGAAAGAGGGATAAATAATTGTCCAACGAGCCATATGGGCGTGCGCGCCTCCTCGATATACATAACCCCGAGTTTAATCTGGTTCAATAATATCAATAGACAGTGATAAACAAAATCATCCTCACACGCTTTCTTTGAATATATATACTCGCTAAACGATCACAATCATCATGGCAGAATACCTGAAAAGGGTGCAGAAGAGAAAACCCGACGAAGAGGAATACTATCACTGGCAGAATAAATGTCCCGATTATCCTAGAAGAGGAAAGGAGACGATCATGGTGTTCAAAGAAAAGCCTTCTCACATCATGTCTTGTCCCCGATGTGTTCAGCTCGAGAGATCTTGAGGACGCGTGCATGCGAAACGCCCTCAGATTTTACTCTAGAACGCGCCTATTATATCAATATGTGTTATATCTTACACAAGGTCGTTGACGGGTTGAATCCAGGAAGCTCCAGCGACTTCGAGAATCAAAGCTATACGAATCAAGTCAACTACCACGAAAAAGAACTGAGAAGGATCATAAAGGGCACTTCTGCATCGAAAATTTTCAACCTCTCAGAACGTCATAGACTCCTGAGATATGGTGTGCTCATCCGAAAAGGGTGGGGAAAAAATATTCAGTATATGATCTCTGAAAGGGCACGAGGCATCCTTGAGCCATAAATGCTGAAGCCCATCACCAGCACACGAAGAGATGATACTAAATGAGAGAACCGATGTCGAATGTGGAGAAACGAGCGTCGCTTTTAATAAAGTACAGAAAACTGAAGGTGAAGAAAAAAGAGAAGGAAGAGGATAAGACGACCTACTTCCTTTCTCGAGGCGATTCGAACCAAATATTTCTCGGCATTGTCGGCCAGAGAGGCATTGGGATTGCCTATGTACGGGAACTCAGAGATCTCGTTGAAGAAACAGGGGCTGACAAAGGCGTAATCATAACAAATGTGAAATATACCTGGTCGGCTAGGTTCAACGCACCTAAATTGGGGGTTGAACTAGTACCGCACACTCTACCCACATTCGACATCTTCAAGCATAAACTGGTCTCTCCCACTGAGATTTTATCTGAGGAGGAACGAGAACGAATTATCAAGTTCTATCACGCTGAAGCGTACCAGTTTCCTTGGATCAAGGGCTCAGATCCTGTATCTATCATCCTTGGAGCCAAGCCTGGGGACATTTTAAGAAAGTCAGGTTATAGCGAAACTGCGGGAACCCATGTATCATATCGCTACGTCATCTAGCGCATGGTTTGTTTATTCACCCTATCTAGTAATTTTTCGTGTTTTCAACATTCATACAAGTGAAACAAATTTATCCCGCGCGCGAACTTCAGGCATAACAATAATGACTATGAAACACCCATTGGTGTCGAGAGCTATGGAAATAACTGTCAAGGATATCGATGCATCGAATATAGACGACGTCTTCAGGGTATGCTCCCACGACCGACTCGAAGACCCCCTGCAGAAGAGAGGGATAGAACTCAAACGCAGGTGGCTTACCCGGATGCTCGAGGAACACGGACCCTGCACCAAGATCGCCTACCTCGACGGGAGACCCGTGGCCCAGATACTCTACTACCCCGAGGCGGCCGACCCCACGGTAGCCGAACCCAGGGACATGGTCATGGCGATCCGCTGCACATACAACCCCTTCCAAGAAAACCAGAAAAAGGGCATAAGCTCAAAGCTCCTCGAAACCGTCCTCAAAGAGTGCAGGGACGGACCCCCAAGCCTCGGCGGCAAACCCACCCGATTCGCCGTCACCCAGGCCTTCGAGACAGGGGAAGGCACCTCCCTCGCGAACTTCTACGCCTCGAAAGGCTTCCGGCAGGGAGAAGGCGAGATGTACCTGGAGCTCCACAGCGGATACACCCCGAGGAAGCCCCCAATCTACGACCCCCTACCGGAGGACCGGGGCAGAGCACTGATCTTCTACGACCCCATATGCGAGTGGAGCATCGGCTCCGCCGTAAGGACCGAAGAGCTCCTCAAAGAGACAGTCCCCACCCTCCACTTAACCACCATCAACAGCTGGGAGAACCCCCAAGAATCCACCCGGAGAGGAGGACAAACCCTGATCGTCAACGCCACCCCCATCACCACCTCGTGGAGAGACAGAGAAGCCTTCACATCGGAAGTAATCCGAGCCCTCACGATATGACCCCCCTGGAGACAGCAAGCTCGCGCAAACAATTCAGTAGCTGTTCAGTTACCATTCAGTTGCAAAACAACCCCGAAAGAAACCAGAAAACACCGCCAAACAACCAGAAAACCCGCAAAACAACCCCAAAAAACACCCCCACCCCAATTAAACCACGAAAACCCCCCCCGAAAACCCTTATCCTAAGCCACACGTTCACAAACCAAGAGAAAAGCGCCGGGAATGGGATTCGAACCCATGCGCTCCGAAGAGCACCAGTTTTCAAGACTGGCGCCGTAAACCGCTTGGCTACCCCGGCCCACACGAAATGCACCCCACCCAAGTAAATCTTTATCGCCCCCCGAAACCCCCCCACCCTGAAGCCCCAACCAATGACACCGAACCATCTCCCCAATCCACAATCACTTTTAGACCAAACCCCCAACACCCCCCGGAGTCACAGATGTCCCTAAGCGTACAGGACGTCATGGTAAGACAAGTACTCACCATCGACGCCACCCAGAACGCCACCAACGCAGCCCGCCTCATGAGCAAATTTGGAATCAGCAGCCTCATCGTCTCCTCCGAAGACGACATCGTCGGCATACTAACCGAACGAGACATCATCATCAGAGTCGTCTCCAGCGGCCAAGACCCCGCAAAAGTCACCATCGGCGAGATCATGTCCGAGCCCATCATCATCGTCAAGCCCGAGACCCCCCTCGAGGAGGCCGTCAAGATCATGTTCAGGGAACGAATCAAGAAACTCCCCGTCATGTGCAGAGAAGAGGAACGCATGAAACTAGTCGGCATCATCAGCATCACCGACGTCGCCAGACTCCAACCCCGCCTCATCGAAGACATGAAAACACTAATCGACCACGCCAGCATGGACCCGACAGAGATCGATTTCTACATAAGATGACAAAACCCCCCGCAGCAGACCCCAACAACGCACGGACAACCCCGAAACGACCCTCTCACCCATAACCAACCAATGACAAGACCATAGAACACTGATCCATATCCCCGCCACGTCTCCCAGAGATTCAAACCACAAACTAATCTCGAACCCAGATATGATACACGGATAATGAAATAATCATTTGACTGAATATTCTACACGAATAAAACAGACACCACATAAGGATTCAAAATCCCTATTAAACATATGGAGACAAACATCGTTCAATCAAAAAGGTCGAGGAATGTAGAATTGAAGAAAGTCATAAAGAAAAATAGCAGAGGCCTAGGCGAGGTGGTCTCCACGCTCATACTCCTCGTGGTGGCGGTCCTGCTCACCACCGTGGTGGCCTACTATGCCACCAACGTCACGATGACCAGGACCGAGATGGAGGAGGTGAGGCTCACAGACGACCATGTCTGGGTCAACAGCTCAGGCGCCGTCGGGGCATTCAAGCTCCAGAACCTGGGGGGGAGGGACCTCCTCATCGACAAATTCTCGGTGAGAGGAGTAGACTCCGAATGGCCAGACATCTACTACTACAGGGTGCCCTCGGGCACGGTCATCGAGGGCAGCCTGAACATAACGAGCTACGCCTCCCTGACGGGCTCCAGCGTCATCATCGACGGCAGGAACTACACCCAGGCCGACGCCGATATCCCCCTCATCTCGGGCGGGGAGCTCTTGGTCTATGTGAAAGGCCCTGACAACATACAGCAGGATGACATAGGGACCACCGTCAGCATAAGTGTCACCACCAACAACGCCCAGTACATCAACGAGTGCAACGTCGAGTCGGCCACGGACCAGTAGGCGAGACGCATGACATCCGAGATATTCCCCAATCCCATCGACGTCTCCATCAGCGAAAGGCGCTCCAAGCTAGACATAATGCTCACAGTGCTCAAAGCGATCCAAGGGGGCATGGATAAGCCTACACGGATAATGTACGCAGCCAACATGTCCTGGAACTCCACCCAGAAAGTATTCGCCGACCTCGTCAGACAGGAACTAATCTACATCACAGAGGAGCAAGGCGCCAGACGCGCCAAGAAACGATACCACCTAACCGACAAAGGAATGAACGTCCTGGACTATTTCCAAGGCGCCAGCTCACTCCTAAACATCTAAAAAACTCCCCTTTTTCCCTTTTTTCACATATATTAACTCTAAATCCCGCTCAAAGTCCGAAAAACCTCTCCGCATTCAGAGTAGTGACCTCGGCCACATCCTCCTCGGATAACCCCTTAAGATCCGCCAAAGATCTCAGAGTGAGCAATATATCCGCGGGCTCAGCCCGCTTACCATGATAGCTGACGGGAGAATCCGTCTCGATCACGATACTCCCAAGAGGCGCCTCAGCGAGAGCCGCCCTGTGATCCCTGCTGAACTCCGCTGCGGGAGTAGCCGAGATCAGGTAACCCGAATCCAGGACCCCCCTCAGGACATCCAGGGGCCCGCTGAACCAGTGAAAGATGATCCTGTCGGGCCCATGCTCCCTCGCCAGCCCCAATGCGTCCTCCCATGCCCCCCTCCCGTGCACCGAGGCCGGCTTCCCGTGCTCCACCGCAATCCCCAGCTGCCGGACGTAGATCTCCCGCTGACGCTCCCTCACATCCTCACTCTTCCTCGCCTCCCGGTTCCAGTAATCGAGACCGATCTCCCCCACGGCCACGCAGCGGTCGACATGCTCGTCGATAAATCTCAGTGTCTCATCGACGTCGTCCCCCATCCACTCCGTCGGATGAATGCCAATGGCCGGGTGCACATACCCCCCGTAATCGTCGGCCCACCCGAGGGTCGCCCTCGATGTCTCCAGGTTACTCCCCACGGCGACTATGGCCTCGATCCCGGCCTCCCTCGCCCTCCTGATGACTCCCTCCCGGTCATCCAGATCGCTGAGGTGGGCGTGGGTATCCACGAGCCTCAATGTTTCCTCATCCTCTTCCCCGACTATACGCATATCCCTAGATGGGAGGAGTCACAATATCAAATAAACTGCATCGATTTAATCGGCTACACTATCTCCAGCCGTCGAGCTCCGCCTCCCGCTTCCGTCCCTCCCTCTTCCTCTTCACGAGGTACCATATCAACCAGGCAAACGTGAAGATGGGGAGGGCGTCAAGCCCCGGGATGAGCTCCAGGAAAGTGATGGCTCCGATCCACTTGAAGAAGAACACTGAGAAAGTGATCCCCACCAGATCAATGGCGTCCCCCGCCACAGGCATCAAGAGGGGTGGGAATAGATACTCAACCAGGTCGAGGCTCACACATACCACGAGGGTCAGAACCTCATCCCAGTAATACTGCAGGAGCCAGGGGATGGAAACGGTTCGATTGGACAATGCCAAACATAGACTCGGGACCCTCCTATATAAAAACACGTCTCCCCGGCAACTCACGGCCCGATAAGACCGCCCCTAATCATCAGAAATAAATAAACCAACCACGAAAAACCATAACCGCCCCTAATTATCGGCTAATCAACCGTTCGAGGCGTATAATTCCCTATAAAGAAAAAAGGGTAGAGCCCCAGGAACCCTAGTCCCGGATGCCCTCAAGGACACTGATCGCGTTCCAGATCCGAGTCCGGGTATACATGGGCATATTCGGATCCTGAGAGATCTGATCCAGGAGATCGATTGCGTTGGCCGCCCTCGCGGCGGGGCTCAGGCTCTCGTCGAGGAGCAGGTCGTTCGCCTGCTTCGCCGTTCTCCGGATATTCCTCGGTGTCGTGTTATCCTCCGCGACACGGTTCAACACGGTTATAGCCTGGTTCAGCTTCTGCATATACACCTCTTTTTTATCTGACATCCCAACACATCCTACTTTCCAGTGAATACTACAAATGAACCTGATTTTGAATATAATCCCCGGGGTATCGATAAAAACCTATCCCTCTATGAAACATGCTTCCGAGAATAGCTACATTAGACCACCTAGGTAAGCGGGCAGGTCGGTCACACTTTCCAAGAGAACCTCAGGGAAACGCCCGTCCCATGAAAGGTCTCCCCGACGCCCGGTCTTGACACCGATAAATGGAACCACAGCGTTCACGGCACTAGTGGCGTCTATGTGGTTGTCGCCCACGAATATGGTCTCAACTGGATCAAGACCCAGTAGCGTTGCCGTGTGCTCCAGCGCTTCACGGTAAGGTTTGGGTTTGGGTGTCTCGCCCCGTCCGAGGATGACATCGAATAGGTCGAAGGCACCGATTTTTCTGAGGGCCTCGACCGCGTAGGCGTGGTGGCTCCTTGTGAGGACCGCGAGTTTGTAGCCCGCTTCTCTGAGTTCTTGGAGAGCATCCAGTACTCCATCCACCTCGGAGATGTCCTTGATGGCCTCGAGCTCCCCCCTGTTCATGATCTCCTCGAGTTTCCGATGCACCTCCTCGATCTCCACTTGTGCTCTCCCTTCTTCGCGCAGGATGTCCTCGCAGGTTGCGATGATCACGACGGTCGTCTGCTTCGGGGTGAGGCATCCCTCGGGGATTCCATTCTCTTCGAGGAAGCTGATCATTCGCTCCTTCATCACGGTGAAGTTTATTGTGGTGTGAATCAGGGTGCCGTCGAGGTCGAAGATGATTCCCTTCAGCGTGTTCACGTTTATCCTTCATCCTCCGGAGGGTATCCGTGAAATCTTTCGTGACACGATTTAACGATTATGGTGGCCCCCCGCCCCCTCCACATATGTTAATCCTATGATTCGAGAAGGGTCACCGCTCCCGGTTAGATCTTCTGCCCAGGAGTTTCTTCATGTCGAATGTGGTGAACCGTGCGGTGATGATCCGCTCGGTGGAGAAGATCTTGGCGGCGATGTAGAGCACCACGAGGGTGAACAGCGTGATGTACCCTATGCTTCTGAGGACGAGGACGTAGTTACCCAGGAAGGCTGCCTTGGAGGCGATGATGCTGTGGGTGTAGGGGATCACGAGGAGGACCATCTGGACTGTCTTGGGGAGCATCGAGAGGTCGCTGAACATGAGGATGATCGCGGGGAGCATGATAGGGATCGTGAGGAAGCCGGTGAGGCTCTGAGCGCTCCTCACGTTGTCGGTGAAGGTCGCGAGGCTGATCGCGAGGGCGAGGCCAGAGACGAGGGTCACGAAGATGTTTACCCCGAGGAGCAGCGTGCCGAGGGGCTCGAGGCCGATGGAGAGGTCCTGGGTGGACATCGTGGTGAGCTCGGGGGCGAAGCTGAATGCGGAGGTCATGTAGTAGCCGAAGCCGATCATGTATGCTATGGCCCCTGCGACGGCGACGACGATGCTGCCTGCGAGCTTTCCGCTCAGGATGGTGAGGCGGCTTACGGGGAGGGTCATGAGTGTCTCCAGGGTCTTCTGCTCTTTCTCGATGGCGATGCTCGTGGCGGCCATCTGGATCGCGAACATGAGCATCACCATCACCATGATGGGGAGCATCACGCTCTGGGACATGATGACCGAGACGATCTGGGAGGGAGCCACGTCGATGACATTGCCTTTTATTATGGACTGGTAGTCGACGCTGAGGGGGCTCCTGACCACGCTTGCCTCCCCTATTGCCCCCGCCTGCTCAAGGAGGCTGTTGATGTTTGCGATCGAGAGGAAATAGGCGTAATAGTTGAGGAGGCCCCCGATCGCATCCGTCGAACCGGCCTCAGCGATGGAGAGGCTCTTCAGATTCGCGTAGACCTTCAGCTCCCCCTTCAACCCCTGGGAGACGTTCTCCGAGTAGCCTTCCATTATCCAGAGGAGAGTGGACGCGTTCGTCTCCTGATATTTGGAAAGGGCGTCTTGGATTCCGTTCGCCTCGATGGTGATCACGGTGTTGTTCCTGTAGAGATGTTCGAGGAGGGCATCCGTGGGGGCTCCTTCGTCCTCGTTATAGATTGCGAAGGACGCGGTGATCATGGCTCTCTGGACTGATGAGGTGGAGATGTTTATGGCGGAGCCCATCACGGGGAATATGATGATGGGCATCAATATGACGCCGATGAGGATCTTGGGATCCCTGACGAGCTCCTTGATCTCCTTCAGGACGAGGCTCCATAGGTTACCCAAGCTTCGCCACCTCCATGAAGACCTGCTCCAGGTTCTCCGCTGAAAACTTCTGTGTGAGCTCGTCGGGGCTCCCTTCTGCGATTATCTTCCCCTCGTTGATGAGGGAGACCCTGTGGCAGAGGTACTCGACCTCGAG
This sequence comes from Candidatus Bathyarchaeota archaeon, assembly GCA_026014875.1. Lineage (GTDB taxonomy): Archaea > Thermoproteota > Bathyarchaeia > TCS64 > TCS64. The sequence goes on along the minus strand of JAOZHO010000028.1, from coordinate 35,611 downwards.
CATGTTGTGACTGGAGAGAAGGACTGTGACCCCCTTCTTATCCGCGTATTCCTTGATCACCTGACGCACGTGGAAGGCGTGGACGACATCAAGACCCGAGGTAGGCTCATCGAGGATCAGCAGCTTCGGTTTCATCATCACGGCCCGGGCCAGGAGGAGCCTGCGCTTCATACCTTTGCTGTAGCCCTTGATCCGGTCGTCGAGGCGTTCGCCGAGGCCTGAGATGAGCTCAGCCTCTTTAAGCATCTCGTCCTGGGATTCCTTGTCCTCTGCGTAGAACCCTGCCATGAAGCTGAGGTACTCGTATCCCGAGAGGTTCTGGTAAGCTCCGGCCTCCTCAGGGAGATAGCTTATGCTTTCCCTGATCGCCTCGGGTTTTTTCACGACGTCATTCCCGAAGATTGTAGCTGTTCCCGAGGAGGGTTTGAGGAGGGTGCTGAGGATCCTGAGGGCGGTGGTCTTCCCTGCTCCGTTGGGTCCGATGAGACCAAATATCTCCCTCTCTTTAACTGTGAAGCTGGCGCCGTCGATGGCTACGATGTCGCCAAAGGTCTTTGTGAGGTTTCTTACATCGATGGCGTACTGCATAAAATTTACGCTCTCCGAAGTAATCTGGGATGACGCTTATAATCTTATTTCAACACCGATGGTGAAGCGCGTGTAATGTCTTTTTCAGGGACGATGTTTAGCTGTGTTTAAGCACTTTTCCCGCTCTTTTTTCCGTGTGGACGCCATTTTCGACGGTGACCGTTCCGTTCACTATGACGTACTCGATCCCCTCGGGGAACTGGATCGGGTCCTGGTATGTGGCCTTGTCGATGACTTTGTCGGGGTCGAAGATCGTGATGTCAGCGTGCATCCCCGGTTTCAGTAGTCCCCTGTCACGTATGCCGAAGGTCTGGGCGGGTAGAGATGTCATCTTCCTTATTGCATCCTCGAGGCGGATGACTCCCTCTTTGACGTATCTCCCGAGGATTCGGGGGAAGCTCCCGTAAGCCCTGGGATGGGGTTTCCCGAGGACGATGCCGTCGGTGCAGACCATCTGGAATGGGCTCTCCATTATGGTGCGGACGTCCTCCTCGGACATGTTGAAGCTCACCATGGTGACCGCGTTCTCCTCCTCCAGGATTATGTTGAAGAGGGTCTCCACCGGGTCCTCGCCTCTCCTCTTCGCGATCTCCCTGAGATCGAGGCCTTCATGGGGCTTGTTTTTTTCGGTATTCACCGATGTGACCAGAATATTGTGCCAGCCCCAGTCGAGGCCCCGGCTCTCGGCGATTAGCTCCCTTATCTGCGCTCTCTCTGATGGGTCTCGGAGCCTCGCCAGCATCCATTCGGTGCCCCCTTCGTGGGCCGAGATGGGCAGGAGGCTGCTGAGGAAGGTGCTCCCGGCTATGTAGGGGTACTGGTCTACTGTGAATTCGACTCCATCTCTGCGGTGTGCCTTAATCGTCGCGATGGCCTCCTCCGCTTTACCCCAGTTCTTGGAGCCACTCACCTTGAAGTGGCTGACGTGGACGGGGATTCCAGCGTCTCGCCCGATCTTGGCGACATCGTCAATGGAATCGAAGAGACCGTCCCCCTCGTTCCTCATGTGCACGACGAAGATTCCGCCATGTCTCGCCGCCACAGAGCAGAGCTCGGTTAATTCGCCCGAGTCGGCGTAGACGCACGGGGGGTAGATGAGGCCTGTGCTGAGGCCGAACCCTCCCGCCTCCATCGACTCCGACAGGAGCCTTTTCATCGTGGAGAGCTCAGTCTGGGTGGGGGCTCTGTTCTCCATCCCCATGGCCAGGAGGCGGAGGTTGCCATGCCCTACGAGGGAGGCGACGTTGGTCGAGGTCTCAGCCTTATCAAGGGCGTCGAGGTACTCCCCGAAGCTCCTCCAGTTCCACTCGATATCGGGGTCGCCGTTGAGGCCCGCGAGATATCTCCTCCAGTCGCCGAGGGTCTCGTCGCTGATTGGTGCTTCCCCGAGCCCGTCCTGGCCCACGACTTCGGTGGTGATGCCCTGCATGGTTTTCTGCTTCGCCTCGGGTTCGGCGATGAGCATCAGGTCCGAGTGGCTATGGGTGTCGATGAAGCCCGGAGCAGCCGCGAGCCCCTCGGCGTCAATTACATGACGACCATCCTCGATTCGCCCTATAATAGCGATCCTTTCATCGGCAACCCCTATGTCCGCCTTGTACCAGGGATTGCCGGAACCGTCTATTATTTTGGCGTTTCTTATGACGAGGTCGAACGAATGATGTCCCATCCCAGTATCCTTCCCTAGATTCTTCACTCGGGGGAATCCTTTGTTTTTACCTCATTTGCTTCTTTTTTTATCTGAGCCGAATAATCTGAGTAGCCTCGTATCATGAACAAAATCCCAACCGTGGCCAGAACGATTGAGGTTGATGTATTCTCGTAGTATTCAATTATACTTGCGATAATGATGCATGCTATCCCAAAAAGAAAAAGTTTCATTGACTGCAGCGAACCCGCCAATCTTTTTTGAAGTGCTTCAATCAATTTGCTCATATTATCGCACATTCGTCCTAGAGATGAGTAGATTAAAGAGTTATGCTCTGACTTCATGCGCGCATTGATTTCCCTGTCTCGGAAATGGGAAGATGGCTAGGACTTTCGTCGCTGGTATTCACCGTAACCCGGCTTGCCGATGACCGTACCCTCCTCCATGATGATCTCTCCCCGCACGATGGTTGTAACGGGTACGCCCTTCCCTCTGTATCCCTCGAACGCCGTCACCTTCTGCTTCGAGTAGAGGTCCTCACCCTTGATCTGGAACGCCGCATCTGGGTCCACGATGACAATGTCCGCATCGGCCCCAGGGATTATGGCTCCTTTGCGTGGGTACAACCCCAGTATCCTGGCCGGATTGGCTGAGAAGGTCTCGATGAGCCTTTTCAAGGTGGTCTTCCCTTTGTCCACGGAGTCGAGCATGAGGGGGAGATGGGTCTGGATCCCCGTCCCTCCGGAGGGGGCGTCGAAGATGTTCTCCCAGCCCTTGTCTTTCTCCTCTTTGGGGTAGGGTGCGTGGTCGCTGGCTATGGCGTCAATCACTCCCGAGTTGAGGGCCCTCCATAGGGCCTCCTGGTCCTCGGGACCCCGGAGCGGTGGGTCGATCTTGGCGTAGGGGCCGATCTCCTTCATGATCTCCGCGTTTAGGAGGAGGTAGTTGGCTGAGGTTTCCCCCGTCACGTTCTGCCCGTTCTTCTTAGCCCAGCCGAGAGCCTCGGCGGACCCTTTCGTGGACATGTGGCAGATATGGAGGTGGACCCCTGATTCCCTTGCCAGCAGGATGGTCCGGGTGGCGGCCTCGTCCTCAGCGACGGCGGGCCTGAACTCCGCGTGAGCAATCGGGTCTAGACGTCCCAGGGCTTTCGCCTTCTCCATCCCCCGAGCCACGATGTCCTCGTTCTCGGCGTGGATGAGGCATGGGAGCCCGGTCTCGGCGATGGTCTTGAAGTTGTCGAGCATCTGGCCGTCGGAGGCGGCTAGCTCTTTGAACCGGGCTATCATGAAGGTCTTGTACCCCACGATGCCCTCATCAGCCATGGCCAGGAGCGTCTCGGCGTCTAGCTCCCCGGCTCCCCCTATGAACGCGTAGTCTACGAGAGCCTTCCCGTCTACGATGCCGACCTTTCCACGGATCGCCTCCGCCGAGACCACCGAGGGCACCGTGTTGGGCATATCGGCGACCGTTGTCACGCCCCCCGCGGCTGCCGAGCGGGTGCCCGACTCAAAGTCCTCCCTGTCCGTGAATCCGGGGTCCCTGAAGTGGACGTGCATGTCGATCATCCCCGGGAGGACGAGCCTGCCCTTGGCGTCCACGACCCGAGACGCATCGGGCTGCAAGGCTCCATGGGTCAGGGACTGGATCTTGCCACCGTCGACGATGATGTTCCCTTCGAAGAATCCGCCTGGCGTGTAGACTTTACCGTCTATGATGATGAGATCGACCGTCAGAACAGTTCACCGATCCATCCTGTCTTGATCCGTACATATGTTTTTCTGAGGCTCCCGGATGGGTTTATTCGATCTTCCTCTCGGTGGAAGGTCTACGCTTCAGCCTAGTCCCGCAGACTGGGCAGACCCTATCTGCCGGGGGGTCTTGGAAGCCCCGTCTGCATCCCGGGCAGTAGGTGATCCACCTGTACCTCCTCTTGATACCCTGGGTCACGAGGCTCTTGATGCCGAGCCCCAGCCTGTCAGCGATGTTCTGGACGGCGTAGTCATCGGAGACGATGACCGTATTCTTCCCCTCGTTTTTCAGCTGGAGCCCCAGCGAGAGGATCTGGGTGTCGGCCTCCGATAGGACTCCGGTCTCCCCCATCTCGGCGAGGACCCGTTGAACCTCTTTTCTATACTTTTCCCCGGGTTCAAGGACCCGTAATACTCCCGTCCTCTCCGCGTTCTCGAGGCGGAACCTCTGGAGCCCGCCCTCCCTGACCTCCCCCTTCACAGCGGGCACCGTGTATAGCGCCTCACCGCTTCCAGGAGCCCCGTATCCGGCGATGAACGCCGATGTGTCGAGGACCAAAACTTTTGCTTCGCCGCCTCTATTGGACAATCTCTCAAACCTCTGAGGGTATCCCATCGAGTTATGTAGCTCTTCACTTGACCTGCCTGAAGACGAAGCGCCGCTCAAGCCTCTCGTAGAAGGACCTGAACCTGATGAACTTGGCCTTGTGCTCGCTGAACCGCACCTCTATGGTCGTGGGGAGTTTCGTGTCGGTATAGTCTCTCCCGTCGATTATGACCATCCCATCGGCTTTGGGCTTTAGAAGCTCCATTGTGACGATGCTCCTGTCCGGGATGACGATGCTCCTGAAGTAACTGTAGGGGCTTATAGCCGTGAGGATGACATTTTTTAGTTCCGGGTGGAGGATGGATCCCCCCGCCGAGAGGTTGTAGGCGGTGGACCCCACCGGCGTGGAGACCATGACTCCATCGGACTGGATATCAATCAGAGGCTCCCCGTTGACCTTGATGCGGACGTCAATCGCCTTCGAAGGCATAGATGACGCCAGGAGCACCTCGTTGAGGCTGTCAGGGAAGACCTTTCCTGTTTCTAGTTGCCTCGAAGAGAGCTTGATGCATCTCTCAATCCAATAATCGTTCTTGAGCACCCGGTCTAACGCATCATTCACGTTCTTTGGGGCGACCTCGGTGAGGAAGCCCCGGCTGCCCTTGTTCACCCCGAGGATGGGGGTGCCAGGCTCCTGCATCTGCATCGCCGTCCTCAGGATTGTGCCGTCCCCTCCCACGGTGACCATAAAGTCGGGGGACATCTCCCCGAGGTCCATGTTCCCCCCCGGGTTATCCATCCCGAGCGCGGTCTCGGTCTCCAACTGCACGTCGACCCCCCTCTCCTCGAGATATTTAGCAATGTCCCGCGCAAGGTCCAGGGCTCCGCGGTCGTCGGGCCTCGAGATCACGCCAGCCTTCATCACGTCTCACCGTAGGAGAGTACACATGTACTTTTAACTGGTTTCAACCTCTGGGTCTTCCTCCGTGGCCGTATTCCCCTGTCAAGGGAACGTATGAGACCTTCATCAGAATCTTCTCCACGATCTCTCCATCGGCGTCTTTCTCCAAGAGTACCAGATCTTGCCCGTAGATGCTGTGGGATCTCCCCACCGGGGCCATGAGTTTGCCCGGGGCCCCCAGCTGCTCGATGAGGGGTCGGGGGATCGCCGGGCAAGCTGCAGTGACGCAGATTGCGTCATATGGAGCCTCATCGGGATATCCCAATGAGCCGTCTCCATGAACCAACCGCACGTTATCGTATCCCTTCCTGTCCAGATTCTTCCTTGCGAAGCCGAAGGTGGTCTCGTTTATCTCTATTGAGACGACCAAACCGGTCGAGCCCACGAGCTCCCGGGCTAGGGCGGCCCCGTATCCCGAGCCGGCCCCAATCTCGAGTACCCGATTTCCCTCGACGAGGCTGAGGGGTTCGTAGAATATGGGGTACATGTAGGGGGCGGAGATGGTCTGTTTTCCGTCCCCGGGGATGGGGAAAGGCTGGTCCACGTAGGCGTAATCGACGTAGGCGGGATCCATGAACTCTTCTCGGGGGACCCGCCTCACCGCCTCAGCCATCGAGTCCGATTTGATGTACCCCGCCCTGAGGAATCTCTGAACCATCTGCTCTCGCCGCTCTGAAAAGTCAGCCATGGAGACCCGGATAAACTGAGGCTGAGGGTATAATAATGGTTTAGGGGCTCAGCCCAGGACCCCGGCCTTCTTGAATTCGGCTACTTGCTCCTTCGTGTAGCCTAGGAGCTCTGTGAGGACCTCCTCGTTGTGCTCCCCGAGCTGGGGCGCCGGCATCCGGATGGAGGCGGGGCTCTTGCTCAGCTTCACCGGGAAGCCCGGGCTCCTCACCTTCCCCGCGGTGGGATGCTCCACCTCGGTTATGATCCCTCTCGCCTTGACGTGGGGGTCTTCGAGCATCTGGTCGATCCTGTAGACGGGGGCGACGGGGACGGACTGGACTGCGAGGGCGTCGACGATGTCCATCACATTCCGGGTGGAGCACCACTCCTTGAGCTCCTCGGTATTCTCAAGCTTCTCGACTCCCATGCCCTTGACGAGCCGGGGGACCATGTAGGGGTCGGCGGCGATGTAGACGTAACCGTCAACGGCTTTGAACATCCCGAAGGTGCTGAGGCCCATGTACTTTTTTCGAGCCTGCCAGGGGAACTCGCCGCTCATGGTGTAGCGGGTGATGGAGACCCCGGTCTGGGCGATCATGCTGTCCAGCTGGGAGACGTCTACAATCTGGCCTTCCCCGGTCCTGTCGTGGTGGCGGATGGCTCCTAGGATCGCTATGGTCCCGAATAGGGCGGGGTCGAGGTCTCCGTGCCACTCCGCCGACCTTACGGGGGGTCCTTCAGGGTCTTCGAGGTCCCCGTTGAGGCGGAACCACCCGGCCATGGCCGAGGCGATGGGGGCGAAGCTCGTCCTGTCGCTGTAGGGGCCGTCGAGGCCGAATCCGCTGAGTGAGGCGTAGATGATGTCAGGCTTCACCTTCTTGATGTCCTCGTAGCCTAGCCCGAGTTTGTCCATGGTCCCCCTCCTGAAGTTCTCCACGACGACGTCGCATTTCTCGGCGAGTTCCAGGGCGATCTCCTTCGCCTTGGGCTCCTTGAGGTTGAGTGTCATCCCCCTCTTGTTCCTGTTGAAGTAGAGGAAGACGCTGCTCATCCCCCCGAAGAGGGGCGGGTAGAGCCTCGCGACCTCTCCCCAGGGGGGCTCTATCTTGATGACGTCTGCCCCCATGTCCGCGAGGACGAGGGTGGAGTATGGGCCGAAGTAGACGTGGCTGAAATCGAGGATCTTGATGTCGTCCAGCATACCCATCGTGTTCACCGATTCCTCACATGAATCGTCTGTCATTAGATAAGTTTTATGAGGGAGCCAGGATAGGGGGAATCCCGAGCATTCCTGTGTCCTAGGCAGCAGTTCTATAAGAAATCAGTCATATCTCGTTGGAGGACCCATCATTGGCCGGATTGATTGTCGTTTTCGAGGGGCTCCCAGGATGCGGGAAATCCACCATCGCCCGGGAGGCGGTTAAAAGGCTGGAGAACACCGTCCTTATGCCAGAGGTTAGCGAGATGGCGGCCTCGAGGGGTTTCGAGGTCGCGGACAGGGCCTCCATCGGGACAGAGACGTGGTTCCTCACCCAGTATTATACTCGGGGTGTCGAGGCCGAGAGGCTGAGGAACGAGGGTAAACATGTCATAATGGACAGGAACTATGCGAGCAGTCTCGCCTTCGGCTTCGCCAACTTCGTGGCGAGCAGCAACCCCAGCCTCTTCATGCATTTTCCCAGCTATATCGTGAACAAGGCTGTGGGGACCCTCGTGAAGCCCGACGCTTACATCTTCTTCAGGATACCCGTGGAGGAGTCGATGAGGCGGCAGGACTCCCGGGAGGAGCTAAAGGAGGAGCTCAGGACCGGGAGCGTCGACGTCCTTGGCAACTGCGAAAAGTTCTACAAGGCTTTTTTCTCGATACTAGAGCCTGAGGTTTCACTCTATGAGATTGATGCTGCTAGGCCAATGGACGCGGTTGTGGAGGAGGTCATGGGTGTCCTCGAGACTCTTCTGGGAAGTCATTTATCTTCCTCCTAGCAGGCCTCACGATCGGTTTACATAAGATTTCAATTCACTTCTTTAGAGTAAATGTTAAGATGGGTTATGACAGAGAACTCAAGCGAATCAGGTTATCTAAGCGATGAATGAGAAGATATCTGATAAATTCTGGAACATTCTCGATGAATACATTGAAAATTACAGGAAGGGGGTCGTGAAATACGGGTTCTACTGGAAGATATTCTACGTCTCGATGATCGCTTTTGCCCTGATTTTCGTGTTATTCGCGGCGTTCCTCGCGATCTATTATATTCCTTGATTAACCGAGACCCTTGTTCACTTAGCTAATCGAAGCCCAGATCTTGTCCCCGACGTAATGAAGGTTCAGTATAGCCTTACCTTTCTTGAGCCCCTTCATCTCTTCAGAAGAATAGAGAGCTGCGCCTATTCCCAGGGCCTTCCTATGCTTGACGTCCCTAATCACGAGGAGCCCTTCCTTCTCGAAGCCGCCCTCGATACCCATGATCCCCGGGGCCATGACATGCGCCCCATTGCATACGTAGGGTATTGCTCCCATGTCAACGAGGGCTGAGGGGAGGTCATCAATCGCAGAGTTGATGAGGGTGGGGAAGAGGATGCCTTTTTTCCTTGCCAGGATCGCCTCTTTGAAGTAAATGTAGACCGTGGAGCCGTCCTCCAACGTGGCTTGGCTCACCGCGTTGGTGTCCACGGACCCGAGGAGGCTCCCCGCTTCCTTCTTTAGACTCCTCACATCCTTCCTTCCTAGCACTTTCCGCTTCAGCAACTTCGATCCTTTTTCTTCGCCCACGATCATCATCTCATTGAAAAGCCTAATAAGCAGATGTGAAGACTAAAACTGTAGTAACCCCAGAATACCCTTCTGGCGGATGCGACTGGATGAATCAATTATGAGAGGCGTCATCGACAAGATCATCGGCAGAAGCGAAGAAGCCGCGAAGCCCCCTACGGAGAAATATGTCAAGGCTATACCGCTGAAATCGTATGAGGACGTCGACATTATTAAGTCTGAGGTGAGGGCCGGGAACATCGTCATCACCAACGTTTCCCCTCTGGCGAAGCACAACATCGAGGACGTGAAGAGAGCCATAAACGAGCTCAACGAGTACGCCGCCCTCATCAGCGGAGACATCGCGCGCCTCGGCGAAGAGAGAGTCATCCTCACGCCGAAGACCGTGAAGATCTGGCGGGCGTAAACTATCTTTTCTAGGCTAGACGGAAGGTCTCCAGCAGATCGGGCGAGTGAGCCCTGACGCCCCTGAACCTCGAGATGGTCCTCGCCATGTTCTGGCATTTGGACTCCTCGCCGTGGACCATGAAGACTCTCCGAGGCGTGGGTCTCATCTGCCTCACGTAGTTCACGAGCTGCTTCCGGTCGCTGTGCCCCGAGAAGCCCGAGATGGTGTGGGTGGTGAGCCCGATGTTGGTGATGGACATCTTGCCATCCCGGTTATAGATCTGGATGCTCCGCATCCCTCCCTGGATCCTGTTCCCTTTGGTCCCGGCGACCTGGTAGCTCACGAAGAGAAGCCCGTTCTCCGGGTCAGGGGCGAGCCGCTTAAAGTACTCCATCACGGGCCCTCCCTCCATCATTCCCGCTGTTGCCATGATGATGCATGGACCCCCCTCGACGATCTCGTCCCTTAGATCATGCTGCTTCACTACGGTGAAGTAGTCCGACTGGAAGGGGTTGACCCCCTCCCTCAGGATCTGATCCTTTAGCTCGGAGGAGAGGTAGTCGGGGTAGGCCGTGTGGATCCCTGTGGCCTCGGAGATCATCCCCTCGATGTAGACGGGGACCTCGGTGAGGCTGCCGTCCTCCATGTACTTGTTGATGACCATAAGGATCTCCTGGGCCCTCCCCACCGCGGGGACGGGGATGATCATCTTCCCCTTCTTCAGGATGTGGTTAGTGAATTCGACGAACTCGGCGTCGGTCTCGGAACGGGGGGCCGTGATATTGTCCGGGGCCCCATATGTGCTCTCCATGATTAGGGTCTCGACCCTCGGGAAATTGGAGACGGCCGGTGCCAGCAGGGTGGTGTATCCGTACTTGAAGTCGCCTGTGTAGACGATGTTGTGGAGCCCCTTCCCGATATGGAGGTGGGCCATGGAGGAACCCAAGATGTGCCCCGCATTATGCAGTGTGAGGCGGATGTCGGGTGCTATGTCGGTGACCTCCCCCCAGTTGAGGGGGATGGTGTGGATTATGACCTCGCGGATGTCCTCAGCACCGTAGGGCGGGAACCGTCCCTCCTTGGACATCACGTCCAGATAGTCCCCCTGGAGTAGTGTCATGAGGCTTGCCGTGGGGGCCGAGCAGTAGACGGGGCCATCATAGCCATACTTGTAGAGATAGGGGAGGAACCCGCAGTGATCCAGGTGAGCGTGGGTGATCACAACGGCGTCTAGCCTGCTCACGTCGAACTCCCCCGTGTCGAAACGGGGATAGGCATCGACTGCCCTGCTGGTGCCCGGATTGATCCCACAATCCAGGAGGACGGCGCTCTCCCTGCTCCTCACGAGGATCGCCGATCTCCCCACTTGCCGGGTGCCCCCTAGGAAACTAACCCTGACGTCGCTGGTCCTATTGTAAAGGGGCCTAAATATGGACTCCCCGGCTTCCCGGAGGAATTTCTCCCTCTCCTTGCTCTTGGAGTAGAGGTATCCCCGGATCTGCTTGATGGTGAGGCTGGGAATAGGGGGACTCCGCACCACGTTGGGGTTCCACCGGGTCTTCTTGACGATCTCGAGGAGATTCGCTCCTCCCTTACCGATCGCGATCCCGGGCTTCTCAACCTCCAGAATGACCTCCCCCAGGGTGGGGTCGAAATAACTTTGAACCAAGCCAGCGCCCTCGAGGATCTCTTCCACGATCTTCTCCGCATCGAGCTCCCTCATCCTCACGGAGGGGTCGGACCGGATGACGATGCGCTTTTTGATCTTCCCTGCGATGTCCGCGACGATGTGGCTCTGCTCGACGAGGATCTCGGGCTTCTGGGCGTAGAGCGCTAGGCGGGGGCCTTCGAACTCTATCCTGGTTATCCCTATCTCGCGGGGAATGTTGTTGAGTATCGTGTTCCTGATCTCTTCGTACGAAAGGTTCTGGCTGGTATCCATAAGGATCTATCTCGTTAGTTGAGGAGCGCTATCTTCTCCTCTTCGGTGAGTTCTCTGAACCCGTCTTGGTCCACGATGGCGATGTCGAAACTGTCGCCGCTGGCTGTATCCCTCTTCATGGCGGAGTCGACGGCGCTCACGACCACGGGGAGCATCTCATCCACGGTTCTCCCCTCCTTATACCTGTCCTCGAGGACGCCGTAAGCGAAGGGAGAACCCGAGCCGGTGGAGACGACCTTCTCCTCTATGAGGCTCCCGAAGGGATCCAGATTGAAGACATGGGGGCCCGTGTTGTCGTATCCCCCAATCAGAGCCTGAAGGGGCAAAGGCCTCCCCACTGAGCGATTCGAGAAGAGGATGTTAGAGACCAGCCTCGCCGCTGAGGCGACGGGCATCGGCCTGCCCCTCTCGAATTGGAATAGCCTCGCGTTGATCTTCAGTGTCTCCACTATCCGCTGGGCCACAGCGACTCCCCCGGCGATGGTCATCGCGAGGTTGTCGGTGATCTTGTAGACCTTCTTCGCGTTCTTGCTCGCGACGTAGTTGCCCATGGTCGCTCTGGTGTCTGTTCCGAGGATGACCCCGTCTGTGCAGACGGCAGCCACCGTTGTCGTTCCCTTATATTCACCTATAGTGTTTTTCATTTTCTATACCTCAGTTCGATAGTAAATGAGAGTAATCCTGAGAAGGAGAACCAAGTTATTTTCAAAGGTGATCTTTAAAAACGTTTCTTTGTCAGATATTTCACCCTTCATCCCTTTTTTCAGGGAATTCTCTGGCGTAAATAAACCCTTATTGCTGTGGGCAAGACATGTTTTAGGAAGCTGATGCCGCTTTGAACAGCGTCCACCGCATCGACCTCCCCCGCGTGGTTCTCGTGGGGTGGGGCGTCCTCGGGTCCCTGGGCGAGGTCTTCCTAGAGTTGGGGCTGAAGCGGCCGCTCATTGTCACGGGGCACAAGACCCTCGGGATCGCCGGCTCTCAGGCCGAGGAGTACATGAAAGACTTGGGTTTTGAGCCCGAGCTGGAGCTTTGCACCGAAGCGGATCTTGAGACCGTGAAGCGAATCAGCGAGAAAGCGGAATCCATCGAAGCGGACACGGTCATCGGCGTAGGGGGAGGGAGGACCATCGATGTCGCCAAGCTCAGCGCGGGGAAGATCGGGGCGTTCTTCATAAGCGTCCCCACAACGGCGTCCCACGACGGCATCGCGAGCAATCTGGCCTCCGTGAAGGGTCTTGGTAGACCCTACTCCATGAGGGCCAACCCCCCGATCGCCGTGCTGGCGGACTCCCAGATCATCTCAGAGTCTCCCTACAGATTCACGGCCAGCGGCTGCGGCGATGTCATCTCCAAGGCCGTCTCTGTTCGGGACTGGAGGCTGGCTCATGAGGAGAATAGCGATTACTACGGGGAGTACGCTGGAAGCCTTGCTCTCATGGGTTCGAGCCTCATCATGAGGAACGCTGAGAAGATCCGGGACCGGACCGAGGAGGGTTACAGGATGCTGTTGGAGGCCCTGGTGAGCTGTGGCGTCTCCATGAGCATCGCAGGGAGCAGCAGGCCGTGCAGCGGCTCAGCCCATCTCATAAGCCACGCCCTGGACATGATCGCGCCCGGGGCGGCCCTCCACGGGGAGCAGTGCGGCGTGGGGACGATCATGATGGCGAAGCTCCATGGCCTCGACTGGGAAAAGATTCGGGACCGCTTGGCGACTATCGGGGCGCCGACCACTGCGGAGGAGCTGGGGATCGACGGGGGGACACTGGTCGAGGCCCTCGTCAATGCTGGGTCCATCAGGCCTGAACGATACACCATACTGAACAAAGTGAATCTGACCCGGACATCCGCCAGAAAACTAGCTGAAAACTGCGGTTTAATCTGATATTAACCCCCCATGGGGGGTCCCCCGCAAACTAACGTTTATTAAACCCAAAATCCCAATGTTTTAAGATTATATTTCAGGTGGTTCCACCTTGAGCGCCATTCAACTGAAAGTAGCAGAAGCGAAACAGCAGAGAGATGTCGGGAGGAGCATCGCGAGGATCGACTCCGAGACGATGAAGAACCTAGGCGTCACCGTAGGGGACGTAATCAAAATCATCGGCAAGAAAGAGACCGCCGCTAAGGCCTGGCCCGCCTACCCGGAGGACCAGGGTCTCGGCCTCCTCAGGATCGACGGTTTCATCAGGAAGAACAGCGGCGTCGCCATCAACGAGTTCGTCTCGGTGGAGAAGGCGGACGCCGAGTACGCCCTGTCTGTCAAGCTGGCCCCCGTGGACATCAGGATCAGCGTCGACAGCGACTTCATCAGATTCGTGAAGGATCGCCTCATCGACAGGCCCGCCGCTCGGGGAGACACCCTTCTCATCATGATGCTGGGCCACTCGGTGCCCTTCCTCGTGGTGAACACGAGGCCCAGCGGCATAGTGAAGATCTCGCCGACCACTGAGATCACCATACTCAGCGAGCCCGTGCCCGAGCTGGAGATGCCGAGCAGCACCACATACGAGGACATCGGGGGACTCGCAGAGGAGATCAGGAGGATCCGGGAGATGGTGGAGCTCCCCCTACGCCACCCCGAGATATTCCAGCGCCTCGGCATCGATCCCCCCAAGGGGGTCCTCCTCCACGGCCCCCCGGGCTGCGGTAAGACCCTCCTCGTGAGGGCGGTGGCCAGCGAGTCGGAGGCCAACTTTTACGCGATCAACGGCCCGGAGATCATGAGCAAGTTCTACGGCGAGTCCGAGGCGAGAATGAGGAAGATGTTCGAGGACGCCGAGAAGAACTCCCCGAGCATCCTGTTCATCGACGAGATCGACGCCATCGCCCCGAAGCGGAGCGAGGTCACCGGAGAGGTTGAGCGGCGGGTAGTCGCCCAGCTCCTCGCCTCCATGGATGGGCTCAAGGGCCGGGGCCACGTCATCGTCATCGGGGCCACCAACAGGCCCGACTCCATCGACTCCGCCCTCAGGAGGCCGGGGAGGTTCGACAGGGAGATCGAGATCGGGATACCCGACAGGGATGGACGATACGAGATCATCCAAATCCACACCAGGGGAATGCCCCTCACCGACGACATCGACCTCAAGCAGATCTCAGAGATCACCCACGGTTACACCGGCGCGGACCTGGAGGCGTTGAGCCGAGAGTCCGCGATGAAGGCGCTCCGCAGGTATCTCCCCCAGATAGACCTGGAGGAGAAGAGGATACCCCACGAGGTTCTCGACATCATGGAGGTCAACAACGACGACATCCTGGAGGCCTTCAGGGAGGTCACCCCCACCGCGATGAGGGAGGTCTACATCGAGACCCCCAACGTCCGCTGGGACGAGGTGGGAGGCCTCGAGGATGTGAAGCAGAACCTCATCGAGGCGGTGGAGTGGCCCCTCAAGAACCCGGAGATGTTCAAACGCCTAGGCATAACCCCGCCCAAGGGGATACTCCTCCACGGCCCCCCGGGCTGCGGCAAGACACTGCTCGCGAGGGCGGTGGCGACGGAGACCCAGGCCAACTTCATCTCCATCCGGGGCCCCGAGGTTTTCAGCAAGTGGGTGGGGGAGTCGGAGAAGGCTATACGGGAGATATTCAGGAAGGCGAGGATGGCGGCCCCCAGCATCATATTCTTCGACGAGTTCGACTCCCTGGTCCCCTCAAGGGGATCGGGAGGCGACTCAAGGGTCACCGAGCGGGTGATCAGCCAGCTCCTCACCGAGATCGACGGGCTGCTGACGCTGCAGAACGTCCTGGTCATCGCGGCGACGAACAGGCCGGATATCATCGACCCCGCCGTGCTGAGGCCGGGGAGGTTCGACCGGAGGGTCTACGTCCCTGCCCCCGACGACGCGGCGATGCTCAAGATACTTCAGGTCATGACTGAGAAGATGCCTCTGGAAGAGGGGGTGAACCTCGAGGACCTGGTGAGGAAGATGGACGGCTACTCCGGCGCCGACATCGAGTCGGTGACACGGGAGGCGGGGATGAACAGCCTCCGCAGGGACCCGGATTCCGAGGTGGTGACCTTCGCGGACTTCGAGGACGCCATGGCGGCCACCGTTCCCTCCATAACGCCCGAGATGGAGAATTGGTACCAGCAGACGGACAGGAGGTTCAAGGAGCGGGAGAAGCCGCCCATGACCATCGTCTAGGTGATGCATGTGAACGACAGACTGATCCCCACGACCATCTTCGAGGCCTTGGGCAAGAGCGGGGCCCTCACGGCGGACTCCCTCTACAAGAGGGTGAAGAAGATTCACGGAGACCCGGGCTCCAAGTATTTCAACGACACACTGATGACCATGGAGCTCCAGGGACTCGTCAGGGTCTATCGGATGTCCGGGGACAAGCGCAGAGTCGAGCTGGCAAGGCGCTGAGCCTTGGGGGTCAAGCTCGGGGGGCTCGTCGAGGCGCGCCGGGTCTCCATCGGCGACCTCGCCGGGCGCCGGATCGCCATAGACGGCCACAACATCCTCTACCAGTTTCTTTCGAGCATCCGGAGCAGGCAGGGGGATCCCCTCCGGGACAGGGAGGGGAGGGTCACAAGCCATCTCAGCGGGCTCATCTACAGGAACTCTAAACTCATCGAGGCCGGCATCAAACTGGCCTACGTATTCGACGGGAGGCCCCACAGGTTCAAGGCCGGAGTCGTCCGGGAGAGGAGCCGGGTCCGCAGGGAGGCCCGGGTCAAGTACGAGTCAGCCATCAAGGAGGGGCGGGTGGAGGACGCCAAGAGGTACGCCCAGGCCACCGCGACGGTCAACGTCGATATCATCGGGGATGCGAAGAGGCTTCTCACACTGATGGGGGTGCCCTGGGTTCAGGCCCCCGAGGAGGGGGAGTCCCAGTCCGCTTACATGGCGGCGAAGGGGGACGTCTGGGCCTCGGGGAGCCAGGACTTTGATTCCCTCTTGTTTGGTGCGCCGGTTCTGGTGCGGAACCTGAGCATCACGGGGCGTAGGAAGCTTCCCCGGAAGAACGTCTACGTCAAGGTGGAGCCTGAGATCATCGAGTTGGGGAAGTTCCTCAGGGAGCTGGAGCTCACCCGGGAGCAGCTCGTGGACGTCGGCATCCTGGTGGGGACCGATTACAACCCCAAGGGGATCAAGGGCATCGGGCCCAAGACCGCCCTTAAGCTCATCAAGAAGCACGGGAGCATCGAGGAGGCGATCCCCTTCATCAAGAACCCGGAGTTCCCGCACCCGTTGGAGGAGATCCGGAAGCTCTTCGTGGAGCCCGCGACCGTGAAGGATTACAGCCTCGAATGGAGCCCCCCGGATAAGGCAGGGCTCGTGGGCTTCCTATGCGGGGAGAGGGACTTCGACCGGTTCCGGGTGCTCAAGGCCGTGGAGAGGATGGAGAAGGGTTTCTCAAGGGGAACTGAGAGAACGACCCTGGACCAGTGGTTCAGGCCCGGCGATTGAGTGATGCAGTTATCATTCGTCCTGTGAAAGATATTTAATGTCCTCGGCCTCGGTATGATGGATATTCCGTGGACGGCGTAAAGCAGAGATCCCTCAGGCTGCTCATGGTGGTGCAGCTGGCCCAGCGTTTCCGGGGAGGGATCGTCTCACCGATCCTCGCCCTCTTCATCAGGGGGCAGGGGCTCACACTCTCCCAGATCGGGCTGCTGGGGACGGCTGGTATGCTGGGGTGGCTCATATTCGAGCCCTTGGCCGGCGTGGTGGCGGATCGTATCCGTAAAAAATACATGGTGATATTCGCTTTCATCGGATCAACATTCATCTACTTCGCATATCCCCTCGCCCAGGGTTTCTGGCATTTCGCCTTATTGGCCTTCGGGATGTCCTCTGTGATGTCCGCCTACGCGGTCTCCGTGAAGGCGCTCACCGTCGAATTGCTCCCCAAATCGGATAGGGGAAAGGCCTATGGACGATTCGTCTCAGCCATTTCGCTGGGGGGTATCGTCAGCCCTATTGTAGGCGGGTACGTCTCCGAGGCTTTCGGACAAACGTTGCCTTTCTACATCTCCGCCGGTGTCGGGCTCATAGGATTGGCTGCGGTGGTTTTGATGAGGTACGATGATCGTGGGGGGATGAAATCCGTGGAGTCGAAAGAGGCCGCCGAGGGTGAGTCCCTTTTCAAAGGCAGCCTCCTCGGTATCTTCCTGATAAGGGCTCTCTTCACCTTCAATATGGTCTTCAGGCAGCACACGCTCCCCATTTTCCTTAACGAGAATCCGAGATATGAGATGTCGGAGGGGCAGATCGGTTTTTACTTTGGGATGGTGCAGCTCTCGTCCGCGCTCTCCCAGGCATTTATCGGTGACCTCAACGACAGGATGGGGAGCAGGGGGCTCATCGCCTCGAGCCTCCTGATGAGCGGATTGAGCTATGGGGCGATTCTAGGGGTCTCAGGCGTTCCGGCCCTCCTCGCCATCGGGGCTCTGCAGGGGGTCTTCTTCGCGGCCTCTGATGTGAGCATGATGGTGTACCTGATGGACATCATACCCCCCAGGCGGACGGGGATGGTGATGGGGCTCTACTCCGAGGCGGAGAACGTGGGAGGCATGCTCGCGGCCCCCTCCCTGGGGTGGATATACGACTCCTCGGGACCCGGCTACTCGATGCTCTCGGTCGCAGGGGTCCTAGTCCTTGACTCGCTCCTCTCCGTCTTCTTCATAAAGGAAAACAAGGAGAGCGATCAGGGTATTACGGACGCAACATCAGGCCCAGGGAAATCAGGAAAAGAAGAGCCTGGATGAGCACCACATAGCCCAGCTCGGAGGGGTCCAATTCGCGTATAGGGCTTCTCAGCCCCCTTTCTCTGGGCTTCGCCGTTGCGTCGATCCCTCTTTTGGTCAATCCTATCGTCGTCTCAGCTCCGATATTACACGTGTGGGGAAACCCCATCTGTCTGTGTATTAGGCCCCATAATACTCCCATATTACCCAGCCACATATTATTGTCTCAACAATCTGGGTCAATACAAGGTTGGCTGGTATTATCAGAGTTGAGATCGGGTATTGTGTCCCAAAATCTTGAGACAACCAGGCCCAACGAGGGCTTTCAGGGGCAGTGTTTGGTTCTCATACTGTCGATTGGGCAGGCGTTGGTGCGATATGAAGGACTGCGGCAACAGGAGCAAGGCGAGCCGCTTCTACGGGCGGAAGCTAGGCGCAGAGGGGTGATCGAGGCGGAGAGTCATCGAGGTCTCTGCGTCGCGTTTATAATTTGATTCATGTAAATCCCGGGGTATTTCGTCGATTTTCACACTTTGTTGTGGATCGAATTGCGTGGACGGATTCAACTCTGATCCTCGATTCGTTCCTGTGTTGAACCCTTTTTTCAAAGTCGGATTCCTTTCTGAGGCTATTTTCGACCTGAATCCCTTTTTTCTCCGTCTAAATCCTCGGAAATGGTTTTAGTCCCTCCTTCCCATTTCGGTTTGCTGGTCATGGGTTTCATCGAGAGCGTCAGCTACGTCATGAGGGTGCTGCTTCTCCCCAACATCTTTGTTGGATTACTGGCGCTTATAGCCCTCCTCGTCAAGTCCCTCAGGGAGAGGCAGTACAACTCTTGATTCGATAACGATTTCAACTATTCTTTGCGTCAGAAAATTTTGGGACCGGCATGGATTTTGGTACGGTGTGGGCATTTTTCAATCTGGCTTCCCCGTGAACGACTACATGGAATCTAGAGTGTTCTCTAGAATAGACTCAGGAGCCTCTTGAAAGCGGTTCGCTGTTTCGTGTTGCAGCTGGGACAGACGTTCTTTTTCCGTGAAAGATAGCGTCCGCACTGTATGCAGGGCAATAATGCTGGTTCATTAAGATGCATCCTTCCTTTCACGAGTAGACTCATCTTACGATTTAGAGAAGTGTGTTCAGTAAATATTTTGTCGACCAGTAATATGGTGGCGACATTCATAACGGGGTTACGGTCCAAGCGACTTCGTTGAGACGGTAGCATGGGTTGCGAGGAAGCTGAAAACGCCGTTCCGGATTCTTTCGACCTTTCATGAGAGCCCGAGTTCTTTCAGAAACGCGTAAAAGCCCCTCGTGCTCCTGATCTTCTTGGACCTCAGATAGTCGGGCTCCCATGTCTTCCCCCTCCCCTTGGAGGCGAGGTAGAACCCCACGGAGTGGGGATACCTCTTGGCGATGGACGCCCTCGAGAGGGCGTTCTCGAGCTCGATCATCCTTCCCTTCTGGGTCTTCTGCTTCTTCCGGTCCAGGTAGGTGACCCCGTACTTTTTGGGTTTCCTCCCCTCGTTGCCGTGGCTGGGCAGGTAGATGATCCAGTCGATCTCCTTGAAGTGGAACTTGAACGACGGCATGGCTGCGCCTCGTGTGTAACTTGTTCTATCTGGTATTTCAAGCTGTCATCCGGGGGCATGGAATGCAATGTCCGCAACCACTGTAGTGTTGCCGGGGCGCCAGACCCCCTTGAAGGTGTAAATCCTGGGCTCGAAGTGGCCCGCCTTGAACTCGATGTAGAATCCGATCTTCATCAAGTCCTGGTCCGCATAGTAGTGCCTCCATCTCTTCAGCTCGATCCACTCATCGTCGATGTAGAGTTCGAAAGTATAGTTCTCGAGGAAGTCTCTCTGCTCCTCCTTGGAGCGTGACTTCCAGCGATCTAGATCCCACCCGTGAATAACGTATGTGGGGGCATCCGTTGGCAAAGCGACATTGGACTCCATGAGATCGATGCGGGTGCCGCCGAATTTTGGGGGAGGGAACATCTGCCCTTTCCCCATGGTTGAGGCTGCATAGGCGATGGTGGTGGACAGGAATAGGATCATGGTGAGGGAGGCTAGGGGGGCTCCCGTTTTTCTCATCTTCATGGCGGATGAGTTTGTCGGGGATGGCGGATTTAAGTGGTAACGGAACTTACTTATAGTTACAACTAATGCAATAAAAATACATATTTTAAATATGTAATGAAGTTTTATTTAATTATCAATTGATAATCTTAAATAATGGACTCCGGATAGTTTGAAAGGCCATGAAAACTAACAGTAGAACCCGACTCGCCCTCCTCTTCACCCTGATCTTCGCCTCGACGATAGTGGCCCCGATACAGGGGAAGGATAAGAGCGGCTCGGTCGAATCTGTCCGGGTCTCGATAACCGGTGTCGAACTGGGAGATCTGGATGGTAGGGGGCAGATCAACGACGCGACGATACACGGCAAAGTCAAGATCTACGTGGATGCGGCTGGGCGTTACAGGGTCTCTCTAACCGCCGAGGTTCTGTACCTGGGGGATGAGCCTGTCTTACCTGACGAGATCAGCAAGAAGGACTATCTCCGCCTCAAGCAGACCGTCTACGTCGAGGCATCCGGGGCTGGCTGGGCGGAGGCCGATTTCTCCTTCGACCTCTTCAACAAAATCGGCTGGTACAAGGCCGAGATAATCGCCGTATGCGGCAGGGTGTCGGCTACATCTGAGCCGTGGATATTCGACCCGCCCGGGGGAACGGCGGGGCCGATGAGATACTAGGAGACAGCTGAGAAGATCGGTTAAGCGGAATCTGGTGGGGGTAACACGAGGCTAACAAAGAAGGACGTCTCAATTCTCTCCGCGTTAGGGAGGGAACCGCTGGGATCAGTAAAGGAGTTGAGCCTCGACGCGGGGATCACCCCCATCACATTCTCCAACCGCATCAGGCATCTCCGCCAGGACAACATTCTCCTCTCCATCTCGGCGCAGCTGGGCTACTCGATCCTGGGGTTAGACGGCATCCTGCTGTTCCTCGAGGTCCCTTTCAAGAACATAGAGATCGTGGAGCGATCCCTGGACGCGCATCCCTACACCCGTTACCGTGTGAGGTGCCTCGGGGACACCAACGGGGTCTACGCCGTGATGGCCATACCCCGGGGTTCCATCTCGATGCTGCTGAAGTACTGCGACGAGCTCCGGAGGATGGGGCTCATCAACAGGTACCGGTACGAGTACTCGGTGGCCGCGTGGTCCCATACGGAGACCGACTTTAAGCACTACGACCTCGGGACGGACTCTTGGAATTTCGACTGGGCCTCGTGGATGAGGGGCTTCACCAGGGATCCGCCTCCGCTGCCCAGCTACTCGGTGGTCCTTGATCAGCTGGATGGGAGGGATATGAGGATTTTGCGGCAGCTCACCATGGATGCGAGGGACAAGAAGAAGGATATCGCGGAGAGGGCGGGGGTGCCCAATTATTTCCTTACTCGGCGGAGGCAGTTCTACGAGAGGAGCGGGGTGATCAGCTGCTACCGGGTGGTGGTGCACAGGAACGCCTCGAGGCTTTTCTCCACTCTGCTCTTCGAGTGCATCTGCCCCATCGGGGTCACCGAGACTTTCGCCGAGGCCATCAAACGGCTGCCCTTCCAGTCTACCCTGGTTCCCATCAAGGACGGCTTCATACTCCAGACCGCTCTCCCTTCCATCGATCTGCCCCACATGGGGAGGATTCTCCAGAGGTACTGCGACGAGGTCCGGGTGACCTGGAGCGACTACGACTCGAGCATGAGGTACTGGTTCTGGGATGTTCCCCTCCAGGAGGGGGGGTGGCTCGCGAGCAAGGAGTTCATGGTCAACGACGTCATCGAGAATGTCTTGGACCAGGCGCCCAACTCTACCTACTCCCTCATTTATTCGTCCAAGAAGAACCTGATCTGAGCCAACCGGCTCTAGATGAAGGTCTCGGGTTCCTTTTTTGCATCCAACAGGTCAGTGAAGAAAGTCATAGCCCTGGCGCTCAACCGGGTCTGTCGTACTCCGGCGGGGCAGACCCGGGTGCAGGCGAAGCATCTTATGCAGTTTGCTTCATCGATGGCGTATGTTTCCGGGTCTATCGCCCCCGAGGGGCAGGACTCGACGCAGATGTTGCACTTTATACACTTTTTCTCGTCATAGTCTGATACCCGGGTCGAGCTCCCCCACCTCCGATTCTCGGGCCAGTCCTCCCGTTTCCGCCGATAGTTCTCGCCGTACTTGAGGGGCCTGCTCTCCAGGGGCAGCTCGTCGGGGTGGGATTCTAACTTTTCGGCGATCTTGCCCCCGAATTCTCTGGCGATCTCCAGGTCTCTCTTGTCTGGTCTCCCCAGTCCCAGGGGTAGCTTGTCGTGGGAGTAGGAGTGCTCGGCGACGAAGTTGGCGGCGGCTAGGATCTTGAAGCCTCGGGTGCGTAGTAGGCCGGATAGTTGTTCAATGGTGTCCTCGGCTGACCGCATCCCATAGACGGCGACGGGGACTGCCCATCGTCCGTTTCCTTCGAGTCTGTGGAGGGGGTCCAGGGTGTGGGATGGGAGAGTCCCTGCGTAGACGGGCACACCGACCACGAGGATGGCTCCCTGAGTTGATCCGTCCCATTCTTCCCGGGATGCGGGGAGAGTGACGTCGATGGGGTCGGCGATCCGGAGACCGGTGCCCTCTGCGATAGTCTCCACCGTCCTGCGGGTGGTTCCCGTCGGGGAGAAGTAGACGCACTGGACGGTTTCGACACCGTTGGGGGTCATGGGGCGCTCATTGGGACGCGTAATTGACTAATATTCATTGGGGCTCTCCACTCGAGGAGCGGCTTGATTGAGGGTCGTCGGGGTCTCGTTCATCGTGGAGAGGCGGAGCGGGCTTAAGAGGAACGATCCGGGGGTCGTCGCGATCCCGGGGGGCCACGTCGAGGAGGGGGAAGGTTTGGTGGAGGAATTTAGGAGGAGAACTCTGGGAGGGATCTACGCTAGGGTTCGAAGGTGGATTTGAGGTTGTTTTATCCTCAATTCAGCACTAATTAACATCTAAGAGATAACAATGTTATTCAGAATTCACTAAAACCTATATACTCCCGTTGCATAACTATTGAATTCATGTCTATCAAAGTAGGGATAAACGGCTTTGGAAGAATAGGTAGAACATTCTTCAGATCTGCACTAAAAGACAGCGCATTCAATGATATATTTGATATTGTTGCTTTCAATGATTTGACTGACACCAAGAACCTGTCGTATCTTCTCAAATACGATTCTGTTCATGGTGTGCTAGACTGTAAAGTCGAGGCGCAGGATGGCACCTTAGTTGTTGACGGGAAGGAGATAAAGGTCGTCTCCGAACCGAATCCAGAGAAGTTACCTTGGGGAGATCTTGGAGTCGAGCTGGTTCTCGAGTCTACAGGCAGATTCAGAACTAGGGAAGATGCGGAGAAGCATCTGAAGGCGGGGGCAAAGAAGGTTGTGATATCCGCGCCGGCGGAAAACCCTGACCTTACTATTGTTCTCGGCGCGAATGAGGAATTGTACGACAAAGAAAAGCACAATATAATATCAATGGCGTCGTGCACCACGAACTGCCTGTCTCAGATGGTCAAAGTTCTGAACGACAAGTTCGGATTGAAGAGAGGCTTCATGACCACTATTCATGCCTATACAAATGATCAACACTTACTCGATCTGCCTCACAAAGACTGGCGACGCGGGAGAGCGGCCAGTGTCTCGATTATACCCACATCAACAGGCGCTGCCAAAGCAATAGGTGTGGTTTTGCCTGAACTCGATGGAAGGCTGGACGGTGTCGCTCTGCGTGTGCCCGTTCCATGCGGTTCGATCACGGACTTGGCCGCCGAGTTGGAGAAAGAAGTCACGAGGGACGACGTCAACAACGCGTTCAAGGAGGCGGCCGATGCAGAGCTGAAGGGCATACTGCAGTACACAGAGGACGCGATAGTCTCGAATGACATCGTAGACAACCCACACTCATGCATCTTGGACGGACTCAGCACAATGGTAATCGGAGACAAGAGCAACATGGTCAAAGTCTTCGGATGGTACGACAACGAGTGGGGATACTCGACCAGAATGGTTGATTTGTTTAAATACCTCGTAAAATAGCTGGTCCCCATGCCCGAATTTTTGACTTTGGACGACGTCGATGTCAACAACAAGACCGTGCTACTTAGAATAGACATCAATGTGCCTTACGACGAAAAGACAGGGGAAATAAGCGACTCTGACAGACTGAGGGAGCATGCGAAGACAGTAAAAGAACTATCTGACAAGGGAGCCAAGCTTGTCATATTGGCCCACCAAGGGAGGGCAGGTGACCCGGATTTCATACACTTGGATCAGCATGCAAAACTGTTGGAGCGACACGTGGGAAAAGAAATCAACTTTGTTGATGACGTCGTAGGCGAAAAGGCGAAGATGAAAATAAAGTCCTTGGGTTCAGGTCAGATACTGCTTTTAGATAACGTAAGATTTCTGGAAGACGAGACTACCGAGAAAAGCCCAGAGGAACACACGGAAAGTCAAATAGTCAAAAACCTCTCGCCCCTTGCCGATATTTTTGTGAACGACGCATTCTCAGTCGCACATAGGTCGCAGGCTTCTGTGGTTGGTTTCACGCCTCTGCTTCTTTCATGTGCGGGGAGGAATATGGCTGATGAGGTCGGGAGCCTTGAGGGCATTTTTGCCACCATGAGGATGTCAAAGCATGATACCTTCGTCGTCGGGGGAGCTAAGCCACAAGAGCCCTTGGACGTTATAAGCCACATAATGAAAAAGGGCACTGTGGAAAAAGTTTTAACTGGCGGCATAATCGGTAATCTTTTCCTCATGGCGAAAGGCTACAACTTGGGGGCGCCAGAGGATTACATAAAAAAGAAGAACTGGGTAGAGTTCCTATCCCAAGCTGAAGAATTGATAAAGAAATACGATGATAAAATCGAGACGCCGGTGGATCTCGCAATAGACTTCAACGGGATTAGGAAGGAAATTCCGGTAGAGGACCTGCCTACTGACCACGATGTTTTGGACATCGGAAGCGAGACGATTGAAAAATACGGTAAAATCATAAAAGAATC
Organism: Candidatus Bathyarchaeota archaeon; assembly: GCA_026014875.1. Taxonomy (GTDB): domain Archaea; phylum Thermoproteota; class Bathyarchaeia; order TCS64; family TCS64. Next base: position 10,553 of record JAOZHO010000028.1, on the reverse strand, counting down.
CATCACGGTGGGAGTCAAGGGGCCCGTCGGGAAATATGAAGACGAGAAATTCGGGGTAGGGACGAAGAAGATACTTGAAACGGTCGGTGAGTCTCACGCGATATCGCTAATCGGCGGGGGACACACCCTCAACGCCGTGGACATTTATAATATTGATAAAACCAAGTTCACCCACGTCAGTTTGGGTGGGGGTTCTTTGATCCGGTTCCTTTCAGGAAAGCCAATGCCCGCGATAGAGGCTCTCAAGAAAGCCGCAAAAAGATAGGCTGTGCAATTTCTTCGTCGCGATACCCGGGGGCCACGTCGAGGAGGGGAAGGCGCGGACTCTGGATAAAGGGCTTTTTTAACATTTTCAAGCCTTTGTTAAATGAAACGATTTACTCCCGCGCAGGCGAATTAAATAATTCATCGAGTTTTTTGTGAGACCTATGCTCCATCATCTTGCGAGCGTGTCAATACAATCGATAAAGTATCATATTCGACCATTCATGTCACCGTCACCGATTAGGTGGAAGTGAAAAAAAGAGTATGGGGAAAATTATAGGTGAATTGTGGATAAAATTATGGATGGAGGCCTACTCGTGTATTTCTGGTTTTGGGGGTCCATCCCAGAAAAACAGTATGATAGATTCTTCAGTAAAATCGGTAGCACCGTGTTTCTCACCTTTAGGCGCAGTAACCACCATGTTGGGTTCAACTTTTGTTAGGACATTATCGGGAGGCATCAGCACCGCACCCTTCAATCCAATTGTGATCTGATTTGCCTCAGGATGAGAATGGATTTTATCTGCTACGCCTTTTGGAAATTTTAGGAGTGCCAGAGTTGCTCCTGATTCTGGGTCTTCCCAGAGTATTTTTTGCTTCACATCTGCGAGATAGTATCCTCTTGGAGGGTCTTCCCACTCAATTTCGTCGAAGTTTAAGAACTGAAACATAAAGTCTCCGAATAGGATTAGTGTAAAGAATGGATAAAATTATGGATTCATAGTCGATCAGTCTAAACCGTTATAGACATAAAGGATCAGGTGATGTTCAAGGTTCTACTGGCTAACTGGTGGAGCCACCTTTACACGACCACCCTTCTTGAGACGATCCAAAACCCGCTTCAAGTCGTGAAGTGTTTTATACACCTCATCAACCCAGGCTCATGGCACCGTACAGCCGCATGAGCTACAGCCAGCATAGCTGTGAAGCTGAGGCAGACGTGTATGGCCGCTTGCTCAAGCCCCCGGAGCCTAAGGCAGCCGAGCAACAGCCACTACTTCGCCCTGCCGAACAGCCTTTCCACGCTCCACCGTCCCTTGAACAGCTCCACCAACTGCTGGGCTCCACGAATCACAAAGTCTCTGCCCACCTTGAGGGCGTCTTTGACCCTGGAGATACCTCCGACGGTACACAGCTGAGACCATCTAGAGATTCTAAAGGAAGCGCTTCAGCCGTAGGCTCTCACTTAAAAGGGGAGAAGGAGCCTAACTCGCCTTGCTCCGTGAGGTCTCCGAGATTACCTTGTAGAGCTCCGGTCGGCGGTAGAGTTCGAAGTTGAACACGCCCTCTTTGATGTCTCTCCCCGCCTCCAGATCGATGACTGCGTCGATCAACTCGTCCCCGATCGTTGTAGCCAGCGACACCACCTCGCCCCAGGGCGAAACGATCATGCTCTGCCCCATGAGGACATAGCCCGGCTCCTCCTCTCCGCAGTGGGCGACGCCCACGGCCCAGGCTCCGTTCTGATAGCAGCCAGCCTGCAGTGAGAGCATGTTGTGGAACTCCGCGAGCCTAGAGTATTCGTAGGCCCTCCTGTAGTGGGTCAGAGGGGTGTTCCAGCCGACGATGACCAGCTCCACTCCCTGCAAGCCCAGCACGCGCCAGGTCTCGGGCCAACGCCTGTCGTTGCAGATGGCCATTCCCACGCGTCCGCCGAAGGCGGGCCAGACCTTGAAGCCGGTGTTCCCCTCAAGGAAGTACCGCCTCTCCAGGTGCTGGAACTTCCGTCCCGGCACAGGGTCGCGTGAACCGGGGATGTGGGCCTTGCGGTATTTCCCGATGATCTCCCCGTCCTTGCCCACCAGGACTGATGTGTTGTAGTGTCTGTCTCCGTTGAGCTCTGCGTATCCCAGGTGGAAACCCACTCCGAGCTCCTTGGCCCTATCGAAGAGGGGCTGGGTGGAGGGGCCCGGCATCGACCTCTCGAAGTACTCGTCAACTTCCGAGGAATCGAGCAGATACCTCGGGAAAAAGGTGGTCAGGGCGCACTCTGGGTAGCACACCAACTCCACACCCCGTCTGGCTGCCTTCTCCATCAACCCTATAAGGCGTTCGACCACCTCCTCCCGGGGCTCCTCCTTGTATATGGGCCCAACCTGAGCTGCACCAACGTGAATGGAACGCTGCATGTACACACTTCCAATAAGTAAGCATGAAGTTGTCTCGGCTGCCTTCTATCCGAGCGCCATCTGCTGAGTTTGGGCGTTGTATTCCGCCGTGTCAGCGATCAACCCAACGACCGTGTGATTCGTCGTCTTTTTACAGATCGGGCAGTGCTTTATCGTCGTCGATTTGATCGTCCAGTTTCCATACTCCGCTGATGCTTCCTCGTTCCCGCAGTTTCTACATCTCAGGAGGGCGCTCCAACCTATTATGAGAACTTTATTCGATTCACCCATTTCAGATCCCTTGAGGGTATTATAATTCGATACTGAAAGTAATAGATATTTTCCATATATTATCTATATGCATATATACTCATTTTAATAAATAAAAAAATCAAGAGAGATATATATGTTGAAAGGTTTCTTCTTTCCGAGATGGTAGACCAGCGCAAGCTAATGTCTCTCGGGGCCTCCCTCGTGATCACTCTTCCCATATCGTGGCTGAGGGCTAACGATCTTAAGAAGGGGGAGATGGTCTCGGTGCAGGTCCAGCGAGACCAGGCGCTTCGGATCAGCCCCGTTCTAGGCGCACAAGAGAAGAAGCGGGAGCTGCATCTCCTGATGGAGGCAGATGAAGGCGTCACGTCGATAGTCAGGAGCATAATCGCGGGCTTCCTGAACGGGTACTCGTCGATCAAGCTCACCTCAAAGAGTTTCTTCACCGTGGATCAGCAGAACGCCATCAGGGATGTGACGAGCAGGCTCTACATGATGATCATCGAGTCTGAGGCCAACCGGATTGAGATCGAGACCCTCTTGGACGAGTCCAAGACGTCAGTCTTCCTGAGCATCGAGAGGATGCACGCGATAACATACTCCATGTGCAGGGACATCCTGAACTCCCTGAGGGAGCCGAACCTGGGCCTCCTGAGGACGATGGACCCTCTCGAATCGGACGTCGACCACCTCATGTATCTGATACTGAGGCTGATAAGGCAGGTCCTGATCAAGCCCTCGCTGGCCAGCCAGCTGCAATTGGACCTTCCCGACTGCCTTGATATCCAGACCCTGGTCCACAGGATCGAGAGAATAGCAGACCACCTGAAGATCATCGCGAACAGCCTCATCTGGTTGATCGAAAAAGATGCGAGAATCCCTGAAAACACGTTGTCAATCTTGGTGCTTGCCGCCGAGATCGCGTTCTCGTCCTACGATCTATCTGTGAAGGCTTTCCTCTCGAAGGACGTCTCGAGAACTAACGAGATCATAGACAAGGAGGCAGAGATAGGAGAATTGTACACGAAGCGCACTCCGCTGTCATTTTTCGGTGACGAGAGCGCCTCCTCCCTTAATCAGGTTATACTGATCATGGAGAGCATCAGGAAGATTAGCCACTACTCTGCAGACATAGCGGAGCTCGCCATAGACCGCACCTACATGAGCTGATTAAAACAAGGAAACAAGGGGGAAAAGGTTACCCGTCGGGTGCGCGCAGGCGAATTCAATAATTCCTGAGGTTTATTGGGAGAGCCGATCTCCATTACCTTGAACTGAAAGATGGTGGCCTGAGCTATGGCAGAGTGTGGCTTTCTTCGCGTGAGGATGGGGTGGGGATCGGGGGAGGTGTGGTAGTGGATGTCATATGCCTAGCTGTGTTTGGATGGTGTTCTCGAGTCATCTCTTCTTCTTTGTGGCATTGGCTGAGGGATCTGGGTGTTGGTGTCGTTGAGAGGGGTGATGATAAGAGCAGTGAATCCCTGTCCTCTGAACAAACTATCTCAATTATTTAATTCGCCTGCGCATGTCAGTATAATCGAGAAAGTACTATATTCAACCATTCATGTCACCATCTTGGATTAGGGCGAAATGAAGAAAAGAGTATGAGGATAAAATGTGAGCTATTGCTCTTAGAGCTATAGTGAATGCGATACTTTCTGTCTAAACCGTTATAGACATAAAGGATCAGGTGAAGTTCAAGGTTCTACTGGCTAACTGATGGAGCCCTAGCTTCGAGGTGGGGAGCATTAGAAATACCAAGAACAAAGAGGAGAGAGAGTAAAGTGCCAACCGATAATAATGACGCCTTGGGGGAGTTATGTTATGAGTAAAGTTTTCCCTATAACTCCAGCGTCTACCGGGGCTTTATACGTAGTCGGAATCATCCTGATACCCTTAATTTTGATAACGGGATTGGTTGCCTATTCTGCGAGAAACACGAGTTTCGAGGTGAACGATAAAGGTTTTCGCATTAAGGGAGTGATCTATGGGAGGTTCATACCCAAGGAGTCCATTATCATAGAGGATTCGAGGATAGTGAATCTCAACGTTGAGAGAGAGTTTAAGCCCATAAGGAGGACGAACGGGATTGGTTTGCCGGGTTACAGTGAGGGATGGTTCAAGCTGGCAAATGGCGAAAGAGCGTTGCTGTTTGTAACTGATAGGTTTAATGTCGTTTATATGCCTACGACGGAGGGATATTCGGTCTTACTCAGCACAGTTTATCCCGAGGAATTTCTTGAATCATTAAATGAGGAATGGAACGGATACTAGGGCTGGACTCTTCCCCTTCTTGCTTGTCGATGATGATCAAGTCTGGATAAGAGTTGGGATAAAGAGCGAAGAGAAGAAAAGAGTAGGGGGGAGGATTGTTCGTATAGGTTTTATTTTAATAATGGCTTGATGATGGACTTTGAAAACTCTTCAATCATTCCGGGAGATTGAGCCCATAAAACCATGTAGTTGATACCCGTCTCTTTTCTCAAACGGATAATCTTATCTCTGACATGAGAAGCATCCCCCACAAAAAATCTTGGATGTTCATATAAATCGTCATAACTCAATAAACCATCATAGCTCTCCAATAAACGCTCTATAGCGGATTCTGGATCATCGGTGATCTTGATGTCGGATGTCATAATCTGAAACTCTATCTCATCAGGGTCACGTCCAACCGCTTCAGCAGAGTCCTTGACCCAGCTGATCCGCTCATTAATTTTCTCATAGGTATTCATGCTTCTACGTGCGTTAGCTAATCCCTTCGGGGTTTTGTCATTAAGATTCCAGTGTATGCCCACGATGTCGGCGTGACGCCCAGCAACCGTGAGCAGCCTCTTTCCCCCACCGCCTACTATTACCTTCGGATGTTCTCCTTCTGGAATAATCCCTGCTTTCTCCATATCCGTCAATGAATAGTGTTTTCCATGGTAGCTGGTTTTTTCTTGGGTCCACATGCTCTTGATTATTGTCAGAGCCTCCTCTAGGCGACTGATTCTCACTCCCGGAGGATCGAAGGGTAAGCCCGTCATATCATAGTCTTCTTTTAAGTGACCTGCTCCGATTCCAAATTCGAATCTGCCCCCAGATAGATTGTGCATTGCCGCGGCTGCTTTCGACAATATGGCTGGATGTCTAAAGTCGACATCAAATACGAGGGTTCCTAGGTTCAGTTTCTCTGTAGTCGCCGCCGCCGATGCGAGCATCACCATAGGGTCGTATGCTCTGGTTGAGAAGTGATCGGGGTACATCAGTGTTGAGTAGCCGAGCTTTTCTATGATTTGGACTGTCTCTATCCATTTTGGTCCGTTGATGAGTTCGAATGGATATGGAAAGGTTCCGAACCTGAAAGGCTTCATGAATATGATTATGGTGGAGTGGAGAAAAGAGTATGGGGATAAGATGAGTATCTAACCTAGACCCCAGCTTGAAACCTTGATTGGAGTGATCACCAGGATGTACTTGCTCCAGCCATCCTCTCGTACCCCAAAATTCGCCTCATACCCCGGAAACTTCTCCTCGATGAGGTCTCGACCCTTTTCATGAAGCTCGCCGCTCGATATCAGCTCCGCTTTACCGCTTATCAATACCCCGTGAAGCCCCTGTGCTGTTCCATTCCATGGGGGAAAATCATCCACTACAAAGGAAACCCTCGGGTTACCCCTTATGTTTCTGGCTTTCACTGACGTGTGTTTGATGTTAACATACACTCTGTCATCATCCACGCCAAACCCTACTGGGGTCACTTGAGGAATCTGCTTCCTTGAGACCGTGGCTAACCTACCCACCAACTGTTCCCTCAGATACTCTAACTCTTTCTGTGAAAATGCCCCCATCTTATCCCCAAAATGATGTAGGATAAAGGCAATAAAGATTTTTCTTTACAGGAATCTATCATTCACAGCGCAATAATCCCATCTGCAGTATCAGCTTATCAACCACGACAGTGACCTCAGCCAGAGCATCTGAAATGCCCTCCCATTTCTCTAAAACGAAGTTCGGGGGGGATTACATTTATCCCCACACGACGCCTCCAGCGTCCAGAGAGTTACCTGCGCACACTCACATTGATGGGGATTCCCTGCTCGATGCTCTGAGAGACAATGCAGAAACTCTCGAAGAGCTCCACGCACCGCCCCAGCTTCTTCCGGCTCCCCTCGGAGACTTCGGGGCTGATCTCCACGTTCATCTCCCTGATCCTCCAACGCCCCTCCTCATTCCTCGCCATGACACCGCCCACGGTCGCCCTCATCCCGGAAACGTCCCCCTTCGACTTCTGCAGGCAGAAAAGGAGACTGGCACACAGGCAGTTACCCACCGTGGCCGCTAAGACCTTCGAAGCGTTGGGACCCGATTCCCCACCCAGGGGCGCAGGCTCATCCATGACGAGGGGCTCAACCCCTTCCAAGCCGAAGTCCACCTTGAAGACGAACCCCTCCTCGCTGGTCATGTCGACCTTGAACGTTTTCTCTTCAGACATCTAACCCTGTGATCGTCAAATCCCAGATAAATAACTGATGCAAGAATCAACACCCAAGGAAGATAAAGCCTCATCGACAAGCCGCTTCTCACACTCCCTCTCCATGTAGAAGCCCCCGTCTATCTCCCACTCTCAAACACGCCAGAAAACAACACGCGCCGCCAAAGGAGAACCCTCGCACTCGCCAACCGACAGAACAAACCCCCCTCATCAAGCAAACCAGCAGCCATTCAGTAGCTAAACAGTACCAAACCACACCCAAAACAAACCACAAAACACCGCCAAACCACCAAACAACCCCCCAAACAACCCCAAAAACAAACACAAACCAAAAAACAAAAAAACCAGATGAACCCCACCACCCCCCACCGCCTCGAAAACCGCTATAACAAGCCACAATTATAACCCCCACACACACGGAAGACAATATAACCCACCACACCCACCAACACACCCATGACACCCCCCACAGACAAAACACTAGACCTCACAGGACTCTACTGCCCCGAACCCATATTCCGCACACGCATACAACTAGACAACATGAAACCAGGCCAAACACTCAAAATCACAGCAGACGACCCCGCAGCAGAAGAAGACATCCAAAGACTCATCAAACGCCTAGGCCACACAATACTCGAAATCCAAACAGACCACGAAACCATCCAAATAACCATCCGCAAAACCTAACACCCCCACACCAACCCCAGAAACATCAAACTACCCAAGAAAAAACTAAATAAACACTAATTATCATACAAACAAACAACAACACCCAACACGAACAAACCAAGTTGGAAATCAAAACACGTGAAGGGAACCCCAAAAGTGTCAACTGAAACGGAAACCACAATACCCTACCACGTCAAAAGAAAACTCGAAGAAAAACAAGTAGAAGCCATCGACGGCCCCGAGATCACCCTCCGATGCAAAACCTGCGGAGCCACCTGGAAACCCGACATGAGAGGTCGCAAGAGACTCCCCAAAGGATACTGGAGATGCCCCGAGAACTGCAACGACAAGACAGGCGAAGAAGACACACAGACACGGATGAAAGTCCTCCTCGTCGACGACGACAGACCTCTAAACAGAACCCTCGCCGCAATCCTCCGAAGCGCAGGATACATAGTCACCACAGCCTACAGCGGAACCGAGGCAATAGAAGCCTCAAGAGACACCGCATTCGAGGCGGTGATCCTCGACATCAAACTCCCCGACATAGACGGCATCGAACTCCTCAAAAACATCAAAGCAGTAGACCCCATCATCGGCACACTGATGCTATCCGGAGCAGCAACCCTCGAAGACGCCGTAGAAACCCTCAACCAAGGAGCAGACGCATTCATACTCAAACCCGTCGACCCCGACGACCTCCTCCACAAACTAGGAACACTCACAGGATTCAAAAGACTAGAACGAGAACTACGAGAAGCAAAAGCCAGATACAGCGAACTCTACAACATAGTACGCCAAGAATAAACCCCCAAGTGGACTGGGGGGGATTCGAACCCCCGACCTCCTGGATGCAAGCCAGGCATTCATACCGCTGAACTACCAGCCCGCCACCCCATCTAACAAACCATCCAGATAAAAGCCTTTACGGGCAACCCACCAAACACCCAAACAACCGGTCCCCACCCGAAGCATAAAGAAACGAGCTCAATAATGATACATGAGAAACTAGGAAAAGATTCAATCTCCTTTCCACAACTTTTAGATTAATCTAATGAAATAAATTATACTTATACTCTATTTTTAATAACAAGTTTTAGGATACTAATAATTAATTATATGTGGATCGGGATATTCTTTGGGTAATTTTGAGGAAGAATTAATTCAAAGCCTCGTTAAGAAGAATCTTGACGTCATTATTCTCTCTATGCTTAAAGATAATCCTATTCACGGATACAAGATCATTGCAGACCTCCACAATGCGTTCGGTGTTTTGCTTAGTCCGGGTACTTTGTATCCTCTTCTGTATAGGCTTGAGTCTGAGGGGTTGATCGATGTGGAGGCGGAGAGCAGGCGGAAGGTGTATTCTCTGACTAGTCTCGGGGAACGTAGGACGAGGGAGTTCGTGGAGTCGTACAAGAGACATGTTGATCGGATCTTGGGTTACATCGACGGGAATCTGGCTTAGGGTTTTTTGGGGTTTCTCATTTTTTATTTGAGGGTCATGTATTTGTCTTTGAATTCTCTGTTGCGTTCTTCGAGTTGTTTTTTAACTGTCTCGATGATCTCTTGAGGGTCTATAGGTTTGGTGAGGTAGGCGTGGGCTCCGAGGGATATGGCTTCTTGGATGTTGTCGATTGAGGGGAATCCCGTGAATATTATTTTGCGCATCTTGGGGTCTGTGTCCTCGATCTTGTTGAGGAGTTCGACTCCGTCGGCGTCTGGGAGCTTTCGGTCCACGAGGATCAGGGAGTAGTAGTTTTCCTGGGTTTTCTCTTGGGCTTCTCGTCCGGTCTCGACGGCGTCTACTTGGTATCCTTCTTCTTTTAGGATTCGTGTTATCAGTTTCAGGAATGTGGTGTCGTCGTCTACTACTAGTATGAGATCTTTCGTGTGGTTTACCTCCTTTTAGTTCCTGTTATTGTGGTGGAGTTCGTTCATTGTGCGGTTGTTTTGCCTTTTATTGTTTGTGTCGGGGTTCGATACATGTTTCGTTTCAGTTGGTTGAATATTGTTTATATTGGGTTTGGATGCTTGGGGAATTGATGAGTCGCAGGATTAAGCTGGAGATTTATCTCGATGTGCTGGGGACGATTAGGAGTGGGGTTGAGAAGCCGACTAGTATCATGTCTCGGGCTAATCTGTCTTGGGGGCCGTTGCAGAGTATTCTGGGGCATCTTCTCTCTGAGGGGCTTGTGGATGAGATTGATATGACCGGTGTTAGGGGGCGGGATAAGCGTACTTCTAGGTGTTATCGGTTGACTCGTAGGGGTGAGGTTGCTTTCAGGTATTTTAGTGATGCTCGGGATCTTCTTTTGCCTGGGAGGTTGTTGGTGGGGAATTAGGGGGTTGGGGTTGGTTGGTGCCGCCGGAGTGATTTGAACACTCGGCACCCCGGTCTTCAGCCGGGCGCTCTCCCAGGCTGAGCTACGGCGGCAGGCGATATATGGAGACGGTGGGGTGTTCTTAAAAATCTTTGCAGCCTTGTTGGGGGGACATGTTTATTTGTGTGGTGTGGTGGTATTTGTGTTGTCGGGGGGGCCGGTGGTCTAGTGGTATGACACCGCCTTGACGTGGCGGTGGTCGCAGGTTCGATCCCTGCCCGGCCCACCATTTTGTTATAATTGTTACCGTTTATAGCGGTTTTTTTGTGTGTATTTTGTTGAGTGTGGTTTGGGGTTGTTTGGTGGTTTGGCGGTGTTCTGTGGTTTGTTTTGGGTGTGGTTTGGTACTGAATAGCACCTGAACAGCTACTGAAT
>JAOZHO010000027.1 GCA_026014875.1 Candidatus Bathyarchaeota archaeon | reverse complement strand
TTGATTTTAGGTTTTTTTCTATTTTAAGCACTCTAGTCTTCTCATTATACCTATTTATCAATCAAGTTAACACAGAAATCAGCTATAAACCAGTCTATCTATCCTCATCAAATGAATTTCTAAACAGCCTAGCGCGCAGTAAATCAGAATTTTTAGAAAGCGTGCGCGATCGTGGCTATTTTGGGAAGAACTTCCTGTATGGAAGGAGGAGCCCCAGCAGCGATATGGTCGTAATCGGGATCCACGGCAGCGCCTGGTTGATGTCACCAAGAAAGATAACGTTGTTGACTGCAATCCACACCAAGAGGGCAGGCGCGAGCCACATGGTGTACCAAGCCCACTTTTCTCCCCTCCGGTAGCCCGTCAGTGTAATGGCTAAGACCAGTAAGGACCAGCTCGTCTTGAGCATGCCCATATGCCCGTAATGGAAGCGAATCAATTCAGCAGCCACAGGGGTCGAGGCCTGGAGCTCAATCCAGGACATGCCCGTGATAAGTTCAGCGTCAGTCCTGAGCAATTCGCCCGGACCGTATACTTGTACGAGGCCAACCACCAACCACAGCAGCCCCAGAAAGAGGTACACCACCCAACCATACTTCTCGTATACGCGCTCGCGGGGTCTTTCCACCTTGACTTTTTCTCCCATTTATTTCATCCTTAAATCTCTATTTACACGCGCTAGAGTGTTTAGAAATTATATGACCGGGTATTAATTTTAGGTTTTTTCTATTTTAAGCACTCTAGTCTTCTCATTATATCTATTTATCAATCAAGTTAACACAGAAATCAGCTATAAACCAGTCTATCTATTATCATCAAATGAATTTCTAAACAACCAAGCGCGCTAGTTTGTGTCTATTTTAGCATTCAGGGAGGCGATCGCGGTTGAGTTGAATCCTTTAACTATCAGCCATACCGCAAAAACCATTTCACCCACACCACCCGGAGCATTAAAAAGGAGATAGATCGTCGATTCCGAACCATAGCCGAACATAGCTAAAAAGGCCGATGCTAAAAACAAGACGGCTCCGATTAGACTCCAACCTGATAACCATCGAGGAATGAGTCTTGATTTATACAATATGTAATAGAACATCAGAGACCCTAGGCTGAAACCGAATTGTGCAAATATACTCTGCCCCGAACGTACTGCTAGTACTGCAGTGCCTATGGTTTGATAATAGGCGGCGCTTGGAGCCCCTGCTAATGCAAATTCCTTGCTTAGTGCCAATAGTGCTAGGAGGCTGATGGTGCCAATGATGAACATTAAGCCCTCAACGAGCCTGCCAACGACGTACCCGAGGGCCATGCTCTCATTATACTTTCGTAGGATCGGATACATGCAAATTGGTATAGCTGAAATTGCGGCAGCCATGGTAAACTCGAGGAGCGCTCCTATCCTAATCTGGTTTTCATTCGCTGCTAAAAGCCAGACATTGGCCAGATCAGCCGGACCAAACATTAAGGGCACAAAAGCAACACTCAGTATAGGTGCAGCCGTCGCAATTATGAATAATACTCCCACGATTCTCGCGGTCTTCCTTGGATCCATTTTCGCTCTCTCTCCGTTCCTTCATTGGACGTGATGGCCTGTATTTTAACAATTCTAAAAAAAAATAGATGAATTTTAACGCGTTTGAAATTTCCCCGTACCCGATGTGGCCGGTGAACGGACTCTATTGAGCAATGGACCGGATCAGGGGCGGGGTCATCTGACGCTTAAAAATTGAAGACTTGAGCGCGCGTAAAGTGTCCAAGTTTCACCTCTATTGCAGGTTCTGCTTCAGATTCTGAGCAAACTCTTCCGCGTGTTTGAGGTCTTCAGCGTTAGGTCTGCCCTTGTTTATTCCCCCGAAAAATCTTAGGAAACTATTCGTGTTTAAACCCGCACAAGTAAACTCATCAACAATCATGTAACCTTTAGACCGCAGTTTTTCCCTGAGCGGCGAGTGAGTTTTGGAGAGCGGCTCGAGATTTGTACTGGTTGAGAAAATGAATGCTTTCCTGTCGGTGACCTGCGGTAGATTATCGGCGAGGTCAAGCAGAAGTTTATGGTGTTCTGCGCCATATATCCCTGAGCCGAAGCCTACTAGACTACACTCTTGAAGCTCTTCAGGATCTAACTGCTGTGGCGTCTTTATCTCTGCATCAAGAACTTTTGCGAAGACGTTGGCGATCTTCTCGGTATTATTGTGATGATATGAGAACAGAACCAGCAGAGGTTTCATCGGCAACACAATCTTCCTTAAAATATTATTTAGAGTAATAAGACTGTCGAACTATTGAACGGAACTTCAGCCATCTGATTTGGTTTATCTTAGCTCAATACACCAGTGAAATCTATTTCAGTTTCTTGACCAGGAATCGGTAGTCGTTTGGACCCCGTTCCTCATAGGAAATCAACTCTTGGCCTGTAGCTTTTGCCCATGTGGGAATGTCGGCTATGCTACCGGGATCGGTGGTGAGGATTTCCAGCACACGGTTGATACGCATCTTCTTTATCGCCTGCATGGATTTCAAGATGGGCATGGGGCAGGCGAGGCCCCGCGCATCCACTCTTCTGTGAATCTTAGTCATTCAGCATAACCCCTCATCATCTACTGGCACCCGCGAGGGCTGCCATAAACATACATCCCGTCATATTGAATCATTCTCCTTCATCAACTTTAGAAACAGTGGTAGGGTATCCGCTTGTATGCCACAGATCCGTGCCCCCTTTCAGGCTTTTGACGTCTTTGAAACCCGCTTTTCTAGTATATCGACGGCAACTAGGGACATTCCACCGCCGGGGCACATGGTCACGATCTCCTTTTCTTTAAATGAGTCAAGGTTCTCGAAATTTGATTCTATTTTCAATACGGGGATCGATCTGGCATTCGGGATATGCCCATAGCCCCCATTGAATTCCGCAGGGGATCGGACATCGATTAATAGTGGAGGCTGGTCGGAGTTTACGCGTTCAAATAATTCATCGACGGTTATCTCAGACCAAACACTCTCTTCAGACTTTGCTAATGAAGAAAATAGCTTCAGAGTGGCTCTCCAATGTTTAATCATGGGTATGAGATAATATCTGATAAATGACATACACAGACAACCTAGATTCAGCGATAATATAATTTAAGGGCGGGCCAACGACGAAGCTCTCCTGCCATTAGATTCTAAGATGTGGTGGTGGGATACCCTTTCTTGTGCCACAAACCCATGCCCCCCTTCAGGCTCTTGACATCCTTGAAACCTGCCTCGGTTAATATTTCAACGGCGGCCAAAGACAATCCGCCTCCAGGGCACATGGTCACTATCTCCTTGTCTTTGAATGATTGAAGCTCCTCTATATTCGATTCTAATGCCAGAATATCGATTGACCGGGCATTTGGTATATGACCGTAGGTTGAATATCCCGTTCCATTAAAATCCGCAGCATCTCTAATATCGATCAATAGTGGAGGCTGGTCCGAGTTGAAGCGATCATATAATTCATCGACGGTGATTTCAGGTAAATTATGTATGCGCAATAGCCACTTTATGAGGGTTTTCCAATATTTTTTGAAAACCGTAAAAACATATTCCGATTCTGACATACATTGATAACCTCGATTCATCGATTATTAACTTCTAGGGCGGGCTGACGACGAAGCTCACCCGTCGCTATGACGAGTGCGCGACGCGAGGGTTTATCTTGTGCGCATAGTCGCGCGGCGGGCGACCCTCGGTCCGAGTAGGACCCATAGCCAGTCGACGAATTCTCGGAGGTTTTTTGTTTGGAGGTAGACTGTTCCGGGGCCTTCGATGTGGGTGACTAGGCCTTCTCCGCTCAGTATTGTCTCTTTCCAGTCGCCGAATTTCCTTACTTCGTATTCACATGTGTCGCTGAAGCCCACTAGGTGAAAGTTGTCGACCACCAGTTGTTCTCCGGGTCCGAGTTGGTGTTCGTCGATGGCTCCGAATGTGTTGATGAACAGGTCTCCTGTTCCGCTTGTTTTGATCATGAAGAGGCCTTGTCCGAAGAGGCCTCGGCTGAATCCTTCCCATCTGATGTCTAGGTCGACTTGGTGTGTTGATGCCAAGTATGAGGATCTCTCGATGATCCAGCCCTGGTTTGAGTCTACTTCCAGCTTCATGATGTCTCCGATGGGGGCGGCTCCGAGGGCTATTTGGCCTGCGCCTCCCCTGGAGGTGAAATCTGTTACGAAGAGGCTTTGGCCGCCTAGGAGGCTTGTTTTCAGTGTTCCCAGTAGGCTTTTTTCTCTTGTGCGGGTTTTTACGCTGATGTTTGGGGTCATGTAGGTGAGGGCGCCTGCTTCTCCCGTGATTCTTTCTCCGTCTTCTAGGTCTACCACCAGCATGGAGTAGCTGGGGTCATATTTTATCTCGTATTTCATTTTGTTACACAATTTAGAGTCTTGTTATCTTATAGATAAGACTTCACGCGCATGGAGTCTTGTATAGCTAAGTGGCGGTGTTCCGGCTTGTCATTTGCTATTGTGATCTGTGGTTATGGTTGCTTCTGGTGTTTTTACGGGTGGTGGATGTGGCTCTCTTCTATGTGTGTTTCAGGATGATCTCCGTGGCTTGGGTGAGGGTTGTGGCTGTGTGGTGGGGCGTGGAGTCGCCTGTGGGTGTGGGTTCGTTGACTCTGTTGAGCCAGATGGTGGTGATGCCTGTGAGGTTGGCGGGGCGGATGTCGCTGAGGGGGGTGTCCCCGACGCTGAATGTGGTGCGGGGGTCTGCGCCTGCGAGGCTCAGGGCTTGGGCGTAGTATTCGGGTTCTGTTTTGAGGCATCCTAGGGCGGGTTCGCTGAATATGTAGGTGAAGTGGCGTGTGCCGGTGTGTTTGTGGAGGGTCTCTGCTTTCTCTTCGGCGTTTCTGCCTGTGCTGAGGCAGAGGGTGATGCCGTGGTCTTTGAGGGTGTCGAGGGTGGGTATGGCGTCTGGGAAGTAGATGGGGGTGTCTTTGGCGGTCTGGTCTGCTTCGTGGAATTTTTGGACGAGGGTTTGGGCTGTGGGGTGGTGGTATGGTTTGCCCAGGTGCTGGAACAGGAGCTGGGCGTGGAACAGCATGTCGTCGTGGCGGTCTAGGTGCCGGGTGTGGATTATGTCTCTGTGGATGCGGTACCTCCAAGTATGGTAGAGCTGGGTGCCGGGTTGGCCGAGGATGCCGTCGATGCTCCGGGTGATGACGGCGTCGTGGTCGTGGAGAGTCCCGTCGTAGTCCATCAGTACGGTGATCATATTGGTGTGGTTGGGATAGGTGGTTGATAATGTTAGTGGAGATGTGAGTGTTTTGGTTCAAACTTCAACCGCTCGCGCCTTCTCCTTAGGAAAATCTTGAATGGTCAACTACCAATCGAGAAATTAAATTTCTTTCCATTTCTTGCGCGTGGAGAAAACGATAAACTCCCTTCTTTTATTTCGGAATATTATTTAAGAATATAATTACACTTTAAATTAAATGAACTATAACGATAATCTAAATAAAGTTGGTCATTTTAGTATAGGCTTTTTAATTGGGTATTTTTTAACCATCTTATTCCAAGAAAGCGTTATGTTCAATGTCATCAGTTTTTCTCTAAATAATGTCCAAGCCACATTACTTGGTTCATTTCTTGGAGCATCAACACCAATTCTCATGTTCTTTATTAGAGATTGGAATGAAGAACGAACGATAAAAACGAATATAAAATCTGCGCTTAAGGCTGAACTTGAGATTATAGCACAAATAATCGAAAAAATAAGAAAACAGGGCGCAGTAAATAATGACTTCTATTACGTAAATAATGAGGTAATTCAGGGAGAAATCCCTTTTGATACGCCCTATTACGACGATGTAACAGTTGAGTCCTTAGCTAAAACTTTCATAACTGTACAATTATCCAAACTACAAAAAGTATATCGAAACATTGACTTCTTTAATAGAACTCGAAGAAGAGTGATTAATGGAACGCATTTTCAGAAAGACGTTGTGGAAGAACTTGAAACTGCGTTGGAAGAGCTAATTGCAGAATTATCATAGGAAAGGGGATAGAAATGCCAAAAAGTAAGAATAAGCGCGCTCGAGAGCTCCTCGATATGTTCAGTGATGACCCTGAGTTAAGTAGCGCATTCGCTTCTTTGATTGGACAAACGCTATCGTCTGATTGGGGTTTACGTAGCCATGTGGCCGAGGCTGTGGATCGGGTGCTTTCTGACAAGCTACGAAATTTGTGACCTTCACTTCCCACTGCTTTTTACATTATGCCTTTTTTGTTGAATCGTCTTCAGTGCATTTCAACGCAGAGTACTATCATAGTATCTGTTCAGAGACTCTTGACGTTGGTTATTCCAAATTAATACTTTTTGCAGTGGATATGGAGGGAAAGTGGACAGAAGTGCGCGCTCTCACACACTGGTAAATCATACGATTTGAACCTTAATCCCCATTTGTACTGCTAAGTCAATCACATATTTTGTGTCTTGTAGTCTCTTTAACTGGATATCCAGAAGCCTCTGAACGAGAAAAGTGCGCCATTTTTCCTCCTCTTTATAGTAATGAACAAAGATAATCTTGCTGACATTCTTGTCATAGATTCTCTCACGGTAATCGTAATCAGTCCGATATGTTCCACAAACCTCAATATATATCCCTAATTTTGGTAGGAAAAAGTCCGGAGCCCAGATACGTGGCCTTTCATTATCATCATAGACAAATAGGGGATGCTCATACTTCCACCAGACACCAAGTGAGGAGAGGAACTCACCAACTTCTCTCTCTGGGCCAGTCATATTTTCGGAGTATGCCATAATTTGATATTCCGATTCTTACCTTTAGAATCTTCTCATCGTTGCGCACGCATACACGAGGACATATAAAATTGGATAATACTTACTGTTTACAATGGAAATTATAGTAGTGGACATAGAAACCGGGGTAATCGAGCCTACACTGAATAACTATGATACAGACAACTGTCAAATCTGCGAGATCGGCATAGTGAATCTCGACCTGGAGACGGGAGAAAGCAGGGTCATCTACGACCAGATATGCCAAGAAAAACCCGGCGCCCACCCCTCCTCCTGGGTCTTCAAACACACATCACTGACCCTCGACGAGGTCACAGACTCCCCGCACTTCCACGACCTGAAAGACCCCATCCAAGAACTGCTGGACGACTCCAAACCCGTAACCTCATGGAACCACGACTTCGACCTCGCAATCCTGGAATCACGAGGACTGAAAATACCCTCAATATTCTGGGACCCCAAAACCACGCTGAAACACTTCCTAGAAATCCATCACCCCTCCGGACAAGGACACAAATGGCCCAGCGTCCAAGAGGCCCACAAATACTTTAACCCCGACAAAATATTCCAACAAACCCACAGGGCAATCCAAGACGCCATAATCGAAGCAGACATCATACACCAAGCAGTCCTAAAATGGCCCATCCTGAAAAACCAGTGGAAAGACTACACATAACGCCCACGATGAAACACACACGACATCACAATCACCCATCCCCCCCCTCCAAACCTGCCTCCACCTTATCCCACCACCACAAAACACCCAAACCATGAAACACCGGCGAAAGAAATCCCGCGTCGCCATCCAGCTCCGCCTAGACGAACTCGTGGACATTTTCACCGCCCTCTCCCCCCCTCCCCGGGACCCGTTCCCCTTAAGTGCAAAACAGACCCAGAACCACCGATGCTCCAACCCCAGTCCATCCACATCGAGGACCTCGGCTCCATCGGAATACTCCGCACACTCACCACAATCACCCACCACGGCCCCATAAACATCAGCCACATCTCAAGAAAAACCGGGCTAAACTACACCAGCGTAGACAACCACGTCAAAAAACTCACCCGCAAAGGACTCGTAACAGAACAACGATACGGAGCCATCCTCATGATCAAACCCGCATTCGACACACTCACAGTCACATTCAAGAAAGGCATGAACGTCAAAATCAACCTCAAAACCCAGCCACCCCCCCTAAACTATAAACCCCCAACCCCATGAAAACACACATGACCCCCACCATCCGCAAATACCAGCCCCAAGACCTCCACACATGCAGAACCCTCTGGGCAGAACTCACACAACACCCCCGCAACATCTACCAGAGCCCAGACATAGGCGGACCAGACCCCGGAAAACACTTCGACAAACACCTCGCCAAAGTCGGACCAGACAACCTATGGGTGGCAACCCACCAAGACACAGTCATCGCCCTCACCGGCCTCCTGGGAACAGGCACAGAAGCCGAAGTGGAACCCGCCATCGTCAGCCAACCCCACAGACGAAGAGGCATCGGCAAAACCCTCATGGAGACAGTCATCGCCGAAGCCAAGAACAGAGGCATCAAAACCCTCAGCGTACGACCCGTGGCCCGCAACGCGGAAGCCCTCAGCTTCTTCACCCAGCAGGGCTTCACCAACGTCGGCCACATAGAACTCTTCATCGACCTGACCGACCGCCAATGGAAAAAAGGACTCAAACTCTTCGACCTGGAACTAAAATACTAGAAAAATAACCCGCGCGCCCCGCGCGCACAGTCAGTCCTTGAAACTACTCGAGAAGCTCTTTGGCCGCAGCGACGATCTTGGCCGCAACCTTCGCGGAGACACCCGCCTTCTCGGACAAAGCATCCCCATCAACGGCGGCTATGGACTCCACGGTCTCGAACCCGGCACCCACCAGCTTCTCCTCGGTCGCCTTGCCCACGCCCTTGATATCCCCGACCCCCAGACCCGAAGCCTCGGAAACCTCCTCTTCAGGGGCCTCCTCCTCGGGAGCCTCATCTTCCTCAGGGCTCTCAGCCTCAACGTCCTCCTCCTCGGGAGCCTCGTCTTCCTCTGGGCTCTCAGCCTCAACGTCCTCCTCCTCGGGAGCCTCGTCTTCCTCTGGGCTCTCAGCCTCAACGTCCTCCTCCTCGGGAGCCTCATCTTCCTCTGGGCTCTCAGCCTCAACGTCCTCCTCCTCCGACGCATCGGCCAGAACCTTGACATTCTTGGCTTCCTTCCCCTTGGGAGTCTCGATTAACTCGAATTCCACATCCTTCCCGATCTCGGGCTCCATCTGCTCCGGGTAACTCGAGACATGGAAAAAGATCTCTTCCTGACTATCCACTGGAGTTATGAATCCAAATCCTCTGCGCGAGAAATACTTGACAATCTTACCGTTCATGTGTAAACACGCTCCATAGAGACGGGAACCTTAATAAAATACCTTGCGATTGCCCACCCCACCCCCGCGACAGAGATAAACCCCCCCATCCAACGCTACCAGCCGCCAAACCCCCCCAAACGGGAACCCCTATGGAGATATTTGGTGACGTCACCCTGGCCAGGATCCGGGACTCCGCGGACCTGAGGCGACTCCTGCCATCGAGCCTGACGGGCCACGAACGCCTGAGGCACATATCGACTTACTGAGCGGAGGGTCGCCGTGAGCCCGTTCCTCTCATAATCCACGCCCCCTGCCTCCGCTATTTTCATGGAAAAAATCGATGAAACTGACATAAAATTGCATAACAACTGAAAAAAATAAATACCCAACAACCCACCAGAGAACGCTCCCGCCACGCTAGAAGAAACCCCCACCTCTTCAGCCGAACCGGGAGCATTCTCCCACAAACCCATCAACCCCGGGAAAACACGTAACCGAATCCCGCATCCCCAGGAGATTCGGATCCCGATACGAGCTCACCGAGACGGGCCGGGGGCTGCTCCGGAAGAGGCCCAAGCACGCGCCTTGTTGTCGGCCAGTCTCCCTTTCATCTTGCTAGGTAGCCCATCACGTCGAACTGCATCTCCCTAGGCTCTTCCAGGAGCGCCAGGTGCTTCTGGAGCTCGGGGCTCGTCGACAGCTCTTCCACGAGTGCCTCCGAGATGTACAGTGTCTCGAGTTCCTGAGTATTCTTGATGCGGATCACACGGGACTCCTCGGGTTGTATGGGCCCGCTGATCCTGATGGCCGTGGCTATGGCGTCGCGGTCGTTCGCCAGGTAGGGCGGGATTTTTCCCGTCTCGCCGCTCCCCTGCGTGAGGCAGTTCACATAGGTCTGGTGGTGGTCGATCTTCTCGTACGCCCTCCTGGTGGTCACGTCTGCGAGCCCGATGCCGATGGCGTTTCCATGGGTCTCCTCCGAAAGATCGAGGACAGCTATCTTCTTGATCTCCGGGGCGCTCGGATCGTGTTCCCCGGGCATCCAGAATTTCCCCGTGACATTGGTGTCCATGCCCACACCGCTGATGTTTTTCCCGATCTCCTCGACCACCAGCACATCAAAGTCTTTGAAGGGCAGCCGGGGGAGCAGACCTTTCGCGGTCTCCAGCAGCCCCATCTCCCGTTCATAGAACTCCTCCGGGAACAATGCGTGGATCTCCGCCGTCTCGTGGTGGGCGTTCTCCAGCAACGCTAAGCCCAGTACTATGTTGGTTTTCTCGGCGATGAGCGTCCCGGCCTCCGGGAGTATGCGGTGGTAGCCATCGTACTGGTGCCAGTGGATCATCTCGGCTCCCTTCTGGTTTCCGAGGCCTATCGCCAGCATCTTCAGCAGGCCCGACTCGATCTCTCCCTTGAAGTCGGTGTGGGGCTTGACCCTGCCCACGACGAATATCCCGTCCGCCTCCAGAGCTATGCGACTGAGGTAGATGTTTACTCCATCCGGTAGGGTCCCGATCACTTTTACCTCCATGCTGGCCTCGATGGGGGCTCCCACTGATTCCTCACTGATGCCTAGGCTGCGAAGCACCTCGATCTGTCCTTCGGGTGTGGCGCCTCCGTGGCTCCCCATGGCGGGTAGGATGAATGGCTCGGCCCCAAGCGCCTTGAGCTCGGCTACGATGGTCTTGAGAATCAAGGGTATGTTTGCTATTCCCCGGCTCCCAGCGGTCACCGCGATTCGCTGTTCCTGCTTCACCCGATTTTTGAGGTCCTTCTTCTCCAATTCATATTTTATCTTGGCGGGGATGTCGGTGATCTCTGGTTGATGAAATATCTGCTTGGCTTTAGCCATCCTTGGGAGCTTCATGGCTTGAAGTAGTCCTATGGGCTTATTGTTTTTTTTGGGCTTCAGCCATCTGGACGGCGTATTGGATGGCTTCTTTCAGGCTATCCGGGTTCGCTGTACCCTCTTTCCTACCCGCTTTGCCATAGGCTGTGCCATGATCCACTGAGGTTCTTATGAATTTGAGGCCGAGAGTGATGTTTACTCCACGGATGCTCGTCCATTCACCGGCCGCTTCATCGAATTTCATGCCGAGGAGCTTGACCGGTATGTGCCCTTGGTCGTGGTACAGGGCAACTACGATGTCGTATTGGCCTCCCGCTGCTTTCCCGAATACCGTGTCAGGTGGAACTGGTCCCTCTACGTCTAAACCCTCTTTTCTCGCTTTTTCGATGGCCGGCGTGATAATGCGTTCTTCCTCGTCTCCGAATAAGCCTCCGTCGCCGCTGTGGGGGTTGAGCCCGGCTACGGCTATGCGGGGATTTTCGATGCCTAGGCTGAGGCATGCGTCTTGTGCGATCAGTATGGTGGTGTATATTCGTTCAGTGGTGAGGTGATTCACGATTTCTCTGAAGGGTATGTGCGTGGTGGCGTGCACCACTCTGAGATTCCCCGTGGCTAGCATCATTGCGTAGTTACTGGTGCCTGATTTCTCGGCCAGTAACTCGGTGTGTCCCGGGTAGTGGTATCCCCCCATGTGCAGTGCTTCTTTGTTCAAGGGAGCGGTCACGATGGCGTCCACTGCTCCATTCAGCGCCAGGTCTGCTGCGTGGATGACGTACTGGGCGCTGGCTGCTCCGGTCATGGCTGCGGGTTCGCCCATCTTGATCTTTGTTGGGTCAATATTGTTCAGGTCTATGAGGTCGATGGTCCCATGACTGAATTTTGCCTGCATTGGTTTTTCTATGATGTTGATCTTGAGGTTCTTTCCGGCTACTTCTATGCCCATCTGCATGGCGTGGCTATCGCCGACTACAACTGGGTTGCAGAGCCTGTAGGTTTCTGGGTCTGCAAGGGCTTTTGCAGTGATCTCAGGCCCTATGCCCGCGGGGTCTCCGATGGTTATGGCTATCGTTGGTTTCATCCGTGTTTCCTCTTAAGATACTGTGTGGCTTGGATAAGCGTGTCAGCTTGACCGAATCCTCCTGCTTTTGTCACAGCTGTCAGGCAGTCTAGTTTTAGCACGGGTACCCCCGGTTGGACCTCGTCTAGGATCTGAATGTTTTCGATTCCGAGTCTTTCAGTGATGGCCCGCGCTGTTGCCCCACCTGTGATGATTATACCCGATAGGGTGTAGTCCAATAGGGCCTCAGTCATTTCTGCTAGGGCTGATGTGATCATTGTTTCGAGTTCCTCTGGGGGCATGTTTAGTCGTTCTGCTTCCTGTCTAGTCTTCTCAATAATATCCGTGGAGGGAGCTGACGTAAGTATAATGTCCTGTCCATGATTTAGCGCGTCTTTTGCTCTACGGAGCGTTTCATGTTGGGGGGCTTGGTTGAGGGCTTTGATTGTATCCAGGGATATCGTTGCGACGCCCAGCCTTCTTTGGAGTTGTTCCGCTTGGGTTCTAGTTTCGGTTCGCATGCTTCCGATGATGGTTAGGACCGGCGGGGGATTTCTAAGGGTCTGGCAAAGGGCATTAGCAAGCCCCGCTGATCCTGCCATCACTCGTGTGCGTTGAGCGGCTATTTGCAGCAGGTCTCTCTCGGTCTCAGAGTCGACGATGGCGATGCCTTTTGGTGGAATGTTTTCAGGTGTTTTTAGGGTATGGACTATTTGTTCCAAGTCTAGTATTTCGGGAATGTAACTGGTTTTTTTGCGGTATTCGTGGATATAATCGGTCTCCGTGATGGGTCTATCCGCGATATAGAGATGTCCGTCTTTGACTCTTCGCTGAGTTGGTGGGTGTGCGGGTGTGAGTATTGCGTTGGTTTCACCTGTAGCGTCCAGAATGGCTTGGAGCTCTGGTCCGGGGTTCCCCCTGAGGGTGCTGTCGATTTTCTTGTAAATGATGTCGTGCTGATCGAGTTTCTCAGCTACATTATAGGCGATGTGATAGGCGATCTCAGGGGTCTTGTTTCGAGTGTCTGTGTTGACGATAGTTACTTCCGCGACGCTGTGTTCTGGAGTGTCTGTCAGTTGGGCTGTGAAGCCCCATTGAGTGAATTGGACGCCTGTGTCGAGTGCCCCCGTAAGGTCGTCGGCGATTACAGCGATCCTCATCTATGGTGTGTGTTTGTGTCTGGTGTTTTATATTGTGTCGCGCGCGAGCGGGTCTCAGGCGGCTGAGACGAGGTCCTCTAACCCATCCGTTTCGACATATCGTTCTATCTCACGCCTTGCTCAGGTTCATGCTCGCATCGCTGAAACGCCACTCAGACAGCGTGTTCCGCACCCTGCTCTATAACCACGACACGCGCGATTTAACTATTCATCAGCTCGGTCGCGAGGGCAGCGCGTCACTCGAATAATAGCCCGATGCCGTACAACAGAATAACGCCCAAGAGCATCGCGGCTAATTGAATAATGATATGACTGAGCTCCCCTTCGGCGTGAAGCTCTGGAATCAGGTCCGACCCGGCGATATAAATGAAATTACCCGCTGCGAAGGGTATCAGATACTTCGTCAAGCCCTCGACATAGACGCTTAGGGTGAGAGCTATTATGACGCCGATGAAGGCCGTCAGAGCGGTGAGGAAGTTATACTTCAGCGCCTTCCGCCTCGTGAAGCCCGCGTAGACGAGTACGCCAAAGTCCCCTATCTCCTGCGGCAGCTCGTGTAGGCAGACCGCTAACGTCGTCATGATCCCCATGGGAGTGGAGACTAGGTAGGCGCCGCCGATGATTATTCCGTCGATCATGTTGTGAACCGCGTCACCTATCAGATTCATGTAGGCGAAGCTGTGGGGGTGATCCTCCGACGTCGGCACGTGGCAGTGCCTCCACTTCAGCACCTGCTCAACCAAGAACGAAGAGAGGATGCCCACCAGAATGAAACTGGATACTGTAAGAGTGAAGCCTGAGGACTGCGTGGCCTCGGGGATGAGGTGGAAGAACGCGCCGCCGAGTAAACCTCCCACTGAGAGGCTTACCATGTACAGGAGGATGTTCTTGTTCAGCTCCTTGTTAAAAAGCAGGGTTACTATCCCCGCTAAAGACAGCGCGCTGACTACGGCAACGCTGAGAAGTGAATATAGCCAAACCTCGAACACGCTAATAACGTAATCACATTACTTGAATAACATTGGGATACATTCCTCGCGCGCTTATAGCGGAGCTCGGGTGGCTGGGACGAGGTCCTCTAACCCATCTTTTTATTCAGCAAATCGTTCTATCTCACGCCTTGCTAAGATTCATGCTCGCATCGCTGGAACGTTACTCGGACAGCGTGCTCCGCACCGTGTGCTATAACCACGGCGCGGATCTGACTTTCACCGAGATGGCCCACGTGGAGAGCTTCCTGAACAGGAACAAGGTGTCGCTTCAGAAGATTGAGCCGAGGGACGCATCCCCTGTTCAGATCCAGATTTTGTCTGGCAACGAGGGCAGGCTCAACCGTTTCCTTTCAGGTTTTAAGCCGTTCGACGGTTTCATGGGGTTCAACCTGAACCTGAGCTGTCCCAGCAAGGACGTCATCAGGCAGGGTAAGGGCGCCGCCATGGTCAAGAGGGGTGCGAAGACCGCGAGGCTCGTGTCAACGATAAGGGACCACGGGCACCCCGTCTCCGTCAAGATCCGACTAGGGTTGAACCAATCCGAGAAGGACAAGAAGCTCTACCTCAACAACCTGGGCGGAGTAGACCCGGACTTCTTCGTGGTCCACGCCATGCATGCTGCTCAGAGCTCGGGTGAGAAGGAGGATAACTCGGTTTACCCGGAGTGCGTCGAGGCTGCACGGGGAATCCCCGTCATCGCCAACGGGGGGATCGAGACCCCGGAGACGGTTCGATCACTGGTGGAGATGGGCGTCGGCGGGGTGATGATGGGGCGCCCCGCAATGGGGAACCCCGCGATATTCGATTACATAAAAAACGAGCTGGGCGTCAATGATCCGCCCAAACCAGTCCCGACGACAGAGGACCTGAAGCGAGAGTACGATGATATCTATGAGGCGATCGGCGGCTCCGAAGAGTACAGGTCACGGTTCCTGAAGGTAGTGGGGAAGACTCGACCCCACTACTAGTGTGTGTGAAGGGTCATAATTTTCCCCGCGTGTGTACCACAAAGAATTTTGGGATCCCCACTATACAATAAATTGAAATGCCCTTTGAAGAAATCTGGGAAAAGATCAAGGACAAGAAGAATGTCGTAGGCTACTCCAAGAAACTGCGGAAACGCATCAAAGCCGGCAGAGAGGTCGAGGAAGAGGTTATCAGAATCTACGTCTCCACAAAAGTAGATCCCGCCCTCCTAGACCTGAAGAACCTGATACCCCAAGAGATCGAAGGAGTCCCAACCGACGTCGTCGAGATCGGCGAGATGAAAGCCCTGAACCTCCACCCTCAGGCCCACGTGACGAGAGTTCGCCCACTCGTCGCGGGGGTAAGCATCGGTAACTGGGCGATAACAGCGGGAACCCTGGGATGGTTCTTCAAGGACGGGAGAGGGAGGGAGATGCTGGGCAGCAACGCGCACGTCTTCGCAGAGGACCCCCTCAAGCCGTCTTCTCCTGAGAAGCGAATCGTCCAGCCCGGGCGATACGATCAGGGCAACGTCCCACAAGATATCGTCGGAACCTACATCTGGCATCAGCCTCTCGGTGGAAGTGAATGCGCTCTCTCAAACGCAATCACAGGCCTGCTAAACGGGGCAAGCGCTCTTCTCAGCAGGAAAACCCGTTTTGAACTGACACTGGCCGAGAAGGCCAAGATCGATTTTGCGGTGGCGGAGCCAACCACAGACTACGAACTCCAGCTCTACGCCGCTGATGAGTGCGAGGGATTCATAGGGCTCGGCTTCGCAGGGAGCAACCAAGCGAGCTTCTTCTGCAAAGCCCAGCACATAAGAGACGTCGGCTGGACGCCAATCAGCAAGACGATCATGCCCGTCACTGTGGGTGAGACCATTCACAAAATTGGGCGCACAACCGAATATACGTCCGGTCAGGTCGTCGACGACTCGGCTTACGGCCGGGTCAACTATGGGGGTATGAACTATGTGGAGTTCGATGATGTCATCCTCACGACGGCGATGCTTGAGGGCGGCGATAGCGGCGACTCCGCTTGGAAGTCCATAACCATAATGAACCGAAGCCCCCTTCCACATGCACGTGCGCACAAAAAAAGGAATACCGGTAATTAATCACCCTTGAGCAAGTCGCTTCGCTTCTTCGACATCTAACCCTAGCCCTTCGGCTACATTAGCGCCAAATTCCTCATGTCCATTGTAGAAGACTGCTGTCTGACGCAGTTGAAATTCCTTTTTCGCCCCACCAAGATGGTCAACGATGTTTCCTCTGAGATGGTGTGCTTGGAGTGGTGGAGTGTGGCATTGGGCGTTCTATGGGTTCACTTGTTAGGTTAATGGGGGTTTTTTGGGGATGAATTTCGGGACAAGCCAGCGCGCTCGTGTACCCATACCTCTGCCGTGCCCCCAGTGTGGATAGGGGATAATATTTGACCCCCCGTACGCATGCGTCGCGCTTGGGCTCATGCAAAAAAGAAAAGAGGATATTTCTGGTTAGTAGTTGGGCATATGCAGTTCGTAGTAGGATTGCGGATGGTCACAGGCGGGGCAGATCTCGGGGGCCTCCTTGCCGTGGTGGATGTATCCGCAGTTCAGGCAGTGCCATTCAACTTTCTCGTCCCGCTTGAAGACGGTGCTGTTCTTGACGTTCTCAAGGAGCTTTCTGTAGCGCTTCTCGTGCTCCTCCTCGACCTCGGCGATCTCCGTGAAGCTCTCTTCGACGTCAAGGAAACCCTCCTCACGGGCCACCTTCGCGAAGTCAGGGTAGAGTGTCCCCCACTCCATGAGCTCCCCCTCGGCGGCCGCGAGGAGGTTCTCTTCGGTGGTCCCGATCTTTCCGGCGGGGTAGGCTGCAGTGATCTCTACTTCTCCCCCTTCGAGATGCTTGAAGAAGACCTCGGCGTGCTCCTTCTCGTTTGCCGCTGTCTCCTCGAAGATGCGCTGTATCTGAACATAGCCCTCCTTCCTGGCGACGCTGGCGAAGAAAGTATACCTGTTACGTGCCTGACTCTCTCCCGCGAATGATTTGAGCAAGTTCTTTTCGGTCTCGCTTCCCTTTAGACTGGCCATTGTTATCCAGAAAGACGTTCGACTTTTCGATTTATAAATCATGTTCATCTGACAGTTGGGGGCCCATATGCGCGCGCTGAGTATCGGGAATGAATCCCCTGAAGGGATTCCTCAGGAAAGTGGGAAAGGTATTTGTCAAGATGAAGATGACGCTGTTTCCGTGAATGTTCATCCTAGATTAAAATCCCATGAAATGGAGAATGTACCCGATCGTAAGAGGCACTCCAAAAAGCATATTGTGCACCAATGTCGTGGTCAAAAGACTGCCCGTTCTCTGATACGCATATCCCATCAGCAGACCGATGGGGGTCGTGATCACGACTGTGAACACCGCAGAGCTCAGGGGCATGTTAAGCGCATTGATGATGTGAAAGCCTCCCCAAAAGAGGGCTGCGATCACCGTTCCTATGTGAAATTCGTGTCCGGCTAATTTGATTTCCCCTTCAAGGTTCTCCATGAGGTATGTCTGGATCAATCCCCTGAACATTGTCTCCTCAGAGAGGCCCACGATTATCCATTGAAATGTCATATAGCCAAGGATGTTGATCGGGGTTACAGGTTGGGGAACACCCACTGGTGAACCGTTGACTATCTGGATGACATATTTTATTGACATGAAGAGCCCGGAGCATAATCCGATTAGCAGCATCCGTCTATGACTGAACTCGGGCGGGTCCTCTCTGAGATTGAATCCATAGTGGCCCGGTCTTCCTTTTGAGGTGTAGAGGATTATGAGGAAGGGTATCAGGAATTGGGGGACATGAACGAGGTCGGCGAATATCCAGGAAGACTCCCTCCTCAGTGTTTCATAGTTCGGAAGATCCAGCAGCACGGCGTTTATGCAATAAATTGATATCATTACCGTGACTGTCACGGCCAACATTTTCAGAATCGGCGTGAGCCTCAGTTTCATGCCCATTTTTCATCGATTCCACGAAAAGATCATCGTTTCACGATTTCTCGAATACCAGTATTCGATCTTGGAATTTTCTTCCCTTCAGTCTTAGCTTCGTTTTGGATGCCATCCGGATGACCTCTTCGGCGTCTATATGCATGGGATAGACCGTCATCTGACCATCGGGCTTGAGGATTCGATGGATCTCTTCCAGGAGGGTTTCCTTGTCGGATATCTCTTGGAGCACATCGATCAGGAGCACATGGTTTAGCGTTTCATTATCGATTGGGATGTCAACATTCCCTGACGAGAGTAATGTGACTATGTTATCCAGTCCCTCCTTCTCGGCCTTATTCGATAATTTCTCTAAGGCTCCTTGGCTCACGTCTAATGAGTGAACCCTACCATTCTTTCCCACTAGTTCAGCGGCTGGAATGGAGTATGTTCCTGACCCGCATCCGAAGTCAAGGACGCTCTGGCCCTCGCCAATCCCCGCTTCTGAGAGCATTTTGGAGGCGTTCCTGTCCAGCATTAATTTGAAGCGGAACTGACCCAGATGCCTCAAGAAACCCAGGTGTTTACCGCCACTCGTATTGCTTCACTCCCTCATATGCGTGCTTGACTGAATTAATCCGGAGTCATCATATATATTTTGGCTAGACTAAAAAAAGATAATTGACGCGCGTGCATTAAGATTGCGCTGAAGATAAATGTTTATAATCTTAGGCTGAGATGATCTCTCGCATTATGTGGAGTTGAAAGAATGTCAGTTAGTATGAGCGTTGGACAGGAACTACTGAACGTGCCCTTCGCGGATATGGTGCGGAGCCTATCTTTGGCAATAGCAGACGGACAACTAGCCCTAGACATGAACTCGATCCAGGTAGCACAAGCGCTTGCTGAGACCGAACTGGATGCGGACACCGTTGTGATGGCCATAGAGGAGACAGTGGACGACGATGGAAACGTGACTAGCAGCAACCTGGTGTGGAACTCGAACCCCATCTCGCTCCTCGCGTATGGGATGGAGCCCAGGTTCTACGAATTCACAGAGTCCATCATCGAGGTAAGAATCGCAATAACGATAAGATACGAAAGAGCCTTCGAGACGAGTTTCCAAACTAAATTCGAAGTGAAAAACAAGACCATGATCGAAGGCAAGTACAGAACTCCTTGGTGGTCAAGTCTGCTCTTTGGAAAAGCGTCGATTAACGCAAAAACCACGACCACGGTGGCGTTCGCTTCGACCTTCAACGCCAAGTATTCCAGCAAATACAGCTTCAAAGCGGAAGGAAGCAGCCTGCTCAGGACAACCCTGAGACCCGTCCCCCCGCCCCCAAGAGCGATACCCAAGATAACGGTGAAGGCGCCATCACCGTAAGCCGGAACCTGAACAACCAGAAACTGAGGAGTGAGGAGACATGCCAGAAGGAAAAATAGTCTCAGAAGCCCTGATCAAGCCGCTGGGCGATGTGCTGGTGCACGTGGGGAGATCCGTGGCTGAGGCTCAGCGCGAGCTGGACAGAAACTCGGCCGACACCCAGATCTTCATCGAGAACGACCAAATCCTGAGCCAGTACGACCTGAGATCCACCTGGTATCACATGCCCGAGATAGATCTAGATCTCAAGATTTCGTTATCTATGCATGAGGAGATCGACTTGGATACACAGATCTCTGTGCCCCAGATATTCGGGGCGACCCTCGACGCATCCTACGCCAAGAAGTATGACTACGATGTTGAAGGCTCGAGCCAGATCAAGGTGAAGATTGTCTCTATTCCTCCCCCCTCCTCAGTGGAGACCTAACATGTCTCCATCCATTTTGTTTAAAGAGAGAGGATGAGCGATGTCAAGACGCACAGTCGATATTGATGTAGAAAAACTTAGAGAAGACATCAAGGTAAGAGACCAGAGCATAGCTTCTCTCAGGTTAGAGATTGCGGGGACGAGAGAATCCATAAAGTCGCTCACACAAAGAAGCACGGCGCTCCAATTCGAAGTGACGAAGCTGCTCGGGGAGAACCAGGAGCTGAAGCAGCGGCTCGACCAGATTCAGCTGGAGAGGCCCAGCTTGAAATCAGACACATTGATACATGTCTTCCAGAAGAGCATCGAAAAGATGCAGGAGGGACTGAAGGCACCGGGCCAACGGGTGGGTTACACCATAAGCAACCTCGACGTCCAGCTCAAGGCAAACGTGGGAGTGGACGACGAAGGAGAGATAACTTTCCAGCTCCCCAGGATCGGCGAGAAGCCGACGATCGAGAGCCTCAGCGTGCTGTCCTTCAACCTTAGGCCCATCCCCGTGATCCCGGCTGAGCCCGACGACAGGGTGGAGGTGCCCAACCTCATCGGCGTGGAGAAAGAGCTGGCAGAGGAGCTTATCAAAGCGGCGGGCCTCTCGGTAGGAGATGTGAAGGAGATAACGTCCCTCACTAGGCCGGGCTTGGTTGTCGGTCAGAGCCCTGAGGCGTACGCTAGGGCGCCAGCGGGCACGAAAGTCGACCTGATCGTCTCGAGAGTTGCGTCGACGAAGACGCCCAACCTGATCGGCCTCGACCTCGACACCGCTACTTCCGCCATCCTCAGCGTGGGCCTTGTGAAAGGGCAGATATCCGAGAAGCAGAGTCGCTCGAAACCAGGCACGGTGATCGGTCAGAACCCAGAGCCTGAAGCTTTGATAGAGAAGGGCTCCCCCGTCGATCTGGTGATAGCGAAGCCCGAGGAGGTGGCGACCCCCGATCTCATCGGCAGACCGGAGTCGGAGGTGGAGAAGACTCTGGCGGGGTCGGGGCTGGTCTTGGGGGTTATGTCGTACAGCGTGAGCAGGCAGAGCCCCGGGATAGTCCTAAGGCAGGACCCTAAACCCAACCTGGTAGTGCCTGCCGGCACCCCAGTAGATGTCACCATCTCAAAACCGCGGACGGTCAGGGTCCCCGACCTGACCGGGAAGGCGGGGAACGAGGCGGAGCAGCTGTTGAGAGAAGCTGGGCTGAGCCGGGGCAGGAGAACAGTTAGACCGAGCACGAAAGAGGAAGGCACAGTCATCGATCAAACCCCAGAGCCGGGACGAGACGTAGCGACCGGGACGGCCGTCGACGTTGTGCACGCTACGAGAAGGATCGAGAGCGTCACCGGCATCGGCCCGAGGCTCGGGGCGAGGCTGAGAAGGATAAACATCGGCGATGTTACCGAGCTCGTCGACGCGCCCCTGGCGAGCCTTCGCAGGGCCCTCGGGGGAGAGACCGCGGAGAGGATCCTCACGGATGTACGGAGGGTAGTCGCCTCCGAGACTTTGATTGACACCGTGGATTCGGAGTCGATAGACGCGTTGGTCTGGAGCGGTGTCTATAACCGGAGGACTCTCGCTGAAGCGGAGCCGGAGAAGCTGCACGGCGAGATAGCCGCATCGATCGAGAAAGGCGACATCGAGCTTCCCGAGGGGTACGTGCTGTCGGAAGACAAGATAAAGAGATGGGTCGAGTCAGCGAGAGGCTAAGGATGGCCGTGGAAACGTTCCTGATCCGGCTGAGAGACGGCGCCACCCGGAGGGACACGGACAGGGTGATCAACTACGTGCAGGTCCACGGTGGGCGGGTCGAGGCCTTGCTCAAGGATAGATCTGTGGTGATAGGAGTCTTGGACCGTTCGCTGGCCGAGAACGTGAGGAGCCTGCCTTCAGTGGCGCTCGTCGGAGGCGTGAACTTCAAGGGAAGAAAAATCCGTAAGATAACAAAGCGGACCAAGTGACGGCCACACCTTTCCCCCTTTTTTTCCAGTGTTTTTTCGTGATCGCTAGGACTGATAGGAACGATTTCGGCCACTGTGATTACGCACATGTGGCTTTCTTCATCGCTCAGGGCATCAACTCTAGGAAAGACCTATTCTACTAGGTGATGCTCACCATGGAACAGATCCGCAGGCTCACGAAGGAGCTTAAACAATGCATCGACTGATGGCCTGAAGCGAGAGTACGATGATATCCATGAGGCGATCGGCGGCTCCGAAAAGTACAGGTCGCGGTTCTTGAAGGTAGTGGGGAAGACTCGACCCCTCTACTAGTGAGCAGGGTATGAATGTTATCCCAATAAATTCGGCTCAGAGAGTCGCCTGCGCACCCTCACATTAATGGGGATTCCCTGCTTGATGCCAGGGCATTGGGCGGAGCTGTGCGCGGGGTCATCCTCGCCTAGCTCCACCCGTACTTGTGGGAGGGGGGCGGCTCAATTTATTAAATTGAAGCCCATAGCTGTGAGCATGAAGATTCTTTACCTATCTCCCGGCCTCCGTGAGCCGGGTTCGGTTCAAGAGCGGATTGACGGGTGGAGCTGGGTTCCCGGGCTCCTCGGGGAGGATACTACGCTGGTCGGCAGGGGCTTGAGGAGGGGCTCCGAGAACTCCGAGGGGGACTTCGACGACTACGCTGGTGGGAGCGAGGTCGTCAGGGCCATCGTGGAGGCTGCCGGCGAGGGCTTCGACGCGGTTGTAATCGGGGACACGGGCGACCCCTTCGTGCCCGGCATCAGAGAATATCTGGATATCCCCGTCATAGGGCCCATGGAGTCCTCACTCCAGGTTGCATCAATGCTCGGACACAAGTTTTCGATAATCACCCCCGCCAAGTGCATGAAGCCCAGGAAGGAACGTCAGGTCTACGTTTACGGATACGCTGACCGCCTTGCCTCGGTACGCTCCATCGATGTGCCCGTCTCAGAGGTCTCGAAGCACCCGGAGAAGGTCATAGACCTCGTGGTGGAGGAGGCCAACAGGGCCGTCAAGGAGGATGGAGCCCAGGTGGTGATCCAGATGTGCGGCTTCATGGTGGAGTACTATGAAAAGGCGGCGGAAAGGGTCAAAGCCCCTCTGGTGGAGCCCATCCGGGCCGCCCTGAAGACTGCTGAAAGCCTGGTCCGTCTGGGGCTAAGCCATAGCAAGCTCATGTATCCCAAGCCCAGACCGAAAAAGAGGGTGCTCTAACCCCCTCGGTCCATCTCGAAGGGGATACTATTCACCCCCAAACCCATATCTACTTTCAATCTTTCTTCCATCTCCCTTCCCTCCCTACCTACACATACACACTCTATGCACCCACACGCGTGCATCGCTCTCGCCCCATTCAAATCAAGAATACGGCTAAGAGAAGACGTTGGATCAACCCCTGCCGACACGCGCGGACGAAACGACTTATCTTCCTATTTTTCGCCAGAGCGTCGGGATGATCGCGCTAAAGCAAGTGAGACTTCCCAAGATGAAGACTGGAACGATCCCGAAATTTTCAGCTATTGATGTAGTAAATATGTTTGTTAAGTTGCCGGCTGATCCACTGAAGTCAAGCAGGCTATTAGCTACGCCTCGATTTTCAGGTACTGAATTATTCGCAGCAAGAATGGTGCTAAGAATTCTATATGCGCCAAAGCTGATTCCTATTAGGAAAAGAATCGGCACTATTGACGCATAGTTAGTGGCGAAGGGTGTTAGGAAACCGGTTAATCCACCTAATGCGAGTACTGTTAGCAGGAATGGATTGATCGGGACTCGTGTAAGGAAGGTGGCGGTTGAAAAGCGAATGAGCAGCACGCCAAGGTTCCGATATGTATCAAATGATACGATCTCAGCATTCGTAAGGTTCAGGTTCACTCTACCATATATTGGAGTATAGGTTCGGAATATCGAGTGATAGAAGTTATAGAGGAATACTACGATGAGCAGCCCTTGGAATTTTGGTTGACTTATCAAATGTTTGATTTGGGGTAGGGGCTTAATTTTATCACGGATCCCAACCTGTGGTTTCGTTTCTCCAATTATTATGACCATGTAGATCAATACGCCGATTTCTCCGATTGCCGTTATTTGGTACATGCTCCGCAAATTAATCTGAGGGAGTAGTAAGAGGAAAGCGGAAATTGAGGGGCCAATCACCATACCTATACTTGAGAACAAAAATAGGGTGCTGATGCTTTCTTGTCTTTCTTCTGCAGTAGAGATGTCAGCAATCATTGAGAGGAGGACGGGAAAGTAGCTTCCTCCTGCAAATCCACCGACCAACGAAGCAATGATGAGGTGGTTCGGATGTGTCGCAAATGCACGTATTATGGTTCCAAGGAGCATTATGGCTCTCGGATAGATGATCATTGGTTTTCGTCCATATCGATCGGAGAGGATGCCAAAAGGGATCAGAAGTAAGATACTCATTGTGCTCCGTACCGTATTTATTAAGTTGATTTGGAAGATGTTGGCTCCGAGATCTAAGGCGAATAGAATGGAAACCGAGTTACTCATAGAACCTATGGCAACTTGTAGTAACGGAAGGGTATAGATTTTTAAGAAAGCAGGCTTTCGGAGAGTGCTAAGCAAGGGCAAGATGTTCCTAACACATCTTATAGCCGTCTTTTAACATTACCGTATGCGCCGCGCGCGCAATTTTATTATCAAAACAGTCGATTATTTTTTTAGAGATAATATCGATGAGTTGAACTGCGCGCAAGTAAAAAGTGTCGTTTGATTGTCATCCGACTAGGTAGTCAAGGGTTTTTAACGTAATTTCGCTATTGTGCCATCTATCTGTGATGATTCCATATTTTTTCAAAGTTTTTCTGATGCTTTTAGGGAGTTTGCTGATCGCAGCATGCTGATCTTTAGATTTAAGGATTTTCAGCAGCTCATGTTTGTTGAAATCGATCATGTTGTGAAATGACTTCTCTTGAATGGTTATCCCCGTCATACCTAGAAATCTCTCGTTTTGTTTAAAGTGCCTCTTCTCCTTAGAAATGAGCAAAGCCTTCTTTTCGCGTACCAGTACTTGGGCCAGCCCTGCAGCTCCGAATTCCATAAGATAAAATTTGGTGACGAAATACCCAAAGAGCTACGATCAGGAAATGTGTGGCTCAAGAACCAAAAGTCACCGAACGGTTGACGTGTCTGGATAAACGCGCGCTGGCCCTAGGCCCTACCGCCTGCCACGCCCATACAAAACAAAGTACACGATGGCAAGACCGACGATGATCGAAACATAGGCACCGATCGTACTCCCCCAGCTCGTCCCCCACTCGGCGAAGAACCTGCCGACGCCCATCCCCCATTCGCCCATGCCCTCGCCGAAGCTCTCACCCCACATCCCCATCATCTCGCCAAAGTCCCGCCCGAAGACAGAGGTCACACCCACGATTATGATGATGGCCCCTATCACCAGACCCGGGAGAGCCCCACCGGAGGGCCCGAAGCACATCTGATCAGACCGATCCCTTGTGACGGGTCTTCGGTCATCATACGCCCCCTCCAGAGCGGCCCCGCAGCCGGCGCAGAATCTCGCATCGTCCCGATTCTCGGAACCGCACTTGGGACAATACATTGCAGAACCTACCCCGATCAAACCAAGTTACACTTAGTTATAACAATTGTTCGAGCCCCTCAACGACGACGCCCTCGAAGCTCAAGCTATTCAAGGAGGCGCTGAAACGGTTCATCGACTGGCGAGACGCGACAGTTGAGAAAAATGGGGTGCTATGCGCACTCCCGGTAGGTGGCGAGTGCGGATTCAGGATAGATTCGTTGATCTAAGGCTCTCCCACCGCCACCCCATACAACCCCGCGTCGAGATATAAGCTGTTACATGCACCGATAATATCCCCAAGGTCGCAGGGTAACACAGGAGCCGGGGACCCTGAAGGTGCTCCGGGGGCTCGCATGCTTAGATCGAGTGCTGCGTTCCCTCGTCTGATGAACGGGATCTCGTTGCAACGCTGAATATCACCGATACCCCGACCGCGAAGAACCCGAGGCCCCAAATTATGCGTGCGTGCTCCAGGGACAAGCTTATGGGCAGGATCAGGAGAGCGCCCACGCCCACCATCATCATCCCTATCACCGCCAACCCGATTGTGACGGAGGGCATCATCTTTGACCCCTTCTCCCTGGTCCGCTCCTCAAGCTCTGCTGGAGGGTCTCCGACTGGATGCCCTACGCCTCTGGTCCCGTCTCCGGAATCCTCTATCGACTCTCCCCGCTCGGGCCCCTCGCCCACTGGTACGCCAAATAGCCTGGCTATCATCTGGGGGGTCAATCTGACTTTTTTCTCCAATCGGGAACCTCCGGAGCCCGTGACTATGAAATCCGGCCAAGATGGTAAAGTTTCCTCTATTAATAACAGTTTAGTGATGATGGTTCTGAAACGGAACTCTTTCCATGTACCTATGGGGGCCGAATACATTGACGTGAATTATTTTTTAGTTTTTCCCGGTTCTGGAAGTGAGTGCAGAAAGTGGGAAATATCGACTAAAATTGTCAAAACAAGGATTATTATGGCTCTTTTCGTCAGAGAAGCCTTATATCTGAATTATGTTCGTTAACGTCATAGGAAAGGTGGAAGACATGAAGCGTATGGTCCTCGGGTATCTCCTCTCCGCAGCCTCCGTGTATCTCACAATGAGCTTCCTCACCAAAGTTTTCCTCGATCTCATTCACAGCTTCTCACTCTCGGTAATGTAATCCCGCTCCAAACCCGGAGGTTCTAGGGCGCAGACTCGGGAGGGCGCAAATGAAAGCATCCGACCTCAGCGACAAGGACGAGGCGTCTAACACCCCCTCCGAGAATCGCGAAATAATCAGGGCCAAGGCCCACCTGGAGGATGCCATCGATACCCTGAGGCGCAGCGACGAATCTGAAAGGCTGGCCGAATCCCTCCACTCCCTGGGTTCACTGAATCTGGACCTCGGGCGTCCTCATGTCGCCCGCCCCCTCCTCGAGGAAGCCCAAGGGGTGTACCGAGGGCTCGGGGACGAAGCCTCATCGGTCCAGGTCTCCAAGCTCCTGAGCGTGGCCCTCATGGAGATGGGTGACCCGAAGGGCGCAGGACGCGGTCTCACCCAGATCCTCCCTTATCTCAGAGAGCGAGGCGAATCAGAGCCCCTCCTCGAGACCCTATCCGACTTGGCGGCGATCCACATGGAGCAGGGGGAACACGGGAAGGCCGGCATCCACCTCTACGAGGCCCTCCAGATATCCAGGGGACTGGGCGACACCCAGGGGACAGCGGACGTATTGAGAACCCTCGCCAAGGTATGGCTGCTCCTGGGAAAAGGGGAGAAAGCGGCCTCACGGCTGGGAGAGGCGGCAGACCTGCTGAGGGAAAAAGGCTCCTGCGGGATGCTTGCCGATACCCTGCTGAGGCTCGGGCAGCTCTCCGACAGAGCCGGCGATCGGGGCGAAGCGGAGACGCTCCACTCGGAAGCGATACTCCATTTCCGGAGGGCCGACAACAAGAAAGCCCTCGCCGACACGCTGAACAACCTGGGCGTGGTGGCCGGGAGACTGAAGAGGTTCGAGGAAGCGGAGGAGGCGTTCTCCGAAGCCCTTGAGACCTACAATGCGATAGGGGACGAGAACGGGAGAGCCCACACCAACTGCAACCTCGGGGTGGTTCTGGGGAGCAGAGCCAGACGCAGAGACGCCCAGACGCTCATCAGGGAGTCCTTAAAGTCCAGCAGCACGACAGGAGACAGATACGTCATCGCTGCGTCCCTGAACAACTGCGGCGTGATAGACAGCCTCATGGGGAACAAGGCGGATGCGGTGAAAGGCTTCGAGAGGGCGCTGGAGTCAACCGATGACCTGGAGCCCCAAGCGGAGCACGAGAAAGAGCTCCTCGTCGCAGTGCTCGAGAACCTATCAAGGATCAGGATGGCGGCCAACGAGCCCCTCGACGACCTATGCGAATACATGGACGGCGGATCGATCGAGGTGGATGCACTGGAGGGCTGGCGACTCCTGAGGCGGGGGCACTCGCTGGCCTCCAAAGGGCTCTGGAACGAGGCCTGGATGATGACTGCGAGAGGCGATAGGGCCCTCGGATGCAGGGGGGCGCTGGCTCCCACGAGGTTCGTCTGGAGCAGCATAGGGCTGAACGACTGGGTGAATATGGCGGGTGCGTCCGGGTCACCGGAGAGAAGAGTCTCTTAAAGGAGAGGCCCCCCAAATACTAACCTGGCCATGAACGTCGCCATTCCCGGGGAGCTCTTGGACTCCCTGCTTCTCTTCGCAAAGATGCAGCACCCCCGGGAGGCCCTGCTACTCCTCAGAGGGAAAGTGAGCAAAGGCGAGATAACCCTCGAGGAACACCTCTTCCCCCCCTTCGCGAGCACGGGGAGGGGCTTCGCCCAGTTCCGCCCTCACATGCTCCCCATCGACTTCTCCATCGTGGGCACACTCCACTCCCACCCCTCCGGGAGCCCCCGGCCCTCCCCCACAGACCTCAACCACATATACGGGAGGATCATGGTCATCGTCGCGTATCCCTACACCCGGGACCGGGTGGCCGTCTACAACAAAAGGGGAGAGCGTATGCCCCTGGAGATCACTTGAACGCCCCGGGCCATCAAGATTCTCCCTGGCGATTCGAGACCCCAGCAGTCTAATACCACCTACGATTGATGATATCGCTAAGAATCGGAGGTTTGTGACATCCCAACATTCTCACCCGAATACCTGGAGAAAACATGCTACCACATATTCCGGGCCTACGGAGCATCAGAGCACGAGGCCGGGACCGTGGCGAGGCACCTCGTCGGGGCTAACCTCGCGGGCCACGACTCCCACGGCGTCATCCAGGTCCCCACCTACGTCAACCGGATCAAGCTGGGCCAGATCGTCCCCGGTGCCCCCTTCGAGGTGGAGCACGAGACCCCCACCACCGCCCGGATCAACGGCAACTGGGGCTTCGGCTTCGTGGTCACCGAGAGGGCTATGCGCCTCGCCATCGAGAAGGCGAAGAAGCACAACGTCGCCGCGGTCACCGTCCATTACCAGGGCCACATCGGGAGGCTCGCCGACTACTCCATGATGGCCGCGGAGGAGGGAATGATAGGGCTCATCACTGCGGACTCGGGGGCCGGGAGGAAGAGCGTGGTCCCCTTCGGGGGGAGGGAGGTGCGCCTGGGGACCAACCCCCTCTCCATCGCAGTCCCCAGCAACCAACAGGCCCCCGTCTTCCTCGACATGGCCACCAGCGTCGTCGCAGCCGGGAAGGTGGGCGTCGCCAGGGCCCGAAAGGAGGAGGTCCCGGAGGGATGGATACTGGACGCCGAGGGGAACCCCTCCACGGACCCCTTCGACCTGCCCCGAGGAGGCGGAATACTGCCCCTGGGGGGCGACCAGGGCCACAAGGGCTTCGGTCTCAGCTTCATGGTGGAGATGTTCTCGGGGATACTCACGGGCATCGGCTACGGCACCGACCCCGCCGCCTTCGAGGCCCGCCACGGCATCGAGCACCGCCACAACGACGGATGCTTCATCGCCGTCTTCAACGTGGAGGCCTTCCGCCCCCTCGACGAGTTCAAGGAGGAGGTGTCCAGCTTCGCCGAGTTCGTGAAGACCTCGCCGCCCTCCGGCGCCGTGGGCGTCCAGCATCCCGGGGAGCCCGAGTACCTGAAAAAGCTGAAGCTCCGGGAGGAGGGGATCTACATCGAAGACGAGACCTGGTCGAGGATCGAGGCGATCATCGGCGAGAAGGGGCTCCGGGGCGTAATCGGGGAGCCCGCCTGAGCCCCCGCTCCCTCGGAAACGATTTATCCCCCATCTCCCGGTATCTCATGCATGACGCCTATAGGAATCCAAGTCATAGAGCCAGAGACGGACCTGGCTCCAGGAGCCCCCGGTGAGGCAATCATTGATAGGATCTCGAACGCCTCCACCGGCACCCTCGGCCTAAGCATCACGGTCGTGAGGTTCCCCCCGGGGATCCGGAGGCCCTGGAGCGCCCACGCCCAGGACCAGTACGCATGGATAGTCTCGGGCAAAGGGATAATCGCTTCCGAGGACGGGGAGATCGAACTCCACCAGGGACAGCTCGTCTTCGTCCCCGCGAATATGATGCACCAGCACGGGGCATCCGAGGAGGAGGGGATGACCCAGCTCTCAATCATAGGGGGCACGGAACCCCGGGAGACACCTATCGCCCCATGAGCGGGCGCCAGATGTTGACCGCTTCGTCACGTACGCACGCAGAGCTCCCACCGGAAAAGCTTCAATACATCGGGCGCCATGAGGGGTTGGAGCGAGGCCCTCCATTGGATGCAGCGCTCCCGAGAAACAAAGTTCCGACATATTTCAGGTGATGAGCATGGGTTCCGAGGGTAAACGGGGAACGAAGACGAGCTCTTTCGGGGTCTCCAAACGGGAGAGCCACGACTCCTCTAAGTTCTACTCCCGAAAAATATACGGTGAAACCCCGGAGAACCCCGGGGAACTCATCGAGCGGAGCATCCCCGAAGCCATCTTAGACACCGTGATCTGCGGCGACAGCCGAGACCTGTCGATGATCCCCGACGAGAGCGTCCACCTCATGGTGACCTCGCCCCCCTACAACGTCGGGAAGGACTACGACGAGGACCTGGGCCTTGAGGAGTACCGGGGGCTCCTCCGGGATGTCTTCGGGGAGGTCCACAGAAAGCTGGTGGTGGGGGGCCGGGCCTGCGTCAACGTTGCGAACCTGGGGAGGCGTCCCTACATCCCCCTCCACAGCTACATCATCGAAGAGATGGCCGAGATCGGCTTCCTGATGCGGGGGGAGATCATCTGGTCCAAGGCCGCGAGCGCGGGGTCCAGCACGGCGTGGGGGAGCTGGCTCAGCGCCTCCAACCCCACCCTCCGGGACGTCCACGAGTACATCCTCGTCTTCTCCAAGGGCTCCATGAAGCGGGAGAGGGGGGACAGGGAGAGCACCATCGCCCGGGACGAGTTCCTAGAGTACACCAAGAGCATCTGGAGCTTCCCCACCGCGTCCGCGAAGAGAGTGGGCCACCCCGCCCCCTTCCCCGTGGAGCTCCCCTACCGCCTCATCCAGCTCTACACCTTCCAAGGGGACGTGGTCCTCGACCCCTTCTGCGGAAGCGGCACCACATGCGTCGCCGCCCTGAAGACCAAACGGCATTACATCGGCGTGGATAACAGCGAGGAGTACGTGGAGCTCGCCAGGAAGCGGATCAGGGAAGAATCATCCACATAGACCCGCTACATGCATAGTCTGGTTTAACAGCGTTTTTAATCGCCCTTCTTCTCGCAGTACCGCCTGTACCAGGTCTCCACGGTCTCGTCGTTGACGTAGCCCCTGTGATGCCGGAACCCCCCCTTGAACCCGTGGGGGATGTGGAGAAGCTCATGGATTAGTGTCCTGTCCTGATCCTCCGGGGAGAGCCTGTCGAACCGCTCCGCGATGACCTCGATCACGTACGCGGGCTCTAGGCCCACCGCCTGCCAGATCCTGCTCCTGCCGTGGATCCTGGCGATGGTCCTCTTCGCCTTGGAGCCCCTGCTCCTGACGCAGTGGAGGTTGTCGAGGTTGACGTGCTCGAACCTGAGGAGCTCCACGATCTCCTCGATCCTATTCCTCACGTCGGGGGCCGTAAAATAATCGATCAACGGGAACCCTCCTCCACTCGATATGAACTATATTCGATCTCTAATCAGATATAAGCCTCTAACAGCAGCACCGGGGGAGACGCCTCCCCGTGCTCCCTGATCATCTCGCAGGCCAGGCGGTACTCCTCTACGATGTCCTTCCTTTCCTGTGATGGCACCTTTTCTGGATCCAACACGAAGAACGGAGGCGCCGCCGACAGGTCGAAGTCCAGCACTTCCCGTCTCGCCACCTCCAGGCCTGCCTCCTCGAACATCCCCGTCAACTCGTCCTCGGAGCAGTAGGGGCTGTCCGTCTTCACGACCCGGGTCTTCAACTCGAAGTATCTGAGGTGAGCCTCTTGGGCTTTCGAGTTGGCCACCGGAAGATTCTCGGCAACCACCACTCGACCCCCTCTCCGGGTGGCCCTCCCCATCTCTCTGAGCGCGGACACGATGGTGGATCTGCTATCGAAGTTCCTCAGGGCGTGAGCTGAGACAGCGAGGGTGAATCCCCCGTCTCTATATGGGATCTCGGCCGCGCTCCCCCTCACACCTGAAACGTGTTCTTGGAGCCCGAGGGAGGCCATCTCCAGCCTGAAGTTGTCCCACCAGCCCAGCCTTCCGAAGCCGTTCATCAGGTCCAAGCCGCAGACCATCGAGGAATCGAACGCCAGGGCGATGGTGGTGAAGCCCTTGCCGCATCCTACGTCGAGGATTATGTCTTCACGCGTTGGCCCTATTTCCTCGATGAGGGCCATCCTCTCGCGCCCCACATCGGATTCCTCGTAGACCTCCTTCCAGGAGATGTCGTGCTCCGCCACCATCCTCCTCAGACTCTCATCGTAGCTGCTGAGGACGCCCACCAGATCGGCGAGTCCCATACCGTAGAGCATTCGCTCCGGGGGGAGGCCAAGTACTATACCCCGTTTCTCTGCCAGCCGGGGGACCGCTTGGACGGCCATCCCTCCCATCAGAAAAGATACGTTAGTGCCCATGCTCTATGAAGCTCTCACTTGGCGATTGGATATGAGGCTTTCTAGGCAGCGCGCACGGTAAAAACTCAAGTAATCAAAAAGTAGAAATTAGCATATTCCGAGTGGATAACGGATGGGAGACCGAAACATTTCGGAAACAAGAGCAATCTTACCCAAAATGAGTA
Organism: Candidatus Bathyarchaeota archaeon; assembly: GCA_026014875.1. Taxonomy (GTDB): domain Archaea; phylum Thermoproteota; class Bathyarchaeia; order TCS64; family TCS64. The sequence goes on along the minus strand of JAOZHO010000027.1, from coordinate 119,410 downwards.
GTGGTAAACGAGAACAAATCAAGAAAGCTATTCCCAGAATATTATACCGATTCTTTTGGTTCATCTACGAGTTGATGAGAGGCCGTGGTAAATATGCAATTCTAGTTAAGCAGCGCGTTGAGCATCCGTTTCCTACCCTCTACAACACTTCTACAATTATCGAAATGATCAACTCTGTGCCGTTTTGGTGGCATACCATTAGATTCGGTGATACAATAACTCCCGGTGAGACCGCGGAGCGGACGCACACATGGAAAACAATGGCGTTGCCTATCTCGCTGACTGGAAAACGTGTGCTGGATATTGGTGCCTGGGATGGATACTACAGTTTTGAGATTGAACGGAGAGGAGCAGACAAAGTAGTTGCCCTCGAATTCAACCCAAATAATGCAAGGGGCTTCAAGGTTGGAAAACGGATAATCAACTCTGAGGTCGATTACATCATTTTAGACGCCCATGATGTAAATTGTATCAGGATGGATTTTGATGTAATCAACTGGATGGGTAATTACTACCATCTCCGTGATCCCATACAAACCTTAAAGAAAATATTTTCAAAACTCAGACCGGGTGGTTTGTTAATCATCGAGGGACATGTTTTGATCGACGGCGGTCGTGTCAGGAAACTCCCCCCCGATGAAGGGCATAATCATAGCAGGTATCTGTTTAGCGTTGAGGAGATTGTGAAACAGTGTAAACTGTGTGGTTTCAGGTCGACTGCGGTGGTTTCAACAATTGGGAACAGAGCCCTTTTTCGCGTACGTAAATAGATAAATGGCTCCGGTTCTACTACGACGCCGAGGCGGAGAGCTGGGCCTACGGACCGAGCGCCGCGGATTTCTGGGTCCTCCACGACGGCGACGAGGTGACATGGGAGCACACCTCCGCCTAACCCTTTGTTCTACCGGGAACCGTTATAGACATCCGAGGACAACCTAAGAGAGAACCGTATTGGACGCCCTCATCATCCTCAGGGAGATCGCTGGGAAGGTGGCTCCCGGGCGCCCTCCCGCCTACACCGAGGCCCACGCCCTCATGGGGCTAGAATCCATAGGCTCGGGCCTGGGCATAGGGCGCCAGAAGCTTTCCAGGGAGCTGGGGCTCGGGGAGGGGACCATCAGGACCCTCGTGGGCAGGATGAAAGCCCTAGGCCTCATCGAGACCAGCCGGGGAGGGATGAGCCTAACCAAAAACGGGGAGGCGGCCCTGGAAGCTCTGGGGGATCTGCTCTGGGGGTGCGGCCTCCCGGCCCTCCCCATCACCGTCGGCCCCATCAACTACGCGGTGCTCATCAGGGGGGCGGCCTCGAAAGTCAGAGGCGGCATCGAGCAGCGGGACGCAGCGATCATAGCGGGGGCCTCGGGGGCCACCACCCTCGTCCTCGACGATCAGGGACTCAGGATGCCCGGCATGGAGGAGCCCCTCGACGAGTCGGTCCGCAGCCTCATCATGGAGGAGCTGGGGCCCAGCCCGGGGGACGCGATAATCATCGGCTCCTCCGACGATCCCATCCTCGCCGAGATGGCGGCCAAGTCAGCCGCTTTGAAGCTCCTCGAGAGCTGAGGCGGCTCTACGAGTCCCTCTCGTAGACGACCTCGCCCCCCACGATGGTCATCAGCACCCTGGTGTTGACGATGTCCAGGGGGTCGACGGTGAGGATGTCCCTGTCAAGGACCACCATGTCCGCGATCTTCCCCGGCTCCAGGGAGCCTTTCTCGTCCTCGGTCCCCTCGAGGAAAGCCCCGTTCACCGTGTAGGCTCTGATGGCGTCCATGACTGAGATGGCCTGCTCCCTGCAGAGGTAGTCCCCGCCGGAGGACCTCCGGGTGACGCATCCTGCAATTCCAGTGATGGGCCAGTTCTCACCGAAGCTGTCGCTGTTCCCTCCAGTCACGATCCCGTGCTCCAGGAAACTCTTCATGGGGTAGTAGCCGCAGAGCCTATTCTCCCCTAAAGCCACGATGTGGCTGTCCCCGATGGGGTGGCAGAAACCGATGGAAGCCGAGATTGCGACCCCCAGCCTCGCCATCCTCTCCAGCTGATCGAGTCTCACATAGCCGGCGTGCTCTATCCTGTGGCGGTGGTCAGTCCAGGGGGCGCTCTCCACCGCCTCCTCGATGGCGTTGAGCGCGATGTCGATGGCCCAGTCCCCGATGGCATGGATGCATGCACGGTTTCCGGCTCTGTGGAGCGCCACAGTCTCCCGAGTGAGCTCCTCTTGGGTCACCCTGTTTATCCCATAATTCTCGGGGTCGTTCGCATAGGGTTCCCTGAGCGACGCCGTAAGAGACCCCATGGCACCATCGACGCCGATCTTGATCCCTACGACATAAAGCCTGTCGCTCCAACCGAAGCCCGTCCTCAGCCCCTGGCGGGCGAGGTCGCTGGTCGCGGAGCCCTCATAGGGTGACATACCGTCGAGCATGAGCCCTACCCGGAGTCGCATCCTCCCGGCGCGGTCGAGCTCTTGGTAGGCTAAGGCCTCCGGGGCCTTGATGTGAGCCTCGTGAACCGTGGTGATCCCCCAGCTCAGCAGCATCTCCTCGAATGTTGCCCAGTTATCCACTAGGAGCCTCACCGTCCCCTCATGGCCGCTCTGCAGAGTCTCCTCGATGGCGTCCCAGTTATCTATCAGGAGCCTCGTCTTCGCCTCTGAACCAGGCTGGGGAATCCTGTCCCGGACCATGTTCATAGCAGCGATCTCGTCGAGGCGCCCCGTAGGCTCCCCCGACTCATCCATCCCGATGTGCCCCCCCTCCGGCTGAGGAGTATCCTTGGTGATACCGGCGATCTCCAATGCGAAGCTGTTCGCCACCCCGTTGTGACCTCCCGCCCGACCCATGTAGATAGGGTGCCTGTCGCTGGCCTCGTCGAGGTCATACCTGTTAGGCCACCTCCCGTCGGAGAGCTTCGTCTCGTCAAACCATGTCCCCACAACCCAGTCTCCCTCGGGTTTTTCAGATGCCTTCGCAGCCAATGCATCGATGATGTCTCGTAATGTCTCCATGGGGGGCGACCTGCAGTTGACCCAGTCCATTCTCAGCCCCCGCCTGATGACGTGCTCGTGGCTGTCCACGAACCCGGGGAGCAGGGTCCGCCCCCCGAGGTCGATGACCCTTGCGTCGCTCATTGCGAGCGCTTTGATCTCCCCGTTGGAGCCTACCCTGAGAATCCTCCCATCCCTGACGGCGACCGCCTCGGCGACGGTCCCCTCTGAGTCCACGGTCACGACCTTGCCGTTCACTAGGATGAGATCCGCTCCCAGCTCCTCGACGACCCAACTCTTCGACATCTCAAAACACCGATCAAAATCTTCACACTTGGTTATTTAACACCGTCGAGGCGAAACCCCCATAACCCCTCGAGGATATCCAGAGGTATGGCCGGGACCGTCAGCCTCGTCTTCGCCGCCCTCGGGGACAGCCTCACCGCGGGATTCGTGCCCTACGACCCCCTACGACCCATGGGCCCCGGCATACCCTACACATCCTACCTCGACAACATCGTCGTCACGGAGCTGTCGAGACGGGGCATCGAAGATGTCTCGGTGCAGTTCGTGAACTTCGGGGTGAACGGGGACACGACGAGGGGAATGCTTGGAAGGCTCAAATCCCGAGTAGCCTCCCTCAACCCCGACTACGTCATCCTCTGGGGGGGGACCAACGACCTCTACGGTGGCTTCCCCCCTGAGGACGTCATGGAGAACCTGAAAGCCCTCTACGTCAAGACCTCCGAGATCCGGGCCCAACCCATCGCCTGCACCCTCACATCTGTGACGGGTTTCGACGCTGCGATCCCTTTGATCAGGCACCTCAACGAGTTGATCCGGGAGCACTGCTCCGAGAACTCTATCCTCTTCGCCGATCTCTATGCTACGACCTCCGACGATGAGGGGAGGCTTGAGGAGCGATACTCCAGCGACGGTGTTCACCTCACAGCTGCGGGGAACGAGAGGGTCGCTCAAGCCGTCTACGGGGATGTCGTCGAGGGCCTGATTGACTCCCTGTTCATCTGAGGGCACGCATCCGGGGGAAAGTTGTTTTCTAAGCCTTTAATAGTAGGCTCCGCTCTAATCCCACGAGATTCGAATGCCCAAGAAGAGAAGCAGCGGGGGACGCTCCAAGGGAGGCAAGGGTCGATCGGGCACGGTGCAGTGCAGTCTCTGCGGGGCCCAGGTCCCGAAAGACAAGGCGAAGAGGGTGACCAAGTACACATCCCTCGTCGAACCGAGGCTGCTCAAAGAGCTCAGGGCCAGTGGAACCCAGATCGCCCGGTACAGGACCACCAAGTTCTATTGCATCAGCTGCGCCGTCCACAGGGGAGTCGTCAAGATCAGAAACAAGAACGAGAGGAAGACCGTCCCCCGGCGAGCGGGGAGAAGGAGAAGGAACTACTAGCCCTCTCTCACTTCGCCCATGAAGTGAGCCACCCTCTGGACGACGGTCAGGTTCGCAATCAGAGCCAGAACAATCATCCCATAGCCCAGCAGTTCGATCCGATAATAAGCTCCCAGGGTCACGGCCACGAGCAATATCATTCTCTCAGCCCTTTCCGCGAAACCCACCGCGATCATCGCGACCCCCGCAGCCTCGGCCCGGGCCCTCGCGTAGCTGACCATGAGGGAGCCGATGAGGGCCGCCATCCCCCAGAGGGGGTCGCAGAGACCCGAAACGATGATGGCTCCGAGGACCACCGCGTCGGAGTACCTGTCCGCCACGGAATCGAAGAACCCCCCGAACCTCGTGACCGCCCCAGTCTTCCGGGCCAGGATACCGTCGAAGGCATCCAAGAGCCCTGATAACAGAATAAGACAGGCAGCGGTCACCAGATAGAGGCGATCCGTCCTCCAGTTGAGATACGCCCAGGCCGAGCATGTCGACGCCAGCAGGCCCAGCACTGTGAGAGCGTTGGGAGTCAATCCCAGGGAGACTAGAGGGTCTACTCCCCGGCTGACTATCTCCTCGAACTTTTTCTTGAGCCTGCTGGAGACCAAGGTCACCGCCTCCCTATATGGAGGTGCCTCGCTTAAATCTCATGGTTGTAGTAACCCAGTTACCGGGCTCGGGTGTCCGGAGATCCCCCGTTTTTTGCCGTTTCCGTTAAAACTTTTGTCTTCCTGTTAAAAGAAACTTGAAATACGCCGACATATTACATAAAGCGTTCAATTCAAGGAGTCTGTGACACATTGAAGAACGACGGAAACCCGAAAAAAGGCTCATACATGGTCCCAGACCCCCTGGGCGACGGCATGGTCGAGGTGCTCCAGTCCTCAGACGTCTTCGGGGACGCGAACCCCCCGAGGAGGGGCAAGATCAGGGACGTCTACGACCTGGGCGAGGAGCTGCTCATCGTCACCAGCGACCGGATCTCCGCCTTCGACGTGGTCTTCCCCAACGTCATCCCCCACAAAGGGAGAAGCCTCCACGCCCTCAGCGAATACTGGTTCCAGAACACGGGCGACGTCTTCCCCAACCACTTCAAGGAGGTGGTGGACGACCGCAGCATGCGGGTCACCAAGGCGGAGCGCATCGACGTGGAGTGGGTCTGCAGGGCCTACCTCTACGGCTCGGCCTGGAGGGCCTACAGGGACGGGGCTAGGACGGTGAGCGGCGTGGATCTCCCCGACGGCCTCGTGATGGCGGAGGAACTCCCCGAGGTCATCATAACTCCCACCACCAAGAGCGAGGTGGGCCACGACCTTGAGATCAGCAGGGATCAGGCCATCGAGCAGGGACTCATCACGCGGGACGAGTGGGACCCGCTCGAGGAAGCCACCCACAAACTATTCGCCTTCTACAGGGAGACCGCGAAGAACCGGGGATTCATCATCCCAGACTTTAAGCTCGAGTTCGGCCGCCTCGACGGGGGACTCATCCAGATCGACGAGCCCCCCACCCACGACTCCGCCCGCTACTGGGCCCAGGAGTTCTACGAGCCCGGGAAGGGCCAGGAGGCGACCTGCCTCGACAAGGAGTTCCTCAGGGAGTGCCTCAGGCGGATAGGCTACACCGGGGACGGGCCGCCCCCAGTCATACCCTCTCCCGTGGTTCGGGAGGTCTCGAAGCGGTGCATCGCCTCCTACAAGGTGATCAGCGGCCAGGCCACCCTCAAGGACTTTGACCTGAAGACAGTGGACGAGGTTATGGAGGAGCTGGGGGCCTGAGCCTCAGGGAGAGCTGCGGCGTCTACGGCATCCAGACGGGATCCGAGGAGGCTCTCCCAGAACCACCGGGGCCACCAGCATGCTGGGCTCGGTGGGCTGGTTCACCGCGATGACCCTGGAGCAGGCCTCCTATGTCAGGGCCTTCGGGCAGATCGAGTTCATATTTGCGATGCTGGTCTCGACATGATTATTCAGGGAGCAGTACACCCGGAAGGAGCTGGTGGGGGTAGCTCTGATCGCCGCATGCTCGGTCGCCCTCGTCTTTTTCTGAGTGGGTACGCTCTATCCTAGGCGCTTCTCGAGGAGGTCGAAGATGACTTCCTCGATCTCCCCGGGGTTGATCTCCTCGAGCTCGTAGCGCACTCTTTGAACCGGCTTGTCCACTTTCAGGTACCTGCTGATGTCCGTGGGGGTGCCCAGGAGGACGAGGTCGCACGGGGTGTCGTTGATGATCTGGCTCAGCTCCTCCATCTGGTGCTCGCTGTAACCCACCGCCGGCAGCACCCGTTCCAGGTGGGGGTACATCTCGTAGATCGCCCGTATGGATCCCTTCGCGTAGGGCCTGGGGTCCACCAGCTCCGCCTCCAGGGCCCGGGCCTTGATGGTGGCGGCTCCGAAGGCCATCCCCCCGTGGGTCACCGTGGGGCCGTCCTCCACCACGAGCACCTTCTTCCCCAGGATCGCCTCGTCGTCCTCCGCGGTTATCGTGATGTTAGCCTTGAGTATTCGGGCGGTCCCGTTGATCCCCTTCACGTTCGCGATAATCTCTTCCACCTTCTCGGGGTCCGCAGTGTTCACCTTGCTCACGATGACCACATCCGCCATCCTCACGTTGGTCTCCCCCGGGTAGTAGGACAGCTCGTCCCCGACCCTGTGGGGGTCCACCAGGACGATGTGGATCGTGGGCCTGTAGAAGGGGAAGTCGTTGTTACCACCGTCCCACAGGATGACATCGGCCTCCCTCTCAGCATCCCTCAGGATCTCCTTGTAGTCCACCCCCGCGAAGACCACCGCCCCCATCTCGATGTGGGGCTCATAGTCCTCCCTCTCTTCGATGGTGCAGTTGTGCCTGTCCAGGTCCTCCAGGGTCTCGAACCTCTGCACCCTCTGCTTGTTGAGGTCCCCGTAGGGCATAGGGTGCCTGATAACCACGACCCTGTGCCCCCTATCGGTGAGCCTCGTGAGGAGCCAGCGGCTCGTGGGGCTCTTCCCGCTCCCGGTCCTCGAGGCGCACACGGAGATCACCGGCTTCGTGGGCTCGATCATCGTCGCGTCGGGCCCCAGGAGGGTGAAGCTGGCCCCCGCGGCGAGAACCCTGGACGCCTCGTCCATGAGATAGCCGTGGGAGACGTCGCTGTAGGCGAAGAAGACCTCGTCCACCCGGCGCTCCACGATGAGCTTCTCAAGCATCGACTCCGGGTAGATCTTGATCCCCATCGGATACCCTAATCCAGCGAGCTCCGGAGGGTAGACCCGGTTCTCCACCCCGGCTCCGGCGTCGAGTTCTGAGATCTGGGCGGCTGTGAAGGCCACCACCTCGTACTCGGGGTTACCCCTGAAGTGGGTGTTAAAATTGTGGAAGTCCCGCCCCGCGGCACCCATGATAATGACTCTCTTTACCAATCCGGTCACACAATGAAGACTTTGAATCACTCCACATATAAACATAAGACCAAAGCCCATGGGGCAGTCTTATTATGTCTCCTCATGCAACTAGGAGTTCGAAAATGTCCAGGGTCTCGCTTATCATCGGGAGCACCTCCGACCAAGAGATCGGAGACAAGGCCGAGGCAGTCCTCAAAGAGTTCGGGGTCGACTACGACTACCAGGTCTACTCGGCCCACAGGAGCCCGAAAGCCCTCCGGGAGTACATCGAGGCGTCGGAAGCTTCGGTCTACATCGCCGTCGCGGGGCTATCGGCGGCTCTTCCCGGTTTCATCGCGGCCCACACCCTCAAGCCTGTGATCGGCGTCCCCAAGGACGCAAAGCTCGGGGGAATCGACTCCCTCCTATCCATCGCCCAGATGCCCCCAGGGGTCCCCGTGGCCTGCGTCGGGATCGACAACTCCAGGAACGGGGCGCTGCTGGCCATCGAGATTCTAGCCCTCTCCGACGAGGGTTTAAGCGAAAAACTGGTGGAGTACCGCCGGAAGAGGGCGGCTAGAACCTAGCCTCCACGTACCGGACGATGGACTCGAAGAATACCCTGCCGTCCCCGTACTCGTCGGGCCTCCCCTTCTTGGTCCACTCGGGCATCAGGTAGCCGAAGTAAGCCCTCTCAGGGTGGGGCATGAACCCCAGGACATTCCCCTCGGGATTGCAGATACCAGCAATGTCATGGTACGCCCCGTTGGGGTTCTCGGGCCAGGAGCCCTCAGCGTAGCCACCGTCCCCCTTGACGTACCTGAAGACGAGCTGATCCTGGTCGTAGAGCCTCTCCAGCCATTCCTCGGTCTTGTCCTGGGGCATGATGAACCGGCCCTCCCCGTGGGCGACGGGGCACGCGATGACCTGGCCCTCGGGGACCCCCCTGAGCATCTCGCAGTTCCCCTTCCCGATATTCTTCATCCGAATCCAGCGGTTCTGGTAGCCGTGGCTGTTGTTCGCTAGGGCGACCTGGGGCTCGGGGCTCCTGCCCTCGAAGCCGGGGAGGAACCCTGTTTCCACGAGGACCTGGAACCCGTTGCAGATGCCGATGACTGGGCGCCCCGTGTCCACGAACTCCGCTATCTCCTTCCCGATGCGGTACTCCATCTCCTTGGCCCAGATGGCGCCGCTCCTGACATAGTCCCCGTAGCTGAAGCCCCCGGGGAAGACGAGAATATCGTAGTCGAGGAGGTTCTTGGCCTTGAAGACCCTCTGACTGTGGACGAGGTGGGCCCGGACCCCGAGGTCCCTGAATGCCCGGACGGTCTCGAGGTCGCAGTTGGTCCCCGGAGCCCTCATGAGGAGGACGTCTATCTCTTCCCGCTTCATCTCGGGTCCTCCAGGGGGGTCTTCCATGCTCCGATAAGCTTAGTTAGTGGCAGCTCGAAAAGGAGTTCCCCTTTCTTCTCCAGCCTCAGGGTTTTATCCTCCTTCACTGATCCGATCCGGGCGAATACCGAGTCACCCATGAGAGCTTCGAACTCTCCGCAATCCTTCTCTGACACCTCTACCAGCAGCCTCCCGTTGGACTCGGAGTAGAGCATGAAGTCGTCTCTCATCTCCTCCGACACAGGCACCCTGGACAGGTCGACTTTGAGGCCGAGGTCTCCGGTGAACGCCATCTCTGCGGAGGCGACTCCCAACCCCCCGTCGGAGAGGTCGTGGCAGGCCCTCACGATGCCCCGGTCCATCGCCTCGTTCAGGCGGGCGTAGACCTTGGCGTTCTTCTCGGGCTCCAGCTTGGGCACCGAGGCTCCCAGCTCGCCGTGGAGTGCATAGTACTCGGAGCCCCCCAGCTCGGGCTTGGTGGTCCCGACGATGTAGAGGGCGTCCCCGGCCTCCTTGAGGTCCATGGTCACCGCCTTCCGGATGTCCGGGACGATCCCCAGGGCCGTGATGAGGAGTGTCGGGGTCACGGGGCCCAGGGGGGACTCGTTGTAGAGGCTGTCCTTCCCCGAGACGAAGGGGGTCCCGTAGGCCTTCCCAACGTCATAGCAGGCCCGGGAGGCGAGGACGAGGCCCCCGAGTCGGTCCTCGTACTCGGGGTTCCCCCAGGTGAAATTATCAAGGAGGGAGATCCTGCGCCCCCCCACGGAGACGTTGTTCCTGATCGCCTCGTCGATGACGGAGGCCGCCATCCAGTAGGGGTCTATGAGCCCGTACCGGGGGTTGATACCGCTGCTGATCGCAATACCCTTCCAGGTGTCGTCGAGGGGCTTCAATACGGCGGCGTCGTTGGGCCCCGCGTTCCAGCCCTGGAGGGGCTTCACCACGGTCTGGCCCTTCACCTCCTGGTCGTAGCGGCGGATCACCTTCTCCTTGCTCGCGATGTTGTACGATCTCAGGAGGCTCAAGAGGACTGAACCTAGGTCGTCTGGCTCCGGGATGTCCGGTTCCTCGAGCACAGGTGGAACCCAGTTCGTGGTGCGCTCGAGCTTCGGAGGGTCGAATAGGGATCCCAGCTCCAACTCGGCGAGTATGACTCCCTCGTAGTAGATGTCTGCCTGCCCCGTCTCGGTGTATGTACCTAGGACAGTGGTCTCCACCTGCTCGCCATGAAAGATGGAGACGACCTCGTCCAGATTCCCCGGGGGGACGGCGAGGAGCATCCTCTCCTGGCTCTCGGAGACCCAGATCTCCCAGGGGGCCATGTCCGTCGCCTTAAGGGGCACCCGATCCAGGTGGGCCTCGACCCCGAGCCCATACGTGTCCGCGGTCTCGCAGACCCCGCAGCTGAGCCCCCCACCCCCGATGTCGGTGATACCGGAGCCCAGCTTGCGGTCGCTGACCTCCTTGAGGGCCCTCTTGATCTTCTCCTCCTCGATGGGGTTCGCGATCTGGATCGCTGGCCGGGAGACCTCCTCGGACTCCTCGGTGAGCTCCGCGGAGGCGAATGTGACCCCGTGGATTCCGTCCCTGCCTGTCCTGCCCCCGACGAGGAGCACGCAGTCCCCGGGCTTCACGTCCCGGATGTACTGATCCTTGGGTATGACCCCGACGCATCCTGCGTAGACCACGACGTTCCCGGTGTATTTCTCGTGGAAGACCGTGGCCCCGTTCACCGTGGGGATGCCGATGCTGTTACCGTAGCTCCCTATGCCGTCCACCACGCCACCGAAGATGTACCGGGGATGCTTCACCCCCTCAGGGAGCTTCTCATAAGGATAGTTCAAAGGTCCGAAGCATAGGACATCGGTGCAGGCGATGGGGTCGGCCCAGACCCCGAGAATATCCCTGATGACTCCTCCGAGGCCCGTGGCGGCTCCCCCGAAGGGCTCTATGGCGGAGGGGTGGTTGTGGGTCTCCACCTTGATTGCGATCCCCACCTCATCGGTGAAGTCCACGATCCCGGCGTTGTCCTCGAAGACGCTGTAGCACCACTCGGGCTGGAGTTCGTCGATGAGGCTCATGAAGAAGGTCTTGAGGAGGCCGTCCACTGTGCCCTGCGGGGTGTGGATGATCCCCGCGAAGGTCTTGTGGCTGCAGTGCTCGCTCCAAGTCTGGTCGTAGGTCTGGAGCTCCAGATCCGTCGCCTTCCTCTCCCTAACCACGTAGCCGTCCCGGATGTGGCGGAGTTCGTCGAGGCTGAGCCCCAGGCTCAGGGTGGAGGCGATCTCTTTGAGGTCGTCGTCGCTCGCGTTGAGGAGGTCGACCTCGTGGTGCTCGAAGGGGTGGGGGCTTCTCGTGATGCGGGTCATCGAACTTCCCTGATCTCGAAGCTGTAGTCGTCCTTGGTGGGGTTGGTGAGGAGCCTCCGGCACATCTCGTCGAGGACCGCCTCCGCGGTCTCCTCATCCTCAGCCTGGAATGACACCTCGTAGGCCTTGCTGGCCCTCACATCGTCGACGGTGTAGCCGAGTCCCCTGAGGGCGTTGGCGGTGGTCTCCCCCTCGGGGTCGGAGTAACCCTTCTTTAGGCTGACATAGACCTTCGCGTTGAACTTCATTTCCTGGACCTCACGGGGATATCTCGTTGATTTCTTGTATAAATCATGTTGGGGGCTCCCTGCGATCCCATGATATGTATGAATGTGTTAAATTTATAAAGTTTATCTGGGTCCTATTAACATATCCAGTAAATAATTCATGGATTGATCATAAAATCCAGCGGATCAGAGGTAATCAGTGATCTTCCTCTGGGAGATGGTCTGCCTCAGCAGGAAACCGGCGTCCATCCACTGCTCCAGGGGGATGCTGAGTCTGCTCTGGAGCCTCGCCAGGGCCTCGTCCAGGGTGGCGTAGACCAGGGGCGGCTGCCTCATCGCGTTCCTGACGTTCTCCCGGACCTGCCAGACCCCCACCGGGAGGATGTAGTCGGGGTAGGCCTCCCGGAGGATGAAGACCCGGGCCTGGCGCCTCACCTTCGTGAGGTGCTCCATCACGGCGAGCCTCCCCGAGTAGTAGCAGCCCCCCATGGAGGCGTACTTACTCCGGCCGTTGTAGCCCTCCCAGTCAGTGACGATCGCGACGTGGCTGGTGCTGGGGTTCCAGACGGTGCCCGGGTACCACGCCTCGTAGGCCTCGTAGCTCCAGGCGTCGGGGACCAGGAGGACCTCGAACCTGTTCCCCAGGTATTCGGACTCGTAGATCTCGTAGTTGTTGATGAGGGGGAAGTTCTTGGTCTGGCGGGCCATGTCCTTCCCCAGGATGTCGTCGACTGCGGTGATGCTCCACCGTGTGGGGACGAGGCGCCGATTCTTCCCGACCCCGAAGCTCCCCATGCTGAAGGCCTTCATGATCTGGGTCACCGGGACCCCCTCCTGGTAGAGGGCCTTGGTGGCGGGGGCGGCCTTGAAGTCGGTGTCGTAATGGGCCTTCTCCATCTCCCTGTTCCATCGGATGTAGCCTATCTCCATCCGCTCCAGGGGGGCGGTGGGCCCGATGGGCTGCACGTCGGCGTCGACCCTGAAGCTTCGGCGGGGCCGCTTCTTGAGCTTCATCTCGGTCTCCACGTAGTGCTCCGCGAGGCTGAGCTCCCGGGTCCTGTCGAGGATGCGCCCCGCCTTCTCGGGCTTCCGCACGTTGACCCTGGTCATTCCTCTGACGAGCTGGCTCCGGTAGTCGATGATCTCATCTATGGATTTGCCCATCCACCGCTCCGGGGAGTCGAGGATGGATGTGTCCCCGAAGCGGTTGGGCGCCAGGGGCCCGATGTTGACATAGGGGTAGCCGACGCGGCCCACGAAGACGCTGGGGGGCGAGGAGCCGCTGACCTCGGTGCCCTTGATGCTCCTCCAGATGTTGAAGTGGGAGGCGGCCCGGGCCACCACGGGGCAGCTCGTCTTCCCGCAGAGGAGCTTGGAGCCCTTGCATACTGCGCAGATGCTTCCCGGGGGGGCCTGCATCTTGAGGTAGTCGTTGGTGTAATCTAGACCCGACCCCATCCTGGGGTCCCCTGAGAACATTTCCCGGATCCAGACGTTCTTGGGCTTCTGGACCCGCTTCGCGATCCTCTTACCCAATTCGGTGAATGCTCTGGGTAGGGCTGTTAAATAGATTGAGGTGGGGATTGGGGGAGGGACCTGGGTGAAAATGGCTACTATGAAATGTTAAACGCAGGCGGTGGCATGATTCAGCCGGTCTTTAATAGGGCTGGATGATATTCTACGCCATTACCGGGAGGCGGGTCGATGGCGAGCAATCTCACGAGGAACTGGGTGGCTTTCCTAGCCCGGATGCCCTCCCTCTTCGTGGGTCTCTTCTTATTTTCCGCGGGGATCGTCGCCAACCTCCACGCCGGGCTGGGGATGATGCCCTGGGGCGTGCTCAACGTTGGCCTTGAGGCGATGACTTCCTTCACTCTTGGGGAGGTCTCTCAGGTTGTGGGCCTCGCCGTTCTCATCCTGGGGTGGCTCCTCGGGTTCCCCCCGGGATTCGGTACCTTCGCGAACATGTACGTCGTCGGGGCATCTATCGACTGGATCATCGCCTCTGGGCTGATCCCCCTACCGGAGGCCCTGCCCTGGCAGCTCGGGTTGCTATTCCTCAGCGTCGCGTTCCTCGGGATGGGCACCCTTCTCTACATCCGGGTGGGGCTGGGGGCTGGCCCCAGGGACGGGCTTATGATGGGGTTGGTAAAGATGACCGGCAGGCCCGTATCCAATATCCGGGGAGCCATCGAGATAACCGTCTTAGTCATCGGCTACCTCCTCGGGGGACCCGTGGGAATTGGGACCATAATCTCCGCGGTGACCGTGGGATACTCCGTGCAGCTCGCGTTCAAGCTGGGGGGATACTCTAAAGACACCGAACAACTCGACATCAGCGAGCTGGCGAAGCTCCTGAAGGGCGAGAGAGATCTATAGGATCGTGAGGGACTCGATGTCCCTCGGGTAGTAAGTCACCAGCTCGTATCCGTCCTCGGTGATAACCGCGGTGTCGGAGTGCCGGAACCCTGCGTACCCCAGCTCGTAGATCCCGGGCTCGAGGCTCACCACCATCCCCGGCTTCAGCTCGTCGTCGTTCCCGATGTCCAGCCAGGGGGGCTCGTGCCCCTCGAGGCCGATGCCGTGGCCCGTGTGATGCCTCATGAGGGCCGCGTACCCGGCGTCCCGGATCACCTTCCCCGACGCCTTGTCCACATCGCTGCACTTCACCCCAGGCCCCAGGGCCTCGATAGCGGCGTCCTGGGACTCCACCATCACCTTGAAGTACTTCTCCATCTTGGGCGTGGGCTCCCCAACGATCATGGTCCTCTCCAGCTCGCTCCCGTAGCCCCCCACGTCGGAGCCAGCCCCGGTGACCAGGACGTCCCCCTCCGCTATCATCTTGGGTATTCCTATGCTGTGGGGCATAGCGGATTTCCAGCCCACCTGGCCCCGGAACCCGGCGGAGGCGGGGGCCCTTCCTTTCAGGGTTTCGTACTCGGGGCCTAGGGTCTTCTTCATGACTGATGACGCTTCGAGGCTGGCCATGAGGCTCACCTCGACGTCCCACGTCCCCGGCGCAGTATAGTCCTGGAGGTGCTGGTGGGCGAGGTTCCCCCACTTGGCGCTCTCCCTGATGAGGGCGATCTCCTCCTCCGACTTGCAGAGCCTCATCGCCCAGATGATGTCCCCCGCCCTCTCGAACTCGGCGTCCGGCATCTTCTCGGGGAGCGGGGGGCCCGTGTAACCCATGGCCCCGGTGGCCCCGGCGGGGTTGTCAGCGCCTATCGTGGCCTTCCCGTAGCCTAGGTCGATGAGCCACTCGGCGAACTTGTCTATCGGGTGCGTCTCCCCCGGGTAGTCGAGGTAGGTCCTCACCTCCCCCACGAGGCCGGTCTGGTGCTTCAGGTGATCCGCCTCCAGGAGGGGCCCCAGGAAGATCAGGTCCCCGTCCGGGGGGATCAGGAGGATGGCGGGGCGCTCGGTGGTTATGTGGGTGAAATGGGAGACGTAGAACATGCTCTTCCCGCTCGTGAGCAGGAGGGCGTCGAGCCCCCTCTCCACCATGACCTCCCTGACCCTCGCGATCCTCCTCCGATACTCGCCCCAGCTGATCCTGAGCTTCACCATTCACGCACTCTCGCACCTCCATCTATCCGATCACGATTTAGAATTATCGTACAGTCGCACAGCCGAGCCGGAACCATCCCCTGCATAACCCATAAGAGCAAAGACCACGGTGTTTCTCTCCATGCCCGGATACGGAATCACATCCGAGAGCGGACCCATGAAACGGGTCCTGGTCCACCACCCCGGCAAAGAGCTGGAACTGGCGAACTCCAACCCCGTAGAGCACCACTTCGACCAGCCCGTAGACATCCAGCGATTCATCTCAGACCACAGGAGCCTGATGGACGCCCTCGAGGAGGCGGGGATCGAGGTCCTGGACATCGGCTCACTGCTCGGGGACGACCCCGGGCTCTCGGCCCAGGTGGAGAACTGCCCCAACCTCGTCTTCACCAGGGACAGCAGTTTCGTCACCGACGCCGGCGCAGTCCTGATGCGGATGGGGCTTCCCTCGAGGCGCCGGGAGACCCCCGTCGTCGAGGCGGCCCACGAGGCCATCGGAGTCCCCATCGGCCACCGGGTCAGAGAACCCGAGACCTTCGAGGGGGGAGGCTTCGCCCTCCTGGATGACCGTGTGGCGGTGGCGGGTCTCTGCCAGAGGACGACCCGGGGCGCCCTCGACGGAATCAGGGATTTCCTGTTCGAGAAGGGGGTTGCGGACACTTTCATCGTCCTGAACGTCCCCCCCGACGACATCCACATCGACGGCGACTTCGCCGAGCTCCCCGGGAAGATCGCCCTGGTTCACACTGAGACCCTTGAGTATGCGCCGGCGGTGTTCCATACCCGGGGGGAGACATGGGAGGGGTCATACATCCGGTGGCTCAAGGACGAGGGATGGGACCTCCTGGAGATCAGCGACCAGGAGAGGCACGATATGGCCGCAAACTTCCTCACCCTCGACAGGGATCTGGCCATCCACTACACCGGGAACCCCCGGGTGATGGAGGAGGCGAGGAGACGGGGGATAGACGTCATCCAGATCCCGGGGGAGGAGATGAGGAAGGGGAACGGGGGCATCCACTGCATGACCTGTCCCATCCTCAGAACTTAGAGGAACCTGTTACACTAAAACACACTTTATATTGCGAATTATGTATTCTCAAACTATTTTCCTCATGTAAATTACTACCACTATGTAGGAGTGTGTGTGTTGGTGTTATCGTGCTAGGGCTTCCCTTAACCATTTAGCAATTAGATGGCTCAGAAATGATTTGGGTCTTGAACATATCCCAGATGTATCTTTATTACAATAACCTCAATGAGTATTTCTCTATCTCTTTCTCTGATCTTAAGCCATAAATCGGTGGGTTTTCCATGATAAACTATTCCAGTCTTGATGGTTTGGGTGCCATCCTTATTTTGAATAATTTCTCCAGATTTGTATCTAGCTATGTTCATAATTTTCAAGTCCGAGATATCTTTGTGTCTCTCCAACCATTCGTGAACTGTTTCCGAAAATCGGACTTGTATGTAAGGCATTACTGTTATGTAATCCATAATCTATTTATGCCTTGGTTCAGACATTGATTCGGAAGCTTCCAAACCCTTATAACGAGAGACTTGAGATGAGATAAACATGGTTTTAAATGAGAACAGACGAAAAAGAGACGCTCCAGCGGTCATGAAAGAACGAGGGAGGGCGACAGATGAACTCGTACTTTCATACATCAAAGAAAACCCAAACTCAACTATTAAAGAAATTTCAGCACATTATAACCTTTCAAATGGTCGAGTTGATCACAGTATAAACAGATTAAAAGAACAAGGGTTAGTTGATGTAACTTTTTTCAGGCGTAAAAGAGGATTAGTAAAAAAAGTCCGTGTTGTTGACACAGAGATCATGCCTTTTAATGAGATATCATTTCCGCTCATTGGATTAGATAATGACATTTGGAAGGATGAAATATTTATTTGTGCTCTGTCACGCAGTGCTATTGGAATATCCCCAATAATAAAGGACAAATGGAAAGAGAGAGGTATTCTTATTCAGAAATCGGATCTAATCAGAGACGAAAATATTGTGAATTTTAGATTACCCGATAAATTTGTCGATTTCTACGAAATTCCCAACTCAGAGCTTGATGTATCAGGTTTTGGCGATGAAATATTGGTAACCATTGATTCAACAGTAATACCCGTTGAATTGCCATATAATTATGAACCACAGGCTGAATTAAATTATCTAAGAGGTAATCTTAGATTCACTTTTGATGCAGCATATGAGTTTATTCAATGTAAAGTTCGTCCAGGCCACTCTCCACCAACTTCAGAACCTACTGTAC
The DNA here is from genome assembly GCA_026014875.1 of Candidatus Bathyarchaeota archaeon. Lineage (GTDB taxonomy): Archaea > Thermoproteota > Bathyarchaeia > TCS64 > TCS64. The sequence continues at coordinate 101,823 of JAOZHO010000027.1, read as the reverse complement.
TACTATCCCTAGAGGATTTACTGAAAGGAGCGACAATTCATCAAACCAATGAGGAGGTAGGATAGAAATGATTGTTTCACAGACTAAAAATAATATCCCCTTACTAGGGCACAAAATGGTTCCTTTTAAAGTAATCAAAGAGCCAATTTATAAATACAAATTTGCTGATGGCGGGATTTTACATAGTAAATATACATTAATAATGGTCCATTTTGAAAAAAATCTGGATGAAATGCTTGAGGAACAAAAGGAAAATACGAGCTCATTAGGAACGGGGATTAATATGAAGCACCATATTACTATGGGAATTGATTGTCCTGATGAAATGAAAGGGGTTCCTAATCGAATAAAAGGTGAAAATCTAAGAGAGCGAGTAATTGAAGAAGACGTCGACATTATTGAACCGCATGAACCTTTCTTTGAATATAAGTTAGCTAATGGGTTTAGACTTAAGGGTAAGATTGTTCTGATGAATGTTGATAAAACTGATCGATTCGATAAAATGGGCATTCCCGTTTATCTCATTGATAATACTGTTGAGATGAAAATCACAATTCCAAAAAAACTCCAAAAGAAAATTCCAAAGAAAAAAACGTAATCCCCGTGCAGTATCTGATCATTTCGAGAGGTTAATCGGTCGTATAACGTCCTTTTCGTTCATGTTGAGAATGCCCTGACCTTCTGCTTACTTATAACTCCTCTACTGACTCCCTGTTGAATGGTGTTAGAGTCTATCTTTCGTCATTCTCCTGCATCACTCCGAGGTATCCCTATCAGAAAAATAATCCTCTCGTTCTTCTATATCGTTGACTCCCTTCAGGATCTCGAGGGCTTCCGCTGCTATTTTCATCCTCTCCTTCCAGTTGGCTGCCATGCCAACATAGGGATCTTGTAGAGGTAGGAATGAGAAGGCTGCTCAAGAATAGACTTGAACATGTTACTTCCTTAGTTCCGTGTGCCTAGAAGCCCGAACATTTCTTTAGCCTACACCGGATATGCTACCCGAGGCGTTCACATGGGAAGACTGGACGGCAGGGTCGCGCTGATAACCGGGTGCAGGAGAGGCTTCGGGAAGGCGATGGCCGAACTCTTCGCATCCGAGGGGGCTGCGGTCTCGATCTGCGACATCGTCCCGCTGGAGGAACTCAGGCGAGAGGTGGGGTCGAAGATCGAGGCAAAAGGAGGGAGCGTTCTGTGTTCCCAGACGGATGTCTCGGACGAGGCCCAGGTGAACTCCATGGTCGAGACAACCCTCGACGAGCTCGGCGCCATCGACATCCTGGTCAACAACGTGGGGATAGGCGGGCCCACCAAGAAGACGTGGGAGCTGACGCTGCCCGAGTGGAACAGGACCATGGAGGTCAACCTGGGCGGCACATTCCTCTGCACCAAGGCCGTGATCCCCGAGATGATTAAGAAGAACTACGGAAGGATCATCAACTTCAGCTCGACCATAGTGAAGAGCCCCTACCCGTACAGGACCCCCTACGCGACCACCAAGATGGGGATCATCGGCTTCACCCGGATACTGGCCCTCGAGGTGGGGAGATACAATATCACCGCGAACGCGATCTGCCCCGGGAACCCCGGGGGGGAGAGGAACGTCGAGGTCCTGAGGGACCTGGCAGCCTACCTCGGGAAGCCCTTCGACTCCGACGTCACAAGGGAACGATTCGCGGAGATGAGGGAGCGGGGGGTGCTCGGGGGCAAGTATCTGGCGGGCGAGGGCCACGTGGAGGCGCTCATATCCCACATGGACGTGGCCCAGATGGCGCTGTTCCTGGCATCGGATGAGGCGAGCAGCATCACCGGGCAGGACATCAATGTCAGCGCCGGAGCCTCCATGTGGTGATGGTGGCCGCATTCTACGTTGCAGCGTCCGCACTCGGATGACTTGCGCTATTTTGGACGCGATCAGAAACCGATGGACGGCATCGAAGGGCCGTTTCTGCTCAACTGCTCGAACCTGTACAGCTTGTTGTAGACGGTCCCCCAGTTCCCGTCGTTGATGCTCTCAGATATCTCCGAGATAACCTCCCTGAAAGCCCTCTTCTGGTAGCTGTCCTCGTACTTGTAGTAGATCAGCGAGAGCTCCTTCCAGACCTCTGTCTTCACTTCCTGTAGGAAGACCGGGCGGCTGGGAATGGCGTCCCTGATGAACTTGCTGACCTTCTTCTTTATCCTCGTGAGACTAGTATAGATGATAGGAAGGTTGTTGACGCTCGGAAGATACTTCTTGTACTCCGATAAATAAGGTTCTTTCATCAATTCTCCCCCTTTTCACGACTCTTTATGGATATTATTTTGATAAAAGGATTTTCTAACGATTTTGGTTATTAATTCCCGTTTATGGAAGTCGTGCCCTCGCCCGGGAAAATCTCCCTGCAGGGAAACAGTATCCAATGTCAGAACGTATAGTTCTAAACGTGAATCCGTCTCCACTTATATGATTTAGTTTTTAATGGCAATTATTGTACGGGCTAGACCATTCATAGCAGGAGCAGACCCCCTCTCTTCATTAGTCGCTCCTGCGTGTCGAACCCCGTACACCCCATTCCACATAGGCTAGACACTTGTTAATGACCTTAAACTCAGCAAGATATCTAAATTCGCGCGGTAAAAAACGGTTAACCCTCGCCGTAGACGAGCTTCATCTCATCGAGGCTGAGCTTCTCCCCGGCATCCAGCTTCTTTTTAGCCTCAGCGGCGAGCTCCTTCTTCTTCTCCGCGATGACCTTGTCTTGCTTCTCCCGCATGAAACGCATCTCATCCTGGGAGAGCTTCCTCATCTTTCTCAGTTCGGGGATGATCTTGTCGAGCTCCCCGTTGACCTCCCTGAGGCTCTTGAGGGCCTCCACGAACTTCTTGTGGGCCTCGTCGGACCTCTTCCTCTCCTCGTCTGCCTGCCTGTAGAAGGCGAGCATCCTCTCGTGATGCTCCTGACCCGTCTCCCGGATGCCGTCCATCTCCTCCCTGATCTTCCGGATCTCCATCCCCACTGCATTAGAGTCGGCGAGGGACATCAGGTACATGTCGTCCCGGGTGTCGAGCTTTCTGTGCTCCTCTACCTGGGCCTTCAGGTGCTTCGCCCTCTCGATGAGCTCCGCCTCCCGATCCTTAATCTCCAGGGTGGGCGTGGTGGAGAGCTCCCACTCTATCTCCCTGATTTCCTCCAAAAGCCTCCATCGGGGCCTCAGCCGCCCCCTGCTCTCATCGTTCTCGTCATGGATCTCCCCCGCGGCCTCCCGCTTCGCCTCGAGGCGCTCCCGAAGACCCCCGAGCCTCCCTTTGAGCTCAGCGACCCTAGCGTTCACACCGTCCCTCTCGGCCTTCGCGTTCCTAGCCTTCGCCTGCAGTTCTTTCACGGACTCGTTGAAGTGGTCCCTCTCCTTCCTCCGCGTCTCCCTCTCCTTGTTGAACCCGTCCCGCTTCTCGAAGAGCGCAGACCCCTGCTCCTCCAGGGAATCCATGTCGTCAGTGGCCATCTCAGATCTCAGCTTTCCCGAAGAGTTCCTTTCTTCTCGCCTCTAGCAGAGATGGCTTGACATCTAAAAACTCTGCGGCGAGCCCCACCGAGACCCCTGCCTCCTCCTCGACCGTGTGCGGTGGAAGGCCGAACCATTTGGGGGCGAGGGATACCGCGGGATCAACGGCGATCATCACATCGTCCGTCTCGACCGATAGAGCAGAACTCCGAGGCTCTCGAGGGCGAGGAGGTGACCTTGAGGGGTGGCATCCTTCCTCTTCCTCGGTTGGAGGGCGCTTTACATCTAACCTGATAGAGGCGTCCACCTGATAGAAGCCTGATCGATGTGGTTGCGGGGAGAAAAGGTGGCCTCAGTGTAACTCTGATCGATCACAAATCTCTATAATGCCTTCACATCATCGGCCAGTCCCTACCAACTCGCAGCCCATTAAATAGGTTGTTGTGATGAACTGCCCGAATCCGTGTTCGAATTCTCAGTATTCGTCGGGCGTCTCACAACAGATATTTACCTTCCCCGGCTTATTCCTCTACGCCCCATGTGGAGACTCAAAGCCAGGCTCCGCCCGGCCATAGCCATTCACTTCGCGATCCACTTCGCGTTCTTCTTCACCCTCTCATGGGTCCTCCTCTCCCTGCTGCTGAGGTTCGACCCCGTCACCGTGACCGCGGCTGGATTCCTTGTCACGGTCACCTCGCTGGCCCTCGAGCTGCTGATGGGCACCAGGCAGGTTGTCAACCATCTAGACCCCCGGTGGCTCGACGAGGCAGCCGACCCGGTCCTGTGGGCTCTGATCCAGGGGGAGGCGGGCAGGGCGGGGATCAAGATAACTAGGGTTGGAGTAATCGATTCAGAGTCCCCCAATGCGGTGACGGTGGCCTCACTGACGGGGGGGCCAGTCCTCCTCTTCACGAGGGGCCTGATGCACCGACTCAGCTACCGTGAGATGAGGGCGGTAATAGCCTACATGATCGGCGCCTCGAAGTCAGGTTTCCTGGGCGCCGCTACGATGTTCACAGGACTCCTCATACTCTCTTACAGGTTGGCGGGCAGATACATCGCGAGCAGGGTGGGCAACGGAGGGGAACGGTTATTCGACAAAGCCCTAGCCGCCCTGGGGTACATCCCCTTCGCCCTCACGGTGTCCCAGTACGTCACCGCCACCCGGCCAGCCTCCGCTTGGGGCGACAGGTACGCCGTCGACCAGACGGGGGACCCCTCGGCCTACATTATGGCCCTCCTCAAGGTCGCGGACGGCACAGCATCTCATCCCGGGGGAGAGAACAGGACCCTGTTCACCCCCGTCAAGGGCCTCATGTTCATGGACCCCACCATGGCCCTGCGGGACAATCCGAGCCTGGTGGATGAGGCGAGGCGTCTTGGGATCAGATTGGAGATGATTCACGGGTACGGCCTCGAAACCATGGAATCATCCGGGATAGAGTACCATGTCTTCGAGTGGTTCTGGAGCCAGCCCAGCCCCCTTGAGAGGTTCCGCTGGGCCATCGGCGCAGGGAAGAAGATGGAATCCCCGCTTAAGATGGGTCTCGCCTGGATCGAGTGACTCACTCGATTTTGATTCGGGTGCCCGTGTCCCTATGCTTCCTCTTCTTGAGCACCGTCTCTAGGACGCCGTTCCTGTAGGTGGACTTTGAGGAGGAGCCATCGATCTCGTCGGGAAGCGACAGCTCCTTGTGGTATCTCCGCTCCGGGGTCTCCACATTGATGGTGAGGGTGTGCTCGTCGACGTAGAGGTGGATATCCGCCTTGTCCACGCCCGGAAGCTCGGCGAGCACCCTGATCTGATCCTCCTCGTCGATGACATCCACCAGGGGCTCCCTCCTATCCTGGAGGCTGAGAGGTGGCCCCTCCTCACCCCCTAAGCCGGGCTTCATGTTCCCGAACTCCCTGACGATGGGCTTGCCGTCCGGCCCGATCTTCACTGAGTAGCCGTAGACGAAGGGGCCGTACTCCCGGCGGACGGAGCCGTCCGGTAGGCGCCTCACCCTGACCATGTTCCGGGGCATCTGGTCCTCCATGTCCCTGAATGAATCCGCCATCGCCTTCTCCATCTCGTCGATTATCCTGTCGATCTCGGGGAAGAAGAATCCCTTCCGCTCCTTGAGCCTCTTGAACCAATCGTCCCAAGCTGACATTTTTTATCAAAAGATCTATTGAACAGCCCGTCTTAAAGGTTCGCCGTGAGAAAGAGTAAATACCCGCCCCCGTATACAGGAGGGTGATATGTCGATGCGTAAGCTGCCCATGGGGGCCCTCGAAGGGAGCGTCGACCTCGACTTCAAGGAGGTCGAGGAGAACTGGAACACCTACACCCTCAGCGACGGCACCACCCTCAAGGTGAAGCTCGTCCTCCGAGGGGTCAAGAGGCTGAAGAACTACGAGCCCGACGGCTCACCCATCTATGTCATCAACACAATAAACGTCGTGAGGGCCGTCGACATCCCCCCGGAACTCAAGGCCAAGCCCAAGAAATCCGAGATGCCCCCGGTCTAACCTAATCCCTCCAGGGGGAAGATATCGTGAAACTGGAGCTCATCTGCCACACCCCAGACGTCGAGACTCTGATCGCCACTGCGATGCTCACCACGACCAGCGGAGCCCAACCCTCCACCCTCTACGAGCGACTGAAGAATAACCCCCAAAAGGCCAGGACCGCCGTGGGGAGACTGGAGCTGCAGCACGGGAGCATCCTGGAGCATAACAGGTTCACATGGACCCTTGAGGCCACCGAAGGCGAAGTGCTCAGGATAATTCTCGAGAACAGGTTCTTCACCTTCACCCCCATCGGCGAAAGCAAATGGCTCATGAGCGCCAATCTCCGGACCATCCTGGAATACTCGGAGAAAAAGAGAGACGGATTCGGGGACGCCCTCGTCGACTCGGTGAGGGAACTCGCCCCCTCCCTGAAGGCATTGAGGGGGAGAAAGGAATGAGAGTCGAGCTCCTGAGCCACACACCCGTTGAAGGGTTAAAGAACATCTCCAATGATGGCCTCACGGATAACGACCTCCTTCCCCACACGGCTTTCACATTCGCCATCGAGGGGATAAGCCGGGCCTGCAGCCACCAACTCGTCCGGCACCGGGTGGCATCCTACTCCCAGCAGAGCCAGAGATACATCACGGGGAAGAGGCTCAGCGAAAGGGTCGTCACCCCCGGATCCATTGGAGACGGATCTGAGACATTCAAGGGTCTCGTGGAGGCCTCCGGTGAAGCGTACAGGAAACTGGTGGAATCCGGCGTCCCCAAGGAGGACGCCCGGTTCGTCCTGCCAAATGCCGCCCCGACCAGTCTGCTCATGACAATGGACGGCGGATCTCTCAACCACTTTTTCGGGCTACGATGCTGTGAACGGGCCCAGTGGGAGATAAAGGACCTGGCGGACGAGATGCTCCTCAAGGTCGTAGCCGTGGCCCCCGGCCTCTTCAAGGAGACCGGCCCCTACTGCTGCCAGCTGGGATATTGCCCCGAGGGGAGGTTCACCTGTGGCAGGATTAACGAGGTCCAGGAGCATTACCGGGTGTTGCTGGAGAAGAGCTAGCTTCCAGTCCTTTTCAGGTCAGATCTCGAAGGCGATGACCTTCCCCGAGGTGGGGTCCACCTGGAACCTGAAGTGGACCGTCTCCTTGCTGAACCAGCCCGTCTTCACCACGACGTCCCCCTCCACCTCCCAGACGTCCCTCTGAGCCCCCGTTGAGTACCAGGCCTTGGAGAAGCTCACCTCCTTCACCTTGTTGGCTCCGAACTGGGCAGCCAAAAATCGTTTAGCTGAAGCCTGGGCCCCCCCTGCGTCCTCGACCCTGATGTCCGACACGGTGCGATCAATCGGGTTACTGAGGACGAAATATATGAAACCCTTGGTCTCTGGTCAGTAGCCCCGGGCGGGGTCGCAGACGTGGAGGAGCGGGTCTCCCTTTATGTATCGGCGGAGGTTCTCGCAGAAGATGTCCACAATCCGGTCCCCTATGAAGGGCGAGGAGTGGCTGTCGTGAGGAATCACGAGGACATTCTCCATACCCCAGAGCGGGTGATCCGAGGGCAGGGGCTCCTCCACGTGGCAGTCGAGATACGCTCCCCCGATGCTCCCCGCTCCAAGTGCCTCGACCATCGCGGCCTCATCCACGATCCTCCCCCTCCCCACGTTGATCAGGTAGGCTGACTCCTTCATCGCCTCGAACTCCTCAGGGCCTATCATGTTCTCCGTGAGGGGGGTGAGGGGCGCAGCGATGACGACATAGTCGGCCTCCCGGAGGTATCGCTTCAATTCGTCAGGGGGGAAAACGAGGTCCACGTTCTCCACCTCCTCGACGCGCCTCTTGGTGCCGATGACCCTCATCTCGAACGACTTGCACAGCATGGCGACCCGCCTCCCGATGTTCCCGAGCCCCAGCAGCAGGACCGTGCTCCCGTAGAGCTCACTGAGCTTGACGTTTCCCCACGCGTGATCGCCCTGGTCTATCCGTCTCTGCTTCAGCCTCTTCGCGTGGTCGAGCATCGCAGCAATTACGCTCTCCGCGATTGGTATTGTATGGATCCCGGGGGCGTTGGTGAGCACAACTTCCCCGCTGATGATCTCCGGGGTGATGTTGTCGCCGAACCCCGTGCTGCAGAGCTGGACCCACCTCAGGCTCGGGGTGAAGAACTTGAGATAGTCCTCCCGGTCCAGCTCCTCTCCGTAGTGGATCGTGTTACCCCCCTCGGCGAGGAGGACCTCGACACCCTCAACCATCCCATCGACCCTGTGCACCTCCCCCTGAGGCGTCTCGACCAACTCCACATCAGGGGAGACCGCCATGATCTGTCGCCTGTGCTTCTCTTGGAGCCAGTTGCCGTCCTCCCGGGGCATCTGGTAGCCCCGGGGTATTCCGCTGACCGCGACTTTCACCACGTGTTTCGACCTCCTATCTCCACGTTATCTGCATTTCTATTTATGAAGAGTAGATACTGGTCCGGATATGAATAAAGTTTAAATGCTATCTTAATACTGAAAATAGCGCTTATACTCTCCCACTGCGACGAGGTAATTTATTTTGTCAGGAGTAAAACAGTGTTTTCCAGACTGTCGCGACTTCAAGTGCACCAAACGCTCCCTGATCATCAGGGACGGAGAAGCCTGGTGCGAATGGACCGGCGAAGAGTGCAACCCCAAGGGATGCAACTACGCCACCTGTTTCCAACGTCAGCTCCTCGAAAACGGCGTCTGCGGAAAGACCATAAAGCGGAGGACCCGGGAGGACTATGACCCCGACGACCTGTTCCAGGACGAGATCAAGGTGAGGGGCAAGCTGGCGCGCAAAACCGGTGAGAGGACCATCTTCTAGTCCGAACGACGGAACCACTGGATAAATAAGACCCCTGCTGTCACTCTATCCCCGAGATGAGCCCAGATCTCAGAGCGGAGCTGAGGACGATACTCCCCCCCGACAAGGTCAACTTGGTTACCAAGTCCTTCGACATCTACGGCTCCAAGCAGAAGGCCGTAGCCGTGGTTGAGATTCCCGATGAGCTGAGGGACGTGGAGCGGGAGGTCGCCGAGGCCCTCATGAGGGTGAACAGGAACGTCTCCAGCGTCCTCGCCAAGGAATCCGCCAGGACAGGTGACTATAGGATCAGGGAGCTCAGGTTCATCGCTGGTGACCCGGATACCGAGGTCCTCCACAGGGAGTCGGGGTGCGTCTTCAGGCTCGACCCCGGAACGGTCTATTTTTCCCCCCGGGAGAGCCGGGAGAGGGATCGGCTGACGGAGGCCGTGAACGACGGCGATGAGATACTGGTGATGTTCAGCGGCGTCGGCCCCCTACCGATCCGCATTGCCAAGGGGCGCCCCACGGTCAGTGTGACCGCCGTGGAGCTAAACCCCGCAGCCCACAACTACTGCATCGAGAACATCCACCTCAACAGAGTATCCGACAGGGTCCAAGCCATCGAGGGCGACGTCAGGGAGGTCTGCCCCGGACTAGGAAAGACCTACGACAGGATCATGATGCCCCTCCCCCGGGGAGCCTACAAGTTTCTGGATGTTGCCGTTCCTCTCCTGAAAGACGGGGGAGTGGTCCACCTCTATCATTGGGCCCCCCAGGAAGATGCATTCTCGGAGGCAGAGAAACTAATTGCAGAGGCGGCGGCTGACTACGGACGGTCTGCGGAGTTCCTAGGTCACATCCGGGTTTCTCAGTACAGCCCGGGGACTTGGAAGGTGAGGGTGGACGCGAGACTCTCAAAAATCCGGAGCGCCTAATTAGCGTAGAAGATGTGGGGCTTCGAGATCATCTCGATCTCGTCGCCGCACTCGGGGCAGAACATCCCCCTATATTTGAGATGTGCCCCGCAGAATCTGCAGAACTTCGGTGCGGGCAGGGAACGATGCTCGGGCTCCCTACCGCAGAAGGGGCAGAACTTGGAATCGAAGGGCAGCGACCTCCCGCATGAGACGCATGCCAGTTCGTGACCTATGATCTCTTCTTTTACTGCTGTCGTGGAGGGGAAATCGAATTGTGGTTTGAACTTCTTCTCCGAGAAGTGGAAGGAGCTGATCACGCCCCCTAGAATCACGCCTACTAGAGCGCTGGGCACCACCGTGATGGCCGAGGTGTAGACCGCCATCCCGATGAACGGGTTGGAGGCGGCCATTGTCATCTCCTGCACTGGGGTTCTCTGAACCAGGGCCGAGAGGTCCCTGTAGAAGAGGATCGAGAAAGCGGCCGCAAGGACCATGGAGATGAGGGCTTTCCTCCGGTCCATGGATAGCCTCTCCGCGACGTAGCTTGCGATAACTGCTGTGGCCGTGGTGGAGATGGCCCAGAGCCATCCGCCGCTCCCAATCTCAAAGGGAATAAATGAGAAGAGCACATCGGCGGCGGCCACTATGAGGAGCAAGACGAGGAATGTGAACGGGAAAGACCAGACTCCCGTCGATTCCAGGTCGAAGCGTGTCACCGCCACCATGTTCAACATATCCAATAAGGTCTGGGGATGTCTACCCATTCCTCCGCTGTTACCATTACCCCTCCTGATTTTCCTTGTTTCAACAACTAAACAGATGAAGAAAGGCTACAATTACGTGTTTGAGAACCCACAAGATTGACTCTCTTTAACTATTATTGCTAAATTCTGAAGGAAGAACCCAAAAAGATTATAGGAATATGCAATGTCGCAGGATTTCGTGTTATATTTAAAAAGCTCGGCATCATCAGCTCGATGGGTCTTCTTTCCCAGTTTTGGTGCTGTCGTACTCCTCTCTCTCGATCTCCAGCGGGCTCTCGAGCGGTATCGGCGGAGGCGTCGTCGCCATCGTGTACCCTATCCAGGCGACGATCAGCAGCATCATGTAGACCGCGAGGATCACCGGCAGGCGGTAGGCCCATTCGCTCATCTCTGGAGATATCACGCTCGTCACGGCCGGCCCCAGTAAGGGTGCGAATGCCCAGACGAAGTAGCCAACCATCATGACGACGCTTACCCCCACGATCAGGCTGCCGAGGGACTTGTCATTCATTTTATAACCCTCGTGAAAATAGGCTCTAGGATATTTTAGTATTGCCTAACTGGATGTGACTCAGAGAGAACAAGTAGCGCCTTAATTCGCCCAATGACGCTCGAGCTTGGCGACAATTTCCCGCTTCAGGGACTCGTACTCGGCCAGTGTGATCTCCCCCACCTTGTACCTGACTTCGAGGGTGTCGAGCTCGTTCCTGAGATCCTGTTCGCCTTGGTCCCCCACCATGGATGAGAAATATTCTCGGATCTCATCCATCTCAGATCCCAATTTTTTTCCGAGTTCCATGCTGAGTTTGCCCTCGGCGACGAGGTCATCGATCTTGGAGACGAATGCCCTCGCCGACTGTTCATGTTCAAACATCTCCCTCGGTGACCCGCCCACGTGTATGGCCTCCTCTCCCTTCAGTTGCTCCTCGAGGCGTGAGACCTCGCGTTCCAGGCTTTCGACGTCGGCCCGGATGCTGGGGGTCCTGATCAACAGGTCGCTCTCAGAGATCTCCCCGATGGCCACCCTCACTCTGAGCTCGTCTAACTTGAGCTTGGCGTTCTCCAGCTCGGCCTTCTTATCTTCGTAGCCGGTCTTGCGTGCTCTCAGACTTTCATCTATCTTACTCTGGAGTCTCGCGACCTCGTCCCCGTAGCCCTCCCAGATGTTGGTGAACACCCTGGTCGGCATTCCCTGCTCGCTGAAGATGCCGCAGAGTTTGACCCTCCAGATCTGGTACTTCAGAAGCTCTCTCCTCGCCTGAGTGTACGGGGTATGGCTGGAGGGTTCCATGATAGGGGCCATCGGAAAGGGAGGCATGATGCCTTCCGCGAGGGGTCGGGAAAAATTAGTGTCCTCGGGTGCAAAGCTTGTTGTGGGCTCGGGAGGTTCGAATGTTGGATGCTCCTTCTCACTGGCCTGGAGGATTCTCCCCCTGTCCTTGAGGAGGTTGTAGCCGCAGTAGATGCAGAACTGGTATTTGGGGATCTGCTTTCCGCATTTGCTGCATAGGATGAATTCCTCGTCCATCGTTAAGCTAACCTTGGTCAGGATCAGTGTGAATGATGGGCTCTGTCCAGATAATTGTTTTGGATGAAAAAATGCGCGGATCAATGCTCCCTATGATCTGGTGTAACCTATATGTTGAGAAAAAAGTATCCAAGAATACATTATTCCTTTACGAATATTCGTTAGTACATCTTACGTTTTTCATATAATCCCTTGCAGGCATAAGTTTAAAAGGACACACTCTCTATGTCAATGATTCCCTAAGGAATAATCGTTTTCGGTAGGTATGCGTATATGGATAATATTTTAGTGAAAGAGCTCAAGCAGTTAGCCCTTGACGACAAGCCCATGGAGGTCTGCGAGAGGAAGGGTCTAGGCCACCCCGACACGATCTGCGACTCCGTTATGAATCAGGTCTCCATCGAGCTGTCCAAGGAGTACCTGAAACGGTTCGGGACCATCCTCCACCACAACCTGGACAAGGGGTTGATCGGTGCAGGGGGCTCCGAGGTCGCCTTCGGAGGAGGGAAGATGACGGAACCGATCCTCATAGTATACGGGGACCGGGCGACATTCGATGCGGGGGGCGAGCACGTCCCCGTCAACGAGATCGCCATTGAAAGCACGGAGAAATGGTTCAAGGAGAATCTCCGATTCATAGAACCCGAGCACGTGAAGCACCAGAGCGTCATCAAGCCCGGGGCGGACTCCCTCCAAGACATCTTCCAGAGGAAGGGAAAGTACCTCGGCGCGAACGATACCTCCGCAGCCGTGGGCTTCGCACCCCTGAGCAGGATGGAGCGCCTGATCCTGGACCTCGAGGGATACCTCAACACCCCTGGGTTCAAGAAACAGAACCCGGAGTCTGGGGAGGACATCAAGATCATGGGGTTCAGGAACGACAACGACCTGAACCTCACCGTCGCGATGGCTTTCGTCGACCGTTTCATCGAGAGCGAGGCCGACTATTTCCGGAAGAAATCCGAGATCTACGACTCGATCATCGGCTTCATCGACTCCAAGTACGGTTTTGACGAGGTGAACGTAGGGTTGAACGTCCTTGACCGGGAGGGCCGGGGCATCAACGGCCTCCACCTCACGGTGCTGGGAAGCTCAATCGACACGGGGGACTCGGGGCAGGTGGGTAGGGGCAACAACGTCATCGGGGTCATACCCCTTAACAGGCCCATGTCCTCCGAGGCCGCAGCCGGGAAGAACCCGGTGAGCCACGTCGGCAAGATCTACAACCTCCTGAGCTACAGGATCGCGAACAGGGTATCGGATAACGTCGCCGGGGTGAAGGAAGTTTATATCTGGCTCGTGAGCGCCATAGGCCAGTCCATCGACGTGCCTGCGGTCTGCTCGGCTCAGGTGGTCCCCGCAGAGGGGTTCACAGTCGGTGATGTCACCCCAGGCATCGAGGAGGTCATGGCCTACGAGTTCGAGCATCTCGACCAGTTCTGCAACGACCTCGCCACGGGGAAGATAAACGTCTGCTGAGTGCCCATGGTTCTCTCGTACGACGTCGGCAGCCTCCCCCTCAGGGTGGAGGAGTCTGTTATCTGGGAGGGGGCCCGGAAGTCCGGGTCGTTCCTCTCCCTGGTCGGCGGATCGGATGCCGCCGAGATCTTCGAACGAGAGGTTGTGGAGGGTTTCGTGGATAAGGTGAATGCCGGGATCGACGTCCCCAACTTCCCCCAGTTCCGCGACATGAACGAGATGTACTTCGAGCTCATCAGGGGCATCGAGAAGGGCCCCGACGGCTACATGGCCCTCGAGAGCCCCTCGGCGAAGCCCAACGCCACTGTCCCCGAGGTCGAGGCGATCAGGAAGAACGCCTCGAAGATACGGGACCTGACGGGGCTCGACAGGGTGCGCCTCAAGGTATGCGTGACGGGGCCCTACACGTTAGCATCGTTTTTCCCTGCCAAGAACGCGAGGCTGTTCGAGGATCTGGGGGCGGCCCTCGCGGACATCGTTTCTCAGTCCCTGTTTGACAGCAGGAACGGTGAAGTGGCCCTTGTCTGTATAGACGAGCCGGTCCTCGGTTTCCTCAACGACCCGCTGCTAGACTACGGGTCAGACGCCCGAGAGACCCTCATCAAGGCTTGGGACGGGATCTGCCGAGCCACGGTCTCCAAGGGAGCGGAGACGAGCATGCACCTGCACAACACCTCCAACGATATCTTCTGGGCTGTGGATAATCTCCAGCTGGCAGAGTCTCACGTTGGAGACCCTTTATACACTCTCAACTCGACGAAGAGGCGCCTCGAGGAGACCGGGAAGCGGCTCAAGGCGAGCATCGCGATGACCCTCTTCGACGATCTTATCGAGGCTCGCCTCAAAGCCGGGGGCGTCACGGGGGGGATCCAGCAGAAGGTTGGCGACGTCTGGACCGAGATACGGCACGAGAAAGTCGACCCGATGATATTCATCGAGGAGGCCGAGTTGATGGCCAAGAGGCTTGGCGTCATCGTCGAGAAGTTCGGTCCCGAGAACGTGCCCTACGCTGGGCCCGAGTGCGGCATGGGCGGCTGGCCCGCCTACGAAGTCGCTATGGAGGGGCTCCGAAGGATCTCGGAAGCCGTCGCCAAGCACTCGAAAAAGGGTTGAGGTCAGAAGAGCCTCTCTACCGCCTCGCGGAACCCTTCTCCGTTTTCTTCTTCCGTCACTAGATCGGCGATTTCCTTGAGCTCGTCGCTGGCGTCCCCCACGGCTACTCCGTATCCTGCTTCCTGGAGGAGCTCCATATCCACCTCGCTGTCCCCGATTGCTACGATCTCGGAGGACTCGATGCCCATCATCTCCGCCGCCGCCCTGAGCCCCTTCCCCTTGTCGACGTCTCTCGCGAGGACGTGGTAGAAGAAGCCGCTGTCGATGAGTCTCAGCCTGGGGAACTCGGAGAGGATTGTGAGGACCTTCTCCCTTTCGATGGTCCGCTCCATCGCGAGGTCCACCATGTTGTATCTGTTGGTCCAGGCCTCCTGCACCCTGTCGCCGTAAGCCTCCTTCAGCCGACGGTATACCTCATGGCACTCCTCGTTGTCCCCGAGTAACCTGCTCTCCCTGCCGTAGTCCACGTGGCCCCCGTTCTCGCAGACAATTGCCCCGCTGGTCCCCAGGTACTCCCTGAGGATGTTGAGGATCGGGTAGGGTCGTGCCGATGCGAGGATGACTGGGATTCCCCTGGCTTCGAGGTCCCGGATGGCCTGGATCGCCCCCGTGGAGATTCCGTGGGCCTTGCTGGTGAGTGTGCCGTCGACGTCGGTGGCCAATGCTTTGTAGTTCATCTCGGAGTCTCCTACTGGATTCTCATCGGGGATATTTATCGGCTCTGAGAGCCTGGGATGGTACAGAGCTCGATGAGGAAGCATCCGCTGCACCGGGGATTGCTGTTTCTGCAAAACTCTTTCCCGTGCCTCACGAATGCGTTGTCCACGAATCTGTACAAATCAGGAGGCACGAGCCTTTCCAATGCCTCCTTCACCCGCTCGGGACCCGCATCATTCGGCGCAAGACCCAGCCTCCTCGCAACCCTCGATACGTGGACATCAACTGCTATCGCGGGTTTTTGGAATGCGTGGCTGAGCACGATGTCCGCCGTCTTCGGCCCCACACCGGGTAGCCCCATGAGCGTTTCTCGGTCATCTGGGACCATTCCCCCAAAATTGTCGACGAGGACCCGGCTGATCGCGACGATGCTTCTGGCTTTCTGGTTGAAAAAGCCTGAGCAGCGGATTAGCTCCTTGAGGGTGTCCGGTTTCATGGTGAGGAGGTCCAACGGGCCCTCTATCTCCGCGAAGAGGTTGCGGGCAGCTCTGCTCGAGTTCTCGTCCCGGGTCCGGTGGGAGAGGACGCAGCCTATCAGTGTCCTGTAGGGGTCTCGGGGCTCAGAGGGTCGTTCATCGATGTCCCCGTGATGCTCTCGCATCAGGCGGGTGATCGCCGTCATCCTCTCGGGTGTTTCCATCAGCCCCGTCTCCGCATGTTCTCGCCTCTCAGCTTCCGGAACCTCTCCGAGAGGTAATCTTGGAGGGTTTTGCCCTCGCTCTTCGCGAGCTTTCTCAGTGCGCGGTTCACTCCGGTCGAGTACTGGATGGCTTTTTTTGGTCTCCCGGATATCTCCTCCGGTAATCCGAGGCGTCTCGCGAGGCTTCTTAACACGATTTTCCTCGGCGATCCCGGGCCCCCTGAGAGCTTCAGGTTCGGGGGGATCGAGAGCCCCCACTCGATGAGGGCCGGGTCTGAGAAGGGGAGCCTGAGCTCCAGCCCCGCGTCCATGCAGATCTTGTGGTCCCTCTCGTAGTTGACCCTGTAGGACTCGGAGACGTCCCTGAATATGGACGCGACGACGGGGTCACCGTGCTCCGCGTATTCCCGGGCGTGCCTGTGATATCCTCCGAAGAGCTCATCGCTCCCGTTCCCTGAGAAGAATACCTTGGATCCGTACTGGGCAGCCGATCTCATTGCCCAGTGGAGGGGGATGGCGACGGAGGCCTTCATCGGGTCAGGCTCCTCGATGCTCCAGAGGACCGCGTCGAGGTCGTTCTCCACGTCCTCGGCTGTAAAGGCCTCGAGTCTCAGGGGGATGTCGAGTGCTTCAGCGGCGGTCTCGGCTGTTTCGAACTCTCGGGAATCCTCTAGGCCCACGCAGATGAGGTCGAGATCGACTCCGGCCTTGTCCAGGTAGTGGGCAAGTATGCCGCTGTCGATTCCTCCCGAGAATCCGAGAGATGCTTCGGATAAGCCCCGTGTCCTCGATGCGACGGCGTCGGTCATGAGATTGTCCAGCTCCAAGGTGGCCTCGTTCAGAGTGATTTCCTTGAGGGGGGGCTGGGCCAAGGCCTTCACCGGCTCCAACGAGGTCCCCCCTGCCGATATCTTCAATATCGAGCCCGGTCTGAGGCTCTGAGCCTCGAGCCCTATTGCCCACAGCATCTTCTTGCTCGAGGCCATTGCTGCCATGTCATGGTTCTCCCCGTAGTAGAGGGGGATCGTGCCAACTGGGTCTCTGCCGCCTAGGATGGCTCGGTTATATTGGGCTGTAATTGCGAAGGGTCCCTTCTCTTCCATCACTAATTGTCTGAGCCCTTCCCCCGGGTCCTTGCCGAGTGCATCACCGGCTGAAACGACGGTGGGTTGACCCGTCTCGCTCCAGAGCCTCCCCTCGATGGCGAAGGAGTAGCCATGCTGGGTGAGGGGTTGTGGAGGGTCCTCAGGCTGGACCTTGTTCAGAGCGTACCCGAGGGCTATGGAGGTTTCTGGTAGATCCGATGGTTCGATTCTCCCCTTGATGATGGCTTCTCCACCGATGGCGATCCCCTCAGCGTCTGGTGCCTGAGGAGTTCCGGCGCGGAGCATCCGGATTATGCTTCCCGATACGTCCTGGCCCCTCTTGCTGAGGATCGCTGCGAACCTGCCCATTCCCGATTGATCTGTCAGCGGTGCGATTTGGGTTTATCCCTGTAGCTCCTCAGCCGCCTCGAGGATGTCGTCGGTCTGCTGCTCTGTGAGGCGGACTCCGTGGAGAAAGCTCCCCTTCCGGGGGTCGTCCGCGAGGAAGGTGTCCTTGATGGGGTAGGGGTTTTTGAATCGGGTCAGAGCTTTGAAGGTGATTACGACCTTCCAGTTGTTCTCCTGGCAGTAGGTCTCTTCCTCCGGGGAGAGCTCCCAGAGATGCTCTACCTTGCCCACGACCCCGTAGCCTATGAAGGAGTCTCCCACGTCGGTCTTTCTGGCGAGGAGGATGTTGGTCCCCCTGTGCCACTTCCTCCTTACCGCGGTGTAGTATTTTTTTATCTCGAAGACCTGTTTCTCCCAGTCGTCTAAGCTTATCCTGAGGATATAGCCATAGTTCTCCTCTTGGGTCATCTCATTCTTTCTAAGAGTAAGAATATATTAAATCTTTGAATGCTACTCGTCCCGGGTTTCCTCGGTTTCCCGGGGCTCCTCCTCGAAGAAGTCGGTGATGGAGCGCTGCTCCGAGGTGTCCGTGTCGAGGCGCTTCCACTCGTCCTGATCCACGACCCCGCCCACCTGCTCCTTGATGGTCTTAGCGAGCCTCGGCCCGATCAGAGGTATCTCCACGAGCCGGGCCAAGGGGGCGGCCTTGAGGCTGGCGGCGGATTTGAAGCCCGAGTTGTAGAGGACCTTGGCCCGGACCCTCCCTATGCCCCGGAGGCGCACCAGGGGGAGGAGCTTCTCTGTGACTCCGTACCTCACCCTGTCCTTTAGCCTACGGAGGTGGCCCCTGTGCTCATCTGTCCCGAGGACTCTGGCGAGCTCGTAGGCTGCGTAGAGGAGCCAGTCGGCGTTGTGGACGGCGCTGTACCTGTCCCCGGGGGCGACGCGATATTTCTCGTATAGGTCGCTCTCGGAGGTCTCGTCGATCCATGCTTTCAGGATCATTGTGGTCCTGAGCTCCCCTAGGGTGGTCTCGTGGTCGACGTAGTCGTAGTCCGAGCCGAGCTTAACCGCTAGCTCGTGGCGGTGCTCTTCGAGGAAGTTCTCGACGGCCTCTATCTCCCCCCTCCTGGGCCTGAGCTTGGGGCGCATGTTGGGGGTGTGGCAGATGAGATGCAACCAGGTTATATCGGTGAAGTCGATATCGTCCATCCTGAGCCCATCCCTCAAAACCACGGCGGAGAGGGGGTCGATATAGAGCTCGGAGACCCGGCGACCAAAATCGGTAGCATAGATGTAGTCCCCCTTATACTGGATCATGTCCTCCCGGCGGAGGTAGCTCAGTATCCCGGCGAGGATGAGCTTGATGTTCCCCATGGGGTAGTGGTAGCCGTAGAAGGTCTGCCCGAAGAAGTCGATGAGCCCCGGCTCGGTGTGCGCATAGTCTGAGGCGATCGCGGCGAGGGTGTGACCCCGGATCGCTGCCTCCTGGGCGAGCCTGCTGAAGAGCCTCTCCGGCTTCGCTGCAACGTAGTTCTCCATGAGGGCGTCCTGCTCGTCGGAACTCGACGCGATGAGGACCGCCTCCCCGGCATCGTCGTACTGGGGCCTCCCCGCCCTCCCGCTCATCTGCTTGTACTCGAGCACCGAGATAGGGTACATCCCGTACCCCGGAGTGAACCTCCGATAGCTCGCGATGACCGCCGTCCTCGCCGGCAGATTGACACCGGCCGCTAGGGTAGGAGTCGCAGAGAGAATCTTGACCCAGCCCTCCTTGAAGGCCGTCTCGATGATCCTGCGGTGGGCGGAGCTCAGGCCTGCGTGATGGAATGCGGCGCCCCCCGCCACGGCGGAGGCGAGGTCGTCGGATAGGCGGGTCTTCTCTCCCCTGGCCGAGATCTTTGAGGAGATCTCCTGGAGCTTCACCTCCGCTCTCTTCCTGTGGGAGCCCCTGAGGGCGTTGCCCGCCTCCCTTGCTACGCTCTGGGCGCGCCGACGACTCTCCACGAAGATGAGGCTCTGCCCCCCGTCCAGGACCGAGTTCATCGCGATGTTGATGGGGTCGAGCCTGTTGAGGGGCTTCAGTCCCTTGGTAGATCCGTCGTTGAAGATGATCCTATCGTTGAGGGCCACCCCCTCGAGGAGAGGGACGGGCCTCCAGTCGGTCTCGATCCACTCCGCGTTGAGCCACTCTGCGACCTCGTCGGCGTTCCTGATGGTGGCGCTGAGGGCGAGGATCTGGAGACCCGGCATCAGCTGGCGGAGCCTGGCGATAGCGACCTCCAGAGTGGGCCCCCGGTCGTTCCCGATGAGGTGGACCTCGTCGACGATGACCAGGGAGACATTCTCCATCCAGGGAGACCTGTGCCGGAGGAGGGAATCGCACTTTTCGTTGGTGGTGACCACGATGTCGTAGTCGGCGAGCCAGCTCGTCCTGCTGTCAAGGTCACCGGTGCTGACACCCACCCTGATCTTTCCTCCGTCCCGCTTGGTGAGCTTGGAGTAGGCCTGGAAATCCTCGTATTTCTCCGAGGCCAGGGCCCTGAGGGGCACGAGGTAGAGGACCTTGCCCCCTCTCTCTATGATGTGCTTGAAGGCGCAGAGCTCGGCGACGAGGGTTTTCCCGCTGGCGGTGGGGCTCGCCATGACTAGGCTCTTGCCGTCCAAGACTCCGGCCTCGATGGCCTCGGCCTGGGGTGGATAAAGCTCGTCGAACCCTCTGGAGTCTAGGAGCTCCTTGATTTCCTCTGGCACGTCGAGCTCGGAGACCCTCAATTATCCAGCCCTTCGGCTAGATTATGCAGCATGGGGATATTAAACCATGGAGGGGCGAGGGGTGTTCTAGCGAAACCTTTTATGTTGGATGTCCAATGCATCCCCCGATAATAATGCCAACTGAGAAATCCATTCTATACTTCGAGAAGGTTGGGGAGGAGAACACGGAGGAGACCCTGAAAATCTCCAAGAAACGGGCGGATGAGCTCGGGATCAAGGACATCGTCGTCGCCTCGACCCGGGGACCTACCGGAGTCAAGGCCTCCGAGGTCTTCAAGGGATACAACCTCGTCGTGGTCACCCACACCACGGGGTTCAGGGGACCCGGCCAGCAGGAGCTCTCCGACGAGAACCACGAGAAGATCGAGGCCAACGGCGGGAAGGTCCTCACCACGAGCCACGCCTTCTCCGGGGTCAGCAGGGCCATGAGGGGGAAGTTCGACACCGTCGGCCCCGCAGCGATCGTGGCCCAGACACTGAGGCTGTTCGGGCAGGGCATGAAGGTGGTGGTGGAATGCGCCTACATGGCCGCCGACGCGGGTCTGATACCCATGGACCGGGACATCGTCTCCATAGCCGGCTCGGGGAAGGGGGCTGACACCGCGGTGGTGCTGAAGCCCAGCCACCTCCACACCATGTTCGATCTCTACGTGAAGGAGATCATCGCAAAACCTACTTCAGCCTAGAATCACCGATAGGAGGCATTTACCTCCTTTTTTCTTTTATCAGGTGATCTCAGAGGCAACCGTCGATACGGCGATCTCCAGAGCTTTCACCGTGAGATCGAGAGCCATGCTCGGCATCTCCTTGTTGACGGCCTGCTCGGGGAGGCACGGGACGTGTATGAATCCTGCAGGGATCTTGAGGCCCTCTTTGGCTCTGTAGTCCATTAGATGGTAGAAAATCTGGTTGCACCCGAAGGTTCCTGCGGAGTTGGAGATGATCGCGGGGACCTTGGCTTCCTTCAGAGCCTCGAAGATATCCCACAGGGGGAGACCGCTGAAGTATGCTGCGGGGCCTTCACCGTTGAGGCGCTCATCCTTGGGCTGAGTGCCGCAGTTGTATGGTATCCTGGCGTCGGCAACGTTGATCGCCACTCTCTCAAGGGATATGGATGCTCGACTGGATTGGCCGGTGCAGATGACGGCAGCTGGGTCCAAGCGTGCGATATGTTCCTCGATGGCGTCTCTGATCTCGTGAAAACGCAGAGGAATCTCCTCGACGACGATCTCGAACCCATCCACCCTCTTTCCCTCCAACCTCCTGCAAGCTGAGATCGAGGGATTTACTGTGCTCTCCCCGAACGGCTCGAAGCCTGTTAACAAGATTTTCCTAGAGTTGCCCACGGTGAATCTCCCTTTGTCACTATCATTGAAACGCAATAAAACACCCGTAGGTGATAGAAAAGTAAGGGAAAAAGGAGCGGAAGGGAGATGTTCCTTTTTCCTTGGATGTCCGTCGTCTTACCGCTAATAAGATTTTATGGAGAAATCATCCATCATCTAGAAACCTATGGCGGCGCTTCGCCCTGTGGGCGGCTTCACCTCAAGAGTTTTTTAAACAAGTATGGGACAGATGGATGCTGAGGCTCGGAGTTGGATAGGCCCGATAAGACGAAGTACTTTTTAGACATCGCCCTCTCGGTCGCCGCCCGGTCCACGTGCCTGAGGCGCAAGTTCGGGGCGGTGATCGTCAACGGCAACTCCATCGTGGGGACAGGGTACAACGGTAACGCCCGGGGGGTCATCAACTGCTACGAGGTGGGGTGCATCAAGGACATGAAGGACCTCCCCGCCAACGAGGCCTATGATCTGTGCCCCGCGGTCCACGCCGAGGAGAACGCCATAATCAACTCCAGCCGCAACGACAGGATCGGGGCGAGGCTCTACATCGCCGGCCTGAACCCAGACGGCGGATACACACGGGCCGATCCCTGCCCGAGGTGCAAGAGGAAGATCATCAACTCCGAGATAAGCGAGGTGATCCTCCTCGACGAGGATGGCCAGCCAGTCCGAATCGATGTAAAGGACTTTGTCCAAGAAGACACGGCCTGGTACGTCAAAGAAATCAACAAGGCTAGAAAAGTTTGAAGCTGAAACCGGCTTCCATACCCCACTGTTCCGCGACGTGAACCTAGTCATCTATGGCATGGAGGAGCTCCTTGAGCTGCGAGCCACCCTCAAGGAACTTTTCAAAGGGGATTCTCTCAGGAACGAGTTCGACGACTGGACCCCCCTCGACCTCCCGGCCCACTGGAACTTCAAACACCTCTCCAAGGAGGACTACGGTTGGCATCAGAGACGAAAAAGGATCTACGCCGTGCATGATGCGGAGCTCCTGGGGAGGGAGGTGAAGATCGAGTTCGAGCCCGTCAGGAGGTGGGACGATACAACAAACGAGTACCCTAAGACCCTCAGCATCCGGGAACTAGGGCGGGTCGAGGCCGTGGGGGAGGTTGTCTCCGGTGACGAGGGTGGATTCATACCCTCCATCTACCCGGTCAGGCTCGAGGAGGTCGAGACGAGGAACGGGAGCTTCCACCAGATCACCCTGAGCTACGGTCGAGATTACTTTGACCAAGTCCTGAAACTGGCGCTCAGTGAAAAAATTTAAATCGAGTACAGATATTTTCAGAACGATACGATAAGATGAGCGCCGAGAACAAGCTAGCCGACATAGAGGCGGAGATTCGACTGATCCTCGACAAGATAGAGGGCTTCGAGGAGCGCCTTGAGGAGATCCAGGAACAGTTGAACGAACTCAACGAGCAGCTCAGCGCATTGACCTAAAGACTGTTCGAACCCGCGTCCACATTGAAACATTAATATCCATATCCCCCCCTAGCGAGGCTGAGGGAACATGAGACTCGGCGAGCACACCTCCAAGGAGATCATCGGAACCAAAGGCGACGAACTGAATGGCAAGAAGATCGTCCTCTGCATGACCGGCAGCGTAGCCGCGATCAAGAGCCCCGAGATCGCACGGGAGCTGATGCGCCACGGGGCAGAGGTCTACACCGTCATGAGCGAGATGGCCCAGAAGATCGTCCACCCCTACATGATGGAGTGGTCCACGGGGAACCCCGTGGTCACGGAGCTCACGGGGGAGACGGAGCACGTCACCCTGGGAGGGGAGCACCCCGACAGGGCCGACCTCATCTTGGTGGCCCCGAGCACGGCCAACACTATCGGGAAGGCGGCTACGGCCATCGACGACACACCCGTCACCACGCTGCTCACCACGGCCATCGGCGCCGGGATCCCTATCATCATCGCTCCGGCGATGCATGCCTCCATGTACCGCCACCCCATCGTGATGGAGAACGTGGAGAAGCTTAGATCCATCGGGGTCGAGGTGCTCATGCCCCGGTTCGAGGAGGAGAAGGCCAAGATACCCACCACAGGGGAGATAGTAGAGGCCGTGATCTCGAAGCTTACTGGGCTGAAGGATTACGAGGGAGTGCGGGTTCTGGTGACCGCGGGACCCACGAGGGAGTACCTCGACGGGTTCAGGTTCATCACCAACCCGAGCTCGGGGAAGATGGGGGTCGCCGTCGCCCGGGAGGCACTGAGGAGGGGAGGGGAGGTGACCCTCGTTTACGGCCCAGGCTCCGCGAAGCCCCCCCTCGGAGCTAAAGTGGTCCCCGTCGAGACGACAACCGAGATGCTGGACGCTGTCGTGGGAGAGCTCGAGGGCTCCCGATACGATCTCGCCGTCTTCTCGGCTGCGGCCGCCGACTTTGGCCCCAAGGAAAGAGACACGGTGAAGACACCCTCGAGCTTGGGGAGCTGGCGGATCGACCTCGTCTCCAGGCCCAAGATCATCGACAGGGTGAAGAAGATCACCCCCGGGATATTCCTTGTGGGTTTCAAGGCGGAGTACGGTGTATCCGACGAGGAACTCGTAAAAAAGGCCCAAGCCCGGATGGAGTCCGGGGGGATGGACCTCATCGTGGCCAACGACGTCGCCAGGGCAAAAGTGGGTTTCGGCCACGACACCAACGAGGCTTTCATCATCGACCGTGAAGGGGGCCGAGAGCATCTGGCTCTCAGAGGAAAGGAAGAGATAGCCTCCCGCTTGTTGACGATAGCGAAATCCAAGATGGGTAAGGAATAGTTGGGGCACGCCCCATTTCTCCGGAACCTGTCGTAGATTCGCGCCTCGAAAAAAATATAGTGAACATAGAGGTTAGCCCTATAGGATATGGGCTACCAGGATATTATCAAGAAGGTCAAAGACGAAGAGAGAAACGACCTATCCGTGAAGCTCACCGACGTTCTCCTCGAGGCGAAAGGGGGCGCGGCCGTCCCGAGTTCCGTAGCCAAGGCGATACTCTACAAGTGGAAGGGAGATGAGCTCTCCAGCGACGAGGGGCTGAAATACCTCCTGAAAGGCGCTATGAAGGCAGACGAGGAGCGATCCAAAACCATCCTCGACGAGATGGGCCTAGGAGTAGACAGATGATCAAGCGATTCGGCATAGAGTTCGTTCCCATGGACCTCTACTGGAGAACCACATACTATTGCATCCAGGCCGAGAGACTGGGTTACGACAGCATCTGGATCACAGACCACTTCAACAACAGGAACGTCTACGTGAGCCTCACGATGATCGCGAACTACACCGACAAGATCAAGCTGGGCCCCGGAGTCACGAACCCCTACATGGTCCACCCGGTGATGACCGCCGAGAGCGTCGCCAGCCTCAACGAGATCGCCCCCGGCCGCGTTATCTGCGGGATTGGGGCCGGGGACAAGACCACCCTGGAGATGGCCGGTGTGGAGATGAAATCCCCCCTCAGGACCGTGAGGGAATCTGTGGAGATCATCCGACGCCAGATCGTCCGGGAGAAAACCGGCTACGACGGAAAGATTTTCAAAACGACGGGCGGGGCCAGATTCAACTTCAAGACCGCCGATCACATCCCCATCTATATCGGGGCTCAGGGCCCGAAGATGCTCCAGCTAGCTGGGAGGATCGGAGACGGTGCCCTCATCAACGCCAGCCACCCTGACGACATCGAGAGAGCCGTTAAGCTCATCCGCAAGGGCTCAGAGAAAGCGGGGAGAGACCCCAAGGAAGTGGACATCGCAGCGTACACCTCCTTCTCTGTAGCTGAGACCGAGAAGAAGGCGAGGAAGCCCGTGGTTCCCGTCGTCGCCTACATCGTCGCCGGGAGCCCCCCATTCATTCTCGAGAAGCACGGAATATCCGTGGAGACCGCGGACAAGATAAAGTCGGATCTCGCCAACAGGAACTGGGACGAGGCCTTCGGGGCGGTCGACTCGCAGATGATCGACGTATTCACCGTCTGCGGCAGCCCAGAGCAGTGCACCGAGAAGATAGACATTCTGTTCAAGACCGGGATCACGCACTTCATCACGGGGAGCCCCTTAGGGCCCAACGTGAGGGCGTCCATCGACCTCTTCGGGAAGGAAGTTCTCCCCCACTTCAAGGAGAACTAGAACCCTTCTTCCCTCTTTTATTTTTCAGCATGGACAGCAACAGCTCTGAAAAAAGCCTTGAGGATTCAGTAGTCCCTCGAGCTGAAGTATTCGATTAGCTCCAATAGATCCCTGCGGGCTTGGATGTCCGGGAAGGCTTCAAGGCTCTCCTTCGAGCTCCTGATGTACTCCCCCGCTCTCCTTTTGGCGTAGTCGATTGCACCAGTGGACACTAGGGCTTCGTTGGCGGCCTCGATATCCCGAGGACCCGCATTCTCGTCTCCTAGCACTTTGAGTATAGCCTTCTTCTCGCCTGGTGAGGCATTTTCTAGGGCGTGGACTATGATGAGCGTCTTCTTTCCCTCTCTCAAGTCGCTCCCCACGGGCTTTCCCAGGGTCTCCTCGTCGCCCGTTGCGCCGAGGATGTCGTCCACGATCTGGAAAGCTATCCCCGCATCCCATGCGAAGGAGCCTAGCCTCTCAACATCCTCCTTATTGGCGCCCCCGACGATGGCGCCTATCTCGGCGCAGGCCTTGAAGAGTGCCGAGGTCTTGCCCCCGACCATGATTATATAGTCCTCCGGGGAGACGTCCCTCGTATCCGGGAACGAGACATCGAGGACCTGACCCTCGCAGATGCCGATGGTGGCCTCCGTAACGGCTTTCATCGACTCGAGGACCCTGTCACAAGGCAAAGAACCATCAAAGTACGAGGCGTACATCGCCTGGTAGACCTTCGCGAATAGGAGGTCGCCGCTCGCGATGGCCACGGGGACTCCCCACTTGGCGTGGATCGTGGGGGCTCCTCGCCTGATCGGGTCGTTGTCCATGATGTCATCGTGGATAAGCGTAAAGTTGTGGAGGATCTCCAGACCCGCCGCGAAGGGGAGGGCTAGGCCGGGGTCTCCTCCCACGAGCTCGCAGGATTTCAGTGCGAGGTATGGTCTGAGGCGCTTCCCTCCGGCGTGGAAGATGTGCCTCGACGCTTCGTATAGGACTGCAGGTTTCCGGTCCTCGAGAAGGCTGAATATATAGTTGTCAACCTTCGACGCGATGGTGCTGAGTTTCTCCAATATCGAGTCCTTGACCGTCTTTCCCTCCTCCGACATCTCGTATGAGCCCAATAAACCTGATAAAAGTTATCTCCAGAAACTTCCGGCCCTTATCCCCTGTTTGCCAGACTCTGGAGGTCGTAGCCCCTCAGCCTGAGCCACTCCGAGGTTCTCCCCAGGACAACGACGGGAACTTTTTTGAGTTCATCCACGTTCCTAGCCCCGACGAGGAACATCACTGTCCTGAACTCCCTCAGGATGTCATCCACATGCTCCAGGAGGGCCCCCTTACCTTCAACCGCTTTCTCGAGGAAGGGCTTCGCTATACCCACGGCATCTGCGCCCAATGCGATCGCCTTGGCCATCTCGACGCCGGTCCTGAGCCCCCCCGAGGCGATGATCTTTAGACCCGTGGATTTGCTGGCCTCGACGACGCTTATGGCCGTGGGTATCCCCCAGTTCCATAGGGCCTCGCCTAGGGCTTCCTGTCTCTTCTTCCCCTCGACCCTAGCGATGTGATGCTCCACCGCCGCCCAGCTTGTACCCCCCACGCCGCTCACCTCGAGGGCTGATGCTCCGGCGGCCTCCAGGCTCACGGCGACCTCCCTGGAGATGCCGGCCCCGGTCTCCTTCATCACCACCGGTGTCCCGAGCTCGCTTGTTATCGCCTTAATTTTCTCCAGTACGCCCCTGTACTGCGTATCTCCCCCGAGTTGGACGGCCTCCTGGAGGGGATTCATGTGGATCCCGAGGGCGTCTGCCCCTATCATGTCGATGCAGCGCTTCGCCTCCTCGACGCCCCATCCGATGCTGAGCTGGGGGCAGCCGATGTTCCCCATGACCAGGGACGATGGCGCCTTTTCCCTCACAACAGTGAATGTATGCTTCACACCGGGGTCCTCGAGGGCGATCCGCTGGCTGCCGACCCCTATCCCTAACCCGAGCTCTTCTACGACCTCGGCGAGGGTCGAGTTGATCTCCTTGGCGAATCCTGTTCCCCCTGTTATCGCCGAGACGATGAGGGGTGAGGCGAGTCTCTTCCCGAAGAGCTCCGTCTCCGTGTCTATCTCGTCGAGGTCGATCTCGGGGAGGGCGCGGTGTATGAGCCTGACGTCCCCGAACCCCGTTCCTATGTCGGACTGGACGTTCTCATCCAGCGATAATCTGAGGTGTCTCTCCTTCCTCTTCTCGATCTCCGTCAGCGGCCTCACCCCGTCAGGATGGTCCCTGTTACGGGTTCCCCCTTGAGGGCTTTAAGTATCACGTCGGGCTTCGTGGCGTTCACGAACTGAACCTCGACCCCCTCCCCGACCGCCGCTCTAGCCTCAGAAACCTTCCCCAGCATGCCGCCCGTGACATCGGTCGACAGAGACTCCCCGATCTTGACGAATCCATCGATCTTATCCGACTCCAAACGGTCGATCAACCTCGCCTCGGGGGAGAGCTTGGGATTCGATGTGAAGACGCCGTCCACGTCGACCCCGAAGATTAGCTTCGTGGCCCCGAAGGAGACGGCGAGGCGCACCGCGAGCTGATCCCCTGAGAGAATGGTGAATCCCTTCTTCCTGTCGAGCACCGCATCCCCGAACAGAACAGGGAGGACCCCCCGGACGACGAGCCTGCCCACTATCTCGAAATCGACCTTTAACATCCGGCCGTCGTCCGTGGCGATGAACGACGACGGGCTCACCGACATAGCCGGTATCCCCGCGTCGAGGAAGGCCTTCACGATGATGGCGTTGAGGTCCACCATGGCTTGGTGGGTCCTGGCGAAGCCTGGAATCTGTCGATCCGAGGTGAAGCCCTCTGCTATGCCATATTTCTTGGCGACCGGATGGCCGAAGGAGCCCCCGCCGTGGACGATAACGACTGGTGTGGGCCAGGCGGCTCTGATCTCCTCGGCGAGCCTCCGGATGTTCCCGTGGTCAGCTGTGAACTCCTGATCCTTGACTGTGACCACGGATCCGCCGAGTTTGAGGACCTGCAGTCAGCCCAGCCTCCTAGTCTCGACCCCTTCATAGCTGATGTTGACGATATGGGGCTCTCCTCTGCTTCGGGAGATCGCCCTGCTGACATCCCGGAGCTTATCGGGGTCCGTGATGGCGATCATGCAGCCGCCTCCGCCCGCCCCCGTGAGCTTGGCCCCGTATGCCCCTGCCCCCCTTGCGGCGTGGACCAGGATGTCCAGCCTGGAGATGGAGACCCCGACCGACGATAGGAGGCCGTGGTTTATGTTCATGAGGTCCCCGATCATGGGATAGTCTCTGGCCTTGATGGCTTCGAGGCCCTTCCGGGAGACCTCCCCCATCGAGTCGATGAGCCCATCCACGAGCTCGGGGTTCCTGTCCCTGAGGGCTCTCACCCGGGCGACGAGTCTCCGAGTCGAGCGTTTCCTCTTGGAGTTCCCGATGACCAGAGGGAGTCCCCCCTGGAAATCGATCTTCTCAATGCCGACGCCTGTCTCATAGCTCAACACGCCTCCGAATGTGGAGATGGTGTTGTCGACACCGCTGGGGGTACCATGAACCATCTTCTCCCCCTCGTAGGCGAGGTCGCAGATCTCCTGCTGTGACAAGTTACCGTCCAGCAGCTCCCCTGTAGCCGCCACCGTCGCGACGCAGATCGCGGCTGAGGAGCCCAGGCCTGCGGCTATGGGGATATCGGAACGGACAGTGAGGTCGAGCCCTGAATGTTTATCGATGTGCTCCATCGTCTTCCTGGCGGCGACGAGCATCGCCTGGAGCCTATTCCCCCTCCATTCCTCCCCCGCGACGGGGTGGTATTCATCGCCCTCGAAGTATCCCTCAAATCCCAGGTCGAGGCAGTCGAACCTGATCCTCTCGTCGTCCCTCTCCTTGGCGGTGATCTTGGCCCTCCTGTCGATGGCGATGACTATGGCGGGACCCCTGTAGACGACGCTATGTTCCCCGAAGAGTATCGCCTTCCCGGGCGCCGTGGCTTCAACAGACATCGCTTTCTACCTCGTAATCTTGGCTGAGGCGTAGCCCACCACCGCGGACAGGTCCCCGGTGATGTCCCCGCTGGTGCTGTAGGCGAGGAGCTGTGCCTTCGTCGCTCCCATTCTCTTCGCCGCGACGAGGGTGGCTGAGACTGGGCCGTATCCGCACATGCTCACCCGTTGGGAACGCACCCAGGATTGGAGGGCCTCCTCGTTCATGGCCTCTATCCTCTCTATGACTCCCCGATCCTTCTCCCCTGCGGAGTCCTTGGTCTCCATGTGGGTGAGATCCGTCGAGGCTAGGATAAGTGCATCCATTCCGGCGACCGACTCGGCGATGGCTCTCCCGATCGCCCTGCTGGTGCCCAGATCCTGGAACCCCATGCAGATGGGTACGATCCTCGTCTCTCCGTAGATGTACTGCAGGAAGGGGAGTTGCACCTCGATGGAGTGCTCCCTGAGATGGGCTGATTCATCCATGTCGATGATATCGGACGCCTCGAAGATCTTCTTGGCGAGGGGTTCGTGGATCTCAACGTTTCCCAGCGGGGTCTCCCAAGCTCCCTCGCCCCACATCGAGACGGGACCGCCTAGGCCGGTGTGGTTAGGGCCGAGGATGATGATTGCAGAAGGAGGCTTCTCAGAGGCTAGGTGATAATAACTGTGGGCTGCGACAGGGCCAGAGTAAATGTATCCTGCGTGAGGGCAGACGACGCCGATGATCTCCCTCTCTTTTGATCCTTTTTGGGGCAATTTACCCGGGCCGAGGGGATGGGTGAAGCTTTCCTCGATGGCGTCCCTCAGGCGATCGGGCGATGCGGGGTAGAAAGCTCCCGCAACCCAAGGTCGCCTGACGCCCATGCCCCCACCTACATGGTTGACTCGAAATCGTCGATAGAGACCGAAAACTCCTGCTCGGGGGTGAGCTCTTTGAGCTCCCGCTTGAGCTGCCTCGCGAGGAGCCAGTAGGCGATGGCGAGGCTCCTCCTCCCCTTGTTGTTGATGGGGATGATGAGGTCAACGTTGGAGAGGTTGTTGTCGGTGCTGCATAGCGCTATCACGGGGACTCCCACCGCTGTGGCCTCGACCACGATCTGCTGATCGGCGAGGGCGTCGGTGACGATCACCGCTACGGGCTCGAAATAGTGGCTGTACGTCGGGTTGGTGAAGGTTCCCGATGTGAAGCGCGCGACGAGGGGATGCGCTCCGGTCACCTCGCAGAACTTGTGGACGGGCAGCCTCCCGTACCTCTTGGATGAGGCGACCGCGACTCTTGAGATGTCCATCCTGGAGATGAACTTGGCGGCGACCTTCACCCGCTCGTTCATCTTATCCATGTCGAGGACGAAGAGGCCGTCCGGCCTCACCTTGTATATGAATGGTATCATGTCTTTGGTTTTGACCCGGGTCCCGATGTGGACCCCCGCGGACAGGAGCACCTCCTGGGGCAGCAGGAGAGTATCGCTTTGCTGAGTATCCATTTTCAACGTTCGCCTCTGATATCGACGACCTCTCGCTTCTCATGGAACTCCAGTATGTCGTCTATGAGGTCCACGTGGGAGAGCAGCATCCTCCTGCAGCAGTACCTTTCGACTCCGACGTCGTCGAGGGCCTCCTTGGGGTGCTCACCGGCCGCAACCCTCTTGGAGAAGGACTCCCATTTGTCCCCCACCAACTTTCCGCAGGAGAAGCATCTGACTGGTATGATCATTGTATTTTTTCAGCCTCTGACTTCATGCTGATCATGCGCGAGAGGAGTTTTAAACCTATTTCCACTCCATTCGGAGGAGAACTCGGCTCATCTTTTCTTCTCAGCGCACCTGACCTTTTACAGATGCTCTAGATATAAATGTTGAGATGAGCTTGAGAAAAAGGATTTATTATGGATTATAATGCAAGTGGTGTTTTCTCGAAAATTATTGTTCGCAGACGAATGCCTCGAACTCTTCAATAATAGTCTTGAAATTGCTGCCTTCGATGACCTTGAGCTTCAGTTGGTCCATGTAGGCCTCGCTCGCTTTATCCAGCTGTGGAGACGCGATGAGAATGGGTTTTGTCACCTCTACATCCAGTGTGATCGCGTAGTGCTTCAGCACCTCCTCAGGCTTTATCCCCTTGTCCGTAAGTATCCTCGCAATGCTCGTGACCGGCTTCACGTCCCCTTTCTTGGCGTAGACGTCGACGAGATGGGCGACCCCCGACTTTCCCGTCACCATTTGGAATGTCTCGGCCTCGTACCCGCATCTCATGTAAGCCTCTCTCACAGGCTCGATGAACCCGAAAACCTTGGAGACCTCGTCTCTCTTCGCCTCGTTGAGGGTGTAGGTGTAGAGCTTCTCTGCCACAGCCTCCTCCATCTCGAACACGTGGTTTTCGGCGTTGCAGGACCATTTCTCGATGGGGGAGGGGCTGTATTCCCCGCATGTGGGGCAGTAGTATGCGTGGCCCGGCCTCCGGTAGTCGACCCCTATCTGGTTGAGGGTCTTCCCGCAGTTGGGGCACTGGAGAAGCTCGCCCTTGACGAAGTTCTTCTCCTGGTCGACGTGGCCGCATGTCATATGTTCGATGAGGGGGACCCTCTCGATCTCCTCGGATTGGCACACGGGGCAGATGAGGCGGGGCCTGAGGCTGGTGGTGTTGTCGAAGGGGCATCTGTAGACCATGGTCGAGAAGTTTCTGTTTAGGTAGCCCTGTTCAGTGAGGTCCTTCAGGAGGTCCTGGGCTCTGTCCGCCGTGACCCCTGCGACCTCTTCTACCCTGGGATACGTGACGTTGTACCCTATCCTGGGGCTGATTACCGGGAGGTCTCCTCCCATCATGCTCCTGAGCAGCCGCAGGGCGTGGGGGTCAGTCACAGGACTCGACATATCAGATCCCGCTTATCTCATGGAGACACATTTTGTCTTCTTTGCAGTGGCACTTTGTCTCTTCTACCTTGAACTCGCGACCCAGGGCCTTCTGGAGGGCTCCGACGAGTATCCCGCTGTCGTAGAAACATACTCCCCGGTCTATCAAGGGAAGGCCTTTGCAGAAGTAACAGTCCTCGAACTGCACCTTCGCGGAATCTCCTTCGGCTTCAACGAGGGTGATATTGCCAAGTTTTAATTTATTCAGTACCGCGACGAGTTCCGCAAGGACAGCTTCCACGGTCTTGCCATGTACCTCTCCCATCTCGACCAGCGTGCTCCCGAAGTATCTTCCAGCGTGGTGAATGATCCCTTCGCCCGCAGTACCTAGATCGAAGAGGGAGGTGATCACGATCCTGTTGATGTGGATCGAGAGTTCATCGCTGGGGCTATCCCTTACGGGTCTATTCTCCAGAGCGGCTTTTATTGAGTCTTTCAGCAGAGTCAAGTTAACTTAAACCTCTTGCAGATTATTTCGAATTGTTGAATATAGTATTAAGCACATTCTATTGCCCTTAACTTTGCCTACCATTTGCTCTCAAGTTTGAATACCCAAGAGATGTATGCCCAGAGGCGGACGAAGGCGTAGTAGGGACGATAGAACAGGACCATTATCGGGGTCAGATAGGCATATTTCAGGTCCCCCTTGCGGGGGGATAAGAGCCCGGCGGTGACTATCGTGAAGAGCTCCATGAACATGTACAGTCCCAGGCTCAGGAGCATCACAAAAGGGAACGTCGGGAGATCCATCCGAAGGAGGGCTATGAGCCACGCCATCCTCGCGAAGAGGAGGACGACGTCGATGAAGAGCATGTCGTAGACCGCGAGGACCAGCTTCAGGTCGAAACCCCTCTTCCCGAAGAGGTTCCTGTGTTTCCAGAGGGTCTCCGCCTGCCCCCTCGTCCATCTCACCCTCTGACGCTTCCAAGCCTTCCAGGTCTCAGGGGCGAATGTCCATGAGACGGCTTCCGGAACAAAGGCGAGCCTCTTTCCGAGCTTCCTCATCTTGAACGTTAGGTCAAAGTCCTCGGTGATGGTGTCCCCGTCGTACTGGCCGATAGACTTGACGAAGCTCTTGTGGAACGCGCCGAAGGCCCCCGAGATGATGAGGAGTGTGCCCGATAACGCCTGGAATCTCCTCCCAAGCTCCATAGAGATGAGATACTCGTACGCTTGAATCTTTACGATGAGATTCATCGCCCCGTGCTCCCCCCGGAGAATCCGGACATTTCCTGATGTGGCGCTGAACGCCGGGTCGCCGAGGGGCTTAACCAATTCCCTGAGGGAGTTCCTCTCGATCAATGTGTCGGCGTCCACGGTGACGATGATGTCCCCAGAGGCGAAGAATAGACCGTAGTTCAGGGCTCCCGCTTTGGAGCCGCTCGCGACGTTTCTTTGGCAGAGCTTTATCCGCCCCTTCCTGGAGTAGGGGAAAGCTATCTGGGGCGTCCTGTCCGTCGAGCCATCATCGACGACGATTATCTCCTTGTTCGGATAGTTGGTCTCGAGGGCGGACTCTATGGCCCGCTCGATTATCGCCTCCTCGTTGTGGGCGGGTATGATGATTGAAACCTTCGGCATATAGCCCGGGTCGTATTCCAGGGGTCTCAGCTTCCGGTAGAGGGCGTGGACCAATAGGACACATGACTTCCCCACGGAGCGCACGAAATCTATCAGGAATACAGGCCAGAAGGTGAGGAGAAACGTTAGGGGTGTAAGGCCGTTGTACCAGGTCCAGAAGTTCCCCATGAACACATGTAGTCCGGTGAACAGATCCAACGCCATCGCTAAAAATAGCTCCGTTTGGGTTAAAAATGGCACAGGTCCGTGAATTCTATTTCAATGCCGCTTTCGATTTCAGGGACTTGATAGTCCCCGAGGCCCCCATCACCCTCACCGCTGCTTCTCGGTTAGAGATCTCCGTGATCAGCGCAAGAACCGCCCTCATCTCCCTCGTGTGGCTCCGGCTGCACCGGACGATTCCTTTGCTTGTTTCCTCATCGAACTCGATGAGTCTCGGCTGTAGACACGATACGCCGTAATCCCCGAAAAGCTCACCGACGGCTTGATAGAGTGCATCTGAGACCTCCTGCTCGGAACAGGCATCGCCACCCTCGAGGGAGATGGCGAGGTACCGCCTCCCGGTGCCCCTCACCGGCATCATCGGACCTCCTTCACGCCGGGGCTCACGAATCCTGGCCCGAGCTTTGCCCGGTTTCTCTCAAGAATCTTGGTGGGAGTCACCGAGACTGCGTCGAGCCCCTTTTCTTCTGGGAGGTCGAGCAGGCTCGTGATCGACGCAATGGCACGGGGGTCCCGCATCCGGAGGGGTGTAGCGGCGCCGCTCGTGGCCAAGACGGGCACGCCTTCGCGTTCGGCGTTCCAGATGTTTCGTTTCAGGTTGACGATGACCCTCGCTCTCTCACCGGCACTCGTGTCCAGCAAGTCTGAGAGGGACACCTCGTAGGCGCAGTTAGAGTCCGCAGCGAGGGAGGCTCCCTGACGGTCTAGGCTTACGCGGCTCCTTCCGGTCTTCAGGGGAGGGAAGGTGAGAATATCGACCCGGTGATCCTTCGCGGCTTGCCTCGACACGGCCTTGTTTTCGCAGTGGACAGCTACGATCTCATATTTTCTGCGGACACGCCGTAGGGTCTTGGATAGCTGATTGGTGTTTCTGGGTCTCAGGTCGATTCGACTCGCAAGGTCGATGCCGAGGGTCCGGGCCTCGTCTCTCAGCGTCTGCGGCGCGGGTCTCTCGGATGCTATTGCGATGCCTTTGAATCCTAGCTTGGCTGCGAGTTCCAGCATCTCCGTGATGACTCGGGGGTCTCCCGGGTCCCTGATGTTGAGGTCGACGAAGCGCCTCACGCCTCGTGTTCCTCCTTGATTATGGCGTTGACGATATCGCGGACGTATTCCAATCTGTCCTTCCCGTGAGGTAGCCGGAGCTTGAACTTCATCTTCACCGGATCTGTCTTCAACAGGCGGACTTTGCTCAGGTATGCGTTCTGCTTATCCAGTCGAATGTAGAGGTTACCCCCATCGTCGAGCCTCTCCTCCAACTCGTCCAGCAGCCTCTGCTGGTCAAGAGAGGAAAGCTCCTGCACCACTCTCCGGAGGACCCCTGTCGCCCCTTTCTTCGTTCTTATCTTTCCAGTCACGATCGTGATGGGGTCCCCGTGGTATCCCTTGAGCGTCTTCCTCGTGAGCCAGAGGTCCCGGTTCTCCTCGGGGAGGAGGTTCTTTATGGCCTTCTCGACTTTGTCTTCGTCCTCGGTGGCGTGTGAGAAGGTGGAGACCTCAACCTCCCTGACTAATTTGACGGGGATAATCACAGGGTCATCGCTCCTTTACAAGCGGGTATTCCCGTATGCTGGAATAAATCTTCTCTGGCGATAACACCGTATTATCACTCCATGTAGGGTATACTTGAAGGGCCCCCGGGGACGATGACACTCACGATTAAGATCCATGAAGTGCCGCTGTACAGACAACAAAACTTAACTAGCGATGCGTTTTCTCTGTTCAACGTTGCGGCCGTGGCTCAGTCTGGATAGAGCGTGGGTCTTCGGATAGATTTCTAGGAGACAACCCAATGTCGCGGGTTCGAATCCTGCCGGCCGCGCCACCACCAGAATGATTGATAAGCCCTCGGATCAGATTAATTTTAACTCGAGGTGAAATGACAATGGAGAAGACCACGATCTATTTCGAGAAGACGGGCCCCGAGAACACCGATAAATTGCTCTCCGCCGCCAAGATGAGGGTCGAGGAGCTTGGAATCAATAACATCGTCGTCGCTACAACCCATGGTAGCACTGCGATCAAGGCTCAGGAGGCCTTCGGCCCCGATGCGAACATCGTCGCAGTGACGATCAGCGAGGGGTTCAAGGACAAGGGCTGGACCATCACGGAATCGGAGCGAAAAGCCCTCGAGGACAGGGGCATCAGGGTCCTCACATCGACCCACGCCCTGGGCGGCGACGTGGGCTCCGCCTTCACCGACAAGTACGGGGGAGGATACCCCGTGAGGGCCGTCAGGGATACCCTCTACAGGTTCGGACAGGGGATGAAGGTCGCCGTCGAGATAGTCCTGATGGCCGCAGATGCCGGCCTCATAGGAATGGAGGGGGAGGTCATGGCCATCGCGGGGACCGGAGACGGGGCCGACACCTGCATCGTCGTTAAGCCCGCTTACCCGAGAAAGTTCTTCGAGCTGGAGATCCGGGAGATTCTGGCTAAGCCCCGGGCCTTCGGCTGATTCCCGTGAATCAATCGATTAACTGAGTCAACTTAGCCATTTATTTCATCCTTGTGGGGCTCCTCGATGAAGAAATGGACGAGGAGGAGGGGAGGAATGACGAGGATGAACTGGAGGAGGAAGGGCACCTGGTGACCAACGTTATCGTACAGCCAACCCCCCGCGAACATCCCAGCTGACAGGGAAAGCATAGAAAAGAAACCCCTCGAGCCGTTGACCTTCCCCCGGTGCTCCCGGGGTACCAAATCCGCGGAGAGGGCCGAGGCCGCCCCGCCGATGAGGACCTGAATCATCCCAACCAGGCTCATGGACACTATCAGCCTGTAAAAGTCTCCCTCGATCAGCATCGCGATAGCGAGGATCCAGACAACGAAAGCGGCCATCATCGGCTTCTTCTTGCCATATTTATCGATCAGTTTCCCCGCTGGCAGCGCGAGGATGATCATGGAGACGAATAGGGCCGTCATGATGTAGGAGAAAGCCACGTAGCTGATTCCCAGGTCGTCGAGGATGTACAGTGTGAGCACCGGGTTGAACAGCCCCACGGAGAAGTTCGTGAAGACGAACACGATGAAGAGGACGAAAGCGGACCGGGGGACCACCTTCCAGACATCGATGCTGGCCCTCAGGGAGGTCGGATACTCCCCCAGCATCTCACCGATGTTGATCTTAGCGGGGTCCTCCACGGTCTCCTTGAGCCTATAGCGGAGAATCGAGGCCACAACGAAGCCGATGACCACGACGACGTAGCTGAGCCTCATGCTCCGCATCAATCCCATCCTGACGTAGAGAATCCCCGCCAGTAGGGGGGCCGGCGTCGTAGACGCGCTTGCGATGAGCTGGATGATGCTGAACCCCATACCCCTCTTGTCCTTGGGAACAGAGTCCGCGATTATCGCTTGGAGGGCGGGCTGGTATATCCCCGTGAGCCCTACCAGGATCGCCCCAACGAGGATCCACTCCCAGCTGGGAGCGGTCGCGTAGAATATGCGGGCTATACCCGCGAGGAAGGTCATCGTGAAGATGAGCCATTTTCTCCCGTACTTGTCCGCCATGTAACCCCCGGGGATCTGGACAAAGGCTCGTGCGATCATCTCCACCGCCCCGATGAGCCCGATGATAGCCGCGGTGCCGCCGAGAGCCTCAACGTACTTGGGGTAGTAGGTTGCGGGTAGTTCGCTGGCGAAGTCGAGGATAATCCAACTCATTACCATGACGAGGAAGTTCCCCTGGATGAACCCGAACTCGGAACGGAACCTGCTCAGCAGCCCCTTTTTGGGCTCAGATGCAGACTCATCCCTGATATCCTCAACATCCAAGACTGTTTTCTCCTAACTAATCGATGCTGCCCGCAGCCTTCAAGGAGTCCCTGATCTCCACGAGGAGTTTTAGCATCTCCTCCAGCCGTTTACCCGTCTCCTTGACGAGCTCCTCGTCGGACAAACGGGAATAGTCGGCGCGCCCGGACATCTACTCTTCCACCGCCTTCAGGAGGTCTCTGATCTCGCCCAGGACTCCGACGATCCCGTCGAGCTCCTCTAGGGTGGCCCTCTGCTGCTCTCTGAGCATCCTGAGCCTCTGCCTCTCGACTCTGCCGGAGTCATCGAACACTCTTCCCAAGGGGCCCTGGACGACTCCGACGATGGCGATCCCCCCGCCGACCAGTACCGCCATGAAAGCGACGGCTGCTGCGGCCAAGAAATTGAAGCCGTAAAAGAGGCTTGCATAAAGGCAGATGCCGGGCACTCCCAGACCGATGGCTATTGCTGAGAGCACGATCAAGGCCGATGCTGTCTTGGACATGCTAGGCTCTGGCCTCCTTCACGGTCTCCAGGATCTTGGAGGGGTTGAGAACCAGCTCGAAATCTGAGGGCGTGTAGGTTCTTGATGGTGGGCGCCCTTCGGTTCTGGTGTCAGGCGCTATCTCTTTGATTAGACCCATTTTTCTCAATCCTTTGAGGTGGAGGTGCGCCAGGGGATAGGACAGGCCCATCTCCTTGGCGAGGGCGTAGGCGTGCTTTGGCTCCTCGGCGAGGGAGGCTATCATCCTCAGCCTTATCGGGTTCGCCAGGGCCTTAAGCGTCTTCACCAGCTTCGTTAGCTCGTCCTCGCTCAAGCGGCATCTCCACTCGGATATATAAGAAAAACCTTATACATATAAGTATTTTCTTTTATATAAGGAATTCTTTATATATCTTGGGGGAGCGATGGGACTCCTTATTCTTCGAGGTCCTCATCGTCGATATACATCTTCACGGTCCGGAGGGCCGCGAGGAACTCGCCCCCCCTCGCCGTGATCCTGAATCCCCTAGTGCTCCCATACTCCTCCTCTTTAACGAGCCCTCGGTTCGAGAGAAACTGGACCACTATCTTGGCCCTGTCCACGGGGAGATTGGCGCCGTAAGAGATCCTGGTGATGGGGCTCACACCCTTGCGGCGAATCGTCTCAAGGGTATCCATGTAGATATCGTAGCGATTCCGCCGCTTCATGGGATGCCCCAGGCCTATTAGAAGGGGGGAGCGGGCAGCTTTTCAGTCTTTTCCGGATCCATGGATAACCGGGCGTCCCTGTCAGCGTTCAGGGTATCCGTGTACTTCACGTATCCGGTGATCCTGCAGTCGTTCTCGATGGTCAGCCTCTCAGCGTACACGTTGTTAGCCCGAGAGCCTCTGCGGAGGACCACTGTGCCCCCGTAGACATCCTCCACCCTCGCGCGTTCCCTGATGAGGATCCTGTTGGCGATGAGGGGGCCCTCGGCCTCGCCCCTCCTCCCGATCTCGATCTCCTCCGCCTTCGCGCCCTTCCTCGTCCTCAGGGTGTTGGTCACGATCTCGTCGAGGGCCTCTATCTTGAAAGCCTCGACCTTTCCTCCCACCCTCACGGTTCTAGCTTTGAGCTCACCGTCGACCGCCGCCTTTCCGCCAACCCGGAGGTCCTCGGAGAGGTCGAGGTCACCGTTCACGCTCACGGTTCCCCCGACATCGATGTTACGCCCCTTGGCGTCCCCGTCAATCTTGACGGTCCCCCCGACGTCGATGTTCACGAACTCAAGGTCCCCTTCGCTCTTGAATGTGCCTCCCACGTCGATCTCCTCGCCGACGCCGCCGGAGATCTTGACGGACCCGCCTACCTTGATGTTGCCAAAGTTCAGTGGTCTCGATGCTTTGAGGGTGCCCCCGACATTGATGTCCCCTACCTTTCCCCCTTCGAGCTTGACTGTTCCGCCCACATCGATCTCGTTGACGTTCGCCTCCCCCTCGATCCTCACGCTCCCGCCGACGTCGATCTTGTCGGCCTCCACGGGCCCGTGGCCTCTGAATGAGCCACCGACGTTGATGAGCCCGGTCTTGGCTGCCCGCTCGATAGTGACTGAGCCGCCGACGTCGATCTCTTCGATCTCCGCCTGGGAGAATACCTTGAAGGATCCCCCCACATCGACGCGTGTCGCCTTCGCATCGCCCTCAACCGTTATGGAGCCCCCGACTCGAGCCTGCTCTGTATCCAGATCCCCCGATACATCAACACTCTTGTCCACCTCGATCTTGGGGGTAACAAGGTTGCCTCCAACCTCGAGGCGGCCCCTCTTGAGTCTGACCATTCTAGTGGCCCTGAGGTCTCCCTCGACGATGATGTCCCCGCTGCTCCCCCTCAGCTCCGTGGTCTCGAGGCTGGACTCGAACCTGCAGTCGTCCTTGCACTCCGTCACCCCGTGGACCTTGATGACTCCCCCCGACGTCTCCGCAGTCACAGTGGCGCCGTTGACTATGAGGTCGCCATCGACCTCATCGATATGCTTGTGGGCCCCCCTCGGGACCCTGACTTCCTCTGGCATCTATATCACAAGTTGGGAGACGGGTTTTCGCCTTTTAAAGGTAAGACACTTGGGATAATCACATATTGTTACTACGCGGAGAGCTCTCTCTCGCTCTTCGGGTAGGTCTCGTGGATCAGGAAGAAGAGCAATCCTGTGGTGAACCTGAGAACGGCAGAGATCAAAAGCCCCGTGTTGATGCCTTGGATGGTCCCCCCGGTGATGAGGAAGTTTTCTGTGATGTAGCCACCCAAGAGGTTACCCATGAACGAGGCCAGGCCGAACACCGCAGTGTTGGCTGCAAGATAAGTGGCCCTCATCTCGACGGGGGCGAGGTCGATTATGTAGGTGGGGCCCGAGCTCATCCAGGCCCCCATCCCAAGACCCAGCAGGATCTCCGCAACACCGATGTGGGTCCAGTCTGTAGCGACGATATAGATTAGCGGACCTACCGTCATGATCATCCTGCTGAAGACCACGACTGGGCGGCGTCCTATCCTGTCCATGAGGATTCCGACATACCGTTGGGAGAGCATCGAGGATGCAGCGGGGAAGATGGAGTAGGCGGCGATCTGCCAGATCTTGAGGCCGAGCCTGTCGACTATCACGAAGGGAAACAGAGGCCACGCAAAGGCCAATCCTGTGCCGTAGATCAAATTGGCCAGGAGGTATCTCCTGAGCTTGGTGTCACGGAGAACGATTCTGAGGTCGAGGTCACTACTCTCTTTTATTGGGGGCTTCTCCTCGATGAAGAAGCTCAACACTCCCGATATGATGCTCATTCCGGATGACAAAGCCAGTATCAACTTGAACGATTCGGGGGTCGTATCCCCCACTTGGTTGAGCGAGATGAATAATGCGATGATCATCGCCCCCAGACTCCCAATCTGGCTGAGGGCGTTGATCTTACCGATAATGGTCCCCCTTGTAGAGTATGTCGTATAATCTCCCAGAAGGCTGCTCCACGCGGGCCTCACGATGCTCCAGCAGATCGCGACCCCGATGATGAGGACCATCACCCATGCGGGTGCCTTGACAAAGATGAGGGCGCCTAGGATGATGCCGTTAAGGATCCTCCCTAGGGCGATGAAGAATCGTTTCCCCCTGCGGTCCACGAGGCGCCCCCAGTAGAGCTGGAGCATATGCCTGCTCACGCTCTCGGCCGCCCTCAGGTAGCTCATCTGGCTCACGGAGAGCCCGACAGCCACGGCGAGGAGGCTCAGATATTTTCGGGAGAGGCTGTCCGCGAACATCCCCGTCACCCCTGTCCCGTAGAGGGCGTTGTTGGGGGTCAGGGCGGACTCTTCGTTTTCTTCTCTCACTGAATCACGGCCGGGTATTCACGAAGAATTAGCCGAGGATTACTAAAATGTTGAGGTCTCTCTTCGCCTAGAGAAGCATGACCGAGGAAGCCTTGAATGTGAGGTAGACCTCTTGGCCCACGTTGAGCCCCATCTCCTCGAATGACCTCCTGGTGATCTGAACTGTGAAGACTACGCCGACGTCAACTTTTATTCTAATGATGGAGTTGTGGTCCTCGATCCTAAAAATGGAGCCCAGGAGGTTGTTTCTAGCGCTGGAGACAATCCTTTCATTGGAGACGATGATGTCTTCCGGCCTAACGTGGATGTTCACAGGTCCCCCTCGACTTAAGGCTCCATGAATCTCCACTCCTCCTCCGATGTTGATGCGCGCAACCCCTTCTAAAACACGAGACTCCCCTGAGAAGAAGTTCTCTGAACGGGTGAACCTAGCCATATCAGAAGACTGGCCGAGGAAGAGATCATCTGGCCTACCTGATTCCACGATCTCCCCCCCGTCAAGCAGCAGTATCCTTTCGGAGAGCTCCTGAGCCTGCTTCAGATCATGGGTGGCCAAGACTATGGTGACTCCCCTTTCGCTCAGCCTCTTGATGACCTGTTTTATAATGATCATGCTCTCAGGATCCAGATTTGCCGTGGGCTCATCTAGGAGCAGGAGATTGCACTCCAAGACCAAGGCTCTCGCCAGAGAGCATCGCTGCTGCTCCCCCCCAGAAAGACCTTTCGATGGCCTATCCGCTAGGTCTTCGAGCCCGACAAGCGACAGGGCCGCCTTCACCCTTTTTTCTATCTCTGGTCCTGCGAGGTTCCGTATTCGGAGGCCATAAGCGACGTTGTCTCTCACCGTTCCCCTAAGTAACACGGCTCGCTGGAAGACGAGGGTCGTAGTCCTTCTGGTTTCCTCTGCATTGCCTTCATCGACTCTCACACCGTTGCTGAGAATAAATCCCTCGGTCGGCATCTCCAATGCCCCCAATATCTTCAGGAGAGTTGTCTTTCCCGACCCGTTTGGCCCCAAGATCGTCAGTATCTCTCCTCTCTCGACCTTGAGGTTAATGTTCTTCAGCGCCTCGATTCCGTTGTAGATCTTTGATACGCCAGCAAGCTCGATCAACCCCTAAATCCACCTCCGAGCTTGACTCACCAAGATGTTTACTAGGCCGACGATGCTTAGCAGGACGACAGCCATCGCGATTCCCAAGGCTATCTGGCCCCTGTTCGTCTCCAGAGCGATGGTGGTCGTAAGGACTCTCGTGGCTCCTCTAATGTTCCCGCCCAGCATGAGCGCCACGCCCAGCTCGGCAATCGCCCTGTTGAAGCTAGCAGTCACAGCGAGGAGTACGCCGTTCAGGGACTCGTTTAGGACTGTGAGGCTAGCTCTTACCTCCGAGGCTCCCAGGGTGAGGGCTAGACTCCTGATCTCGGGGTCCACCGCCTCAAGCGTGTTGGCCACGAAACTGACGATTACCGGAGTGATCAAAATCGCCTGACCGATTACTATGACCGACGGTGTGTAGAGCAGCTGCAGAAATCCAAGAGGTCCAGACCGCGAGAATACTAGGTAGAGGACGAGGCCCAGAGTTACCGTGGGCAATCCCAGCAGGACGTTGAAGAGACCTTTGAAGAGGGATCTGCCTCTGAACTTACCCAGGCCTATGAAGACTCCTAGCGGTATGGACCAGCACGAGGCGAGGATCGTAGCTAGGCCTGAAATCGCTAATGAGCGCAGGGTTATATCTACAAGAGTCGGGTCTCCGGATGCGATGAGTTCCAGTGCTTTCACGAGGCCTTCGAGGATCGCCGACACCATCTCGACCACAAAAAGAGTGTCATTATTATTAAAATGGGGTTGATCTCATCGCTGCTTTAGTTGTAGAGGCCATATTCTCCCTTCCGATATTCTTGAGGGCATTCAGTTCCATCGAAGAAACCCGCAGCTTCTATCCATTCCGCGGTCGTCGGATCCGAACCCGTTTTCAGGAGCTCAACCA
This sequence comes from Candidatus Bathyarchaeota archaeon, assembly GCA_026014875.1. Taxonomy (GTDB): domain Archaea; phylum Thermoproteota; class Bathyarchaeia; order TCS64; family TCS64. The sequence continues at coordinate 57,901 of JAOZHO010000027.1, read as the reverse complement.
CTGGGTTGAACAGGCTCCTTCCATAAATGTCAACACCATATTCCCTTAAGATCGTCTGTCCTTCATCTGATACCAGATACTCGATAAACGTGATTGCCGCATCGAAGTCTGCGTCCGGATTCGAGTCCGGGTTGACTGCGATGGCGCTGTAGATGTTGATGAGCTCCTCCCCGGCCCCGACCAACACCTCTAATGTCACCAGCCCCTCCTCGGAGTATTTCAGGTAGGTGCCCATATCGGTCAGAGTGTAGGCCTCGTATTCCTCTGCTATCTGTAGAGTCTTACCCATCCCCGAGCCCGCCTCCCGGTACCAGTCCTCCTCCCTCAGGGCTGAGACCTCAAACCCAGCTTGCGCCCAGAGCCCCTTCTCCTTGGTATGGGTGCCCGAGTCGTCTCCCCTTGATACCCAGATCGCATCTCCTCCTCTTGCCTTCCCCACAAGGATCTCGAGGGCCTCCAGTGGAGACTTTTCTCGTATTCCCGCCGGGTCGTCACCCGGACCGACGATGGCGAAATAGTTGAAGGCTATGATTTTCCTGTTTACGCCATAGCCGTCCTCCATGAAAGCGAGTTCCCGGGAGGGTGCATGGACCAGGATCATGTCGGCATCCCCTCTCTGAGCGTGGGTTATTGCCAGACCGGTTCCCACAGAGATAAAGTAGAGGTCGATTTGGTTCTTCGCCTCGAAGGCTTCCTCTATCTGGTCTAGGACGCCCGTATCGTAGAGGCTGGTTGTGGTGGAGACCACAAGGTTATGGGGCTCATTGGGGCCCATGGATTGAATTAGGTAAAATCCTCCGAGCGCGACTATGACGATTGTCGCGAGGGAGATTATTGTTAGATTCCTGTTTCTCACGTCACCTCACCGAGACGATATGTTCCTCCGTGCATATCGTTATAAGCCTTCGTATACGCAAGTAATAACTATATAAATCGATATGCACTACCGTGCATAACAGCTTTAACCGATAAAACTCCCACAAGGAAGGATACAAGAATGCCTGCACGCCAGACCCGAGACGATGAGAACCCTACACTCGTCGATCCCTACGGTAGGAGGGTGAACAGCCTGCGGGTCTCGATAACCCAGAGATGCAACTTCAACTGCTTCTTCTGCCACCAGGAGGGAGAGTCGGGGCCCGACGGGGAGGCGACCCCGAAGGAGATCGAAGCCATCGTCTCCGTGGCGGCGGAGCTCGGGATCGGCAAGGTGAAGATCACCGGCGGAGAACCCCTCCTCAGGGAGGACGTCGTCGAGATCGTCCAGCGGATCTCATCACATGTAGAGGAGGTCTCCATGACCACTAACGGCTATCTCCTCGCCGAGAGGGCGTGCGAACTCAAGGAGGCGGGGCTTGATAGGGTCAATGTGAGCTACCACTCGGGGAACCCCGATGTCTTCTGCAAGATCATTGGCAACGACTCCTACCTTAGGGTGAGGGAGGGGATAGCTGCGGCGAAGAGATGCGGGCTTGACCCCGTGAAGCTCAACATGGTTGTCATGAAAGGGATCAACGATGGTGAGATCCCCGATATGATCGAGTTCGCGAAGGAGGTCGGGGCCACCCTCCAGCTCATCGAGTACCAGCCCCTCGAGAAAGGGGCCGCAGACTGGGCGGACTACCACTACGACCTCAAACCCCTGGAAGAAGAGCTCGAGGCTCGCTCATCCAGAATCGTGGAGCGGGAGATGCATCGGAGGCGGCAGTATCACCTTGCGGGCGGGGGGATCGTGGAGGTGGTGAGGCCGATGCATAACTCTGATTTCTGCATGTACTGCACCCGCCTCAGGCTCACCTCGAACGGGGAGCTGAAGCCCTGCCTCATGAGGGATGACAACCACGTTGAGGCCGTCTCCCTGCTGAGGAACGGGGGGAACAGGGAGAGCATCAAAGCGGCCTTCAGGGAGGCAGTGGCCAAGAGGGCGCCGTTCTGGGGTTGAGTCCATGAATGTGAATCTGAAGTTCTTCGCATCCTTTCGGCTGCTGACCGGCAAAGCTGGGACAGAGCTAGAGGTCCCCGAGGGCACCACGACTAGCGACCTGTTGGTAATGGTTAGAGATATGTACGAGGGATTCAATGAGAAGACGGTCCTCTACGCAGTCAACGGCGAATACGTCGGAAAGGAAGTCGGGTTAAAAGAGGGCGACTCTATCGCTTTCTTCCCGCCCGTGAGCGGTGGATGAAATGATCAGGGTGACGAGGGAGGATTTCTCCGTCGACGAGGTCATCGCGAGCATCAGATCCGGGGGAATGGGCGCCATAGTCACATTCCTCGGAACTGTGAGGAATAAATCCAAGGGGAGGGACGTGGACAGGATCGAGATCCAGGTCTACGAAGAGATGGCGGTGAAGCAGCTCCAGGCCATAAGGGAGGATGCTATCACGAGATTTGGCGTAGAGGATGTCGCCATCGTCCACAGGTACGGGAGCCTAGGCGTCTCCGATAACATCATGATGATCGCCGTGGGGGCGGGCCACAGGCCCGAGGCTTTCGAGGCGTGCCGATACGTCCTGGAGACCATAAAGGAGAAGGTGCCCCTGTGGAAGAAGGAGTTCACACCAGAGGGAGACTACTGGATAGAGGGAGAAGAGTATGAGCGAACGGAATAACCCCATCAAGATGATCGACATCTCCGGCAAGGAGGTCGTCCACAGAGAAGCGGAGGCGACGGGGAGGATAAACCTCAAAAGAGACACGATCGAGAAGATCAGATCCGGAGAGATCAAGAAGGGGGATCCCCTGCCGGCTGCGGAGATCGCCTGCATTCTCGCTGTGAAGAAGACTCCCGAATTTCTTCCCTTATGCCACCCAATCCCCATCACATCCGTGGATGCGGAGTTCCACGTGGCTGACGACCATATCGAGGCGCGGTGCCGTGTCACGGCGGATTATAAGACGGGGGTCGAGATGGAGGCTCTCACGGGGGTGGCTGCGGCCCTCCTCACGATCTGGGACATGGTGAAATACCTGGAGAAGGACGAGGACGGGCAGTATCCCTCGACTGTTATAACCGATGTGAAGGTCACGGAGAAGAGGAAGGGTTGAATCTGGACGAGCACAGGAGAGACCAGAAGGTCGAGGCAGTTGTCGCTATCATGGTTACCAGCGACTTGAGGACAATCGAGACTGACGAGACCGGGAAGACGGCGGTCCGCCTGCTCGAGGAGGCCGGGCACAGAGTGTCCGCTCATGTCATCGTCCCCAACGACGCCGGCTTGATCCACGAGGCGTACATGGGGTTCCTCGGTGACCCCGAGGTCCAGGTGATCATCACCAGCGGGGGAACGGGCATCAGCTCCAGGGACAAGACCGTCGGCACCGTCTCCGCAACCTTCGAGAAGCCCATCCCGGGCTTCGGGGAGCTATTCCGGCGCCTCAGCTTCGACGAGATTGGCAATGCTGCGATGTTCAGCAGGGCCACCGCGGGGGCGGCCAAGGGAAAACTGGTCTTCTGCCTCCCGGGATCCAGGGGGGCGATGGAGACTGCCCTCGAAAAGATTATCCTTCCCTCGCTGGGACACATGCTGTGGGAGTTGAACAGATGACAGGGATGAAGCCCTTCAAGACCCTCCTGTCCCGGGTGGAGGCCCTCCAGATCATCGAGGGAAACATTGCGAGGATCGGCAGAATCGTGGGGGTTCCCATCGAGGAGGCGAGCGGCAGGGTGCTGGCGGAGAATGTTGTAGCAGGTTTCTCGGTGCCTCCCTTCGAAAGATCATCGATGGACGGCTATGCTGTGAGAGCCGAGGACACTTACGGCGCCTCCAGTTTCAATCCGAATCGGCTTAAACTGATAGGCGTGCAGCACGCCGGGGAGTTCTTCGAGGGAATAGTTGGGAAAGGGGAGTGCGTCCAGATCGCCACGGGGAGCCCCGTCCCTGGGGGAAGCGACGCCGTGGTCATGGTCGAGTTCACCAGGCTCGACGGAGACTACGTGGAGATCCAGAAGCCGGCTTACCCGGGCGCGAACACATCCCCCGTGGGTGAGGATATCAAGACGGGGGAGACCGTCATCGAAGCGGGGGAAATGCTTACCCCTGCAAAGGTGGGCGCCCTCGCAGCCCTCAACAGGGAGACGATCCGGGTGTACGGGAAACCCCGGGTCGCCGTCATCTCCACCGGCTCGGAGATCAAGCCCCTGGGTTCAGAACTCTCGCCAAGCCAGATCTACGACGTGAACTCCTACACTCTCGCATCTGTCATATCCGCCAACGGCTGCGAACCCGTCATAAAGGGGATCGTCCCCGATGACAGGGAGAGCATCGAGGCTTCAATCCTCGATGCCGCGAGCCATGACATCGGCGTATTCTCGGGTGGGAGCTCCGTCGGGGTTCGTGACCTCTTCGGCGAGGTCGTCGAGGAGCTGGGAGAGGTCCTGTTCCACGGCCTCCAGGTGAAGCCGGGGAAGCCCACTCTATTCGGTATCGTCGAGGGAACCCCCATCTTCGGGATGCCGGGGTACCCCACCTCCTGCCTCAGCAACGCCTACATATTCCTGACCCCCGCCCTCAGGGCGTTGGCCAGGTTATCCCCCGCAGAGCCGAGGAGGGTAGTTGCGAGGATGAGTGCACGGTTCGTCTCCTCGTCCGGGAGGGAGCAGTTCCTCACCGTGAGGGTCAGGGATGGCGTCGCCTTTCCCGCATTCAAAAAGTCCGGGGCGATAACCAGCATGGCCCACGCAGACGGTTACATCATCCTCCCGGTGAACCTCGATGTGATCGAGGAGGGAGGCGAGGTCGAAGTCACGATGTTCAGCTAGATAGAGCGCGTCTGCTCAGCCGTTTTTTTCCCGTCCGCCTGTTGAAAGAAGATCTTGTACAGTAAACCGTTCAAGACTAGGAACCCTGCGCCGATCACGAAGGGCAGGGAGAGGCTTATCGTCTCGAACATGTAGCCTGCGATGGTGGGGGCCACCGATCTCAGGCTCATCCGGGCGAAGCTGCTGATGCCGATGGCGGTCGCCGTCTGGTCGGGGTCGACGATGGTGGTGGCTAATGTCTGGCGGATAGGCATCGTGAACATGATGGCTATCCTGAGGGAGACCATGAGCACCACCGCGACGGGATACCACGGGGTCACCGAGAAGGCCACCGTGAGGATCGCCGTGATGATCCGGGAGCCCACCAATGTCCGGATCTCCCCGAATCTGTCGACAACCACGGGGATGAATCTATAGCTGAAGACGCTGAGGAACCGGGTGGCGGCGTAGATGGGGCCCAGGACCTCGCCCGCTACGTTGAACTTGATGAAGAAGTACAGGGGGAGAAGGGACTGGATGAACCCCCAGCCCAGTCCGCTGGTGGACCTCACGAGGGAGAACCGGGCGATGACCCCCCAGTCCTTCACGTTCAGGAATTTTCCCCCGCCCTCCACTGCCTCCTTCTTCTCCGCTTTAACGTCTTTCATGGGAAGGACGAAGAGGATGGATATGAACGAGCCGACGGCCCCAATCCAGAAGAGCCATGCGTGGGCTCTGATGACATCGAAACCCCAAGTGTTCTGGAAGATCGCCGGAAGCCCAGCCAACAGAGATCCGACTGTGGCTGCTAATGCGTTGGTCACGGCGAGGGTGCTGAAGATATTGGGACGATCCAAGACCTCGGATTTATCGGAGATGTAAGCCGAGACCACTGGCTGTCCGGCCCCGGCCCCCTCCCCGAGTGCCCCAACGCCTTGAGCGAGGGCTAGGAGCCAAAAATCTGAACTCATCGCGAAGATGACCATTCGCAGGGATGCGAAGATCCCTCCGATGATGAAGAAGACTTTTCTGCCGTAGCGGTCGGAGAGGTAGCCGAACACGATGGAGTGGAGGGCGCTCACGAAGGTGGCGATGGAGAGGAGGAAGCCGATCTGGATCGGGCTGTAGCCCAGGAGGGCGAAGTAGATCGCCCTCACCACCTGGAGGAAGCCCATGGAGACCCGCCGGCAAGCCATCGAGTACGCGAGCAGTCGTAGGTCCCTGTCGAAGCTCTCCGGGAACCGGAGGCTGAGCCCTCCTAAGCCGATTCTCTTCATCACAGTCCTCTGGGTCTTTGATTTGCTACAATTAGACACCGCTAACTTTAAGCCCTTTCCAGCCGGCCACCTTGGACTAGCGGATCTCGATGGAGAGCCGGGCACCGGGCTCAAGGCTGAGCCCTCCCTGACTCAGAGGGATCAGTAAAAACCGGGGATCTCCCCGGGGATACAGGCAGGTTGACAGCCCAACCCGCTCATTCCCGACAGTGAGGGAGAAATCTCGGCAGGTCGCCACGCAGCCTTGGGGGCCCGTCTCGGAGATGTCGGCGATCTCTTTTCCGCACAGGTTAACGGAGCCCTCTCTACGTGGAGTGGCGTCTGTGTGGACTCCCAGCCAGCCATAGTATGGGATCCCGCCGTCCAGGACTCCTGGGGCGCCGCCTGCTTCACACTGCAGCCCCCATCGAGATGCACCCATGATCTCGATCTCCGCATACTCCGCCACGCTACGATGGACTAGACCTTCAAGGCTCCCCAGTTCCGGGACATTCCTGATCTCCTGGAGCCTCTCGAAGCGCAGGCCTCCCCTCGCGCGCAGGGGATCTCCCGGGCTTCTCACTTCGAGATGGATATGGGGGGCTGTAGAGTAGCCGAAGTATCCCGACCGGATGAGTGTTCCCAGAGTCTGCCCGGTCTCCAGGACGTCTCCTTCCCCCACGCTGGGCTCGACGTGGAGGATCTTGATGACCCGTTCGGGGTTTTCCCGGCTCTCGAGGAGGATGACGGTGTCGTGGCCGTGGTCCCTGAACCGTCTGGCTTTGGGAGCTCTCACCTTCCTGACGAGGATGACTCGGCCCGAGACGGGGGAGTCTGCCGCCTCTCCGAATCTCTTCCTGGGGTAGATGTCTATGCCTGTGGAGAGGCGGTGGGCGGGGTAGGGGCTGTTGTAGAAGGCGTATCGCCCCTCAGAGGGGCAGTGGATGGTCACCCCGTCGACCCCGGCGACGGGCAGGTTCTCCCTCAAGCGTTATCCCTTGTCTGGTGCGGTCTCACTCTACGCCCAGGAGGTCCAGCATCGTGAGGGCGTAGACCTTGGTGGTGAGAATGATGTCCTCGACGGCGATGTGCTCGTTCGCCATGTGGATGCCCGCCCCCCCGGTGCCGTAGCTCGCGACGGGCTTCCCGTGCTTGGTGACGAAGTAGCCGTGGTCGCTGGAGTGGGAGCCCCCCACCGGGACGGGCTTTATCCCCACGATCTTCTCGGCGGCCCTCTGGAAGCTCTTCACCAGCTCCGAGTCGGCGGGGGAGACGGAGACATCCATCCTGGTGTTGAAGGAGACCTCGGCGTCGAGATCCGGGTCCTCCGCTGCCATCAACTCGATCACGCGCCTGATCTCCGTCTCGGCGTCCTCTACGCTCTCACCGGGGGTGGTCCTCCTGTCTATGATGATCTCGCACTTGTCGGGGACCGTGTTGGTGGAGACGTATCCGTGGCACTTGTTCACCGAGAACCTGGACTTCATGATGGTGTCCGTGCCGGGGAGGGGGTACTCTCTCTTGTTCACCTCGTCTCCCAGCTTTTTGAGCCATACGATGAGCTCCGCCGCTTTCTCCACGGCGTTGATCCCGTCCTCGAGGGACCGGGTGTGGGCCGCCCTCCCCTTAACGGTGATCACGATGGAGGCGGAGCCGTTGGCCGCTATGCCTATCTGCTCTTTTCGGCCGCCGTGGCCGTAGAAGAGGTAGTCAACGCCCTCGGCGTAACCGCTGTCCAGGATGTTCCTGAAGCCGTATTTTCCCCCGTTCTCTTCGTCGGCGACGTGGGTGAATATAATGTCCCCCTTGAGGGTTATGCCCAGGCTCCTGATGGCCCTGAACGCCATGGTGGTGGCGCATGTGGCGACCTTGTTATCTGCGGTGCCCCTCCCCCAGAGGATCCCGTCCGCGATGGTCGCCGAGAACGCCGGATAGGTCCAGGACTCGGGGTCCCCGGCGGGGACGGTGTCCATGTGGGAGTAGACCATGACCCGGGGCTTCCCCGTGGATCCCTTGTACCGGGCGATGACGCTGGTCCTGTTCTCGGCGGGCTCGACGATCTCCACGTCGAGGCCGTCCCTCTCGCACTCCTGGGCCATGAGGCGCCCCATCTCCGACTCGTCCCCGGTGACGCTCCGGGTCCTGATGAGCTTCTGCATGAAGGCGACGATCTCGTCGCTGTGAGCGTCTATGTAATCCAAAACCTTCTCTTCGTGAGGCATGGATACTCCTAGCCGTCCGTTCATTAAGGACTTTCGTGGGAGGAGTCAGGCGGCGAGCTTTGCGAGGATGATGGAGGCAACCACCTTGGTGAGGTCGATGACCTCGCTGATCTTCACGTTCTCGTCGACCCCGTGGCCGCGGCTCTCCTTGTCCCCTACTCCGAGGCCCATGCAGGGCCAGCCCCCCTGGTTGATCTGGTAGCACATGTCGGCGCTCCCCGCCGCCCCGTAGATGGGAATCGGGATGCCCGTGACGCCCTCGTAGATGCCCTTCACCTCCTGGACCCAGGGATGGGTGGGCTCGATGTATGTTCCCTCCCTGAAGTTGATCTCGGTGATCACTGCGTCCACCTCCTGGTCCTGAGCGGCGACATTATCAACGACACCGTGGAACTCCGCCCTAACGTCCTCGAGTTTCTCCGTGTAGAGGGTCCTCCTGTCCACGATGACGCTGCACCGGTCGGGGACGATGTTGGGGGCGAGCCCCCCCTCGATGCTCCCCACGTTGATCATGGCGCTCAGCTTGTCCGTCTTGGCGTCCGGGGAGACGGGGACGTCCGCCTGCCGTTTCAGGAGCACATCTCTCCTGTAGTCAGCGATAGCGAGCACTATCTTGGACATCTTCTCGATCGCGTTCACCCCTGTGTGAGCCCGAGCCGAGTGGACGGCGAGCCCCCTCGTCTCCAGCTTCCATCTCACCCTCCCGTTGGTGGCGATCATAAGGTTTCCGAAGTTGCCGTCGATTCCCACCCCCAGGTCGGCCTTCACGAGCCCTTCGTTGATGAGATAGCCGAGTCCCGCTATCCCCCCGATCTCCTCGTCCGGCGTCGCGGTCAATATGAGGCCCCCGTCCAGTTCCACGCCGGACTGGATGACTGCCTCGGCGGCGTAGACCATGGCCGCGAGTTCTCCCTTGTCGTCGCAGGCCCCCCTGCCGTAGACCCTGCCGTCCTTGATGGTGCCGGCGAAGGGGTCGACTGTCCATCCCTCCGGGGTCACGGGGACCGTGTCCGAGTGAGCGTTCAGGTGGAGTGTGAGCCCGCTCCCCCGCCGGAGGGTGGCGACCAGGTTGCTCCTAGGCCCCTCGAGCCCCAGGATGTCCCTCCCCGAGGTCACCATGTAGTCGTCGGGGGCGTCGTACACCGCGGTCTCGAACCCCAGCCCGCTCAGCTTCTCCCCTACATAGTTGGCGATCTTGTCATAATTCTCCCCGGGTACTGCCTGGGTCGGGATCGCGATGAGGCTCCTGAGGTACTCGACGATCTCATCCGTGCGCTCCTCGATGTAACCATGGACTCTCTCTTCAACGGTCATTCTGGTGTGTATACAGGTTCATCTGTAATTAAATTGTCACCATGCATCCATGGAGGGTTCCCTCTTCCTGTGAAAGGGTTTTAAATCCAAGGCGACCAGATTTCAGTCATTCTCTGGAGGATTACGTTTGGAGGAGATAACGGTCGAGGGAGCCGCCGAGGGATACGTCGAGCTCTTCAACAGGTACGGCGTGGACTACATCTTCAGCTCCCCGGGGACCGAGTTCGTCCCCCTCTGGGAGTACCTCGCCAAGTACAACTCCCAGGGGAAGAAGCCCTTCTACATCAACACCAGGCACGAAGCCGTCTCCCTCACCATGGCTAAGGGGTACGCTATGGCCACGGGGAGGCCCCAGGTGGTCCTCACCCACGTCCTCGTGGGGCTCCTCCACAGCGCGATGGAGCTCAGAGCCCTCCACGCCGACAACCTGCCCGTGGTCCTCATCGTTGGGCAGGCCTGGACCCACGACCGGGAGGTCCACGGGGGCACCCCCGGGGCCCACTACATGTCCTTCACCCAGGTTGGGGGGCAGCCCAGGGTCGTGGAGCCCTACGTGAAATGGAGCAGCACCCCCACCGCGAACGTGAACATCCTCGATATCTTGGCCAGGGCCTTTGACATAGCATCCTCGGATATTCAGGGCCCGGTCGTCCTCGGTTTGGCTAGGGAGCTGATGTTCGAGAAAGTCACCCGGATGAGGATGCCCGAGAGGAAGCCCCGGCCCTCGAGGATTCAGGCAGACCCTGCGGCGATACGGAAACTGACCGAGCTACTCGCCGAGGCCGAGTCACCCCTAGTTTATACGAGGCATCTTGGCAGGAACCATGGCGCAGTCTCCTCCCTCGTGGAGCTCGCCGATCTCCTCTCGATGCCCGTCTTCGAGACCCCCGGCTACATGAACTTCCCCACCGACCACCAGATGCACATGGGCTACAGCATCGCACCATATTCAGCCGAATCCGACCTGATCCTGGTCATCGACAGCAGCAGCTGGCCCCCGTGGTATCCTCCTACGAGCATCAGGGAGACGAGCAGGGCCAAGATAGTCTTCATGGATCTCGACCCCCTCCAGGGGAAGTATCCCTCATACACGTATCCAGCGGACATGTTGATAGCCGCTGATTCGGCTCTGGCTTTGCCGGCCCTCCTCGAGGAACTCGGGGAGAAGATGGCCCTTTCACCCGATAAATTGAGGGAGAGGCGGGGCAGGTGGGAGGCCGAGCATAACCGGCTCAGGGAGGAGTGGGAGAGGGAGGCTCTCGAAGCCCGGGACGATGTGCCCATCGATCCCCGGTGGCTCTGCTATGTCGTCAACAAGGTTCTGGACGGGGACACCCGTACAGTCCACGAGACGATAACCCACGGGGGGCTCGTGAGCAGGTACATCGAGGCGAATAGGGTCAGCCCCGGTAACCACTTCCAGGCGATGGGGCCCGTGGTCCACTCGGGGCTGGGGCAGGGGCTCGGTGTGAGCCTCGGGGTGAAGCTCTCGGACCCGGGGAAGACGGTGGTCGCCTTGGAGGGGGACGGCAGCTTCAACTATAACCCTGTCCACGCCTGTTTCGGGCTGTCCCAGGAGTACCAGATCCCCTTCCTCACTGTCCTCTTCGATAACAGGTCCTACGCTGCGATGAAGCAGCACTCCATGTACTACCCCGAGGGATACTCCGTGAAGGAGGGAAGATACTACGGGGTCGACATACCTAGACCCGACTACGTGAAGCTGACCGAGGCCTTCGGCGGATACGGGGAGCTCGTGGAGGATCCGGCTGAGGTGGAGTCCGCCCTGCTTCGAGGCCTTGAACAGGTGAGGAGCGGACGGCTGGCTCTCCTCGACATGATAATCAAGGGGCCCTCCTAGGCCTCGAGGAATAAAAGTCTGGTTGAAAGTGGTGCTCCCGCCGGGATTTGAACCCGGGATCTCTGGCTCGAGAGGCCAGAATCCTTGGCCGGACTAGACGACAGGAGCACAGGCTACACTCAATATCCTGAGCCCAAATAAAAACATTGCATCAGAGGGGGGCTAGAGATCGTCTCTGAGCCCGAGGATCTTAGCGATGTTCGCGTCGGCATCGATCACAGGTTCGATCGCCCCTGTCTTCGATGTGAAGAGGGTCGTCGTCCCCGGCCCGTGGCCCGCGGTGACGCAGTCGCTGTGGGTCACTATGCTCACGCTCATGGCCCCCTTCCTGAATATCCGGCCGTAGCTGTGGTCGGCGTCGACGATAGCGACGAGGTCCCCCAGCCTCAGGTCCTCGAGGCCGTACTCCTTCACCGTTTCCTCGCAGAATAGGGTGATGTCGTAGTCCCCTGAGGAGACGTGGTTCCGTCCCAGGCCCGAGCCCATGATAGCCGCGGGCACCATGTGGGTCACAGGGACCTCCAGCTTCCCGCTGGCGATCTTGGGATCGATGGCCTTCAAGAAATTGGGGCTCAGGTTGTAGGTTTTCACTTTTGGTATGTCCAGGAGCTTGAGCCCCACCCCGTAGGCCTTGACCATGACCTTGTCCTCGATGACGAGCTTCTCCATCACCTCGGGTTGGAAATCTGTCATCACGTGCTCGATGCCCCCGTGCTTCCCCACGACGACACCCTTCTCCCCTTTGGCGTCCCCCTTGACCACCGTCGCCTCGTTCCCGATGCAGCTCAGGACGTTCAGCGCCCTGCTCTGGGCGTGGGGCATCCTGGAGTCGGAGACCCTGTTCTCGAGGCTCACGCCGGGTTCGACGTGGTCCGCCATCCAGCCCATGGCGAGGTCCCCTACCCTCACGTTGTAGGTGATTCCTCCCACTCCGGGGAGGATCATGGGTTCGCCGTCAGCGGAGACCCTGTAGATGGATGCGCCCACTGTGGGGCTCACCACTTCTCCGATGACCGACATCTTCACGAGCTTATCCTTGTTCGTTTTCAACATACTGCTTACACCTAGATTTCAATAGCTAATTAGGGTGGAATAAAAGAAAAAATGTTCGGGTTCAAAACCCGATAATCAAAGGTTGGGTGTTACATGTCGTCCATGTCGGGCATGTCGCCGGGGGGGCCGCCTGGGCCTCCCATGCCGCCCGGGGAAGTTGCGGCTAAGACGTCATCGATCCTGAGGATCATGGCCGAGACCTCGACCGCCGACTTGATCGCCTGGAGCTTCACAACCATGGGCTCGACGACGCCCTGCTCGAGCATGTCGATGACTCCCTCGTCGAAGACGTTGACCCCCATCGAGGAGCCCCCCTTCTTGTCGTGGGCTGCCTTGATGGCGACCATGGAGTCGAGGATGTCGAGCCCCGCGTTCTCAGCGAGGGTCCTGGGGATCACCTCGAGGGCGTCCGCGAACGCCTCGACGGCGAGCTGCTCCCTGCCCCCGATCTGGGTCGCATAGGATCGGACATCCTTGGCGAGCTCAGTCTCGATGGCCCCGCCTCCGGGCACCATCTTGGGGAGTTCGGCTATGTCGCTGATCACGTAGAGTGCGTCGTTCAGTGCCCGTTCGGCCTCGTCGATCATGCGCTCGAGGCCCGCCCGGATGAAGATGGCAACGGCCCTGGGGTCGCTGCAGCCCTCCACGAAGATCATCTTGTCGTCGCCCACTTTCTTCTCCTCGACGAGCTCGCAGGTGCCTAGATCGGAGTCTTTGAGGTCGGAGAGGTTGGAGATGATCTTGGCTCCCGTCGCCTTGGCGAGCTTTTCCATGTCGGATTTCTTGACCCGCCTCGCGGCGAGCACGCCGGCCTTGGCGAGGAAGTGCTGGGCGACGTCGTCTATGCCCTTCTGGGCGAAGAGGACCTTGGCGCCGCTCGAGACGATGTCGTCCACCTTCTTCTTGAGCATCTCGGATTCCTGATCCAGGAAGGCCTTGATTGCGTCAGGGCTCCGGATCCGGATCTCGGCGTCGAACTCGGTCTTCTCCACCTCGATGGCGACGTCGATGAGGGCGATCTTGGGGTTCTCCACCTTCTTGGGCATCCCGTCGTGGACCGCCTCCTTGTCGATGATGATCCCCTTGACGAGTTCCGTCTCGTTGAGGCTCTTGCCCTCCTTCTTGACGATCTGGACGTTGTCGACGTCGGCGATGATCTCGCCGTTCCTCTTCTCGACGATCTGCAGTATCGCGTCGATCACGATGCCGGAGAGGTGGTCCCTGACGCTTGAGACTGTCTTGCTCCTCATGGAGGTGTTCGCGAGCTTCATGAGGGTCTCCCTGTCGTCTAGGTCGACGTCGATGGCCAACTTCTCGAGTTTGGCGAGAGCTTTATCGGACGCCTTCTGGTACCCCGCGATGATTATCGACGGGTGAATGTCCTGATCCAAGAGATCCTGAGCCTTCTTGAGGAGCTCCCCTGCGAAGATCACCGCGGTGGTGGTTCCGTCGCCGACCTCATCGTCCTGGGTCTTGGCGACCTCGATCATCATCTTCGCGGCGGGGTGCTGGACATCGATCTCTTCGAGCACCGTGGCGCCGTCGTTGGTGATGGTGATGTCCCCCAGGCTGTCGATGAGCATCTTGTCCATGCCCCTCGGTCCCAGGGTCGTCTTGAGCACCTCGGCGATGACCTGCGCCGCAGTCATGTTCGACTTGCGGGCGTCGCGACCACGGCTCCGCTCAGTCCCTTCCTTCAGAATCAACACGGGTTGTCTGGTCAAATATGCCATATTATCATTCTCCAAACCAGATACTAAGTACGAATCTCATCTATGGTCGGAATATAAATGTTTTCCACTATTGCCCCTTGCTTGGGGAAGCCGAACATTTGGGAGAAGGCGCACTTGGGCTGATTATTGCTTGAGATAGGCTGACATCAGGTTGATGATCCCCTTGGGGGACCTCGCCATGATCCGTGTGATGGTCCGGGCCACCGATGTGCCATTCGCAAGGTTAAGCACGTCCTCTTTGGTTATCACCTTCGCGAGGATGTTAAGGTTCTCGTCTGAGAACTTGTCCAGCATCTCGACGACCTTGCGACTGTCCCTGATCCTCTCCCCCCAGACGCTGTCGAACCTCTCCTCGTACACCGAAAGCCGCTCCGCGGAGACGTTCCCCTCCTCCACGGCCTCGGCAGCGACCTCTCCGGCTATCTTGCCTGACTCTATTCCAGAATGGATACCCGCCCCCGTGGCGGGTATCAGCTGACCCGCAGAGTCTCCTGTGAGCATCAGCCCGTCGCTTACGACTTTCTCGAGCACGCCCGAGACGGGGCAGATGCCCCCGTTCACCAACTGGATCTCGGCGTCTTTGAAGCGGGGGTCGTTTGCGATGAACCGCTTCAGGTACTTTATGGGGGGTTCCGTGTGGATCTTGCGGACCCCGAGGCCGACGTTGGCCACCTCGGCGGACTTGGGGAAGACCCATGCGTAGCCGCCTGGAGAGATCTCCCTGCCCAGGTAGAACTCGTTGACCCCTGGCTCCTCGAGCTCGAGGCCCCCAAGCCTGTACTGGGCGCACGTGACGATGTCGGGGAACCATTCTCCGAGCCCGGCCTTCCTCCTGATTATGGAGGCGTGGCCGTCAGCTCCGATGACCACCTTCGCAGAGATCTTCAGGGTCTCCTCGCCTGAGACTGCCTTCACGCCGACCGCGACGCCATCCTTCTTGATCAAATCTGTAACTTTCGTACTAGTTAGAAGGTCAGCCCCGGCCTCAACCGCCATCTCGGCCAGAAGACCGTCGAAGATCTCCCTGTTGAGGGTGTAGCCTTTCCAGTTCGTGCTCGTGAGTTCTACGAAGCTTTGGTCTGGGGCGAAAACCCTCGCCTTGGTTATTTCCTGGCTCACGATGGGTGGCTTTGGTTTGATCCCGGCGTCCTTGAGCCCTCCGAGGCTGAGGCCCTCCGCGCAGTTGATAGGGTAGCCCACCTTGGGATGCTCCTCGAGAAGAATCGTTGATGCCCCATTCTCCGCCGCAGTCCTCGCCGCGAGGCTCCCTGCGGGCCCGGCGCCTACGACAACAATATCACACTCTATGGATCGCATGCCGGTTCACCCATGGACCCCCAGCGGGAAATATATTATCCTATCGGCCTATGACTTTGTTCGCTGCGATCTCGATGTCCCTGGCTTTCACGGTTTTCCTGCCGGCGTGTCGAGCGTAATCGATGGCTTCCTTGGCCACTTTGATGCCGATCTCCTCGAGGGCTCTCCCGAGAGCCGTGGCGCTCTCCTCGCTCACTCTCGCTGCTCCGGCTCTTTTTATGAGCTTGTGCATCGGCGCAACCTTAATCTCGTTCGTCATTTGAGACCCTTCTATTTTCACTCTTCTTCTCGGGAAATATTTAATGCTTTCTCCCTTTTTCCCAAGGAAGTTCAGGTAAAGGCTTCTTTCCTAGAGCCCCATCCCCACAGGAAGTTATCGACCGTAAGAGCCCCGATAACGAAAGTTATTCCCTTTTGATTTTCTCTGCAGACCCCTCGTCGTGAAATTTGACATTTTCATGGATTGAAGAAAAGCCCTAATCCTTTTTGTCATCAGGGTCTCCTATTCAGCATCAGAAATGGTTGATTTCTCGTCCTTAGCGATCGGGGGGTGATTAGATAGGTGGCTCGAATCAGAGGGTAATCTTTAAAACCCGGAGAGGTTTCCATATCAGCACATAGGCCGGAAACCTGACACGGTGATTAAAATGGGCAAAGTACGGACTGAGATGATCAAGCGGATCAGCAACACACTCGTCGACAGGTACGAGCCGAGCTTCACGACGGAGTTCGAGCCGAACAAGCAGTTCCTCAAAGAGATCGGTCTAGACGTATCCAAGAAACTGAGGAACAAGATCGCGGGCTACGTAACCCGGATCATGAAGATCGAGGCGACCCAGGAGTATTAGGCTCTTTCAATAGACCGGGCCTTTTCGTTTCATTCCTTATATACACATCCAAGCAATCTATTTCTCTTGATCCATCTTGATCGCCTCCCGTCCCGTTTCATACACCATTGATGGCGATGAGATCCGACTCGATATCGCCCTGGTCGAGATCGATGAGCTGCTTTTCCACGAGGAGACAATCTCCAGGATCCTTGATGGGCTCATGGAGGAGATCGAGAGAGCCGGAATCCTCAAGTCTCCCGTCATCGTGGGCAGGGAGTCCTTGGTGGTCCTCGACGGGATGCACCGGGTGGAGGCCTTGAGGAACCTGGGCTGCAGGCTCATATGCGTCTGCCTCGTCGACTACACGAGCCCCGGGATCAGGGTCGACCGCTGGTGCAGGGTTGTCTCGTCTCCAATAGCCATCGAGGATTTTTTCTCCAGGTTCGGGGATCTCGGGGAGATCTCTAGGACTGTGGGTTCTCCCAGCGGGGGAGCGAGCCTTCTCCTGATGCTCGAGGAAGGCTGCTACGAGATGGCGGCTCACGGAGAGGAGGTCATCTCCGCGTTCGCGACTGTGACAAGCATAGAGTCTTGGTTGCGCAAGAAAGGCCATGCAATACGCTACGAGACGGAGAGGGACGCCGCGAAGATGCTGGAGCGGCGCGAGGTGGGATTCGTGCTGTGCCCCCCCGCCATCGAGAAGCGTCATGTCCTCGAGACCGTCAAATCTGGCCAGGTGTTCCCTCCGAAGGCGACGCGACACATCGTCCCCGCACGCCCATTCGGGGTCGATATCCCCCTCGATCTCCTCCGAGACGACATGATCAGCGTCGAAGAAGCCAACCGCCGGCTATCGAAGATGCTTGAGGCCAAGTCCCTGAGGCGAGTTCCTCCAGACTATAGATGGGGCTCTCGCCGCTACGAAGAGGCAGTCTACCTGTTCGAGTAGTCAGAGTCTTTTCAGGGTCTTGAGATTGAAGCCCAGCTCGAGTAGTTTCTCCCTGATCTCCCGGTCTGAATACCCGTTTTTATCGAGCTTCGCTGCGATGGACCGAATGCTCTCGACGGGTTCCCACGGATACACGATCCAGGCTTCCGTCTCCGATGCGTGATAGTCGGGTCTGAAGCTGGTCCAGGGCTTGAGGTGGAGAGTCGCCACCTTGAGGTCTCCCGGGCCCTTTTCGAGCACGTGATCTTTGGCCGCCTTGAGGGAGACGCCAGTGTCGGACACGTCGTCGACCACTAGCACACTCTTCCCCCTGACATCGGCGTTCAGGGGATAAACTATCCGAGGCTTCTCGACAGTGTCTTGGACGCCTGAATAAAACTCGACTTGGACGCTCGCCAGCCGCCTAATGCCGAGCTGGTCGCAGAGTATACGCGCGGGATCGAAGCCCCCTCTGCTGATGGCGACAACGATATCGGACTCGTATCCGCTCTCGATGATCTTCTGGGCGAGCTCCTCGGAGAGGCGTTCAACGTCCTCCCAGCTCGTGTGGAGAAGTTTGAGGTCTCGGAAGGCGTCCATCTGTGAATCTCCGACCGTGTAATGACGGTTTACATGTTTCGGTTATATAACTAACCCGATGCACCGAACCCTCTCCTCATGGGCCGTGAGATACGTTAAATAAGCCACGTGCCACTTTTTCATCGAATCCGGAGCGAGAATCGTTGTCTAGAACAGCCCTCTTCGTAGGAAGGTTTCAGCCCTTCCATCACGGCCATCTCCACGCGATTAGGAAGATACTGGAGGAGTCAGACGATCTCCTCATCGTGGTGGGAAGCGCCCAGATGAGCCACGAGCCGGACAACCCCTTCACTGCGGGGGAGCGCCTCGAGATGATCAGGAAGGCCCTGGCCGCCTCGGACGTGCCCATGGAGAAGTACATGCTCATCCCCATCCCAGATGCCCCGGCCCACCGGGTCTGGGTCTCCCAGGTCGAGTCCCAGACGCCCCGTTTCGACGTGGTCTTCACCAATCAGCCCCTCACCCGGAGGCTGCTGGTTGAGGCCGGATACGAGGTAAAAGGGATCGAGCTCCACATGAGAAAAAAATACGAGGCGACGGAGATCCGTCGGAGGATCCTCTCCGGGGAGGACTGGGAAGACCTCGTCCCCGCAGAGGTCTACGGATACCTCAAAGAGATCGATGGCGAGGGCAGGATCAGAGACCTCGCAAAGTCCGACTCCAGCAGCGTTCACGATTAAGGAATGGTTGGTTATGTGCCCATGTGGCTAGAGGTTTCCCCGGGGCTCGCGGCGAGGTTCCCCGGGCTGCGCGCCCTAACCCTCAGGATGGAGGACGTCGAGGTTCACCGCCAGTCCGTTGAACTCGAGGCGTTCAAAATCGAGGTCATAGCGAATGCGCAGGGCAAGTGGACCCTGGACCAGCTCCGGGAGCATCCTAGGTTCAGGGCTTACCGTGACTTCTTCTGGAGGGTGGGGGTTGATCCCACGAAGACCAGGCCCGCCTCCGAGGCCCTCCTCAGGAGGGTGCTGAGGGGTCGCCGGCTCCCGAGGATAAACACATTCGTCGATGCCTACAATCTCGCTTCAATCGAGACCGCGATACCCCTGGCGGCGTTCGACGAGGGAGGGCTCTCGGGCAGTCTGCTGATGAGGGAGGCCGTCGCGGGGGAGGAGTTCCTCGGGATCGGGATGGAGAAGCCCGTGGTGCTGGGCGGAGGAGAGCCCGTCATCGAAGACGGTGAGAAGCTGGTGGCCATCTATCCGTATCGAGACGCCGAGGCGTGTAAGATCACCCAGGCCACGAGGGATGTCCAGCTTTTAATCTGCGGAGTCCCCAACGTCGACGAGGGGGTCCTCTCCGACGCCGGGCGGGTCGCCGTGGAGTGGATCACCAGGTTCTGCGGCGGCATCCAAGCCTAGGAGGGTCCCCTATGATCGAGATAGATGGCTCGATGATGGAGGGGGGCGGCCAGATCCTCCGTATGGCGCTGAGCTACGGCGCACTCTTGGGGGTTCCGACGAGGGTCTACAACATCAGACAGGGGAGGAGTCGCCCCGGCCTCAGACCCCAGCATCTCAAGACCGCTGAGACCTTGACCCGGATGTGCGGGGGTGAGGCTGACGGCCTGAGGATCGGATCCCCCGAAGTGGGGCTCCGGCCCGGATCCATTCCGGGTGGAAATTATAAGGTTGATATCGGCACGGCGGGGAGCATTACACTGATGCTCCAGTGCCTGGCCCCCATCGCCGCGTTCTCGGGGGCCCCCATGAAGCTCGTGATAAGAGGGGGCACCAACGTCAAGTGGTCTCCCCCGACTCCTTTCATGGACAACGTGACCTGGGCCGCCTTGAGGTCTATGGGGTTCCAGGGATCGCTCTCCGTTCAGAGAGAGGGCTTCTATCCCAAGGGGGGTGGGCTCGTGACAGCCGAGTTCAATCCGGTGGAGAGCCTCACGCCCCTGATCGCCGACGGTGGAAGGGTCTCCGCTGCTCGAGGCGTCTCGATCTGCGGGAGACTCCCGGGCCACGTCGCGGAGAGGCAGGGGAGGGCGGCGGAAGCCCGGTTGGGGGAGGAGGGTATAGATGCTGACATCGATGTCAGGGTCGAATCGGGCCGGAAATCGCCGTTGTCCCCCGGAAGCGTCATCTGCCTGTGGGCCAGCGGGAGCCCCGGCGTCTTCATGGGCTCGAGCTCCCTGGGGGAGAGGGGGAAGCCCGCTGAGAGGGTGGGGGAGGAGGCCGCCGGAGCCTTATTGGGTGAGGTGGGGTCGGGTGCCGCCGTGGACCGTTATACGGGCGACAACCTGATCCTATGGTGCTCCTTGGCGTCTGGGGAGTCGGATTTCACTGTGAGCGAGCTGACGACGCACACGGAGACCGCCGTGGAGCTCGCCCGCATCTTCACCGGTGCAGATATCCGAGTGGAGGCCGCGAAAAATGGTGCTCGCATTCGGATAAACGGGATAGGGCTCAGGAACCTCCACCTCGGCTGAAGGCGTGACACATATATTGCCTCGAGACCTGATGGTCCTTTGATGCTCCGGGAGAGCCCGATTGATAGTCCTTAGGTTTGAGCGGGGGACCGTGGTCGCGGAAGGCGGAGCCATCCCCTTCGGAGTGCGCGATGCCAGCAGCGGCACCTATCGCGCCCCGGCTCACCTGCACGGCGTGATCGTCAAACGCCTCGCCTCAAAAGGCGTCGAGTTCCGGGATGAAGCCGACGCGAGCCCACCCGTTGGGCCTCTCTCCTCCTCATTTGAGCTCAGAGATTACCAGGATGAGGCCCTGGATTCTTGGAAGCGGGCTGGACGCCGAGGGGTTGTGGTTCTCCCCACCGGCGCCGGGAAGACCGTGCTGGCGCTGAAGGCCATCGAGGAGCTGGGTGAGGCCGCTCTCGTGGTGGTTCCGACTCTGGTTCTCGTGGATCAGTGGAGGGAGAGTCTGGAGGAGGCTTTCGGGGTCGATGTGGGTGTCCTCGGGGGTGGTCGCCGCGATGTCCGCGCCCTCACCGTGTCCACCTACGCCTCTGCGAGCATCCGGGCCCCGTCCATCGGGAATCGATTCCGTCTCCTGGTTCTGGATGAGGTTCATCACCTCCCCGCTTCGAGTTACAGGCGCATCGGGTTCATGTACACCGCCCCCTACCGTCTGGGGCTCACTGCGACACTGAGCAAGGATGAGGGGGCCGTGGACGCCATAGTGGAGATGGTGGGGGAGCTGGTCTACGAGAGCTTCGTGGACGACCTGGCGGGGGTCCACCTCTCGGACTACACGATCCGCACAGTCCAGGTGCCCCTCTCCGAGAAGGAGCGGCTGGAGTACGACAGGAGATACTCCCAGTACAGGGGATATCTCCAGAGGCGGGGCATAAAGATCCGGAGCGCCAAGGACTATCAGCGCTTCGTCCAGAGGACGGGGAGGGACCCCGAGGCGAGACGGGCCCTCCTCGCGAGGAACAGGGCGATGGACCTCGCCCAGAACTCATCGAGCAAAGTGGACTACCTGAAGGGGCTCCTGGAGGAGAACAGGGACGAGAAGGCCATCATATTCACCCGGCACAACAAGCTGGTCTACCGGATCAGCCGGGAGATGCTGATCCCGGCCATCACCCATCAGACCCCGAGGGAGGAGCGGGAGGAGATCCTGGACGGCTTCAAGGCGGGGCGCTACCTCAGGGTGGTGACAAGCCAAGTCCTGGACGAGGGTGTGGACGTTCCCGACGCCTCGCTGGCGGTGATACTGAGCGGGACGGGGAGCACCAGGCAGTTTATCCAGCGCCTCGGGAGGGTGCTCAGGAAGAAGGGGGATAAGCAGGCGAAACTCGTGGAGCTCGTCTCCATGGGGACCGCGGAGACGAGGACCAGCAGGAGGCGTAAGCGGAGTTGATGCTCGCCCCCGAGCACATCAGGGTGAGACGGCGGAAGGGGACCCTGAAACCCATCTACGCCTCCGAGGACGAGCTGGGCCTCGCGAAGACCCTGGTCTCGGTGCACCGGGACGCCGTGGAGAAGACCCGGAGGGAGCTGAAGGAGGCGGTCTCAGACTGCGAGGAGCTGGGATACGATTACAAGCTGGTGAGGGGGCTTGCATCGATTCTGGAGAAGAGGTGCGCCTTCGAGAGCAGAGCCGTCATACGCCCTCAGGGGGCCAGGAAGGCAGTCTTCAACGAGGCGGGGCGCACAGTCGTCGCCACCGAAGAGAAGAGGAACCGGGCCATGGCAAACGCCGCCTTCCGTCTCGGAATCTCGACCCTCGAGCTGGAGCAGAGCCTCTACGCCGACCTAGACGACGAGCAGACCCTGGCGGGATTCGAGGCGCACGAGCCCCTCGACTTGCTGAAGGAGTACAACTTCGCTCTCACTGTTGCTCTGGTCGCCCACGGCAAGCGGCTCGAGGTCAGCTACAAGGGGAAGGATAGGGGGCTCGAGGACGCCGTGGGGAGGCTGGGGGAGAGCCGGGTCTCAAGGTCCGGAGGCGTCTCGAGGCTCGTCGTGGAGTGGAGGCCGAGTAACCGGAGCGGCTACCGGGGGTCGCTAATCGAGGGGGTCCTCTCGAAGCTACTGCAACTGGAGGGGTGGGCGCTCTCGGTGGCGGTGGTCTATCCCTTAAAAGTGGGGAGGGCTTACAGGCTCGAGATCAAAGGGGACGTCGAGGGGGGAATGATGAGCGCCGGGTCTCAGAGGGAGGAGCCCCTCATACCGGATGTGCGACGCGCCCCTCGCTCCGTCTCTAGACCCGCTCCCAAGCCCAAGACGAGGCCGAGCGGGGGAGTAGTCGTTGTGGACGATGTGGCCCGGAGGATGGGCCTCACCGAGTCCGAGGTCAGGGAGATGTATCGGGGGGAGAACCTCCTCGACCAAGGGGGTGTTCTGATCTCCCGGGAGAAGAAGGAGGCGGTCCTCGAGGTCCTTGGGGGTGCTATCGACATGAGGTTCGACTCGGTGAGGAGGATACTGAGGGGGCTCGGGGTCAAGCAGCCCGTGCCGGTC
This sequence comes from Candidatus Bathyarchaeota archaeon, assembly GCA_026014875.1. Classification (GTDB taxonomy): domain Archaea; phylum Thermoproteota; class Bathyarchaeia; order TCS64; family TCS64. The sequence goes on along the minus strand of JAOZHO010000027.1, from coordinate 35,115 downwards.
CTCGAGGCGCTGGGCTACGAGATCGATTGGAACCGGGACCGGGGGGAGAGCCTGGTTTACCGTCTCAAACGGGGCGGTTGAGCCTTTGCGGCGGTTCGATAATTATAAATTAGCTGAAAGTCGATGATATTTGACCTGCAGGGTTAGCTCGGGGCCCCGTTTCCTAGCAGTCTCGGGGCGGGTGTGGGAATATCGACGTAAATGGAACGCCGCTGCTTCACCCGTTCCCGTTCTATCCTGCAGAGTCTGTTTCTCTCCCCGGTCCTTGGTTATAAACGCTGTTCTTTGATCGATGTCTGGGTCGTTTTCCTCGTTTTTTCCCCTGAATATCCTTTATATCTGGCGTCTCTTTCTAACTGGTGGTTGGCCGATATGGGTTATCAGAGCATACAAGGAGCCACCGTCGTGGGCCTCAAGTGCAGCGACGGCGTGGTGCTGGCCGCTGAGAAGCGGGTGAGCTGGGGCCGGATGGTGATGAGCAGGCACGGGAAGAAGGTGTTCCAGATCACCCCGGGGATGGGGCTCGCCTTCGCGGGGATGGTCTCCGACATGCAGGCGCTGACCCGGGAGGTCACCGCGTACGCCAATCTGTATCGCCTGGAGCACAACCGCGCGATCACTGTGCGGTCCATGGCCAAGCTGATCTCGAACATGCTTTTCCAGAGGCGGATGATGCCCCTGCTGATGGAGACCGTGGTGGGGGGAGTCGACGGGGACGGCCCCGCGCTCTTCTCCATGGACCCCGTGGGGAGCCTGATACCCGACCCCTTCATCTCAGCGGGCACGGGGGCGCCCATCGCAATGGGGCTGCTGGAGGCCCAGTTCAGCGAGGAGATGGACGTGGAGGCGGGGGCTGAGCTCGCGTTGAATGCGATCCGGTCGGCTGTGGCCCGGGACGTGTCCTCCGGGGACGGCGTGGATATGCTACTGATCCGGGCGGATGGGATCGAGGAGAGATCCCACCCCATGAAGTCCTGACATTCGGGTCTCCTCTGGGGTTTGACGTAATTCTGTCCATGCTCAGCGGGATTTGTTGATGCGGTTACGCGTTTTCCTTTTAATGCTTGTGCGCGTTTTTGACCTGAATCGGATCCCTTTGGAGCGTTTTTAGGGTTCCATTCCAGTGGGAGAGGGTTTTCCTTATGTATCCGGTGTACCCCCCCTCCCCCTTCTTTGGTCGACTGCTCTGTTCCGATCTGTGAAGGGAGAGAGCGACGGATGCGCCCCTGATGATGCTATTCACATTTCGGGTAATATCTGGTCGGAGTAGGTTGGAAATACTCGCCGTCTACGCGGCGGAACTGGCTCCTCCGCCCCAGCATTCCAAATGCTAGGCTATTTTGTTTCAGCGCTCGCTGTAAAAATAGAAAAACATGGGAAGGAGGTCTATCGTTCCTTTAACTTGAATCTTTTCTCCCATTCTCGGAAAGTTATCTCGAAGTCTCCGAAAATGGTGTCTCTCCCCAAGATCGCATAGGGCAGCTCAACCGGAGCCTTCGGTACATACATTTGCACGTCTTCATAGTAGCATATACGTCCGACTCCTTTCATCAAGACGACCTGTTTAGCTTCCACGATTTCACAGGAGAAGGTCGAACCAGCCCCTTGAACGTCTACATCCTCAGTCACGGTTGGTAGCGCCAAGATGTTTTTGGCGATCTCCCTGGGAAGGAATGATACCGTGGCACCTGAATCGATCAATGCGGTCGTAGCAATGCCTCCGGCATCAGAGTAGACCTGAATTTTCAACAACGGAAGTTTGATGTATCGAGGCTCGTCTTCTGGGTCTTTAGGAGGGGCCTCATAGGAGAGATATCTACAGTTATAGCTCCTTTTCCTTCCTCTCTTCCTCGACCCACTCATTACTGCACCACTCTTACAGGAGCATGACCTTGTCCTCAGGGACCTTCATGATCAAAGGAATCTCGTCTGGATATTTTTCCTTCGATTTCTGGAATACTTCGACACCCGTATCCCCAGTCGCCACTATGTTGTCACCGACCACGGCGATCCATTTTCCTATCAGTTTTCCCAGGTCAGGCATCGACATCAAGCACTGGAGTTCATCTTTTTTGCTCATCTATCTTCACCCATATGGAAGGGCCTATTCGACAGGCCTCTCATTTTTATTCTCATCGTTCTTTAACATTATTTCGTCGTTGCTCGGCGGCGTCGCGTTGATCCACAATACCATTGCTTCCTCGATAGCGGACGTTATATTGCCTTTCTTCATGCCCTTTCGCTCGAATACCTTGAGTCGGAACTTTTCCTCTAACTCGTTCTCTATGCGTACGTTCAGTCGTCCCATGGTTTCGCCCGTCCTCTATGAACGGTTACCCACATATATGTCTTTGCACATATGCAGATATGTGGCATATTTAACCCTAATCGATCTGAAAACAGTGATAGTGACATTGTTCGGACATCAACAAACCGGTTTCTGCCTTTAACATCTCTACCTTGCATATCTTCACAAGAGAAACGAAGGTCCCTATCTTTTACGTCGATGAATAATGGTTTTTTTCGATGGAGCCCCCCCGGGTAAAGGATTAAATGGGTGCTGTTGGTTAACTGATGTTGCCTTGGGCCGGTAGTTCAGCGGTATGAATGCTCGGCTCGCATCCGAGAGGTCGGGGGTTCAAATCCCCCCCGGTCCACCACCATGTTCTCTTTGCTACCCCCCGTGTATGTCGCCTCAAGATGAATGCGCCCAGGATCGACTAAAAACTCGTTGACGTGCGGAGTCTCTGAGAACAGACTTTTTCAACCGTCGAAGCCCCCAAAGAAAAGAGCCCATCATGGTCAAGACCCGCAGCTTCGACGAGAACTACCCAGTCGAGGACATCTACCGCAGGTTCGACCAGAGGGACTCCGCCTTCGGGCGGCGCCTCAAGAAGACCGGGAGCATCGTGGACTTCGGGGGCGACGAGGGCAAGGCCAAGAGGATCAACTAAGGCCTCCCCGGCCATGGTGAGGGTGGGCCCGCGTTGGAAATCTTCCAGTACGACGCGGACCACGAGCATCCCAAGCCCCTGGCTAGCAGGCCCGGCCTCGGCCACATTGCCTTCGCGGTGGATGACGTGGCGGCGGTGAAGGTCGCCGTGCTCGAAGCCGGCGGAGGCGCGGTGGGCGAGATCGTGAGCGTTGAGATCCCCTGCGCCGGGGGCATCGAGTTCGCCTGTCTCACGGATCCCGAGGGCAACATAATCGAGATTCAGCGCGTAACAAGGCTCTGATCAGCCTACGTATTTATTCACTGTGTTAAATCGGCTCAGGAGCTTGTGCATTTCCTATCTGGATTGACATCGGTATATGTCCTGTTCTGGAATGGATGGAGGAAGAGGGGGTTCAGCCGTCGACTCTCAGGAGGTAGAGCCCCAGCTTCTTCCCGTCGATGTCGAACTCGCCGCTGTAGGCGCCCCCGGGAGCCTCTCCCTTGGTGAGTTCCACGGACAGCGTCTCCGCCTTGATGTAGTCCCCTTCGGCTTCGAAGACCTCCTCGATGGAGGGGTCTCCCGAGTAGTATGTCGCGATTCTGTCATCGATCTCGAAGTCGGCCTCCTTCCTCAGGGATTGGATCCTCCGGACTATGTCCCGGGCGATCCCTTCCCTCTCCAGATCCGGGGTGATCTCGGTCCTCACCCCCACCAGGAGCCCGGCTTCCTCGACCACCGAGTAACCCTCCACCTGGACGGGGGCCACCTCCGCCTCCTCAGGGAGGACCTCGACCGTGGCTCCATCGACAATGATCTCGACCGCTTCGCCGTTCTGGAGTCTGACTGCCTCAGCCTTGCCCAGCGCCTTGATCGCCTCGGCGACCCTAGGGACGTTTCTCCCATGCTTCTTCCCGAGGAGGGCGAAGACGGGCTTCACCTCGAGGCCCATGAGCTCACCGCTCTCGCTGGTGAACCTCACCGCCTTGACGTTGAGCTCCTCCTCGACGAGCCCCCTCAGGCTCATGAGCCTCTCAATATCGTCTGTGTCGGCGACCACCACCGCCTCCGCGAGGGGCTGGCGGAGCTTGATGCCGCTGGTGTTCCGAGCGGCACGGCCCATGCTGCTCACCCTCACCGCGAGATCCATCCTCTCCATGAGCCCCTCGTCGATGAGCCCCTCATCGACCTCGGGCCATGTGCAGAGGTGGACGCTCTCGGGGGCGTCGGGCTCGGCTCCCCGGACCAGCCTCTGGTAGATTGCCTCGGTGAGGAAGGGTGTGACGGGTGCCATGAGGAGGGTCAGGGTCTTGAGGCAGGTGTAGAGTGTGGCGTAGGCCGCTTTTTTGTCGTCGTCCGCCTCGCTCCTCCAGAACCTCCGCCTGCTCCTCCGGACGTACCATCGGCTGAGGACGTCGACGAACCTCTCGATCTCCTTGCAGGTGGAGAAGACCTCGTACTTGGCGAGCTCCTCTGTGGCGTGCCTCGCGAGGGAGTTGAGCCTCGACAGGATCCACCTGTCCAGCTCGGTGAGAGCCTCGGGCTGCTGGTCGGGGGTCCATCCGTCGAGCTCGGCGTAGATCGTGAAGAAGTTGAAGACGTTCAGCAGGGGCATGAAGAAGAGGCGCTTCACGTCCCCCGTACCTGTGTAGCCGAAGAGGATATCGTTTTCGGGCTTCCAGCTGCAGAAGAGCCACCTCATCGTGTCGGCCCCCATGGTATCCGCGGCGTCGTCGAACCAGATGGCGTTGCCCCAGCTCTTGTGCATCTGGCGGCCGTCTTCGGCTAGGACGGTGCCGTGGCCCATGACCACCTCGAAGGGGGTTCTTCGCTCGAGGATGGTGCTCATCGCGAGCATGGAGTAGAACCAGTTCCTGAACTGGCCGATGTAGCACTCGGTTATGAAATGGGCGGGGAACCACTTGTCCCAGTACTTCCTGTCGGTGCGGTAGTCCAGGGTGGAATATGCGATTATGCCGGCGTCGAGCCAGGGGTTCCCCACGTCGGGGATCCGGGTCGCCGTGCCTCCGCACTTGGCGCAGCGTATCTTCACGGCGTCCACGTAGGGCTTGTGGGGGCTGTGGCCCCGGAACTCGTCCCAGCCCTCGATGGCTCGTTCCTTGAGTTCCTCCTTGCTCCCGATGACGTCGTACCAGTCGCAGTCGGGGCAGGTCCAGATGGGGAGGGCGAGGCCGTAGTAGCGCTTCTTGGAGATCATCCAGTCGTGCATGTTCTTGAGCCAGTCGAGTTCCCGGGCGAGGCCGAATCCGGGTATCCACCGGGCCTGCTTGGCGGAGTCCATCATCTGGTAGCGGAGGTTCTTCTCTTTCTCCTCCTCGGTGACCTCGTCGAGGGGCTTGTCGATGACACGGCCCATGTCGATGAACCACTCCTCGGCGTGGAGGAAGACCAGCTCGCTGCCGCACCTCCAGCAGACGGGGTACCTGTGGGTGTAGTCCTGGACCCTGAACAGGATTCCCTTCTCCTTCAGGTCGTCGAATATTGGTTGGGGGGAGTCGTAGACGTGGGTCTTGGAGAGCCATCCCAGCCCCTCCTTGAATACGCCATACTCGTCCAGAGGACCCACCACGGGGAGGCCGTACTGGACCCCCAGCTCAAAGTCTTCCTTGCCGGCCCCCGGGGCGATGTGGACCATCCCGGTCCCCTCCGCTTCCCCCACCTCTCCCCAGGCGATGACCCTGTGGGCTTCCGGGGCCCCGAGACTTTTCGGCATCTCCAGCTCGTCGTAGGGGCCATTGTAGCTCCAGCCCAGCATCTTGGCTCCCTTGAGCTCCTCGAGGACCTCGTAGCCTCCGCTGGGGAATACGGTGGGCAGGGTTCCCTTGGAGAGGTAATAGACCTCCCCCTCGTGGCTCACTTTGACGTAGTCGAGATCCGGGTGGATGGCGACCGCGACGTTGGAGGTGAGGGTCCAGGGGGTGGTGGTCCAGATGAGTAGGCTCCCCTCCCGTCCCCTCAGGGGGAACCTGAGGTAGACGCTGGCGTGGGTGAGCTCCCTGTACCCCTCCGTGACGATCTCGTGCTGGCTGATACCCGTGGCGCACCGGGGGCACCAGGGCATAGAGTCGTGGCCCTTGTAGATGAGCCCTCTCTCGTGGAGCCGTTTGAGGACGGTCCAGATCATGTAGTTGTTCTCGTCGCTGAATGTGAAGTAGCTGCCCCCCATCTCCCGGCTGCCCAGCTTGCCTACGAGCTCCTCGGCGGTCCCCGTGACGGGGCCGTGGGTTCCCACGTAGGTGGTCTCCGCCAAGGGGTCCTCCAACGCCGCCTTGAGCTTCCTGAGCTCCCCGGGGTCGTCCCAGTCGGTCCACATCCCGAGCCTGATGGATTGCTCCGTCTGGACCGCTGAGAACTCTAGCACCCTCTGCTTGCACTTCTTCACGAACTCGGCGACCCCGTAGCTTTCTATATCCCTCTTCGACTTGAAGCCGAGCTCCTTCTCCACTTCGACCTCGATCCAGAGCCCCTGGCAGTCGAAGCCGTTCTGGTTCCTCACCTCCCGGCCCCGCATGAACCAGTAGCGGGCCCAGAGGTCCTTGTAGGTGCGCCCCCAGGCGTGGTGGACCCCCATGGGGTTGTTCGCGGTGATGGGGCCGTCGATGAATGTCCAGGGCTGCCTCCCCGCCTGCATCTCCACCCTCTTCTCGTAGACCCTGTTCGCGTTCCAGAACTCCGTGACCTCCCGTTCCAGGGAGGGTATGTCCACCTTGCCGTCTATCTGCTCAAAAGTCATCATTCGTCCCCCGTTTGCATTGCCAAGAAACCGTTGCTGCCATTCAACCGGGTGTCCACTGTTGGTGAAAGGTTAAATTTTGCGGTCACCGGACACCCGAGGCACCAAACTATGGGTCTTGTATCCGAATAAAAAAGTTGAGGTAGGGATATTCACAGGAAAAGCGAACCAGATCCCCGAATCGGGAGCGTCTGGACGTTCTAATAATGTCGTGGAGGTTTAGTCTGATCAGGGATTCCATGAGCGTCCAAGACCTCGACTTCCTCGACGAGGGGAAGAGAAACATGCTCATGTTCTGCGGCAAGGGGGGCACCGGGAAGACCACCTCATCCACGGTGACCGCGGTCCACTTCGCCCAACGGGGATACCGTACGCTGCTGATCTCCCCCGACCCCGCCCCCTCCTATCCGCTTCGTGGATAATTGGGTTCCCCGCTCTGTATCAAGGGTCGGGTGCCGGAGTACCCTTCCGTGTTCCTCTCCCCCGCTGCGGTTCGCCACTAGGCATCGGGGGGCGATAATTCCTTTATAGCCAGCGGGGGACGTGTCCCTTGGAGAGGGTCCCACCACAACGCGAATCCCCCAATAATTCCTCGACCTCAACCCTCTCCCTCCCCCCTTTTTCCCTGAACAAGCCGGGAACACGGATGGAGCATCTAGGGGGCCATTCGGCTATCTCTGGGTGACCCGCTTGTAGACGCCGGGCTCGATCCGCTTGAGCAGCAAGGCCGTGGGCCGCTCGGGCTGCTGGACCTCAAAGCTGCCGAAGAACCCCGTGACGGGATTCAGGCTCCGACGGGTCTCCAAGGCGAAGACGAGGACCAGATAGTCGGCGTCCCCATCGTTGCTGAGCGTGATGGTCTTCTCGGCCTCCCCTGAGGCCTCGATGGGCCCCTCTAAGGGAACCCTGATCAGCGTAAAGTCGTCGTAGGGGGAGACCTCGAGGCCCTCCGGGCCCGTCGGAGTCATGTTGTAGATTCTCACCGCGAAGTCGAGGCGGGCGGGGGCGCCCCCCAGGTTCCTTGCCTCCAAGACGACGGTGAGATCCTCCGCGCTCAGATCGATGGTCCCGTTGTACTCCAGGGGCGTTGAAAGGTGATACACCACGACGGGTCTGGTGACGAAACCGTAGACGATGAGTGCGTTGATTGCGATGGCCAGGACCAGCAGGATGTAGGCTTCCGTCCTTTGACTTCTCTGAGCCATCCTTCTATCTTCCGGCTTGAGGGCTTTAAAGGCATTTCTCACGGCGACGGCCCCGACGCCGCACGGGGCATGAGCTGTGCCGTGGGAAGATGAAAAAAAAGAAGAAAATGGGTCAGTTAACCCAGTTACAGGAGAACTCTTCCGAGCTCGTCCGATTTGAGGAGGGTCTCCCACTCCTTGGCGGTGTCTTCCTGGATCAGGGAGATGTTCTCGTCGGTGAGGTGCCTGAACCTCGCCTGGGGCTTCAGGTACTCCGTCACCGGCTTCAACTCCCTGGGCTTGTAGTTCAGCTTGAACTTCTCGCCGTCGATGATCTCGAAGAGGGGCCAGATCCCGGTCTGGACGCCTAGGCGGGCCATCGCTATGGTCTTGGAGCCGTCGTAGCGCCAGCCTACGGGGCAGGGGCTCTGGATGATGAGCATCTTGAAGCCCTCCACCGTCTTGCCGTAGTTGATCTTGGCGATTAGGTCCTCGGGGTATCCCACCGACGTCGTGGCGATGTAGGGTATCCCGTGGGCGGCGAAGATCTTGGCGATCTTCTTCTTCCTCATCTGCTTCCCCTTGATCACCGACCCGACGGGGGTGGTGGATGTCCTGGCGAAGATGGGGGTAGCTCCGCTCCTCTGGTTCCCCGTGTTCATGTAGGCCTCGTTGTCCTTGGTGATGACCCAGATGTTCTCGTTTCTCTCAGCGGCCGCAGACAGGCTCTGGAAGCCGATGTCGTAGGTTCCGCCGTCTCCGAAGAAGCCGACTACCTGCACATCCGTGCGCCCTATGGCTTTCAGTCCTCTCCACGTTCCCGTGAGCATCGCTCCTCCACTCTCGAAGACCGAGTTCGCCGATGGGTGGGCCGTGGTGGAGTCGGGGCAGCAGGGGATCCTGTGCCTGATGGCGTTGGGGCCGATGGCCTTGAAGACCAGCCTCGCGGCTAGGGCTGCGCCACATCCCTGGCACGCGCTGCCGGGGGTTATGGTGAGCTCTTCCATGGGTATCTGCAATCTGTTTATTCTCTCACTCATATCATATTCACCTCATAGATTCTCCTAAACCCACTCCGTTGACGTGGACACCCCGCCGCTCTTCGCGGCCTTGAGCGTCTTCTTACCGATCTTGTAGATGTCATCCACCCGGACCTCCTTGCCGCCCATCCCCGCTATGAACTCGAGGACCGAAGGCCTCTCTTCCAGGTCGTAGATGGCGTTCCTTATCTGGGTGTAAGCTGCGCCGCCGTGGCCGAGGCAGACGTTCCTGTCGATCATCCCGATGGCTCCCACCTTCTTCCCGATCTCCTGGAAATCCTCCTTCGGGAAGGGCAGGAAGCACCTGAGCTTCACGAGCCCCACGTTGAGCCCGTCGTCCCGAAGCCTGTCGATGGCCGCCCTGGCTGTCCCCGTGAGGGAGCCCATGGCCACGAGGACCGCTTCGGCGCCCTCTGTCCTGTACTCCTCGGTGAGCCCGTTGCCGTAGCTGCGGCCGAACTTTTTCCCGTAGCTCTCGTTGACCTCGACGATGACGTCCTTGGCGTTCACAATCGCTTCGTGATGCTCCTGCCACCTCTTCTGGGGGTCCGATCTATCCCATCTACCCCCCAGATTCTCGGGGAGGACCTCGTCCGGCAGAATGCTGGGCATCGCCTTGTAGGGCGGCAGCCAGTCGTCCACGTCCTTCTGGTCGGGGATCTCCACGGGTTCGGCCGTGTAGCTGAGGACGTAGCCGTCGTAGCCGAAGGCTATGGGTAGACGTACCCTCTCGTCCTCCGCGATCTTGTAGGACATGAGGCATGTGTCCAGGGCTTCCTGGTTGTGCTCGACGTAGAACTGCATCCAGCCCGTCCAGAGCTGGGACATGAGGTCCGTGTGGTCGGGCATCATCCCCTTGTTCCCCCTGTGAACGGTTGCCATGACCACCGGGAGCCTGTTGTCAGAGGTCTGATGCATCGGGTGATGCATGTACAGCTGCCCCGGGCCGGAGGTGCACACGAATGTGCGGGCCCCGACCCTGGAGGCGGCCTGGACTACGACGTGGGAGCTGAGCTCCCCCTCGACGTTCACGAACTCTGCGTCCAGCTCCCCGTTGGCCACCATGTCCGAGAGGTACTCGGTGATGGTGGTCTGGGGCGTTACCGGGAACGCGGATGCCACCTGCACCCTGGCGAGCTTCACCGCCGTGGCGGTGGCCTTGTTTCCAACCATTACTTCAACTGACATTTCATCTCCTCCTATACGACTACTCTCTCGAATGCTATGCACTTGACCGGGCACTCCTCGACGCAGATGCCGCAGCCCTTGCATTTATGGTACTCTATCTCGGGCCGGTCGTCCTTCCACTGGATGGCGGTCTCGGGGCAGAAGAGCCAGCATGACCTGCACCCGGTGCACTTGTCGAGGTCGATTATGGGGGTGAAGACTCTCCACGACGAGACGTCCTTGAGGACCCCGTAGCCGCCGACCGCGATGTCGGATTCCTCGACGACAGGCTCTGTGTGGGTCGCCTGGACGACGGGGGTCACCTCCTCGTAGGACCGGTGAATAGCAGCGATGTTCATCTCGCCGACTCTCCCCGGGAACTGTTTCCTGATGGACTTTTCGATGGATTCCATGGTCGGGTAACCGACGCTCTTGCTGAAGGCCCCGAGGATCGCGGTGTTGGTGATGGGCCGCTTCAGGGTCTCGAGCGCGATCTTCGTCGCGTCCACCGTGGCGATCTTGATGTCTCCGGCGATCTCCACCTTCTCAGGGGGCAATTTTGAGTTGAGAATAAGGAGTCCGCCTTTCTTAAGCCCGGACGCTACGCTCTGCTCCTTGCTCAGGAGGGGATCCAGCACGATCACTACATCAGGCTCGTGAACCAACTCTCTCTCCCTGACCCGCACGTCGTCGATCCTGACGTAGGCGACCAAAGGGGCGCCACGCCTCTCGGTGCCGTACATCGGGATCGCCTGAGAGAACTTTCCGTCCCTGAAAGAGGCATCAGCCAGCAATCTTGAGGCGGTGACGGCTCCTTGACCGCCCCTGCCGTGGATTCTAATTCCTATCATGATCAATCCTCTGTGAATCGTTTAGGATTCGGGGGTCATTATAAAAACTATGTGGATCCGGGAAATGGAGGCCTTTTCCAAGGTTAATCATTTTATCAATGTTATAATTATCGTTTTCTACGCAATACTCGAGATATTACGCGTTTTTAACCGATTTTGAAGTGTGTTAGTCTTTCGCGAATACGCCTGTTACGATATCTTCATCGTCTGATCGAGGTTTTTGTGGCGGGGGATGTCGTAGGGGCGCTCATTATGAGTTTCATAAGAGTTCTCCAGATTCTACGCTCTTTGGATGCGGTTCCTGGGCATCCTTTGCCGCTTCGAGCCATGTCGAAGATTTAAAAAGTAGTTCGATAGCCTAGGGAATGATTCCATGTCGGGTGACGACGAGCTCGGCTTCCGGGAGCTCCTCAGGAAGAGCATCGTGGACGGCATCAAGATCGAGAACCCCGTCATACTCAAAGGGCAGTACAGGCACGCCTACGACCTCCTCAGGGACAGCATCGACGCAGGAGTAACCCCGTGCCTAGTAGGGCCACCCGGGGTGGGGAAGTCCCTCCTCGCGAGGAAGGTCGCTGAGGACTCCGCCAGGGGGTTCTACGAGGTCTTCTTCGACGAGAACGTGACCCCTTCCCGGCTCGTGGGTGCCTTCGACCCCGCCCTCGTGGTGCGGAGGGGGAGGACCGTGGAGAGCTTCGAGCCGGGCCCCCTGATGCGGGCCATGGTGGAGGGGGGGCTCTTCGTGGCCCACGAGCTCAACAGGGCCACCGAGTTCTGCCAGAACAGCCTCATCGCGCCCCTCGAGGAACGCCACTACTATCTCTACCCCTTCGGGATGATCAAGGCCGACGACGAGTTCGCCTTCGTCGCGACCCAGAACCCCGTGGAGACCTCCGGGACCTACAGGCTCTCCCGGGTCCTCGTGGACCGGATCGGATGCTGGATCCGGTTGGGATACCCGAGCAGGGAGACCGAGATCGAGATCATAAAAGTGAACGCCCCCGCATACGACCTCCCCGAGGACGTCCTGAACAAGATCTACGAGATCGTGAACGACACCCGGGGCAACAAAGACCTGGAGATACCCGCCTCTCCCCGCGCCGGGATCTACCTCACACGGCTCGTGGACAGGTACCGGGATAGGTTCGACGACACCGACGAGGCGATCAGGTTCTTCGCTCCCTCGGTCCTCGCGAAGGAGATGAGGGTGAGGAACCCCCAGAAGACCGTCGAGGGCATCGTCGAGGAGATCCTGGCGAACCGGCTGGGTTAGCCCATGCAGTCGGATGAGCTCCAGTATCCTTTCGCCATCGTCCAGTTCTTCATCCCTGAGTTCATCACCCGGCTCAGGCGGAACCGGGAGGTGATTGAGAAGCCAAGCCCCCGGCAGGGCATCGCGATGACCGCGCTCCTGCTTCCCGCCTACCTCAGGCAGGGTTTCCTATCCTTCGGTGACTTGGTGAGGGTCGCCGTCTCCACATCCAAGGTGGAGAACCAGAACCTCGCCGAGCGCCTCGCCTACGAGATCCTCCTCGAGGTGGACGAGTCCGAGGAGGACCAAGGCGCGGAGGAGGAGGACTTTCTCAGCCTCCTGAGCCAGAAGAGCGATGACCTCATCAGCTACGTGCCGACGGATGCGGAGAAGCGGGGGGAGGGGGAGCTCCAGGCCGTCCACGACTCCGACGTGGATATCTTCAAGGAGCTCTCTGGGCAGCCGGACATCGGGGTGGGGCCGGGGGACGACGAGCTTCTCAAGGTCGCTGTCAGGAAGTACAAGGGGAGGCGGGACGAGCTCTCGAGGAGGCGTCTCGCCGAGTACCTCAAGAGGAAGCTGCTGAAGCTGGGGCGGGAGTTCCAGCAGAGCACCGAGGTCTCGAGGAGGCCGCTGCTGCGTCCCTTCGAGCGGGGGGATGACCCCGATGACATCGACGAGGAGAGGAGTCTGGAGAACATCTTCGATCAGGGGAAGAGCATGGAGGAGGTCTCCTACCGGGATTTCCTGATCCGGAAGAGGAACAGGAAGAAGAAGGCCATCGTCTTCATACTGGACATCAGCAACACAATGTTCTACGAGCTCGAGGGGCTCACGTCGATCCACTACTCTGTGCTTTCCCTGGTCCCGTTGCTCTGGAGCCTCCGGAAGGAGAAGTACGGGCTCATCTTCTACGAGAGCAACAGCCACATCCAGAAGGACCTCCACGAGGAGGGGGACATCGACCCCGTCATAGACAACCTGCTCCTCCTGGTGACATCCACCACGGGGGACGTGGAGAAGAGCATCAGGGGGACCCGGGGGGCCCAGACCTGGGGGGGCACCGTGCCCCGGATGAGCCTCCGGTGGGCCATGGAGCAGCTAGAGTCCTCGGCGGAGAGAGTGGACCGGGTCTGCTTCTACTTCAGTGACTTTGTGCTTCAGGACCCCGGGGACGACCCCCAGCTCGAGTACTTCAACATCATGGAGAGGATGGTGGGCCAGGGTATCCACGTGGTGGCCTGCGTCTCCCCGTTGGCCAGCGGGAAGATCTTCTCCCCGTACACCAGGGAGACCCTGGAGAGGGTGCGGGCGGCGGGGGGGAGGATCATCGAGACTGTGAGGCCCTCGGAGTTCCTCGAGGAAGTGCAGGACTTCATGGAGAGCCTTTGAGATCTGATCTTCTCAGATCATCTTCGACCAGTAAAAGTAGGTCCCCTTCTTCACGAAGCCCGTGGCCTCGTAGAGACGGTTCGCCCCGGGGTTGTCCGCAGCCCCGTCGATGTAGAGGAGGAGGGGATCGTAATCCTTGAGGCGTCTCATCCCCTCGGAGATGAGGGACTTGGCGAGGCCCAGGCCCCGGTAGTCGGGGTGGGTGCCCATGGGCTCCAGCTCTGTGGCCCTGCTCACGGGGTCCACCCTGAAGGTGCAGAAGGAGGCGATGGCGCCGTCGGGGGCTTCGGCGACGAGGTCCAGGTCCCGGATGTAGAAGGAGCCCCGGGCGATGCCTTCGAGGGTGTCGGCGGTGAACCACTCGCCGTGCCCGAAGACTGTCCTGATGTTGGCGGCCAGCTTCTCATAGTCCTCCCTCCCCCGGACCGATCTGATTGTGAAGCCTTCGGGGACTGGGGCGTCGGGGATGGGTGTGTCGAGGTCTCGGACCCGGAGTATGCCGTAGACGGGGCCCCTCTCGAATCCCCGCTTCCGGAGGGCTGCCTCCCTCTCCATGTCTCCCCCGATGTTGATGATGTGGATTTTCTGTTCCTCGGCGGGGTTCGGTTTCTTCGACGCAGTGTGGGTCTCGATCCATCGGATGATCGTGTCGAGGAGGGTGGGGTGGCCGGGGCGGATCTGGATGAAGTAGATGGTCTTGGTTTCCGGGTTGGCGACCGCCATGACTCTCCTCTGGGCCCCTTCTTCCTCCCAGATCCTGATGTCTTCGACTTGGTCCATGTGGTTGTTCTCGAACCGGGTGGGGAGCCAGTTCTGGAATGTCCCTGTTTCTTTGTGGACCTCGAAGAGGAACTCCTGGACCTTCGGGAAGTCTAGGTCCGGAGTGTATCCCCGGGATGTTATCCTCATGACCGTGTACCCTGATGGGGTTATCCCGTATAATATCTAAGCCTCCCGCTCGGAGGCCAACCCATCACCATTATATGGGCATCATAACATGGATGTTGCATGGTGAACCTCAGATCCTACATAGCCCTCGGGCTGATACTGACCGGGGCCGCGTACAGCGCCGATTTCTTCTCCCCATTCATCGGTCCCACGGAGTACCGGGGCCAGCTGGGGTTCGCATACGTCGAGGGGGAGAACCCCATCACCATCATCACATTCCAGGTAGACCCCAGGATCGCGGGGAGCCTCCTCATCCTCGAGGTCCCGGCTGGCTGGAGCCACACATTCACCGGGGGCACCTTGGAGCTGAGTGGGGGCTCACTGAGCCCCGGGGAGAGCCTCGTGGTCCCCGTCTCTCTGTCCAGTTATGTCGAGCCGGACGAGTACTCCATCTCCTCGACGGGGGTCACGAGCGGAGGGGAGACGGTGCAGGCGGCGGGCTCCCTGGTGGTGACGATGATGGTTATCCTTCGCACCCTCGGGGCGATCTCCTCTGTGAAGACCACCGCCTCCCTGGGAACCGTCGGCCTGGTCTTCGTGGACATCATACTCAAGAGATTCCGGGGGCGCGTCGACTCTGGGGAGCCCTCCGAGGGCCGCCTGTCCCCCAAATCTGTCCTCACTCGGGAACAGCTCGACGCCCTCGCGGAGGAGCTCGATAAAGGCACCGTGAAGCTCCCCCCGGGGGAGGGGGGAATCAATCTCAGCGGGGGCGTGGGCCTCACCGCCGCCGGGCATCTCATCACGGGGGACGAGAAACACGTCGTGCCGATCCCCGACACCGGAGGGAAGGCCCCCGTGGAGCCGAAGAAAGGGGAGGGGTTCTCGGACGCCGCAGGGCTGGAGGTGGAGACCCCGGATGTCGACTACCGGGAGGGATCGGAGGCGAGTCACCCTCGGAAGATGTCAGGGATCCCGAAGCACGGAAACGTCGAGTTGAAGAGGGGAATCCTGGGGGATGCGGATGTAACTCCCAAGGTGGAGGCGGAACCCGAGGGAGAGGGGATTCTGGAGAGGATCGTCGACTTCTTCAGGAATCTATTCTAGGCGCACAAGTGTGCTACATGTCTTCGTGATTCACTGCGAAATCCGCGTCAATTGAGATAATTCAGAGTCCTTTGTCGACTCTGGCAACTATCTGTGCGTAATCCATTTAATCGCGCGCATGATCCGTAAGTAATTGTGAAGAGTTTGGCTGAACCCAAGATCAAAGAGTTGGTCCTCGACGTTTTGAAGCCTCATACGCCCTCCCTCCCGGTCTTCGCCGCTTTCCTGGCGGAGCTTCCGGGGGTCGAGAATGTGGAAGTCAGCCTCGTTGAGAAGAACGAGAGAACAGAGAGCTTGGTAGTGGTCCTCCAAGGCTGTGACATCATCTACGACAGCCTCAAGGAGCACATGGGGAAGCATGGAGCCGTCATCCACAGCGTCGACAAGGTACTGGTCGAAACAGAATAGTGCCGAAACCCCGCGCGCCGGGATAAGATTTGGGATGGCGTCTGGGGTTATCTGTTTCATGTTTCACTGGGAAATGCGTGTTTGATTGATTTTCAGGGTTCTTTGTCATTGACGAATTATGGGGAATATGCTGGAGGGAATGAAACATTCAACATGGTCTTTTAGGCATTATTCATCGGTATTCTCACTGTGAAAGTGGTCCCCCTGTCAACCTCGGACTCCACTTCAATGGTGCCCCCGTGAGCTTCTACGGCTCGCTTACAGTAGGCTAAGCCGAGCCCCATACCCCCCAGCTTTGACGTGAAAAACAGCGTGAATATGCGATTCAGATCCTCCTCGGGGATTCCTCTCCCTGTGTCCGAAACTTTGATGACAACCCCATCAGGCTCCTTGTGGGCACTCAGAGAAAGCACACCCCCGCCTGCCATCGCCTCGACGCTGTTCCGTACCAAGTTGTCGAGCACCCTCTGGGCCATTAACGGGTCGAGACGCACAGACGTCAACCCTTCGCCGACATTCAGATCTATCCTGATGCTAGGGGGCACCGTGGAACTCGCGGCTGTTTTCTGCAGTAGAGCGTCCACGTTTGTCTCCTGTAGATGGACTGGAATGTCCCCCGTGCTGTATCGGAGGTCCTCCAGTATGCGCGTAGCGTAATTCACGGAATCCTCAATATTCCCCTGTAGCTCTCCCGCCTTCTCAGGCGTTCTCTTCATCAGGTACAGCGCGTTCATGATGCTCTGAAGAGGCCCCCGCAGGTCGTGGCCCACCATCGCGGCGACTCTGCCAGCAGCCACCATACGCTCAGAGTCGAGGAGCTTCCCTTCCATCTTTTTACGCTCGGTCTCGTCCCTCACGAAGCCCACCATCCCCATGGGTGTGCCCGCCTCATCGGTGAGCAGGGAGATATTGATGCGGGCCGGAAACGTCGACCCGTCCTTCCGGGTCAGCAGCCTCTCAAAGTCTCTGACGGGCTCGCTCTGCGACGTCTGTTCGAAGGTCTTTTCGTCAACTGCCGCCCATCCGGGGGCGACTTGTTGGATGCTCAGGAATCCAAGCTCCTCGTTGGAGTACCCCGTCATCCCCCGGAAGGCCTCGTTCCAATGGACGAAGACCCCGTTCATGCCTATTACGGCGATTCCTTCGAGGGCGTTGGAGATTATCGATTCGGCGAAGGCCTTGGCATCCTGCAACTCCTCGGTTCTCTCCTCCACCTGCTCCTCGAGGCGTTCAGAGTGCCTTTGCAGTTCCTCATCCACCAGCCCATGCTGTAATGAGATGTAGCTTACAACGACGCCGACAAATAGAAAAAACACGCTTCGAAGCACATTATTGAAAATTGGGATATGGGGGGCGTAAACCAAGTTTACGACGTTAAGAATTGCAGCCAGGAGGACGGCTACGTAAACGCCTCTTCTCGGCCACCACATACTGGCAGTTACGATGGGTAGATAGAAAAGATGGGTGAAAACAAGCTCGGTCTTCAGAATGACCATGCAGTACCCGGTTAAGATCACGCACAGGATAAATGATAAACCGGTTATTATTTGGCGTAACGGATCTTTCAGATGGGTCATTTGATACGTCTCCATGGGTGTTAATCCTCCCTTCGCGTACGCTCGGTGATTTCGATAAAACTTTCTACGAGTTGCTTGCGGCCTCTTAACGTTACCCGAGTAACTGTCTTGAGAATAGGGATCCTCCCCCCATCGGCCCTCAATAGCACGCGTTCAGATTTATCCATGGCATGGCCGAGGTCGGTGATGGGGCACATGCCCTCTTCCTCCTGACAGATGAAGTTACGGCACACCTTTCCGATGACCTGTTCCCTGGAGGCGCCTATCGCTCTCAACGCCGTGGGGTTTGCGTCGATGATCTCATGGGTCTCCTCGTCGATGATCACGATCCCAGTCAACACGGAGTCCAGTATATTCCTGACATACTCCTTTTCCTCCTGCAGCTCCTCCTCCATCCGTTTGCTCTCGGTGATGTCTAAAAGAGATGCCACGCTTTTCATGGTCCCGGGGATCATGTCAACTGTAAGGAAGACATCCTTTACGTTTCTGTCTCTATCGACAAAGCGGAACTCGTAGTTAGTCCGAGCGACCCCAGGAACTTCTCTTCTCATACTATGTTGCTTTGTCATCTCCTCCAGATCTTCTTCGACGATAAATTCCATCCAGCGTTTCCTTCCTTCGATCTCCTCCCGGGAAAACCCGGACAGTTCCGCAAACCGCTTATTTACCAGCGATATCATCCGATCTTCTTCTACTATGACCATCGCTGTCCCGGTGTTCTCAAAAACCGCTCTATACCTCTCTTCGTTCTCCCGCAGACTCTCTTCCATTCGTTTACTCTCGGTGATGTCCCTAATCGCCTCAACGACGCCCACGACACCCCCCGAGTCGTCGAGCACTGGCTCAGCGCTCACATCGAGAACCCGTCCGTCCGGGAGGGTGACCGTGCTCCTTGCTCCTTCGCCCGTCTCTAACACCTTCTTTACGGGGCAGCCGGGGTGGGGTTCGTCCCTTCCGAAGAGATCCGTGTAGCAGCGCTTCCCCTGAATCTCTTCATGTGAGGCGCCGATGAGCTCCGTGTATCCTTCGTTCATCCAGAGGACATGGTAGGATGGGTCTTTGAGGTTGATCGCCTCGGGGATGGCGTTCAGGATCACCCTCTTCTCCGCCTCACTCCTCCGCAGCTCCTCCCCCAACCTCCTGCGCTCCGTGATATCCCTCAGCACAGCTAAGATTGCTGACTCACCGTTGAAGCTTACAACGCTTAGGTTGGCCTCTACATCGACGGGGGAGCCATCATCCTTAATCATGGTGAAACTGTACCTTTCGGAAGGACTTACACCTTCCAGTCTCTCCCTGGCCCTCGTCGTAGCGAGTTCCCTGTACTCCGGGGCGAAGAACTCGACGAACCGCCTTCCGACAAGTTGCGACGGGTCCTCTAGACCGAGGAGCTTGGCGGCAGCAGCGTTGGCGTAAAGATATCTTTCCTCGTTGTTGACCACCACCGCATCCATCGCCGACTCGAGGAGGGTGTGATACTTATCCTCAGAGACACGGAGCTCCTCTATCTGCTTCAGCTTCAACAAAGCAGAGCCCACGTGCCCCGCGAATATCTCCAAGAGACCCCTGTCTTCTTCGGTGAAGGCGTCAAGACTGGTACTCTCCACATTGATAACGCCACAGGGAGCGTCATAAATGAACACAGGGACCGCCAGCTCTGATAAAGAAGTATATACGCCATCAGCGAATCCTACAACAAAGCCTTCTTCCGTTCTCACGTCGGAGATCAACAAGGTCTCCCCCGTCATCACAGCCCTCACGGTGACCCCGGGCCCATCCAAAGGCATCTCAAAGGGCTCTCCTCCCTCGAATCCCCTGATATATACGTGTCGGAGGAGGTCTCCCTCTACTACACTCAGGCTGCCAAAGTCGAATCCGAGAACGCTCTCAATGGCGTCGAAGGTCGTCTCACCTATTTCCTCAAGGGTCTCAGCTTGAGCGAGCTCGGGTGCATATCTGTGAAGGGCTTCAAGTCTATCCTGATATCTCGCTCTCTCCGTTTCATCGGAGATTCTTTTCATGGCGAAAGCAACGTGTTCAGCAAGAGTCTCTAGAATCACTTGGTCATACTCTGTGTATCCGCCGAGTTCCGTGCTCTCTGTGTTCAAGACAGCCACAGCAACGCCATAAATTTTAACGGGAACAACGAGCTCGGACTTGATGCCGACGCCTACATCGATGTAATCGGGATCGAGACTGACATCGGGAACGAGGACGGATTCTCCGGTTCTCATCGCTCTCACCGTCAATCCTTTACCGTCAAGAGGAAGGGTATACGGACGATCCTCGTCGAGCCCTCTCACCATCACGTCCATCAGGTTCTCCCCTTCGACGACGAGGAATGCGCCCCTACTGAAGCCGAGGCTCCTCTCCATAGCGTCGAGTGTGAACTCGTACACTTCTTCCATTATACTTACTTTATTGAGTTCGGCGGCGTGCTTATGTAGGGCCTTCAGTCTCTCCTCGTACCGTTTCCGCTCGGTGATGTCCAGTCCCTGAGCTATCGTGGCAGCAACGGCCCCACCCTCCCCTGCATAGATGTTCGCAGAATTACAGAGCACCACTCGGACACTCCCATCTTTGCGGAGAATCGGAATCTCCACCGACTCCCAGTACACTCCATTCAACGTGCTGTCGATCCTGCTCAGTGACTCTTCTCGGCTCGCTTCGGGGAAGAGGATGCTCAGCTCTCTGTCTATGACCTCGTCAGCCGTGTATCCTGTGAGGCGCTCGAAGGCACGGTTGAACCGTGTGATCTTGAACGTAGGGTCCCAGACGATGATGGGAGCGTTGGCATGGTTGATCAGTTTCTCCAGATAGTCCCTCGCCTCTCTCGCACTTACCTCAGACTCCCGCAGCTCCTCCTCCATCCTCTTGCGTTCGGTGATGTCCCTCGCGATGTTTAGGAGGGCGGACGTGCCCTGATACTCGATACGGGCCGTGTGAACCTCGACATCAACCGTTGACCCATCGACTTTACGCATCTTTACCTCATACATGCTCGGCAGTACTTCGCCCTTCTCCCGCCTCTCCAACCGGTCTACGATGATCGGCCAATCCTCTGGCGGGATGATCTCCGATCCCCCCTCGACCAGTAGCTCGGAGATGTCGTCGTAGCCAAGGAACTCCGCCGCATGCTTGGATGCGTAGACCCTTTTTTCCCCGATGCGCACGGTCACGGGGTCCGGGAGCTGCTCCAGCAGGGTCCTGTAGCTCTCCTCGGACCGGATCAGCGCATCGACGGCCCTCCGCTCCTCCACCGCGGATCTGATCCGCCTCGCCAGCACCTGGTAATGGCTGGGGTTGATCTCCTTGCGCATATAGTCGTCTATGCCCACGGTGAAGGCGGCCTCGGCGACCTCCTCGCTGCCCCGTCCCGTGTAGATGATGATGGGGATGTCGCTGAACCCTCGGATTCTTCTCGCGAGATCGATGCCGTTGAGGCCGGGCATCTGATAATCGGAGACTATGCAGTCGAAATTATCCTCCTCCAGTCTCCTCAGGGCTGCTTCAGGCGTCGCAACTGATTCCATGTGAATGCTGCTGTCGGAAAGCTCGACGAACGACTTTGTAAAATCGAGCGGGCTTTGCTCATCGTCGACGTGGAGAACGCGGATGGCGTCTTCTGGGTTCGATAGCTGGGTTTGAGTCGACATTTCTCTCGATTATGCGTCTTATGTTTAGCGTAAATAGGTTCTTACGGAACGCGATATAGTTGATTTTAATTTATGTATGGCCTATTTATTCCATTTATCTTGGTTACAATTACGAAAAAATGCGGTATATTTCATGTTTCACTGCGAATCCTGCATCAGGGTTACTTTTCACAGCCCTCTGTCATCTCGGACGGAGACTCGTTAACTAAGAATGAGCGTAATTGACTATTCGTATCGACTTTAATGGAGCCTGAGCCCTTCCTCACGTCCCCTCCTGACGCGCCCACAGTTCATCCGCCGTTCAAACGGTCTTTGAGGTCCATCAGCTCAATCTCAGCATCCCCTCGGATGCCTTCAACCCGTCGAATCCTCCAGCCGACTCTTGCAGCGATAAACGCTTCCAGATCCCCATAGTCATCCAGGCGCGGACAGGGTTCAACCGATGCCTGTTCCTCGCCCAGGATCTCTGGAAGCATCCCGCTGAACAGGTTGCTCCACCAGCTGTCATTCCCCCCTTCACGGTTAACCATCGTCTTCGCCTCTTCCCCGCACAATTTACACTCCGCGATATGCCTCAGAAATGCGAGCTCGGATTCGAGGTCGACTATGAAAGATTCGTACTCGCCTCTCAGCTCTAGGAGCCTGAAAACCCCGCAGAGATCACCGAACACAGTGTCGCTGGGGCCACGTGTCTGCTTCAAAGGAGTCACCCGTGGGACATGAGGATCGGCTTCATAAAAAGCTCGGCCCTTTTCCCCCGCATGCGATACAGCTAAAACATTCAACCATGGGTTCGAAGGTCACGCACGCAGCAGATTGTTTCATGAGTTCACTCCGTTAATGGTACGTAACCTACCCGACACTCTTTATCGCGCCGTAACCCCCATCTTGATTTGAACCAGAAACCCAGTGCAGTATCATCACTGATATCCGCCTAGAAGCCGGAGGAGGCCATCGACGACCTGATCATAGACTAGGTGGTTCTCGCCAGAGGATCAATACCCGGGGGGGAAAGGGGGCATCTGCAGGGCGCAGTAGGGATAGACCGCCACCTTCGCGTGGGCGCCGTGCTCCCCCTTGAGCATCTCCAGGGCCTCGGGCCACTCCCTCACCCATGTTGTGGCCGGGTTGATGTCCCGTTTCGAGTGCCACCTGTTCACTATGATAACCTTCCCCGCCTTCGGGAAGGGAGAGTCCACAGAACTCCGCCCCGAGTACCTGTTGAGGTGCCCCCCATAGTCCTTCCCGAAATGACCGTAGACGTTGTGGTGGACGGCGCCCTGGACGTAGTTGTGGATGATGACCGCGGTGCCCCCCTCCCTGAGGGAAGCCTTCGGGGCCCAGGCCGCCTTGCCTATCTCCCCCGGGTACGAGTTCGCGACCACGATGTCCGCCTCCCGCACGGGCTCCGTGGTGAGGACCTCCTTGGCGTACACGATCCCCGCCCTGTGCTCATCCACAAAGTCCCCGGCGAAGACCCCCAGGGGCCTCCTGTCCACGTTGTAGACCATGTCCACCTTGAAGTCTAGCCCCGCGATCCTCGCGGCGTCCTCCATGTCGAAACGTATCACGTTGTCCGCCATGACCCCGTAGCCGGCTCTCCCCCGGGCCTTCTCCTCGTCCACGCGCTCGTGGTTCGCCTCGATGGATCTGAGGGAGGCGACGCCGGGGAAGACCCCTTTGGCTCCTCCCCCGAATCCTGCGAAGCTGTGGGCGATGATGCCCCCGATGCCGATCTTGACGTCGGCGGTGGCGAACTCCCTGTTCATCTCCACCGGGGTGCCCCTGGGGGTGACCCCCATCTCCTCGAAGTGGTCGTAGACGTTGTGGTTGAAGACACGGTAACCCGTGACGATATCCTCCCCCAGCTTCATGGCCCAGTCGAGGCGGGTCATGGTGCCGTGGCCCCCGAGCCCCGAGATGAATGTGACTCCGTCGCCCTTGATCCCCGCCAGGCGGAGCTCCTCCAGGATGCCGGGGAGCACCTCCTTGGGGTCGTCCCCCCGGGTCAGGTCCGAGAAGACGATCACCGCCGACTCCTTCCCCTCGGCGATCTCCGAGAGGCGCCTGCTCCCTATGGGGCTCCTTATCCTCTCTTTGATCTCCTCCCGGGTCAGAGGGGGCAGGTCGTGGCCCGCCATGAGCCTTGTATGCACGTCCCATCCCTCCGGGAAGGTGATCTCGATGGGGTCGTCCCCATACCAGTGGTTGGTCTTCATCCTCACAGTCTGCTCAGCCATGAATCAGTCTCCTAGACACTCTTGCCCTCCCTCTCCCCTGAACGAGCGCCTATGACCATAGACTCGACGATATCGCCTTAAGAAGTAGATGGGACACGCAGCTCCCCCAAATCGGTCGCGTCCATAGTTTTATTCCTTCGGCGCCCCAGACATGGGTCATTAAGGCCATCCGAACTAGGCGGGTTGCCCTTGGTGAAATGTGATGACATGGAGATCGTCTTGAGGAAGGCGAGGCAGGAGGACCTGGAGAGCGTTATCCGGGTCGAGTCCAGAGCCACCCCCAACCTGAGCTACGTGGAGGCGGTCTGGCCCCTCTTCACATCTGACGAGGTCGGGGAGTTCAGCGTCGCCGAGGCCGACGGGGAGGTGGTCGCCTGCGGCAAGTTCACCCTATTGCCGGACGGATCGGCGTGGCTGGAGACCCTCAGGGTCATCCCCGAGTACCAGGGCCTCGGCATAGGCAAGCGGTTCTATGAGAGGTTCTATGAACTCGCCCGGAGCCGCGGGGTGCCCACGATGCGCATGTACACCGGCCTCAGGAACGCCGTGAGCAAGGGGCTGGCCGAGTTATACGGGTTCCGCCTAGCGGCCACGTACAGGGGCGCCTCCCTGTCCTGCGTGCAGGGTAAGATTCCTCCTTCGGAGGGAGGCTTCAGGCTCGTCTCGGACCCCGAGAGGGCGACCGCCCTGTTGATGCCCTTCCGGGAGAGGTGGACGGGTTTCCTCGTGATGAACAGGACCTTCTTCCCCATCACCCCTGCCCTGTGCAACCACTTCGCCGAGAAGGAGATGGTCTACGAGGACCCTGCGAGCGGCAGCGTGGTCACCGTCGGCGCACGTTTCCTGCCCGAGAGGGCGCTCCACATCGGCGTCCTCGGGGGAGACATGACCCAATGCCTCGGCTTCGCCCTCAAACAAGGCGTGAAAAGAGGGGCAGCACGCCTGAACTGCGACTTCCCTCCTTCAGCCACAGACCTCCAAGAAGCCCTCGTCGAGAACGGCTTCAGCCTCACCGAGTCGGACTTCATCGTGATGGAAGCCCACCTAGACGGGTAACCTCCATAATAATGGCTGAATTAACCCATTTGGCGCGCCGCAATCCCTGGGAAATCAAGGACATTAATGATTCGCCTTGCTTGAATTACTGCCCAATGGATGACCGGATTCGTGTATCCATGGCGATTACATCGGTATTATCTTAAATCGGGAGAGCAACTCATCCACATGTTCGAGGGAGATCCCAGATGAACTTGGAGACCCATCTCTCCAGGCATGATGAGGATGTAAAAAACGTCATACTCCGTATTAGCGAGGTTGCCAAGACCATAAGCGGGGGCTTCGCGTCCAGACAAGGGGCCTCGGATTCCTCCAACGTCTATGGTGAGCGGCAGTCCGCCTTGGACGTCTGGGCCGATGAGCTGCTGATCTCCGATCTGAGGGATTCAGGGCTGGTACGATACCTCGCCTCCGAGGAGCAGCCGGATGTTCTGACATTCCCCGACTCGGCCACAGATCTTGGCTTGACCCTCGATCCCCTGGACGGTTCATCACTCATCGGGGTAAACCTCTCCGTCGGGACCATCGTGGGAATCTACCGGGGGAACGTCCTATGCCCCGGAAACGAGTTGCTGGGCGCGATGTACGTCCTCTATGGACCCCTGACGACCCTCACATACTGCCTGAAGGAGGGCGTCCACGAGTTTGCGATGGACAAAAAAGGCGTCTTCGTCCTGCTGAAGGAGAACGTTACCCTCCCCGATGGGAAGATATATGGCCCCGGCGCCCTGAGGAGGGACTACCTTCCAGCCCACAGAGCCTTCATTGAGACGCTCGAGGAGGAGGGATACAAGCTGAGGTACAGCGGCTCATTAGTGGCAGACGTCCACCAGATCCTCCACAAGGGAGGCGTCTTCACCTATCCCGCCTTCGCCGGCAACGAGAGGGGCAAGCTGAGGCTGCTCTTCGAGGCGATCCCGATGGGCTTCATAGTCTCCCAAGCCGGCGGTGCGGCAAGCGACGGCCATCGAGACCTGCTGTCCATTAAGCCCGAGGGGGTCTGTCAGCGTGTCCCCGTCTACATCGGGGGTAAGAGGGAGATAGATTTAATCGTGGATATCAACAAGGAGAGATCAGTATGAACGAGCCAATCCCGGGAAATGTGCTGTTCGAGAGCCTGAGGGACAAGGATGCGATAATCCTCGCCTCAAACGCCAGGGTCACAGCTGGCGTCGCAGAGGGAATCTTCAGGGCGGCGAAGGACATGGATTCGGCCTTGATCTTCGAGATCGCCCGGTCCGAGTGCAACGTCAACAGAGGCTACACGGGCATGGTGCCAAGCGAGTACGCCGAGGCGATAAAGGGTGCCGCAGAGGAGATCGGGTTCGACGTGTGGGCGCTCCACGCCGATCACATCACACTGAAGAAGGGCACTCCCGAGGACATCGCCGAGACGAGGAAGCTCATCGATGCTCAGATCGAAGCCGGATTCACATCGTTCGCCATCGACGCATCGTATCTGTTCGACCATCAGGGCGGGAACCTCCGGGAGGAGCTGGCCCAGAACATCGATGTGACCACGGAGCTCGCCAAGCACATCGAGTCTCGGATGAGGGGGAAGCCTTTCGGGCTCGAGGTGGAGGTCGGGGAGATAGGCAAGAAGGACGCCCAGGGGCAGGTCGTCACAACCCCCGATGAGGCAGTGACATTCATTAAAGCCCTGAACGAGAACGACGTCAACCCCCAGGTGTTGGCCATCGCCAACGGGTCCTCCCACGGGAACGTCTATGACGAGCACGGGAACACGATCGAGCAGGTGTCCATCGACATACCCCAGACGAGGGCGGTCGCCAGGGCCTTGAGGGAGAACAACATGGATGTGAGGATAGCCCAGCACGGTATCACCGGTACCCCTCGTGAGCTCATCAGCAGCTTCTTCCCCAGGGGGGACATAATAAAAGGTAACGTCGCCACATTCTGGCAGAACCTCGTCCTAGACATGTACAAGGTGTATCAACCGGAGCTGTACAGGGACATCTACGACTGGACCCTCGAAGTGTACGGACCGAAGAACCCCGGCAAGGCGTCTAACGAGGTCTTCGGGAAGAACGTAAAGCATGCGATAGGGCAGTTCCGCAAACGCATCGAGGGGGTGGACGAAGAGACCGTCGACGCCATCGAGGCCGTGTCCTACGGGGAGGCACTGGTCTTCATAAAGGCCTTCGGCTCCAAGGGAACCGCCTCCATCGTCAGGGAAAATCTGTAGAGCCAAACGAGCGAACAGATTCACATAGGCGAATCCTCGACGCCTTCCACTCCCCGGCCTGGACATCGTCGTCCTCCGCCGGGGGGACGATGCCCCTCCCCGGGAGAAGCGGTCCCCGTTCGTGAAAACTGTTATGAAAAAGATAGTGCAGGCGATCCCGCTGGAGCCCTGATAGCCCATTCATGATGCGTTACCCGTGGAGGGTTCATTTAATAACGAAATACCAAAAGTATGCTGAGCGCATGGCTAAATATCATCGGTTTCTCCTCATCGCATTGCTCCTCGCGGCCTCGACCATCAAATTATCCGAGGCACAGGAGTCAGCCTCCATCCTGATCGAGGGCTTCGTCTACAGACCCGACGGCACGCCCCTGCAGGATGCCTCAGTTCGCCTCTGGGGGTTCTACATGGAGGGGGAAGCCCAGACGGACGCGGAGGGTCACTACGAACTGCAGGCGGCCACCACGGAGTCTTCCTGCCAGCTCTTCGTCTTCCATGATGATCCGGACGCGGGGGGCTACGATCTCCTTCCCGCCCAGAAAAGTCTGGCCACCGGTGAAGATCTGAATGTTAGTGTTGATTTCACTCTGGAGCCTGCGGCCACGGTCTGGGTCACTGGTCAGCTCAAGCCGATGGAGTCGACGAGCAGGGTCAACAGATACTCTCTGGAGGTGGTGGATCCCTCCTCTGGGGCGGTCATCCAGTCCGGGGAGTACAGCCTGAGATACGGGACCGGGATGAACGTCCAGAGCTATTTTCTCGGCTTGCCCCCCACGTTGCTCATAGTCCCCCTCGGCACCCCCTTCGCGGTGAAGGTCTCCTCGTCCTATCAGCACGAGAGGTTCCCGCCGAGCAGATACAGGCCCAGCAGGTGGCGGATCCGGAGCAGCGCCACCGTCGAGGCTTTCAACGAGTTCACGATGGTCGAGGGCGAGGGGTTCACGCTCGAAACGGGGGAGACATTAGAACTCGATATCCGAAGATACAGCCTCGCCTCGGACCTGACCCGGATCGCTCCTCTGATGGAGGAGGCGGAGGCGGAGCTGGCTGAGGTGGAGGAGGACGGCTTCTACGTGACCGCCGAGAGGTTCGACATCATGGAGGCCAAGGAGTCCCTATCGGGTCTGGATGTGAAGATCGAGGACCATGAATACGAGGCCTCGTACGTGGGGCTTCGGCAGGCCTACCTGAAGGTGCTGAGCGTGAGGAGCAGGCTCGACGCCATGGTCTATGAGTCAAGCGTATCCCTGAGAGTGCTTCTCGTCTTCGTCGCCCTCACCGCCGTGGCCTTGGGGACTTTGCTCACCGATGGAAGTGTCGCTAATCTGCTGTCATCCATCAGCCTCTTCGCGGTCATGTTCCTGTTCTTACGGCTGGTCTTCCCCGGGAGCTCCATGGTAGAGCCGAGCCGCTACGTATCCATGGGAGCGACCTCCCTGGCGGCGGCCCTGCTCCTGCTATTCCTGACCCCCCGCATCTTGGGGGACACCGTGGCGGAGGGGGGCTTTGCAGTCCTGGGGTCTATCGTGGTCGTCTTCTCCATGGGGAACAGAAGCCTCAGGAGGAGGAAGCTGCGCTCGGCGTTCACATTCGTCGCGATACTCGCCCTGACGATGAGCTTCGTGGCCCTCACGTCCGTGTCAAGCAGCTACGGGCTGATATTCTCCCGGCACGGCAGCGATCAGCCCGGTGTAGAGGGCATCATGGTCAGGAATCCCGTCTACACCCCCAACAATGAGTTCGAGAAAGGGCTGTTCTCCCCGGTGATACCCCTGACGATCGAGTGGGCCTGGGGGAACGAGGGCGTCACCAACGTGGCGAAATTAGCCGAGAACACCCCCAGCCTCCGGCCTTACGGGCGGATCGGGGAGTGGCCCATCTTCGGCGTGGTGGGGGTGCAGCCTGATTTGGAGCCCCTGATGCCCCTCATCGACGACGCCGTCGTGGAGGGGGGTCCTCTGAGGGAAGACGGTACATGCCTGCTCCACAGGTACCTGCGAATCAACGCGGATCTGGAGGCGGGGGATCAGGTGGTCGTGGGGGGAGTCTCCATGAGGATCGTGGGTTTCTTCGGGGATATAGGGGGGATAGCCGACATGGACGGTGAGACGATCCTCCCCGATTACCAGGTCATGGTGAACCCCGATCCCCCCACCATCGAGGTGCGGACCTGCAATAAGGACGCGGTGGTCATAACCACCCTCAACACGGCCCTGCGTATCCCGAAGGTCCTGGTTTCGAGGATCGACGTTGAACTCGATACGGCGACGGGCCTCGAGACGACGGGGAAGAGCATGGCCCTCTCGAGGGAGCACCGGATCTGGATCTCCGAGGGGGGGCTGTCTCACATCGCTTATATGGGTAGTCAGCTCGGGGGGAAGGGGTTCCCCATCCTGGTTCCCTGGGCCATCGTGGTCCTCAACGTGGTTGCGATGATGTTGAACTCGATGTTCGAGCGCCAGAGGGAGATAGACATCCTCTCAAGCATAGGCCTCAACCCCAGGCACATCGCCGGGATCTTCGTGGCCGAGGCCTCGATTCTGGGGGTGGCGGGGGGGAGCATCGGCTACCTCATGGGCCTGGGGCTCTACCCGGTCATGAAGGCTTTGGACTGGGCTCCCGTCATTAGCCAGAAGGTCTCCGCGGTCTGGCTCGTGGCGTCCCTCGGTATAGCCGTCGCCTCGGTGGTCTTCGGTTCCGTGATAGCCCTGGGGCGGTCGGTTTCCCTGACTCCCTCTCTCACCCGGAGGTGGGATCTGAGAGATCAGGAGGGCGGAGACAGGGAATACTGGGACGCGAGGCTCCCTGTGAGGCTCGTGAAGGAGGAGGTCGATGGGTTTCTGCTCTTCGTATATAGTTCTCTGGAGAGGTTCAAGGGCTTCAACTCTGTGCCTAGGATCAGCTCCCTGAAGCTGGGGGCGGAGGGGGAGGCGAGGACTCTGGCCTTCGTCTACGACGGGAGGGACTCTAGCATCGGGGCCACCTGGACGACCAACGTGATTACCGTGATCAGTGACGAGGAGGGCACCTACGTTGCATCGATGGAGTCGAAGGGTGCCAGAGACGCGTGTGGCACGACGGGCACCTTCATCAGGAAGATAATTATCCGGTGGTCGGTGCAGGAAAGTGAGAAGTCATAGTTTAACGATGAGGGCGTGCATTGTGTCTGCTCTCATGTTATGCAAGAATAAAGGGTTATGAAGGTAACGGCTAACCTTCGAGGATATCCTTCCAGTGATCCATGTACCCCTCCTTGGTCACCTGAGGCCGGTACTCGTCTATGACCTGCCTCGCCAGCTTGGCGCCGTCCCAGAGGAGATCGAAGATCATCCCTGTGTACAGCTTCGTGGGGTTCACGTAGGCGTTGTACTTGTCCTCGATGGTGTAGTTTCTGCTGTGGCCGACTCCGACGGCTCCGCCGACGCGGAAGCTGGCCTTGGGCATGATGTTGGCGACATCGTTGATGTCCGAGACCGCCCCGTGAGGGACCTTGATGGGGGAGGGGTCGTCTGTCCCGATTATGACCTCGGACGCGTCGAAGGTCTCCAGGGCGTTGTCCCTCATGCATCTCCAGAGGGCGGGGCTGCCCTGGGTGGGGCTGGGGAGGTATCCGGGGATGTTCTCGATGATGGCCTCTGCGCCCAGTGCCATGGCGCCTCCTCTGAGGGCCCGGTCCACCTTCATGGAGGCGTCTTTTATGGCGTCCACGGTGGCCGCCCTGATCATCATCTCCATGCGGACCTCGCTGGGCACGATGTTCACCGCGTCTCCCCCCTTGGTGATGAAGTAGTGGACCCTCACCGCGTCGGAGTCCTTGAATGTGTCCCTCTGCGCGTCGATGGCCGACATGGCGATGTTCGCGGCGTTCAGCGCGTTCACCCCGTTCCAAGGGGCCGCGCCGCTGTGGGCCTCGGCTCCCTTGAAGGTGATCATCTTCCCCATGAAGCCCACGCCGCCGGGGGTGGGCTCCTCTCCTCCGCTCACGGTGATCTTCCATTCCGCGTTCGTGGCCATGTGGTTGGAGAGGGTGATGTCTACGTCGTCGAAGTACCCGCCTTTGATGAACTCCTGCTTGCCCCCCAGGAAGAACAGCTTTCCCTCCCGGTAGAGTGCCCTCTTCCACTCGATCTCGATGGGCTCCTCCGACGGGACAGCCATGCAGGTGACCGACCCGTCGAGATGCTCCATGACCCCCGAGTCCACGAGGGCCATCGCCACGCCGATCATGTTGGCCATCATGCAGTTATGGCCGCACGAGTGAACCGCCCCCGTCTCGGGGTCCGCCTCGGGATGCTCGGGGATCAAAAGGGCATCCAGCTCCCCGATCACCGCAATGTTGGGGCGCCCATCCCGCCCCACGATCTTGGTCTGCACGCCTGTTAGACCGATCTTCTCCTCGGCCTCGAGACCGAGGCCCCTGAAGATTCCTGCGGTGTGCTCCGCCGTCTTGTACTCCTTGAAGCCCACCTCGGGGTGCCTCCAGATCCATTCCCCGGCGGCGATGATGTCCTCTGCCCTGGCCTCCACGGCGTCGAGCAGCTTCTTTTTGAGAGTGAATTTATCCATGGAGAGAGGATGCCTGAAAACAATTTAACATTATCAGGGTAATCCAAAGGGATCGCCGATGAGAATTAACTGTCACAGGAGACATGGTACGGGAGGTGGGATTCGAACCCACGACCAGTGGAGATATCTCCTGTCTCTCTCCCTCATTTTTTACGCGCGCACGCGCGAGCAAATTTATGTCAGCGAGATCGAGCGCGCGCCGCTCCGGGATCCTATCCAATGCCTAAAGATTTGGCCGATCATGCTGGCCAGCCCTCCGATAGAGAAGAAGAGAGGGAAGAATATGGTCAACATCACGATAACCAGAATGATGCCCTCGGGGCCTCCAGACATGCCATAGAGGGTCAACAAGGATCCTGTAATAATGCCCGAGAGCCACCACCTGCGCCCGGAGTAGCCCAGGGCGAGGCCCAGGATCGCTGCGACGATCATGGATATCGGTGGCGTCATGCCTTCCTCAGATGGGAGGTTGCTTTTATGGCATTCGAATTCTGCGCACGAATCCTATTCACCCATCGAATCCACAATTCACCAGGTCAGGGTCAAACCAGCCGCTATTTCTACAGACTAGTTGGATTCGAACCCTACTACAGGTGGAAATATCCTTCATCTCCTTTCCCCTTTTTTTCAACATGGTCGAGTGGCTCGTGGCCCGGTTGAGTGAAAAGCGGGCTCGGTGGGATTCGAACCCTGCCACAAGTGGAGATATCTCCCGTCTCTTTCCCCTTTTTTTAAATACCTAGGTGCGTGCATAGTAACCACCTTTATTCTAACATTCTGCGGGAATCCTCATCACATTATAAATATCACGATCTTCATATTCATCTGAAACGTTATGAGTGATAGTGTGAAGCAGTTCGCCTGGGGCTGGATCGACGAGAACGCTCGCAGGCTCATAGAGATCAGCGACGAGATCTGGGATTACGCGGAGCTGGGCTTCATCGAGTACAAGTCCTCCGAGCTCCTCGCGGATGAACTGGAGCGCCACGGCTTCGGGGTGGAGCGGGGGGTCGCAGGGATCCCCACGGCTTTCGTGGGCACCTGGGGCAGCGGGCGCCCCGTCATCGGCGTCATGGGGGAGTTCGACGCCCTGTTTGGCCTCTCCCAGAAGGCCGTGCCCTGGAAGGAGCCCATAGAGGAGGGAGCGCCGGGCCACGGATGCGGCCACAACATCCACGGAACATCGGGCCTGGGTGGGGCTCTGGCGGTCAGGTACGCCATGGAGGAGGAGGGCCTCCCGGGTACTGTCAGGTTCTTCGGCTGCCCTGCTGAGGAGATGCTGAGCGGCAAGGTCTGGATGGTGAGGGAGGGGATCTTCGACGGCGTCGACGCCTGCCTCAGCCACCACCCAAGCGTACTGAACACGGCCGACCTCATGAGCTGCAACGCCTGCAAGGCTATCAAATTCCATTTTCATGGAAAGACGGCCCACGCAGCCGGCTCCCCGGAGCAGGGGCGGAGCGCGCTGGACGCGATTGAGCTGATGAACGTGGGGGTCAACTTCCTTCGGGAGCACGTCATCGATAAGGCCCGTATCCACTACGTGATTGAGGCGGGGGGAGGGCAGCCCAACGTGGTGCCCGACTACGCCCGGAGCAGCTACTACGTACGGGCTCCTGAGATGGACCAGCTGGAGCCCATATATGAGAGGGTGGTCAAGATCGCGGAGGGGGCGGCTCTGATGACGGAGACCGAGATGGAGGTGGAGTTCGTCAAGTGCAGCTTCAACCTCATCCCGAACAGGGTGATGAGCGAGGCGATAGTCGCCAACATGAGGGAGATCGGGGCTCCCGAGTACACTGAGGAGGAGCTGGAGTTCGCCCGGAAGATCGGGGAGACCATCCCGAGGCAGGAGAAGATGAACAGCCTCCGGAAGTTCAAGATACCCGGCTGGGAGAGGTACATCGACGTCGACATCGCCACGGACGTGCTCGACCCCCTCAACGAGGGAGAGGTCGGCGCCGGCTCGACCGACGTCGGCGATGTCAGCTGGAACGCCCCCACCGTCGAGTTCGGCACGTCCACTTGGGCGCTTGGCACACCGGGCCACTCGTGGCACGCCGTCGCCCAGGGTGGAATGGGCATAGGCCACAAGTCTCTCATATTCGCAGCGAAGACGATAGCCGCCACTGCCTTGGACCTGATGACCCGCCCCGAGCTGCTGAAAAAGGCGCAGGGCGAGCTCAGGGAGAGGCTGAAGGGCAGTACCTATAGATCAGCTGTCCCTCCGGACGCGAAGCCCCTCCTCGACCACTGGAAGCAGTGAACATCAAGACCCCTGATCCTCCTCGCTTAACTGGGCGCGCGCTCCCAGTGGAGATATCACCCGTCTCCTTCCCCTTTTTTTGTTTCACTTGGGCAGTTGATAAGAAACGAGTTCGCGCAAAGAAAAGGGTGCTATGTGGATTTAGACCCTTAATTTTCCAGCTTACAATATCGTCTGCACTCTTTCTTTTCTTAGAATCAGGTGTTTCATCAGATACTCCCAGAGGTGTTAATGCGATTACTGAAGGATTATGGTTCACTTGAAAGACGAGGAGGATGTTCAGGCGTTTGCGATGCTGATGGAGCAGAAGATTACGGAGAAGACTAGAAATAATCGGCATCCATATCAGCCACAAGGTAGCCACACTCATTTGAGGTATGAAAGTGAGGAGAGATAGAGATTGTCTTCCCTTTTAGAATATAGACATGTTAGGTCGAATGATGTTCCGGGTGGCTTATTTATGGTCACTAAAAATGGGAAAAAGCCGTTCATGCCTCCTATGAGGGAGTGTAAATCCATTCCTCTTCATTATTCTGATAATGTAGTTGATATTGGAGCGTATATGGGACAGTATAGTATTCGCTGTGCCAGGTTTCCTGTTACAAAAGTGACAGCGTATGAGCCCACTCCTTTATCGTATCAGATATTAACCAAGTATAAGCTCCCTAATTTCAAGCCGATAAACGCCGCTATAGTTGGAAATGATAGAAAAGAAGCTACATTACACGTTTCGTCGGGTATAGGGGTCACGAATAGCACCATTTCATCGTTCAGTAATAAGAAAGCGATTACTGTTCCCGCAGTAAAATACTCTGATGCGATCAAAGATGCCACTATCGTGAAGATTGATGTTGAGGGCGGGGAGTATAATTTTCATATTGAGGATAATTTTCCAGATTCTCTTAGAGCGTTAATTATTGATTTTCACCCTGTTAGCAAATATAGGTGGCTAGAGGAAGCGAAAGAGATCATTAATGCGATTGAGAGAGAGGGATTCACGCCCGTTATTACTCCCGACTGGTCTAATGAGTGGGCGAGGGCGGGAAGTTGGATGAGAGAACGAGATTTACCCGATGTGACTAACTCGATGCTTGAGGGGACCGTGTGCTGTGGATGTGGAAAAATAATCGATTCGATTGGGAAGTCTCTTTGTATTAACTGTTGGAAGATATGGTCAAAGCGACACCGACGAGGGTATAATTTAGCACCATGAACACCAATTATCCTCTTTATATCGTGTCGAAGGATCGTTAGGCGTCTCGACTGGCAAGCAGAGCATTAGAGTCTATGAGGATTCCTTATCCTAATGTAATCAAGCCTGATGAATACGAGCAATATTCGTCTGTATTTGACTCTGAGATAGTTCGTGTCTTGCTGCAACACAATAGAGAAGAATCTGATCCCTGTGATAACTTAGGGAATAGCGCGCGCTAGTGTGTTTAGAAATTATATGACCGGGTATTGATTTTAGGTTTTTTTCTATTTTAAGCACTCTAGTCTTCTCATTATACCTATTTATCAATCAAGTTAACACAGAAATCAGCTATAAACCAGTCTATCTATCCTCATCAA